>JAXMBQ010000073.1:0-2021 GCA_046349815.1 Pirellulales bacterium | reverse complement strand
CTTCCAGCAGGACTTCGGTGTCGAATTCGACATCGAACTTCTTGGGACTGCCGCTGCGTCCGGATACTTCCACTTTACGTGCGATGTCGACCATGCCCGGTCGTATCCAGAGGACGAAGCTCTTGCTCGGAGCTTTGGTGACTCGCACTCCGTTGGCCGCAGGCAGAATCGAGGCGTTAATCGTGCCTCGCTTGCCGTCTTGAAAGAGATAAGGATTGACATTGAGTTGCGGGTCGAAGTCGAGCAGCTCCAGCCAGTAAAAGAAGCGGTCTCCCGAGCGCGAAGTGACGAGATCGATTTCCTTCGGAGTCAAATTGCGGCGATGGTTGGATAGCTCCATCCAATCCATGATCCGGGGCAGCTCTTCCAGAAAGTGGTCCTGCGGTCGGCCTCGATATTCGACAGCGATCGAATCGAACTTGGGACTCTTCAGATACGGGTCGACCGTCGTGCCGAGGTTCTCGAGAAATCGCTTGGCTGCGAACTGACCCCAGACGATGTAAGAGGGCATGACCATCGCGTTGGCCTTGTACTGCACGATGAACTTTTCGGCGACCGGTGAGAGGGCGATGATGCCGGCCCACATATCGGGATGCGCAAGAGCGATGTCCCAGGCTGCAGCTCCACCGTCGTTGTGTCCGGCGATGAAGACTCGATCGGTGTCGATGGAAGTTCTGCGCATAGCATCGCGAAAACATCGCAGGATGCGGGAGTGTTCAGCTTCGCTGTAGTCGTAGCGAGTTTGGCTCTCCGTCCACCATGCAGGAGAGATGACGATGTAACCGTATCGCGATGCGGTTCCATGTCGAGTCTTCAGCTCCGCGTCGTAACCACCTGACCACCAACCGATTTCAAATTCGGGAGGCGTTCCCAGTGCGGACAGGGCGAGCACGCACGGATACTTGCGACGCGGATCGTATTCAGGGGGAAGTTGAACCACGTAGTTCGTCGGCTGAGCATTCATGTCGTCGGCCGGAATGGTCAAGCGGTAGAGACCTGCCGGATCGTCCGCGGCCGGTGTCGGCAGCGGCAGGGGTGGCTTCATGTTGGCCACGACCTTGCCGATCATCTCCGGCGCGCCGGCTTCTTCCTTTTTCAGCAAAGCCAAGATCTCTCCGCGCCGAGTGGAGTTCGCCGTGCTCAGGTATTCGGTGACCAGCGCGCGGACTCGAACCATCGATCGAGTGACCGCGAAGTTATCAATACCCGAGCCTGCACCGGCCAACCAACCTCCCAGCGCCAGCGACACATGTTGTTCGTTCGACATCGACGCATCGGCTCGCAGCCGAATGTAGTCGTTCAGTCGCGGCGCGGAATCGAGGTTGATCTCTTTAGTGATCTCTTCCACGACCGGACCGATGACTTGCGAGTCAGCCGCAGGCAGCTTGGCCACGTCCTCTTTCAGTGCCTTGGTCACATCACTGATGCGAGTGATGTCCTGCTTCATTTTCTCGATCTGATCAGAGACTTTGAGCTGCGTTTCCACCGGCAGCGTTTTCATGTCGATCTTCTGCAGCCAAGTACTTGCGAACTGATGTTGTCCGCTGCGTCGTCGCAATTCAATTTCGCGGAACAACTGATTGGCGATTTCCAGGTTCTGTTGCTCGATCAAATTCTGATATTCGGCGAGTTCAGGAAAGCGAGAGATGGCTTCCGTCAATTCGTCGCGAGCTTCCTTGTAACGGCCGGCTTGGATGTAGAAGCGAACTATCTTCATCCATTCGCTTGCCTTGTTCATGTCCAATTCATGATGCAGGATTTCTTTGAGGCGTACCGGAGGCAGCGTCGAAGTCGCAATGCGCATGTCCCAAGCTATCTCGGGGGATGCCCCTGACATGCGCAGCGTTTGAACCTGGCAATAGAGCGGCGTGATGCGCGTTATGCCTTGCAGCAAAGAAATGGTTCCGAGTTTGGCATCGGTGATGTAGTAAAGTCGCCGACCGTGCTTGTCGAACTCAGTGACGCCCGACGGAAGGATGCTCAGTTCGCGCGCCGCACGCGATACCTCGTTGCGACTCGGT
>JAXMBQ010000072.1:0-4705 GCA_046349815.1 Pirellulales bacterium | reverse complement strand
ATCGGCGCGGATTACTTCAATGTTCTCACCATCATGATGATTGCCATCTTCGGAGGGCTACTCGGCACGTTGATGATGATCCCGCTCAGGCGACCGCTCATCGTCAAGGATCATAACGTGCTTCCCTATCCGGAAGGGACCGCATGCGCGCAAGTTCTCATCGCGGGCGAAAAGGGTGGAAGCCTCGCAGCCACCGCTTTCATCGGACTGGGGGCAGCGGTGGTCTACGCCATGCTGCAGAAAGTTCTGCACGTTATCGTGGAAACACCACGCTATGTAACGGCTCTTTCAAACAAATACTTACCGGCAGCATCGACGGCAGCTGAGATTACACCGGAATACCTTGGTGTCGGCTACATCATCGGTCCCCGCATCGCAGGCATCCTAGTCGCCGGCGGTATTTGCGCGGCCTTTGCCCTGACACCACTGCTGGCGACGTTGGTGCCGCAGGAAACGATTCATGCTCAGTTGCTGAAACTCGGTCTTGTTCCCGAAAAATTCGGTTGGAATGCGGAGACCAAAGAGTTCGCTGACTCTGCGAACGCGATCTATCGCGCTTACATCCGACAGATCGGTGCGGGTGCGGTCGCCGCAGCAGGCTTCATCACTTTGCTGAAGACCATGCCGACCATCGTGGCCTCATTCATGGAAGCCTTTAAGTCGCTCGGTCGTAGCAGCCAAACGGTGCGTTCTCGCACAGAGACGGACCTGTCGATTCTCGTCGTCGTTTTCGGTAGTCTCGGACTCGTCTTGTTGATGGCGATCCTACCGATGTTTCCGGGCAACTCGATTTTGAACAAGCTGGCTATCGGAGGGCTGGTGATCTTATTCGGGTTCTTCTTCGTGACGGTTGCGAGTCGCATCGTCGGGATCATCGGTTCATCAAACAGTCCAATCTCCGGTATGACGATTGCCACGATTATGGGAACGGCGTTGGTCTTCATCGGAGTCGGTTGGACCGGGCGAGTCTACGAACCGATGGCCTTGGTGGTCGGCAGCATCGTCTGCATCGCTGCCGCGAATGCCGGTGCCACGAGTCAAGACTTGAAGACAGGGTATCTGGTCGGTGCCACGCCGCGTTATCAACAACTTGCCCTCTTCATCGGAGTTGTTGTTTCATCGCTCGTGATCGGATTCACGGTCAAGTATCTCGACACGCCGACAGAAGAGATGCTCAGCAACGGTATCAAGCATGCGATCGGTGAAAAATACAATGCACCTCAAGCCACGTTGATGGCCACGCTCATTAAAGGTCTGTTGTCATTCAACCTCGACTGGCAGTTCGTACTTGCCGGCTGCTTCATCTCGATCACCATGGAACTGTGCGGTATCAAGTCGTTGTCGTTCGCCGTCGGACTCTATCTACCGCTTGGCACGACGTTGCCGATTTGGCTCGGTAGTCTCGTTCGCGGAGCAGCAGACTTCTTCACCAAGAAAGGGGAAGAAGGTTCGAAGCCTCACAGCGAAGCTGATGACGAATTGGGGAAAGGGAGCCTCTTCGCTACCGGTTTGGTGGCGGGCGGTGCTCTCGCCGGCGTCATCATCGCCTTGCTGTCGGTGGACGAAACGGTGACGAAGGCGCTGGAAACGATCAGCGCCGAGAAGCCGCTCAGTCGCATGCTCGAACCGATCGGTCGGCTCTTGGGCGCATCCAACCCCGGTGAAGCAGGCTACCAGTTGTTCGGTTTGCTCTGCTTTGCAGGCTTGGCAGCTATCTTGTTCAGCTTCGCACGTCGCAAGTAAGACCGCGAGGCTCGATTCATAGCACAGACGCACCTACTTGCCGGCCGCGTTCGGCTCGGTCAGCAAGTAGGTCATGAGGTCGCGGAGCTCTTCTGCGGTCAACTGCTTTTGAACGTCAGCGGGCATCAGTGATGTCTGCATCGGCTTGATCTGATCAATATCCGCACGACGAATGGTTTCGGTCTTGCCGCCTGCCACGGTCAATTGCAGTTCGTCGGTCGATTCGGCTGATCGCACGCCGTTGAAGACCTGTCCACCGACGGTGAGTACCGTGTAACCGATGGCATCCGGATTGATCACGGCGCTCGGATTCGTCACGTCGCGGAGCACGCCCGCATAATCGCGATGGGGCGTGTTGTTGATATCCGGACCGACGCGAAAGCCCTCACCGCGGAATTGGTGACAGGTCGCGCACGCGGCTTTACCTACGAACAATTTGTGACCTGCTTCGTAGTCGCCGCCGGCAATCTCAGGAATGGTGCGTGAATCAATAATCGGTCGAGCAGGCTCGGCGAACGGTTGGAGAATTCGGCGCACAGGAAAGGCACGCTCGCGCGGATCACGATCGGTGAAATAGCTGACATCGATTAGTGAGAGTGGAGTCGCGGCGGTGATCTCAACCAACGGCCACTGATTTTCTTTCGGACTGTCCACCACTAATTCGGCAATGCGCGCCGAGTGCCGTTTGATTTGGCCCATGTCGCTCTTCAGCGTAAACGGCATCTCGCTGCGGAACATGACTGTAATCTTCTCGCCAGAGGGTTCATAGCCTAGATCCGCCCGAGGCTGAACAGCAGGTATCAGCATGCGCCACAGATCCATACGACATGACAAGTGTAGCGAGCCCTTCTCGTGCAGCAATTCACTCAGTCGTCCGTGCAGGACACTACCGCGCGCGAGTCGAAGAGAAGTTGCTATATCGAGATGCGGTAACGCTCCGATCCAGGATTCAGTTCCTTCCCCCTGCCAGACCACACTCACACCGCTCAGGTCGTGATCGACATCGATCTTGTTCGGCAAGGCAACTGCATAGGTTACCGCTTCGGTGCGCGGTTCTGTCTTGATCTTGAGCACGGTGCGATCCGACGAGAGCGATACGCTCTGCACACTATGGCTCGATCGCAATTGTTTTTGTTGCATGGCGACCACTGCGTAGGATGGACGAATGGCCTCCAGTCGATCTGCTGCCGATACGTAGCGGCCTGATTCGATGCGAGTATGCAACGCTGCGTTCTGCCATGCGTCGGCGTCTAGCGGTTGATCGAATGCGATCCACGTTTCGTCGGGACTGACCGCTTGTGTCAACACAGGTCGCGCGACAGGTTCCTTCACAGCGCTGATCTTATAGATGTGCCCCGCACCGTTAGGCCCGTTGCCCCAATCCGGCGGACCGCTGTGACAGCAGACAACCAAATCACCCTCCGGAGAAACGGCCGTATCGACTAACAATAGATTGGAAGAGGCGAACAATTGATTGACTGCCACATAGCCGCTGCGCGATTTGACGAGCGAGGTACGCCACAACTTGCCTCTTGATTCGCCGGTCATCAACACATCGTGCGACCACCACTCCGGTCCGAATCGACCGCGTCCCGGCAGCGGTCCGTTGAATCGAAAGCCGCACGTGCTTTGATGCTGCGGGGCGTAATCGAACACGCTCGGTTCATCGATCACGTTGGACAAATACTTCGGATGGCTCGGCGGGAATCCGTAATGCCGTCCTGTTTCGAGGAACAGCAGCTCATCAAACGGATTGCCGTTCGGACTCCAGGTGGCTCCTTCCTGATCGCTCGCGAATAAATCACCGGCCCCATTGAACTGCAACGACATCACGTAACGCAGGCCGGATGCCAACTGTTCGACTCGACCGTCGGGGTGAATACGCAGCAAACATCCGCGACGCTTCGACGTCGAATACTGAGGATCACCTTGGCCGGCTTCCGTACCATTCTTGTTGACCGTGACATTGTCCAGCCAATAAGGATTAGAAAACCCCGCGTTCCCCATCGTGACATAAATCGATCCGTCCGGTCCGATCGCCAATCCCATCGATGAGTCGACGCGCCGGTTGTGTAAGTACGACAAGTTTTTCAGCTTCGGGTCGTCAAACTCTTTGATCACTGTCTCGCGTGTCTCGGGAATGCCGTCCGCGTCTTTATCGACAAAGCGAATCACTTCGTCGGTCAGCACGAAGTACGGCGAGCCGTCCTTCACGGCAACGCCGAGCGGATAGTTTGGGCTCTTTTCTTCGGAGAGAGTTGTGACGGTTTCTTCGAGTCCGTCACCGTCGCGATCTTGCAACATATGAAAGCGACCGTCATATCCGCCTGCGAAGAGACGTCCATCAGGAGCGTACTCAATGTTATTGAGACTCGTCAGGTTGATCGGCAGCTCGCGCACGATGAAGCCCGGCAATACAGTCTGCATTGACGGCGGCACATCGGCTGCACATACTCCCGCTCCGAAAATTGCCATCGCGTTGAACCAGCACAGTTGCAAGGCGCGGCGCAGCCGAGATCGGGAACGACGATTCGTCATGTCAGAGACCCATGCTCACAGAAGTACGGTCGAAGGGAAAAGATTAAGCCAGGATTTCGTGGACCACGCGCGACGGTTCAACACCGGTCAAACGGAAGTCGAGCCCCTGATGGCGATAAGTCAAACGCGTGTGATCGATGCCGAGGCAATGCAGAATGGTCGCTTGCAAGTCATGGATGTGAACCGGATTCTCAACGATGTTAAATCCGAATTCGTCTGTCGCGCCATAAGTCATACCGGGCTTGATGCCGCCGCCGGCCATCCATATGGAAAACGCTCGGCCGTGATGGTCGCGTCCGTAGTTGTCTCTCTTGGCCGCACCTTGTGCATACGGCGTGCGACCGAATTCGCCGCCCCATATCACCAGCGTTTCATCCAACATGCCGCGTTGCTTCAAATCTTGAATCAAGGCTGCGCTGGATTG
>JAXMBQ010000071.1:0-4929 GCA_046349815.1 Pirellulales bacterium | reverse complement strand
GAGTTGTCAGCGGTCCGTTTCCGAAGGGGAGCGATAGCAGTGATCCCCACAGCTACGCGTACGATCCGTCTGTGAAGCCGATGCCTTACGATCCGCGGTTGGCGAAATTTCTGCAGGTCTTGGTAGACGAAGAGTTCAAAGCGAGCGCGGCGAAGTTCGGTGATCCGATTCCGGAGAAGCGTCCGCTGAAACTGGGGGTTCCTGATTTTGAACTCGCCAAAGTTGCGGCTCAGGCCATTGTTCAACAATGGATTCAGGTGGGTATCAAAGCGGAGATCATCGTACTGCCTCCCGGCAAATCAACTGCTCCCGAACTGGGATACGACTTGCTGTACGTGATGGCAGACATGTGGGAACCGGCGACCGACATTGAACGATTGATCGGCGAAGGTGGTCCCGGCGCGACTGACAATCCCTATATCGTGCAAGGTCTGACGCGACTTCGATCCGCTCGTAATTGGCGAGAGGTACGAGACGCGTTGCAGGATCTTCACGCTTTGATCGACTATCACTTGCCGCTGTTACCTCTGTGGCAAATCACCGATCGCTTTGCCTATGTGAAGAATCTGGAAGGTCCTCAATCCGGACAGATTACGCTGTATCAAACGATCGGAAGTTGGCAAATACCTCAGAAATGACGAAGCAGCCGTGAAGCCATCACTTCCCGTATCCATCTTGAGATCGAGCGCCCGCGAGAGCTTGGCGTTCGCGCGTCGAGTTCGACTACGCTTAGGTTCGTCGATGTCGTCTTGCAAGTCAGGTCCAGCTTTAGGCTCACCTTACAAAGCTGTTCGAAGCGGATTGTGCATGCTGGCAGCGGCAATAGTGTGGGTGATTGCCGGGAGTCCTGCGGCTGCACAGCAAATCTGGGAGTACTCTCCGTATCGCGTCGACATTTGGCTCCGCCTGGACCCTTCGCTTAATCTTTCAACCGACGAAGAAGCTCGACTCAATAAGCATATTGAGGATCGACTGGCAGCCGCCTTCGGCCCGGCTTGGCGACATCGAGTCAGTGTTCCGCCTCAGGAGATGGCATCGCTCATCCGGCGCGGTGTGGACCAAATCACTGTGACCGACTTGGCTGCAGGCGAATTCGTTTTGGTGTTGGGCCGTGATTCCGCGGAAGCCAACTCGTTGCGAGTCTTTGACGCAGCCGTCGAGAGACTGCCGAAGATCGCGATTACTCAGCGGGACCGAACGCTGCTGACCGCCGCAGCGGCGGCAGAAGGTGAGCCGGATAAAAAGGTGCAGATGCTGATCGAAAAAACGACAGATGAATATCCGGACATTTCTTCGTTAGCATCGAAGATCGAAGAAAAACAATTGACCGCGGCACTGGTGCGAAGGCTCGAGTTACCTCCGTTTGAAAAGTTGACGCGGATAGTGAACACGACGTTGCCTTGGCAGACGGACCGAATGTATCGCGAGTATGACAAAGTCTTTTTTGTAAACGTCGGCTTTGAAGGGGATCGTTATACGGTCGAGTCGCGAGAACTCGATTGTACGATTCGCCATTTCGGGCCGACGGTGACTCGTTCGACAGTGAACTATCAAGATCTTGCCGGCCGTGCAGTAGACGCCATCATCGCGTCTTTTGCTCCGATGGTTCGAATCGAAGAAGCTGAGACACGTTCGACCAAAATGACGATGCGCTCAGGTGGTCTCATCCTGGACGATTTGAATCCGGCCCGCATTCAACTCGGTGATGTACTGCAGCCTGCTATACGTCGCGACGATCGAAACGGAGTTCCCAATTTGTTGCAGGTTCTCCCGTGGACATATGTGGCGGTGATTGCAACTGACGGAATCCAGTTGAAGGGGAACCTTTACTCCGGCATCGGCGGAGGATTGGGCGGCAAAACGAATAAGCGCATGCAACGCGTTGCGTTGAGGGTTCGGCCGACAGGTGAGAAGACGGATGTGAAAGTGTCCGTTCGACAGAGCAATAAAGTGCAGGCGGGATGCGCGATCTACGAGCGCAATTTGGCTGATGAAGAACTCGAGTTCTTGGGACGGACCGATTGGCGAGGAATCTTTACCGTACATTTGCCCGAGCGGGCGTTGGCGGTTTTGCCGGAAGCTGAACGCAAGCGGCGAGCAGAGGCCAAACGTAAATCTGAAGAGACACGTGCTCAACAAGCACTAGACAAAGCGAATGCCGAGTCGAAATCACATAAAGACGAAGAAGCGGACAAGTCTGCTGCCGGCACATCAAATGCATCTGAAAGCGAAACGCCTGCTGCGGCCTCTGTTGCACAAAGTGGTGACAGCCCTTCAGCCAGTCCGAGCGGTAGTTCGACTGGCAGCAATGAAGCGGAGAAAGTCACCGAGGCATCCGAAGTTAGTGGATTCGATCGCTTAGGCGACGGAGGGGCTGAGCCGATACCGCTGCGTCAGCCGCTGGTTCAGATTTATGTGAAGAGCGGTTCAACCGTACTGGCCAAACTGCCGGTCGTACCGGGCTTGAGCCCTTTGGAGAGTGCTGACTTGCCGAGCGATGAACGTCGCTTGGAGGCAGAAGCATTCTTCCGAGGATTTCAATCCGACTTGCTCGACTTAATCGGAATGCGTGCGCTGTTCGTAGCTCGCATTCGCGCACACATCGCGGCTCGCAAGTTTGAAGAGGCCGAAAAAATGCTGACTCAATTAGATACGCTTGAAAAGCACTTTGAACTGCAAAGCAAATTGAACGGCATTGCGGCTAAGGTGAAGGGAGAGACGCGCGGGCCTCTTTCCGACCAAGCAGGCAAACGCATCGATTTGATGGTTCAAGAGACGAGCGAGACGATTCAGAAGTATCTCGAAAAAGACATCGTCGTCGAGTTGAAGAATGAGATCGAGAAGGCGAAGTCAGCTCCACCCGACGATGGCTCTTCCGATCCACCGGCGAATGCCGCAGGTTCCCAGAAGTCGACGTAGTCGTTGGGCTCAAGCGTTGCTGAATGGCTGACGCTGAGCCGATCAATTATTCAAGGGCCGATTGTTTCCAAGCTTGGAACAATTTTATGCTCTCGGATCCGACTCAAATGCAGGCGATGGCGGCCAAGGCGCTTAGCAGGCTATGGCCGCGACTGGAAGAGAAGTTCTCCGGACGAAGCGATGACGCTCAGTGGGATGCCTATCGTCGGCGGCTGAAGAAGCACTTCCCAGTGCTCTTTCAAAAGCTCTTTCAGCTCTATTCCGGGCACTACGATTTCTTCTACTACTTGGAAGACGTGCTGTCCGTTTTGACGTCGATGTGGCTCGACAGGCATCAGGAGTTGAAGGCTCTGGATGCGCTCCGTGAAATGCACCCGGATTGGTACCAGTCGGAACGCATGGTCGGTGCAGCCTGCTATGTCGATCTCTTTGCAGGCTCCATCGCGGGAGTGCGCGAGAAGATTCCCTATCTGACAGAAATGGGAATCACGTATCTTCATCTCATGCCTCTGTTTAAGACGCCGTTGGGAGACAACGACGGTGGCTATGCGATAAGTAGTTACCGCGAAGTCAATACGCAGCTCGGCACAATAGAAGAGCTGGCCGATCTCACTACGGAGTTACGTCACTATGGTATTTCGCTGGTTCTCGACTTCGTATTCAATCACACTTCTGACGAACATGAATGGGCGCAGCGATCTCTCAACGGTGAGTCGGAATATCAGGCGTACTATCGAGTCTTCCCGGATCGATCGCTGCCTGACGCCTATGAGCGCACATTGCGGGAAGTCTTTCCGGATGAGCATCCTGGCGCGTTCACCTATCGACCGTCAATTCGGAAATGGGTGTGGACGACCTTTCACAACTTCCAATGGGATCTGAATTACGAGAACCCGGAAGTTTTCGTTCGCATGCTGGAAGAGATGCTCTTCTTGGCCAATGTGGGTGTGGAGATTTTGCGGTTAGATGCCGCAGCATTTATCTGGAAGCAGTTGGGAACGACATGCCAGAACTTGCCTGAAGCGCACTGGATCATTCAAGCGTACAACGCAGCGGTGCAGATTGCCGCTCCTGCGATGATCTTCAAGTCGGAAGCGATCGTACATCCCGATGAAGTTCGGAAGTACATTCATCGAGAAGAATGCCAACTCTCCTACAACCCGCAGCTCATGGCTCTGCTCTGGAACTCTTTGGCGACGCGCGAAGTGAAAGTGATGAGCGAAGCACTCAAGCATCGCTTTCAGATTCCAGCCGATTGTGAGTGGGTCAACTATGTTCGATGCCATGACGACATCGGCTGGGCGATTTCTGACGACGACATTCAAACCGGCGGCTACGATCCGCGGTTGCATCGAAAATTCCTTACCGATTTCTACACTCGCCGATCCGCAGAGAGTTTCTCGTACGGCGAACCGTTCCAAGTCGATCCGGTATCGGGGGATGCTCGAGTCTCCGGCACCTGTGCATCGCTGGCCGGTTTAGAGAAAGGTGTAATCGATAACGATGAGAATGAAATCGAGTTGTCGGTTCGGCGCATCCTGTTGCTGTACGGCGTGGCAATCACGATCGGCGGTATACCGCTGATCTACTTAGGCGATGAGATCGGCGCGTTCAATGACTACGGTTATAAACTCGTTAGCGATAAGTCAGGTGACTCTCGCTGGTTGCAACGCGGGGCGTTCGATTGGACACGCGCTGAATTGCGTCGCGATTTGAGCAGCGTACCGGGCCGTGTCTTTCAGGGACTGCTGCGTCTTCTGCAACTACGTCGTCAGAATCGAGCTCTTCAGCCGGGGACGACTGAAATTATCGAGACCGGCAGTCGTCATGTGTTCGGCTTCTTTCGCAGTCGCAATGAACACAGTGTCTTAGTGGTGGGCAATTTCACCGAGAGACAGCAGGTCATCGAAGGTCGTCGCCTGCGTTTGTTGGGACTGCGCCGAACGGTGGTCGATCAAGTGGCCGGGCATACGATCACGGCGGATCGCGAGATGACCATGGAGCCTTATC
>JAXMBQ010000070.1:0-9781 GCA_046349815.1 Pirellulales bacterium | reverse complement strand
AGACTACCGCGGTCCGATAATTTCTTCGCCGCATCCGCTTGGATTCGGTCAAGTTACAAGGCATCGCCCCTCTTCCTAAAACACCAAAGGTTCGCACCTTGACGAAAACTTCCGATTTCCTCGTCGTCGGCGGCGGACTCGTCGGACTTGCTACAGCCTGGCAACTGAAACAACGTTTACCGGACGCTAGCATCTGTCTATTGGAAAAAGAGCCGCAGGTCGGTCTGCATCAATCAGGCCGCAACTCCGGGGTTCTGCATTCCGGGATCTACTACAAACCGGGCTCGCTCAAAGCCGTCACCTGTCGAGCCGGCAAAGCAGCCATGGAAGCCTTCTGCAGCGCTGAGTCCATTCCGTTCGACATCTGCGGCAAAGTCATTGTCGCGGTCGATGAGCCTGAGGTCTCACGACTAGACGGTATTTATGAAAGAGGCCAAGCCAACGGCGTGCGCTGCGAAAGGATCGATCGCAAACAGCTTGCAGAGATCGAACCGGAAGCTGCTGGAATGGCCGCGATCCATGTTCCGGAAGCGGGCATCGTCGACTATCCCGCGGTCAGTCGCAGGCTGAGTGAAAAGCTGCAATCAAGCGGCGCATTCGTGCGAGTGCAGGCCGAAGTCACAGCGATCACATCGAGATCCGAGCATGTTGAAGTTCGCACTCGCAACGAAACACTGTCCGCAGGCTTTCTCATTACATGCGCAGGGCTGCATAGCGATCGACTGGTGCGCCTCAGCGGCCTGACTCCGCCGGCTCGCATCGTTCCTTTTCGCGGTGAGTACTACGAGCTGATCGCTGAGCGTCGGTCGCTCTGCCGCAACTTAATCTACCCCGTTCCCGATCCGAACTTCCCGTTCCTCGGCGTGCACTTTACGCGCATGATCGACGGCGCAGTGGAGTGCGGTCCGAACGCAGTGTTGGCTCTTTCGCGAGAAGGCTACACATGGGGAACGATTCGCGCGCGAGACTTGGCAGAGTCGTTGACGTACGGGGGCTTTCTGAAGTTAGCCGCGAAGTACTGGCGCACCGGACTCGGCGAGATCCATCGTTCGCTGTCCAAAGCCGCGTTCGTCAAAGCACTGCAGCGATTGCTGCCCGCACTTCGCTCCGCCGACCTCAAGCCATGTCGCGCCGGAGTCCGAGCTCAAGCGGTCGCGCCGGACGGCAGTATGGTGGATGATTTTCTATGGGTCGACGGACCGCGCATGTTGCATGTTTGCAACGCCCCCAGCCCCGCTGCCACCGCGTCGCTCGAAATCGGCCGCCACATCGTCAACCACCTCTCCGAAAAGATCAATTGAGTGTAGGTTAAGTCAGATTAGATCGATTGTCCTCAATCGATTCCAACCCAGTCAGCAGCGCCCACACCTAGAACGGTAACAATCGATACCGCGCAAAGACAACAAACCAGGCGGATACGAATTTCCGTTCGAATAGGCAACAAACTCCGGGAGGCGTTTCACTCAATTAGCCGGGGGTTCGAGCGCAGCTCGTACCCCGGCTACTGGCGCGCTTCCCCCACGGGGCAGTGAAAGAACGACAACTGCGAGGCCGTGGCCTCGTTACCAAGGGGAAACCGCGCCTCGCTCGCGATGTCTCCGTTCGGACGAACAGCTATACTGGAACTTCGATTCAAACCCACCCCTCGCCCGTCTTAACCCATCTACACAACGAAGGCACACTATGTCCGGTGCAGCGACATTGCGACTGGCCTGTTTTCTATCGATGATCATCCTATCGATCGTCCCCTCGCAATCGGTTTTCTCAGCCGATGATTCGGCGGAGATGTTTGCCAAAGCAGCCGTCAAAGGCGGCTTTGTCGTACGCCTCGGTTTTACAACAGCCGAACAGCTCAGCGTGCTCAAGCCGAACGACTCTTATCAGGTGCAAGGATTGAGTCGCGATCCGAAGATCGTCGCATCGGTTCGTGATGCACTGCAAAAGAAAGATGCTTACGGCTTGATCGCAGCCGAACATTACGCAGGCGGTGATTTGCCTTACGTCGACAACCTCGTCAATCTCTTTATCGCCGACGATCTCCGCGACGTGTCGATGGACGAAGTCTTCCGAGTCCTGGTCCCCAGCGGTGTCGCTATGATCAAGCAGCCCGATGGAACATGGAAGAAGTCGTTCAAGCCGCGCACGAAGAAGATCGACGAATGGTCGCACTACTTGCATGACCCCAGCGGCAATGCGGTAGCCCATGATGAAGAAGTCGCACCGCCGCGGCACCTGCAATGGGTCGGCAGTCCGCGATATTCACGACATCACGACCGCATGGCCAGCATGAGTGCCCTGGTCTCTACGAACGGTCGCATGTTCTACATCATGGACGAAGGCAGCCGCATCTCCATTCAATTGCCTCCCAAATGGAAACTGATCGCGCGCGATGCATTCAATGGAACCGTGTTGTGGAAACGCGACATTGCCACTTGGCAAAGCCATCTCTGGCCGCTCAAGAGCGGCCCGACGCAACTTAGTCGTCGACTGGTTTCCGATGCCGACAACGTCTACGCCACACTCGGCTATGACGCTCCTGTTTCGCGCATCGATGCAGCCACTGGTAAGACATTGCAACAGTACGAAGGAAGCGACGGAACGGAAGAGATCATTCACACCGGCGGATTGCTGATCCTAGTCGTTCGCAAGGGCAAAGCCGAACTGGCTGACTATGCACCTGTGAATCCGACGGTCGGCGATCAAGCTCTGGCTCGCGATCTGTTCTGGAACGAAGAGCCTCGCGTCGTGATGGCCTTTGATGCAGCGACCGGCAAACAACTGTGGGCCAAGCAATCCAAGATCTCGCCGCTGACTCTGGCCGCCGATGCTGAGAACATCTATTACCACGACGGTGAACATGTCATATCGATGGCGCAAAAGACGGGCGAACTCAACTGGCAATCCGATCCTGTTACGCGCCGCAATCAATTCAACTTCAACTTCGGTCCGCGACTGGTCGTCTACAAAGAGAATGACGTCGTGCTATACGCCGGCGGCGACGGCAAGATGATCAGCGTCGATGCGTCTAGCGGCAAGCTGCTATGGACCGCACAGCATCCGAACTCGGGTTACCAATCGCCGCAAGACCTGATGGTCGTTCAAGGACTAGTCTGGTGCGCTCCGACCACGACAACGAAAGACACCGGGGTGTTTACCGGTCGTGATCCGCGAACCGGCGAAATCAAGAAAGAGTTCCCGCCGAACATCGACACTTACTGGTTCCATCATCGATGCTATATCGCCAAAGCGACGGACAACTTCATCATCCCGTCTCGCACGGGTGTCGAGTTCGTCGATCCGGAGAAAGAGAACTGGGATATTCATCACTGGGTTCGCGGTGGATGTCTGTATGGTGTGATGCCGTGCAATGGTTTGACCTACACGCCGCCGCATGACTGTGCTTGTTATCCGGAAGCCAAACTATTCGGCTTCAACGCCCTGGCACCGACGGCTCCCACACGCCCGATTCCCACCGTTGTGCCGGAAGAAGGCCGACTCGAAAAAGGACCTGCCTTCACTCGGCCGCTCGATAGCTTAGCTGACTCTCAAGATGATTGGCCGACTTATCGTCACGATACATCGCGCAGCGGAACGGCCTCGAAACCGATTGCGGCTGACGTGGCTCCGCAGTGGAAAGTCAAACTCGGCGGTCGGCTCACCGCTCCGGTCATCGCCGGCGGTTTGGTTTATGTAGCTCAGACTGACGCACACACATTGCATGCTCTCGACGCAACAACCGGCGAATCCAAATGGACATTCACAGCCGGAGCTCGTATCGATTCGCCTCCGACCATTCGTAGCGGCCGAGCTGTCTTCGGTGCAGCGGACGGCTATGTCTACTGCCTCGATGCGCGTAACGGTGAGATCGCTTGGCGGTATCGAGCCGCTCCGCTGGACCGACGTTTGATGGCCTTTGAACAGTTGGAATCGGTCTGGCCCGTACACGGCAGCGTGCTCATTCGCGGCGAAGTGATCTACTGCGTCGCAGGTCGATCGAACTTTCTCGACGGCGGTTTACGGTTGCTTCGTCTTCAACTGGCCGACGGCAAAAAATTGACTGAGAACGTCATGGATGAAACGAATCCGGAGACGGGGAACAACATGCAGGAAAAACTGCAGATTCTCCAGATGCCGGTCGGCTTGCCCGACATTCTCTCGTCGGATGACAAGTTCGTTTATATGAAGTCGCAAAAGTTCGACTTCGAAGGAAATCGCTTAGCCATCGGTCCGAACTCGGGTGACTTCGTCAAACAAGCTTCGGTGCAGCGCGGTGACGGAGAACACATCTTCGCGCCGATGGGATTCTTGGATGACACATGGTTTCATCGCAGTTATTGGGTACTCGGCCAGAGCTTTGCCGGCGGACACGGCGGTTACTTCCAAGCCGGTCGATTCGCTCCGTCGGGTCAGCTCATGGTCAAAGGGAACGGTTATGTGTTCGGTTATGGACGCAAGCCGCAGTACTTGCGCTGGACCACGACGATGGAGCATCAACTGTTCGCCGCGGACCCGAGCCCGCCGGAGATTCCGGCCGACTTCGGCAAACAAGCCAACGCATCGGCGGGCAGCTTTGCATCCTTCCCGAAGTCACCCAATCTCGATGCCACCGGTAAACCGATTACGGTGGAGGCATGGTTCACGGCCACGAATCCCAACGGCACGATCATCGCTCGCGGTGGTCCGGCCGAAGGATTCGCCTTGACGCTCGAAACAGGCTTGCCGCACTTCCACGTTCGATCCAATAGTGAACTGAGCTCCATCAAAGGACCGAGACGCTTGGTAGGTGGCTGGCACCATGTCGTCGGTGTGCTGACTGAGCAGAAACAGATGCGAATGTATATCGACGGTGAACTGGTTGCAGAAGGGAAAGCCTCCGGCTTACTCACCAAAGACCCTGCTCAAGGTCTCGAAATTGCAGCCGACGCAGGCAGCGCTGTCGGTGAATATCAATCTCCGTTCGGTTTCACCGGTGTCATCGACGAAGTACGACTGTATTTCGCGGAAGCGACAGCAGAGCAAATCAAGGCTCGATATGAATCGGATGCAGAGGTCAATCCTGATCCTCGGCTGGTCATTACATTTGATGACGGGACAGCGCGCGATCTATCGCTATATCGCAACAACGGGACGCTGGAATCAGGCGTACCGATCGATGGTCACACGGGCAAAGGCGTTCGCTTCAGCAACAATGCTGCTCGACTTGCACCGGGCGGTGAAGGCCAAGCGGCAGGAGGAGCAAAGCAAGCCGGCAATGCCAACAAGCGAGGGGGCAAGCAGAATGCGAACGCCCAAAACTCAAATGCCCAGAATGCCCCGAACGCACAGAATGCGGCTCAGCCCAAGAGCGATGATGACGACGACGGCAAGCCGAACCCGGCGGGCAATGCTGCTCAAAACGCGACGAAGCAGGCAGCTCGCAAAGCAGGAAACGCAGCACAAGCAGGCAACAGTTTGATCAAACCCAAGTGGACCGCAGATATTCCGGTGTACGCACGCGCCATGGTGCTCGCAGGCGACGAACTCTTCATCGCCGGTCCACTCGACATGATTGATGAAGAAGAGACCTTCCAGCAATTATCCGAGAAGGATCCCAAGGTCCAGACACTGCTGGCCGCGCAAGACGATGCGCTTAACGGCGGCGTCGGCGGGTTACTACTATCGGTGAACTGCGGCACGGGTGAAATCGATCAGCGCATCGAACTGGGAACATTGCCGTCCTGGGATGGAATGGCCGGAGCCGGCGGAATGCTCTTCCTCACGACTCTCGACGGCGAAGTGGTTTGTTTCGGCAAGAAGCAATAAGCAAGGTCGATCATCATGCGCACTTGGAAACGATCGATCCCGGCACTCTTGATTGCGGCGTTTGCCTCAACGGCGTTCGCCTGTAATGTCCCTGTCTTTCGCTATGCACTGGAACGCTGGAAACCTGATCTGTGCGAAGTGATCGTCTTTCACCGCGGCGAGCTGAGCGAGTCAGCGGCTGAGCAAACGACGGCCATCGAGAAGTCGGCTCAACTCTCCGATCGCGCGGCAAATATCGAAGTCCGTCGCTTTCGCACCGATGGAGATCATAAGAATCCAACTCCGGCGGATGTCGCTGCTGCTGAACTGTGGAAATCCATTCAGGGACGTGAAGAGGTCAAGCTGCCATACGTGATCGTGAGGTCGAATGTCAGCGACAAACGTATTGTGAACGGTTGGCGAGGAGAGTTAGCCGAGTTTGAAAAAGCCAAGCTGCTTGATTCGCCGGCTCGCCGTGAACTTTCACGACGCTTGCTGTCCGGCGATTCCGTCGTTTGGATTCTGCTCAAATCTTCCGATGCCAAGCAGAACGAATCGGTGAAACAGTTGCTGACCACGGAGCTCAAGCAACTCAGCAAGACGATCGAGTTTCCGGAAGGGCTCGGCTTACCCGGTTCGGAACTTTACTCAGAACTGCCGCTGCTGATGCGGTTCACTGTGTTGGAAATTTCGAACGACAATCCCGAAGAACAATTCCTAGTAAAACTCTTCGAAGGCTTCCAACCGGAAGCGGTTGCCGCGCATCAACCTCTCATCATTCCGGTATTCGGTCGCGGTCGCGCTCTGGAAGTTGTACCCGCCGATCGTTTGGATGCAGGTGTCATCGGTGACCTGACACGATACCTATGCGGCGCATGCTCATGTCAAGTCAAAGAACGCAATCCGGGATTCGATCTGCTACTGTCGACAAAGTGGGACCGCGAGCTCTTCGGTGAAGGAGCTGAACTTCCGCCTCCCCCCAAAGAATACGATCCGGCTCAGGCTCCGGTGCTGCTGACGATTCCGCCCGGCAAGGGATCTCGCTCGTCAGCACCGAACAACACGGAGAGGAAGTAGTCGATGCAACGCTCTACATGGGGCTTGATCGTTTCACTACCCGCAGCCATCGTCCTGATCGCACTGCTTGCCGGTTTCGGTCAAAGACCGAACTCGATCATTCCTCCGTCGAGTTCCGATGACTCCGGGCGCGAAGCGAAGACGAGCGAGGAACCTCTGCTGGTGTACTGCGCGGCGAGCAATCGAGCTGTGATCGAAGCGATTCGAACCGCCTATGAACAAGAGACAGGTCGTCGCGTCGACGTGCAATACGGAGCTTCGCAAACGCTCCTTTCGTCTCTGGAAGTCAGCGGTGTCGGCGATCTGTATCTGCCCGCCGACGACAGCTTCATCGAGATCGCTCGTAGCAAACAACTCATAGCCGAGGTTCTACCGCTCGCTTCGATGCATTTGGTCGTGGCGACAAAGAAGAACAATCCGAAGCAGATACACAGCTTTCAAGATCTGCTGCGCAGCGACGTGCGCTTCGTCCAAGCCGATCCCGATGCAGCGGCTGTCGGCAAAGTCACTCGTCGGCTGCTCTCAGGCGATCAGTCTTGGGAAAAGTTGAAGAGCAACACCGCGACCTTTCGCGCGACAGTCAATGAAGCGGCGAATGATGTCGTGGTCGATGCTGCAGACGCAGCCATCGTGTACGACGCAGTACTGCAAACCTATCCGGATTTGACGAGCGTCGAATTGCCCGAGCTCGCCGGCGGTGTTTCTCGCGTCAAGATCGGCGTGACGGCGGCAAGTCGCCGACCAACCGAAGCATTGCATTTCGCTCGCTACGCGGCGGCTCGCGATCGCGGGTTGAAATCGTATGTGGACCTCGGCTTTCAGGTCGAGAAGGGAGACCGTTGGAGCGACGCACCCGAGTTGTCGATCTTCGCCGGCTCCATGTTGCGACCTGCCATCGAAGAGACGATCACCGCCTTCGAACAACGCGAAGGCGTTCACGTCAATCGAGTCTACAACGGTTGCGGCATCCTAGTTGCTCAGATGAAAGCGGGCGAACATCCCGATGCATACTTCGCCTGCGACAGCGAGTTCATGAAGGCTCTCCCGGATCTGTTTCCATCGCCGGTCGATGTGTCGCAGAATGAATTGGTGATCCTGGTGCAGAAGGGAAATCCGCACAAGATCGCTTCTCTGAAAGACCTGGCAAAGCCCGGACTGCGAGTCGGTGTCGGCCACGAGAAACAATGCGCGATGGGCTGGCTCACGCAGAACACGCTCAAGGAAGGCGGCGTGCAGTCGGAGGTCATGTCCAATGTTACCGTGCAAACACCGACGGGCGATATGTTGGTCAACCAGATGCAAACGGGTAGCCTCGATGCGGCTGTCGCTTATCTCAGTAACGCGGCCGGTGCGGGGGATTCACTCGATGCCATTCGCATCACAGGCCTTCAATGCGCGGTCGCTGTGCAGCCCTACGCCGTCGCGGTAGATGCGGCTCATCCGCAATTGGCGGACCGATTGCTACGGCGCATTCGGTCGGCCGAATCCAAGGAAGCTTTTCTAGCTGAGGGCTTCTCGTGGAAGGCGGACGCGCCGGTGCCTTGATATGAATGACCCGTCCGCATATTCCGGTGCTCCGCAATCCAACGTCGATGCGTCTTCGTTCATACCACGTCGAAGGTCCGATATCCCATTCTTCTTGGTGATGGGAGGACTGTCGAGCTGCTTCGTATTGCTGATCGTTCTGTTGCTCTGCGCGGACTTGATGTTCACCTCGCCCAAAGAGTTTTTGGGAGCACTCTCAAAACCCGAGATCTTAGCCGCGCTGCGCCTGACGCTGCTCTCTTGCACTTTGGCCGCGTTGATGTCGGTATGGATCGGAACACCGCTCGGTTATCTCTTGGCTCGCTATCGATTTCCGGGTCGAGCCGTCGTCGATACGCTGGTTGATATGCCGATCGTGTTGCCGCCACTCGTACTCGGCTTGAGCCTGCTCATTTTGTTTCATGTAAAGTTCGGTGACTGGAAACTGGAGACATTCTTCTCCGAGCAACTTCACTTTCCGATCACTTACCACTGGCCCGCAGTTGTGTTGGCCCAATTCACAGTCGCCTGCGCGTTCGCCGTTCGCACAATGCGGCTAACCTTCGAGCAGATGAATCCTCGCGCAGAAGATGTAGCCAGAACGCTCGGATGTACGCGCGGCCAAGCGTTTTACCATGTCGCGTTACCTCGAGCCTGGCAAGGACAACTAGCCGCGTTTACGATCTCTTGGGCTCGATCGCTCGGTGAGTTCGGACCGATCATGGTCTTTGCCGGCGCGACTCGCATGCGCACCGAAGTGCTGTCCACCAGCGTGTTCCTCGAACTGAGTGTCGGTTCGTTGCAATCTGCCGTAGCTGTGTCGCTGGTCATGGTCATGATGTCAGCCGTCGTGTTGCTGGTCCTGCGTTCCTTGGGAACAGGGCTGCGAGCATGATTGAACTCGTCGACGTCGGCTGCAAACAAGGCTCTTTCACATTGCAAGGCATCAACCTGCAGATTCACAGCGGTGAGTACTGCGTCTTGATGGGAAGAACGGGAAGAGGCAAGACAACATTGCTGGAGCTGATCTGCGGATTGCGAAGAGTCTCGAGCGGGACGATTCGGCTGAATGACCGCGACGTTACACGATGGGCTCCGGGTGATCGGCTCATCGGATATGTCCCGCAGGATCTCGCTTTATTTACTCACTTGAATGTTCGCGAGCATCTGTCATTCGCATTGAAGCTAAGACGGCGACCGCAGCCGGAGATCAACGATCGCGTTGAAGAACTGGCCGGTTGGTTAGGGCTGGAACCGCTGCTCAAACGATCGGTCGCGGGCTTGTCGGGGGGCGAGTCACAGCGAGTCGCATTGGGTCGAGCCATCGCGATCAAGCCGACGATCTTGCTGCTGGACGAACCTCTCAGCGCGCTCGATGTGGCGACTCGCCAGGAAATGC
>JAXMBQ010000069.1:0-12354 GCA_046349815.1 Pirellulales bacterium | reverse complement strand
GAAGCGGAAGCCTAGCGACTTGAAGATCCTTACGAGATCGGTTCGCTGTTCAGAGGCGGTTAGTACTGCAAGCGATTCGATGGGGACTTCGATCCTTGCCAAATCGCCGGCATGGTAACGAACGCGGAATTCTTTCAGTCCGAGTCGGCGGAGTTCGGCTTCGGCTTGTTCGATCATGTCCAGTCGCACCCTTGTCACCTCTACACCGTACGCAATGCGCGAGGCGAGGCATGGTGCGGCAGGTTTGTCCGAGACGGTTAGTCGCCAGTGGGCTGAAAGCCGACGGACTTCTTCTTTGCTGATACCAAGTTCCGCGAGGGGGCTGAGTACGGCGTGGTCTGCAGCAGCTTGCAAACCCGGTCGGTAATCGCCTAGATCATCTGAGTTCGTGCCCGATACAACTCTCCAGCCTTCAAACGTAGCGAGCCGCATTTGCGACATTGCAGAATAGAGCATCGTCTTGCAGTAGAAGCAGCGCCGAGCATCGTTGCGTTGATAGTCGGCGCTCAGCAGTTCATCGGTGCGAATGACTTCGTGCGCGATTCCGATCTGCTCTGCCGTGGCAATGGCATCGGCTAGTTCAGCACGTGCCAAGCTGGGACTGTCGGCCGTGACGGCCAGTGCTCGGTCGCCGAGAGCTCGAAATGCCGCGACGGCTGTCACCGCGCTGTCGACTCCACCGGAGAACGCGATCAGTGCGCCGGGGAGTTTGGAAAACCAATCAATCAAACGCTGAGCAGTAGCAACTATGCTCTCTCCATCGAGCAGTTCAGGCATGGCAGCGGTTACAGGGGTTCTTCCTGTTCCTTCGAGAAAGGTTCCATGACCTTAGTATTGCGTTCGACGGCGACTACAACGGTTCGCTGTTGCACGCCATCGCGTGAGCATGCGACGGCGGGAAGAACTTGGCGTCGATCCGGGAACGGCAATCGAATCGCAAATGTTCCATCCGAACGCAGTTTGACGGGTTCGCCGTTCAATGTGACGAAACCATCAGCGACCGTTGAACCATAGACGTATAGTTCTACTTCCATATCGAAGTGGAAGTCGCCTCTGCTGCGCAAGCTGGCTTCGGCACCCGAACCGTATTGTGCGAGTGCCGGACCGGCCATCGAACGATTCAGACGCTCTTCAAAGATCTCGCGCAGCTCGGTCGTCTCTTGCTCAACATCGTAACCGCCGCTGAGTGCGAAGACGCGTTCCGGGTCGCGAGCAATGTCGCTCCAGTGGTCATCGACTGCGTCGCTCGATCCGGCGGTCGGCGTGCGAACGATGTTACTCTTTGCCAACATGTGGAAGCGGGAGCCCGACAGGTATCCGATCATGACGCGGAAGCGGCCGGGCGTTCCGTTCAAATCGATGTACCAGTTGCGGACCCCGCCATGGATCGGAATGTCTCGTTCAATGGTTTCGGCAGAGCTGGTCGTGCCCGTGTCATCGAGGCGCAGTAGTCGCAGGATCGGTTGTGCCGTGTGCCAATGTTCCGCCATTGCGGCTCGTGCTCGGTCGACGGCGCGACGTGAAATATCCCAAGTCACTTGCAGCCAATAGGCATCGCGAACAACGAGAGCTACTCGATCCTTGGAACCCTTCTCTTCGTTGACTACTTCTTCTTCGCCGTTCGGCTCTTCATGCGGCGAGAGATCTTTTACCGATTCTCTCTGTTCGCGCAGTTCGCGAATACGCTGCAGAACCACGGGATTCGTCGGCGGCACAGCGGGCTTCTTAGCAACCTGCTTTACCGGACGCTCGCTCTTCGTGGTTGCGGCGGCTTGCTTTTCATGTCCACCTTTGCCGTTGGTCGAAGCAATTGGTTTAGCCGGAGTAGGTTTGGGGGGTGCAGTCTTATTGGTGGCAGGAGCAGCGGCTCTTGGCCGCTGGTTTTACCACCGCATCTTTTTGCTGGACCTTTTCTCATCGGTTCCAGCTTGGCAGCCACCGGCTTTGCGGTCGCCCGTGTGGCGAGCCAAATTCTTGGCGGGGGCCTTGGATGATTTTTCAGCTAGAGGCTTCGCGGTAGCGGCGAGCACGACTTCGAACCTTTGGCTGCAGGCTTAGCAGGCACCGGATTTCGCGGCGGCTTCCGTTTTCGGAGAGAGCGCTGCTCGTAGCGGATTTTGCGTAGCCAGGTCGTTGCCACCGGCAACCACTGACTTGAGCTTGGCAGGGGCGGCGAGTTTGGCGGGCTTTGCTTTCGGCGCCGGTGCTTTGGGAGTCGGCGTTTTCGAAGCCTTAGCGTCTTTAGCGGAGCTCTTTACTTCCGCCTTGGCCGGGGCCTTTTCCTTGGCGGACGATTTGTTTGAAGTATCGTTCTTGGCGGCATTCTTCTTGGCGGGCTTTGTCGGAGCCGTTTTAGACGCTGAAGGCTTGTTGCCTGCACTAGACTTGGCTTGGGCCGCGTTCAGTTTTTTGAGAGCTTTGGTGATCGCGTTGACCAACTGATCCTTACCGAGCGAGGCCCACTCCGCCACGCCGAGCCGCTTGGCGTGCTGCGCCAGAGCTCCCTTCGATTGTGTTTTCAGGTCCGCCGAGGTAGTCAACTTGATGCTCCCGCTCGATGCATTCTCGTATTGGCAATCTCTAGGGCGCACGAAGTCCATTGCCGTGGATAACGGTCATCATCCTAAAACGTGGCGTCCTTCCTTGATTGAGCGTAACCGTGTCGCACGAATCACCAGCCCCTCTCGGTGATGGTCAACGCCGTCAACGGAGACGTAGCGTCCTCGCATCAGTTCTAACAGACGCCTAGTTCATCTTCAGTATGCCAAGGGGTAGGGCGTTTTGCTGGCCTTCTAGCAAGGTTCCTCCTAGCCACTCGGGCAGCTTGCGGCAGCCGACAGCCAGATGTAAGTCTATCCGGCCAAACCAGTTACGAGTTCGGCCGGAAAGATTCGCTCTTGGCTGAATACGTCGAAAATGACGAAGAAGTTCAATCCGCAGGCTATTGGTGAGATAGCCGTTTGGAAGTCAACTAGCTAGGGAGCGAACGATGGAAATGTACGTGCTTCCAGGAGCCGTTTTGTCGCTGCCAAACGCGTGTTTCTTCTACGGCTTTTGTTTGAGGTGCACTGAGCATCGAGCACTGGGGTCAGGCGTACGTATGAGACGATAGCGGCATCGCCGATGATGCGGACATGGGGCGAAGCCAAAGTGGTACGGTCGTGCTTCTTCCCTGAGCTTTCCATTTGGAAGTAGTACTGATGGAATCCGAGCCCTTCGACGAGATGTCCGCGAGCTTCCGGTTCAAAGCATGTGAGCGATTCATCACACAGCTCGGTATAGGCTTCCCAATTGCCGCTCACAATGCTGTCCAGAAGACTTTGGGAGAGGTTGATCAGTGTGTTGTGGTCGCTCATGGTTCTTCTGTCGTGTTTGGGTTGGAGGAGTTGTTCAGTCGGCTGCGGCCCGCAAGTTTGATGGGCCAGTCCGGCGAGCCTGCGAGTGCGAGTATCTGACCGGCCCAACGGAGAATCAGCTTTTCAGCCACGACCAAGTCTTCTTTCTTGTCGCGACCCTCGTTTTTTGCACGAGATGATGAATCGCTTTGCCCGTTTTCATTGGCTGATGCTGACCCGTCCACAGTGTGCGACGTTTCGGTCTCGTCGACACGGTCGGCGCTGCCAGTTGTCTCCGTCGTAATCGCGGTATTGTCAGCGCGTTCGCTGCGGGGGTCAATTGGACAGCCGAAGGTGATTTCAACGTCGGCCCGCATGATCAATGGGCTCCAAACCGTGCGTCGATAGGGACTGCCCAGAATGTAAATTGGAATGATCGGGACGCCGGCTCGCATAGCCACGAGCGCTGCGCCGCTTCGAATCGACACCAGCGGATCGCGAGTGTGATTCAATCTTCCTTCGGGAAACATTCCGACTAACCGCCCTTCCCTAGCTATTCGAATGGCGGTCTTCGTCGAGGCAGTATCCATACCCGATCGGTTCGTCGGAATCACTTGCAAAGCTTTTAGGATCGGACCCGAGACTGGGTTCTCGCAATACTCTCGTGCCACCATCCAGTGGACTCGACGTCGTGCTGCCAATTGAACGAAGAACGGATCGACGCTGCTGCGATGGTTGGCGACCAGAATCGCCCCGTGCGCAAGTTCAGTCGGCGGATCGTTCGTAAAGTGAACGTGCCAGAGGAGCCGACCCCAGAGATAGACCGGAAGATATAGAACGTTTTCCCATGCAGAATAGGGAGAGCGGCGGTAGACCGCACTTCCGTAGGCGACAGCGGTCAATGCAAGAAGTGCGAGCCATAGAATCGCGGCAGCATCGGGATTACTGAAGTTCGATTCCATCTGCCGCCGGCCTCAGCTCGGCTATCCATTCATTGGTTCAACAACTCAGCGCTCAAATCGATCGCTGCAACTATACCGTACATGGATGTGTCGTACGTTGAAACCGTACTTTTAGTTGGAACTTTCAAACCACGTCGCGATCTCGTCGGCAAAGGCGTCGATTTGTATCGCCGGCGTCATTTCAAAGCGTCGTAGTTCTTCTAGGCCGCGAAACCAAATCTCCTGGCGTCGAGCAAATTGCCGCGTGTGAGCTTGGATCTCGGCAGTCATCTGGTCGCGGTCCCATTCACCGTTGAAATGAGCGAGCACTTCACGATACCCGACTGCTTGTGCCGCGGTGTGGCCGAGCTGACCGTATCGATCGACGAGCGATCGGACTTCATTTTCCAGTCCTTGGGCAATCATGTCGCAAACTCGCCGATTGATACGTTCGTGCAACCAAGCACGATCGATTCCCAGCACGGCGGCCTTGATCTCGACGCCCCGCGCGGGAGTATCGAATTGCGTTTGCCAGTGGCTGAGCGGTCGACCGGTGGCTCGAGCCACTTCCAAGGCGCGGACCATGCGACGTTGGTCGTGCGGATGAAGTTTGTGCGCGGCCAGCGGATCGACTTGCACCAAGCGGCTTCTAAGTGAATCGAGTCCGAATTCAGCGATGTCGGCTTCTACTGAACGGCGGAAGTCTTCATCAACCCGGCGGTCAAGGAACAGGCCGCCGCCGGGGCTCTTGAGATATAACATCCTCCCGACCAATACTTTGCGACCGGCAGCACGCACGTCTGCGGCCGCCGCGTGTGCGGCTTCGACGTAGCAGGAAACGCTGTACGATTCGGTCGGGTCAACGATGTCAAGCAAATGATGAGGCACTCGGGACCGCTGCTCAGCCGTCGGCTTGGCGGTTCCGATATCCATGCCGCGGTAGATCGCCATGGAATCGAGCGACAGGATTTCGGCACCCAGTCGTTCTGCCACGGCGAGTGCCAGCGGGGTTTTCCCGGATGCAGTGGCCCCCGTGAGGTAGAACGCGGAAAGCGGAGGGCGACACCAATCGGAGTCCGGGAGGATGGAGAATGGTGTCATGGAACGGGGAATTCGAGGTCAGCCAAGTGGTTCATGTTGCGAAGGAATTATTGGTTGAGCGTCGCTGAAGATCTCTCGCGAAGAATCACTGAAGAATCAACCGTGCGAAACATTCGGCGGCCAAGCCTGCCGATCGTCAAGTCGCATTATCGATCGGAGTGTCGCAATGGCGAGTTGAAGTCGCATTGTTGAATCGGCTGTATGCCCATAAATTACTCCTCTTGCGATGTACGGCGAAAAGTCGTCCGGTTGGTGTGCGGGCCGGACGATCGGATTCCGCCGTTATAAATCTGGTGCATGTCGGTACTTGGGAGTTGTGCGTATGAACGGCGAAGCGGATGTGTTCGACCGACTGATGTCGCAGTTGGAAGAGCGAGCTCGACTGCGTCCCGCCGGGTCATATACAACGAAGCTGCTGGCCGGCGGAACTGCTGCCATCGAACCAAAGTTCGGGAAGAGCCGGACGAGGTTGTCGAGGCGGCGGCCCAGGAGCTGGAAAAACTGCGAGCCGACGGCGAATGAAACGAATGAGCAGGCTGTCGCGGCTCGAGCCCACACGATTTATGAAGCCGGCGACGTGATCTACCATTTGTGGGTGCTGCTGGCTGCGATGGGAATTAGTCTGGATGAGGTTCGTCGCGAGCTACAGCGTCGCGAGGAACTTCGGGGCTCGAAGAGAAACGCCGACGAAACGAAAACGAAAACAAAAACGAAACAGCATGACAGCGAATTTGAAAATCGGCGTTCCCAGCAAAGGTCGCCTCAGCGAACTGGCCGGTGAACTCCTGAACCAAGCGGGCCTACAGTTTCGTCGGCAGGAGCGAACTCTTTTCGCTCGAGTCAGTCAGTTGCCGGTCGAAATCATTTTCCTTCGAACGGACGACATTCCGGTGCTCTGCGCCGAAGGAGCGATCGATCTCGGCATCACCGGCAGCGACTTGGTGAGTGAGAGCGAAGCGGATGTAGCGGTGCGTATGCCGCTGGGAGTCGGTCGATGCCGCCTCAGTCTCTGCGTGCCGGAAGATTCTCCGGTGCAAAACTGCAGTCAGCTCAATGGTCTACGGCTGGCAACCAGCTTTCCGAATGTGACGCGAAGATTTCTCAGCGAGCATGGTGCAACGGTTCATCTGGTGACCTTGTCCGGCTCGGTCGAGATTATGGTCGGCTTGGGTGTCGCCGATGCGATCGTCGACTTGGTCGAGACCGGCAGTACGCTGGCTGCGAACAAGCTGCGAATCCTGACCGATATCGGTTCTTATGAAACGGTGTTGATTCAGAATCCTCGTACGACACAAGCGGCGATGGCCGATCGAATCGTGCGTCGATTGGAAGGAGTCGTCATTGCGCGCGACTACTCGCTGCTCGAATACAACGTACCGCGGTCTGCGTTGGCTCAGGCGGAAGCGATTACTCCGGGATTCAAATCGCCGACGGTTAGTCAGTTAGAAGATCCCGACTGGTGCGCAGTGCGCGTGATGGTACGCAGCAAGGAAGTCATCAGCATCATGGAGCAGCTCGAAGCCGTCGGAGCTGTCGCCATACTTGAAACATCGATCGGCAACTGCCGGCTGTAGTCGACGTTGAACGTCGGCGGATGATGTCGTGGCTCCGCATCTCTTGGCATGTCTTGGCGTTGATCGACGGCAGAGGCTAAGTGTTTTGCGTCGATGACTCTTGACCGCTTGGGTCCGTTCGCGATATTACAAGCTCGGATGTGTCGAAACGAACAAAGTGGATTGGAACAAGCTGTAAGCGTTGAGAGGGAACCATGACGATTACTCGAGTCGGATCGAATCAGAAGTACGCCAGCGGATGGGAGACGGCCTTCGGTAAAGCCAAGAAGAGTGCACCTGCTGCGGCTGCTGCGAAGACTGCTTCTAAGCCGGCTGCGAAGGCGACGAAGACCGCTAAGTCCGGAGCTGAAGGCAAGGCGAAGACGGCCGTGAAGAAGGCTGCCGCCAAGGCTAAGTCAGCTCCTAAGGCTGCACCGAAAGCGACGAAGAAAGCGGCTAAGGCGACCAAGTCGAAGTAATCCGGCCGTAAACGCGAGTCAGTGGGGATTTTCTTCATTGACGAACGATCTGACATCTTAGAACGGCGAGCGAGCAAGCGTGTTCGACTCGCCGTTTTGCATTATGACGATATTTCAGTGAAGACGACGATGGATTCAATCAGCGCGGGCGGTTGCCGGCGACCCATAACTAAGTGACAATGCCCGTTCCTGCCCGGCCGGCATCTGAATCGGTGGCGATGCTTGAGGGCAACCACCGACGCAGCCTGAACAAGATCGGAGTGCCAGTCGCACTCGTCGTTTTGAGTCGCGTCGTTTCAGGTCTCGGCCGCATCCCACCGTATCGGAGATTTCCAGTGATGAAACGTTGGCCGATTCGAGCCGGCTTTGCTGCTTCGGCTCTTTGCCTGACTATCGGTGTTGGTTTGCCGATTGCTTCTGCTCAGTCCTCTGCCGGACTGCCCGCCGTCGTCCACCCGAAAGACAATGCCCCGAGCGACGCGAAGATTGCTTTGGGTAAGCAACTGTACTTTGACAAGCGATTGTCCGCGGACGATTCCATTTCATGTGCATCGTGCCATGACCCGAAAAAGGGCTGGTCGAACGATGATGCAACGGCTGTCGGCATCGGCGGACAACGTGGTGGTCGAAGTTCACCGACTGTCATCAACTCGGCGTTCCAAAAATTTCAGTTCTGGGACGGTCGCGCCGGATCGCTGGAAGAGCAAGCCCTGGGGCCGATCGCCAATCCGATCGAAATGAATTTGCCGATCGAGCAAGCCGTTAAGAAAATCGCTGCGATCGAAGGTTACCAGAAGCAATTCAAGGAAGTGTTCGGCACCGATGTGAATGCCGAAGGGATTGCCAAGGCCATCGCGGCCTTCGAACGAACCATAGTATCCGGCGATGCTCCGTTTGATCGCGTCAAAGCAGGCGACAAGGCGGCATTATCGGACGAAGCTCAGAAGGGGATGAAGCTGTTCTTCGGCAAAGCGAACTGCTCGAGCTGTCACAGCGGTCCTAGTTTCTCCGACGGCGCTTTCCATAATCTCGGCGTGGCGATCCAAGCGGAAAAGCCGGATGTGGGTCGCAAAGCGATTTCCAAATTGGACGGCGATCACGGCGCGTTCCGCACTCCTACTCTCCGCGAGATCGCGCGTACTGCACCGTACATGCACGACGGTAGTTTGAAATCCTTGGAAGAGGTCGTCGACTACTACGACAAGGGTGGCACAGCCAACGATTTCTTGGATGAAGAAATCTACGCGCTGAAGCTGACTGCGGAAGACAAGAAGGCACTGGTCACTTTCCTCAAGGAAGGCTTGGCGAGCGCCAAGTATCCCGACGTCGAAGCGCCTGAGCTGCCCAAGTAGCGAATTGACCGTTTAGGCGGAGTAACGATGCGCTGACTCATTCTCGTCCGATGCGATTGAGTCTTCATCTTTCGCTCCGCCATCCGGAACCATTTTTGAAGTCACGTTGAATTTGAAGAACACCTCGATATTTAGGAGTTGATGCTCGTGAAAGCTGTTACGTGGTTTGCGACACTCGCACTGTGCTTGACCCTCGGCGCTGCTCGAGCTCAAGACGGACTAAAAGTGGAAACGATTGTCGAAGGTCTGGACAACCCGGCCGGTCTGGCAATCCAGCCTGAAACCGGAGTTGTATTCGTTTCGGAAAGCGGCGCTTCGCGCGTTGTGAAGATCGTTGACGGCAAGGCTGAACCGGTCGTGACCGACTTCCCGGTCGATGTCTACGGTAAAGGTCCGAAGTACAACATCGGACCCTTGGGTCTGCTGTTCATCAACCAGAACACACTGGTAGTCGGCGGCGGTGATCTGCCTGACGGTGAAGAACAACTGCGAGTATTCGACCTCAAGGATTTGAAGGAGCCGCTGAAGGCCGACAAGTCGAAGCTGTCAAAGACTCTGGCCGCTGAAGGGGACATCAAGGGAGAAGGAAACTTCTACGCTTTGGCTGCCACTCCGGATGCGATCTATGTCACTTGCAACGGCGACGATACGAAGGGTTGGGTTTCCAAGGCGACGATCAAGGACGGCGAGATCACCGGTTACGAACGTTACTTGGCAACCAAAGAAGCGACCGAAATCGATGCGCCGGTCGGCATCACGATCAGCCCGCGCGGCGAACTGGTCGTAGGGCAGATGGGCGAAATCACAGTTCCGAACGACGGTCTGATCACGTTCTACGATGCGGCCAGCAAGGAAATGCTGCTGAATCTGAAGACCAATCTGCATGACATCACCGCTTTGGCCTACAGCCCGCGCGGTCAACTGTATGCTCTCGACTTTGCATGGGCTGACACTAAGCAAGGTGGTCTGTTCCAGATCCTGGCCGATGGCGACAAGGGTGTGAAGACGAAGAAGATCAAAGAACTCGACAAGCCGACGGCGATGGCATTCGATGCTGAAGGTGCTCTCTACATCACCGTCATCGGTGAAGAGAAGAAGGGCAAGCTGCTGAAGATCGAGCCGGGCCTGTAATCTCCAGAGGTCTCACTTTCTAACAATGAAAACCGGCGGTTGAGTCATTCACCCGCCGGTTTTTGTTTTGACGCGAGGAATGCGCAAATGACACGCTATGCCGTGCTGGGTACAGGAGCTCTCGGCGGCCTATACGGTGGACTCTTGGCTCGAGCCGGTTTCGAAGTTCATTTTCTATTGCACAGTGACTATGCGTATGTGAAAGAGCATGGCCTGCGGGTCGATACTCCGCTCGGTGACTTTCACTTGCCGCAGATCCAAGCTTATGCAGATGCGAGTCAGATGCCGGCGGCCGATGTCGTGATCGTAGCTTGGAAGTCGACGCAGAATCATTTGCTTGCCGAGACGTTAGCGAAAACCGTGAAGCCGAACGGATGTGTGTTGGTCTTGCAGAACGGTTGGGATGTCGAACGCGCCGCTGCAGATGCAGTGGGCGAAGGTCGTGTACTAGGCGGTTGTTGTTTCCTGTGCAGCAACAAAATCGGTCCAGGCCACATCCGGCATCTCGATTACGGCCGTATCACATTCGGTGAATACGAAGTATCGCGAGCCGGAAACGAGACCGAGCGCATGCGAAGTATCGCGGAAGATTTCAGTCGAGCCGGGATCGATATCGTCATGACCTCTGATCTTCGACGATCGAGGTGGACGAAGCTGATGTGGAACATTCCATTCAACGGTCTGTCCGTTGTCTTGGATTCGTCGACGGACCGCATTATGGCTGACGAAAACTCATCAACCCTTGCTGCTCAACTCATGGACGAAGTTCGCGCGGCGGCGGCAGCTTGCGGATCGGTGATTGAAGAACCTGTGCGCGACAAGCTGTTGGCTGACACAGTGAAGATGGTTCCGTACGCGAGCAGTATGTTGCTTGACTATCAGCAACGCAGACCGATGGAAGTAGAAGCGATCTTCGGCAACACGGTACGAGCGGCTCAAGCTGCCGGAGCTCGGGTGCCGCGCATCGAAATGCTTACCAGACAACTTCGTTTTCTTGATTCGGCGAATCGATCTGAACTCGCTACTTCCAGTCCCAAAGGCTGAGAGCCTTTAGTTCGCGGATCACGAGTTGTTGATCCGAGACGGCGATGTGCGCCCAATTTTCTTGATCGCTGAGTTTCATCGACGCGAGTTGTTCGTACTTCGTCGGATTGGCTCGAATCAAGAACAGCGTTCCGTTTGCATCCAGCGCGAGGATCTTGTCACCCGACGAGACCATGCTCCAGTATTTACCGAACGGACGTGTGGTCCACGCTGCTTCACCGGTTGACAGATTGATGCACGTAAAGCGTTGGTTCTTGAGATGCAAGTATGCGTGCCCGTCGATGATTACCGGCGTCGACATATAGCCTTCGGCTTTGTATTCCCATTTCTCTTCTGTCGACCAAGCATTACCGTCGCGCTTGATGTTTACGAGCTGCGACTTGCCGCCGTAGCTGCTGGTGAAGATCGCATCGCCGAAGAACGTCGGCGTGAGAATATTCATGCCGCGAAAAGCGGCGATTTCTTTGGCCCACAATTTTTGCCCGGTGTTTTCGTCGACTCCGGCCAGTGTGGTTCGAGTCTGTACGACCAACTGCCGCTTGCCGCCAATGACGGCGAGAGCCGGTGAAGAAAACGCACTGCCGTTCATGCCGCCGCCGTCTTCGAGTGCTCTCCACAGGATGCTGCCGGTTGTCTTGTCCAGCTTGGCCAGTGCTCCGCCTGCTTGAACATAGACGAAGTTGCCGTCGACAAGGGGCGAGCAGACAAATCCGAAGTCAGGGAGCGGCGTGCCGAGTTCCTTGACGAAGTCGACCTTCCAATCGATCTTTCCAGAGTTCGCATCCAAACATACGAGGACATCACGCATGCCTGCCACGTAGAGCTTGCCGGAGTCGTAGGCCGGAGTCGAACGGATCCAGTCGCCGTTCGATTTAGCGAAGAACGGGACGCTCATCGCTCCTTCCCACGAAGCTTCCCAAACCGTCTGCCCCGTCGCGCGATCGATCGCTTTGACGACCTCGAACTGCTTATCTTTCGTTTCGGTGGTGAAGATGCGATCACCGACCACGATCGGACCGGAATAGCTCGGGCCGCATTCGACTCGCCATTTCTGCTTGCAGTTTTCGGGTGAGATCGAGTCGGGCCAGTTCGTATCGGCAAGCTTTCCGTCTCGACTGGGGCCCCGCCACTGCGTCCAATCGGCCGCCAGTGTGTTCGAGGCATTTGCGAAACAAAGTCCTCCGACGGTGAGTGACGAAAGAGACAAGAAATCACGACGCTTCATCGACCCGGCTCCTCTGCCGTTTGCGTAACCCCAGGATGCGATCGTCCGATCAGACCGCACTCTAACACTTGACTCTAGGGTGTCGACAAGTCTCTAGGAGGTAGTTCGCAGTTCTGTGTAGATCAGTTGTCCTCAACTGATCCTCCAATGTAGATCAATTTTCCAAATTGATCCGCACTCAGTGTGGCGACTC
>JAXMBQ010000068.1:0-16404 GCA_046349815.1 Pirellulales bacterium | reverse complement strand
GTCGGGCAAAGCTCGACAGTTATTACTGCTCACCTTTGTGCTCGGCGCGGTCTTTCTAGGCTTCAAAGCCTACGAGTATCGTTCGAAGTACGTGCATAATCTCGTTCCGTTCACGCCTCACGGCGGGATCTACGATCGAGCCGATGTCTACTACGTCTCGGCGGTGAACGATCGATTGGCTCAACTGAGCGCCAAGATCAATGAGGATAACGCTCGTCAGAACACATTGAGCGGACAGATTGAAACGCTGGCTGACGATTTGAAGGCGATTCAGGAAGAAGTCAAGTCGCTCAAGCAGGCTCGCAAAGAAGCTCACGATAAAGTGATCGAGCTGGAGAAAAAGCTATCACCGATCGCTGCGGTTTCACCGTCTGCCGTATCGTCGGGAACAACGTCTGGCGATGTTGGTGCGGCAGGTGGAACTGCAGACGACGAAGCGCTCAAGGAACTGAATGCTGCTCGTAAAGAACTGAGCGCTGCCGATCAGAAATTGCACGACAAGGAAGCTGAGTTCGAAAAACTCAATCGTGACGCGCCGGCCATGAAACGCGAGTTGGCTGCTTTGAAAGCCGACGATGAGAAGCGAGCTGAACGACTGGTCATTGTCAATCACTTGGCATTAGATGCTGTGCAGTGGACATCGCGCGTCGTCGGTCGCGATCCGGATCCGGTGACACAGCAGTCAGCTATGTTGGCTCTGTCGCAAGATATCTATCCGCTGGCCAGCGTCGGCAAGATCTCGTCGCATTACGTCGGCCAGGAACTCGTGCAGTTAAGGAAAGTGCAACGAGATTTGACTGCGGCCGCAACGGAAACTGAGGCGGCTTTAACTGCTTCGCAAAAAGCGCTGAGCGAAGCACAACAGAAGAACGAAGCTGTCACGGCGGAAGCTGCAAAGCTCAATGAAGAACTCACCAAGCTGACGACTCCTGCCGACGATGCGAAAGAGAAGTCCGCCGTTGATCTTTCCCGTACGAGTTCATCGGTGCGTTTGGTCAGCTTGAATGTCGTGCAGGATCAAGAACTGGCTGCCGATCGCGCTGCCAAGCCCGATGAAGGAAGTCCGCCGGCTCCGGTTCGTAAGAGCGACGCAGAAAAAGCCGCGACGGCTGCAGCAGAGAAAGCTGCGGCAGAAGCCAAAGCTATGTCGGATCGCAAAGCGGCGATCGAGAAGCGATTGGCAGAGATTGAAACAGAAGTCACTCGCACTGCAGCGGCCATTCAAGCGGCTGCGGCGGAAGCGACAGCGAACGAAGCTCGACTCGCTCAGATGAAGACTGAAGGCGAGCGCGCTGCGGCTCGCGAGAAATATCGAGCCGAAGCGGCTGCGATGCATCACGGACTGAATGATCAACATCCTTGGTTGCGATTGCCGGTCTACATCCCGAGCGGTCATATGTGGGCGAGCACCTACTTCCTGATAACCGGCATCCATGCTCTTCACGTCTTCATCGGCTTGATTGTGTTCTTGTGCATCCTGCCGAAAAAGCTCGATGCCAAGAAAGCCGGTCTCCTTGAAAACTCCGGTCTGTACTGGCATTTCGTCGATATCGTTTGGATCTTCCTGTTCCCGTTGATCTACTTGTTCTAACAGACGGAAGGTCCTCCCCAGCCATGAAGAATTCGATGGACATCCAAGTCATGAATGCAGCCGAAGGCGCAGCGGCCGGCACTACTGCCGGAGTTCATACCGGACGTGATGGAGATCATGATCACGGTTCAATGACCGGCGTTACTTTGAAAGTATTTGCGGCGCTATGCGTGCTCACCTGTGCATCGCTGCTGACTTACACTCCCTACTGGCAACAATACGTGCCCATGGAGATCGGTCGCGCCGTCATGCTGGTCGTCTCGATCGTCAAAGCCTTCTTGGTGGTCACATTTTTCATGCACATGTTTTGGGAAGCCAAGTGGAAGTATGTAGTCATCTTCCCTGCGCTGACGGTCAGCATCCTGTTGGGGTTGGCTCTCATCCCCGATATCGGCAAGCGAACCGAGCAATACGATTCAGCGCGATTGCTGGCCGCACCGGAACCGATGCCCTACGCTGTGGGAGGCGAGCTCCAAGTAGCACAGCCGCCGGCCGGAGCGAAAGAAGAGCATGGCGGAACAGCCGGACACGAGAAGAAGAGCGGTTCGGAAGCAAGCCATTGAGCAATGTAGCCTGTGCGATTTCAGCTTGCGATTTAGTTCACAAGTATGACGACTACGTCGCACTGGACGGTTTGTCACTGTCCGTCGCTGCCGGTGAGATCTTTGCGCTGCTGGGACCAAACGGAAGCGGCAAGACTACTTTCTTTCGGCTGGTCAGCACGTTGCTTCCCATCCAATCGGGAACGATCTCGATCTACGGCGCCGATGTCGCGCAGCAGACCTCAGCCGTACGGCATCTCATCGGCGTTGTGTTTCAGTCGAATAGCATCGACGGTAAACTGACCGTGCGAGAAAACTTGCACTGCCAAGGAATGCTGTACGGTTTGTCTCGCACCGAGCGAAACAAACGGATTGCGCGGACTGCGGAAGAGCTCGGCGTAACCGATCGCTTGGATTGGCGAGTCGATAAACTGTCGGGCGGATTGGCACGACGCGTCGACATTGCAAAGAGCTTGTTGCATGCACCGCGATTACTGCTGCTGGATGAACCCAGCACTGGGCTCGATCCTGCAGCGCGAATCGATCTTTGGCATGCTTTGGAAAGTCTGCGATCAAACGCAAACGTGACCGTTGTTTTGACGACGCACTTGTTGGAAGAAGCTGAAAAGTGCGATCGGATCGGCATTTTGCATCGCGGCAAGCCCGCTGCGCAAGGCCGACCGCATGAACTTCGAGAGCGATTGGGACATCGAATTCTGACGATTGAGACCGATCTGCTGGAGGAGGTTCGGTCTTGGTTGGAAGCCAATGACCTGACGGTGAAAGTTCAAGACCAACAGCTTCGCGCCTCGGGCCCGAACATCACCGACTTGATCGCTCCATTGACCTCAACCTTCGGTGATGCTGTGCGTTCGTTGTCGGTAGCTCAACCGTCGCTCGAGGATGTCTTCATCGCCGAAACCGGCCACCGCTTTTGGGATGCGACTACCGAGGATGGCCAGTCGCGCGCCGACGGCTCGAACAAAACCAAGAAGGGGCGCCGACGATGACCTCTTCACAATCGGCACAAGATCTGAAGAACAACACGGCTCAAGTAAGCGGTGGATCTGAACTCAACCGAGTCGCTGTCGTATCGATGGGCTCGGTCTGGGTAGCGGTGTGGATGCTCGTATGGCGGGAATGGACTCGGTTCTTTCGTCAGCGGAATCGAGTGATCGGTGCTTTAGGTCAGCCAATTTTATTTTGGTTGCTGTTCGGAACGGGAATGCATGCCTCATTCCGAACCGCCGGCGGTCAGAGCTTCATGGGCTATTACTTACCCGGCACCGTAGCGCTGATTCTGTTGTTCACAGCCATCTTCGCGACCATCTCGATCATCGAAGACCGGCGCGAGGGATTCTTACAGAACGTGTTGGCGGCACCGGTACCGCGCTGGACGATAGCGCTGGGAAAAATCATCGGCGGAGCTGCGATCGCGTGGGCTCAGGCCTGCCTCTTTGTCGGGCTCACCGTGATGATAGGCTCCGTGCAGCTCAGTATCCATTTGCTTGAGCTCCTGCTGTTGATGGCCATGGCCGCGGCAGCGATGACTGCGCTCGGAGTCTTTTTCGCATGGCCCATGGAATCGACTCAGGGCTTTCACGCGATCATGAACTTGGTGCTGATGCCCATGTGGCTGCTTAGCGGCGCATTCTTTCCGGTACCCATCGTCGGCGACGAGAGCACCACCGGTCAAATCGCCATGCAATGGGTTATGCGTTGCAATCCCGTCAGTTATTGCGTGGCCGGGATGCGGGAATTGATGATGCCGACCCCGCCCGGCTCTTTGCAAGGATATTGGTCTCCGTCGCTGCCGGAATGCTGGGCAGCGGCCGGCCTGTTTCTTATAGTGACTTGTACTGCTGCGTGGTGGATGGTCGCCCGTCGCGGACGAGGAGTTTGATCGATGCCTAAAACACCGCTCATCGTACTTGCCACGATTTCGGCAGTATTGGGAGCTTACATAGTCGTTCGAGTTTTTCGCGGTGCACCGTCCGGTCAAGCCGGCGTTGCCTACATTCAAGAAGACGACGGCAGTGTTCATCTAGCTGGTGAAGTGCGACCGGAAAAACGGACGAAGCCGTCGGGGAATCGGCCGAAGGGCTCCGAAAAAGATTGGCTTGAAGAGTTTGAGCTGACCGAGCGATCCGGCAAGCTTGTCAGTAGCAACGACCTCAAGGGGCGACCGTATGTCGTCGGTTTCTTCTACGCAACGTGCCCTTCGGTGTGCGTCAGACAGAACGAAAAAATGAAGTTATTGCAGGAGAAGTTTCGCGGTCAACCGATTCGGCTGGTGGAGATCAGTTGCGATCCCGAAGTAGATCGTCCTGATGTTTTAGCTGCGTATGCCGATCGCTTCGGTGCTGATAAAGATCAGTGGTTATTTTTTACCGGTGAGATGGATTACATCCGCCGCGTCGGTTCAGAGCTGTATATGATCGGGGTCGAACGACGCGGTCATCCGGAGAAGTTTGCTTTGGTCGACTCGACAGGAAAAATTTACGGTTACTACTCCTGGTCCGATCCGGCTCAATGGCAATCGCTGCAAAAGGACATAGAGAAACTGATTTCGGAGCAACCCAAAGTTGATTGATATTCTTCCTCACGTCAACGTTTCGTTGAACGCGCTGTCGGCAGTTCTACTTGTTCTCGGCTTTGTGCTCATCAAGCGCAAGCAGGAGAAGGCACATCGAAACGTCATGTTGGCGACCTTCGCTGTCAGTGCCTTGTTCTTGATTTGTTATCTCGCCTATCACTTCCAACTGCATTACGTCTACGGAATATCGGGCAAGAAGTTTTCCACCGAAGCGCCGACGCCGGTTCGCATCTTCTACTACGCCCTTCTGTTGAGCCATGTCCTGCTTGCTATGTTAGTGCCCGTGTTGGCAGTGCTGGCTATCAACAATGGATTGAAGGATCGTCGCGAGGCACATCGTCGCGTTGTGAAATGGGCGTGGCCGATTTGGTTGTACGTCTCGGTGACCGGAGTTATGGTGTACGTGATGCTATATCAGCTTTATCCCACTCCAATCGTGCCCACAAACTGATGACCGGCAACAGATGATCGTAAACTTCATCTCCGGCATTTGGTTAACCTTAGTAAGTAGGTCGGCAAGCGTCATGCGTAGATCGTCGGTTATCGTTGCGAGCCTAGTGATCGCTGCTTGTCAGATGGAATTCGCGCTGGCCTGCCCGACCTGTAAGGACGGATTAGCAGAGAGCGGTCAAGCTGGACTAGATTTGGCGCGAGGTTTTGAACTGAGCATCTATCTCATGCTCGCTGTTCCGATGGTCCTGTTTGCCTGCTTAGCATTTGTCTTTACGCGTCAAGTAAAAAAGGCGGACAGCACAGGACGCCACTTGGCATTTCAGCAAATGGTAGCTGCCGTCGAGCAAAGCGGTCGCAGCTTGCCTCCGTCTGCGTAAAGTGAGCTTCAGCGAATCTGAGCCTGAGCGAACGCCAAGCTGTCGTTCTGCGCTTCTTCCCACCGACCGGCCTCAGCAGCAGCCAAAATGCGTTCGAATGCGGCCTGCTCGCGAGGACTGAGCTTCTTATCGTCAATTAGTTCAGTGAGCCGCTCCCGACACTTTTCAAGTCGTTGAGGGCATAGGTTTTTTTGGGGCGGTTTATACACGTTTGTTGTTTACCAGCGACTCTGGGCCGGTTACTTCCGGATGCGAGCCGCAACCGGTCGCCGCGAGTGCAGAGACTAAGAGCAGCACAAAGGTGAGCCCCTTCCGCCGCAAGTCGCGGCAATTGGCCGAGGAACCGGATACGTTTGCGCGAGCGAAGAAAGTTTTACTCATCATGTTGCACGGCCTCTCCACCTTGAATGGTTGACATACCCGCCCAGACATCCAGATTCACGGTGGTCTGAATGAGACGCACGCTGCCGTCACCGAACAGCACATGTCCTCCGCCGCCGGACCATGGCGCATACATCTGGCAAACATGACATGTAGGGAAGGAAGGCGGATGGATGATTCCCGGTTCATCGGCAGCCGGGCCGGAATGGCAGAGGACAAATGTGGCTCCGTGATCGCAGGCGCTGAACGGAAATCGATTCGGATCAGCGGGGCAACACTGTGAACCGGCCACCACACCGACCCAGGTCTTGTCGCTGACCGTTGTGTGTTCACCGATAAAGACGGTCGTCGATAGACCGTCCGTGATGTCGGCGAGTCTTACGGCCGAGTTGCGGTAGAACGGTCCAGAAGCGACCTTCCGCCAGTCTGCGAGCGGCGGCGAATATCCCCATGGTTCATCTTGCCCGGCATTGGCTACATAGTGAGACCTTGCGAAGCGAGCCAAGACTTGGCCCGATCCATTTTTGATGGCGACATCGCCGTCGTAATTGATCGCACCCGGATTGAGAAATACCGGAACGCGTGTTTGAAGAGCCTGAGCATTGACGGGTGCCCAACAGGAACTCTTGAAGTCGATGGAATTGGACAGGGCAGACTGTTCGAGATAAGGGAGAATCAGCGAGCCCCAGCCCCAGCCAGGGGCTGCATCGAGTGTGTTCGGGTCGGACGACGGATCACCAAGACGAGATATATAGCCGGAAGGTAGCCGGCGCGCTGCCGATTCATAATTCAGAATCGCCAGTCCGATCTGTTTCAAGTTGGATTGGCTCTGTGTCCGGCGCGCCGATTCTCGCGCGCTTTGCACTGCGGGGAGCAACAGACCCATCAAGATGCCGATGATCGCGATGACCACCAGTAATTCCACGAGCGTAAATCCGCTCCGCGATCTTCGCTTAGGCACGGTCCAACTCCTTGAAGGTCTCATTTCGGATCGACGCCGGTGAGCCCTGCGGCGTGTGTCGCATGTCGAATGTAGCTGATGCTACACTCGGGTGATGAGTGAAGTGTAGCTTTGGCTACATCGGTGTCAATGGTGTACGATCCAAGAATGTTGAAGGCGATGCCGATTCCGGAAACGGGTTGATCGGCGTCCCGGCCTACCTTCGAACCTCGCTTGTGTTCCTTCTCAATCCCCCACCTGTCGAGCCGAAACGCTATGCCCAGTCGATCCGCCGATGCGGAAGCTCATCGCAGAACACGTCGCGATCACGCGGCCGAAACCGCTCAGGACTACGTTGAAGCGGTAGCCGAATTTCTGAAAGCCAAAACGGAGTGTCGCGTAACTGATTTAGCTCGAAAATTCGGAGTCAGCCACGTAACGGTGAATCGGATCGTAGCTCGATTGAAGTCCGAGGGCCTGGTCCTCACCGAGCCCTATCGACCGATCACATTGACTCCGAAAGGCAAGCGGCTCGCTGAAGAATCGCAGCGCCGTCACGACATCGTCTATCGATTCTTGATCGCAATCGGTGTCGACAAAAAGAACGCGGTCACGGACGCAGAGGGGATTGAGCACCATGTCAGCTCCGCCACGCTTAAGCGATTCGAAGCCATGATCGCAAGTTTCGAGCAATCGCGAGCATAACAAGCCCGTCGCTGCTGACCGTAAGCCGGAGTGTAAGCGACGAATCCGTATCCTTCGCCTGCCATGGTGTTGATTTACTGCAAGCGGAACGGCACAAGCGGTCTGTTGAATTACTGCATCCACAAGTTGGGGTGGATTCCAGAACTGATCGCGCTATATTGGTCGGTTTGTCGCCGGAATCACAATGAGAGTAGAACTGTGAGTCGCAGGAAGCCGAAGGCCGTGTATTGGCAGGACGCGCCGATGCCGCGCGAGCAAATGGTGCTGATTCCAGGTCGTTTGGACGCGATTCCGGACGATCATCCTGTTCGACTGCTTGACGAACTGGTTGATCTTCTCGACTGGTGCGAGTACGAATCGGCTTATCACGGCCGTTGCGGTCAACCGCCGATTCACCCGTCGGTACTCTGCAAGGTTCTTCTATTCGCGATGATTCGTCGCATTCGATCCAGCCGCAGACTGAATATGAACTGCGACACGCGATCGACTTCATGTGGTTTCAAGCGGCCGAGAGATCGATCACACGACTCTCAGCGAGTTTCGCCGCAGCTATCATGGATCAGCTTCGCGACATATTCAATCAAGTAATTCGCCGAGCGATTGATCTGGGCGTAGCTGCTTCTCATCGTTGTGCATTGACGGCACGCGAGTCTTGGCAGATGCCAATCGATACAAGACATGGATCAATCGATCGCTTGGCTCAAGGCTCAAGCCGCTGGATGATCAGATAGCTGGAAGCGTTGGAGAGTTTGGAAGTTACCGACACGCTCGGAAGCGGACATGTGGGGAAGAGGAGTCTCGGCGGTCGATTGCCGAAATCGATTGCCGATTTGAAGACACGCCGCGAGTTGCTGGCGAAGCTCCTTGAAACAACCGAGCAGATGGACGAGACTCGGCGGTACAACGGAAGCAAAGGGCCGGCTCAACTTCCGAAAACGGATACAGACAGCCGGATATTGCCGAACAAGGAAGGGGGTTACGCGCCGAACTACACGCCGATGTCCACAGCTGAAACGGAAAACGGCTTCGTGGTTCACTGCGGATGTGGTGATCGGCAACGTCGAGCATGATCAGCTGCTGACGATCGTTGATGCCGTTGAAGCGATTTCAAGGTAGAGATCGAAAGCATTATGGCCGACACGGCGTATACGACCGGCAGCAACTTGAGCGGAGCCGAGGAAGCAGGCATAGAGCTGATCGGGCCGACGGCTGAAGTCGAAACCGAGAACAATCCGGCGATTCGAGCTGACTTGACCCTACCGGGTTCCTGCAGAGAGCATTGGTCAGTTGCCGATCAATCCTCAAACGAAGCGGTTCGATAAATCAGCCTTCATCTATGACGAACAGACCGACCGCTATTACTGCCCGGCCGGTAAGCCGCTTCCCCATCGAACGACCGGCATACAGCGTATCGCGGCGGCCAGCCTGTCACGCGATACATCTATACATGTCAGGAATGCAGCGGATGCCCGTTGGCTGAGATGTGTCGCTGGAAATGGAATCGAAACGGGGTCGAGAAATCATGCATGACGAACATGAGCCGCTCGACGTCGTCACCGAGAGCGAATGAGAACGGCGGAAGCAAAAGAGAAATACAAAGTCAGAACCCATATCGGTGAGACACCGTTCGCGGTCATTAAAGCATTCTTCGCTTGCGGGCGTTTGCCTCGAGGACTCGAAGGAGTGCGGCAAGAGTGGAGATGGGCGTCGACAGCGTACAATGTAAAGAAGCTGATAAGGATGATGCATTCAATCCAAACCTACGCTTCCAAATTCAAGGCTAAGCCGAAAGGGTACGGAGACTTTGTGTCTTTCGTCTCAGCGACAAATGTCGCCTGATGCCACTGACAGTTGTCCCCTCCCGCACAAATTACTCCGAAATACAACACTGGTTGGCTACAACAACGCGGTTGTGCAGTAATTCAACAGACCGCAAGCCGTCCGGTGAAGCATTATCGATTTCGAAGAACCGGACGGCTGGTGCCGTTCCGCTTGAAATTCTGCTTCTAGATGTAGAACATCGCTTCAGCAGCTACGGCAGTGCGGTCGGCTAGGTGGCTGAGCTTAATTTTCCGCATGGCTGGAGCGCTGTGATTGCCTGAGCTCATTCCACACAGACTGAACTGCTTCGCAGACAGGTGATGCTCCGGTAGCCTGCGATTGAGGTGAGGCGGGGCATACGGCATCGATAATGTCGGAAAGTGTGATACCGACAGGCGGACGGCTCAGTCGAAATCCGCCGCTTGATCCGCGAATGCTTGTGATAACGCCGGCAGGCGCTCGCAGTTGCTGAAATATCTGCACCAAAAACTGTTGCGGGATCTGGTGTTCGTCAGCGATGGTGCGAACAGCGATCAGGTTTCCTGAGTTGTAATGTTGGGCTGTGCTGCGACCATGGCGACCGTCGCGTAATGAGCTTTGATCGGTAACTGCATGGTTCATGGCCTCGAGTCGATTGGTTTTAGGTCGGCGCCGGACGATGCAGGGATTAGCTGTGCGTGTGCAGACCGCATTCGGTCTTTGCAAATCCGCTCCATCTACCGGCTCGCTCGTCTTCACCGGGAAGAACACTTCGAGTGCATGGGCGACATCCAATACTCGTGAAGCCTTGGTCATGGAGCGGGTTGTAGGGGATCTGTTCGCTGGTGATCAGGGCCCAGACTTCTTTCTTAGTCCAGTTGGCGAGCGGGCTGACCTTGACCAGTCCGAATTTTTTGTCCCAACCGACGATCGGAGCCTTCGCGCGGTCCGCACTTTGATCGCGACGGATAGCGCTGGCCCACGCGTGATAACCGCGAGCCGCCTCTTCAAGAACCTTTACTTTGCGTTCCAGGCAGCATCGATTCGGATCATGCGTATAAACAGGACCGCCGTTCGCTGCTTCATACTCTTGCACGCTTTGTTTGGCTCTCTTGAACTCTACCGAAATCCCGTATCGTTCTTTTACTCGGTCGCGCAGTTCAAGCGTTTCCTGGAACTGGTAGCCGGTATCCAGATTGAAAATTGGAGTATCCGGCGCGATCTCCGCCAGCATGTGGATGATGCACATGCCTTCCGGGCCGAAGGCAGTGGCCATCGTAAAGTGGGGTGAGAAGCGATCGGCTGCCCACCGCAAAATCTGTTGCGGCGTAGCGGACTCAAGCCGCTCACCGGCTCGCGCTAAATCCGCTAGCAACTCTTCGGTAGGCTGCAGCGGTTGCGGGGGTTGATTTGGCGCTGACGCGTCTTCCGGCATGATCACACGCAGTGGTATCACAGCAAAACCTCACAGGAATCTGGACTCGACTCTTTCATCGTCCGATTGTGAGACCAAGTTTACTAAATTGACCGACTTAGTCAAGTATCAAATCGCGGCCGGTTTTTGGCCTAATGCAATCGACAATTCACAAACCGACGCGTAAGCGTGGGATCCGCATTCCTCGCTTACGCGTCGGGTTGTGATAAAGCCAACAAGCCCCAAGCCCTCCGGTTCCTCGAGGTCGATCGTGCCGCACCAGACCGCTCGCGCCGTACCGCTTTCAGATGGTTCGGCATTTTGTTCGGGATTGTTCGGGGGTCAGGTCCTGAGTTGCGACCAGGCCGTTCCAGAACTTACGAAGTTAGGCTTGACGCGTTCGACGCGTGCGCTAGACTACTCACTTCGCAAAAGGGCGAAAAGATTCAGTCCTGGTATTGGCTTGGAACTGCCATGGCGCGGAAGCGTTTGGACTTTTCCCGGCAGTTCCGGTGATCGAACACACAGCATGCGGCTGTGGCGGAATTGGCAGACGCGCTAGGTTGAGGGCCTAGAGAGGTAACACTCGTGGAGGTTCAAACCCTCTCAGCCGCACTTGTTTTTCATTCTCTTGCGCGAACTCAGATTTAGTATCGGTGTCGGTAAGGCCTGTCAGCACAATGCTTTACATCCGGCAGCTTTACACGGAGCGAAACGGGATTGATTTCCGATTGACGGGGCGGTAGCTCAGTTGGGAGAGCGTCGCGTTCGCAATGCGAAGGTCGGGGGTTCGACTCCCCTCCGCTCCACTTGACGATTGATAGCCACTACCGTTAGATTTCTAGATTCACAAGGCGGTGGACAACTGAGTATTTAGCCACTGGCCGGGATTTGCCAGCGTAGCTTCAATTGGCAGAGCACCGCATTCGTAATGCGGGGGTTATGGGTTCGACTCCCATCGCTGGCTCTTGAAATGGCTTTCGAACCGGCCCGCGAGTGGCGACGAGACGAGGAATATGACAGTAAAGAGCGCTCCGATTTCTGAGTCAGGTCTAGACATCCGTGAACTGGTCACTTCCAACCAGTCATTCGGCCCCAACGAGATCAAGCTTCTCTGCAAGACGATCTCGGAAGACTATTCGCAACTCGCCGTACTGCGCGATGCAGCTCGAATTGCAAGGAACAACGGCACCCCGGCTCAGTCAGTGCGTTTGGGCGTTACGCGTTGTACCTGCTCGGTCGGTGCTCGATGAATCGATCGAGACACTGAAGCATTCTTGACGGCAGTGCTCTGGCTCTCTACTACCTCGCGAAGTCGGCTTTCCAGTCAAGCCGTTACGAAGAATCGGTGGATTATTTCAAGTCGGCTCAGACTGCCGGCTATGATCGCGATGACTGCAATATCGGTATCGCGGAAGTCTATCGATACACGGGTCGGCCCGAAGAGTCGATGAACCTGCTCGGACAACATCTTCGGACCCGCTGAGCAAACGGCAGAATACTATCAAGCGCGGTGCTACTGTTGCGCTATCGGCGGCAAAGACGAAGAAGTGCTTGCACTCTACACTCGCCCTTCAGATTGACGACCATCATCCGGGTGCGTTGTTCGGTTTGGCACTGGAAAGTGATCGACGTGGCAACGATATGGAGGCTCTCGGCCTCTACGAGCCGTGCGGCGCTTCCTGCTTCCCGGCTCATATCGGCACACTGATCAATCTCGGAATCATCTACGAGAAGATCGCAACGACTACGGCAAGGCTCAAGCTTGCTACAAGCGAGTCTTGGATGTTTATCCGGGACATGAGCGAGCTCGGCTCTATCTCAAAGACGCTTCCGCATCGGGAAGCGTCATGTTTGATGAAGAGTCGCAGAAGCGCAACGAACGACTCAGCCAATTGCTGAGCGTTCCGGTCAGCGATTTCGAACTCTCTAGGTGCGCAGCCGAAACTGCCTCACGAAGATGGGCATACGCACGCTCGGCGATTTGGCTCGTACCACCGAGCAAACGCTGCTCGCCAGCAAGAATTTCGGTGAGACCAGTTTGATTGAGATTCGCGACATGCTCGCCGTTCGCGGCCTTTCGCTCGGACAGTTCGCGGAAGAACAACGCGAACCTGATCCGCCGTTGGACCTTGGTCGTCGATGACACTGGATCAACAGGTTGTGCTCGATCGTCCGATCTCGGACCTCAACTTGTCGGTTCGTGCACGCAAGTGTATGGTTCGCCTTGGAATCAATACCATCGGCGAATTGATCCGAAAGACCGGCGACGATCTATTGAGGCGAACTGGCGTTACCAGCTTGACGAAGTCCGTGCTGCTTGAGCCTCGAACTTGAAGCGGCGGTGACTGATCCTTTGGCGGCGAACGTCAACAAAGTGGATGAGTCTGCAGCCGAAATTCTCGCTGCAGATTCTCCATGGAGACCGTTCGCCGGTTGCCTGCTACGAACTTATCGCAGCCGATCCTTCATCATCTGCGAGACTCGGGCGTCTACACACGCCACATGGAACCGTCGACACGCCTGTATCTCGGCGTTCGTCGGCACCTGGCTACGGTGAAGGCGATGCCTCGGTCGACCATCTCCTCGCTACCGGCGCGAAGATGATTCTCGGCAACACGTATCACTTAGCCTTGCGACCCACTGCTGAACGTATCGCTAAGCTCGGCGGTTTGCATAAGTTCATGCTCTGGGACGGTCCGATTCTGACGGACAGCGGCGGCTTCCACCTTCAGTTTGGCGTAGATCGAGCCAAGATCACGGAGCGGGCCGCTGAGTTTCGTTCACACATAGACGGTAGCCTGCTTGAGCTGAGTCCCGAACGAGCCATTGAGATTCAAGAGCTGCTCGGCAGCGACGTGGCCATGGTCCTTGATCATGCCGGTCGCGCGTTGCCGGCTCCAATCGATGTGCGCGACGCTATGGATCGTTCGCCTCGCCGTTCAACGCGCAGCTCCCAAAAGCGGCTCAACGACGCGATCAAGCCGTCTGCCATTGTTCAAGGTGGGCTCGACGAATCGCTGCGCCGTTATCACGCGGAACACTTGACGCAGTTTCCGTTCGATGGCTTCGCCGTCGGAGGATCGAGCGTTGGAGAGCCGCCGCCGGAAAATGCATTGAGTGATCGCGGCTACGACTCTATCTCGCCGGTTGATAACCGCGTTACTTGATGGGAGTCGGACGTCCCATCGACTTGTTGGAAGGACGCAAGTGGCATCGACATGTTCGATTGCGTGATGCCCACTCGTAACGCTCGAAATGCATTGGCGTTCACTTGGGGCGGAACCGTGCGTCTGAGAAACGCGGTGCATGCCGATGATCCTCGACCGCTCGATGAAACTTGTCCGTGTTTGGCTTGCCGACATAGTCGCGCTTACTTAAGCGACACACCTTTTCATCTCGGAAGAAATGTTAAATGATTCTCTTAACGCATCACAATCGGACGTTCTACCAACTCGTCACTGCAGAGGCTCGCCGGCAGATCGCTGCGGGGAACTACAGTGCTTGGCTGGAACAGATCAAGGTGCAGGGTGATCTACTTAGATAACCACGCGACCACACAGGTGGACCGCGAGTCATGGAAGCAAGTTCCGAACGATGTATATGGAGCACTACGCCAACGCGGGTACCGACTTCCGCGAGCTTTCCGGTCGCTACGTGGCCGCGATCACCGGTCAAGCCCAAGCGAGCATCGCCTCGATCGCTAGGTGCTGATCCGGACGACATCGTTTCTACTGTAGCGGCGCGACGGAGAGCAACAATCTCGCTCTGTTTGGAGCCGCGGGCTACGCTGCTTCTCGCGATTCGCAAGCGCACCAAGATCATCAGTCTTGAAACCGAGCATCGTGCCGTGCTCGATCCGCTGCAGAGCCTTTCCAGACAAGGCTTTGAAGTTGTCCTGCTACCCGTTCAGTCACAAGACTCAGGCGAACTCTGGCGTGATTGACTTGGATCGGTTGCGTGACGCAGTCGATGATCGCACGTTACTCGTTAGTGTCATGTCTGCCAACAACGAAATCGGCGTTCTTCAGCCGCTGACTGGACATGCGCAGATATGTCACGAAAGGCGGAGCTTTCCTGCATACCGATGCGACCCAGTCAGTAGGCAAAATGCCGATCGATATCGAGTCGTTGCACGTCGACCTGTTGAGCTTTTCGCCGCATAAGTTTTATGGTCCGAAAGGTGTCGGCGGATTGTATGTGAGACGATCCCCGCGTCGCGTACGACTGCAGTCGCAAATGTTCGGCGGCGGCCAGCAAGACAATCGCCGCAGCGGTACGCTGAACTCGCCGGGGATCGTCGCCATGGCGAAAGCGCTCGAGCTATGCACCGCGGAGCATCAGATAGAAACAGCCCGCATAACGTTGTTGCGAAATCATTTCTTTAGCAAGCTGAGGGACGGTGTTCCCGGTTTGCTGCTCAATGGTCCGCGACTGGATGACCCGCAGTTGCGATTAGCGGGTAACTTGAACTGCAGTTTTGAACCGGTCGAAGGGCAGAGTTTGATGTTGGCCGTTCCGCAGTTGGCCGTCAGCAGCGGAAGCGCGTGCACATCTGCTGAGCCGCGTCCAAGCCAAGTGCTCAGAGCGCTAGGATTGAGCGACGAACGAGCTCGCAGCAGTCTACGTTTCGGCATCGGCCGATTTAATACGCTGGACGAAATCGACGAGGCTGCGAGCCTGTTGGCCGAAGCGATGCAGCGGTTGACTCGAATGCTCGGTTGACTCCTCTGCTGAATCGATTCCTCCCCTTCTCACAGCGGAGAACGAAGCGTGTTTCCGCCGATCTCATCCGTCGTCGTTTGCTTGTCAGCTTTAATCGGGTAGGATTGTTTGAGATTGCAGTCTGTTGACCGATCCCTTGTTTCTCAGGTCCAGCCTGGAGGTGCACTATGCCGCTGTTTGAAGTCGAAACCGACGCGCACATCATCATTACCTGGGCCGCCGACGAATCGGCCGCACGGCAAGTGGTGACCCAAGCTTATCCGGGAGACACTGTGAAACGGATGACGAAACGGCCCCGAGACACGTGGGTGATTTCCAAAGGAGTGCTCGGCGTATCGGCCAGCCAAGTCGATATCTGCGGGATTGCTCGCGACTGTCTGGAAAAGAGTTCGGGCGATAAAGTCCACGCTATACGGCTGTACATGCACGAAACGGGAAGCGACCTGGAAAAGGCTCGCAAGGTAATCGAGAGCAACATGGTCATGGGCTGGTAAGCCCCCTTTACAGTTGCGGTCGAGACTTCGATAACATGACCCGAAATTCCTGCGAATTCCGGCCGTATCGACTAATCCGTCGTGCTGGGATTCAGGAGCGTAAATTGTGTCCCGAACCCCAAGTCGGGTCTGGTGCTCTTCGAGTAGGAAGTTATCTTATTGGGACGTCGGGAGTAAACCACTTCCAGAGAGGTCACAAACCGACGTCGGCCGATCCAAAACGGCGGAGTAGCTCAGTTGGTTAGAGCAGCGGAATCATAATCCGCGTGTCGGGGGTTCGAATCCCTCCTCCGCTATTTTTCTTCTTTTGCGGCTCGACTGAGTTGTATGACACCGACCGGCTTCGGGTGACTCTCGCTGGTCACAGTCGGCCAAGGTGGAGTGAT
>JAXMBQ010000067.1:0-17665 GCA_046349815.1 Pirellulales bacterium | reverse complement strand
CACGGCAGCCGTGCACAATTGTGGCGATATCGAAAATGGCTCGTCAAGCGAATGCACGCGGAAATTCGCGTACCGGCGAACTCAACGTCGACGCAGATTGGAAGAAGTTGATAAAATTAGTTTCACCCGGCGGACAGGTATTGAGCAGAAATGCCGGCCGGATCGACAGTGAACCAAAGAAAGACGGGAAGAAATGGCGGACGATAAGGGGCCCAGCGCTGCAGAACTGGCCAAGATCAACAGTAACTATCTGCGCGGTACCATCGCTGACGATTTGAAAAACGATTCCGACCAGTTTGATAAAGACAACGGCCTGCTGCTGAAGTTTCACGGCACCTATCAGCAAGACGATCGCGACGCTCGCGGAGGGGAAGGCAAAGTCTACTCGATGATGACCCGGACTCGCATTCCGGGCGGCAAACTCACCGCAGCTCAGCTCATCGCTCACCTCGATCTTTGCGACGAGCTCGGCAATGCCACACTCAAATGCACCACGCGACAAGCACTTCAATTGCATTGCATTCCAAAGGGCAAGATCCGCGAGGCAATCAACCGAATCAATAAGATTCAGTTGTCTACCATTGCGGCTTGCGGCGACGTGAATCGCAACATCATGTGCTGCCCCGCTCCGTACAAGGACGGCATTCGCAGCGAGATGCAAAAGCTGGCTGACGATTTGGCTCAGCATCTCGAACCGCGCACCAAGGCCTATTACGAACTCTGGGTGAAAGACCTCGATTCGGGGGAGGAAACGCTCGCCGGCGGCGGACCTGGCCCTGACGATGAACAAGAACCGATCTATGGCAAGACCTATCTGCCGCGCAAGTTCAAAACGGCTATCGCCTTGCCGGATGACAACTGCGTCGACTTGTATACCAACGATCTCGGTTTCATCGCGGTGATTCGCGACGACAAGATAATCGGCTACAACGTCACGGTCGGCGGCGGACTGGGGATGACCCCGAGTGCCAAGAAGACATTCCCCGCACTGGCAAAACGATTGGCATTCATCACGCCGGATCAAGCTTGCGGTGTGGCCGAAGCAATCATCAAAGTGCAACGCGATAACGGAAACCGCAGCGATCGCAAAGTCGCTCGTATGAAGTACCTCATCGCTGACAAAGGGATGGAGTGGTTCCGAGCAGAAGTCGAAAAGTACTACGGCTCGGCACTCAAGGATTGCACCGAAGACGACGTTCGCAACTTCAATGATCACATGGGCTGGGACGAGCAAGGGGATGGTCTGTGGTTCTACGGTTGGAACGTGGAGAACGGCCGCCTCTATGACAGTGAAGACCGGCGCTGGAAGACCGCGATTCGCGAGATCTGTGCTGAGTTGAACCCCGGCGTTCGCCTGACTGCGCATCAAAGCATTCTGTTCACCGATATTGCTCCGGAGAATCGATCCAAACTGGAAGAGATCATCCGCCGCAACGGTCTGCCGCTATCGGAAGAGATCTCCACGGTTCGGCGCTGGTCGATGGCCTGCGTCGCGCTCCCGACCTGCGGACTCGCAGTAACAGAAAGTGAACGAGCTCTGCCGGGTGTCATCGATCACATGGAGAAGGAACTCGAACGGCTCGGACTGGACAAAGAGAAATTCACCGTCCGCATGACCGGATGCCCCAACGGATGTGCTCGACCCTACAACGCCGAGATCGGCTTGGTTGGGAAGACGAAAGGAAAGTACACGCTGTACGTCGGCGGCAAGCTGCTCGGTACGCGCCTGGCCTTCGTGCACAAAGACCTCGTCGCGACCGAAGACATCGTCCCGACTTTGGTGCCGCTCTTCACCGCCTTCAAAGACCAGCGCTCGGGCAACGAATCGTTCGGCGACTTCTGTGCTCGACTGGGTAACGAGAAACTACTTGAGATCGGTGCGGCGCAAAGCGTTTAGTCGCATGCCGGCCGAGATCAGCTTTCCGTAGACAAACCGTTCAACAGATCATTTGATCGTCGCATTCGGAAAACCACTGAGCATGCGTCTGATCATTCACTTCACAACCCATGCGATTCGGCAGCACGCTTTCACGCGTGCTGTTTCCCTAATGTCGCGGCTCCACATCACAAACCCTTAAACCCATCGATCGTCATGCAACTCGCTAAACTAATTGCTTCTTCCGGACGCGCGGCCGTGGCTCGCGTGGTCGGAGAACATCTCGAAGTCATCGACCTTTCGTCGCGAGGACTCTCCGGTCTCGCCGATATCCTGGCCACCGATAATCCGGAAGAAACGGCCGCAGCGTTGCTTGCGACCGGTGAACGCATTGCGATTACGGCAGCGAAGTTCCTGCCGCCGATCGATCAACAAGAGGTTTGGGCAGCCGGCGTGACTTACAAACGGAGCCAAACGGCTCGTATGGAAGAGTCGGAGACAGCGGCCTCTTGCTACGACCGCGTCTATGTCTCTCCGCGACCGGAATTATTTTTCAAGGCGACCCCCAGTCGATGCTCCGGTCATCACGGGTTGCTGCGCATTCGATCCGATGCGACGTGGAATGTGCCTGAACCGGAATTGGCGCTGGTGCTCTCACCGACTCTCAAGCTGGTCGGTTACACGATCGGCAACGATATGAGCTCGCGCGACATCGAAGGAGATAACCCGCTCTATCTGCCGCAAGCCAAAGTCTACAACCAATGCTGTGGACTCGGGCCGTGGATCACATTGGCCTCCGCCATGCCTCCGCGAGAAAAGATCGGCATCCATTTGAAGATCGCTCGCGACGGCAACGTCGTGTTCGAGCAAAGCACTTCAGCCGATCAAATGGCGAGAACGTTTGAAGGACTCATCGAATGGCTCGGACGGGACAATAGTTTTCCAAGCGGTGCTTTTCTGCTGACCGGTACCGGCATTGTCCCCGACAGCTCCTTTACATTGGCCCCGCGAGATCGAGTCACGATCACGATCAGCGGTATCGGTACGCTCGAAAATGACATCGTGCAGGGTTGATCGGTCGAAGCAACCTGCCGACTTAGATCGCTTAACATCGCATCCCATTTATTGAAAACATAGACAACTAAGATGGCAAACGTGAATTCAAAAGAAGCGGCTCCGGTTTTGATCGACGGCAAGTGGCAGCCTGCTTCGGCCTCATCCTTATTCGCTTCATTCAATCCATCGCTTAATCAACCGCTGGCGGAACAATACCCTGTCAGCGACTGGAGCGATTGCGACCGAGCTCTCGATGCAGCCGGCCGAGCCGCCGTCGAGCTGGCAATGATCGCCCCCGATCAGATTGCTCGCTTCTTGGAAGATTATGCAGGCCGCATCGAAGCGGCGGCTGCAAAGCTGGTGGAAATCGCCGCTGCTGAAACTGCACTCCCGAGCGAACCGCGTTTAGGCAAAGTCGAACTGCCGCGCACGACCGGTCAATTGCGTCAGGCCGCCGCTGCGGCTCGCAGCGGTTCGTGGTCGATGCCGACGATCGATACCAAGCTGAACATTCGTTCGTGCTATGAACCGATCGGCCCGGTCTGCGTATTCGGCCCCAACAATTTCCCTTTCGCATTCAACAGTATCTCGGGCGGTGACTTTGCGGCCGCGATTGCGGCCGGCAATCCGGTGATTGGTAAAGCCAATACATCGCATCCGGGTACGACACGCGCGCTGGCGGAGCTGGCACAACAAGCATCCGAAGCCACAGGTTTGCCGCGCGGAACAGTGCAACTGCTGTATCGGCTCAGCCATGAAGACGGAGCTCGATTGGTAAGCGATCCGCGCATGGGAGCTGTAGGTTATACGGGCTCGCGCCACGCCGGACTGGCTCTCAAGCAAGCGGCCGATGCGGCGGGCAAACCGATCTATCTGGAACTGTCGAGCGTCAATCCGGTGGTTATCCTGCCGGGATCATTGAATGAACGCGGAACGAGCATGGTTGAGGAGTTCGTGACCAGTTCGTTGATGGGTACCGGTCAATTCTGCACGAACCCCGGTTTAGTGCTGCTGATTGAAGGCGAGAACAGCACCAAGTTCGTCGATGGTGTCTGTGAAAAATACAAAGCAGGCACACCCGGTACGCTGCTCTCAACAGGAGTTTGTAAAACGCTGACCGGAGCGATCAAGACATTGGTCTCTGCCGGTGCGAAGCTGCACTGCGGCGGTGAACCAGTCAACGGACGATGTAGTGTCGGCAACACGTTATTAACCGCTGCTGCCGCCCAATTCTTGGCAGATCCGGAGGTATTCCAAACAGAAGCCTTCGGTAATGCCACGTTGGTCGTGACGGCCAAGTCTGTGGACGAGTTGGCGGCAGTAATCGATTCGCTCGAAGGCAACCTCACCGGCTGTATCTATTCGGCGACAGCCGGCGACGACGATGCTGCTTATGCGAAGCTCGCTCCGCGCTTGGCTCGCAAAGTCGGTCGCTTGCTCAACGATAAGATGCCGACCGGTGTGGCGGTCAGTTCAGCCATGAACCACGGCGGTCCCTATCCGTCGACGGGACATCCCGGTTTTACGGCCGTCGGCATCCCGGCCTCGTTGCTCCGATTCGCCAAGCTGACTTGCTACGACGCCGTCCGCGCGGGACGATTGCCGACAATCTTGCGCAATCACAACCCGACGGGTAGCACCTGGCGATTGATCGACGGCAACTGGTCAACCGGCGACGTCGTCTGATTCGGCTGAATCGACCGTGACTATCGAGTACCATGCGTAAGGGTCGCGTTTGCCGGTTCTCTTAACCCGCAATCGGTAAACGCGACGGCGTGTAACCCTCGCGCTCACTTTGCTCATCCCCAGTCGCGGAGTCTCTTCATGCTGCGCATCCAGCGTTCGGTAACAGCGGTCGCTTGCCTATTCTTCTTGGCTGCAGTCGGTATTTCGGCAGAACCCAAACTGCTGACTGACATTGCTTACAAGCCCGATGCGTCGACAGAGTACGAACGCGAGCGATGTAAGCTCGATTTGGCACTCCCGTCGAACACCGAGCGATTCGCCACGCTGATTTGGTTTCACGGCGGCGGACTCGAGAACGGTGACAAAGCGGATTCGATCGCGAGCGGTGTTGTCGCGCGATTTACATCCGAAGGTATCGCCGTGGCGAGCGTGAATTATCGGCTCAGCCCCAAGGTTCACTATCCGGCGTATGTAGAGGACGCAGCGGCCGCGTGCGCATTCGTTCGCAATCACATCTCCGAATACGGCGGAGATGCGGGACGAGTCTTTGTATCGGGTCATTCCGCGGGCGGATATCTGAGCGCCCATGGTGGCTGTCGACGAAGCGCTCACCGTTCATGGATTGTCAGCCAAACACTTCGCCGGCTTTTGCCGATCTCCGGGTCAGATGTTTACGCATTACACGATTCGCAAGAGCGAGGCATAGACAAAGACCAGACCGCTCATCGACGACGCCGCACCGTCGTTCCACGCGTCGTCCGACGTACCGCTGATCACTTGCTTCGCAGGAGGTAAAGATCTTCCGACGCGTGCCGAAGAGAACCGTTATTTTGCATCGGCCATGTCTGCGGCCGGTTCAAAAAATGTGCGCTATATCGAACTTGCAGATCGAGACCACGGGACCATCGCATCGAAGATCCCGGATGCGACCGATGAAGTCGCGAGAACGATGCTCGATACCATTCGCGGCGCCGCGCCTGCGACGGAAAAGATCGTTCATCTGCACACGAAGGAGACTGATTCAACCGTCACGATTTTCGCCGATGATCAACCGATCATGGTCTATAACAAAGTCTCGCCGCCGGTTCCGGACGGCATCGATGCTGTGTACGCTCGGAGCGGTTTTCTACATCCGGTGATGAGCCCCGCGGGCCGAACAGTGACTGCCGCTTACCCGGCGGACCATGCGCATCAACACGGTATTTTCGGAGCCTGGGTGGATACGTCTTACGGCAATGCGCAAGTTGATTTTTGGAATCTGGCTAAAAAGCAAGGTCGTGTCGAACATGAACGTACGGTACGCATCGTTAACGAAGCGGGGCGATCCGGATTCGAAGCGGACTTGCTGCATCGAGTGCTCGACGACGTGGACAAACCGGTGCTGCGAGAACATTGGAAAGTGACCGCCGTCCCGCGCAGCGACGCCGTGTGCTTTGAAATCGAAACTCATCAAGAAGCCCTGACTGATAAACCGCTGGTGATCAAGAAGTATCACTATGGCGGTATGGCTTATCGTGGGCCGGTGAGTTGGTTGACGGACAAAGACGGAGATAAGCTGACGGCCGCGCTGAAACGCGAACCGTCGAGCATGTTCAATTCGGAAGGGCAAGATCGAATCGCAGGCAACCATGCGCATGCGCGCTGGGTCGCCGTAACCGGTGAGATCGAAGGTCATACGGTCACGATTGCCGTCTTCGATGATCCGAACAACTTTCGGGCGCCGCAGGCATCGCGACTCCATCCGACCAAACCGTACTTTTGTTTCTCGCCGTGTGTCGACGGCGAATTCACCATCGATCGCGATCACCCGTTTCAATCGCGTTATCGATTCATGGTCTATGACAAGCGTCCCGAGCCGGGCGATATCGAACGTGAATGGCGGCAGTGGACTTTGCGTTAATCTGACCGTCCGAGATGGATTTCGAATGGGGATCTGAATGTACGCCGCCGAATTCAGAAGGAGCGCGATTGTCTGTGCCGGGCTATTCGCGCTGAGTCTATCGATGTTCGTTGTCGGTTGCAGCCAGCAGTCCTCGAACGATTCAGGGTCGCAAGCAAGAGATCGAGCGGTATCGCGACAGGACGAAGCCTCGATACTCTTCGATGCGAAGCCGATTGTAAGGCTCGAGTTTCAGGTTCCGGAGGAGCTGATCCCGCGACTGCAGGAGGATCACAGACCGTACATTCGAGTCAGCATGTCAGAGCAAGGCGGCCCGCTGTTTGAGCGTGTCGGCATGAAGCTCAAAGGAGCCGCCGGCAGCTACCGCGAGTTTAACGATCGACCGGCACTCACGATCGACGTCAACAAGTTCAAGAAGAAGCAGCGGTTTCACGGGCTCGAGAAATTCTCGTTGAACAACTCAGTTCAGGACGAAACCTATCTGTGTGAAGCTTTGGCAGCGGAGCTGTTCCAAGAAGCCGCCTATCCTGTTCCTCGTGCGGCATATGTGCATGTCGTTCTGAACAATCGCGATGTCGGTCTGTATGTGATCAAGGAAGCGTTCGACAAGAATTTCCTCAAACGCAATTTCGCGAGTGCTTCGGGCAATCTTTACGAAGGAGGCTTTGTCCAAGACATCGATGCTGCGCTAGTCAAAGACGAAGGAGAGGGACCGGATGATCTCTCCGACTTGCGAGCGATAACAACGGCCTTGCAGCTTCCGCCAGACGAACGCAGGCACGAGCTCGAACGACTCGTCGACATGCCTCGTTTCATCACTTTTGCTGTGATGGAGAAAATGCTGGGTCACTGGGACGGCTATACATGCAGTGCCAATAACTATCGCATCTACTTTGATGCCGCGTCTGGGCGGGCGATCTTTCTACCGCATGGAATGGATCAACTGTTCGGCGATCCGGGCATGCCGCTGTTCGACCACACGCACACGCTGCTCGGCGGCGAACTGATGCGGCACGACGTGTGGCGTGCAGCCTTTCGCCGCGAAGCCGAACGCTTAGTGAAGCTCTTTGCAGCGGAACGACTGTCCGCGAAAGTCGATCGCCTCACAGCTCATGTCGAACGCCATCTACGGGAAATCGAAGGAGCGGATTTAGAAGGTTATCGAGAGCGTTCGGCCGAGTTCAGGTCTCGCGTGATTGAACGAGCGAAGAACATAGTGGCACAGTTGGCTGAGCCGGATCAAGAACCGGCGGATATCGATCAGCAGGGGAGGGTGGTACTGGGAGAATGGTGGCCGTCAGCGGAATCGGAAGATACACCACTGTCGAAAGAAGGAGAGGAAAACTCGGATAGCTTGCTGCTGCGAATCGACGGCAGTCGGACCACACGCACAATTGCGGCATGGCACCATGAAGTTCTATTACCGCGAGGAAGCTATCGACTGCATATATCAGCCAAGATCGCGGGGGCGGCAGAGTTGCGGCATGAAGACGGCAACGTCGAGCCCGGCGGCGTTGACATTGTTTGCGGCGACCAAGGGCACGAACGGTTCGCAGAAGATCGAGACATCGACATTGACTTCGATGTCAACGAAGATCGACGGATGATTGCCATGGAACTGCGACTTGTAACCAGCGCCGGAACCGTCGAGTTCCGAAACATACGCTTGGAAACCCGCAAACCGTGATCAGATCTTGGCGCCTGAACCTCGAGTAAACGCCATGAACGCTGCTTCGAGATTCGGTTCTTGTTCGGCAAAACGACGCAGTCTATGTCCGGCTGCGGTCAGGTCCGATGCAATCGGCGTATAGTCCTCGATGCCGGCACCGACCGTCACGAGCAATGTTTCCTTCTGCTGTTCAACCGCCGAGACCAGCGGATGATTCTCAAGCAATGTTTTGGCATCGCCGATCTTTTCCGTCGGAGCAATATCGACCGCCAAGATGATTTGCGGTCGCACCATCTTCATTAAGTCGGTAATCGTCGAATTGAAGTTCATCTCACCGCGATTGATGATCCCGACCTTGTTACAGATATCTGCAAGTTCGGGCAGAATGTGACTGCTGACGATAATCGTCTTCCCCATTTCCCCGAGCCGGCGCAGCAAATTGCGCATCTCGATACGAGCTCGCGGATCGAGACCACTCAACGGTTCATCGAGCAAGAGGACGGCGGGATCATGCAGGAGGACGCGAGCCAACCCCAAGCGCTGCGTCTGTCCGCGAGACAGAGTGTTTGCATAAGCGTCGCGTTTGAAGTCCAAGTCGACGATGTCCAGCATCTCATCGCAGCGTTTACGACGAGCCGCGCCGTGAATGCGATATGCAGCCGCAAAGAACTCCAGATACTCGATCACCGTCATGTCGTCGTAGACGCCGAAGAAGTCAGGCATGTAGCCGACCAAGCGACGGATCTCTTCCGGTTGCGTATAGATCGAGTTACCGCAGACATAAGCTTCACCGTAAGTCGGAGTAAGCAGCGTGGCGATGATCCGCATCGTCGTCGTCTTGCCTGCACCGTTTGGACCGATGAAGCCGAACAAGTCCCCTTTATCCAGCTCCAAGTTAATACCGCGAATGGCAAACATGTCGCCGTATTTTTTGGTCAAGTTGATTGTCTTGATCACTTCACATTGCCTTCAGCGAGCATGAAACCGCATTGGTTCGGTTCTGACGATTCGGATTACTTACTTTCCGACGCGTCTCTGATTTTGTTTCACCGGCAGGAATACACGACACCACACTGTCGAGAGACTATCACGAACTTCGATCGAATCCTCAGTCTTGACGGCGATCGTCCCCGCGGGCTCAGCAAGCCGGCCGATCAAGACCGCTTGATCGAGTCCCAGCAGATTGCTTACGTCTACGGACGGCTGGGCCCGATGATCTAACTTTGCGTAGGCCTGCCCGCCAGCTGCTTTGTAGAACATCATGAGTTCGATGAGACGATCGATCGATTGCCGATCTCCCGAATCCCAAGGGGTGATGAGCTCTGATGAATTTACTTGCCGTCTTCGGTTCAATCGACGCGTTAAGTCTTTCGGAAGAATCTCATGTCCCAGCGGAATGCTCTCTCCGGCTCGAATGCGATTGGGAAGTTGATAAGACCATTTGTGATAGATCAGCCATGCATCCCGCAAGTCGACCGTCAATGGATTGATCACTTCCCCTTCTAACTGATCGTCTGCCGGCGTCTCTTTCAGCCCACTGACGTCCACAGCCTGCAGCGTTTCGGACCACGACGCAATCACACCTTTCGTACCGGAGGCACTTAGAGGCAGTTCATGAGCGGCCGCCTTATCGGAATCCAACTGAATCGTGTATTCGGGCAAGCCTCGATCGATGATTAAGTTGGAATCGAGCCCGCCTAGCCCCTTACCGGGCAGTCCTTGCCAATCGATGCGTGCTGATGATGAGCCGACGGGGAGTTTTAGTTCAGCGGTGATGCGCCGCGCATCCTTTGTGTAGACGTGAGCCCATTGCTTAACATAAGCAGTACCTGTTTCCGGTACATAATCGATGATCGAGGCTCGGTTCACTTGCACGTGCTCGGGACGAGAACTTTGTTCCCACCATATCAACGCTCCGGCGCTGATACTAAGCACGATACCCGCGAACAGCCAACTGAACTGCGGTCGTTTCAACAGCTTGACGGAAAGCCAATAGTCCACCGGCCCGACCAAGATCAAAATGCCTGCGAGGATAGCTGCGATCTGACCAAAGCTGATCACTCGCACATCGGGGAAGTAATCGAGTGTGGCCCGTAATTGCCCGATGAGATCGTCGTATCCCCAATATGCAGATCCGGCGACGTCCTTTTCGGAATTTGCATCGATCGAATCGCTCCGCTTCCAGAAACTCAGCAGCAGCTTTTCCCACAAGAGGTTTCGATCACTCCAACTACGGAAGACCGGGTCGTCCAAGTCGCTGCCGATGAAAGTCAGATAGCCGCGGCCCTTGCTGTATCGCACCCACCAAGGAAACGCTTTGCCGTTGCGATCTATAAGTGATAAGACGACTTCGCCCCGCACATTACTCAGTCGTGCTGCGGTCACGAGCCCGAGCGGTTGATTGGTGGATGTCGCTGCTTCAATGGCTGCAGGATTGATCTGAGAAAGAACTTCATCCATCGTGCCGGGCAACATCTCATTCAACATTGCCGCTGATCTCGGATGCGACGATTCGTCGATCCCTTTCATTTGCGATGAGAATTCCCCGACGGATATGACACCACTTCCTCCTTGATGAACCCAGTCTTTGATCGCATCCCATTGCTTGCCGGACAAGACGTCCACCAAAGGCGAAGTCGCCTCGACACTTGTAGTCTGCGGTGCAAGCCCTGCTTGTTCGATGTGAGTCGAAATCAACAAGAGGTCAACGGCTCCGTAGCAGTGCCAGTCTGAGGGCACATCCGCCGGATCCGAGATCGTTGCACAGACGATGCCTCCGACCGCATTTGCCGCGCGGCTGTTTTCGGACAGCCCCAAACTGCTTCCGATGGACAGGACTAAGATCTGGCCGGATCGCAGAATCTCTGATCCGCCGTCTCCTGTCGGAGGGACGGAGCGATTGGCGACAGTTGAATTCGCTGAATCGAGCAATCGGACTTCGAGAGCGTGATCGCGGCTGCCGATCGTTACTGGAATCCATATGTCGCGAACATCGTCGCTTTGCGCCGTGCGCTTCACGGAGCTCCTGTAGGTCACCCGAACGCCGTCACCGTCCACCGTGGTCACAAGAACCGAGTGGACGGAGGCGGCCAACTGTGAGTTCGGGCATCGGACCCGAACGGCTGTCAGTTGACCGTGCTTCCAGACACCTCCCACACCGACATCGACGCGGAAAGGTTGTGTCGCATCAGCAGTCGCAGCCGAAGAATCCTCGGCGATTAGAGGACTGACGATCGTTACCGCTAAGGAAGAGAACAGCAGGCCGATTCGAACGAGTGCGGCGACGGCATGAAACAGTCGCCCGTGCACGCAGGTATCAGTGACTGGAGTCACACTGTTCGATCGATCGCAAGCGGCAAGTGCTGAACGCGGCAACGAACTCGTCTCCCTGAAGTTACGGCAATCGCTTGACCGCGATGTTCTTGAAATAGACCTTGCTCTCCGGGTCATGAGCCTGCAGAGCAAACGTCCCTTCACCCAGGCGGCGTTCGAAGCTGGCGTCAAAGGCCGGTTTGTTTTCCGGTTCGACGTAATCGGTCAATGTCTTACCGTTGATTTTCAATTGGACGTGTCGTCCCTCGACGATAATTTCCTGAGTGTACCACTCGTTGTCTTTAACGCCCGGATCAGCGACATCAGCCGTGGCGTACAAGCCGCTGGACTTCTTAGGGTCGCTGTGCGATACGTTGACCTGGCATTCGTATCCGAATTTCGGCCACCCGGATTCTTGGTACTTCGTATGGAAGTAGATGCCGGCGTTACTCTTCGGTGTAGTCATTACGTCGGCTTTGAAGTGAAAGTTCTTAAACGGCTTGTCATCGCCGACGTAAAACAGGTGGCTGCGCGGGCCATGACAAACCAGCGAACCGTTCTCAACCTTCCAACTATCCGTGTTTTCGTTGGCTTTCCAGCCTGCGAGGGACTTTCCGTCGAAGAGGACTTTCCACTCGCCGCTTTCTTGTCCAAGCGAAAGTGAACTAACCAGCACGACCATACAAACAGCAGCGAAGGACGAAATGGAACGAAGCATCAGCGAATACCTCTTTGGTGAATCAGCTTGCGGGTGTCGGGAATGGATGTCGCCTGCCCCTGCATCAAGCAATAGGATCGAGATGCAGAATGGAGCGAGCGGAAGAAAGCCGGACGTAGGGGGAGGATGAAATCGAGACGATTGAAATGCAAACGGCCAAGCGAGTTCGTGACTCACTTGGCCGCTCGAAAATTCGTTTGGGACCGAAAGCAGCTTACAGGCCTTTGCCTTCTTTGTCACCGCCGGGCAGTTGACCTGCCTTGATGCGTTCGGCAAAAGTCTTGTCGGCCTTTTCAGCCTTCTTTTCGCCGACTTTCTTGAACAGGTCCTTTACTTGGTCGGCGTACTTGGCCGGTTCCTTACCGAAGTCCTTGACAGGGAACTTGGCTTCTTCAATCGCCTTGTGAACAGCTTCACCGTAAGGATTGCGCTTCTTCTTGTTTTCGCCTTGGATGTGGCAAACGTTGCACTTGGCTTCTTCGGTCACGAGCTTTTTGAACTCAGGACTCACTTGCTTCACCGGCGTAGATTTCCTTGAATGAATCGTTGAGTTGCTTGATGGCGAACGCGGGCGATGCGCTAACGGCCAGACTTGCGACCACCAACCCGGCAATAACTTTCTTCATGCGTACCTCTCCTCAGGAATTTCGGCTGAAAAAAACAGGCCAACTATTTTGTCGATCCGTCCCTATGCGCATGACGATTGCGCCGGGGGGAATTCCACGCTGCAAGTGTGCGCACAAGCCGCGCCAAAATCAAGCTCATGGTAGATCGCGAGCGGATTAAAAATCCGCCGCGTTCAGACAGACGCTCACTCACCGGATCGCTCTGTCGCGGGCAAATAACCGGGCAGGAACATGCCGGAGCGCAAACGATAATCTTCCGGTGATTGATCCTCGACAGGAATCTCAGGCGGGACGGGATTTTGCCACCGCACCGCATACTCGTTGAATCTCTCGCTGTACCACTCGCCGGGCGCGTCGGTGAAATCAAAATCTTCTATCGCACCGCCGACGTTCCGGCATTGACAGAGACTTTCAATGTTCTGGTCGTACGCATTGTTCTTCCCGCCCAACAACAGCGAATCGCCGAGCTGTTCGGAGCCCGTTAATCCGTCAACCAAAAGGTGGGGCACCAGAGCAGGTGACCAAAACACACAATCCTGTGCTGTTCGGTTGAGAGCCACCGGCAATCGATCTGCCCCGGTTGCGGCTTGCAGGATCGCAAAGCCCTGGCCCGTGACGATCGTGCTGCGGTCCAGCATCACGCGCACCGTCGCCGGCATGCGAGCCGACTCCAGTCCGACCGCACTTAGAATCCGTCCGTCCAATGCCGCAAAGCCGTTTTGCAAAGTGATTTCCGTGCGACATGGTGCGGTCATCCGCACCATGGTCTGGCGGCCCCGAATTCGACATTCTTTAAGCTGAATGGAAATCGGCTCATTACGCACAAGTGTCGGCCCGGAACTCACCGACTCATCGCTTTCACCGTCTATTGATCGTCGCGCATCTGCGCCTTGCCGACCCGCAGCGGTCGATTGCAGCGTAAAGCTCGCCAACTGCGCCTCACCGGCCATGGAGGTCACCGCGATTTGACAGCCGCTCATTTCGATACGACCGCCCGGTGTAAGAGCGAAAACGGTGGCTGGATCTTGTAGCGATTGATGGCGATAGGTGATCGCCAGATCTTGGCAAAGTAGTGCATGCTCTCCGACTTGAATGAGGCTGTTTCCTTCTGCGGGCCCAAACATCGGATCCAAACTAAATCTCAGTTCCGCAGTTTTGCCGCTGCTGCCGCGGATGCTCAGTCCTGAGCAAGGTATAACCAGTCGCGAACTGACCGTCATCGGCTCGAGCAATTCGATGGTTCGATATTGCGAGTTCGATGCGCATACGAGCAGCGCTTCGCTGAGCGTGTCAGCCCATTGCCCGGCGGGTATCGACGTCGGTTGCGAACTGGAAACAAAGATCACGTCTGAGGCGGCACCATGCCGACCGGGCGACTGCCCGCGTGACGCGCTATCCGGCAATTTCGGTGAAACAAAGTCGCCCGGCGGCATCAGCACACCACTTACACCACCTGCCCCTGGTACGGGAGCGATGGGAAAGCCGGAATTCAGCGCATCCAGTCCAGGCACCGACGTGTCTCCAGCTAGATTGCCGATTGTTTCTGGAACGACGGAGGGCAGGGAAGGCGGCTTTAGACGTTCTGAGGAAAGTGGCCCCAGTTCGCCGGCTCGCATGGAACGCGTCGCACCGGAAGCAGACTCGATTCCGGCATCAGTACGTGGCCTGGGCAGGTCTTCAATGCCGGAAGTGTTGGAACCGCCTGCGGATGAATTTAACGGCGCAGTCGGTTGAATCGGCTCTGCTGATGTTTTGCGAACCGACGGTAAACCATCGCCTTTGGTTTCGCTTCGCGAATCGATAGGGGTGACCGGCACCGTCGGAAATTTCAGTTCCGTACCGGAAGACAGCCGCAATTCGGGACGGGGAATTTCAAACGGAGTTGTCAACGAATCAGCACTTCCCAGCCAAAACGCGATTGCCAGAACAGCGGCAGCGGCAGTCATCCAGGGCAAGTGCAATTCGAGGAAGGTGCGCTGCGCAACGCTTGGAGTGATAAGTAACGTGGTGGCCGCGCGGCTTCGCTGAAGACCTTCGACTTGCGCGATAAGCAGCAAGTCATTTATCAGATCCAACGGTTTTTGATAACGATCCGCGGGCCGCTTGGCCATTAACTTTTCCAGGACCGCGTGCAATTGATCGCTGACATCCTCTCGCCATAGTCGAGGATCCGGAGGCGGCTGACTTCCATGGCTCAGTAGCTTTTGCAGCGCCGTTCCTTCGGGAAACGGCGGTTTGCCGGTCAGCATGTAAAACAATGTGCAACCGAGGGAATAGAGGTCACTGCGAACATCGGCATCGCGCGGATCGCGAGCTTGCTCGGGCGAGATATAATCGAAGGTCCCGAGTGTAACGCCGCTGGCGGTTTGGTCAGCCGTCGACTTGTCCATCGAGGTGTTGCGAGCCAACCCCATGTCGACGACCTTCGCCATACCGCCGGGCGTGATAATTACGTTTGAAGGTTTGATGTCGCGGTGGACGACGTCGCGTTGATGTGCATGCTGCAATGCCTCCGCAACCTGCCGAGTAAAGAACACCGCGTCATCGATCGAAAGCGGACCTTGCGTTTGCACAAGATCTCGCAGATTGATCCCTTCAATGTATTCAAAGACAATGTAATTCCACGTTTCATCTTCGCCGATGTCGTAGACTCGGGCGATGTTCGGATGGTCCAAGCGAGCGGCGCTTTGAGCCTCAGTTCTGAACCGCCTGAGCGTCTCGGGATCGCGCCTCGATTCCGGAATCACCTTGATCGCCACTTCGCGATCGAGCCGCAAATCTCGTCCGTGGAAGACGGCTCCCATACCGCCTCCGCCAATCATTCGGTCCAATCGAAAATGGTCAAGCTGCCGGCCTTCCAGGGACTTGCCGAGTTCCACCAGCGACAAAGAGCGATAGAATTCTGCAGGAGCGGCAGCAGGTCGACGACTGATGACCGTCGGTTCGTGATCCAGTGCGGCTTGAGCCCCGAAGACAAACGGAGCATGCTCTGCGGTAGAAGCATGAAGCGTCTGGGATGAAGCCTGAGATGGATCGGATATGGCAGAGCCCACCTGATCCTCTTTAGGATCGGGGGCTCGAGATTCCTCAGAGTTTTGATCAGCGCTCATCCATGCCATCCCGTCGAAGTTGTCGAGCTGAAGAAAAGAGCTCGCCACTTGAGTAAAATCCTGCCTGCAGAAGGTGACGAGCCACTTGCTAGGATAGATCGTCTGCTACTGGGCGTCAAACTTCGCCACCACCCACCAAGAGCACCCCAAACGGCCTATCGAGGTAAAACAGCATGGCGGAGCCCACCCAATCACCCTTTTTGGAAGCAAAACCGAAGCTGCAGATCAGCTTAAGCTGGATATTCCTAGTGACGATCGTGGCTGCAGCGACCGCGGGCCTGACGGTTTCAGCATTGATGCTTCCTCCGGTGACAGCGGAACTGTACGCGTGGCTGGGGGTGAACGCCGATGCAGGCAATCCTGCACAAACGCGACGGATGCAGTTGGGCTTTCTGCTCCTTTGCTACAGTGCACCACTCATTGTTGGGCTGATCACGCGCCTGCTGCACCTCGGAGCCAAGCGAGTAGCTGCCCTGATGCGTGCGGCGGACGGAGACGACGATGACGAGTTCCGCATGGAGCCGCTGCGCTCCGAATAGCGCATGAGGTCCAACGTTTCAACCATTCTGCGCACCTCTCGATCTCTCCACCCAAGTCAGCGTGCGACTTATACGTTGCTCGATCGCACTGAGCTTACGCATTCTCGCTCTAATGCAGGCATTAGATCGTGCTCACGACTAAAGCCGGGCCGGCCGAGAAATATGGGCGGCACTTCCGATTAAGCTAGCGTTGGCTGCAAGGGAACTTGACGCGGTGAGTAAACCTTTAGCGTGCGGATTTGCCTTGTTTTTTCAGACCAAAAACCGCATCAATGTTTCAATCAAAAAAACTTATTCACCGTCGAACCTTTTGGCGTTGACTGTTACCCAGTCGGCTCGTAAACTCGCTCGCTTCCAATTTTGGCTGATGTCGCAGCAGTAAAAATGCCGCTGTTAGCGTCATCAGTTCCAGTGCGTGTGTTGTGCAAGAAGTGTAACAGTCTCCCAAAGGGGCAAAGCTGTGTCGGGTGGATCTCACGAAGTCATTCGAATCCGTATGGAAGCCTACGATCACTCAGTGCTTGACCAAAGCGCCGCAGAAATCGTAGAGACTGCCAAGCGGACTCACTCGGAAGTCCACGGACCGATTCCATTGCCGACTCGGATTGAACGTTACACCGTGCTGTCGGGACCACACATCGACAAGAAGGCACGTCAGCAATTTGAAATTCGCACACATAAGCGACTGATCGACATCAAGCAAGCGACGGCGCGGACTATTGAAGCGCTGAACAAACTCAGCTTGCCTGCCGGTGTCGATATCAAAATCAAGGCAACCGCCGGCCGCTAAGCGGATCGAGGCTTGTTGCCCCAAAGATGACTTGTGCTCCGGCGCAATACGGGTACAACTGTCGTCTTCATTTTGGTGTTGGAACATTTTGGGTTCGGACTCAACTATGACACGGAAGCTATTGAGATAACCTGTTTTGCTTCGGTCGGCAGTTCGCCTGACTGAATGACGGTTCTCGGTAGCAAGCGTTCGACGGGATAAGAGCAATGGCGAAAGGTATTCTCGGCCGCAAGGTCGGCATGACGCAGATTTTCCAGGAAGATGGCACAGCCGTTTCCGTAACTGTTCTCGAAGTTGGCCCTTGCCACGTGCTGCAACTGCGCACCCTCGAACGCGACGGATATGAAGCCGTCCAGTTGGGATTCTTGAACAAGCCGCGGCGA
>JAXMBQ010000066.1:0-18391 GCA_046349815.1 Pirellulales bacterium | reverse complement strand
AGCAATGTCTTCGTTGATGCGAGCCAGGACAACGGGAATACGATTGATCATCGTACCGCGACCGCGGAGCAACGGATGGGTGATCTGTGCTTCCAAGGTTTGCGTATAGTCGCTCGGAACGGCGCGACCGATACCGGTTGCGATATTGTTCTGCGAGTAGACCGTCGAAGAACGCAAGGTGGCTACACCGCCGGTGGCCATCTTCTTGGACAGAGCGGCTTGATAGTTCGTATCGATCGCTTGATAGAGCTGCGGGTTGAACGGGTTACCCGGACCGACGTTGCGCGGGCGATCGGTGGTGTTGTATCCGAGCACGCTCGAGAACTGTGCATCGAATTCGCTGAGCGCATCTTCGACGCCGCCGACTTGATTGGAACGGATAGCACCGCGGAACGGGACGCGGTTGCCGTTGTTGTCGATCTGACGTACTTGCGTGTTCGCTACCGACGAAACGAGAGCCGCATCGTAGACGCTGGGCATCTGACCGGGTTGAGCGCTCAGCAGCAACGAGGAGACGCTGCCGGTTTGCGATGTCGAACCCTGAGCGACGCGAATGATCTTCGTATTCTGAAGCGCAATCGAGATGCAGTCTTCGAGCGACAGATCCCAGACTTCTTTCTCGGGATTGGCCGGACCGAGCGGCTCAGTTGCCTGAGCAGCTTCGGGCAGTGTCTCGACTTTGACGTCGGCGTATTCAATCGCCATCGCCTGGTCGAGATACGTCGCCAGTTGACTGTGCTTCGGAATGAAGAACGGTTGTGTCGGTGCACAGCCGGTCATCAATGCCAAACTGAGTTGGATGTACGCTGCAGTGCGTGTGAGTTTTCGTCTCATGGACGCCTGGTTCCCAGTCGAGTCTGTCCGGATCGACAGCTAGGCGGACTACCGGACTGCGATCCTCCAAGGACGCAGCCGCCGGCAATTGCCGTAGCGCGAAGACAGATGCTTGATTGCGAACCCCCCTTGCCCACCGTAGTGACTTAACCGAACGCAAGCGTCCGGCCGGTCTTCTCCGGGTGACACTTGAGTTATCGACCGCCGCGCCCGCAAACTTTGGCCAATCGTTACAAACTGCCGAAAAATTCGGCCGACTACTCAAAAGTCAAGAAAACACTGAAGCCCCGCAAATGCTAGCGATGCAATTCGGGACGCGATATCGAAGGAACAGTGCAACGCGAGCCACGAGAACGGAAAGCGGTACGGCGCGAGCCGTCCGGTAGGGCACTATCGATCGTGAAGAACCGGACGGCTTGCGCCGTTCCGCTTGGATTACATCAACAGGACTTCTCGCTTCGGGTTGCGAATCAACTGGCCATGAGGCACGACATCTGCAATTCATTGCTAGCAGAGGTTGCTTGCGACCCGGATTGCCGGCCGATTCGTTGAATCATGAAACCGAGCGAGTGACGTTGACCTCCGCCATCTTCGAACTTTGGCGGCGGGCACCAAAGTTTTGGAGAGGTGATTGTCGGCGCCTCGCGTGAGAACAGATACTGGCGCGATTGGGGCTAGGCCAACATTTCTACTCGGCTGACAGTTACTGCTTGGCCGCGCAGCAAGACGCGGTCATCTCGCACAGACAAGCAAACCGTACCGCCGCGTCGGCTGGCTTGATAGGCCGTCATCTCGGACTTATTCAATTTCACTTGCCAATACGGTCCCAGAGCACAGTGGGCTGAGCCGGTTACCGGATCTTCATCGACTCCGGCTGCCGGTGCGAAGAAGCGTGAGATGAAGTCTAGTCCTTCACGATCGGCGCGACTCGTGACGATCACACCGCGCACGTCCAGGGCTCGCAGCAGAGCCATGTTCGGTTCGAGTGCGCGGACCTTAGCTGCTTCTTCGACTTCAACCAGATAATCAAACTCGGTTTGAAAACATCGATCCACTTCGCAACCGAGCGCCGCGGCCAGAGCGTCGGGAATACTTACTTCCCGCGGCTGTGTAGATGGAAAGTCCATTTCAATCCAACTGTCGCCGAGTCGAGAACACGTCAATGTTCCGCTCAGCGTAGAGAAACGAATGGGCTTATCGAATGCAACGAGGCCGGCTTCCCAAATAGCATGGGCTGAGGCGAGGGTCGCGTGTCCGCAAAGTCGCACTTCGAGGGCCGGCGTGAACCATCGCAGACCGAAGGTGAGCGGATCGGCGGTCGGTTGTACGAAGGCAGTTTCGGCCAGATTCATTTCGGCAGCCACCGCTTGCCGCCAAGCATCGTCGCGGTCGTCGCTTGAGATGCAGACTGCGGCGGGATTACCGGAGAAAGGGCGAGCTGCGAAGGCATCGACGACGACGATTGATGTGGATTTCATGTCGGTCCGGACAGCCATGATCAAGGAGAGGTTCAGGGTCCAACGTAGATGATTGGACAACCACTGCGCCGTTCTGAAAAGGACGGAGATTGATCGCTTCGTGAAATCGTTGCCGCCCTTGCCCGGTGTTTACGTTGTGGCCGACCTACGACTATAACCACATCTTTCTCGCGACTTGTTCCAGGCAGTCATAGGAAATCCTCGTGCCTTTCGCTGAAATCGGACCAATAGCGGTTCATTTTCCCGAGCGCTGTGAAACGAACGAGTTCTTGCAGCAGCAGTTTCCGGAGTGGGATATCCCGCTGATCGCAGAAAAGACAGGTATCCATAGTCGCTATATAGCCGCTCCCGATGAGACGGCGTCGGACTTAGCGGTCAAAGCCTGTGAAAAGTTATTTCGGGAACATGCAATCGATCGCTCCGAAATCGACTTTATCTTGTTGTGCACTCAGACGCCCGACTATCCGCTGCCGACGACTGCCTGCTTGCTGCAGCAGCGGCTTGGCCTTCGGACCAGTTGCGGGGCGCTCGACTTCAATCTCGGCTGCTCCGGATACGTCTATGGTCTTGCCATTGCCGACGGGCTGATTCAGTCTGGAGCCGCGAAGAAGATCGTGTTGATCACGGCTGAAACGTATTCCAAATATATCGACTCCCAAGATCGATCGTTGCGGACGATCTTCGGCGATGCTGCGGCTGCCACGCTTATCACGGCATCGGATCGCAAAAGCCTCGAATCATTTCAATTCGGAACCGATGGTACCGGGGCGGATACGCTGCTCGTCGGTGACGGTGGAGCTCGACCGGTCGCTGATGCCATCACTCCACGTCATCGCAAACGCTGGAAAAGCCGTTTGTACATGGACGGTCCGAGCCTGATGAGCTTTACGGTCGTGGCTGTGCCGAAGCTGATCGACGATATCTTGGCAGGTGTATCGCTGACCCTTGATGACATCGATCTTCTTTTGTTGCATCAGGCTACGCACAAGATGCTCGCTCAGTTGCAGGCTCGGCTGGCCGTCGCCGAGGATCGACTACCTATTCGATTGGCTCCGTACGGCAATACGGTCTCAAGCACATTGCCGATTCTGGTGGAAGAGATGCGTCGTGAGGGAAGAGTCGCGGCCGGCGAACCGAATCTGCTAATCGGCTTCGGAGTCGGTTGGTCGTGGGGCGGTTGTATCTGGCGCGATCACTGGCAGGCGTAGCGAATCTCTGATGACTTCCCGAGGCGTTAGGTCTTGTTGATTTCATACAAGCGGAACGGCGCGAGCCGTCCGATTCTTCACCGTCGATAGTGCCTTACCGGGCGGCTCGCGCCGTTCCGCTTTCATCAGCCGACTATTTTCAACCCGCCGTGAACCTCTCGCTACGACATGTGTCTTCGGCACACATCGTCGCTAGCTGATTCAAGTGCGTTCCCAAACTGGCAGCGGTTTGTTTACAATCGTGGCGTCCTACGACTCGAAGACGTTCAAAACTCATTGAAATCTATAGGAATACGGAATCCGATGTCGGTCGAAGTCTATATCAACGGCAAGTACTATCCCAAGGCCGACGCGAAGATCAATGTTTACGATCACGGTTTGCTCTACGGCGACGGCGCCTTCGAGGGTCTGCGAGCTTACGCGGGTCGTGTCTTCCGGTTGGAAGAGCATATCGATCGGCTGTATGAATCGGCGCGAGCCATCCTGCTGGAGATTCCGCTCAGCAAAGAAGCCATGATGGACGCGGTCCGGGCTACAGTCGCCCGCAACAACTTTACTGACTGCTACATCCGCTTGGTCATCACACGCGGTGCCGGAGCGTTGGGGCTGGATCCACATCGCACATCCGATCCGCAAGTGATCATCATCGCCGACTTGATCTCGCTCTACCCGCAAGAGAAGTACGATAACGGCCTTGAGATCGTGACAGCGTCGACGATTCGCAACCATCCGGTTGCGCTCAGTCCGCGGATCAAGTCGCTGAACTACCTGAACAACATCATGGCCAAGATCGAAGGGAGCTTAGCCGGATGCGCGGAAGCGTTGATGCTGAATCATCGCGGCGAAGTGGCTGAGTGTACGGCAGATAACATCTTCATTCTCCGCAAAGGTACGTTGCTGACTCCGCCGGTCGACGCCGGTATTCTGGAAGGAGTCACTCGCAATGCAGTAATCGAGCTGGCCGAGAAGGCCGGTATTCCTGTGGCTCAGATTCCTTTTACTCGGCACGACATCTATGTGTGCGACGAGTGCTTCTTGACCGGAACCGGAGCCGAAGTGATCGCTGTCGTGAAGCTCGACGGACGCCCGCTCGGCGACGGCAAGGTCGGACCGGTAACCAAACGACTGCTCGCCGACTTCCATCGAATGGTACGCAGCGCCTAGTCAAGGTTTGCGGATAAGAGACCGCGATCATGATTCGTACTCGTACTCGACTTCCCCGAGTGGAAGAAGATTCGAGTACGAGTACGAGTACGAAATGAAGTGGGAGGAACCGCAGTGATTCGGTGTCGATCCTCCGGGTCATAATGGCGACGTATCGACTTGTATTCGGCAGCTCATGCTGCCGGCTGTCGTCTTGAGTCGTACTCGTACTCGTTCTCAGCGCAGCGGTACTCGTACTCGACTTCCCCGAGGGGGTTACAATTCGAGTACGAGCAGCAGTTCGAAGAATGCGAAAGCTCTCTCAGTCGCCGTAGAACCTCTGATAGAACAAGAGTGCCGCAATCGTTTTGGCATCTTGAATAGCGCCGGTGCGGATCAGCTCGAGTGCTTCGTCGGTGGTGACCAGCACGTTGTCGATCAGCTCGCCGGCCTCGCGCTGCGCATCACCGGCGGTTAGGTCCTGGGCCAAGAATGCGAACATGTGCTCGTTGAGTATTCCGGGCGACATGAAGAAATCGCAGAGCGGCGTGACTGAGCCGGCGGTGAAGCCCGTTTCTTCGGTCAATTCACGGGCGGCTGTCTCGATCGGCGGCTCATTCGGCTCGCGCGTCCCGGCCGGCAGTTCCAGCATCCACTGTCCGATGGCGACCCGGAAATTTTGAATCAAGCAGATTCGTTTGTCTGGTAAGACCGGTACGATCACGACGGCGCCGGGGTGTTGGATGATGTCGCGGACGACAGAGCTCCCGTCGGGTGCTGAGAATGAAGCTTTTTCAAGGTAAAAGCGGTCGGCTTGGAGTTGAAAGTCGCGAGTGACTTGAGGTGCGGGGTGTTTTTTCATGGATCAGCTTTCAGCCGGCGGACGGAAAAGTGGATTCATCGCGGATGCGAGTGTCGAGCCGGCGAAACTTTTTATCCAGTTCTTCCCCCGCCGCACACTGGTCTGATACATTAAACGGGGATAGCATTCAACGGAACATCTTCGGTGGGTCGGTTCGTTCCGGTGAAAAGATTGAGAGGACATACCTCTTGTTATCGTTGTATGTCGCGAGGCGACGTGCGAACGTGGGGTGTTCTCGTTCGGCAGAGGTGGACTGTTCATCGCGCAGGAGCGTCGGATGAAGAACCGATCGCATTCTCAACGAACCGGACGGACTCGTCGGGCCCAACTCGGGCTGGAGCGACTGGAACTTCGTCGATTGTTCGCCGGCCTTAACGTCTTTGTCTATTCGGATCAGGACGGATCGCGTCGGTTTGATGCGGCGGCCGAGCAAGGTGCTGCGAATCGCGTGGTATATGTCGATCTCAATGGGAACGCGAAGTTCGATGCCGACGATTTATCGGCGGTAACCGATGCTGCCGGTCACGCACAATTTCCGTCGCTGGTTGCCGGTTCCTATCAGGTCGGTCTGCTGAACTCCAACGCGGCTCAAGTACAATCGAGCTACGTCGAACCTGCGATTGCTGTACGTCCGCAAAACGCAGTAGTCGCTTCGAACATCAACGGTAGTGCGGACTTGTCCGGCGTTTGGACGGTCAGCAACGATGGTGCGGTAACAAACGTGGCGGCAGGTGCATCTTCGACCGATGCATTCGACTTGGGTGGTTCGTACATCGCATCTGCCCAATCGCCCTTAGCCAGACAAGCTGGTCAAGTAGGGCAGACTTGGGCATTGATCGACGTTCGAGGCTCAGGGCGCAAAGTGGTTGAAGTCGACTTCGCTGCCCGAACTGCTCGACCGGTATCTATAGCCGGACTACCTGACGGTTCCCAACTTGATAATCTTGTCGTGGCGAGCGGCAAGTTGCGGTTGCAAGTGAGCGGTCCGCGCGGTTCGGCTCTGCTGACGCTCGCCACTTCAGAGAGCGGATTGAGTGTCAGCGACTCGGCCGATATTCCGGCCGGCAAACTATACGGTACACCCGGTGCTGACTATGTCTTTGTGTTGTCGACAGGAGCAACCGGTTCAAGAATCACGCAGTTGCACCTCGGTGATACGAGTGTAGTTTCGCAAGCGTCGCGATTCACTGCCGCTATGAACAGCCTGGCTTTGTCCGCCGATGGTCGCCTTTTGTTTGCCGTGCGAAGCTCCGGAGGAATTGAAGTCTATAGGACGGACGGAACACAGACACAAGTCGCCGAGTTGGCTGAAGCGGCCGGACCGATTGCGACCGGATCGTCTGACGGTCGTATCGTGACGACCAATCGCGGCCAATCGAATGAACTGATCGCTTGGGATACCGCAACTTGGCTGCCTGTAGGTCGAACTACGCTTAGCGGCACGGATGCTTTCGGCCGTCGCGCCTCCGTGTTCGGGTTAAAGTCAGATTCGTTCGGCAATGCGTTGCTGGCCGCTACATCCGCAGGTGTTTACAGAGTCGACCTGGCTGTGCCGAGCCTGGCGGACGTGGTTGTCAGTACAGATCGTACTCCGCAAATCGACATCGGTGTGCGCGTTATCGAGCAACCGAGTTCAAATCCTGGGGACCAGAACGTCGACGTAAATGGTTTGGAAGATACGTTGTTGACTGCATCGCTGCGAGATTTAGCCGCAGGTCCTCTTCGCTCCGCTGTCTTGTTCCAGCAGCAAAGTATCCCACTGCACGGCCGAGTCCAGATCGCTGCAAATGGTCAGCTCACTTATACACCGCACGCAGATTTCTTCGGCAGTGACTCATTCGTCGTGGAAGTCCTTGACGGCCTGACCACGTCGATCATGACCGTCAGTTTGAATGTTGCACCTGTCAACGATGCTCCCAGGTCTCTGCAAGTAAGTATGGCTCCGGTTTCCGAAGTCACCTCTGCCGGTTCGATCGTGGGCCGCTTGCACGTGGACGATCCTGATTTGGATCAAGACTATCAAGTGGTCAGTTCCGATCCTCGCTTTATTGTGGTCGGCGATACGATCATGCGAACGAGCGACGGTACACTCGACTATGAAACGGAACCACGCATACCGGTCGTGTTCACTGCCTACCGTCCGTCGGAAGCATCGGATTCGATTTCGACAACGACTTATGTTCAGTTGATCGATTTCAATGAACCGCCTCTCGCGATCACTGTCGATGCGTCGAAGATCAAAGAGAATGTCAAAGGGGCGATAGTCGGTCCCATTGCGATTGTCGATCCCGATGGACATGGTGAGTACCAATTCAATCTGTCGGACGCACGATTTGAGATCGTCGATGGAGAGCTCAAGCTGCGCGATGATGTATCGCTCGACTACGAATCCGAACCGCAAGTCAACTTGCTGGTAACTGTAAATGATCCGTCCGCCGGTTCGGGTTATGACCCGGCAACCGGTCTCTTCAATATCGATGTTGAGGATGTAGACGAGCAGTTCAGCGGGCAATGGTTCCAAGTTGTCGCCTCGGACTTAGTTGTCCGTGCCCCCGGCGAAGCGGTCGGTACGTTCCAGATCGTCGGCGGTGAGGCGTCTGCGATTTACACGATGATGGTCTCGGATTCTCGCTTCCGATTCCAGGACAAGACACTCTACGCCAAAAGCGATGCGAAATTCGATTCACGTAGCGAGCCGAGTATTTCACTGAGCATTACGGCTACTGATGACAAAGGTCGCTCCGTCTCGCCTCAGTTCACGGCTCGCGTTACGGCTCAGCCCGAGTTTCAGAATCCGTCCAATCCGTTAGATGTCGATAATGACGGTGGAGTGTATCCTCGCGATGTGCTGATTCTGATCAACGAAATTAATCAGCGTGGCCCACGGCCGGCACAAGCTCCAGGCTCGGGCGAATCGGGACCGTCGGATGCACCGCCTTATCCGGACGTGAACGGCGACGGCTACATTTCTCCGATCGATATCTTGATCATCATCAACTACCTCAACGGTCCGCAGAGCATCGCTCCTGAAGGTGAAGCGTTCGTTGAATCGACCGGCGCGGTCAAGCCGACCGATCGATTAGATATTCACGAGACCGATGGACCGGCCTGCGCTCCCTTCATCACGATCACTTCAGACGAAGATACGGATAACTCGCTTGATCGCATTTGGACCGATCAAAACGAGAAGTGGAACATCGACACGGAGCTTGAGCAACTTCTCAGCGAACTCTCATTCGCACGTCGCTCGGTTTGATCTCGGCACCAAGCAACGCTTGAGTTCGACCGACATCGTATCGAGATTCGGCAGCACATCTTCGCTACCGTCTGCTTGGACGACGGCTCGCAGTGCACCGAGCGCCTGTTCCAGTTGTTCTGCTGCCGTCAAAGAGCGATCGACGAACAGCATATAGCGTTTGCCTAGTCGACACGCCCCGCCGCCGTTACCGCCCAACGATTCATGACGGACTTGGAAACCCATTTGGGCCGCGGTGTCCAGTGCTTCTTCGAGTAAATCGATCGTATGCATAGGGAATTGCCGCTTCAGTGAGGCTTGCTGCTGTCACCTGGCACTCGGGCCAAGTTCACAGAATCGCGCGCTCGGATTTCGAAGACCACGACTTCGTCATCGCGCAAGAACTTGCGCGTGCGGCTCAGTTCTGTCAGCGGCGCGGTGCCGCTCGGCCAGAGCTGCATGGAACGGGTGATGGCTGTGGCCGCAGATCCTTCGGCGACCAGTCGATCGCCGTCGCGGACTGCGTATTCAGCTAGGAAGGATTGCCAAGCCGCTTGCGGTTCTTCGGCTGCAACCAGCGAATCGGGCACTTGATGAATCGGTCGAGTCAAATAGTAGACCCAGCTTGGTTCGATGCTTCCTGCACCGAACCATTGAGCCTCAGGAGCACGCACTCCGAGTCGTACCACCATATCGACATCCGTGCGGTAACGATCGACCGCACGGCTGCCCATGCCGAACAAGCCGACATGCAGCATCACTGCGGCGCTGAGCCAAATCGAAGGAACCAATCGAGCTCGCGATTGATAATCGACGATCAAGCCCGCGATGCCGGCTGTTGCCAAAGCTAGACCGCAAGCCCCGACCCAGCGTACCATCGGCAACCCTTCAACGCGGCTGACAATCACCAGTCCGGTTGTGATGCAGAATGCAATGACCAGCGCGACACATGCTGCCAAAGTACGCCAAGCTTTAGACGGCATCCGAACATCCGCAGCAAAGTCCTTGAGGAAGCCTCCGATCAGAAGTGCGGCACCCGGATAACATGACGTGATATAGCTGGGAAGCTTCGTTCCTGCACATGTAAAGGCTGCGACGGTGACAACGACCCAAGTCACAGCCAGTGAGACGAGAGCTCGATTGGCGGGCCCGCGTCGATAAGCTTTCGTTCCCCACCATAAAATCGGTAGTAACCACAACGACCATGGGAATGTTCCCACGAGTAGCGCTGCCGGATAAAAGAAGACCGACCCGCTGTGGCCTTCCATGCTGCTGACGGCGCGCTCGACGTTGTGGCGCCAGAAGAAGTCAGCCAGAAACTCTCCATCGGTTTCCAGACCGACTGCGATATACCAAGGTGCGGCGACTAACACGGAGAGCAGAACGCCGGGAATTGTTCGGAGGGCGCTCAGTGCCGCGGGAATGCGACGTGGATGAAAGACCTGTTGCACGCGAACCAGTCGGCGCAGCCAACTGTTCTTCCCTTCCTTATTCCTCTCGGGCGCGTTGTTGACCAACCACCATACATGAATGACGATCATCGGCAGGATTATGCCGACTGGTCCTTTGGAGAGAATCGCCAGTCCGAGCGCGGTGTATCCCAAGCCTGCATACAACAGTGGAATTTTGTCTCGCATGACCGACTTCGCCAACGGTGATCGACGGTCATCGGGGACGAGCAGTCCGCCGACCAGCGCCGCGATTCCCATAGTTGTAAAGGCGATCAAGCAGCTATCGGGAGTTGCGGCGCGACCCGCCATGACAAACAGCAAGGAAGTCGAAAGCACGGCACCGGTCCAGAATCCGGCCGGGCCTAGAATGGTTCCTTCTCCGGCAAATCGACTTGCCAAGAGAGCGATAGCCAATACGCAGAGAACGCCGAGCGCAGCGGAGGGGAGGCGAGCCGTGAAATCAGATTGGCCGAAGACTTGGTAGGACGCCATCTGCAGCCAGTACAGCATGACCGGCTTGTGGCTGCGCAAATCACCGTTGAATGTAGGGACAACCCAATCGTTGCGCTCCAACATCTCGCGCGCCGCTTGAGCATTCCGCGGTTCGTCGCGATCCCAAAGCCTCGCGTTCCCCAGGAAGGAGAAGAGAATCGCTGCACTCATCGCGATCAATAGCGCGGCACGTAGTCCTTTCACTCGCTCGAGCATTCTGGAATTCCATTCCCAATATCGAAACTCGACCAGTCGTCGAGGTGTCCCGGTTGTAACAGCGTCTCAGTACGCGTCCGAACTACCCAGACTACATGGCTTTTTACTTACGCAGTGGTTAAGCTCGCCGTCCGATAGCTCAGCCTTCTCAATTGCGGCTATAATCCGCCGATCTAATCGAGCGTACCGTAGAGCCGCTCTCCCCTTTTTGCAATAGGAAAAGCTGGATGACGTCAGCGCCGGTGCCCCGGATTACACCGGAAGAGTTCTTGCATCGGGATGAACAACCGAGCCATGAGGAAGTGCGCCCGATCCCATCCCGAAGCAATCGGGTGGCTAACTGGAGAGTCAGGGCAATATGGCTGGCCATTGCTACATTCTTTTCCACGTTCTGGGTCGGTACGGCAACATGGGCACCATGGGATGCTCTCTCTCAGTCCGTGTTTATTGAGAGCTGGTTTCCGGTGCGATGCTTGGCAGTCGCGAATTGGTGGGAGGGTCTGCAGTTCTCGTTGGCCTTGATGTGCATCTTGGCAGCGCATGAATTCGGGCACTACACGCTGACGCTGGCCTATCGAGTTCCCAGCACCCCACCGCTGTTTATACCCTTCCCCTTATCACCGCTCGGAACATTGGGAGCGGTTATCGCCATGCAAGGCGGAGAGGCAGACCGACGTCAGATCTTTGACATCGGACTAGCAGGCCCGCTGGCAGGTCTGGTGGTGACTGTTCCGATTTTGATCTTCGGGATGCTGCATCAACAAACGTTTCCGTATGCTCCCTATGAATCGATGAAGATGGGACAGCCGTTGCTGGTGCAATGGCTGGCGCTTTGGATCGCTCCGGAGCAGGCAGGCATCTACACGGAAATCGTCAATTCCAAGATGGACCCGTTGCTCATGGCAGGGTGGGTCGGACTCTTTGTGACCGGTTTGAATATGATGCCGATCGGACAGCTCGATGGCGGTCATGTCGTCTTTGGCCTGCTCGGCAATCAGTCGCGCTGGGTTGGTATGGCTGCCTTCGTTACGGCGCTGGCATACTGTGTTTATGCCAAGCTGTTTATCTTTTGGCTGATGCTGCTGCTCGTCTTGCTGATGGGATTTCGGCATCCGCCGAGTCGCGATGACTCGCGAAAACTCGGTTGGTTTCGTGGAATGCTCGGTTGGGCGTCTTTAGCGTTGCCGATTTTGTGCATCCCGTCGAATCCGATGATCCAACTTGGATGAGCGGCTATAATGCCATCGAAGCGGACTCGGCAGGCGACGGACGTACTGCGAGATCAGTTCTGAGGTGTTCGGAGCCCCATCTGCATGTCAGCCCAAGAAGACGATCCTCTCGAAATAGAGGTCCAGTCTGCGCTGGCTGAATATTTCGTCCGTTGCGATCGAGGGGAGATGCCTGATCGAGAAGAGTTCCTGTCGAAGAATCCGGCCATGCGCGAGAAGTTGGCCGAACTCTTGGATGCGGCCGACTGGATCGAAATGCTGGCGGGACCTCAAGCCGGAACAGATGTGCCTGAGTCTGCGAATGGGACTCCATCGCAATCGATACCTGCCGGTCCTGACGACGAGACGCATCCTCTGATCGCTGCGCCGAAGACGGCGCTCTCCGATGCCACTGCCGCCACGTTACCGGTGGTAACACGAACTGGTTCATCGAACTTCTCCGCATCGGTTCCTTCGATGCAACAGGATTTATCTCAGCCGGTGTTGCCGTGTCGATTCGGCGATTACGTGCTCGAGAAGATTCTCGGGCGCGGTGGAATGGGGGTCGTCTACAGCGGCCATCAAGTTCAATTGGAACGACCGGTCGCTGTGAAGATGATTCGTTCCGGCGCACTGGCCGGGAGCGATGAAGTACAACGTTTTTATGCTGAGGCTCGCAGCGCTGCACAGCTTGATCACCCGAACATTGTGACGGTGTATCAGTGCGGCGAGCATGACGGCCATCACTACTTTTCAATGGACTACGTCCGCGGAACTGACCTGGCACGAATGATCCAAGCCGGGCCGCTCGATGGCAAACGAGCCGCTCGGTATGTTCGTGATACGGCTCGAGCCATTCAGTACGCGCATGATCGCAATATCCTGCATCGCGATATAAAGCCCGCCAACGTACTGGTGGATGAAAACGATCAAGTGCGTGTCACCGATTTCGGCCTGGCTAAGTCGCTGGAGAACGAAAGCGGTTTGACTGCGACCGGTGCCGCGTTGGGGACTCCGAGCTACATGCCGCCCGAACAAGCAGCGGGGCGAACAGATGAGCACAGCTTCCGCACCGATGTCTACTCGCTCGGCGCTGTTCTCTTCGCACTCGTCACCGGCAAGCCTCCCTTTCAAGGGTCTTCAGTCGTACAGACCTTGATGCAGGTCATGCATCGTCCCGCGCCGCTCGCGCGTCAAGTCAATCCGACGGTGCATGCCGACATTGAAACGATTATCGCCAAGTGCTTGCACAAAACACCTGAGCGCCGATATGAAACGGCAGCCGCTTTGGCCGATGATCTCGATCGATTCTTGAAAGGGGATCCGATCGAAGCTCGCCCCCTGTCGACGTTTCGTCGAGCTGTTTACTGGTCGATGGGAATTCCGATTATCGGAGCTCTTATCGGTAGGCGAAGTATTGAACCGACCGATCTTCATCACTGGGCTCAGCGCGGTTTGATCGCGTTGTTCTTGGTCGTCGCCTTGGTGATGATTTGGATTTGGCCCAAGGATATGACTCCGTCACAGTCTCTGCCGAATCGGATTCGTTTCGCGACGGGTCAGGAGGGAGGCAGTTACGCGATGATCGGCAACGTGGTCAGCCGCAAACTGACCGAACTCACCGGAGTTCCGTCAATCGTTGAGATGAGCGAAGGAGCTGTGGACAATCGCGAGCGATTACTGGACGGTCGAGCTGATCTCGGATTCCTGCAGGCAAGTACGTTGAATTCCAACCGTCTCGCCGTCGTGGCCCCGTTGTACTATGAAGCGGTGCACGTGCTGGTTCGTTCTTCGACCGGAATCCAATCGGTCAGCGAATTGCGTGGAAGGCGAATACTGCTTGGACCCGAACGATCGGGATCGAGGTCTGTCGCCAAGCGCATCTTGATGCATCACAAAGTCGAATTGGCAGCGATCGAATCCGATCCTTCAGAGTGGCTGAAGCTCGAGTCGCTGGAAAACGTCGACGCGGCCATCGTGGTCGTACAAGTCGGCAATCCGCGGATGAACGAATTATTGGGTCGTGGACTGTTTCGGTTGTTACCGATTGAAGACGCGGTTTCCTTTTCTTTGGAAGAGCCCTCGTTCCATCCGCTGAAGTTCACCAAAGAGCATTATCCGGATGCCGATTTGGAAGGTGTGACCACCGTTGCCACCACCGCGTTCTTGGCAACTCGTACTGATGCGCCTGAGCTGCTGGTGCGTCGCACACTTTCCGCTCTGTACGATCCGGCCGTGGCCGAACAGTGCAAGCTGCTCAACCCGGAGCATGCGGCTCACTGGCAGGGCATCGCATGGCATCCTGCCGCTGAAGTTTTTTTTGAATCGTATCGTACTTCGCAGTAACGCAACGTTTGTGAGCGTGAGGGCGATGTCTCCATTGAACTGCCCTCGGGAGTTAACCGCGTTCGTTTAAAGCATGGAATTGCAATAGTGTCTGAACCAATTATCAGTGTCAGCGGCTTACGCGGCCTGCTCGGATCTCAATTAACACCTGCAGTAGCGGGCCGCTATGTGGCTGCTTTGGCATCCACGTTGCCGCAAGGATCGGTCGTCGTATCTCGCGATGGAAGAGCCGGCGGCGAGATGCTCGCGCAAGCCGTGTCCGCAACACTGACGGGTCACGGGATGAATGTGATCGACATCGGTGTCGCTGCCACTCCCACGACGGGAGTCTATGTTCGACATGTAGCGGCGGCGGCAGGCATACAAATCTCAGCCAGTCACAATCCGCGCGAGTACAACGGTTTAAAATTGTTCGCGCCGGACGGACGCGTCTTAACCAAGACCGCGGGCGAGCGCGTGTTGGCGGCGTACCGCGCCGGCGATGCGGCTTGGGTCGGCGTCGACGCGATCGGAAACTTTAAAGTCGATGGCGATCCGCATGACCAACATTTGAATCTGGTTCTCGATCTGGTCGACGAATCCGAGATCATGGCCAGACAGTTTCGAGTATTGCTCGACAGCAACAACGGCGCGGGCAGCATACTGGGCGCTCGATTGTTGAGTGAGTTGGCATGTCAAACTGTTGTGCTCGGCGCCGATTGCAACGGAAACTTTCTGCACACGCCCGAGCCATTGGCGTCGAACTTAGACGCAGTGTGTCGCGCGACGGCGGACGGTCGATTCGATATCGGTTTTTGCCAAGACCCCGACGCGGATCGACTTGCCATTATCGACGAACAAGGAAACTATATCGGCGAAGAACTTACCCTGGCCTTGTGCCTGATGAGCATCTTGCCGAATCGTCCGGGACCAATCGTCACCAACTGCGCCACCAGTTCTTTGGCTCGGCACTTGGCCGCCGAGTATCGCGTTCCGTTTTCGCAGTCCGCTGTCGGTGAAGCCAACGTGGTGGACGAGATGCTTCGCGTCGGTGCGATCTTCGGCGGTGAAGGAAATGGTGGACCGATCGAGCCGCGAGTCGGATATGTTCGCGACAGTTTCGTGGGGATGGCCCTCGTGCTCGACCTGATGGCCCGGACCGGTTTGCGGCTGAGCGAATTGGTCGCGCAGTTGCCGCCGCTGGCTATGGTCAAAGACAAAATTGAACTGCCCGGCGAACGTCTCCCCGCATTGCTCGATAAATTGGTGAGCGAAATGGCGGCTCATTCAGTCAGTCGGCTCGATGGTTTGCGCCTGGACTGGTCCGATCGTTGGCTGCTCGTGCGCGGCAGCAACACAGAACCGATCGTGCGGCTGATTGCCGAAGCTCCCAGCGTGGCTGAAGCACAGGCTCTCTGCGACCGAGCTCGACGGCTTGCCACGTAGGATCTCGCGCTAGGGTCGCTCGGGATCTTCATTAAGAAATCAAAAACGGCAAACGGTCTGTCTTCTGCTTCTAAAAACAAGGTGGGAGCCGGGCAAAGACAGTGGTTAGTTGCAACGAATTCACTCTCGACGCCTCCGCCGGATCAAGCAGACCGATTATCATCTGACGCAGACCGTTGCCCCCTCCTTACGCGAAACCTTCCTCCGCTACATGAATTCGAAGAAGCAAGCCGCCCTGATATTCATCTTTGTGACGGTCGTCTTAGACGTGCTGTCCCTGGGCGTAGTCATACCTGTCCTGCCCAAACTGATCGAGGAATTCGTCGGCGAGACGGGGGCCGCCGCTCGATACAACGGAGTGTTCGCGAGCGTATGGGCTGCGATGCAGTTCGTCGCGGCACCGATCATCGGAGCCATGAGCGACCAGCTCGGTCGTCGTCGCGTCCTGCTCGTCTCGTGTTTCGGGCTCGGCTTCGATTACATCTTGATGGCACTTGCTCCCAATCTGACATGGCTGTTCATCGGCCGAATCATCTCGGGGATCACGGCAGCCAGTTTCGCAACCGCAGCAGCGTATATCGCTGACATCACACCGCCGGACAAAAGAGCATCAGGTTATGCGGTGTTCGGGGCAGCGTGGGGTCTTGGATTCGTGATCGGTCCAGCACTCGGCGGTGCCCTGGGTGCGTATGACAAACGCTGGCCGTTTTGGCTGGCCGCCGCACTGACGCTCCTCAATGCTTCGTACGGCTACTTCATCCTTCCCGAGTCGTTGACGGCCGAAAAGCGTAAGAAGTTTTCTTGGAAACGTGCCAATCCGCTTGGGTCATTGCGACTACTGCGATCCCATCCGGAATTGATGGGAATTGCCGCAATCATCCTGCTCTACCAATTTGCTCATCAAGTTCTTCAGAGCGTGTTTGTCCTTTACGGAGGTTATCGCTACGGTTGGTCCGAGAAGTGGGTGGGTTATACCTTAGCCGCAGTCGGCATCGCCAGCATCATCATGCAAGGCGGCGTCGTACGCAGAGCCGCGGGCAAGCTCAGCGAGCCGACGATGTTGTACATAGGTCTGACCTTCGGCGCGATCGGATACTTGATCTATGGACTCGCGGCCCAGCAGTCGTTCTTCTGGTGCGGTATCCCCGTTTTTGCCTTCGTCGGTTTCTTTTCGCCGGCCGTGCAGGGACTGATGACGAAGCGCGTGGGCGTTTCCGAACAAGGTCAGTTGCAAGGGGTGAACAGTTCCTTGATGGGAATTGCCGGATGTGTCGCCCCGTGGATTTTCTCGTACATCTTCGATGTGGCAATTCATTCAACGGCGGACAAAAGTAGCGCGGTTGTCGGTGCTCCGTTCTTCCTGGCCGTCGGACTCCATGTCATCGCACTGGTTATCGCGTTCAACATGTTTGCGTGGAGCAAAGGACATGCGGCGGCACACGTGCCCGCTGCACAGCACGAGCAAACATAGAGAGACAGGCAGTCGCCGCGCGAATTTGGTGACCTATGTCGGATGGCGCCTGTGAAGCCGCGTCTTCAGCGATCTGTTCTCAGTTGTCCGATACTGACGGCTCGATCGGCAGCGACCACGATATGGTCGATGATTTGAATGCCGATGATCTTGCCCGCCGATTCCAGCGTTCTGGTAACGTCATAATCTTCGCGACTCGGCGTCGGATCGCCGGACGGATGATTATGGACCAGCAGTATCGCAGACGCCGCATCGCGTATCGCGGCTCGGAAAACCTCGCGCGGATGAACCAGACTGGCATCGAGCGTTCCCACGGTGATCTGATGATGCCCGATAGGAAAGAGTTTGGTGTCGAGCGTCACGATATGAAACTCTTCCTGACGTCGATCAGCGGCCAAGCGAGCGAACTGGCGTTTGCAATACTCGATCGCAATCGAGCTGGAATTGATTTTCTGCGGCGTACCGCGATCCGCGTTCATCGATTCGACGATGCGACGTCCAAGTTCGATACCGGCTTGGATTTGACAGAAGGCGGCGTCCGAAACAACGGTGGTCACTTCGCGGTATTCAGTCGGTGACCAAAGTCGCAGTTGCTCCGGTCGATCGCCGGCGCGATTGGCGAGCCGTTCGCCTGCTTCCAACGCCGATTCCCCTTTGCGACCTGTCCGAATCAAAACGGCTAATAATTCAGCGGTGCGCAGCGCAGGTGCTCCGCAGCGCAGCAGGCGCTCTCGCGGTCTCTCGGCTAAAGGTGTCTGCGTGATTTGAGTGCCGCAGAGCTGACGGTCCACCCAGCCGCTGATCGAAAACGCTTGCGGTGATCGTTTCCATCGGTATCGATCCGGGCCGCCGCCTGAGACTGACTGCAGAACTCCTTCTTGCGTCAGTTGAGTGAGAATGCGGCGCACGAGCTGCGCATGTTTTTCGTCCGCTTCAGATCGTATCTCTGAGGCGGTGAATTCATCTCGCGAGCTAGCGGCTTGGAGAACGCGAACGTAGCGCGATCGCCGTTCTTCGACGGT
>JAXMBQ010000065.1:0-19679 GCA_046349815.1 Pirellulales bacterium | reverse complement strand
CGGGAGTTGAATCGGGAAGGCCAAGTCTACTTCGTCCACAATCGGATTCAGGATATTCACGAAGTAGAAGCGAGACTCCGGCGTCTCGTGCCTGAGGCTCGGATCGGTATCGGTCATGGGCAGATGGATGAGGGAGAGCTGGAAGAGATCATGGTCGGCTTTATCGAACATCGCTTCGATATTCTGCTGGCGACCACAATTATCGAAAGCGGACTCGATATTCCGAACGCGAATACGATCTTCATTGACGAAGCCAATCGGTACGGATTGTCTGAACTGCATCAGCTCCGCGGTCGTGTCGGCCGTTACAAGCATCAGGCATACTGCTATCTGTTGGTCGATCGGAACAAGCATCTTTCACCGGACGCGGCCAGGCGTCTGCATGCGATCGAAGAGTACAGTCAGATCGGTGCCGGATTCGGTATCGCGATGCGAGACTTGGAGATTCGCGGCGCAGGGAATCTTTTGGGGACGCAGCAGAGCGGTCATATCGCAGCGATCGGATATGAACTGTATTGCCAGTTGCTGGAAGCAGCCGTCAGAGAGCTGACCAATCAGCCGCCGAAGATCTCGTTGGAAGTCGAAGTCGATCTGCCGCTGGAAGCTTACCTGCCGCTTGCGTACGTGCCTGACATGCGGCATCGCATCGATTTGTATCGTCGCCTGAGCCGAGTGGGCGATGTCCGCGATTTGGATGATATTCGCGATGAGATCCAGGATCGTTTCGGACCGTTACCGGATGTGGTTCATCGCTTGTTCGAGATCGCCGAATTGAAGATCGACGCCACGATTTGGGGCGTCAAGGCGATTCATGGCGAAGACGACTTCTTGGTCTTGTCGTACGGCAATCGTCAGCGGATCGAGCACTTGGCTAAGCTGCATCATAAACGGCTACGGATCGTAGACAATCAGAAAGCCTATTGGGTAACCGAGCCGGTGAAGGGCAAAGTGAATTGGATGGCCGAAGCGAAGAAAGCCTTCCGATCCGCGTGAAAGAGTGTAGATCGATTGTCCTCAATCGATCCTAGCCAAGTCAGCCATACCAACACCTTGAACGGTACCGACCGAGCTAGATCAGCAGTCCGCGAATGATCGCGTTAGCGATGAGTTGTGTGGTGAAGCTGACTTGGCGTAGTACCGCATAAGGTGTTGGTGCTTCCCGGCGGTGTTGGGATCAATTTGGGAAAATTGATCTACAACCTGCGAGGCTGGAGCCTCGCGGGCAGTGGGTAACGAGGCCGGAGCCTCGTTACCAGGTGAAAGGTTGCAATGCAAAGCGGTAGATCGATTGTCCTCAATCGATCTAACTTCGTCAGCCAGCACCAACACCTCAAAGACGGTAGCGTTCGAGCACGAATCAAGAGTCCGCGAATGATCGCGTTAGCGATGAGTTGTGTGGTGAAGCTGACTTGGCGTAGTACCGCATAAGGTGTTGGTGCTTCCCGGCGGTGTTGGGATCAATTTGGGAAAATTGATCTACAACCTGCGAGGCTGGAGCCTCGCGGGCAGTGGGTAACGAGGCCGGAGCCTCGTTACCAGGTGAGAAGTGTAGATCGATTGTCCTCAATCGATCCTAACCTAGTCAGCCAGCACCAACACCTCGAACGGTACCGATCGAGTTAGATCAAAAGTCCGCCAAACATCGCCAGGGTGATGAGTCGTGGGGTGAGGCTGACTTGGGGTAGTACCGCCTCAGGTGTTGGTGCTTCCGGCGGTGTTGGGATCAATTTGGGTAAATTGATCTACAACAGCGGGCGTGCGAAATCAGGGGCAGGTTCGTCCTGGAATTGGAACCCAGCCGAATCGGCTGAGGTGATGTACAATGTGAAGGGACAGACCCCTGACTCAGGAGCAATCCATCATGAAGCCGCTGAAGCCGGAAGACTTGCTGATTCGAACGACGCCCGTCGAGCATGAGCGCTGGACCGATAAAGCTTTCGGCGGTGTACCGGAATCGAGCGCTACGCCGATTCGCCTGGAACGCCATCAGGAGCTCGAGCAGATTCTGCGGAATGATCCGATTGAGTCGACGCCATACGTCGAGCTGGCTCGAATCTGTCAATCAAGGACGCTGGCAGGAAGCCGAGCAGGATCCTGGATCGCGCTACGACCCGAGCAGTTTTCCAAGGACGAATCGGTTTTGGCTCTGCGAAGATGCTCAAATTGCTCGGTCGCTGCAATTGTTGGATGCCGCTGAGAGAGTATCGAGCTTCGCCCAATATGTTGACTGAGCCAACGTCGCACGGAACTGTGTGCGATGAGGAAAAGTCTGCGAGCTCGATTAGCGGAAGCATCCCGAGCAGCTGGGCACCATTTCAGCTGGCCGATGCTCTCGACGGACTGGATCAGGCCGAAGAGGCGTTTGAATATCTGAAGAAAGCGGCCGACGTACCGGACCTGCGAGCTTCTGCATCGTTCAAGTTGGGTGAACTGCTCGAAAAACAGAATCGTGTAACTGAAGCGGCTCTCGGCATACCGCCGAGCCGCACTTTTCCGCGTTCCGACTCCGCACGAAGAAGTACGGCTCGGCGCGAAGCTGCCGACGCGGAACTTGCCAGGACTCACGAGATGTTTGACTCGGCTACGCGATATGTTCAAATGTTGCGAGTTGTTGACCCGAAGAATCCGCGCTGGCAGCAGATGGCTGAAGAGATCTCGCAAGCGGAATCCGGCATCGCAAGCTCGTCTTAACCTTGCGCACCCCGACATGGAATTTGAGAGTCGCATGACTGTTCGTTTCGCTGTGTTCGTCGCAGTCCTCCTCGCGTGCGGCGTCGGCGTTCACGGCATCGAACTCTTCAGGGCTCCAGGTCCAGCGGCCGACACGCCTTCCGCTGCACCGACAAAAGAGCCAGTGAAGTTGTTGAAGGTCGACTTCAGCAGCAATCGCGGCGACGTAACGAAGTCGGTGAGGTTCTTGTCGAAGCCCAAGACGGCGGGTTACTGTTCCAGACAACCGATGGTCATCAATGGCTGCTGGATCCGAAAGATATCCGAAGCAAAACGGAACCGACCAGTCCTTTATGCCGCGCTTGGTGGGACGAGATCCTGTATAAAGAAAGTTCGGGCGAACTTCCTCCGGGCTTCCTCGTTCATAAGACAGCTCATTATGTCTTGATCTACAACACGAGCGAAACGTATGTGCGGCGGGTCGGCGATCTGCTTGAGCGGTTGCACCGAAGGCTACTATGCCTTTGGAAAAGCAAGAAGGTTAGCTCGAAGAGCCCGGAATTTCCACTTGTAGGCTTGGTGTTCGATACCAAGGAAGCGTACCTCGCGTACGCCGAAAAGAGAGCTCGGCGAGTCAGCCAAGTCGGTCATCGGTTATTACCAGATGGAGACCAACCGAGTTGTAACATTCGATTTGACCCGATCGAAGGTCTGACTGACTCAGGGCAAAAGGTAAGCGACAACGCATCTACTGAACACGATCTTTTCGCAGCCTCAAGCCGAAAGGACGGTCTCGACGATCGTACACGAAGCGTTTCATCAACTGGCCTTCAACAGTGGACTGCAAGTTCGTTTGGCTGACAATCCGCTGTGGGTCAGCGAAGGCTTGGCCATGTATTTCGAAACGCCGATGTTTCAAACTCAAAAGGTTGGGCCAAGATCGGGCAGCCGAACGTGCACCAGATGCGAATGTTCTCGCAGTATCTGGGGCGCCGACCGGCTGATTCGCTCACGACGTTGATTGCTGATTCGTCTCGCTTTCAAAAGATTGAGTCGGTTCAAGATGCCTATGCCGAGTCTTGGGCTCTGACGTATTTTCTCATGAAAGACCAACCGGCTGCGTTCGCCGAGTACATGAAAGAGATCGGAAAACTGACGCCGCTCAGTGAATCGACCTCTCGCGAGCGCGTCGGGCGGATGACAAAAGCACTTCGGCGATTTGGAAAAGCTCGATCAGCGATTCGTGAAGACCATTCGCCGCATGATGCAGTAGCCGGGTCGGGCGAGGAACTTCTCAGCCATTCTTGGCAACCCGAGTGCTCTGCGATTGCAATGCTTGCAATCTCCGGGCTGTCAATTTGTATCGATCCGGCAGGATTTACTGATCGTATCGGTTTTAACGGTCGATGAAACGAAGGACCGTTTCAGTGGAGCGTAGGACTGCTTGCCTGACAGTCTTCTAGCAAGGATGGAACCGATGATTTTTCGCCGATTAAGTTTGATTGCGTGTCTGGTTGTCTCTGCGATGAGCACCGGATGTTGTTGTGTACAAACGATGCAAGGACCGGGATGCTGCGGCACCGGCTTCTGTGGAGCGGGGCCGGTCGGCTCTTGCAGCAGTTGCCAAGGGGGCTGCGGTGAGACCTACGTCGATGAATGGGTAAGCCATCCGCCGGTCGTGGATAACTGCTGCGGTCCGCACAACTGTCGGCCTGTTCGATCCTTCTTGGCAATGCTGTGGGGTTCGCCGTACCACGGAGCATGCGGATGCGGCGATAGCTGCGGATGCGATTCGTGTGGTGATGGTTGTTCGTGCGGGTACGAATCGGACGGCTATGCAGGCTGCTCGAGCTGCGGCGGCGAGATCGGAGCTCCGGTCTCCTCCGGCGGCTGCAACTGCGGTGGCGGCGGGATGTCGGTTCCGACCGAAGCACCTGCTGTAGGTGCCATGCACTACTCAGGATCAGGACATGTTGTACGCAGTACGACTTCCGCGCCGAAGATGATGAGCCAGCCGGTGGTCCACACCGCGCCGCAACGTACCAAAGCAACCGTTGCTTCGCATCGCGTGAATCCGGCGTTGCAAAAGCTCGAAACGGTTCGCTGATGCGAGCGATTCTGTAAGCCTCCGCCTACGAACTCAGGCGCGTAGGTGGTGAACAAAGAACGAGAGGGCACTGAACTTGTCATCTGTGAAATATCGATCGCAGACAATGCCCGATAAAGTGTAGCGCAAAAAGTAAAGGGTGACCGGTCTCATGATCGGCCACCCTTTCTTATTTGAAGTCGCGGAGCAGATGCCGCTCACGTCATTCGGCTTTTGTCTTTTCAGTGATCGAGTAGAGCGCTTTGCTGGAACGGATCAACAACTGATTCCCTGCAATGGCCGGAGAGGCGCTGAAATCCTCGACTCCGTCTGTGACTCGGTTGACCGCCAGTTGTTCAAATTTCTTACCGAGTTTGATGACGTAGATGTCGCCGCGTCGACTGACAAAGAATATCTTTCCGTCGCCGATAACGGGCGATGAGTAGTCTTGACCGCCCATGCCGCCGCCTCGTCCTCCGCGCCCACCTCCTGCGCCACCGCCACCGCCGAACCCACCGCCGGGGCCGCCTGGTGCGGGTTGTTCAACTGCGGCGCCCGCCGGAGCTTTCAATCTCTCTTGATAGACTTCCTTACCAGTTTGAGCATCGATGCAGTTGGCGATTTTGTTTGAGAAGAAGTAAATGAGATTGTCTGCGACCACCGGCGTGGAGATGCGATTCGTACCGCGACCGGTCCAGACTTTATGCGATTCTGAAACGTCGTCTTTACCACCGGCGCGGATTGCAAAAGCACCGCCGGCGCGACCTTCGATCGAATAAACCGTATCGCCTCCGGCGATGACGCTGGAGCAATAGGAGTTGTCTTCGCCGACTGCTGAGAACCAACGAAGCTTTCCGGTCTCGGGGCTGAGTCCCCAAACTTCGCCGGGCACACCGAGTACGAGATCGGTGCGCATGTCATCTACCTTGACCAGCAGTGGCGTGCCCCACGTTCCCGAAATGGCAGGAGCTTCTTGCTTCCAGATTTGCTCGCCGGTCTTCTTGTCGAGTCCGTAAAGCGATTCACTTTCCGCGGCTGCTGTGATAATCAAACAGTCCTTGTAGAGAATCGGACTAGAGGCCGATCCCCATCCGCGCGGGTCGCGACCATGTCCAACATCTTTGTGCCAAAGTTGTTTGCCGTTCATGTCAAAGGCGAACACACCTGCTTTTCCGAAGAACGCATATACAGCGTCGCCGTCGCTGATCGGAGTATGAGACGCGTAGCCGTGCTCCGCGAACATACCGCGGTACTCTTCTTCGGGTGAATAGGCTTTTACGTCGGCTTTCCAAAGCTGCTTACCGGTCTGGCGATCGAGGCAGATCAGGTGCAACTGTAGATTGGATATGTCGCCGACTTGATCACGTTCCAGCCCATAGCCGCTCCAACACGTGACGAAGATCTTCTCGCCGACAACGATGGGACTGGATGAACCCGGCCCCGGAAGTTCCGCTCGCCACTGCACATTCTTCTTGGCATTAAATTCGGCGGGCAGTTGCGATGCATCGGTAGCCACTCCGCTGCCGTTAGGGCCGCGGAATCGAGACCAACCGGAGGCCCCTTCCGGACCGGCTGCATTTGCAGGAGTAAGACTTTGAGTGATCAAGGATCCGCAGAGAAGCAGAGCGGCCGACAGCGGCTTCCGTTTCATTTGAATGCGCATGGAACCGAACTCCCGAAAATGGATTGAGGACGAGAATCATCACCATCCGCCGATTGATGAAGAATCGAGAAGTGATCGCATTCTAACCCCGCCGGTTGCGTCAATGTTTCGGCGGAAAGGAATCCCAAAGGTCTCCGAACTTGGAATAAGCCCAGGACGTCGCAACTCGATCGGGCCGCCTGTCGATGCGACTGGGGAGATCGTTCTGCCCGTATGCCGAGTCGCAAGTCACGGATAAGATAAGCTCTAGCCCGAAACAGCCCAACAGAAACAGCAGAAGCGGCACGGCGCAAACAGACCGGTAAAACGCTATCGATCGTGAAGAACCGGGCGGTTCGCGCCGTACAGCTTTCGTTGGATCAACAGGCCCCTTGCGCTGCTCTGCTACAAGTTTTATTGTTTACTGACAGGCTGCAATCTTTTCCTCGTCGACTACAGGATTGTTGTTCAAAGTGCTGGAAATTGCCAAGTATTCGTTCGGCATCGGAGACCGTTTCGCTCATCAAGCTGCGGCTCAACTGAAGGCATTTCAGTTGCTGGCCGCCGACGGTATCGATGTCGTACCGGTGTGGAATAAATCGAACCGCGAACACACTTTCATCGGATCGGAGCCGTCGAGCGTCCGAGCGGCCGCGCTCGAAGCCGTGCGTGCTTTGGGTTGGACCAAGCCCTGGCATGTCGATGCAGATCATATTCGACTGGAGACTGTCGATCGATTCTTAGAGCCCAGCGACTTCTTCACGATCGACGTAGCAGACAGCATCGGAGTCGATGCCGGCGCGACGGAGGTCGATGCCTTTGTGGCTAGACACAGCAACTTGATCGGTTCCGTTGCTGTGGATGGAATCGACGCACCGCTGGTGATCAGCCGCGAGACATTGACGTCCGTGACTCGAAAGTATCTGGCCGCTGTGAAACAAGCCGGACAGATCTATCGTTATATCGCCGATCGCAAAGGGGCCGACGCTTTCATCGCTGAAGTATCCATGGATGAGACCGATGCTCCTCAGACTCCGCCCGAGCTGCTGATCATCTTGATTGCGATGGCTGATGAAAAGATACCGTTGCAAACGATTGCGCCGAAGTTCACCGGTCGGTTCAATAAAGGAGTCGATTATGTCGGCGACTTGGATCAATTCACTCGCGAATTCTACGATGATTTGGCAGTGATCTCGCATGTGATCAACCATTACGGACTGCCGGCGAATCTCAAGTTGTCGGTTCATTCCGGCAGCGACAAGTTCTCGCTCTATCCGATCATCCGCCGAGCATTGTCGCGAACAGGTGCCGGAATTCATGTGAAGACGGCCGGAACGACTTGGTTGGAGGAGTTGATCGGTTTGTGCGAGGCAGGGGGCGACGGACTGGAGTTGGCCAAAGACATTTACTCGTATGCTCTAGAACATGTCGACGACTTGTGCGGACCGTATGCGAGCGTGATTGATATCGATCGGAGCAAGTTGCCTTCACAAGCGGAGGTGGACGGCTGGAACGGAGCGCATTTTGCTGCGGCCTTGCGTCACATCCCGTCCCATCCCGTCTTTAACGCGCACGTTCGACAGCTGTTGCATGTATCTTTCAAAGTGGCCGCCGCCGCAGGGTCTCGCTACACCGATCTGCTCAAATCGGAAGCCGAGATCGTGGGGGCTCAAGTGACCGAAAATCTTTACGCACGACATCTGTTGCCGCTGTTCGTCGGTGATCGTTAGTTCAGAAAGAGCAGGAGGCGAATCGCACCCATGACCGAAGAGATCGAAGCGTTCGACGAGAAAGAAGCCGCAACGTGCGCCGTTTATTTGAAAGCGCTCGGCGATCCGGCAAGGCTACAGATGGTCAAGGCGCTGCAATCGGGGCCCAAGAGCGTTTCGGACATCGCCGAATTACTTGAGATTGAAATCGCAAACGTATCGCATCACTTGCGAGTGCTCTATCACGCGGACCTGGTGACCACCGAGCGAGACGGCAAGTTCATCTACTACCATCTAAACAGTGATTTTCTCAAGAAACGATCTGTCGCCAAACTGCTGGACTTCGGCTGCTGCAAAATCGATCTAGGGAAGTAAGGAAGGTGAACCTCGGTTTCCTCCTTCATTCCTATTCGTTCGGGCTTGTTGATTTAATCAAAAAGCGAAACGGCGCGAGCTGTTCGGTAGGGCATTATCGATCGTGAAGAACCGGACGGCTCGCGCCGTTCCGCTCGAATATGCTTGTTTTTCCAAGCTCGCTACGATGCGCGATTAAATCAACGAGTTCACTAGCCACTAGCCACTAGCCACTAGCCACTAGCCACTAGCTTCTAGCTTCTAGCTTCTTTCCCCCTACCTCAACGGTTCCAATCCATGCAGCCTGCGCAGGACTCCAATCTGTCCTGCGTGGATGCCTTCGTGAATCGGACAGAAGAGTAGCGCACCGAGCTTGATCGGATAAGCGGCATACGGCATATCGGTCGGTTCCATCAGACTTGCTGCTGTGAAGCTCGGTAGTTCTTGAATCGCTTGTCGATGGATAGCGCTGAGCATCTCCAGCAGCACAGCGGGAGTTGCTTGCGGTGGTCGTTCTTCTTCAGACGGCGGCACAGAGCCTTTGCCGAATCCTTTGCGCAGCCAACCGGGCAGCAAGTCGAGGTCACCTTCTGCCCTGCCCCGCTGTCGGAAGAGCATGAGGCCGTATTGAGCGACCGCCAAGTGGCCGACTTGCCAAGCGACATTGCTGTTTGCGCCCGCGGGTTTTTGGTACCACAACTCGTGCGGAACCGATTCGATCAGTAACATCGTGTAGGCTCGAGCCCACTGGATCTGAGCCGAGACGTGGTCGCGAGCCGCGATGACAGAAGCTTCCGAAAGTGTTTCGATCGAGAACGTAGGGAGTTCGCTCATGGCTGTGTCTGTATGGCAGTGTGAAGGATCGTGGCACGAGTACTCGTGTCGCGCATTGTAGATCAATTTTCCCAAATTGATCCTAACCAAGTTGGAAGTACCAACACCTACGCCGGTACTGATCGACGTCGCTCTGTCACGGGGATGCCGAGGCTGGAGCCTCGCGGGCAGTGGGTAACAAGGCTGGAGCCTTGCTACCAGGATACGTGCTAGTTACCAGTTTGCGTGCCTCGTACCAGCGAGCTCGAAACTATGCGACTCTGCGTTATCGGTAAAATCGTCGCGGAAGGCAAGCGGTAGCGAACAGTCAAAGTTTATCGCCGATTTGGATAAGGCGCGAGGATGAAGTGGATCGATACCCTGCGTACGAAACCAGCGAATCAGGAAGTTCACCTTGTCCACCTTCGCTGGTACGGAACCGCTTACCCGAATGCCACACAGCCGAACGACCGGTCTCGACGCTTCACGAGCAGATGGTCACAAGGCACTAAATAGTCTGAGGACTGCGGCAGGAAAACGGAACCGACGCGACAAGGTGACCAGAGGCCATGGATGGGGTTTCACCGCACCGATGTCTGCACAAGGCATCGTTAGGAGCTGACCATGGTCGCAGCCAAACCCCACTACTTATTGTTCTGCAATGCGCATGGTGCCAAGCGAACCGCCGCTGACACGGATCCCGTGGGTGGACGATGGCACTTCGTGCTTGAGCGGATCGACGCCGCGTATCGTTTCGAGGCAGGAGATTCAGAGAGATCGGAACCGCGTGATCGGCTGGCGCTGCTGGCTGTCATCCGCGGCTTAGAGGCACTAGAGCAACCCAGTCAAGTCACATTGGTGACAACAAGCCGCTACGTGTCCCGAGGCTTACGCTACGGGCTTAGCGAATGGCGAGAAGCCGACTATAGCTGGGAGCATTTCGGAGTTCAGAAGCCGGTGCGGAACGCTGATTTGTGGCAGCGTATCGACGGGGCGATGGACTATCACGAGGTGGCCTGCCGATTGCTTGAATCCCCCTTGATCGAAGCGGAGTGTTCCGAGAGCGCGGAAGGCGAAGTGCAGAGCGCGATAGTCAGTGGGGACGATCCTGCTACGCATCTCAACATCACACCGACAATGGAACTGCCCACGATCAATCCTCCTCCGTTCCCCCGCTCGCGCCGTTTACAACCGGACTGGTGGCGAGCTGCGGCAGGCTGGTTCGAATGGTGGCGCAGTCGCCCGGCACGAGGCTCGCTGCTGGTCGGTGTTTAACGGACTGTGAATCGGCCGCGCCTGCTCCGGCGCGGCCTCCAGTTCTCTCCTGCGGTCGACTCCACCGGGAATCAGTCTTCCCTGAACTCGAAAACAACTCTCGCCCAAGAGAAATTTGCCCTCCCTTTTGCCCACCGTCACAGTATTTGCCCGCTTTAACCTGGGGTGTCCTGGCAAGGCCTGACGCCTGAACAATTGCACGGTATAACTTTCACCAACGCGGAGATGGATGTGCGTACTCAGCTTTCCTTGCAAGGGATTAGCCGACTGATTGAAGGTAACTTGGAGAACCCCGCCCAGTTACTCGGACCCCATCGAGTAAACCATGGTGATCGACAAGCGTTGTCGGTCCGAGCCTATTTACCGGACAGCGATCAAGTGTGGCTCGTCGACTCGGAGCAATCTGCGGTCCGGCCCATGCGTCGCGTCCACCCGGCCGGCTTTTATGAAGCTTTGTGCCCGGTAGCGGCTGATGAATCGTCCACTTCAAAATATCGCCTTCGTGTTGCTTCCAAATCGGGTGAAGTTTTCGACATGCATGATCCATACGCAGTAGAACCGCTGCTGTCCGACTTCGATCGCTTTCTGTTCGGCGAAGGTCGTCATTGGCAGATCTATGACAAGCTGGGCGCTCACAAGCGCGAGATCGAAGGTCTGGTCGGTGTGAACTTCGCCGTCTGGGCTCCGAATGCACAGAGCGTCCAAGTCATCGGCGACTTCAATTCATGGGACGGCAAGCAGCATCTGATGCGCAAGCACGTACCCGCAGGCATATGGGATCTCTTCATTCCCAATGCAGTGCCTGGTCAAAAATACAAGTTCCGCGTGCGCACCGCCGACGGTCAAGTCATCGACAAGAGTGATCCGTTCGGTTTCTATGCCGAGCTGCCGCCGCGCACGGCTTCCGTCATCACCGAACTGGAAACGTATCAGTGGCAGGATACCGAATGGATGTCGCGCCGCGCCGGCCGCGATCCGCTGCGCGATCCGATCAATGTGTACGAAGTGCACTTAGGTTCATGGCGTCGCGATGCATCGGGCATTCACGGCTGGATGAACTATCGCAACTTAGCGCATCAACTGGTCGACTACTGTAAAGAGATGGGCTTTACCCACGTGGAACTGATGCCGATCAGCGAGCATCCGTTCACCGGTTCATGGGGCTATCAGACGGTCGGTTACTTCAGCGTAACCAGCCGCTACGGATCCCCCGAAGACTTTATGTACTTCGTCGATCACTGTCACAAGAATCACATCGGCGTCCTCGTCGACTGGGTTCCGGCTCACTTCCCCAAAGACGGACACGGCCTGCGTCGCTTCGACGGCTCGGCTCTCTACGAACATCAAGATCCTCGTCAGGGGGAACATCCCGACTGGGGCACGATGATCTTCAATTATGGACGCAACGAAGTCCGTAACTTCCTGATCGCCAACGCGCTCTTCTGGCTGGATAAGTATCACATCGACGGCCTGCGAGTCGACGCGGTGGCCAGCATGTTGTACTTGGACTACAGCCGCAAAGACGGCCAGTGGGTTCCGAATGTCTACGGCGGACGTGAGAACCTGGATGCCATTCACTTGCTCCGCGAATTCAACGAGCAGGCTCACACGCAATATCCCGGCGTGCTGACGATTGCCGAAGAGTCGACGGCTTGGCCCGGCGTCAGCCGACCGACGAGCGGCGGGGGCTTGGGGTTTTCGCTCAAGTGGAACATGGGCTGGATGAACGACACGCTGCGTTACATGCGGCACGAACCGGTGCATCGTTCGTATCATCACGATGAACTGACCTTCAGCCTCATCTATGCGTTCACCGAAAACTTTTCATTGCCGCTGTCGCACGATGAAGTGGTCCATGGTAAGGGATCGCTGATCAGTCAAATGTCGGGCGACTTGTGGCAAAAGTTCGCGAACTTGCGCTTACTGTACTCCTACATGTGGACGCACCCGGGCAAGAAGTTGCTCTTCATGGGCAGCGAGTTGGCTCAGTGGTGCGAGTGGAACTACGACGGCGAGATCCAGTGGGATCTGTTGCAGTGGGACACGCATCGCGGCATCAAACAGTTGCTGGCGGACTTGAATCACTTGGTGCAACGTGAACCTGCCTTGCACGAAGTTGACTTCCGCGGCGAGGGCTTCGAGTGGCTTGACTGCATGAATCGTCAAGACAGTACGATCTCGTTTGTGCGTAAAGCGGAAGATCCGAGCGACTATGTCGTCGTGGCTTCGAACTTCACACCGATTCCGCGCTTGGGTTATCGGCTGGGTGTTCCGGAGGCAGGTTTCTACCAAGAGATCTTCAACAGCGATTCAAGCTACTATGCGGGCAGCAACGTCGGTAATTTCCCCGGCTGTACAGCCGAGTGGACACCGCACCACGGCCGCCCCGCCTCCATATGCTTGAACCTCCCGCCGCTCGCTACCGTGGTGCTCAAACCACAGAAGTAGTTGCAAGTTGTTGTAGATCAACATCCTCGTGACGGGGCTCCTGCCTCGTCACGCACTGCCGGCGAGGCTCCAGCCTCGCCAAACTGGATCAAAGATGCAGATCAATTTTCCAAATTGATCCGAACCAAGTCAGCACAACCAACACCTAAGACGGTCACAATCAACAGCGATCGGAAGACGCTGAGTAAGATTCGTACCGCGTCGGGTGTTGGTGCTTCGAGCGGCGTACGCATCAAACGCTGAAAGCGTTTCACTCAAGTAGCCGAGGGTTCGAGCGCAAGCGAGTACCCCCGGATTCATCACAGCAATCGGCAGGCGGCGAGTGCTTCGCTTGGCTGAAACATTACGGCCAGTCGAGCCGCAATCACGTTGACCTCGACAAAGGCAAATGCGTATTGCGGCCCGGTGACGCTTTTCTGATATGACGGATTCACCTACTCGCCGCCGAAGTGGGAGGAGACAAAGTCCGTGGGTACGAGCTGCGCTCGAACCCACGGCTACTGGTGTGCATCCCTTTCGGGGAAGTGTTGGATGATCTACAAAAACTTCGGCGGTCGTTTCTCCGCGAAGGCGTTCAGTCCTTCGCCGGCTGCTTCGGTGGTCAGTGCTGTAGCCGTAGCGGCGGCTCCGGAGCTGAGCATCGTTGATAGCTGTTCACCGATCATCTCGTTGAGCAATCGCTTACTGAGCTGCAATGATTCGGCGGAGCCTTCTGCGATCGTTTCGCCCCACGAGCAAGCTCTGACCCAAATCTGATCCGGCTGCACGACATGATGAACGATCCCCAGTCGTAGGGCGGAATCGATGTCGAGCTCTTCGCCCCCCAGCATCATGCGAGCCGCCAACGATGCGCCGTGACGAAAGACCAGTAGCGGCGCGACGATCCCGGAAACCAAGCCTCGCTTCGGCGCGGGGAGCGAGAAACGAGCTCGGCTCGACGCGACCACCAGGTCCGCTGCGAGCACAAGGCCGAATCCGAGTCCTACCGCAGCGCCATCTACAGCCGCGATGATCGGCTTGGGGAGCTGCAGCATGACTTCGATTAATTCTCGCATGGCCTGCGCATCCTCGTGGTATTGCATCAAGGCCTCGCCCGATGCTGTGGATTCCTTCCATTCTTGGAGGTCCACACCTGAACAAAAATGTGCTCCTGCCCCGGTCAAGATGATGGCTCGCACTTTGCGTTCTTGTCGCAAGTCATCCAGCGCTTGAGTTAATTCGGCGATCATTTGACGACTGAGCGCATTGCATTTCGGTGCTCGGTCCAGAATGATAGTGCCGCACGGAGCATGTACTTTGACGGTCAGCATTTTGCGATTTTGAAACCTGAATGGGGAACGGACATGAACAGAGCGCTGCAGGCGGGCGGCCTTCGGTCTACCGAACGACAAGTCAATTCACTAACAAAACGACCGTTGTGGACCGCATTCGTTGCCTTGTTCACGGCAGTGATTTTATCCGGCGCAGTGCAAGGCGCAACGCAATCGGAAAGCAAACGACCGGATGTTGTCTTTATCTTATCCGATGATCAAGCGTGGAACGACTATTCGTTCATGGAGCATGAAACCATTCGTACCCCGAACATTGACCAACTGGCTCGTGAGAGCCTGGTGTTTACTCGTGGTTATGTGCCCGACAGCTTGTGTCGTCCCTCCTTGGCCACGATTATCAGCGGACTGTATCCGCATCAACATGGAATCGTCGGCAATGATCCGCCTCTGCCGAAGCAACTCGTCGGCAAGCCGCGCGGGCAACTGGTCAAGAACGCTGACTATCTGAAATCCCTCGACGACTACCTGAAGTTTCATATCGACAGAGTCGACACGTTACCCGATCGATTGAAAAAGCTCGGCTATCGCAGCTTTCAATCCGGCAAGTGGTGGGAAGGGAATCCGGCTCGTGGAGGCTTCGATAGTTGGATGAGTCATGGCGATCCGACGAAGGGTGGTCGTCATGGCGATGAAGGATTGAAGATCGGACGAGAAGGAATGGAACCCGTTCGCAAATTCGTGAAGCAAGCCAAAGAGGACGGCGTTCCATACTTTCTATGGTACGCACCGATGATGCCTCATACCCCGCACGATCCGCCGGCTCAATTACTAGAATGGTACGAGAAATTTGCTCCTACTCCGTCTATCGCCAAGTACTGGGCGATGTGTGCATTGTTCGACGATACGATCGGTGGCCTGCGCGAAATCATCAATCGTGACGGTCGCGGCAAAGATACGATCATCGTTTACGTCACCGACAACGGCTGGATCAATCTTCCTGACAAGAGTGCTTATGCCCCCAAGAGTAAGCGCAGTCAGTATGACGGAGGAGTGAGGACGCCGATCATGATTCACTGGCCGGAACATATTGCGGCACAGCGCGATGATCAACACTTGGCATCCAGTATCGATCTCGTACCGACCACGTTAGCGCTTCTCGGAGTGGAGAAAGATGACAAGCTACCCGGGATCAATTTGACGAATGCTGCCGCTGTTGAGGGTCGTCGTGCCGTCTTCGGTGAAATCCTGGAACATGACATCGTCGACATGGTCGATCCCGTACCGAGTTTGCAATATCGCTGGGTCGTGGACGGCTGGGATAAGTTGATTGTTCCTTTTCAGAGAGCCTCGGACTCTGTGAAGTCACCGATTGAACTGTATGATCTGAAGGCTGATCCGTGGGAAGAAAAGAACTTGGCGGGGCTACCCGAATCGCAAGCCAAAATCGCGGCGCTGCGCGAAAAGCTCGACAAGTGGTGGACTCCGGCACCGAGCAAGTGATCGAAAACGACTCGATAGACAGACAGACAGGAAGGATGATCGGGAGATGACGGACTTCGGAAAGCGACGAGATCGGCTGCGCAAGATGGTTCGCGAAGAAGGGGCCGATGCACTGCTGGTGACCAACTACGTGAACGTCAGTTACTTGACCGGTTTTACCGGCGGCGACAGTTACTTGATCATCGGTAAAGCCGGCGAGCTATTGATCAGCGATCCTCGATACGAGATCCAGATCGGCGAAGAAGCTCCGGGGCTGAACACGTTCATCCGTTCCCCACAAGTGAGTTTGCCGGAGGCAGCGGTCGGACAGGTGAAGAGCTGGGGAGCTACGAGCATCCTGGTGGAATCCGAGTCGATCACGTTGTCGTTGTTCGAGCGGTTGAGAGATGCCTTGTCCGGCACTTCGCTCGGTTCGTCATCCGGAATGGTTGAAACTCTGCGAGCCGTTAAGGACAAGACGGAGATCGATACGATTCGGCAAGCCGTGAAGTTGGCTGAAAAGTTATTCACCAGTGTGCGAGCTACATTGCGTGGGTTTCATACGGAGTTCGAGACCGCAGGCGAGATCGAAAGGCTGAGCCGCGCACTGGGTGGAACGGGGACGAGTTTTCATCCGATTGTGGCTGTCGGCGAGCGAGCCGCGTTGCCCCATGCGGTGCCGGGTGTAGTCAGAATCGATGCGGCCCCCTTTGTTTTAATCGATTGGGGAGTGACCTACCGGCGGTATCGCAGCGACTTGACGCGTGTATTGGTGACCGGTAAAATCCCGGCCAAATTTGCTAGGATTTACGAGACTGTCTTGGCTGCTCAGGAGGCTGCCATCGCGGCGCTCGGGCCGGGAGTGATGGTCAGCGAAGTCGATCGCATCGCTCGCGAGGTGATCGCTGCTAAAGGGATGGGCGAGCGCTTCAACCATGGGTTGGGGCACGGTATCGGTCTAGACATCCACGAAGCTCCGCGACTGGGCAAATCTCCCGACCGCCCACTTGAGCCAGGCATGATAGTCACCGTGGAGCCCGGCGTTTATTATCCCGGTTTCGGCGGCGTGCGCATTGAAGACGATGTCCTCATCACACGCGACGGTCACGAGGTGTTGAGCAGTCTGCCGCGGGCTTTGGATGCCAACGTGGTGGAGTTGCTGGACTAATTCGATCTGTACCGATGCTGAGTCCGATTCGGTTCGATTCTTTCGCCCATCAGAGGCATAGGCAACTAAATGGCAAAAACTTCGGCAGGCAACGAGGACGTATTCAACGTCGATCGGATTCGACGCTTGATCGACTTGATGAAAGAGTACGACCTGAGCGAAGTCGATCTCAAGCAATCGGAACAACAGATTCGTTTGGTTCGCGGCGGTGTCGCGGTGGCTCAGACCGTCGTGGCTGCACCGGTCGCGGCTCCTGTTGCTCAGGCCGCTGCCCCTACGGCAGCTACTCCCGCGGCAGCTTCGGCCGACGCCGCGGACGGTCCGCACATCGCGATTGTCAAGTCGCCGATGGTTGGGACGTTCTACACCAAAGCCAACCCCAAAGCCGAACCGTTCGTTAAAGTCGGATCGGCCGTCACCCCGGAAACGACGATCTGCATTATCGAGGCCATGAAAGTCTTCAACGAGATTCCGGCTGAAATTCGCGGGAAGATCGTGGCAGTGTTGGTCGAGAATGAACAACCTGTCGATTTCGGTCGTCCCCTGTTCAAGGTGGACACTCGCGGTTAATTTCTGCAACTATGTACAGCCGCATATTGATTGCCAACCGCGGAGAAATTGCGCTCCGCGTCATTCGTGCCTGCAAGGAATTGGGCATCGCATCGGTCGCTGTCTTCAGTGAAGCGGACCGCGACAGTGCCCACGTGCGCTTGGCAGACCAAGCCATTTGCATCGGCAAAGCCAAATCGATCGACAGCTATCTGCGGATCGATCAAATCATCAGCGCCGCTGAAATCAGCGGTGCCGATGCCATTCACCCCGGCTACGGTTTCTTGGCTGAGAACTCGCACTTCAATGAAGTTGTTCGCAGCAGCCAGTTCGACTTCATCGGTCCTACACCTGAAGCGATGGAAAAGCTCGGCGATAAGAACAGTGCTCGCGAAGTTGCCAAGGCTGCCGGCGTGCCGGTCGTTCCCGGCAGCGACGGCTTGATCGCCGATGAAGATGCAGCGGTTCGAGCTGCGAAGGAAATCGGTTATCCGGTGCTGATCAAAGCTACGGCCGGCGGCGGTGGTAAAGGGATGCGCGTCGCTCCCAACGAACAATCGCTGCGCACAGCTCTGCAACAAGCTCAGGCGGAAGCACAAGCTGCGTTCGGCAACTCAGGCGTGTACCTGGAACGATTCGTCGATCGTCCACGACACGTCGAAGTGCAGATCATCGCCGATCATCACGGCAATGCTTGTCACTTGTACGAACGTGATTGCTCCGTACAGCGTCGACATCAAAAGCTGATCGAAGAGAGTCCATCGCCGCTATTGCCCCCGGCGACACGAACCGCCATCTGCGAAGCAGCAGTGCGACTGATCAAGTCGGCCGGCTATACCAACGCCGGTACGGTTGAGTTCATCGTCGATCGCGATAACAACTTTTACTTCATCGAAGTCAACGCGCGCATCCAAGTCGAACATCCGGTGACGGAGATGGTGACCGGTATCGATCTGATTCAGACTCAGATCCGAGTCGCCGCGGGTGAACCACTGCCGTTCAAGCAAGAGGATGTGAAGCTGCACGGTGCGGCGATTGAATGCCGTATCAATGCAGAAGATCCGACTCGAAACTTCCAGCCCTGCCCCGGTCTGATCAAGAGCTTGTTCGTGCCCGGCGGTTTCGGCGTCCGTTTCGACTCGCATGCACAAGCCGGTTACACGGTGCCTCCCTATTACGACTCGATGATCGGCAAGCTGATCGTTCACAAACCGACTCGCGAAGAAGCGATCGCTTGTATGGACCGGGCGTTGAGTGAGTTGAATGTCGACGGCATTCGGACCACGGCACTGTTCCAGCAACAAGTGCTCCGCCATCCTGCTTTCGTCAGCGGTCAAGTCGACACCAAGTGGGTCGAGCGCGAGCTCCTCGCGACCAACTGAGATCGCAAGTCCACGAGGCAACAAGTCCTCGAGAGTACACTCCCTCGTGACAACATCTCCTCGTGACAAGGCTCCAGCCTTGTCACGCACTGTATGTGAGGCTCCAGCCTCACGACCCCAAGCCGGCAGGCTGGAGCCTGCGGTGCAGTGGGTGACGAGGCAGGAGCCTCGTCACCAGATAAGCTACGAACAATTCATTTGACATTCTGCGGACTCGAACGATGACCAAACACAATCTGAAGCGCGTGGCCATGCTCTTCGCCGGCGGACCGGCACCGGGAGCCAATGCCGTGATCTCGACAGCGGCCTTTGCTTTCCTGAACGCAGGGATCGAAGTGATCGGCATTAAGCATGGTTACTCGAACCTCATCGACTACGACGGCTCAAAGCCGCTGGTCGAAGGCAAAGACTACATTCGCATCACTCACGAGATGCTCTCGCACTCGCGTACCAGCCAAGGAATCATGATCGGTACGGCTCGCACCAATCCGGGCAAGAGCGTATCCGCTCCCGAACATTTGGAGGATGCTGAACGATCGGCTCCGCTGAAGCGAGTCTACAACGCGTTGGTTTCGATCGGCGCAGACGCACTCATTTCGATCGGCGGCGACGATACGCTGAAGACCGCCAATAAGATGAAGCTGTATCAGGATCGACTGCCTGCAGGTTCCAAGAAGCTGCCCGTCGTGCACTTGCCGAAGACGATCGATAACGACTACATGGGTATCGATTTCACGTTCGGTTACTTCACCGCAGTTGAAACGTTGGCCGCTGAGATGCGCAATCTCAACTACGATGCCGCCGCCGGACAAGCTTACTTCCTGTGCGAATCG
>JAXMBQ010000064.1:0-20112 GCA_046349815.1 Pirellulales bacterium | reverse complement strand
GTCGTTGATGGGCATTAAATCCTAATCCTGCGACCGTCTGTTGGGAGATAAACGCCGATGCCGAAGTGCCTCATCAGCTTCGGCGCGAACATCGGTGACCCGGCGGAGACGATTCATCGAGCCGTCGAGTTGTTGCAAGCTCGTTTGACAAGATCGCAGCTCCCGCTGGCTGTCAGTCGCTTCTATCGGACGCCGCCGGTGGGCGGGCCCGAAGGTCAACCTCCCTTCATCAACGCGGTCGCTGCGGCTGAAGTCGACGGTAATGCATGGGATGCATGGCAAGCCATACGCGAAGTCGAAGAATTGCTCGGTCGACGTCGATTGGAGCGCTGGGAAGCGCGGCGTATCGACCTGGATATTCTATTGTTTGAGGATGCTCGCATCTGGACTCCTCAGTTCAAAGTGCCTCATCCGCGGATGTGCATGCGTCGATTCATTCTCGAGCCTGCCGCTGACGTGGCTGCGGATTGGATCGATCCTGTGTCGGGATGGAGTATCGAGCAACTGGCTCAGCGCTTGCGAGGTCGAGCCGCGTCGCTGACTGTGGTCGGATCGGAGAGCGGACCGGTTCGCGACTGCGTGGAACAGGCTGCCGAGATTGCGAGAGCAGCCTGGATACGACCGGCGGTTATCGCAGCGAGTTCCGACCGCGTAACTGCAAGTATGCGCAGCGGTGAGCGGCACATCGGTTGGTTGAGCTGGGATGAGATCGAGGGCACTCCTTCGGGCGCGAACGGACGCCTCCGATTAGACCCTCTTTCAAACTTGATGATCGCACTGGCCGACCCAGTCACCGTTCAAGGGGCTGCTTGGGAGGATTTTCATCGAGCCTTAAGCCGACGCCTGCATCTGCACGATTCGCAGGAACGTGAAAATGTGTGGCCATTTGAAGGACCGCGATATCTCTTGGCATCGGACGATGAAAAGTGGGCTGTTCATGAACTTGTCGCCGCTTGCGAAGCCATGGATTGTCCCGTCGAGCCGATCAAGGCGTGAACGCAGCGAAATGACTTCCCGCGCTGAGCGTAACGGCGAAGCCGTACGGCCGAGCAGCCGAGAAGCATATTCGAAGCGGATAAGTGAAGCATCAGGCTGATGCGTTATGAACCGGAAGCGTCGGTTGGGCCGAAACTTGGAACGTTGTGAACCGTTGGGGTGAACGATGCGACGTCGCGAATTCTCTGCAGTACTCTTGGCCGCCGGCTCAGTCTTCGGCATGAATCGTCTGGTGTTCTCACAAGCAAGCGCATCGGCCCCTGACGACGTCATCGGTCCTGCGAAGGGTCCTTGGCGTCGACTATTCTTGGACGGAGCCGTGGTGGAGCGAAGAGAAGGATTGGTGCGACGATTTCATGCGGCGGAGAAAGTCGCCCCCGAACCATTGATTCGCGCGGATCGAGCCTGGGAGGGGAAGGCTGCGATCATCGGTCCCTATGTTTACGGCACCGTCTTGCGTGTCGGTGATCGGTGGAGAATGTGGTATCAGGTTCTTCATCAAGGCAATCAAGTCGGCGTAGCAGAATCGTTGGACGGACTGAATTGGACGAAGCCGGACATAGACGTTGTGAAGTACGAAGGACAACCGACAAACTTGGTTGTGTCCCCGTCTGTTCGAGATCGTATCGGTGGTGAGTGTCACAATCCAGTGTCATTCATCTGCCTGCTGAAAGCGATCCGAGCAAGCGGCTTCGTGCTCTATGGCTTCGATCCGGTCGATCGAGGGCCGCGGGTCGCTTTCTCATCCGACGGTCTGCATTGGTCGTATGCAAACTCAGAACGCAGGACACTGTTCTCTTCTTCGGATGTAGTGAATTTCGGATTCGATCCCTATCAGCAGCGCACTTACGCTACCTGGAAGACTCGTAATCGTCGCGGTCGAGCTGTCGGTATCGCCTGGTCTCGCGACGGTCTGCAGTGGAGCAAGCCTTTCGAAGGACCGATCTTCACTGCGGATGATCACGATCCTGATACGACGCAGATCTACGGCATGCCGGTCTTCCCGTATCAAGGGTTGTATATCGGATTGCCTTGGATGTATCGAGCCAGGTACTTCAAGTACGGAGACTACAGTGTCGACAAACTGCACGAAGCTCAGTCCGATTCGCCTCGCAACATGGAAGTGCAATTGGCTTGGTCATGGGATCAAGTCAATTGGACTCGGCCGATCGAGCGCGAGCAGTTCATTGCTCGCGGCCCGGAAGGGGCCTGGGATCACGGCATGATCGTTACCGCGCGATCCCCTTTAGTGATCGATGATCGGTTGATGTTCTACTACGGCGGAACCGACGGCTTGCACGACGATCGGCAAGTTCATGCCGGGATCGGAGTCGCAGCGTTGCGGCTGGACGGATTTTGTTCGATGGCGAACAGCGGCACCGAGCCGGGATGGATGATTACTCGTCGAGAGCCGATGCGTTCTCCTCGCATCGTGATCAACGCCAAAACGGAGCGAGGCGGGAGCATTCGAGCGGAACTGTTGGATAGGAAAGATCGTGTGATCCAAGGCTTTTCAGCGGATGATTGCCGAGTGTTTCAAGGGGACAGTGTAAGGCACGAGCTGTCTTGGACGACTCAAGAACTGCCGCCGAAAGCGATGAAGTCGGACGTCAAGATACGCTTCATTTTAAAAGCTGCGGAACTATTTTCTTATCTTCCGCTGGACCTCGATCCAGCTCAGCCCGATCTAGCCAGATTTCCAGCAACCGGGCCTTGACCATTGAGGTTATTTCTGAGCGTAACGGCTAAGCCGTACGGCCCAGGCAGCCGCAAGACGAATACGAAGCCGATGGGGTTCGTAGTCGAGGGGTGATTTATGAAAAGTCAGTTTAGAAGGAAGTCATCGTGCGTTGCGGCGCGATTGTGTTCGCAAGAGAGAGCTGAGATGCGCCGGGTGTGATATTACCGGACGAGTGGTTGGTTGTACGGGCTCGTGGGGCTGAATCTGGAAAGTAGAGCTACATATTGTTGAGCTTCAGATCGCTTGACAGTTTCAGGCGATTTCGAAGTGCCGCATGTCGAGGCGGAGGGAGACGCTCAGCATGAAACCGAATTGTCCGCCGCCGTCGATGCGTTTTGGGCCGAGACTATAGAGCCAAGTGTATCTAGCGGTGATAACGTCGTTACTTTGTGATCCCAGGCTTAATTCCGTTAAGGGAAGGATCCGATAGGCGAATAAGGTGGGAATCGTCTGCGATAAGACTTCGACTAAACAGTTCATCCGTGAACGGTTTGTTTACAGAAAGCCAGTGAAAGAATACTGTGCTTTCGATTTGGTAGATGACATCCCCTTCCTGAGCTGTCTTATCGCCTTGAATCCGAGTCGGCACCATGCAACCGTTCTCATCCTTCCAATCGATCGTCTGATGCTCTACAGGCTTTGGGTCTTTTTTCCCATTCTTGGCAATCAAAACCTTTCTTTCAAAACGAATTGGAACCAATTTGTCGAGGTCAAAAATCCAGCTTTGAACAAACTCATCGCCGTCCCCTGCATTCCAACGCGGCCGAAATTCAACGACCTGTGTGCGGCCATCACTTTTGCCGACAGCTAATGTGGGATTAACGAGCTGAGTATTTCGCCAATTATTGAAGCAGTCAATTTCTCCTTTGCCAACGAAACGAGTGGGAAAAGGATCAAGGCCGACGCAACGTAAGTCCGGTACATTCTGATCCCGAAAAGCTTGAGCTAGTGTCGACACGTCCTGAGGTACTTGCGGTACTTCGCAGATCAATCCTTTCCCTCCGCTCCACTGCAAGCCACACAGGCGTACTTTCCAGATCGGTTTTGTTGAATCATTCTCTCGAAAACTCTCCTCCACTTTTCTGGAGTGTGCAGCGCAAATCGCTCTCTCGGCGTCTCTGTCGTACCGAATGCGGGTATACGTTACGACTCGCGCAACGGACCTGAATGGCACGTCATGCACTTCTTCACGCTCAATAATCACGTCGTACTGGCGGAGTGCATCAAGATTTGTACACAGAGCACGGATTAGGCTAGCAGCCTCGTCCGACTCCTGCGCGAGAATGGGGCGGCACGGAATAAGCAACACTAGAAAAGCCAGGCACAAACGGATTGAATACATGTCATCACTTTCCTAATACCTGACCGCAAATGTTGTTAACATTACTGCACCAGTGTGCGAAGACGCTGTGCCCCCCAATCCTCGCGACGATATCGTCAAGAGCCAAAGCAATCAGCACCTGAATAGGCGAGAGAATGATAGTTTGTGCCGGAATTCACCCACGGATCCGTCGAGGGTTCGCAAACATTGATGAGCACGCCATCTGCGATTTTGAATCCGCAGCTATTCTTGCAACTTCGCTCTTCTGTACAAAATCGATCACCAGTTATAGTCCATCCTGTCCGGCCAGCTTCGTATGGGTCTGCCGTGCGAAAGCCGTCATAAGATGCACTCATTATCGATCTTGTTTCTTTCGGATGGTCGCACTTAAGGATTTGGCCGTCCCACTTGCAGTGCTCCGGACCGCAGTAATCCTCGCATAGGTCCGGAGACTGCCGCATACACGAAAGACTCTCGATTACGACACATTGACCGCGCGCTTCCAATGCAAGGAATGTCACTGCAAGGAAGCTCGAAAGAAGCGTAATCTTGAACATGCGTTACTCCTTAGAATCGATTCGAAAAAACGTGATGCTGGACGTTACATTTCCACTTCGATGTCTCCCTCGCGAGACAGTTTCTTGGTGACGACGGACCATTTAATTGAGCCTTTGTTGCCACTGGGGGCGGGATTGCTGCCTTGTCGAGAATCCTCTGCTGTTGCAAAAAAAACTTTTAGGCGATAAACCCCTTTTGAGACTCTTGTGGACTCGTATCGGAAATCGGCTAGACTGCTCGACAGTTTGATGGCAACATCGCCCGTCTCCATATCGATTACATCAGGGTGGACCCTGACAATCAATGCGCCGGTAAACGCCGACCCGTCCTTTTGTCCAGGGCTCGCGACGAGGCGTGTCCTGATGACTGCCGGTGCAACAGACACAAGGTTCGGAGAATCAATCATCACTCGCACTGCGGCCTCTCGCCCTGTCACTCTATCCAGTACTCGCAACGTGCCGTTAGTAGGGCCTTTCCCAAGACCTTCAAGCTTGACAGTACAGGCTATATAGTCGTTACCGTCTTTTTCAACACATTGCGATCGCGTTAACTGCAACCCATCTATTCCTTCTATCGCTAAGTTTTCTTTCCGTACTGGGTCGCTGAAAAGTATCGGAACAAGGAATGTGTGATTCTCGGAATCTAGTGCTGCTGCCGTTAAGTGGAGCTTCTCAGGGAACGCCAACGCACCCGATAATGTATACTGTAGATGTACTGTGACACCTACGCCGGGGGCATGCTTCAAAAAAAATCCAGTTCTTTGAAACAAATCTCTTACACTCGTCGGCGTCTTTATTCTAGCCTCAACTTCGAGCTTTCCACGCGCTGGAATTCTGTCGCCGAGAGCGCGTACCTTCAGGCAACCACAGCCTGATGCAATCGAGCTAAATGCGAATTCCTCATCCGTAGTGTTGACGAGATTTAAAACAATCAGGCCTTGCTTCCCTGCAGGTAGTTTTTCAAGATCGAACAAAAACTCGATAGCCCCTCCGGAGTTTCTCTTTAATTCAAGCGACTTTTCGATTCGGAAATCGGAGTTCTCGTCCATTCCGATCAGTGGACCGCCCGCAGTACAGAGCGAAAGAAATGCGACTACTGTTACGGAGGTAAGCCTGTGGATTAGGTCGTCCATCATAAATCTCCTCTTAACGCATAGTTGCGTTACACGGGATTTTCTGCGGAAGCGCGAAACAATGTCGATTGCGTTCAACGAGAAGGTTCATTAACCCTCTCACACCTTAATCGAGGCACTATGCACGATCTGTCGTACGAAGGACCCCGAAATACCATTCGTCGGAATCAACGATATGACGTGAAGGTTGTGACAGTCAAGTTGCCCCCCCCCCCGATAAATCGTCTTTTTTTCTTTGGTTTGCTTTGTCCTCGACCCGCATCTTAGGCAACCTGGGACAGCGCGGTAAGGTTATTTTCGAGAGAGGATGGGTTTTCCACGAAGTTGCCATACGACGAGCGCAGACGACGGTAGAAACGAATGGATCATCGGATGTTCTCAGTAGTAATTGCCGGTCGACGACTCGGGATTTGGCAGATGCGTCGATGCTACCGAGATCTGTTAGTTCAAGCCCGGAGGCGTCCGAAAGGGAGTCGCGATTCAATACATTGTGTTCTGGACTGCTTGGGTCCTAGTAAGCAATGCCCGCTGTGATGATCAGTAACGCTGCCGGTCTCGTGCCGAAGCTTGCCGCGAAGAACGTGGATGTTCGATTCTAAGATCGGTCATTGTCTTTCTCACGAATCGCAACGTTTCGAAATTGAGGACACTGACTTTGATGACCATTCCTCGCGGGCTGTCCTCAGCGAGCTTCATCCTTTGATCGGCGCTTTTCCTGAACGTAACGGCGAAGCCGTATGGCCCAGGCAGCCGCAAGACGAATACGAAGCCGTTGGGTTTCCCAAGTGGAGGGACGCGTTAAAAGAAGGCAGCTTTGAAAGAAGTCATCGTGCGTTGCGGCGCGATTGTAGTTACGTGAGAGAGCTGAGATGCGCCGGGTGTGATATTACCGGACGAGTGGTTGGTTGTACGGGCTCGGGGGGCTGAATCTGGAAAGTTGAGCTACATATTGTTGAGCTTCAGATCGCTTGACAGTTTCAGCCGACTTCGAAGTCTCTCATGTCCAAGCACAGATCGGCTTGACCCAATGAGACTTCGAGCATCGAACCGAATCGTCCGCCTCCGTTAATGCGCTTCGGGCCGAGACTGTACAGCCAGTAGCCGTGTTTGCCGAAACGATGAAAGACGAACGGTTGATCGCTGAACGGATCGAGCGGCAAGGACTGAAGCGGGTGATACTCCTGCAACTCATCGAGATCCTTCGGCAGTCGATCATGGATATCAACGAACACTGCCAGCGTTAATTCAATCTGCAGCAATCTGGAAAGAGCGCGGAATACAAAGTCCTGATTGCGATAGGGTTGATAGTTCTCCGCTTCCGCCGCCTTGCCGAGCTCTCCGGTAAGTCGGAACAATTCCTGCTGCGTATCGACGTCCAGTCCGCATTCTTCCTCGGGGATGATGAATGAAGAAGGATCGACAGGGATGTCCGGGAGTTTTACTGCGGCTGTCCAGCGATTATCCAATTCAATGATGGCGTCGAAGTCTTCTAAGTCTGCCTCCCATCGAGACAGCTCGGTGATCAATGCGGAAGCGACTTCGGTCGTCAGCAGCTTGCGAATCTTACGTAGACATTCTACGGCTTGACCGATGAAGCCGTTACCGGTCAAGGCACCGAAGATCAGTCCGCCGCGCCGGAGAACGGCGGCCAGTTCAAGCAGTTGAAGACACGCGCGGATGGCTGTCTCGTAGTCCGAGGTTTCGACAGCGACCAAGGCTTTGGCTCGCAGAACTCGAGATAAGTTTTGCAGCAGGTTCGAGTCGGTGCAAAGCGTAGCCAGAAATCCGGCTTCGAAACGGCAAGGGACCGCGATGCGTTGTTGAAGCAGCTCGGAGACGAATGTCAGGATGTCGTCATTGGATTCCAGGATCCAATCGGCGGAAGCGATATCCTCATCCGTGATCGATGCCAACTCCTTTAAATTACGAAGCTGCTCGGCGCAGCGGATCAATTGAGCATAGGGCGTCATCGGTGACCGTCGAGCAAGCGTAAGTTTCGAAGAGCGATCCCTCTGCGATGCGTCGCAGAATCGGATATCCGGATCAGATATCAGCCGGCGGAAGTTCGATGCTCCACAAATTTTTGCCGGCCGCATCGTAATGCGTAACCGTCAGAGCTTTTGTGCGGCCGTCGATCTTCACATGTCCGAAGAATTGAAAACCATCGGAAGGAGGGCGATTGCCTTTCATGCCATCCGGGATGCTCTTGAACTTTAGTTGCGGGCCGAATGTGTTGTCAAACACGCCTGGACCGAATGTTCCTGCATGGAGCGGACCGGAGACGAATTCCCAAAAGGGATCGAAGTCTTGGAAGACTGCTTTGGCAGGATCGTAATAGTGCGATGCCGCATAATGCACGTCGGCCGTCAGCCAAACGGTGTTCTTGATACTGTCTCGCTTCATCGCGCTGAGCAAGTCGGCAATCTCCAGCTCGCGACCGAGCGCGGGGCCGTCGCCGTTGGCACTCGCTTCATATTGATTGCGACCTTCTTTGTCTTTACCGTCCCCGACAACTAAGCCGATCGGCATGTCACTGCAGATCACTTTCCAAACGGCTTTGCTTTGTCGCAGCGCCGTCTTCAGCCACTCAAGCTGCGCCTTGCCCAGATAAGCGGTTGCCGGCGAGGGTTCGGTTTGGCGATTGAATGAGTTCGGTCCGCGATAGGTTCGCAAGTCGATGAAGAAGAGTTCGCACAACGGACCATAGGATTGCGATCGGTACATGCGCGCCGGACCGTCGGCTGTCGTACGAATCGGCAGGTAATCGAAGAACGCACGTCGTCCGCGAGCCGCTAAGAGGGAGACGCTTTTTTCTTTATAACGTGCATCGTCCAGTATCTCACCGGGATACCAATTGTTGAGTGTCTCGTGGTCATCCCATTGCACATAACAGGGGACTTCTGCATTCATGCTGCGCAGATGCGAGTCCATCAAGTTGTAGCGATAATTCGTACGAAACTCCTCGAGCGTCTCGGCGACTTTGTGTTTGCCTTCGATGGTGACGTTCTTCCAGAGCGAGCCGTCGTCGAGTTTCAGTTCGGACTCGATCGGGTTATCGGCATAGATCACATCACCGGAGTTCACGAAGAAGTCTGGTTGTAGTTTGCGAATAGCAGCGAAGGTGCGCATGCCGCCGCGAGCAGGATCGATGCCGTAGCCTTGACCTGCAGTGTCGCCGGACCAGGCAAACGAGATGTCGCGGTTGTCTGTGGGCGGTGTCTTAAAGCGACCGATGACGGGCGCACTGCGACTTTTCAAATCGTGCAGATCTTGAAACGTCACGCGATAAAAATAGGTCTCGCCCGGCGTGAGTCCGTTGAGCCGCAGCTTGGCGGTGAAGTCCGATACGGTCAGCGCATCGGGGCCCGGAATCTTGCGAGCATCTTGGAACGCATCATTGCCGGCCAGCTCGACGATCATGCGCGATTCACGGTCTGCACGACTCCAGATCACGGCCGATGAAGTGGTCACATCACCGGACATAACACCGCTGGTGATGTTCGGGAGCAACCGGTCTTCGGTCGGATCGGCAGCAGTGGTTTCGAGTCCGTATGACGAACGACCCGAGGCGGCGTACGCGGCAACAGAGAGCTGCGCGACGAGCCTTTGGAATCGTCGTCGAGTCATGCGGCTGTCGGACATGGTGCGCTCCTTGTGCAGTAAGGCGAGTTGTTTGCAACGGTACGGATTACCTGGCGTGGTTTACTCGGCGCGAGTTGAAGCTGTTGGACGATGGAGTGTAACTCGCCGGCGCTTCGGGTAGGTGATGTCGGCGTTAAGAACTGTTGACCAGCCATGTGGGAATCGGGATTCATCGAGCGTTGAAATTGCGTGGCGGTCGCGGGCATTTCCCGAGCATCGCGCAAACGAAATCTTTGAGTTTGCAATTTGATCGCACCCTGCTCACAATGAGGGCCTTTCGTGCCCTGAGGAAGGGCTTCGCGGAAACTATGGTGATCGCCGATCAGCCGTTCAAACTCTTACTCAAAGAAAGCTGTTCCAATGTCTCAGACTCCGTCCACTGAACAACAATTGACCGATGAGGCTTATTCATTCGCCGCCGATCAATTGGTCGCTGGACGATCGCCCGCTCAAGTAAAGTCCGCGCTGATCGAGCGCGGACTGGATAGTGCGTCGGCCGACGTGGTGGTCGATGGTTTAGTGGGGGCTCAGCGAAGCAGCCAGAATTCGGCGGCGATTCGCAATATCGTGATCGGCGGACTGTTCTGTGTCGGCGGAACGGTCATCACGATTGCCACATATTCTGCGGCCACGCAGGGCGGCGGACGCTACATGGTTTGCTGGGGCGCGATCGTGTACGGATTCATTCAATTCATCCGCGGTATCGGACAATTGGTATCCAAGTAAGCGCCGAATCCAATCGAAAAAGAATCGAAACTAAACAAAGTGAAACTTGACTTTCATTTTATTGTTTCGTAAATTGCCCTGCGTGAACCAAAGTTGAGGTTGTCATGCAGAGAAAGCGCTGGATCGATCGGCTGAGCAGCGAGGATGTATCGTTCATCAAGCGATTCATCCTTGCATCCGGGTCGCTGAAAAAGCTGGCCGAGCAATACGGCATCAGCTACCCGACTGTCCGACTGCGTCTGGATCGAGTGATTCAAAAGATCGAGATCTTCGACGCCGAACAGCCCATGTCGGAATTCGAACGGCAACTGCGTGCAGCCTTCGCCGAAGGGAAGCTGGATCAAGCGACCTTCGAGCGTCTTCTTGAGGTGCATCGTCAAGACTTGCAATCGCTGAAGGAGGGCAAGCATGAAGAGCCGGTCATTCAACCTGCGGAATAGCTCAGAGCTGTACGGTTCGGTACTTCGATGTTCGAGACTCATGAGCTGCGTGCGGTACGTCTTTGTTCCGAGCCTCTTGTTCGCCATGGTGCTTATCGTGAATTCGACCACGTCGGCTGCTGCGGAAGATGATGCTAAGACCGAGAACGCGATCATCAAACACGTAGTGTGGTCGGAGGTGGCGAAGTCAGGTCGTTTGCCGAGCGAAGGGGAACTGGTCGACGATGCAGAGCAGGGGAGTGTCATCAAGATCCAGCGTCATACCGGATCGGCTCAGCTCGTTCGGCTTGCTGCCATCGATCAACCCGGAATCGAAGTCAAGCAGTACATGCTGCGCGGCCGTGTGCGATATGAGAATGTCGATGCGATCGGCTATCTCGAAATGTGGAACATCTTTCCCGAGCCGAAAAAGGGTTCGTACTTCTCTCGCACGCTGGCTCCCAGTGGTCCGCTCGGCAAGCTCGAAGGAGCTCGCCATAGCGCGACATGCAGTTACCCTTCTTCATCAACAAGGCCGACTTTCCTGCGCCCGAGCGTCTTGAAATCAACGTGTATCTTCCCGGCAAAGGAACTGTTTGGTTATCGGATCTAGAAGTGGTCGAACTGCCGGCGTCGGCTATGCCCGGTGCCGGGATGACCCTTGCCGGCATCATGATGTGGGTATCGATCTTGATCGGCACGCTGTTGTTGATCTCAGTTGTAGCCACCGGACTGGCGTATGCCATGACCAAGGGTCGTGCAAGCAAACCGGTCGGTGATGAGTTGCGACGCATGCAAGCAATGGACATCGGATAGGACATTGCGAAGACGGAATGCTCGATTATCTCGAGAAAAAATCGCGATTCGATCTAAATAAACTCAAGTCTCGGCGCTTCGACTTCGGCAAGCTGTCTTGACTCACCGTGCGTCGGTCGTGTACTCACCCAGGAGAGTGTCTGTCAGCACGCTATGGATCGGCGCATGCGAACGTGGATCAAAATCATCGGAATGCTCGGCTTAGCCGTCGGCTGCATGCAGTCGGCTGAGGGCCAGTTCATTCAGAATCCATCCGGTCCGACGGTCGTGATCCGACCCATTCAATCCGGCACAGGTTCCTCCGCAACGGGAGCACTGCCGACCACTGTCTTGCCGGGTACGGTAACCAATCGATCCACGACGATGGTACCGCTGGGGCCGATCGGTTCGACAGCTTCTGCAACTTTGCCCAGCACGTCGATGTCTGGCAACTCGGCGCCCGGTACGGGATTCGATCCTTATTCATCGCGTCCGGCTTATCAGAATCCTTTGTCGCTCGTGTTGCCGTCGACTTCGAACACGGCGCCCGTCTATCCATCGGGCGGCGGTTATGCAGCGGCGCCCTATGGGGCGTCACCTTATGCTGCAGCGCCTTATGGAACCACAGGAACCGGTGCGGCTCCTTATGCAGCGCCTGTCGGACCGAGTACGGGTATGTTCGGTAATCCGGTCGGGGCTGCGCCGACAATGAGTTCCGTGTTGCCGAGTACCAATCCGTACGGAACGAATCCGCTCGGGTCCTCTCCGTTCGGATCGAGTCCCTACGCGGGCAATCCCTACGGATCAACTTTGAACCCCGGTTATCCCGGCATGGGACAAAGCGGGTCGATCGGCGTTTATAACGGCGGTCAGCCGAGCGTGTATCCGCCGAGCACAGTGCCTGGCACGACGCCTCTCTCTTTGTTTCCGACGTCGATCTTCGGCAACTCCGGAGGCGGCGGCCTATTCGGTTCATCGAGTCCGTATGGTTATGGTTACGGCGGCAACGGTGCTTACACAGCTCCCGGAGCGATGAGTCCGTACGGCACATCGCCTTACGGAACATCACCCTACGGCAATTGGAATCCTCAAGGATCGTTCTTTAACAACGTGCCTGCTGCGCAACCATTCGTTCGCTTCTTTCAAGGACCTCGCTTTCGGCATACTTGGATCTACGGCAACAACGATCCTGATGCGCTCATGATCAACGACAGCGATCTGTCGCTGGCGTTCGTCATTCCGAACTTCGGCTTTTCGACTCAGCCGCTCTACATCCTGCCCTCAGTCTCATTGCATAACTGGGACGGACCTGCCGGAACGAAAGCCGATCTGCCGCCGCTTGCGTACAGTGCGTTTCTCGATACAGGATGGCAGAGCGATCCGCTGCGCATCGCAGGTGTCGAGTTAGGTGTACGCGTCGGCGTGTTCTCGGATTTCAAAACTTATAACACCGATAGTTTGCGAATCACCGGTCGCGCGTCGGTCGCGTCCGTTTGACTCCGACCGCTACGTTGAAGGGCGGGATTGTTTATCTCGATCGTAACAAGCTCGAATTCCTACCGGCGGGCGGCATTCTATGGCAGCCGAATCCGGCGACTCGATTCGATATCTTCTTTCCCGAGCCGAAGTTGGCTCACTATCTGAGCACAATCGGAACGTATGACAGTTGGTGGTACGTCACGGGCAACTACGGCGGCGGAGCGTGGACGATCAAGCGTACGAGCGCGCGAGCGACTCGGTCGACATCAACGACATTCGGCTGTGCTTGGGTCTGGAATGGGGTCGCAATGATCAATTGCGAGACGGGCGCCCGCGTGGGCTTCTTCGAAGTCGGTTACGTGTTCAATCGCGAGCTGATCTACAAGCACGCTGCCGGGCGATAACTTGGACCTCCAGGATTCGCTGGTGATCCGCGCCGGGCTCGGTTACTAGTCCAGCGTAATTCGTGCGTGTCTCACGCAAAGACGCTAAGGCGCAAGGTTGTGGTGCACGACCTCGTTAAACAGGCCTGGCTCAAGGCTTCACAACGCAGAATGCGCCGACTAAGAAGCTCTATGTCTCCGGGGGCGGGATCTGTTTAGCATTCCAATTCAGCTATGAATGTTTTGAACCGCAGATGAGCCGCAGATTTTCGCAGATGAAGTCCGCATTGATCTTGTATCTGCGCACATCTGAGTGAATCTGCGGTTCAATTCGAATAGCAGTGAATAGGATTGGAAGCCGTAAATGTGCATCGGCGAAGGTGTCGCTCTCTTTGCAACTTAGTGTACTTACGTGAGTACGAAAAGGCTCCTTGCACGCGGAGACGCGGAGGTGGGGCAGCAGGTAAAGCATTCTATTTGAATGAGGCAGCGACTTCGAGGTTAAGGAGACCCGATCACAAGCTTCCTGCGAGCTTCCTGTCCCATCATCGGAGTGTCCAACCTCAGGCATTGGCTGGACGTTTGTACTTTGTTTTTTTCGAATGTGACGAGCCGTGAAACGGCAGTAGCACTTAGCTGCGGGCGTGAGCCCGCAGTATGCATAGATCGAATCAAGAAGAGCCGCGAAGCGGCGGCAGTAATGAATCGCGCGGGTCGGGCAGCGTAATGCGTGCGTGCCTCACGCAAAGACGCAAAGTTGTGGTGCACCGCTGGTCCGCGGCGTCGGATGCTATTCGGTATTAACACGGAGCAACGGAGGGCACGGTTCTGTTGCTTGATGAAGGGCAGCGTTCTTCAGCAAACCTGAACTCAGATCTCTTCTCCGTGTTCTCCTTTTCTCTGTGTTTCAAACACAAGGCTTCCGAGGTCGGCGTTGGCTGAGGCGCGGCATACATCACACGCAGCAGCGGATGCGAGAAGGAGCACCACCCCGTTAAACAGGCCCGGCTCAAGGCTTCACACCGCCGAATACGCCGACTAAGAAGCTCAATGTCTCCGGTGGTGGGCGTGCCCGTTTGGCACTCCGATTCAGCTATGAAAGATCTGAACCGCAGATGAGCGCAGATATTCGCAGATGAAGTCAGTATTGATCTTGTATCTGCGCACATCTGAGTGAATCTGCGGTTCAATTCCAATAGCGGAGGATAGGATTAGACGCCGTAAATATGCATCGGCTAGGGTGTCGCTCTCTTTGCAACTTAGTGTCCTTACGTGAATACGAAACGGCTCCTGGCACGCGGAGACGCGGAGTCGCGGAGGTGGGGGAGCAGGTAGAGCATTCTAGGTGAATGAGGCAGCGACCCCGGGGTTAAATAGACCCGATCCCAAGCTTCCTGCGAGCTTCCTGTCCCATCATTGGAGTGTCCAACTGCAGGCATTGGCTGGGATGTTTTGTACTTTGGTTTTTTCGAATGCGACGAGCCGTGAAACGGCAGTAGCACTTAGCTGCTGGCGTGAGCCCGCAGTATGCACAGACCGAATCACGAAAAGCCGCGAAGCGGCGGCGGCAATGAATCGCGCCTGCGGGTCAGCGTATTGCGTGCATGTCTCACGCAAAGACGCTAAGACGCAAAGTTGTAATGTAGGGCTAGTTCGCAGCGTCGGAAGCTATTCTGATTTAACACGGAGTAACGGAGGGCACGGTTCTGTTGCTGGATGGAGAGACGGATTCTTCAGCAAACCTGAACTCGGATCTCGTCTCTGTGCTCTCCGCTTCTCTGTGTTTCAAACGCAACGCTTCCGAGGTCAGCGTTGGTTGATGCGGGGCGTATGACACATTCCGAAGTGTCTGCACCGATGGTGCATGAACCCGTGAAAAGACCCGACCCCAGGCACTCCAATGAGGCGATGAACGATTTGAACCGCAGATGGACGCAGATCTTCGCAGATGAAGTCAGCACGGAACTCGTATCTGCGCACATCTGTGTGGATCTGCGGTTCAATTCCAATTGCGGCGAATGGGATTAGACGCTCTACGCATGGCTGGTTCGCGGCGCCGGATGCTTTTTCGCGTTACCGCGGGGGCTCGCGTGCAATCAAATGTAATGCGTCGCCGGATTGACATACTGCAAATCTCGCCGCATAACTGGCTGCATGGCCAAGATCGTTCTTATCAATCCGCGCTTTGAAGCTTCTTACTGGGGAATGGAATACGCTCTGCCGATCTTCGGCAAGAAAGCGAACTTCCCTGTTGCTTGTCTGCCGCTGCTGTCTGCACTGACGCCGGCTGAGCACTCGATCACTCTGATCGATGAAAATGTCACGCCGCTTGATTTCGATTCCATTGCAGAAGCGGACATCGTCGGACTGACCGGCATGAGCGTGCAGCGGTTTCGTATGCGAGAGATCTTGGAAGAGCTGAAGAGTCGCGGCGTGTTCACTGTAGTCGGCGGTCCGTGGATCACTGTACGAGAAGACTACTTCGATGACTTGGTCGATGTCATCTTTGTCGGTGAAGCCGAAGAGACGTGGCCGCAGTTCTTGAAGGATTTTCAAACCGGTTCTCATCAATCGCGATACGAGCAAGCGAACAAGTCGGATATGACGCGCGTCCCTTGTCCGCGATACGATTCGCTGAACATGAGCCAGTATGTATTCGGCAGCGTGCAGATCTCGCGCGGTTGTCCGTTTCAGTGCGAGTTCTGCGACATCATCGTGACATTCGGGCGCAAGCCGCGCCTGAAGACTTCGGAACAAGTCATCGCCGAGCTCGAGAATCTGCGCCGTCAGCGATTGGATATTGCCTTCATCGTCGACGACAACTTGATCGGCAATAAACGGGCTGTCAAACCAGTTTTGGAGCAAGTGGCGGCGTGGCAGAAGCGAAACGGATATCCGTTCATTTTCTTTGCGGAGGCGTCGCTCGATCTGGCTGATGATCCCGAACTGATGGAGCTGTTCACAGACGCAAACATTCAAGCGGTCTTCGTCGGGATCGAGAGTCCGAACGAAGAGTCCTTGCGGGAGACGAAGAAGTATCAGAACTTGCGCGATGGTGGCACCATCGTCGAAAAGGTGCATCGCATCCAAGCGGCCGGCATGGAAGTCTGGACCGGCATGATCATCGGGTTTGATCATGATCAGACCGACATTTTCGATGCTCAGTTGCAGTTCGTGAAAGATGCTCGCGTCGTGCATGCGATGCTCGGTATGCTGTCGGCCATTCCAAAGACGCCGCTCTACGAGCGGCTGGCTGCTGAAGGGCGACTGGACGATGATGATCAATCGGCCTATGGAACCAACGTCATTCCACTCAAGATGAGCCGCGATGAGTTGCTCGGCGGCTACATGCGCATGATGGACGAGATGAACGACGTGCGTGCGTATTTCGATCGCGCCGACAGTCTCTATCTCGACAAGTCGTTTCAGTTCAATCGAGCTCAGCGTCGCTACTGGCGTAGGGCTCCGCTGAAAAAGTTATGGGCGTGGGGATTTGATCTGCTGCGATGCGGTGTGCTCTATCGACGACTGATGAAACACGTCGAAGACGAGTCGCTGAAGGCTGAGTACAAGCGGCGGATTGCGGGCCTGTGGAAAGTTCGCCGTGATCCGGCGGCTATGTTCATCTATCTCATCAAGTGTGCGACGCATTACCACTATCTTCAGATTGCGGAAAACCTCAAGCGTGACAATCGTCCGCTGGTCAACACTTTTTAGACTGCAATAACAGCTTTAAAGTACGCGGCGATTTGGATCTTTTTTCTTTCTCCGACTATTGTGTCTGGAACCGGACAACCGATCGTCGCAGCAGGCGGCAGTGGGCAGTTCGGCGACAAGATCGATAGAGGGAAGCTATGCGGCCGCGATTGGAAAAGCTGGAAGACCGACGGTTGATGGCTGCTGATTGGCAGGCTCAGCCGAATCCACGCGACGTCGACGCCTCGGGCTTGGTCATGCCGCTGGACGTCTTGCTGATCATTAATGATATCAATCAAGGCGGTTCTCGCACGCTGCCCGCTCAAAAGCCGGCCGGTTACAGCGGCGCGCTCTGCGACGTGAATGGTGACGGCAAGTTGTCGCCGCTCGATGTGTTGTTGGTCATCAATGCGATCAATCAGAATCCGAATCCGCCGACACTCGATGTCGGGCTGACCGATGCATCGGATAACAATCACGATCAAGTGGTGCTGTCGAACCAAGTGCGCTACGCAGGCACGACCAGCCAAGGAGCGACGGTCCAGGTATTGAAAGTCGAAGGGGAGCAGACGGTCGAAGTCGCACGCGTCGAAGCGGGCGATGACGGCAAGTTTCAGATCGACCTCGCCTTGCCCGCCAAGCTCAACGATCTGAAGTTCGTCGTTACCGATCAGCGCGGGCGAGCCAAGACGGTTGAGCGGGAAGTGCGCGTGGGCGACGTCATCAGCGCATGGAACGCGACGATGCTGGAGACGATTCGCGAATCGACCAACGTCTCGACGACCATACCCGGATTGCTCATCAAGCCTCCGCCGCCGATGGTGGCTAAGAGCTTGGCAATGGTACATGGTGCGATGTTCGATGCGATCAACGCGGTGCAGCCGACCTATGACGGGTATGCGCTGGACGGATCGATGCATTCATCCGCATCAACCGTGGCTGCAGCAGCACAGGCCGCTTATCGAGTCGCTTCGTCGATTTATCCGGCGGCTCAAGAAATCACTCGTTTCGATAAGACTTTGGCCGAGATCCTGGCGACAGTGCCCGAAGGGACTGCGAAGTCGGAAGGGATCGCGCTGGGTAATGAAGCGGCTGATGCGATGCTCGCGTTGCGAGCCGCAGACGGGTCGACTGCATCCAGTAGTTATACGCCGGTCAATCAACCGGGGCATTGGAATCCGACTCCACCGAATTTTGCCAACGCAGTATTACCGCAGTGGCCCGGCGTTACACCGTTTGCTCTCACAGACGGCGATCAGTTCCGACCCGCTCCGCCGCCTGCGCTCGATAGCGCTGAGTATGCGGCAGCCGTCGATAAAGTGATGAAGCTGGGGGCTGCGACCGGATCGCAGCGAACGGTCGATCAGACGTCGATCGCCTTGTACTGGGCGGACGGCGGCGGCACGTCGACACCTCCGGGGCATTGGAATCAGATCGCGATGGATGCTGCTGAACGTGAGCAATCGTCGCTGCTTCAGAAGGCTCGAACGATGGCGCTGCTCAACTACGCGATGGCTGACGCGGGTATCGCGAGCTGGGATGCCAAGTACGCGTATGACGTTTGGCGACCGATCGATGCCATTCGCAAGGCGGATCAAGACGGTAACGCAGCCACAACACCTGTGAGCGACTGGAGTCCGCTACTGAGTACTCCTGCGTTCCCATCGTATACTTCTGGTCACAGCACATTCAGTGCTGCTGCCGCCACGGTGCTCGAGTCTATCTTCGGAACGCATTACGCGTTTAGTTCGCGAGCCGATCGCGGATCGACCGGCGCTTGGCCTCCATCCGATGATGTTCAGTCATTGGCTCAGCGATCGTTTGATAGTTTCCGTGATGCAGCCGACGAGGCGGGCATGAGTCGTATCTACGGCGGTATCCACTATTCGTTCGATAATACAGCCGGCTCAGCGACGGGAACTCAGGTCGGTCAGTGGACCGTGGACCATCTCTTGAGGCCGATCATTTGATGCGATCTACGGTTTCTGTCGAGACAGACGGTAGATGTCTGCCTGCATCGCAGGGGCCAGAATGCGCTTTCGATCGTAGTCACCGAAGAGCTCGGTCAGTTTCAATTCCTCCAGCACCGAATCGACGGTCTGGTGAAACTCTTTGCTCACGAGGACCAGCGCGGTTGAATCATCGGTAAGCCCGCGTCCCGGCTGCAGGAAATGCTCTTCTGATTTCCCGTGTTTGCGAAAATGATAGATGAGCGGTGCTGAGAGCGGAGTCACCACAATGATCGGTTCGTGAGGGCGATAGGTGAGTTCTTCGTAAACCAGTTCTGCTTCCGGCCATCCGGACTGACGTGCATACGGTACGAATGAAGGCTCAATCGCAAATCGCCATGCGGGAATGAGCATGAGCACACCGGCAATGGCCGGAGTCAGCCTCGCCGCCACGTCTGCAGAGTGCGCGTCTCGCAGTCGCCGGATGAGAAAGCTCACGATTGCATGCCACCCCGCGGCGATCCAGATAGTGCCGATCGGCAATAGAAAAGTCCAAACCCGTTCCGGCGGAAGAACTCGTTGAATCAACAGAGGCAATGCGACGGATGCGACGGCCAGGTTCAGCCAAACGCCTTCTTGCCTGCGTCGTCGCGATCGAACAACAAAGATGGATGCTCCGCCGACCACGACAGCAATACTGAGCGGAGTCGATGACTCCCACAGCAACCAACTCGCGCATCTACCGACATACTCGGGAAGGCTTTGCACCTGTTGAGATGTCGAGAGTTTTGACGATGAAATCACCGACTGCAATTCGCCGAGTGAATGGCTGAGCAAAATCGGTGTGTAGAAAATTACGGCGAGCACGATTGCCGCTGCTGCATGAAGGATCGGACGCAGTAACGCGCTGCGTGGTGCGCGAGAGCGTCGGCTGAGTCCGAGGATCATCATCCAAATCATCCAGATCCAAATTCCGTAGATCATGGTTGGCACAGTTGCCAATGCGAGCGCCGAACTGGTGATCAGTAGCAGTGACGCAGATGCAGAAGAGCGATAGGCCAGTCTGCGCGCGGCCATGATCGACAGTAGGAACCAGAGTGCGCACAGAGAGTAACCTCGCGCAGAGACCGCTTGTTCGACGCATGTTGGTAAAAGCGCGGTCAGGAACCCTGCCGTGAAACCTACTGCCGGACGAAAGCGCACGGCGCCGTACCAACCGACGAGCAGCGTGCCGAGGAGTCCCGCCATTCTCGCGGGAATGCGTAGAGCTTCCGG
>JAXMBQ010000063.1:0-20884 GCA_046349815.1 Pirellulales bacterium | reverse complement strand
AGCAGCCGACCACGATTGAAAAATCAGTCAGCTTGCGAGCGAAGTTTTCCACGCATGTTCCGGTCTATGACTTAGTCGCCGCTGCGAGCGAATGGGGGAGCGAATCGTCCCCTGACGAAGTCGGCTGGGCGTGCGTCGAAGGGCGTAATCTTTCGCAAGGCATGTTTGTCGCGAAGGTTGTAGGCCGATCGATGGAACCCAAGATACCAAGCGGTTCGTGGTGCCTCTTCGGTCCATGCCCGGCAGGAACACGTCAAAACAGACTGCTGCTCATGCAGGCAAGCACACACCTCGACCCCGAGGACGGAGGACGTTACACAGTGAAGCAATATCGCTCGAAGAAACGCGTGACCGATGAAGACTGGGAACATGAGGCCATCGAGTTGCTACCGCTGAACCCGGAATACCAACCAATCCAAATCTCAGTCGAAGACTCGGACCAAATTCGAGTAATCGGCGAGTTCCTATCTGTCGTCGGCTAAGCGCAGGGGAGATTCAATGCCAACAAATTGGCAATACATCGTCCCACCTGTTCCATCGCCGGCGACCACGTTCCGAACAGAGGCTTCGTCGTCCCTACAATTTTGAACCGCGTTAGAGTTCAAGCCGACGCGGTGCAAAGCAAACGATTGACGCAAAAAGACGCCGTCCCACCGCGAGCAGTCCGCCGGAAATACGAAAAAACCCTGAGAAACACGCGATTTCCCAGGGAATTGAAAGTTTTGAGTGGGCGATATTGGACTCGAACCAACGACCTCAACGATGTCAACGTTGCGCTCTAACCAACTGAGCTAACCGCCCGATTTTTTCGTTCGCGATTCTCTGACGGCTCGGAGTCCGGCTGGGTTCGCGATTGGTCTCCAAAGTTTCGTTTCTCGGGCTCGGATCGTCAAGGGGAAAGAGCGGCCTGCGACTCGGGAGGGCTGGATTCTCGGCGACTGGTCGGGAAAGTGTAGAAAAACCAGCGAGTAACGAGACTTGGGGCTGGTTGCGGCTTGGGGGATGGGGATGGCTTCCTCGCTTACGCTTGGGAATAGGCGGTGGGAGTCCCTCGCTTACGCTTCGGGTTGGGATTGGATATACCGGACGGTTTGTGCCGTTTCGCTTTTTGGGTTTGACGAAGCCTTTGTTGGTCTAATTTGCGTTGAGCTGGATTGGAGGGGCGGCACCCTCACCCCCTGCCCCTCTCCCGCTCGCGGGAGAGGGGAGAAGAAGTTGGATTCCGTTGGCGGGTGATGGGAGAGATTTGGGAGGGCTTTTGCGTTTTTGGGGGAGCTGCCTTTCGCGGGAGCGAAAGGCGACTTTGGGCGGAGAGTTGAGTTTGAGCGAAAGGCGACTTTGGGGTGATTTTAGTTTGAGCGAGAGGCGACTTTGGGCGAGGATTTTGGGAGGTTCGATGGAGGTTCCGGCAGAGTTGAGTTGGGGGTTCGGTGGGGCGTTGGTAGTTTATCTGCTGGTCATGTACGGCTTGGGCTTTGCGGCTCAGCGGCGTGTGACTGATGTGGAAGACTATGTGCTGGCTGGTCGGGGCCTGTCGCTGGGACTCACTACACTCACGATCGTGGCGACTTGGTTCGGGGCGGAGTCGTTGATGACGACCGCCGATGAAGTGGCTGCCGAGGGTGTTCGCAAGGCGCTCCTCGATCCGCTCGGTATCTCGCTCTGCCTTGTCATCGCAGGTCTGTTCATCGCCGGGCCGATGTGGCGGATGAACTTGATGACGATCCCCGACTTCTTTCATCATCGCTACGGCAAGACGGCTGAAGTCCTCTCCTCGTTGATCTTGGTCCCCAGCTACTTCGGCTGGATCGCAGCTCAGTATGCCGCGCTCGCGCTGATCATCTCGCAGATCTATGGATTGCCGATCGAATGGTGCATCGTCGGTACCGCGATACTCGGGACCGGTTACTCGCTGATGGGCGGCATGGTCTCGATCACGTGGACCGATGCGCTCCAGATGCTGTTTATCGTCGCGGGACTGATCATCCTCGGTTACGAAGGCCTGCGACTGCTCGGCGATGGTGACATGGTGCCTGCAGTCGCGCGCGTGCGAAACGAATCAGATCCGCGTTTGTGGCGCATCGCAGACGATGAGACAGCCGTGCGCGATTGGCTGGCCGCTCTCTCAGCCGTGACGATCGGGTCGCTGGGTAATCTTCCGGTTCAAGATCTGATGCAGCGCATCTTTTCGGCTCGCAGCGATCGCACAGCAGCTCGCGCCTGCCTGCTCGGTGCGGCCGGTTACTTGATGATGGGACTGTTGCCGATCGGTACCGGACTGGCCGCCGCGCTGTTGCTCGACGAAGTCCCCGAAGAAGGTGTGATCACGGCAGTGGCTCATCGACTGCTCTCGGGTCCCTTGATGATCGTGTTTCTGTTGGCGATCGTATCAGCCGTTCTGTCGACGATCGTCAGTGCGGTGATGGCACCCGCTGCCGTGATGGCTCATAACTTGATCGAGCCCGCGATGAAGCATCGCGATCCAAAGTTATCAGCAGCCGGCGGATTGATGCTGCAGCGAGCCTGCGTGGTGGGTGTGGCTGCAGCGGCGATGCTGTTGGCACTGAGTGGTCGCGGAGCCTATGAGTTAGTTCAAGATGCTTATGCGATGTCGCTCGTCGGTATGTTTGTCCCATTCGTCGGCGGTCTGATGCTGAAACGAGTCACGTCGACAGCGGCGATCGCTTCGATGGGAGTCGGGATCGGAAGTTGGTTGTTGCACGTGGTGATGGGGTGGGAGCATTTCGTCGGCGGGCCTTGGCCGGTGCCGCATGAGATCGTCGATACGTTGCTATCGGGCGGAGCGTTCTGGCTGGGGTTGTTGCGGCGAGGTGGAAACGTGGTGGGTGAGAGCGATTCGTCCCGGCGGGGTTGATTTGTGGTGCGAAGAGCCCTCTCCCGAATCTTGCCTGGCGGCTCGATTCGACCTCTCCCTGGCTGCGCCTGGGAGAGGTGAGTTGCGAGAGGAGCTGCCTTTCGCGGGAGCGAAAAGCGACTTTGGGGGAGAGTTTAGTTTGAGCGAAAGGCGACTTTGGGCGGAAAGGCTAGATTGAGCTAGGGAAGATGATTTGCAGGGAACGAGGTGAGTTAGCCGCCTCGGAATTTGCCTTCTTCGTCGTAGCGGACGTAGCCGAAGTAAAGAAATACAAAGATGCAGATGGGATAGGCTACCAAGAATACTTTGTCGACGAAAACCGACAACAACGTGGCCGCGAGGAAGAAAGCGATCCACAGCCACCACGTATCTTTGAGCAGGGTCCGGAATCGCGCCATCGTGATCATGCGTTACATTAGGGTGATCGTATTTTGATTTTGACGCCCCATTATACGACTCGCCCGAATCCTCTAAAGCCGAAAACCGTGTGAGCTCCGATTGGTCGGGGAATCGCTTGTGGTTTGATATGCGATCGTTTTCCACTGTCGCTCGGTAGTGAGTGCTGCGTGCGAGCCGGCTTGTTCAAGGCTCTGCCGTGAAGTCGCCCGATTCGCCGCATGCCGCTGATGACGCTGAGGCCGCATCGACATCGTCGATACCTCGCTCGATGTGGACGACGCTCTTGCAACGAGCGCATCGTGTGCCGCTGGTCATCGCTGTCGCCGCGATGCTCGTTGGAACAGCGGCGATGCAGTGGATCGGCGCGAGTGGTTATCCGCTGTTCGTGGTTGCCGCCCTGCTCTGCTCGGCGGCTGCGGTGATCAGCTCTCGGTCGGGTCGTCCTACCTTGGCATCGGTCGCGGGTCTGGCCGCTTTGATGTCGGCCGCCGCGGCTATGCATCATTTGCAATCCACTCCCCGGCATGATGACTTAGCAGCCGTGGCGGGCAAAGACTTTCAGCCGCTGGTCTTTCGAGCTCAGATACTCGAACCGGCCGTGTGGCGACCGAATGCTTATCATCGTCCGTCCGATCCGAGTTCGGAAGTGTGGCGAACTCAATGGCGAGTTCGTTGCCTGGAAGTTCGCAACGGTACGAAGTGGCAGACGGCTCATGCGTACTCGACGTTGTCTACGGCCGGTCGCGTCGATCATCTGTTGCCGGGTGATGAAGTGACGGTGTTCGGATCGTGTGCGGCCGTAACAGGTCCGACGAATCCGGGTGAGAACGATATGCGACTCGTGATGGCTCGCGAGCATCAATTCGTTTTCCTGCGCACCGAATCGGCGGCACAGATTCGGCTCGATCGCGTCACGTGGCAGCGCCCGTTGCAACGACTGATCGGCATCGCGGTTCGCAAGCTCGATGTCGTCGTACATCGCGAGACCTACTTCGGACAAGGCTCGTTGGCCGCGGCATTGATCTTCGGTCAGAAGGAGCAAGTCGATTGGCAAGAGCAACAGAACTTGTTGTCGACCGGCACGCTGCACATGCTTGCGATCAGCGGCATGCATATCGAATTGGTGGCCGGTGCGCTGCTGAGCATCTGCATCGTCTTCGGCCTGAGCAAACGCACGACGCTGATCGTGATCAGTTCCACAGTGATCGTGTATGGATTGATCTCAGGCGCTGATCCTCCGGTGCTGCGAGCCGTATTCATCGTGTCGGCCGTGTGCTTGGCAAAGTACCGCGGCAAGCGCACCGGCATGGCGAATCTACTGGCCTTTGCGGGTGTCATGATCTTGGCGATGAAGACCAGTTGGATAAGCAACGTCGGTGTTCAGCTGTCGTTCCTGGCGGTCGCTGTCATCGGTTTGTATTCAGGTCGCTTCGACAGTCAAGCAGCGAAGCGGTCGGCACTGCAGGCGACGATCGAAGAGAGCTGGAGCAGAAGACGGCGTTGGACGATGCGCATCCTGCGAACATCATGGGACCTGCTAAGCATTAGTTTTTGGGTATGGCTGATTACCGCGCCGCTCATTTGGAACCAATTCCATGTCGTGTCGATCATCGCCGTTCCGCTGAATGTACTGCTCTGGATTTTTCTCGTCACTGCGCTGCTCAGCGGACTGGCGCTGTGTGTTCTGTTTTGGTTGCCGCCGGTGGCTTCTGTGTTGGGATTCATCTGCGGATTGAGCCTAGCGATCATTTCAGCTCTTGTGGCAATGGCGGATCGATTGCCGGGTGCGCATGTGTGGATGCCTGCGCCGCCGATGTGGTGGACGGTAGTCTTTTATGCTGCTGCAGCGGTGGGTTCGGTAGCTGTGATGATTCGTCCGCGGCTAAAGCCTGTGCTCGGAGTCGCGCTGACCGGCTGGCTGCTGATCGGCATGAGTCCTTGGCTGGTGGGTCCGCACAGTCACGCGCCGCGGTTCGTTCGCGATGTCAGTGGCGCGTGGTTGCAAGGACGAATCGATAAAACGAATACGGAAGAGTTTCGTATGACGTTCATCGATGTGGGGCATGGGACGAGTGTGTTGATGCGCATGCCGGGCGGCGAAGTCGTTCTCTATGACGCGGGCCATTTGTCAGGGGCCGATCGAAGTCATCAGGAGATCGCAGGCGTGTTATGGTCGGAGGGGACGGCTCGTATCGATGAACTGTTTTTGTCGCATGCCGATACGGACCATTACAACGCTGTACCTGGTCTGCTGAGTCGGTTCAGTGTCGAACGCGTTTCGGCACCGAGCCAGTTTTGGGATCATAGCGATGCGGAAGTAAAGCAAGTCGTCGCTACGATTCGCTCGGCAGGTACTGAGTGCCTGGCGATGCAAGCGGGCGAGGAGCGACGATACGGAGAGATCGTCATGACGACGATTCATCCGCCGAGCGATTGGCATGACGGATCGGACAACGGCGACAGTTTGTGTCTTGTCGTGCGAGCGTTCGGCCGTACGATCCTATTGCCGGGTGATTTAGAAAAAGGGGGACTGCGCCGATTGCTTGATCTTCCGCCGATGGCATGCGATGTGATCATGGCTCCGCATCACGGCAGCCTGACGCATGATCCACGGATGTTGTCGGCTTGGGCACATCCGGACTGGACGATCATCAGCGGCGGTCAGCGTGCGGCTCGCGAAACCGTAGAAACGAAGTATCGACCGACGGGAGGTCAAGTCGGAATCACGCATCGAGACGGAGCTGTTCAAGTGCGGATCGCACAAGACGGTGACATGCAGGGAGACATGTCTGTATGGCACTGGGTCGAAACCGAATGGCAGCCGCTTGTTGATCGACCGAAGATGAGCGCCTCGGAGAGCGCAAATTAGTCGGCGGCCTACGGCTGGATCACTCGCCCATGATTTCTTTGAGCAGATCGTGCAGTTGGTTTCGAGCTCGTGAGAGTCGGCTGCGCACGGTACCGATATTGATCGAGAGGATTTCGGCGATGTCTTCGTAAGCCATATCCTGCATCTCGCGCAGGACCAAGATCGTACGATGCTCTTCGGACAAGCGTTGCATGGCCGAGTTCAGCATGGCGATCCGCTCTTCGCGCATCAGGGGTTCTTCGGGCGATTCGTGGCGATCCTCGGGTTCAGTGCCGCTGAGCTCGCGGTTCTGCTCGATCGACGCATCGCCGCGCCGCTTGCGACGACGGCTTAGCGCGTTATTGAACGCGATGCGGTAGAGCCAAGTGAAGAAACGGCTGTCGCGACGAAACGAATCGAGCTTGACGTAGGCTTGGACGAACGAGTCTTGGACGATGTCTTCGGCTTCATCGGGAGAACCGACGACGTGCAGCATCGCACTGTACAGTCGGTCTTGGTAACGTTCGACAAGTCGACCGTACGCTTCGCCGCTGCCATCGAGAGCTTGTCGGATGAATTCGTCTTCTTCGATGTTCAACTACGCCGAGCCGGTCGAGATAAGCCGTACGGGAGAGCGGCCGGCGGAGACGGCAGGCCGACCGCAGAAAAGAGCTAGTTCCTGCGAGTCTTCATGTTCTCTGGACCGAGTCGAACTGTCAAACCGAGCGGGCAAAAAGTAAGCCGGCCGAGCAACAAAGTTTTGCCACTCGACCGGCTCGGATGGATTGTCGGTTGGTGCCGTCGCCTAGGAAAACTTATTCTGAGGACTGAGTCCTGCCGCTCAGGGATCGGAGGATCGAAAGTTTGCTGAACGTAACGGCGCAGCCGTACGGCTCGGGCTGCAGCAGGACTCGGCCATGCCTGGCGGTTGGGTTTCGAGGCTGGAGCCTCGGGGGCAGTGGGTGACTGGGCTGGAGCCCAGTCACCAGGATGTGAACTGCTTAGAAGCGGAAGCCGCCGAACGGAGCACCGTATCCGCCCAGTCCGATACCGGAACCGTAACCACCTAAGCCGCCGACACCGATGCTTACGCCTACGCCGCGGTAGCCGGTGCCGTAATAGGAAGGTCCGAATCCGCCGTAATAGGGTGAGTAACCACCGTAGTAGCTGCCATAACCGACGGTCGGGACACTGCGGTAGTAACCTCCGCTATAGCCACCGTATCCGCCATAGCCGTTGTAGCCGCGATAGCTGCTAACGACTGGTCCGCGATAACCGACGCCGCAGTGGCCGTGGTGACCGTGACCCGCTTCTGCTTGAGAAACGCCGAATCCACCTACTGCCAAACCGACGGCCATTGCCGCTGCCAAAAACAACTTTCTCATGATCTACCCTTCAGAGCGAAACACTCCTCGTGAGCAGCAATTGGAGGGTCACCTTGACGTCAACTCTGCTCTCGCACAAAGGAAGAAAGCATGGATACAAGTTCTGTGCCAAAGTCGGACTCAACACAAAGTTCTGCGTCTCGAAGCCTCACATGAAGCCGAAGTATCGGAGGATTTGACTCCGGCAAGCCGATTCAGGCAATCAAAGCCATGGGATCCGTCGGGAAACGATTTCATTCATGCGGAGACAATCTCGCTCGGCAATTCGATGATCAACGTTGCAAGCATTCGCGCCGATTCCCATCTGCTGTTATCACTCAGACGACGCGGATGTCTATCTGACTTCGCCGTCTCAGTTTCGGTCACTCAATGCCTCGCCAACGGATCGAGCGGTGGGTGGCACCTGCTGGGTTGGTGGCGAAAGTCTAGCCGGAGGACTTCGTCCTTCCGCTCAGTTTGCTTACTGAGCGTAACGGCGCAGCCGTACGACTCGGACTGCGTGGTCACTTTATCGCAGCGGTCGGCGGCAGGTGGGTGGCACCTGCTGAGTTGGAGTGGCGGAAGACTAGCCGGAGGACTTCGTCCTTCCGCTCAGTTTGCTTACTGAGCGTAACGGCGCAGCTGTACGGCTCGGGCTGCGTGGTCACTTTATCGCAGCGGTGATGGTGATGAGAGCGGGCCGGCGATAGTTCGAGGCGGAGGAAGATAACGTTTGGTCTCGTCGACGATCGGATCGACGCTCGACTTGGCTTCGGTGTCTTCAAACAGCTCTTCAGGCAAATGAGTCACGATCTGCGGTTGCATGAACTCCAAGGTAACCATCAAGGCCCCGGAGTCTTCTCCGCCGGCCGCGGTGTGCTCGCGAGTCTGTTCGACGCGATACAGCCAATAGGGCAATGGAGCCGAGTTACCGATTGCAATCTGTACATGCTCCGGCAAGACCTTTACCGGGTCGTTGCCCGTCAGCAGCAAATCGAGCTCGGTCTGCCCCTTGAGCGGTGCGGCATCCTTGCCTGCTTCTTTGCCGGCTCGCCGTCCTCGCAGCCACCAAACATCGACGTCGCCGAGTTTACCTGGTCGAACCCAATACCAATGATATTGCTGGCATAGAGTTCGAAGCAGTTCGGGCTGACCACCGATGGCGAGATATAGCGAGACCATCGGGTCTTGAAAGTCGGCTCGTGTGATCGTTCCCAGTTGTTCTCGTACTCGCTCGATGTTGACGCGCGTCCGCAGGCTCTGATCGCCGATGTGTCGCGTGGTGTAAAGAACTCGTCCGTCGCTGATCTGTTGCAGCGTGTTGACTTGATCGCCGGCAGGGATGCGGATGCTGAGCTTCATCTTGCCCCAAGCTGAACCGCCGCCGTGTGCATATTGCCCGACACCGAACAGTTTGCGATCGACTAGTGAAATGCTCTGACGTACGCGACAAGCCACCGCCGGTCCCCACACGCTCTCGCGCAGAGCTCGGGTCAGCAGTTGATTGGCGATCGCAGCGTCACCGACCGCTTCGCCGTGGTGAACCATCATGAACTTCCCGAAGCCATGTTTGAGTTACGCGGAGCCTGAGCCGGCGAGCCGATCGAGGTCGAGTCTGGGTTAACTGAGGCGTTTGGCGAAGGCGTTGCGCGGCGAGTTTAACGGCTAAGCAAATTACAACCAGTTGAAGATGTAAGCCGATAGCGTCGCGGAGATTGGAGTAGAGCTAGCGCATCGACCTCAGTTCCGCTTACGCAATTTGATCTACGAAGTGCGGTTATGCCGAATTTGTCAAAGAATCCGAGTTGCATGCGCGCCGAATACAAGGCCGTATGGCGAATCCATTTCTCGTCCCAAGCGCAGGTGGTCGGACAAGGGTTGGGTTCGCAGCGCGGGCGGATTCCAGCCGCCGGGATGTCGAGTCCAGGTGAATATGGCGGGACCTTCCAACATGCAGACCCACAGTCACTCCGGCCCGCGCGAGTGGCTCAGTGACGGATTACTCACGATCGTTTCGACTTCAAACGGCAAACAGCACGACGGGGCGTCGCCGCGTTTGCTCAGACTTAGGGGGTTTAGAGCATGAAAATGCGATTTTTCTTGGTGACACTGGCTGCAGTAGCTGCAAGCTACTCGGTCGGTTGCACACCCGTACGGCACAATCTGCCGCCGTCCAAGCAGTTGCTGGAACCGGGTCCCGGCGTCGGCGGCCCTGGACCGGGCGTGCTGGCTCCGGATGTGATTCGCTTCCGCAGCGATGGCTGCTGAAGGCGGCGCATGCGGTCCCGGCGGTGTGGCACCGGTCGGATACGGCATGCCCGTCGCAGCTCCGACAGCTCAGATTCTGTTCAGCCAGCCCGAAGGGATGGAAGTTCAGTACGATGTTGTCGGCGACGGAACCTTCAACAGCCAACCGCTGCACGTACCGGGTCGCGTCGAGTTTCCTCAAGGCGGAATCATCGGCTGAAGATCACCAAGATCCAAGGTGACGATCGCTTCGTCGGCATCGAACTGTATCCGACGATCGAGATCGCCGCGGCCAGTCCGCGCACGGCTGCTTACTTGGCTCACAATGCAATCCCCGTCACCTTCAGCGTGTCGGACGATCTGCCTCAAGTGCTCGCCGGTAACTTCGTATCAAGGTCATCTACTTGCCTGATCCCGAGTTCCCAAGGTGACGGCCTGTCGGCGTCGACGTGCTTGTCGCTAATCGCATCGATCCGGGCCAAGACCCGATCGTAGAAGCTGATCGTCGCGGTTCGATCCTAGCGATCATCCGCATCGGTAACAAAGACATCGAGATGAGCGGTGCGGCTGCCGGAGCCATGGCTCTCGGTCCGGGTGCTCTGCCGATGGGACCGATGCCCGGCATGGGTCCGTCGCTGCCCGGCTTCGTCGCCGGAGTGACTGCACCCGAATACGGGATGACCTATTCAGGAACGCCGATCGGTCTGCCCGGCCCGCCGCACATTCCGCTGGGAAGCCCGGCCGGATTGCAGAAGCACACGATTCGCAATCACACCCACATGAACATTCCGGATCCTGTTGAGCACATGAAGATTCATGTTCGTTCGACTCCGGGACAAAGCTATCCGCAACCTGCCAGCCGCGTACGTATCCATGAGCAGAACATCCACCCGGGATTCCCGAGCGGAATGCCTGCCGGATATCTGCACAGCCAGAACGTAGGCGGAGCCGCTAACGGTTATTGCCCACCGCAGTAACTTGCAGCATCACGATCGAGAGTAAGGCGGCCGGACTGCTTCGCACACAGCATCCGGCCGCTTTTTTCCCTCTCGCATCGAAGCTCACCGCGTCCGAACACAAACGGATGCGCTCGTCAGTCGCTAACACTACGCATGCTATTGAGGACGATCCGACATGAAGTTGCCGCTCGATGGTGCAAAGCCTTCTCGGATGCAACGCATAACGGTTTGCGTCACGGCGCTCGTGTTCAGCGTGATCCACCTCACAACACTTTCGGCGCAGAACCCGTTGCCGAAGGTCTTCTATCCGCAGAACTCGGATACAACTCCGGGAGCCATCGGCGGAGCTCGCTTGCTGCGCGGCGGACCGATCGTCGGTTATTACCAACCGGTCGAAGTTTCCGGTCCTGAAAAGATCCAGATAGCGCTGGCTCAAGACAGCCGCTTTCTCGAACCGCTCACAGCTCCTGTCAAAGTCGGCATGCTGGTCGGCTCAGTCTACCGACTGCGCGTGACCAACATCCCGAATCGTCCGGGTGAAGAACTCTATCCGACGATTGAAGTGCTCGATCGAATGTACGCACCGCGCGGACGCGAACATCGCTTTCCGGTGCCGATCGTTCTTGAACAAGATGACCTCATCAACGCGCTGAACGGTGCTTTGATTCAACGCGTGGTCTATTTGGAAGACAATGAAGTCGCGACGCCGATTTCGGATGAACCGGGTACACAGCGCGTACTCGATGTCGCCGGTTCCGAAAACGCATTGCAAGTAGCGGACGGACTGGGACGACCGATGGCCATCTTGCGTATCGGATCGCGAGTACCGAGCGACTTGCAATCGGACCTCACCGGATTCCTTTACGGATGTCCGCCTTGGATGCCGCTGCTGCCCGTTCCGAATAAAACCGCGATGGAACAAGCCGGCGTGATTCCCCAATCGGATATTCCCGCCCCCGGCCAAAACTTACGTCATGAACCTCAGCCCAACGTTCCGCGTGTTCCGGCTGAGTACGGTATCCCGAGTCAATACGCAGTGCCTCGATAACGGCTGCTGCGTCGAAGCTGCATTTCACACGACTCGAGTGACACGGAAAGAACAAAAGTACCATGACTCGAACCGCCGAACACAATCAGCCGAACCGCGCTCGACTAACCGGTGCGCTGCGCACCCGTGGGTTGGGGTCTCGACTGGCAGCAGCCCTGCTCATCAGTTCATGCGGTTGCGCCCAAACGTCTAAGTGGAACAGCAGTTCACCTGCGCTGATCGGTGCTCCTCAATCTAACCACGCAGCAGTCAACTCAACGAAGTCACCTATCGCTGCACAAAGCGCATCGCGATCACAACACCAATCGCTCAGTGATCGTACAGTGCCATCGATGCCTGTAGGCGACGTTGCTAAGACCACTCCGAACAACAACTCGTCGTCACCTGTTCAGCCGGTCAGCTATACCGAACAACAAGCAGCGACTGCCGCTGCGGGAAGCGATGATCAACTCGCTCCGGTCGTCCCTGCGTCCCATGCTCTGCGAGGCAATGTTGCAGGCGCAGGTTGCAACCCGAACGACGGCTGCAATTACTGTGCGGGTCCGACGACGTGTGCAGTCCCCGATCCCGCGGCAGCTCCCACTTATTGGAATGATCAAGAGTACTTATATGACGGAGGAGATCGCGGTGACCGCGCGCGAGTCGATCTCGACTGGTCCGTCAAAGGTCTAGACAGCCAAGACACGATCGCTCATTACGAAACGCTCGACGGTAAGGTATGCGTTACGCCGACCAATCGAGTCCCGGTGTACGCTCCGCGTTTCGCGGCTGTGCGTAAAGTCACCGGTCTCATTGCTGCTTCGCGAGCTGTGGGAGCAGAGCGAATTTTGGAACCGAATGGTCCTGCGGTAAAACGCACCAACGATCTGGCCGGCAACGTGGCTCATCCCGTCGGGCCGAACAGCAAAGACGGCGTGAAGCTTATCGATGGCTTTCATGATCGCAACAAAGGGGTAGCCGCTGAAGGACGCATGCCGATCGTCGGCATCAGCAACTTGGCTCAAGCCTTCCAGAACATCGAAGCAATCAAGCTCGGATTGCGTCGCGATGACCTGCCCCCCGCGCTCGGAAAGTATCTGCAGAACGCGCAAGCTTGGGTCAATCCGGAATCATTGTCGGTGATGTTGGAGGGGAAAGAAGCTATCCAATTGCGGGATACCAAAGGTCCGCAGGATGTTCACGTTTATGAGATGGAGCCAGGTAAATGCTCCTTGCGCATCTGCAAGGCGGCTTCTCACGCCGTTGCATCCCCCGGCGATGAAATCAACTTCGTTATTCGGTTCGATAACGTAGGTGTGAAACCAATTGGAAACTTAGTTATTCTTGATAGCCTCACAACACGCTTAGAGTATATTGATAGAAGCCAGCAATGCGTGCTCAGCGTCGCCTCCGCAAAGGGTGATTCTAACCGTTCTGATATTAAGGTGAAATTCTCCATCACGGAGAACGAAGCCGGATCGACGGTGCTGCGATGGGAAGCGGACACGCCGCTGGATACAGGAGATTCGGGTGTAATCAGCTTCCGCTGCCGCGTCCGATGATCGATCGAAGGCCGGCGGTCGATCCATTTCGTTTAGCACACCAAGAGCCCTTCCTACCTGAATGCTAACAACGGAACAGCGATCAGAAGCTATCCACGGTTTATTGCTGGGGATAGCCATCGGTGACTCGCTGGGATTACCGCGCGAAGGGCTGACGCGTCGCGCTGCGGCGAGAATCTTCGGTGTGCCGCCTCTTAAGTACCGACTTTGGCCTGGTGCCGGATTCTACAGCGACGATACACAGCTCGCTTTCATGGCGGCTCAAGCCATCCTGCAATCGCGCAGCCAACAAGATACCTTTCATCGCCAGTTCTTGCGACGTTTGCGGTGGTGGGTGCTCAGTATCCCGGTCGGTGTCGGCAAAGGAACATTCCTGGCGGGCTTGAAAGTCTGGGTGCGCGGTGCGGACAAATCACAAGGCGTCTGGTCGGCCGGCAACGGTCCCTCGACTCGCGCTTTGCTGCTCGGAGTGGTGCTCCACAACACCGGACATCGTTTTCTCGTGTGGGCGAAAGACTCCGCGGCCAAGACGCATCGTCATCCACTGGCCGGAGACGCCGCCATGGCTCTTGCCACCACGGCACAGATCGCCGCAGTCAATCCGAGCGGTCGACTCGATTCGCTTTCCGCACTGGAAACGATTGCCGGCGTTGTGCGCGATGATAAGTTCCGCGCGCAAATACTTGAACTGAGAACGTTCTTGGAAAAACGGCGCAGTCCGCGCGCTGTGGCAGTGCATTTCGGATGGAAGCGAGGCATATCCGCCTTCATCGTCCCCACGGCCATCATCGCCATCTATTGCTTTCTGCGCTATCCGGATAATTATCGTCGAGCCGTGGAGTCGGCGATTATGCTCGGCGGCGATACGGATTCGGTAGGAGCGATCGTCGGCGGATTAGTCGGTGCACACATCGGAGCCGGTGCTCTTCCGAAAGAGCTCGTCAGCGGTTTAGCGGATTGGCCGCATGATCGCGACTGGATCAAAGACATGGCGGACCGATTAGCAGCTTGGCCGCACGGAGTCGATGATCTGCTGTTGGCCCCCGCCCTGCCCAGCTATCCTCCGGTACAATTGCTGCGTAACGTGCTGCGCTGGCCGTTGATATTCTTCCATCTGTTATGGCGGGCTCCCTGTTGGCTGAGGTCCGTCGTCAACTGAAACTCTGACGAAGCTTATGAGTCGCGGCTGCTTTCTGTCCGACCTCCATCTCTTGAGCCCGCGCAGCGATTGGGACAGGCGGCAGGTCCATTGGGAGCGGGACCTGAGCAAAGCGAATCTGATCGTTTTCGGCGGCGACATCTTCGATTTTCGGTGGTCCCACCACGCCGATCATGAAGCTACGCTGCACGCCGTGGAACTGCGTCTGTGGGACTGGATCGAACGCTTTCCGGCCGGTCGTATGGTCTACCTCTTAGGCAATCACGACAGCCATCCGGATATCGAAGAGGTTTTGGAAAAAACTTCGGCGGGCTGCGAGCGATTTTCGTGGCAACGCGAAGTTTATGCCGAGGCTGACTGCGTTTTTTGTCATGGTGATATGCTCGACGCCGGCGGCTGCGGCCCCGAGCTCCGGAACTATCGATCGACGTTTCACCATGAAATGCCGCCGAGCCCCTGGGCGCATCGCGCATACGATTTAATCGTCGCCGCGCGCATACATCGCGCCGTTCCGGCTCTACGTCATCGTCCACTGGCATCGTGCCAGCGCTTGGCGACCTATCTGTGGCTCGGTTACGGTGAAACCATGACAACGGCTAAACGCGTCTTCTTCGGACATACGCATGTTCCCATCGCAGGCTTGCAGGTTGAAGGTTTGGAGTTCTTCAACCCGGGCGCATCGCTGAGGCATTTACCGTTCGCGCCGGTGATGTTCGAGTTCGATAACCGTGGCTGAACGTGTTCCGGATAAGACATCCGGCAACGATTGTTATTCAGCCGGCGAACGGAAGTGGATGCTGCTGGGCCAACGTCTACGATCGGTCTGCTTGCGACCGATTCTGAGACTGCTTACGCGGTTGCTCATTACACCCGACATGATCACACTTTTGTCGGCCGTGTGCGGAGTCGCCTTCGCGCCGCTGTGGGTGCTCGGTCATCCCACTGCTGCGGTGGTGTTATTGATATTGCATGTGGCACTCGACGGACTGGACGGGCCGCTTGCTCGAGAACAACACATCGACTCTCCGCGAGGCAGCTTCACCGACACGTTTGCAGATCAAGTCGTGCTCACAGCCGTCACGTCAGCGTGGATGATTCAACGACATGACCCGATCACGACCTGCGCGGGTACGTTGTACTTGATTACCTACACAGCCGTGGTCGGGATGGCTATGGTTCGCAACGCGCTGTCCATTCCGTACAGTTGGCTGGTCAGGCCGCGATTCTTTTTCTACGGCGTCCTCATTCTGGAATGCATGGGCATCCGTGAGCTCAGCCTACCGGTACTCGTTATCAGCACAGCACTATTGAGCATCAAAACGCTGTCCGGCTTCTTCAAGTTGCGAGCTCGCATCGCCGGGCCGTCGGAAGTCTCAGGCCCGAGCGATTAAAACCGACAGCAAAGGATTGTCGATCGGATGCAAGCGGAACGCGAGCCGTCCGGGAAGCACGATCGATCTTGAAGAACCGGACGGCTGCGCCGTTCCGCTTCAAGATGCTGTTTTATCCACGCACCGCTCCGATTCTCGACTAAATCAAAAGCGTTAACGCTTCAGTCAGACGAGAGAGCAACGAGCTGCTTTTCGTCGGCCATCTTTCGAATGTCTTCGGTGATGCGCATCGAGCAATACTTCGGTCCGCACATGCTGCAGAAGTGGGCGGACTTGAATGTCTCCTGCGGCAGCGTTTCGTCGTGATAGGCTTTGGCTGTTTCCGGGTCGAGAGACAGACGGAACTGCTCTTTCCAATCGAACGCGAAACGAGCGCGGCTGAGTGCGTCGTCGCGATCTTGTGAACCCGGACGTTGACGAGCCAAGTCGGCAGCGTGCGCTGCGATCTTGTAAGCGATCACGCCTTGCTTAACATCCTCACGGTTCGGCAAACCAAGGTGTTCCTTCGGTGTGACGTAGCACAACATGGCTGCACCGCTCCAACCGGCCAGCGCCGCGCCGATGGCACTGGTGATGTGGTCATAGCCGGGAGCGATATCGGTCACGAGAGGTCCAAGCACATAGAACGGCGCTCCGTGACAAACTTCGATTTGCTTCTTGATGTTCATCTCGATCTGGTGCATCGGGATGTGCCCCGGCCCTTCGACCATGCACTGCGTTCCCTTTTCCAGCGACCGCGTGACCAACTTGCCGAGCACATCGAGCTCTGCGAACTGAGCTTCATCGCTCGCGTCGGCAATCGAACCGGGACGCAATCCGTCACCGAGACTCCAGGTGACGTCATACTCGCGCATGATGTCGCACAAATCATCAAAGTGTTCGTACAACGGATTCTGTTTGCGGTGAGCCATCATCCACTTGGCAATCAGCGAACCACCGCGGCTGACGATACCGGTCACGCGATTGACCGTCAGATGCAGGTGCTCCATCAACACGCCGCAGTGGATCGTCATATAGTCGACGCCCTGCTTAGCCTGATGCTCGACCATATCGAGAAAGTGATGCGGGCGCATGTCTTCGATATTGCCGCCCAGTTGTTCCAACATCTGATAGATGGGAACGGTTCCGATCGGAACGGGCGACTTGGCGATGATCTCGGCGCGAATGCGATCGATGTCTTTGCCGGTCGATAGATCCATCACCGTATCAGCACCATGGTGGACCGCTGTATGCAGCTTGTCCATCTCTTCATCCAAATTGCTCGTCACCGCGCTGTTACCGATATTCGCGTTGATCTTGCATTTGGCTGCGATGCCGATGCACATCGGTTCCAGACGGCCCGCCAAGTGAACTTTATTCGCGGGAATCACCATCCGGCCGGCGGCCACTTCATCGCGAATAGTCTCGGGAGTGAGTTGCTCTTTCTCGGCGACACTACGCATTTCCGGAGTGATGTCACCGGCACGAGCCGCCGTTAATTGAGTCGTCATATCGGTTCGCTTCCTTCATTGGCCCGCCGCCGACAGATCAACCTGGTAGACCAGTCCGGCCGAGCCGCGGAGTCATGTTAAGTTCAATACGCTCTCAGTCCCCTCGTTTGATTCACGAGGGAGCGCAAAGCCGACCAATTATCTACCGACCGCGGGTTTCAGTGAACCCACCTGCTGACCTCGCCCGACAACTTTTTCGGCACACGGTCAGCCTGCGTCGATTCATGTTAGGCAGTTGAAAACCCTGTTGCATATGCAGCCGGACGGTTTCAAACTTGCCGCTCGGCTACCAAATGCCGAGAGCCTCAAGCTGCTTGGAGGCGGTACCGGCCCAGTCTCGATTAGCGGCCGGTGATGCGGGGCTCGGATGCAGAATACGACCCACTTGTACTTCCCTTAATCCGCCGCAACTTTGCACGACCCGCTCTCCGCAGGCTTCCGCAAACGCACCCACGCCGATGATCCATTGCGGCCTGAGCGCTTGGCAAAGTGCCGCCAAATGTGCATCGCAAACCGCTTCGAGTGGCTCGGCAAGCGACCGAGGCAACTTGTCCGGTGTCAGATTGCGAGCCGACTCTTCCATGAAGACGAGGGGACAATAATTCGCTACGAAGTGTCGTTCGAAGAATCGATCCGGCGATCCGAACCTAGCTTGAAACAATCCCCACAACCTTTCGCCGGAAACCTCCGAACGTTCGCAAGCTAATCCTTCAATCGGTCGCTTGGGGTGCTCGCGCCGAGGCTTCTCAATATCCGCATCGATATTCAACCAATCGCGCACGGCTGCGATTTGACCGAATGGCACACCCGTCTGAGCCATCCCCCAGGGCCCGGGATTCATGCCGAGGAACAGGACTTCGCACGTTGGTCGAGCATAGCGTGCAATGTACTGCTCATGAGCGGCCCACGCGTAATGCAGCGGGTTGTAAACCCAGGGCACTTGCGGTTCAAAGCGCAAACGATCGACGGCATCGCGTAGCTGTGCTGCGGCTTCGGTGACCAGGGCCGCCGTTTCCGTACCACCCGAATCTTTTTTGTTACCGCTGTCGGTCTTCACTCTCGCACCTTTTACCGAAGCCTTCTTCACGACGGCCGACTGCTTAGGTGCTGCAGCTTTCTTAGCCGCCATGTTCATCCTCTCCCTCTGCAGCCTTCTGCGAGGAACTTGTCGGCCCGTCTCCTTTGAGCCGAGCACGCAGCTGCTGCAACCACCGAGCCAGATCGGTCGGGGTCTTCATATGAAACTCGAGCTTGCTCCCCATAATCGGATGCGTGAATGCCATGCGATCCGAATGGAGGACATGCCTTGGAGCTTCGGATGCATCTTCGACAATCTGCCCGTCGCGACGCTTCATATAGACTTTGTCGCCGCAGAGCGGATGCCCGAGTTCAGAGAGATGAATACGTATCTGATGCGTGCGACCGGTTTCGAGCTGACAACGTACGATGGTATATCCGTTCAAGCGCTCGAGCACTTGAACATGCGTCACGGCGCTTTGCCCATCCTCAGGCTCAGTTCCCTCGGTTGCTGAACCTCGCAGTCCATCACCACGATCGCGAACAAGGGTCGATCGAATCGTCTGCGATTCGAGCTCACCGATCACTACCGCCCAGTAACGACGCTCGATGCGATGCGCGCTGAACATGCGAATCAGCTTTTGCTCAGCGATCCGCGTTCGAGCAAAGATCATCAGACCGCTGGTGTCACGATCCAGTCGATGAACCGGAAAGACCGGTGGAAAAGCCGGCTTACGCTTGGACTGCGGAGGCAACCGGCGACCGGCGGCCAGACGCTTCTCGATGTCACTTTTGACTCGGTCTGCTCCCGTAAACTTGGCGATCGCGGCCGGCAGGAGTTCTTCCAACGTCGGCTGACGTTGCTTGCGACTCGATTCGCGTCGCTCTTCGCGATGCCGAACCGAAGTCACCTCAGGCGGCTTTTCGACGACGACCAAGTGCTCGTCGATGTAGACGATCTTAATCGCGCCCGAAGATACCGGCTTGGCCAACGCTTCGCGCCAAAGCTTGACCACATCTTTGGCCGTAACCCGACGCGACGGATCGAGGCAGAGGTTCCCGTTGACTTGAACATGTCGACCGCTGACCCATTGCTTGGTCTGCCCCCATGATGCAGTGGGGACGAGCTCTTTCAGCACAGCAGAAAGGGTGAGTCCGTCATGCTCCGCTCGGAGATGAAACAGGGTAAACGGCGAGGGTTGAGCTGGTTTGGAAGACATGCTGCGTAGTTATCGCATATCTAGTCGTTAGGGCAACCGCCTGGTGAGCAGGCTCCAACGTCTCCTATGTCGATCAAGTTTCCCAAATGGATCTGCATTCGTTTGATCTACGCTCATGAAATTTGCACCTCGTGACAAGGCTCCAGCCTCTCCGCTTCGCGCTTCTCCCGCTCGATCCATTGGTACCGATCTAGGTGTTGGTGCTGCAGGCGGTGTTGGGGTCAATTGAGGACAATTGACCTACACTGGGTTGATCTACAACCGTGTTGCTAGCAATTGGGCTGGTCGGGGGCATTGCCATTGACCTGCGTGGATACGAAACCGTAAGGTTCGCCTGCGGCAGATAGTGCCGCTACGATTCGACTCGGAAGCGAACGAACCACGGATGATTCTTGAGCAGCAACAGGCGATGTCGCAGCAGGAGCGGCGATGTGACGGCGAACAACCTTCGCCTCGCGTCCGTGCCCGTTCGTTGCCATTCGTTCTGGCGCTGTGCGCGGCACTCCTTTTCTCCGGCTGCGCTTCGCAAAAGTATCTGATTCATCTCGATACGCCGAACAATCCGCTGGCGGCTCAACTCCAATTATCCAGTCGGCAAGGACCGCAGGTCAGCTCGCGCACCGAATCTTTGCTGCGTCGCTATGCGATGCTCGAGCACTACAAGACCGATACGCAGCAGTGCCTTGAACAAATGCAAGCGCTCGTCGAGAACGATCCGTCGGGCGAACTGGTTTATGCGGTCGCCGAACTGGCTTATATCGCCGGCAAGCGAGCCGAAAAAGAAAAGCACGAAGCACTGGCGCTCGACATGTACGGCGTCGCAGTGAGCAATGCGTATATGTACTTGTTCGCGTCGGAGTTCGATCCGATTCGCAATCCGTACGATCCTCAGTTCCGCGGCGCGTGCGATCTCTATAACGAATCGCTCGAATCCTCTTTGCGATTGGTCAATGCGAAGGGACAGTTGAAGCCTGGGATGAGCTATTCAGTCACCACAGGCAAGCAAACGTATGAAGTGCAAACCGTCGTGAAAGGGAACTTGCGCGGCGAGGATTTTGAACGGTTGGAGTTCGTCAGCGACTTCAAACACAATCGGCTCGACATGTCCGGTGTCACGTACGGCCTCGGCGTGCCGATGATCGCCGTCCGCAAAAAGCAATCGCCGGACGATCCGCGCGAGAAGTACTATCCCGAGGGACTCTGCTATCCGGTCACGGCGCTGCTGCGCGTGGTAGGTCCGAACACGCATACGCAAAAAGGGATCGCTCATCGCCATCACTGCGTGCTCGAATTGCATGATCCGATGGTGGCCAGCGACATTCCTGT
>JAXMBQ010000062.1:0-21207 GCA_046349815.1 Pirellulales bacterium | reverse complement strand
AGAAAGACCTCTGACTTGAACGCCAGACCAAAGCCCGCCTCGACAAAGCCGAATAGTGGATAACTCCTTTTTCCTGTTCGCTTTGTTAACGGGTAGACTATGGCATGTCGACGGGCCGATAGCTAAACTGCCCGTGTCTGCACAGAGCGCAATCCCAGCATTAACGCCCATGTCTTGCCCGCAGCAATGCGGCGAACTTCGACCGGTAGAAATTGACCGCCACCAATAGCAGTAATTCGGCCTCACGCACCGATTGGAAGATCACGGTTCGATACTCCGTGCTCTCCGATATCGGCATGCGCCGCGCGGTCAATCAGGACTCTGCCAGTGTGATCGTTGCGGAGACGCAGCCGAGTTGGGAAAGGCATGGCCACCTATTTCTGGTGGCTGACGGCATGGGGGCGCATGCAGCCGGCGAAATGGCCTCGCGTTTGGCTGCCGACTTGATTCCTCACCAATACATGAAGCAGCAGGAGACGCTGCCGGTCGAGGCGCTTCGCAAAGCAGTAACGGAAGCCAATGCGGAGATTTATCGTCGCGGGCAAGCGAACATCGAGTTCCGCAACATGGGAACCACTGCCAGCATGCTGACGCTCCTTCCTGAAGGAGCGGTGCTGGCCCATGTCGGTGACAGTCGAGTGTATCAATTACACGGCGACCAACTCTATCAACTGACCTTCGATCACTCGCTCGTTTGGGAGATGCAAGCCGCCGGTGAAGTCACCGACGAGACGGCTCGCAGCGGTGTCATTCCGAAGAATGTCATCACGCGCTCGCTTGGTCCCAACGCCAATGTGCAAGTCGACCTAGAAGGCCCGTTCCCGGTGGCAGTCGGCGATCGATTCCTTCTCTGCTCCGACGGCTTGAGCGGTCAGATCAGTGACGAAGAGATCGGCGCTTTCATGAAAGTGCTGCCGCCGGACGAAGCTTCTCAACTGTTCATCGATCTTTCCAATCTGCGAGGCGGGCCGGATAACATCACTGCCATCGTGGTGGAAATCGCGGACATTTCGATTGCCACCGAAGGTGCCGGCACACCGTTCGTACGCAAAGAACCTTTCGACATCACCAAGTTCTCGACCGTCCTGGCTGTGGTGACCGCGGTCTGTTTCTTAGCCGCTCTTATTCTGGCAGTGACAGCGTGGCAACTGGCCATCGTCGCAGCCGTCCTAGGAGTAATCGCGCTGCTGACCGGACTCTTGCAAATTGCTGCCGGTCGCAGCGGCAGCGATGATGTCGAGGCTCGATACGGCAAAGGACCTTATCGAAGCTGGAAAGCTCAGCCGGGCCAAGCTCTCTTCGAGCATCTGGCCGGCACGATCAAAGCGCTGCGAGAAGCGGCCGACGAGCGCAACTGGAAGATCGATTGGGCCAACTTGGAAGATTCATTCCGCAGTTCGCGCACCGCCGCCGATTCCAAAGACTACGCCGCTGCGGTTCGCTTGCAATCGAATGTCATCATCGCCCTGATGAAGCAGATCCGCAAACAGCGCAATCAAAGCACGGGCGACTCATCGGTCGATCTCTAGCCGCGATCGGATTGCAAACCGCCTTGACTCGGCGAGCATTCTTCTAGTACATCCCAGACCTGACTATCTCCACGTGGGACAGGAATCGTTTGGTGATCGCTGGAAACAATTACTTCCTCGAACTGCTCCGCCGATCGCATCGGAACCCATCGGTTCCCTGCGAGCGCCGAGCATCTTCGTCGATTTCCAGCGTCCTACACATCAAAAGGCCGACCTGGGCCATGCTGACTTTGGCCAGTGTTGCGATGGCCGGCGGTTGTGCGCGACGCGCCGCCAACGAAGTCTATACCGATGCCATGGCGGCTGAGATTCGTCAACTGGAAGACGACCTCTACCAATACGATCATGAGTTCCGCGTCATCGAGCAGGAAGTCATTGAACTGCAGCGAGAGAACGAAACGCTGCGTAAAGCGGTTGAATCAGCGAGCAACGGTCAGACACCGGCACCAAGCAATCGTTCGTTTCTACCGACCGGCCCGAACAATTCATCCACCCCGAAAAACACCGCACCATCCGGCAGTCCTTCGGATCGCTCGCCGACACCGATGCCTGCGCCATCGCTCGACGAACCACTGCCGGCGGTCGGTTCCGGACTGAACATCACGCCCAAGACCGGCGGCAATTCGGTTTTGGAACCAGGGCCGATGCCGGTGCCGGGTGCAACCGATACGGCTCCGCCGCCTGCAGCCGGCGCTGACAAACAACCGCCGACGCTTCCTCCAGCCAGACCATCCGGAGCCGGCTCACCGGAAAATCTGCCTGCTCCGAAACGCAATCCGGGCGCGACGGATTATCACGGGATCGATCTCAACTCTCTGGCGCCCCCGGCCATCGACACGGGCCACCCCATGCCGCCGCCGTTGACGGTCTTGCCGACAGACATGAACGATCAGGCAGCCGCATCCAGTCGCAACCAGTTGGAATTGGAAGTCGGCAGGATCGAGGTTCCGGCCGCACTTGCTTCTGCTGTAACGAATCCGATCGTCAAGTCGGCCGTCGACATGCCGCGAGACAACCGCATCGTCGAAATCAAGTTCCATCCCGCGCTGTGTCGCTCCACCGATATGGATTCAGACGGCAACGATGACGGCTTGTACCTAGTGCTGCAGCCGTGCAACGAAGCAGGTCAGTTCTTGACGACCTCCGCTGACTTGGCCATCTCCGTGCTCGATCCGGCGCGCGAAGGTGCCGCAGCCAAAATCGCGACCGCTCATTATTCAGCCGCTGATGTGCGTGAGAAAATGCAGCCGATCGGTTCCAGCCAAGGCATTCACTTGACGATTGCTTGGACAGGTGCGAAACCATCAGCCGATCAAGTCGTCGTTCTCGCGCAGTACACTCTGAACGATGGCCGGTACGTAGCGAACCGAAGATGATTCGCGTCTCCGGGTTGAAACACGCCAAGACAGTATGGTCTCGCGCCGCAACGACAGCTCGGCGGTCCAGCCGGCCGAGCGAGTTATCCCCGCTCAGCCGCATCGCCGCTGATCCATACTCTTGCGATTTCGAGCCTCGACGCTTTTAGTGCGAGACCGATCCAGATCCGATTTCGCGCCCCAACGGTAAGAACTGTTCGGGCAGAACGACTTCGATCGTTTCCACGCAAGCCGTCACGTGATTGTTGGGAAGAATTTCCTTGCGGAGGAAAACCAGTATCTGATCGGAGACGTCGAACGGCACGATGACTTCGATACGTACTTGAGTCCGCGCGTCGAGAATACCGTGCGAGACATGTCGCCGACCGGCACCGCGACATGGGATCGCTGTAAAACCTGTTGCACCCCGAGCCACGAACTCGCGTTCGAGCTGTTCCTCCAGCGACTGATCGACGATTACTGTGACGCGGCGCATGCGAGCCATCCCGCGCTTACGTGCGGACTGACCGTGATGAGCCAGCGGCTGATGATAGTCCAAGCCGACGATGTCCAGCTTGAGGTCCTCCGACTGCAACTCCTGCTGCATCTCATGCAGTTTTTCCATCACCGTATGGTCGATCAGCTTTGCATCGGACACATCCAAGATGATGTTCTGTCGCTGTACGAGAGCGAGTTCTTCGAGCTGACGTCGGAACGGAATCCAGTTGCTGAAGACGGCGGATTCTCTTGCATAGATGCGACACGTATTGTCGTCCACTTGTTCCACATTCAAGTAAGGCTTGAACAGCGAATGCAACGGAACGCCGTTCATGATGTGGATCAGCATCTTGATGCCGATACCGCCGACGATACCGATCAACAAATCGGTGGCCAACGTGATGACCATCGTGGTCACGAAGATGACCAACTGTTCACGGCCGATTTGATACACGTGAACGAACTCGGACAAGTGAGCCAGTCGCGTACCGGTGTAGATCAGCATCGCAGCCAGCGCGGCTTTGGGTATCAAGTGCAATGTCGTCGGCAATAGAGCCACGCATGCCAAGAGGAATATCCCGTGCCACATATCGGCAAATCGAGTCCGAGCGCCGTTGTCGATGTTGGCCTTGCTGCGCACGATCTCGGAGATCATCGGTAGGCCGCCGACCATCGCCGAGCATAGATTGGCGATTCCGACCGCCAATACGTCACGGTCCATGTTTGTCTTGCGTTTCCAAGGGTCGATCGTGTCGACCGCCTTGGCGCTCAGAATCGATTCCAAGCTGCCGATGATGAAGAACATGAAGACCCATTTCCAAGCTTTGGGGTCGAGCAAAGCCGCGAAGTTGGGCGTCGTGATCTCTTTGAACATGCCGAACATTTCCTTCGGCATCGAGACGAGATACTGGTCACCCAGTTGATACTCGTGTCCCTGCAGCAGATAAGAGTGACTGTGCAGGAGATCGAAGCTCAGGCCCAGCACGACGGCGATCACCAGCACGATGACTTGCGGCGGCAGTGCCTTGAGCGCGGGGATCTTCTTGCGCACCAGCGGCCAGAAGAACAAGATCACGAGACTGATCAACCCGATGGCGGCGATCGCCGGGTTGCATTCCATAATGAAGTTCGGAATCTCGCGCAGCAACTCCAGCGGCTCACCTTTCGCACCGGTGACGCCGAGTGAGAAGGGAATCTGCTTGGCGATGATGATCACGCCGATCGCGGCCAACATACCGTGAATGGCGGCGCGAGGAAAAAACTCACCCAGAATGCCTGCGCGAAATACACCGAACAGGATTTGCAATGCTGCGGCGGCCACTCCGACGGCCAGGGCAGAACGGTAAGCAAGCAGATCGCCTTCGCTTCCGGCAAACGACGATGCGCCGCCGAACTCTTCGATGCAGCCGGCCGTGATGACGATCAATCCTGCGGCAGGTCCTTTGATCGTCAGCTCTGAATTGCTGATGAAGGTGGTGAGAATCGAGCCGATGATCGCTGTAAAAATTCCTGCCATCGGCGGATATCCGCTGGCCTGAGCGATACCTAAACAGAGCGGGAGAGCGATGAGGAAGACAAATAGACCGGAGGTTAAGTCGTACTTGATGTACTTAGTGAATCCAGCGAGATTCCCACGAGGGATCTCGGTAGCTGCAGTAGCCATTCAAAAGCGCTTTCGATATGCGAGGATAGGCAGGCACAAACGCACGCAAGAGCCCGGAAGTCCGCGTTGGAAAAACGAGGGCGGAACGAGTCCGGAATGGTTGAACACGGCAGTCAACGGCCGTGTGAGAAAAAATCACCAGGGAAACGGAAACAGCAGTTCGCTTCTTAACTGCTACGAAATAACAAGGTTTCCAAGGGAGGTCGGCGGGGGACGTTGCCGACTGACAATCGGTCGCTCCGCGACGGGAGCAACAACACCGCGCATGACGGCCGCAGCCGCAATCCAGTGGAGTGAAAGCTCTGCCTGCGGGCTGATAAGACCGTCTTCGATATCGACGTCTTCATCGCGGTCATCGGCAACCGAACTTTCTCGTTCCTCAGTTAACGAAAAGTCCGGCTCTCGATCGACAAGGACATCCAGCGGCAAGGCGGCCGCAAAAATGCTCGCAAAGCAGAGTAGCAACTGGAAGGTTCGAATTGTGCTCGGCCGCAACAACATAAATCATTCCCGACATCGTTCGGCGGCGAGCCGAGCGATTGGAGCAGCATAACAGTTGCTTCGGCTAAGTGGAACAAAATCCTGAGATTAGTTCGTTATCAAGGGTCTCTTCTCAAGTCCGATCCTGTTCGGAAATTAGTGGTCGCATACCAGCGTTCCCACGCTTCGCGATCGTATCCGAAATCCTGGCCGGTCAGCCCGGTGAGAGTTCTCAGCAGTGAGGGACTTTGATGGTTTTCAATGACGCGCTTGTTCTGCTGCCCGGAAATAGTATTCCCCTGGCCCCCCAAGTTGTCATTGGAGAATCCGACGTTTGTGCTGCCGCCGACGATGAAGTCTTTTTGGTAAGTCGTCACCAAATGCCGCATCGCCGGCAACAGAGCGATCGGGTCGTTCATATCCGCCAGCCCAGTCCCGATCGCCTCAATCATAGAAGGTGGCTGCCCGCTCCGTTCCAATGCAGCCAGATAAGCAATCGTCGCTTCTCTCGGGCCCAGTTCTTTCAGTACCAGTCGAGCCGCCGAACGAATCGAATCATCGGGATCATTCATACTGATTTGAATCAACGTCTGCAGCGATTCACCACTCTTGCTACGAGCCAGAATCTTGACGTATTCGAGTCGTAGAGGAACAGGCGGCAAGTTGGTCGACAGCTTCTGGAATCCGTTTGGAAAAAACAGGCTGCGTATCGCTGCGGCCGCAGTCGGTCCTTCGAGCGCTTGAATCTTCGCCATCGAATCGGCTGAGTTGCGTCGCTCTTTGGCAACATCGTCATTCCAACGTCGCAGGTCTTTGTTGAGCGTATCGAGTTCTTCTTTGGCTTTCGCTCGGCTCTGTTCCATCGCCGCCACTTCGGGAAAGACCCACGCGTTTCCGATCTTGATCTTACCGCGTTGTTCGCTCATCACCACGTCACGACGCACCCACTGGCCGCGCTCGAATTGGTAGCGGAGGGCCGCGCGTGCCAGCTTGTGGTCCGGATCGAGTTCCAGGATGCGCTCGTAATGCGTGTTGGCCAAGTTCGGCAATCCTTTTCCCGCACACCACGCCACCATTTCCATATGCCCTTCGATCGTGTCGGGCATCGCAGCAGCTCGAGTCGCATATTCGCGCTCGGCTTCCGACTGGGTCATGTGCAGCTTGATGTCCTTCTGGTTGACCAGCATCATCACGCCCGAGTCGAGTTCGACGACGAGCTGCTTTTCTGCTTCACGCCGGCTGACCAAGCGTCCGGAAAAACGGCGTCCGTCCTTAAGTTCGATGACATCGGCTGAAACCGTCGCCGAAATCAGACTGCCGCAGACGAAGAGAGCGAGGGTACGAACGATGCGGTTTTGACGCTGAAACATGTTTTCACCCTGACTGTAGATACATGTTTGAGAACAATCGCACGCAAACGGCTCGGTCGGCGTTACGACGATCTCAGTAAAACAGGACGACAAGCGGCTGGTGGATGCAATCGCAACCCGAAGCGTAAGAGAGGGACCTGCATCCCTCGCTTACGCTTCGGGTTAGGATTTGGACCTCAATCTGTCGAAGCTGACTAAATCAACAAACCCTCGCGCCGTACCGCTCTTATAAAATCAAACAGCGCCGAACCGTTTTCGTCTCAGGACTTGTTTTCGACGAGATGAGATGTCTCATTGTAGTCGATCCACCCCGCCGGCGGAAAATAGGCGGGACACGATTCCTCCTCGCCTACAACAGCCGGGCGAGTGCGGGATATACTGAGAATTCCGCTTGGCCGGTTTGACTTGCTTTATTCGATAGGACGCTGATGCAGTTTCTTTTCCAGCCGCTGACTTGGGGTTTCCTGTTGGTCGCAGTGCCCGTTCTGGTGCACCTGATCAACATGCTGCGCCATCGCAAGCAGAGCTGGGCGGCTATGGATTTCCTGCTGGAGAGCTACCGCAAGCATCGACGCTGGGTACTGCTCAAGCAATGGCTGCTGCTCGCTTCGCGCATTGCCGCGATGATTCTGCTGGTCGCGATGCTGGCTCGTTGGATCAGTGCGTCCCAGAGCCTCAGTTGGTTCGGCGGTCGAGTCACCCATCATTTCATTCTGCTGGACGACAGTTACTCGATGGCGGAAGAGGAGAAGGGGGAGACGGCCTATGCCCGCGCGCTGGCCTCAGTCCAATCGCTCATTCGCTCCATCGCCGCTCAGCCGGGCGAACACCAACTGACTCTGCTCCGCTGGAGCCGAGCCGAACTCGCTTCCCGCAAAGGAGAGGATGAGGCTCGCCTGGACGCGGCCGCCGACTTGATGTCGCTCACCGTTCCACGCGACGTGTCGGGGTTGCTGGACCGAATCGGCGCGTCCCAGCCCACGTCTCTTCAACTCGCTCCCGATCCGGCTATTGAACTGATCACCCCGTTGATCAATGGCATTCGCGGTGAGCCGGTCGAGATCACATTCGTGACCGACCTCAGACGCAACGAATGGGGGCAACCCGAATCGCTGCGCGGCAAGATGCAGGACCTCAGCGCTGCCGCGCCGAAGTGGAACGTCATCGACTGCGCCGAGATTACGGCCGGCAATATGACCCTCACATCGCTCGAACCGGAACAAGAGACCTGGGCCGCCGGCGTTCCCTTGTTCGTCAAATTCCAAGTGCGCAATAACAACGCGACGGCGGCACGTAATGTTGTCGTCAAAGTTCGCACGCTGCTCTATCAAGACGGAGTTTCCAAAGCGGCACCCGATCAACCCTATTCGGGACAGACCATCGATGCGCCGCCGATCGTGATCGAGCAGATCGCTCCCGGTGAGACAGTTACCCGCCAAGTTCAAGTGCTGTTCGGTGTCCCCGGTCGTCATGCCGTCGAAGTCTCGCTTCCGGAAGATCGACTGAAAATCGATAATCGCCGCTGGTGCGTTATCGGAATACGTCAGTCGCAAAAGGTACTGTTGGTCTCAGACGATCCCACCGGCGCGGATGCCTTCTTCCTATCCACAGCGCTGCGACCCGACGGCAAACTGGCAACCGGTATGTCGATCGAAACGCGTGACTCGTCGTACCTGAGAGATGCTCCGGCGGAACAGCTTGCAAGCTGGGATGTGATCTCGCTCTTGGATATTCCGACTCTTGATCCAGGCGCTGTATCTAAGTTGGAAACGTATTTGCGAGCCGGTGGCGGTCTGGCTTACTTTGTCGGTCCCAATACGAATGTGTCGCGCGTCAACAGTACGCTCTATCGTGATGGGAGCGGCCTCTTTCCGGTCGAACTTGAACAAGTCATCGATGTCGTGCGCACGCCGGGTGATTCGGAGCCGCAGGTAACGGCGACCGAACATCCGATTTTGGTTCCGCTGACAACGCTCTCTGCCAGCCCGTTTCAGTTGATCGAGATCCGCAAGCTCCTCTCATTGGCAGGCAAGCCCCCCGCGGAACGCAATGTGGCGACGGTAGCTCTCGGCCCGGCGCGTCGACCGCTTGTTCTTGATCGCCCGTTCGGCGAAGGACATGTCTTGGTGGTTCTGACCGGCTTGAAAGTAGACTGGAGCAACTGGGCTCAAGATCCGACCTTCGTTGTGCTCGCGCTGCGCACGATGGGCTACCTGGGCAGTTTCCGACGCGAACCGACGAGCGGCATGGTCGGCGATCCGATCACTGGTGTCATCACGCAACCGGTTTTGCCTGCCGGCGAAGTCCTACTGCCGGCCACCGGCGAAGGAGGCCGAGCCCGTATCGCTGTTCAATTGCATAAGACTACAGACGATGCGCCCGCGAAACTCCTGCTGCCTGTCGATCCCAATCAACAAGACAATGACACGACGACCGGTCTATTGCGACCGGGAATCTTCGAGGCCTGGTTCTCCACGCCGTCCGGCGAAAATGTTGTTCTCAATGCGGCTCACAACGTGGTCGGCATCGAAGGAGACCTGCAACGCGTCACTCCTGCCGAGCTGGAAGACAAATTGCAGCCGATCAAGATTCGTTACCGCGCTGCATCATCGATTACGGAAGCGGCTTGGTCTCCGGAAGCGGCATCACCCAGCATGTTCCTGCTCTTGGCTCTGATTGCGATGCTCATCGCCGAACAGGCGCTCGCATATTCAGCCGGTTACCATCTGCCGAAAGTTACTGCCGGAGGGGCATCATGAACGCCTTTTCGTTAACGGCAGAGACTCGCATCTTTTACCAGTGGATGCGATTTGAACAGCTCGATCAATGGTGGCACTGGTTGCTGGTCATCGGACTGTCCGTCGCTGTCCTGAGCTTTGTCGTTTGGATGTATCGACGCGATTCGGTCGAGCAGATGAGGCCGGTGCGCTGGGCTTTGCTCCTCTTGCGCTTAGCCGCTTTCGTCGGATTGCTGCTTTTCTTCTTCCAATTCGACAAGCGATCCGAACAACGTATCACACGCAACTCGCGCGTGGCGGTATTGGTCGACACATCTCTCAGCATGACTCTGCCGGGTACTCCGTCGGCCAGCGGATTGCCCTCGCAATTGACGCGCACCGAAGAAGCGGCGAACCTGCTGGCGCGGACGCCGGTTACTGCAGAGTTGGCCGCTCGTCATGATGTGTCGGTCTATCGCTTTGACCAAGCCGCGCGACCGCAGCAAGTCGCGGCCATGACGAAGACCGACAAGTCGATCCAAGAAGACACGACCGGTAGCGGGGCGGAACTGGCGACGTTGCGGCAGTCACATGTCCTGATGCTGGCTGCCTGCGCGATCGGTGCCGCTGCATTGTTGCTCATTCTTGTCTCTCTCTTCGCTCAGATCTCCGGTGCGAGAACTTGGCAACCAGGCGGCTGGTGTCTCCTCTCAGGCAGCATCTCGGCGTTGATCGCAATGATCGTTTTAGCTTGGGCCATATTGCCGGTCGGAGACTATTCGCTTTCCGAACTACTACTCGATCCGGAAACGGCCATCGCGGCGCATGCTGCAGAGAAGAATCCGAGTGAACCGATCAAATCGGTTATGTCGGCGGATGGAACAAAAAGCGATGGGAACCAGCCGGCGAACGTCACGCGGCTACCTGATGATTGGAACGAAGCCTTGATAGCCACCGGCATTGAGACTCGCATGGGCGATGCGATCAAAGCGGTGCTTGAGCGTGAACAAGGAAGTCCACTGGCTTCGATCGTCGTGATCACCGACGGTCGCAGCAACGCGGGACTCGATCCTAAGTCGTTGCTCCTGTCACTGCAAAATGCGCGCGTACCACTAACAATCGTCGGCCTCGGTTCAGAACTCAGTCCTCCGAATGTGAAGCTGGTCGAGATCGATGCACCGAAGCGAGTTTATCCCGGCGATAAATTTGTGATGAACACGCTGATACAGAATGTCGGCTTCAACGGACAAACCGTGACGTTGCAAGTGACCTCGGGTCCGCGCAGTGCAGACCCGGCGAGCTATTCGATCGAAGCCGAAGAAGCGGTCACACTGGGCGACGAAGATTCGTTGACGACTGCTACGTTCGAGCTGACACCGAAGGCCGTCGGTGAGTGGGTATACCAAGTGAAGGTCCTGGCACCGGCTGGTGATGCAGATGCAGGTGACAACCAAAGTTCGGCAACGATCGAAGTCATCGAACGCAAGAATCGTATTTTGATTTTTGCGGGCGGTCCGACTCGCGAGTATCAGTTCGTACGCAACTTGTTGTTCCGTGATCGCGACACCGAATCGCACGTGCTTTTGCAATCGGGTCGTGCAGGCATGTCGCAGGAAGCTCAGAAGATCATCACGGAGTTTCCGGCAGATCGAGCCGCACTATCGCAATACGATGCGATACTCGCTTTCGATGCAGACTGGACCAAAGTCTCCGATGCTCAGATGCAAGCTCTCGAACAATGGGTCGCTGAACAAGCCGGCGGGCTGATGCTCATCGCAGGCAGTGTCGAGATGCCGAAGTGGATGGCTCGTTCCGCCGGCGGAGAACGAGCCGCGATTCTGCGCTCGCTCTCACCGGTTCGGTTGGATGAACGAGGCAGTCGCTTGTTAGCCGGCGGCCGAGTGGAATCCGATAAGGCATGGCCGCTGAAGATATCTCCCGACGGCGCGCAGATCGACTTCATGTGGTTGAGCGACGATCCGCAAACCAGCTCTCGGCTGTGGGATGCATTTGAAGGAGTCTACACATTCGAGTCGGCATACGAACTCAAGCCTGGTGGAAAAGCACTCGCCTACTTCAACGATCCGACTGCGGCCGTAGACGGTAACCTACCGATTTATCTCGCCTCGCAGTTTTACGGCGCGGGTCGCGTCGTCTACCAAGGGGGCGGCGAAATGTGGCGACTTCGAGAGCTGGGGGATCTCTACTTCGATCGCTACTTCACGAAGCTCGTACGTTGGTTGGCTCAAGGTCGCCTGATGCTCGATTCGGACCGGGGTATTCTGCTGGTCGATCGCGAACAAGCATTACTTGGTGATCAGGTCGCCGTGCGCGCCGTACTGAAAGACGCTCGCTTTCAACCGTTGATTCAAAGCGAAGTCATCGCGAGATTGCTCGATCCTCAAAAACGAAACAGCCCACTTGTCCTGAAGCCGCTTCCCGACGGATCGCAACCGGGCGTATATACGGGTCAGTTCCCTGTTCAAACCGCGGGTGAATACACATTGCTGTTGCAGCTGGGCGGACTTTCCTCCGAGGAAGTCTTGACCACAACTGTGAAGGCTCGCGTACCCGCTGTTGAAATGCAGCGAGCGGAACGAAACGATGCGCTCCTGGCGCCGCTGGCTGCTCAATCAGGCGGACGCTACTTTAGAGGTGCGGAGGAAGCGCTCGTCGCAACGGTCCCGGACAACATCACCGCTGATAGCACGGCTGTCGACAAAGCGACCGGATCAGAACCGATCACCGCGTTGGCGGCTGCGATTACCCCGCAGGATCAAACATCGTTTTTGCCGGGTGTTCCCGACCGAAACTTCCAACTCCGCTGGTTAGCTTGGTTGATGGCACTGATCGCCGGCAGTTTGACTATCGAATGGTTTGCGCGCCGGCTGCATCGGCTCGCATAGATCGACGCCCTCGTTTGAGCGATGAGATAACGGACCAGCATGACTCAAGATAACCGCCAAGATCGAAACAACGCCGGCTCGGGACGAGGTTCGCGAGCCGCTGAGGGTCGTCGCGGTTTAGCTGCCGAGCTGAAGCAACTGCTCGTCAGTGCGCGCGGCGAGATCCGACGTTATCTCGCGCTCGACGGTCTGATGATTACGCTCATCATCATCGGCAGTGTTTTCTGGCTGGCTGCAGCCATGGACTATCTGCCCGTGCGTGTCGGATCCTCGGAAACGCCGCGCTGGGTACGAACCGCTTGGCTGATCATCATGGGCTGCGGAGTCGCATGGGCGTTAGTTTGGAGACTCGGCCGACGTCTAGTCGTGCCGATGCGTGATCGCAATCTAGCGGTACTACTTGAGCGACGGTTCCCTGAACTGGGGAACGAAGTCGTTACGGCTGTGGAGTTGGTGGAAAGTCCACCGCCGGATGTATCGCTGCCGGAAGCTTATGCCGCGATGCTCGATCGCGTCCATGCATCCGCTGTAGATCGTGCCGGGCAAGTCGATCCCAGCAAGCTGCTCGATTGGCGACCGATCTATAGACTCGGTGCCGCCTGTGGCGCACTTTGCCTGCTCACCTTAGTCGTGACATTGATCTCGCCGAGCTGGATGCGACTCTGGAGCAAACGACTGTTCGCTCTCTCGGATGAAGCGTGGCCGCGAAAGGCCCTGCTGCGCGCCGACGGTATCCAACTGCAACTCCCACCGTTCACCGGCCAACTCGCCGCCGATCGCATCAACATTCCGTTCGAAGACAAACTCGTGCATGTGCCGCGCGGCGGCTCGGTGGTCTTGCAAGTATCCGCCGACACGAAAGCGATCTCCGTCCCGGAACTCTGCACCTTGTTTTATCGCACGGAAGAAGGGGCGCGAGGTCGAGCCAACTTGCGGCGATTAGGCAAACCGGCGAGTGGTTGGCAGCAATTCATTCTCGACGGCCCGCCGCTTTATGGTCTGCTGGAGAATCTCGAGTTCGATGTCATCGGCAGCGATGCGAGGCTGGATGATTTCCGGTTACAAGTCGTCGATCCTACTGTGATCACCGACATGCGATTGCGCATTCGCTATCCGCAGTACCTGCTGACCGGCCCGGCCAATCGTCCCACGGAAGAAGTCGTTGCCTATCGCTCCGGACTTCGCATTCCGGAAGGAGCCGAAGTCACGCTGCTCGGGACATCCGGCGATCCGCTGCGAGAAGTTCAATACGTAGTGCGTGTAGCTGAATCGAGAACGGCGTCGTCCCGTAGTTCATCAAACGACCGAATCACCTCGTCTGATCGCGAATTCAAAATCGAAACAGTCACCCCCGGCGGAGTTGAGTTCGCTATTCCGCTGGGCATCGTGCATGACAATGCCGTGGTTGAAATTCGAACCATCGATCAATACGGACTCACCTCTGATCAGATTCCACGATATGCATTGACCGTAGCAGAAGATGCGACACCGGAAGTCGATACGAAATTGGTCGGCATCGGAACAGCGGTCACTCCGAAAGCGATTATTCCGCTGCGAGGCTCAGCCGTTGACGATTACGATTTGGCTCGCGTGTGGACGACAGTCGTCGTGAATGAGATGCCGCCGGTCGAGTTAGATTGCCCGGTCGATTCGGAAGGGAAAGTTGAGACCAACATCGATCTCTTGCAGTTGGCCGAGACGCGAGGAATGAAGTTCCCGACCGGTTCGACGCTCGGAATGGGAACGTCAGCGGCTGATTACTACGATCTTCAAGGTCGCAAACACATCGGTAACGGTCAGCCGATTCAATTGGCGATCGTCGCTGAAGACAAACTGATCGTGATGTTGGATCGTCAAGAACTGGAGTTGCGTCAACGACTGGAACAGATCATCAGCGAGCTTAAACAGTTGCGCACAGCCCTCGTCGAACAGAGCGGTTCTGCCGCGCCGGCCGGTGCCCTGCACGACAAGGGAAAAGCCTCGCCGTCCGATTCGTTCGTCACTTACCAACCTCCGACCGACGCCGCCGGTGATGATGAACCGAATACCGCCGGAGAAGACCCCGAGCAAGCGCGACGCCTCGCCGTTCTGCGAGCTCAACAAAGTGTGCTGCAGGCCGACAAGTCACAGCAGGAGCTCACCGGTATTGCCGGCCGAGTCGAAGACATTCGCCTGCAACTGGTCAACAACCGTATCGACAGCGTCGATCGCCAAGCCAGGTTGAAGGACAAAGTCTTTGAACCGCTGAACGCGGCACTCGGTAAAGAAATGGAAGACCTGCGGCGAGCGCTAAGCCAATTGCAGACGGCTGCCATGTCCCCCGTCGGCGGGCGTGAGCAGGCGCTGGCGGCAGCAGCGGCAGATGATCGGCTTCTCGAAGCGCTCGATTCCGTCGTCTCCAACATGATGGACTTGGAATCGTTCAATGAAATCGTCGATTTGTTCCGACAGATGGTAGAGGACCAAGAGCGGCTCCTGAAAGAAACCAAAGAACAACAGAAAGCGTTGCTGCGCAAGCAACTCGATCTGGAATAATTTTCAACCTGAGATTGGCTCGGCCCCACAGCCAGTGCGATAATTGAGAGCACGGTGGTTGCTGATTTATTTCAAGCGGAACGGCGAGAGCCGTCCGGCTCTTCACGATCGATAGTGCCCTATCGGACGGCTCGCGCCGTTCCGCTTTGAATAAGTCAACATCCCCCTGGCTGCCGTGATGATCCCAATGGAAAGTCGAAGCGAGTGTCAGCAGTCATAGATCGCGGAAATAGGTCGCAGAAAAAGGTCACAGTGAGGAGTCACGAAGTGTCTGAACTCGGGTACCGATTCCGATCCCAACTGCTCGGCATAACCGTCGTATTCATTGCCGTAGTGCTGCATGTAAACACGGCAACCTTGGTTTCAGCGCAAACCCCTGCGGACAAACCCGCAGAGTCGGCGGTGGACAAAACCGCAGCCGTGGCGGCTGAACAAGCGCAAGTAGCCGAGCGATTCAAACGGCTGGAAGAACTGCTGCTGAAATCGGCTGAGATCGAAGCCGCTTCCAATCCGGCTCGCGCCGCTCTGCTGCAGCAAGCTGCACAGCAGGGAAAGCAAGCTCAGCTCACCGAGCTCTTGGCTCGTTCCGCGAAGAGCTTAGAGCAAAGCAAGTTCAGCCAAGCCGCAGATGATCAGAAGCTGAGCATCGAATCGCTCAAACAATTGCTTGAGCTTTTGCAAAGCGAAAACCGCCAGGACCGTGTCCGAGAACAGCGAGACCAAGTCAAACGCTGGATCGAAGAAACGGATCGGTTGAAACGACTACAGAGTTCACTGCGAGGTCGCACGGAAGGAGGACAATCGACAGAACAAGCGGCCAAGGATCAGAACAAGCTGGCCGAAAAGGCTGCCGAGATCGCCAAACAAGTCGGCGGTGAAGAATCAAAACCGAACACATCCAAGTCTGAATCCGATCCGGCAGCCGACAAGTCGAATGAGAACGGCGACTCATCCAAGGATGATATGCCCAAAGACAAACCGGCCGATGACAAATCGAACGGTGAAAAGGGCAACGACAAGCCTGATGCTGCAGAAAAGAAGGATGGTGATAAGAAAGACGGCGACAAGAACGGTGTTGAAAAGAAAGACGCTGACAAGGACGGCGGCGAGAAAAAGGACGGAGACAAAAAGGATCCTGACAAGAAAGATGCCGAGTCCACTCCTTCAGGCGAACAGAAGTCCGGAGAACCGAAGGACGGCGACCCAAAGGGAAGTGATAAACCCAAGGATGGCCGATCCGACCCGTCCAAGTCTGAAAGCGGTGAACCGAAAGAAGGATCGGAATCGAAAGGATCACCGAAGAAGGATTCGCAGTCACCCGATCAACAGCAGTCAGGCGAACAACAATCAGGCGACGAGCAACAACAGGGTTCGGCCGAGCAACAACCGAAAGACCCGACGGAACGAGCTGCACAGCGCATCAAGCGTGCTCAACAGAAGATGAAGCAAGCGCAGAAAAAGCTCGAAGACGCCGAACGCAAAGGGGCGGTCGAAGAGCAGCGTGAAGCCGAGCGCGAATTAGAAGCGGCCATCGAAGAGCTGGAAGAGATCCTGCGTCAATTGCGAGAAGAAGAGATCGAACGCTCGCTGGCAGCACTCGACACGCGACTGCGAGCCATGTTGCAGATGCAAAAAACTGTTTTATCAGAGACTCAACGCCTGGCTGACATTGCGGGTGATTCCGCGGATCGACAGATTGAAATCCGAGCCAATGCCTTGTCATTGGAAGAGCGCAAAGTGCAGACGACAGGGCAACAGGCGTTGCTCTTGTTGCGTGAAGAAGGAACCAGCGCTGCATTTCCGGAAGCTATGGAACAAGTACTGGTCGATGTCCAAAGCGTCGTCGATCGGCTGGCCAAGGCGGACATCGGTAAGATGACGATCGCGTTGGAAGAAGAGATCACCAGTTCACTCGAAGAAATGTTGGGAGCGCTCGAACAGGTTCAAAAGGACCAAAAGAAGCGCAAGGAGCAGCAGCAACAGCAGGGGGGCCAACAAGGCAATCCGGGTGACCAGCCGCTGGTCGATCAACTGGCAGAACTGCGGCTCATTCGTACGTTGCAGGTCCGCGTCAACAAGCGCACCGGCACTTTGTCTGCAGCTCTCAAAGACCCCGACGACGTTGTCGGTCAAGCCGAAGCTCGGGACCTGCAATCACAACTGAAGAGTTTGGGGGAACGCCAAGCGAGTATTCAGCAGGTGACGCGTGACATCGTCACGGGCAAGAATAAATAGTGAAGGCTTTCCGTTTTATCTATATCGATCGTGCTTCACCTGAAGAATTGCAGCTTGTTGATTTAGTCGTAACCCGAAGCGTAAGCGAGGGATCCGGGTCCCTCGCTTACGCTTCGGGTTGTGATTTGAAACCCTAGTCTGATGGGACTCGTTAAATCAATAACTTGCTTGCGGCGTACCGCTTTCATTATGTAAACAGGCCGTAATGCGGTCGCTGATGCCCGAACCGGCAAACAACTGCAGGAAAGTTCGCCTTCGCGGGACGATCCCGTTGAAGAGCTGTCGGGTGGCACTTAGAATCACAACCTCCCATCGCCCAACCCTATCTCTAGGGGCACCTCCCGCTTCATAGGTTGCCGCTCATGTCCAACGCATTCCACTTGCGCCGATTGTTCGTTTTCGTCGGTCTATGCTCTGTCTTGTCGATCGGCCTCGTGTCCGTCGGCTGCTCCGGCTCCGGCGAACCGTCCGGGACAGCCTCCGGAGGCGGCGGCGGCAAAGTCAAGCGAGTCATTTTGCTGACCAACGGCGACGATCCGTTCTGGGATGCGATGCGGAAAGGGATGGAAAAGGCTGAGAAAGATTTCGATCTCGCCTCTTCTAAACTGCGCGTCGAAATGGATAAGAACGACGGGACATCGAAGGGACAGATCGACAAGCTGAAGGACTACGCCAGCCAAACGGACATTGCAGCGGTCGCAGTCAGCGTCACGGACGCCGAGAGTGTTGCACTTGCCGATGCGATGCAGGAATTGCGAAAGCAGGGGCGCAGGCAGGATCACGATCGATCTCGACGTTAACCGCAGCAAATTTCGAGACAGCCGTTTTGCTTATCTCGGAACGGACAACATCATCGGCGGCCGCGAACTCGGTAAAGCGGCCAAGGGACTGCGACCGGACGGAGGCACATACGCCGAGTTTTACGGACTGAGCTCCGCAGCCAATGTGATCGAGCGCACCAAGGGCTTTAAGGAAGGTGCCGGCGAAGGATTCAAGAAAGCCGACGGCTTGGGCGATCAAATGAATTTGACTGACGCACAGAACAACGTTCGCAATGCACTACAAAACCACCCCGAGATCGATACGCTGGTCGGTATCTGGGCGTACAACGCTCACGCAATTGTGTCGGTGGTGAAAGAGCAAAACATCCGCGAAAAAATGAAGATCGTCGTTTTCGATGCGGCTCCCAAAGCGATCCAGCACATGAACGAGGGGAACATCGATGCGATGATCGTTCAGAATCCCTATCAAATGGGATACCTCGGAACTCAACTGATGGAAGCGCTGGTTAACAAGGACTCGGCCACGGTCAAAGACATCTTCCCCAACCTCGATCCCGAAACCGGCAAGCCCACGTCGGAGGGCGGCGATATTCGTACCACCGAACTGCGCGTGGTTGTTCCGAATGAAAACTCGCCATTGAAGCCTGAGATGTTCAATGCTCAGTATTTCACATCCGCTCAATTCAATGACTGGCTCAAAGAGCGCGGGCTGACAGGCAGCTAATGGACGTCAAACGCTATCTGACCGAGATTGTCCTCATCCTGGGATGCATAGCCGTTCTCGGTATTACATCGTGCTTCAACGATTCCTACATCGTTCGCAGCCAACTGAACGCTGAACAGATTGTTCGCCAAGCATCGATGCTGGGAATCTTCGCTATCGGTGCCGCCATCGTGATCATTGCCGGCGGCATCGATCTGTCGAGCGGTTCCATGATCGCGTTCGGCGGAGCGTTCTGCTGTATGATCATGCTGACGCTCAGTCACTGGGTCGCCCCCGATGTGGAAGACCCGACCGCAGGGATGCCCGTCTGGATCACCGGCGTCGCGATACTTGCCACACTCGGTGTCGGCTTCTTAGTCGGCACGTTCCATACGTGGCTCATCACCGTCGTCGGACTCCCTCCGTTCGTGGCAACGCTTGCGTCGCTCGTCGGACTCCGCAGCTTGGCTCGTATCTTCAGTCAAGCGGTCACCGCGGCGTTTGATAATCGATCCACCAAGATCAACATATCCGACAAAACATTTGCTGTGCTCGGCCACTCCTGGTACATGCCGCTGCTGATCTTTACGGTCTTGGCAGTGGCGGCTTGGTTCCTCATGAACCGCACAGTCGTCGGGCGACATCTGCTCGCCATGGGCGGAAACGAGACGGCGGCCAGGCTCAGCGGTATTCGAACAGAGCGATTGAAGTGGCTCGCTTACTGCATCGGTACACTGACCGCGTCCATCGCCGGCATCCTCTATTCCAGTGAAGTCGGATCGTCCGATCCTCAAACACAAGGCATCGGATACGAACTTTTCGCGATTGCGTCGGCCGTCGTCGGCGGCTGCAGCTTGAAGGGGGGCGTGGGCCGAATCACGGGAGTGATTTTGGGTGCACTGTTCCTGCGAGTAGTCATGGACGCTGTCGGGAAGCTGATCGGTTCAGGTTCAGACGATTATCAAGGACTCATCGTCGGACTATTGGTCGTGCTGGCCGTTGCATTCAACCACCTATCGAGCCAAGCCAAGGGATGGACGAAGCAGTTTTTCCCGGGCGTACTCGGCTGGCTGGCGATCGTAACACTCAGCGTCCTCACGGCCCTGATCCTCATTTCTTCGATGTCGAAGTCTGCTTCGGAAAATGGCTCGTTGGGCTATATGCTCTCGATCGCTTCAGGGGTCGGCGTGTTCGTCGTACTTACGGCCTGGAAGTTACTCGTCGATTTCAACCCCTTGTCGAATTCAGCCAAGTCGTGATACCCTTGGGAAATTTTATTTTCCGCCCTATCGCGGAATGAGTGCCCCAAGCGTACCCAGGACAAGCTACACCAAGTGCCACGTCGAACTGATATCAAAAAGATTCTCCTGATCGGTTCGGGACCGATCGTTATCGGCCAAGCCTGCGAATTCGACTATTCCGGAACCCAAGCCTGTAAGGCTCTGCGCGAAGAAGGTTATGAAGTGGTGCTGGTCAACAGCAACCCGGCCACGATCATGACCGACCCGACGCTGGCTGATCGCACTTACATCGAGCCGCTGACCTGGGAAATCATCGCCAAGATCATCGAGCGCGAGCGACCCGATGCGCTGCTGCCGACACTCGGCGGTCAAACAGGTCTCAACGCGGCCATGGATTTGGCTCGCAACGGCGTGCTGGAGAAGTACAACGTCGAGATGATCGGGGCCAAGCCCGATGTGATCGAGAAAGCCGAAGACCGCGATCTCTTCAAACAAGCGATGGAGAAGATCGGCCTGGAAGTCTGCAAAGGCAAAGTCGTTCACACGCTCGAGGAAGCTCGCCGCTTCCTACCTGAGATCGGACTCCCGTGCGTGGTCCGCCCCAGCTTCACCCTCGGCGGCAGCGGTTCAGCCATCGCCTACAATCGTGACGAATTCGACGCGCTGCTCCGCAATGGTCTGCAGCAGTCGCCGATTCACGAAGTTCTGCTCGAAGAATCCATCATCGGCTGGAAAGAGTACGAGATGGAAGTCATGCGCGATCTGGATGACAACGTGGTCATCATCTGCGCCATTGAGAACTTCGATCCTATGGGTGTGCATACCGGAGACTCAATCACCGTCGCGCCGGCTCAGACACTGACCGACAAAGAATACCAGCGCATGCGCGATGCATCGCTGGCGGTGATTCGTGAGATCGGCGTTGAGACGGGCGGTTCGAATATCCAGTTCGCTATCCATCCGCGCACCGGCCGCATGATCGTCATCGAGATGAATCCGCGCGTCAGCCGCTCCAGCGCTCTGGCTAGTAAAGCCACCGGTTTCCCCATCGCTAAGATCGCCGCCAAACTGGCTGTCGGTTATCGACTGTGGGAACTCCCGAACGACATCACCAAGAAGACGGCGGCTTGCTTTGAGCCGACGATCGATTATGTCGTCACCAAGATTCCTCGCTTCGCATTTGAAAAATTCCC
>JAXMBQ010000061.1:0-22059 GCA_046349815.1 Pirellulales bacterium | reverse complement strand
TATCGAACTGCCGATCCCGAAAGATTGGACCAGCGGCGTGTATATCGCCAGGCTCACCGAACAACGTGAAGGACTGCAGAGCTATATCATCTTCATCGTGACGGATGATCGAAAAGCTGACCTTGTCTTTCAATGCAGCGATCATACATGGCAGGCCTACAATCGCTGGCCTTCGCAATACTCACTGTACGATGACGGGAAAGATCAATGGCACTGGGGCGGCAGCTCGGAAGTCAGCTTCAATCGTCCTTACGGTAAGTACTGTCAAATCCTCGACGCGCCTCTTTCAATCGGTTCCGGCGAGTTCTTCCTCTGGGAATTCCCCTTCGTCTATTGGCTCGAACGAGAAGGTTACGACGTCACATACGTCTCCAACACCGATACACATCGCGATGCAGCGACTGCCAAACGCGGCAATGGATTTCTCAGCGTCGGACATGATGAGTATTGGACGATCGAGATGTTCCGAAATGTCCAAGCCGCAATCGAATCGGGAACGCATGTCGGCTTCTTCAGCGGCAATGCGGTCTGCGGTCGAGTCGAATGGAACGCGGAGCAGAGGTCGATCCGACGTGTCGGTGTCTTCGGACCGCCGGGAGGAACTCGCGAGTTTTCATCGATGAGTTCGTTGGCGCATGAACGTCCCTACGGTAATGAGCTGATGGGAGCTCACAGCACCGGGCCTGTCACCGGCGGAGCTGACTGGATATGCAGTATGCCGGACCATTGGATTTATCAGGGAACGGGTATGAAAGCCGGCGACGCGATTCCGGGAGTGATCGGTTGGGAATGGCATGGTGACCCGGCGCCGATTCCAGGGTTGGAAATCGTCGCGACCGGACCGACGCAATCCGCTCCGGGAAAACCGAATGGCGGTACGTATACCGCCACGGTCTATTACGGCAAGAAAGGGAACATCGTCTTCAACGCAGCCACCTGTTGGTGGGCGGACGGCCTGAGCGCACCGCCGGGCTATCTCAATCCCAAAGTGTATACCGAGCCGAAGGGTGTCGATGCACGCATCGAACAGATCACTCGCAATGTGCTCGATCGCATGCTGAAGAGCTGAACGCACAGTGCTTTACAGGCAGACTACACGGCGCTGCCGCTGGTAGGCGGACCGCCGAGCATGCGAGCTGTTTCGAGCACTATCGCAAACTCGGATACGGTCGCGACGCGAGCTTTAGTCAGCGCGGTCTGGCGTCTGCGGTCGACTGTCCTGCGGCTTATGGTGAGCGTATCACTGATGGCTTTGTTGGGAAGACCGCGAATAGCCAACTCCATGACTTGCAATTCCTCCGGCGTCAGCACGGAAATGCGACGCACCGCATCCCGTTCTTTCTCGGTCTGCGCGTAGGTCTTGCGACTCACCTCCATCGCTCGCTGCACGAACTCAACCAGCTTCTCCGCTTCATACGGTTTTTCGATGACAGTCACCGCCCCCTTACTCATGACTTCCACGGCGATGGGGACATCAGCGAAGCCGGTGACCATGATCAGCGACAGACAACTGTGCATCTCGCAAAGCGTGAGCTGCAGTTCCAAGCCGTTTATCTCCGGCATCTGCAAATCGGTGATGACACAGCCGACTTCATCAGGCGAGATTACTCGGAGGAACTCTTGTGCCAAAGCAAACCCACGAGTCTCAAAGCCGCGAGAATTCAACACCGCTTGCACGGACATCAGAACGCTCGGGTCATCGTCGACGATGTAAACGACTTCCTTAGCCATGGGTGAATTCCGAGGGATTGGGAAAACAAACCGTTACCTTTGACCCCGGACCATCATTTTTTTGAGCGATGATCCTCCCTCCGTGAGCTTCTACGATCGTTCGACCGACCTTGAGTCCGATACCTGCTCCCTGCTTCTTCGTCGAGAAGAAGGGCTCAAACATCCTCGCCTGGACTTCGTCGGTAAGTCCTTCACCGTTGTCTTCAATCGACACGTAACCATTTTGCTGGTCTTGCGCGACAGATACAACTACTGTTCGATCCGTGGGCGGATTTTTCTCCATCGCATCGGCTGCGTTGCTGAGCAAGTTCAGGAATAATTGCTGCAGTTGAATACGGTCTCCGCGAAGCGTTCTGATATCAGGCATCAGCTCCATGCGCACCTGGATGTTGCGCCGCCTGAGCTCGGCACTCATCAGCAGAATGGTATCCTCGAGCACTTCGATGATGTTTTGCGGCGCATATCGCGCCGCCGATTTGCGACCGAACTCAGACAGACGCCGTACTATCTGCCCGGCTCGCATCGACTGGGCGCAGACCTGCTTGATGTAGTCTTTCACTTGCACCGAAGCCGGATCGTCGGCGGTGGTCAACAGAGCGTCGGCCGCAGATGCGAAGTTCGACAGTGCGCTCAGCGGCTGATTCAATTCATGTGACAGCGCCGAGGACATCGTACCCAGCGTATTCAAGCGCGACATGTGGAGCAGTTCGGCTTGCTGAAGAGCAATCTTCTCAGCAGTATCTCGTCGCGCGGTAATGTCTTGGACGGTTCCGATCAACAAGTCTTTACCGTCGCGAGCCGCTCGAAAGTACTGCACATAGTTCGCGACCCAAATCAATTGCCCGTCGTCGCGTCGAAACCGAAACTCGCTGATGCAACTCCCCGTTTCATCCAATCGCTTGTTCCCCTCGTCGAGCACGAAGAGATCTTCGGCAGGAATACGACTGCGAAATGTTTCGAATGAACCGTCGAAGTCCGCCATGCCGAGAATGGAACCTACCTCAGGCGACCATTCGATTCGCCCGGTCTCGACGTCCATCTCCCACACACCCATTTGAGCCGCAGCCGCAGCCAGCTTCATCCGGGTCTCGCGACGAGCCAACTCCGCTTCGGCAGCCGACAACTTCCGGGCAACTGCCAAAAAGCCGACGATCGATTCGAGAGCGGAGAGATCTTCAGGGCGTGGTGACAGCGGCACTCGGCTACCGTAACAGAGGATCGCGGCGCATCGATCTTGAACAGCCAAAGGTATACACATTGCGGTCCGCATTCCCGCATCCACCAGCGCTTTTGACCATCCATCACTTTTGTCAGACAGGTCCGCAACGTATTCTGCTGTCAGATTTCTTGCCGCGGTCAAGGGGGGAGAGAACTCATCAGCCGCACTCAGGGCCTGCATCCAATTCGTTCCATCGATGGGAGCCGGTGCGACAGCAACACCGTGCGCAAGTCTATCAATGGCGATGGACTGCAAACCGCCGTTGTCGAGGATGGCCACTTCGATCATCGATTGCCAACCGATCTCCAGCGCGGTTTGCTCTGCCAAGGTCGAAAGTTTCTCTTCTGCCCCCGGAGCGCTCAACATCCTGCCTGCATCCAACATGCGAGCAGTGACTTCGATGCGACACATGTTGTCAGGGCAGCGTCCCGAGCGCGCCCAAGAATGCAGATCCAAGTGAGGGCCGGACGCAGATGCAACAGGTGAAGCCGTGTGATGCAGCGAACCAGCGTGAGGCAATGCAGCAGAACTCGCAAGCTTTCCGGTGAAGGCTCGATCGCGCTGGAGATGCGCGGGGTCACGACCTGAATTCGCTGTAGTCGTATCTGTCATAGATCACGCACTGCTGTTGGTCTTGCGAACGATAGGATGCGGGCGAATGTAGCAAATCCAGAGTCGCAAAGCCAGTCTACAGCGGGGCGTGCCAAAGTTTCGCAAACTTTGGCGTGTTCGCGTCACAGCCGAGCTCGAGGGTGAGCTCTTAGGTAAACCTCGCGGAGATTCGCAGTCGAAAGATGCGTATAGATCTGAGTCGTCACTAGGCTCTTATGGCCGAGTAGCTCCTGCACACTGCGAATATCTGCTCCGCGATCCAGCAGATGCGTCGCGAAACTATGCCGCAGCGTGTGCGGCGTAGTGCGTGTATCGAGCCCCGTAAGCTTGATGTACTTTTCCAGCATCCGTGCCACGCTGCGCGTCGTCAGCCGATTGCCGAATCGATTCACAAAGACCGGTGCCTCGCGCCCTTTCGGCTCTTTGGCCGCGAGCACTCGCTTCAAGCGATAGGCGTAAAGCGCTTCGATGGCATAACGCCCGAGCGGGCTGAGCCGTTCTTTACGACCCTTACCGCGAACGCGCGCGAGACCTTCTTCAACATCAAGATCGCCGTCGTTCAGCCCAACGACTTCGCTGACGCGCAGTCCGGCTGAATACATCGTCTCCAAGATGGCTCGATCGCGCAGGCCGAGCATATCGCTGCGCGGCGGCGCCTCTAACAGTTTCAGTATCTCTTCGCCCGTCAAGAAGTGCGGCAGCTTGCGAGCCCCGCGCGGATTGCGAAGCGGCTTGGCCGGATTCGTATCGGTCAGCTCCCGACGCTGTGCGAACTTATAAAAACTGCGGAGCGAAGCCAATTTGCGCGAGATGCTGGTCCGTGCGTAACCCGCTTCATGCAATGCAGATAGGTAACCTCGCAAGTCGCGCGGCGTCACTTCACCCGGCGAACGCTCTCCGCCGAGTTGCTCAGCCAAAAACTCAGCCAAGTCCATCAAGTCTTCGCGATAGGACTTGATCGTCAGATCCGACGCATTCCGCTCCGCATCCAGGTATCGCAAGAATTGAGTGATCTCGTTGCGCACGTGCAGTGGTCCTTAGCAAGCCCGAGGCTTTGGCATGCCGGCGAAAGGCGCCGTCGCGCTGTGATGCGAAGCGATTTCCTTTATTCAGCCGGCATGGTGAAACGCGGAGTGGTGGTGCGTTGAATCGAAGGCGCAGACTCGGACGGACGCTGCGACTCAAGTTCAGCCGCTGTTTCGCGAATCTTTTTGCTGAGAACCGCCGCGTCGTACCATGTAAAACTCAGTTGAGGATCGGCCGCGTAACGGCCCAACATGCGCAGCGTCTCAGTGCGATGATCGTCGTCGTATAGGAAAATGTATCGCTCCTCGCCTTTCATCATGGCGAGTACATTGATCTCTTTGCTCATGCGTACTCCCTCCCTGCAGCATGCCGGCAATTCGAAGTTCGATCTGCTCTGTCATTGCCCGCTTTTCTGGGAAGCAGGCGACAGTGCGAGGTCGCCGACGTATCATCGGTCGCTGAGGAGGACGAGGGCTCTTCGAGCGTGCGGAAGAGCGCATATGCGTCGCATGACGCTTGGTCTAAATGACGAAGATGCGCGGCCGGTAACGATTGGACCGCCGCGCGTGTGACCGTTTTTTTACCGCTGTCGAAATCAGCGGCGGAATCGCTCAAGCGGCCAGCGCAGGATCAAGCGACTTTCATCTTGGCCGCCGCGCGCTGCCAAGGTATCGACCACATGGAAATGACAGCACACGCGAATGAAGTCTTCACTGCGACGTAGATAGCCTTGCCATCCGCCGAATCGAGCATCATCACGGAAGTAGAAGTACTCTTCCAAGCGCTGCGTAAAATCTTCGTCATGACCGTTATAGTTTCGCATGTGACTGATGATCGGTTCACCTTGCAGCACCGCTTCCGGCCGAACCGGTTGCGGCGGATCGGGTTGGAACCCGCGCGGGTCGGGCCAGTCAGGCGGCAACATGCCTTGGCCGGCGTCTTCGACTGAATCCGGATTCGCATCGCGGATCAAGATTCCAGCCGGAACATTTTCACTCCCTTCATCGACAGCCTCCTCGGCCACTCCTGTACCGACTGCGCCCGCTGGTATTACGGATCGATCTCGACGATTTGCTGATTCCATTTCCGCGGCAGCCGATTTCACTCGCTCCTCTTCAATATCTTCCGGCATGAGTGGAATCACCGGATCGGGCTGCGGCTTCACCGGTTTCGGCGGCGGAATAACGACCGGCGCAGCTTCGGGCGGACGGTTGGGATCAGGTGTCTGCGTCTTCAACTGTTCACGTGCGAGCGCGCGTTGCGATTCATGATGAATCCAGCGCGGAATTTTCTTCTCATCCCTGGTTCCCCAAGGCAAACCATAGCCCGGTTGAATAGGGTGAAAGGCCGGGTTGGCGGCATACCAATTCACTTTCAACGTCATGCGCGGTGGATAGTAAGAGGTGAAGTCAGTGACCGATCCGACCACGACGACATCGACTCCCAGTTCACGTGCAAACGTCTGAAAGTCGGTTCCGCTTGCGAGCGGGCCACGATACTCCTGTAACTTGGCCTTCACGGCCCCCAGCGGCAGGACTTCGAATCCCGGAATCGATTGCAATTCATCGATGTAAGCCAGCGAAACGCGTTCGCCGGACAACGTGGGCTCTTCGCTCTGATTGACGAACGGCAACACTGCAACCGTTTGAATTTGCGGAAACGGGTTGTAGTACTGCGGCTTGTGCTTCACATCGGGCAGCAAACTGCAACCGCTGCCCAGCAAGAGTGCCGGCAAAAGCACGAGAGCGTAGAAAGTTCGAGTGGGGGACACGGCAAGTCTCGATCGTTGGGACGGCAAGTTACCTTGGCTTGGTTCAAACCGATGCGGTTTGGCTTGCACGACCTGCGACAGCGCAATGTCAAGAGAATGACAGCATTGTCAAAGGCCACCCCCCAGTGGCTCTTTATCACTGTCGGCAAACTCCACGCGATCGCTCCAGATTTTCTGATCGTTATTTTTCAATTCCACAGGTGCCACCTACTCAAGTGTGCGCAGTTGCAACGCCCCAGTCCGAAAGCATCTGCGAAAATCTGCGTTCATCTGCGGTTAACACTCTCACATGGGAAACACGCAATTTGCCTCGAAGCCGCGCGGCGATTGGGAACACTGATTGTCGCTAATCTACGCTAATGAATGCGAGTGGCGTCGTTAGCGGGCAATCTTGGGGCCTCACACTTGATCCAATTCGAGCTGCTCTGAGAGCGGCGAAATGCTAGCGGCGCGGTCTATCGATGACGACGGCCACGAGGATCAGGACGAGAGCGAAAGCGCCGGCGAGATTGCTTGCAAAGCCGATCCAGCTTCCGAGTTGACCGTATGCGTCGGGGCGTCCCTGCGTACGCAAATAGACGAACCACATCTGGATTCCGGTGGCGAAGACACGTGCGAGGATTCCGATCGAGCAACCGGCCAAGCAGAGCACCGACGACCGAGGAGAGCGAGAGAAGAACACAAAACTCAAGATGATGCCGACTAGATAGATCAGTAGGTACGGTAGTGAGTTAAGAAAGTTGAACATCAAAATCGAATTCATGATCATTATCCCGATCGAAGTATGTCTGAAATTTCGCGGGCATCGAGCGTTTCATGAGCCAGCAGTTCGTCAGCCAGCGATGCGATGACCGCCCAGACATGATCCGCGTTGAACTGACGGTACACCGCAGCCGTAACCGATTCCAACCACCGCAGCCGGCGTTTCTCGTCCACTTCTATATCTGCGGCTGCAGACCAAGCCGACTGCCAGTCGCTGTCCCATTGTCGCACCAGCGCCGGATGGTACGGTTCGCCGGTATAGATCATTTCCGCAGCCGGGCCGGCTAAACATACGTGCGATGCAGCCACGGCCATTTGCTTGGGTGACATTTTGCGACGAGGCCAATGCACTTCCGTGTCACCGAATCGACGTGGACCGTCATCGCGGTCCGGCGCGATCGTGACGTGCCTAACCCGACCGCCCAAGAGCACGGCCATGACAACATGACCGGCTTCGTGATATGCAACGACTTCGTCGCTGTCGTCATCCATATCAGATCTTCGTCACGGCCTCGCGCCATGCCGGTCTGTATTCTCGCTGCCACAAAGCCTGTTGCTGTGTGTCCTCGAGAATATGTCCGTTCTCAGGGTTCGTGCGTACAGTGCGACCGGTTCGATAAGCATTGTTGCCGAGGTGGCAAAGCAGTGTACTCTTTTGACCGTAGAGAATCGGTTGGTTCAAGCGACTGGGATCGCCTGCGCGAACGGCATCGACGAAGTTCTGCAAGTGCTCGCGCTGTCCCTGCGAACCCGCTTTACCCGACTCGATTTCCTTGTCACCGCGATCAAAGATGGAGTAGTCCCCTCCGGAACCGATTTCCAGCGAACCGTTATCGCCGTAGAAAATCACGAACTGATCTGAATCATGTTTGTTGCAGGAGAGAGCTTCCCACGTGATCTGCTTCTTGCCTTCGAACTCAAAGCAAGCCGTCTGCGTGTCAGGCGTCTCTTGATCATCGTCAAACCAATAGCGTCCGCCTGAACTGACCGCTTGCTTCGGATAGTCGACTTGCAATCCCCAGCGACAAAGGTCGAGCCCGTGAACTCCGTTGTTTGCCAGTTCGCCGCCGCCCCAGTGCCAGAACCAGTGCCAGTTGTAATGGAGATAGTTGGTTCGAAATGCGCGATGCGGGGCAGGGCCTTCCCACAGTTCATAGTTGATACCGGCAGGAGGACTCGCTTCCATGCCGACACCGATCGTGCCGCGCAATCCTGTGTAGTAGCAGCGCGCCAAATGGACTTTGCCGATCGCCCCCGCATGCAGCTTCTCCATGGCTTCGATGATCCCGGGACTGCTTCGGCGCTGAGTTCCCATTTGCACACAGCGGTTATATTTCTTGGCAGCCTCGACCATCCACTCTCCTTCTTGAGGATTGTGGCTGCATGGTTTTTCGACGTACACATGCTTACCGGCTTTGCAACCGAGGATGGTGGCCGGCGCATGCCAATGGTTCGGCGCAGCGCACACCAAGACATCGATGTTCTTGTCGTCCAGAATCTTGCGAAAGTCGGTCAGCAGAGTCGGCTCTTTCTCGGCCTTCTCTTTGAATTGCTTCGCGAAGTCGTTGAGTCGTTTCTCGTCGACATCGCACAGCGCGGCGACTTCAACTCCCGAGATTTTGGCCAGATCGAGAGCCAGCGATTGACCGCGGCTGAGCCCCATGACGCCGACGCGCACGTTGTCGTTCGATTTCTTTTCATCAGCGCTATGAACGCGCGACATAGCCAAACCGGTCAACGAGACGGCGGCTCCGGCGGAGAGAAAATCACGGCGAGGCAGCATGCTGCGGACTCCTTAGGCAGGGGATCAGATCAAGGCGGGAGCTCCTCAGGCGGCGCACTGTTTAGACCAATCGCCGAGGAGGAGTGAGGAGTGTAGTTCTAATCGACTGCGCAGAACGATGCAAACAAGCTACGGAGTGCGAGGCTGGAGCCTCGCCGGCAGTTCGTGACAAGGCTGGAGCCTTGTCACGAGAGAAGACTCGATATGGAAATTCGAGCTACACCATGAATCGCTCGGAACTCGAACCGGTTACGCCACCGGCTTGAGAAAACTCTCAAGGTGTCGAGCTCGCACCGGGTTCTGCATCTTGGCGACCGCTTTGGCTTCGATCTGCCGCACGCGTTCGCGCGTGACTTTGAAGATGCGTCCCACTTCTTCCAACGTATATGAGTATCCGTCGGCCAGGCCGTATCGCAAGCGAATTATCTCACGCTCGCGGAAGGTCAAGGACTTGAGCAGCAGTTCGATCTTGTCGCGCAGCAATCCGTTCGACGCGTTCTGAACAGGATTGTCGTTCTCGGAATCTTCGATGAACTCGCCGAAGCTGTTGTCTTCGCCTTCACCGACCGGACGATCGAGACTGATCGGATGACGACCGATGTCCATCACTCGTCGGATCTCTTCAATCGGCAGATCGGTGTGCTTGCCGATCTCTTCCACGGTCGGCTCGCGACGCAGCTCTTGAGTCAAACGCTTTTGGATGTTGCGAAGTCGGCTGAGGACGTCGATCATGTGCACCGGAATGCGGATCGTACGAGCCTGATCGGCGATGGCTCGTGTGATGGCTTGGCGAATCCACCAAGTCGCATAGGTCGAGAACTTGAATCCGCGACGGAACTCGTACTTATCCACGGCGCGCATCAAGCCGGTGTTGCCTTCTTGGATCAAGTCGAGGAAGTTCAGACCGCGATTGCGATACTTCTTAGCGATGGAAACCACCAAGCGCAGGTTCCCTTGCGAGAGCTGTCTCTTGACCGCTTCGAAATCGGCGAAGTGCCGCTTGAAGGCATCGCAGCGAGCTCGCAGACTGCGAGGACTTTCCTGCGTCAGCATGATCAGTTGACGCAGTTCGTTGCGGAGCCGCGTGCATTCGTTGCTCTGCATCGCGTCCCCTTCCATTTCGGCGATGCGAGCTCGCAGCAGCTCCATGCGCTGTGCGTACTGTTCCAGTTGTCGCATCATCGGATAGATGCGGCGTGAGCGAAGGCTCAGTTCACCGGCCAGTACCAGCGTCTTGTCGCGCAGTCGTACGTAGCGACGAACCAGATCCTTCTTCTCTTCGGTAGTAACACTTTTGCGCACGATCAGTGCGAAGACTTTGCGTTTTTGATCGAGCAAGTATTCGAGCGTCTTCAGGTTGTGCGGCATGCGAGCCGAGATCTGCTCTTTGGTCAGTCGCTCGGTCAACGACACCTTGATGGTGCGATCGAACGGCAGTTGGCCTTGATGGACTTTGCGGAGAATCTCGACCGTATTGCGCATGGCATAGTCGTTGCCGAGAACCGCGCGACGGAATCGTTTGCGAGTGATTTCGATCTTCTTGGCCAGCGAGATCTCTTCGTCGCGTGAGAGCAACGGAATGTCGGACATTTGGCTGAGGTAGAGACGGATCGGGTCGTCGCTGAGCTTGGCATTCGAAACCGGAGCGGCCGGAGCGCTGAAGACTTCAGGCTCATCGTCACCCGATTTCGGATTGTGGATGCGTAGGCCGCTTGCCGATCGAGGAACTTCATCGATCAGCTCGACACCCATGCGCTCCAGTGCGACCAGCAAGTTGTCCAGCTTTTCACTGCTGACATCTTCGTTCGGCAGATAGTTGTTCACATCGTCGTATGTCAAATAGCCCTGGGTCTTGGCCTTGACTACCAACTGCTGCATTTCGTTATCCATCAACTCCACAGCTCAACTCCTTTTTGATCAGCCGTCGCCACGAGGTTATCCATATCTACCTCGTCATGCGCCGACCCGTGGAAAAAACGCGGGAATCCATCCACATCCGATTGGTTACGGCACTTCGATATTATCCAGTCCATGGCTCTGTCGAACCTGGCGAATCATATCGTTCAATAGGTCTAACTCGTCCTGGTCGCTCAGTCCTCCATCAGCCAGGGTGTTCATCTGCCTTCGAAGTCGCATGTCCTCCTGTTGCTTGCCCATGCGCTCCGTTAACACACGCAGCCGGTTCTCCGGCGTGTCTTTGATGTATTGTTCTTTGGCTTGCGCCTGCTCCGATAACGTGACCAGCAAACTCTTTAGCGATGCATCCTCCAGCACCGAGAGCACACTGTCGAAATCGAGCGGATGTCCGTTGAATTCGAGCTCTTCATACGCGTCGAGCATGGCACGCGCGGCCGATGATTGAATCCAATCGGGAAGAACTCGTTCCAGTACCATCGGTGCCATGTGCGGCGAACAAATCACCAACTCCATCAGCTCGCGCTCCACCGGCGATAGATCGCCCGGACGCAAGAGACGCTCCGGTGCCGGTCGGTTCGCGTCGTCACCATGCTCAGTATCAGCCGAACGCAGCTTCGGTTTCGGTGCTGTATCGCGCAGTGAACCTAAGCGTCCGCGCAAGTCAGATTCCTGCAAGCCGAATTGCCGCGAGAGTCGAGCCAAGATTTGATTCTGCCGCAATCGAAAGGCTTCGTCCGTCAGCAGACCGGCGCGCGGCACTTTCGCTAACAGACCGAGCATCGTCTCGACCGCTGCATTAGCGCGATGCGTATCGACCAGCGGATCGAATCCGTCGCACACACGTCGCATCTTGAACTCGAGCGCGTCGGGAGCTTTCGAGACCAGATCCAGGAACGCGTCGGCGTTGTATTGAAGGAGGAAGTCAGCCGGATCGAGCCCATCCGGGAGAGTCATCACGCGCACGTCGAGCTGCGCATTGAGGAACAGTTCGAGCACTTCGTCGGAGCGGCGCTGTCCGGCTTCGTCACCGTCGAGCACCAGGACGACGGATTCGCAGGCATGTCGACGCAACAGCTTCAAATGATTCGCACCCAAGGCAGTGCCAAGCACTGCCACTGCGGAGCTGAGGCCGCACTGATGCGCGACGATCACGTCGGTGTAACCCTCCATGACGATCGCTTGTTTGCGTTTGAAGATCGACTCGCGAGCTTTGTCCAGTCCGTACAGTTGTTGATTCTTGGTGAACAGCCGCGTTTCCGGCGAGTTGATGTACTTGGCCGCATCGGTCGCGCCGGGCAGGATACGTCCGCCGAAAGCAATGAGGTTCTTTTGCGAATCGCGGATTGGAAACATGATGCGTCCGCGGAAGCGATCGTAGTAGCTGCCGCGTTCGCTCTTGGCGCAAAGTCCGACGGCTTCTAATTGTCTCGAATTGAAGCCTGCGGATACCGCTTTGTCCGCTAAGAATCCCCAGCTCTCCGGAGCCATACCGATTTCAAATGCTTGAAGGCTTTCCGGCGTCATACCGCGATCAGCCAGATACTCGCGAGCCTTATCCGCTTCTCCGCTCTTGGTGAGGAAGTGCCGATACTGACCGGCGGCCCATTCCATCAGTCGCAACAGAACCTTCTTATCATCGCCCGCTTGCTTCGGTGCGAACGGCGAAGGAGTCGATTCGATAACAATGCCGGCACGGTCGGCCAACATCTTGACGGCTTCAGGGAACGAGAGCCGTTCTTGTTGCATGATGAAGTTGAACGCGTCGCCGCCGATATCGCAGACCCAGCATTTCCAAATCTGGCGATCGGGATTCACTTGCAGACTCGGACGACGGTCCTGATGCCAGGGGCAGAGGCCCACAAATCCACGACCTTGTCGACGCAATTCGAAATAACTGCCGATCAGATCGACAATATCCGTTGCGGCGCGGACGCGTTCTTTGGTATCAGCATCAATCGTAAACGACACCGGCAACTCCCGAGGTGAACAGTTCGCAGCAAACCATCGCTGAAATTGAGTTCACCGTGTTGCCGACACCAGCCGGGTGCGTGACGAAGAGTTCACAAGGAACATCCACCATCCATCGCATCCACCGGCTCTTGTCGGCGAATCCATTCGCAAACACCTAATCGCTTACGCTCCACTCCGGGAACGCGACGAATCGGCGACCATCTCCATAGGCTGCTGCGGATTATGAAGAAGATCGGGGCGATGAGTCAAGCTGAGATTTTTTGGGCCGTAGGAACTATCAGTTTCCTGCACCGGACGCCAGATCAGTCAGCTTAACGCAGATCGATCAGACGTCAAAGTACATGGCAGTCTCGATCGGATGCGGTTGAGCTCGCAGCTTGGCGATCTCGCTCGTCTGCTTCCACGAAATCCACGATTCCAGCAGCTCATGTGAGAAGACATCGCCGCGCAATAAAAACTCGCCGTCGTCAGAAAGTCCGTCGAGTGCTTCATCCAAGCTGTGTGGCAAGCGTGCAAAATCTGTCAACTCAGCTCGATCCCCCTCCCACTGCGCAGCCGCGGGCTCACCGGGAGAGAGTTTGTTTTGCACGCCGTCGATCGCAGCCATCAGTACTGCAGCCGCCGACAGATAGGGATTTCCCGATGAATCGGGTAAGCGCAGTTCAAGCTGCTTGCTGCGTCCGCCCGGCTGCACGCTTGGTATCCGCACCACTGTTCGCACGTCGGCCTCTGAATAGCCGAGAACGCTCGGTGCACCGTCGCCGGCAGCCAGTCTCGCGTAACTGTTCGTCGATGCATTGGTGAATGCGCAAAGTGCACGCGCATGAGTCAGCAAACCGCCGATGGCATGCAGCCCCACGTCACTCAGCCCTGCATACCCGGCACCGGCCAACACGGATGCACCGTGCTTGACGAGCGACAGTTGCAGGTGCAGCCCGGCCGAGCCCGAAGTCCCCGGAGGCGTAGGCATAAACGTAGCCGCTTTACCGACTCGAGCTGCAGCGCGTTTGATGACATGCTTGGCAATCAACAAGCGGTCGGCAATGGTCAGCGGATCCGCTTCGCTCAATGTGACTTGTCCCTTGATGCGATCGCCGCCGGCTTGTCGATGACTATCAACTTCCACTCCGCAGTCGATGAGCGTTTGCATGACCATGTCGCGAAAATCTGCGGCCGGATCGACTGCATAGCCGCGGCGCCAGTCTCGCACTTGATCCTGCCACCGCTGCTCGGTGTGTTCATCGTAAACCGACGCCGGCTCGCGAGTTGCAGGTCGTGTTCGACGAGCCGCTTTGGAATCGACTAAAAAGAATTCGATCTCAGCACTCATGAGTGCCGACTCTGCGACACCCGCATCGACTAAGTAACGCAACGATTGACCGGCTATCGAGCGAGGATCGCCGGGCAATTCTTCGCGAGTCAGCGGATCATAAAGATTGCACAGGATCGATAGTGTGGGAATCTCGGCAAATGGTTCAACGAACGCGGTCTCGGGCTGAGGCATCCACAGGAGGTCGCCGACATCGGCTCCCGCACAATTCAAATTGCCGCCGGTCCAGAGAAAACCGTCTTCAAAACTGTCGTTCGTCAGCCGGCTGACCGGAACGGTCATCTGTTGCCATCGCCCTTGCAAGTCCGCGGCTCGCAGTGCAATGACTTTGACATCGTGTTCACGGCACGCGACCAGAACCTCTTGCGGTGAATTGGGCATTGGAGCGAGATCGATTGCGGGAAAAGAAGAGACCGGTTCGACGCCGATCGCATTATAAACATCCGCCGCCCCCCCGGCACCCTGCTGCGAATTCCCCCATCAAGAAGGAAGGGAAGAACCCAAGAAATCCGTTGAATCCAGCAGCGGATTTGAAATGCGCGATGCGGAATTTGAAAATCTCAGATTTGAGATTTGAGAATTTCAGTTTTGAAACCTGAAACCTGAGATTCCCGATTTCAAATTCGCGAGAGCACTACAGCGCTTGCCATCCCACTCGTAAACGGCAAAGCAAACATCGAGCTCGAGCTCATTCTCGTACTCGTACTCAACAAAGCGGTACTCGTACTCCACCTCGAATTTCTCCAGCTCGTACTCGAATTCTTCCAGCTTGTCCTCGAATTCTTCTCCGGCTTCTACTCGAGTTCCGCGCCGGCTGCCTCGTTTCTCCAACTCACCAGCACTCGCTAGACTGCGATTCGTCCGTCGACTAATCGAATCACTGCGTCGCAATCCGGATGCGATCGATTCATCGTGTGTGACCATGACAATCGTCAGGCCTTGTTCACGATTCAGTTCAGTGAGCAACTGCAGGATGTGCCGACCGGTTTCGTGATCGAGTTACCGGTCGGTTCGTCAGCCAGCAACAGTTCGGGAGAACCGATCAATGCCCGGCGATAGCGGCTCGGCACATCTCTCCCCGCCGGACAGCTCGCGAGGCTTGTGCGACATGCGATGACCTAGCCCCACGCGTTCGAGCAATTGCTTGGCACGTTGATGATTGGCCGTCCGATTCCTCATGTACTCGAAGAAGCCGTGACGAATCATCAGCGGCATCGTGACGTTTTGCAGCGTCGAAACTTCGGGCAACAAGTGATAGAACTGAAAGATCATCCCCAGCTTGCGATTGCGAAAAAGATCGCGACGGCGGCGAGGCAAGTTATCAATACGCTCTCCGTCGAAGTAGATACTTCCGCCATCGAGGTAATCAATGCGGCAGATGCAAACGCGTGCTCTTTTGATCGCTCTGTCCGGGATGGCACCGTGACTTTGCCGCGAGCCGCTTGAAAGTCGCAACCTTTTAGGACCGGAACCTCATGTCGACCTTTACGATAGATCTTCGTAAGCTGCTTAGCTTCAAGCACCGTCTCATTGGCAGTCGCGAGTGGAATTCGCCCGGCGATGACAACGCGGTCCGTCGCTTCGTCCATTGCGGGACGAAGATCGGAATCACGACGACGCGGAGTGGTACGAGCCAGTGAGCCTTCAACGGTCTTATTCATAACGCAGTGCCTCCACGGGATGCATCCTTGCGGCCCGCAGAGCAGGCAACACACTGGCCATAACGGCAATCAAGACAGCTCCTACGATGACCCACACGACCATCATCGGATGGACGGAGGTCGGGATACTGTCAAAGTAGTAAATCGTCGGATCGAAGACCTCTTGTCCGGTCACGATCTCCAGCAGATCAGCAATGTTGTTGATGTACGCTACGAACAGCAGTCCCAGCACTCCGCCGGCTCCGGCCCCGACAGCTCCGAGCAATACTCCGTAGCCGAGGAAGATCGAGGCCACGCCGGTGCCGTGAGCTCCGAGCGATTTGAGGATCCCGATGTCTTTCGTCTTCTCCACGACGATCATGAAGAACGTCGCGAGAATGCCGAAACCGGCAACTGCGATGATCAGGAAAAGCAGAATATTTAGGATGGTGGTTTCCATCTGCACAGCGGCCAAGAGCGGCCCTTGCAGGTCTCGCCATGTGTTGATTTGAACTCCCATTTCCATCGGGAATTCAGCTCGCAAGCGGTCTCGCACTGCATCTAGGCTCGTCCCTTTTCGCAGTCGCAATTGGATCGAGCTGACGGCACCGACTCCCGAAGCGGGATCGATCATGCCGCGGAACTTCTGCAGTTTGTCGAGCGGTACGAATGCGAAGGTCGAATCGTATTCGCTCATCTTGCTTTCATACAAATCGACAACGGTGAACTTTTCGTTGACGGCGCGCGGAGGCATGCCCGATGTCGGGAATGTCACCGTGACGTCATCGCCCGGCTGTGCATAGTAATAGTCGGTGACCTGACCGTTCATGTCGCGATAGCGAGTCGTACCGATGCCGATCCCGAGGACGATACCCGCATGCTGCTCTTTGGCTGCATCGAACAACGCACCTCTCGCATCTTCCGGTCGCGAGGCAACAGCATCCATCGATGGTACGAGTCCCGACGGTATATCGCTACCGGCTTTGGTATCGGAGCTCGATGCAGCGCCTGCTTGAGCCGCAGCCAACTCGTCAGCCGTTTGATCCAAGTTCAATTGCGGTAGACCACTGGGTAGTCGACCGCTGCCATTAAGTTCCGTAGCGCCACCGGCATCGGCAACAGACTTGGCACCGTCGAGACCACCGGGCGACGTTCCGTTGGGATCGACCGCAGCCGCCGCATTCATCTGCTTGCGCAGCTCTGAGTTACGAGCCTTTTCGAGTTGGAACTGTCGTTCAAGCTCTTCGTAGTCTTTGCGAATTTGAGCCGCTTGTCGACGATGCACCCAACCGGAGTTCGGCGGAAAGCCCACTCGATCAGGCGCGTATCCCGACTCACGCAGCGCGAAACTTAACTTGTCACGATTGTCCGGATGGAGCAGGAATTTGCGAAAATCGCTGACATCTGCATACGAATCGACATCGATACCGATCAAGTTGATCTGTCGAATGACCGGTTCACCACCGTGTTGGATGGCCATCATGGCCGGGACGTGAACGACTGTAGTGATACCTTCCAAATCATCGCCGACGATTTGGCGAATGCGATCGGTGAAGGCCTTCGGATTGGCCATGCCGGTGGCACTGTGACTTTCCACAATGACATCGGAAAGAATGCCGTGCATCCGCTCTTGCATCTGCTGCGTAAAGCCGTCCATGACGCTGTTGACGATGATCAGCGTAGCCACGCCCAACGTCACACTGACGACGGAAGCCAGAGCGATATACCTGGTGCGCAGGTAGCGCCAACACAAAAGCCATCGATACATGCAGCCATCCTTAGCCGGCAGGAAAGTCGACGACACCGCCGCCCGAAGACCAACGAAGCATTCCCGCTTCAACGTCAGTCGGAAACAGCACAAGTCGAATAAATGTCGTTCGAAACTTCGACAAGCATGCGGGAGTGTAGCGATCTGCCATGCTCGGAGGAAGAGGAAAAAGTAGCTGCCACAGTCCTCTGTGGCAGCTTCGAAGCGATTGAGCCAAACCCCGCTCGTTCACGTTTTACAAGCGTTCGCGTTGCCGAGGATCTTGTTGTGTTGGAATGTCACTGAAGCGGCTGCGCGGCGCACTTCGGCTGCTGCCACGCAGAGCGATGGCAGCTACTCGAGCAGCTACTTTGGGCTGCACGACTGGGCTGGGCAGACTAAGATAGTTCGGCGCGGGCTCCCTCCGCCGCTCAACCCGCTTGCCGTCTCACCCCATCTTTCCCTCCTTCCTCCGGACAGCCGATATGTCTCGAAATGCTTGGTTGTTGGTAGCTTCGTGGGCGATCCTTTGCACATCGTTCGAACATCGACATGAAGCCTCGGCGCAAGACGCTTCTGCTTCGCCGTACCCTAAACCGACATGGGTTTGGAATACCACGGACGGCCAACCCGCTCAAAAGCTCTCTCTGCGAAAAGAATTCACCCTCGACGGCGAAGTCAAACAAGCGCTACTCGCAGTCTCCGCAGACAATCAATCCGATGTGTTCATCAACGGTCGCAAGGTGGCATCGAGCAAGGAATGGCAGGACATCACAACCGCAGATGTCGCCAATCGATTTGCTGCCGGCGAAAACTGCATCGCCATCTCGGCTCAGAATGAAGGTGGTCCGGCCGGTCTGCTGTTCCTGCTGCGCATCCTGATGCGTGACGGCAAGCTGATCGACATCGTCAGCGATGCAAGCTGGAAAGCCTCTGTGGATGCGCGCGGCAACTGGCGAGCCGCCGACTTCGATGACTCCAAGTGGGCGAGCGCCGCGGAGCTCGGCAAACTCGGCGATCCTAGTCTTCCGTGGTCTACCTCTCTGCCGGGTGATGCAATCAGTACAGCCTTCAGCAGCGGATCGGGCGGCGAGTTCATCCCGGTGGCAGCCGATAATGCTCAAGCGCCTGAAGGATTCAAAGTCGAAAAGATATTCCAAGTGCCGCGAGCTATGGGATCGTGGGTCGCGCTGACCACCGATCCGAAAGGCCGCTTGATCGCGTCCGATCAAGGCGGAGCCGGCCTGTTCATGATCACGCCGCCGACCGACGGCAAGCCGACCAAGGTCGAACGCCTACCGGTTGATCTCAGCGGCGCTCAAGGCCTTCTCTGGGCTTTCGATTCTCTCTATGCCGTGGTCAACGGTGGATCGGAGAGCGGCCTGCACCGCCTGCGCGATACGAACAACGACGGCTTGGTCGATTCGGATGAATATTGCATGCATGTTCCCGGTGGAGGCGAACACGGACCGCACGGCATTGTGCTCAGTCCTGACGGCAAGTCACTGTTCGTTGCTGCGGGCAATCACACGAAGCTGCCTGAATCGATCATCGGCAGCCAACTGCCTCGCAATTGGAATGAAGATCATTTGCTGCCGCGACGCTGGGATGCGAACGGACATGCTGCCGGCATTTTGGCCCCCGGTGGTTGGATCTGCCAAGTCGATCCGTCGGGCAAGCAGTGGCAAGTCTACAGCATGGGTTATCGCAATCAGTATGACCTCGCGTTCAATACGGAAGGTGAACTGTTCAGCTACGACTCCGATATGGAATGGGACTTGGGTGCTCCTTGGTATCGACCGACACGAGTATGCCATGCCACCAGCGGCAGTGAGTTCGGATGGCGAGTGGAACCGGAGTATGGCCGACCTACTATCAAGACTCGCTCCCTGCTGCCGCTGAGATCGGCCCCGGCTCACCGACAGGAGTTCTGTTCGGAACGGGAGCCAAGTTCCCGGCCAAGTATCAGAAATCGATCTTCATCTTGGATTGGACTTACAGCACCATCTACTCCGTGGAATTGCAACCGGACGGAGCCAGTTACAAAGGGACGAAACAAGACTTCATTACCGGCAGTCCGCTTCCGGTAACCGATGCCGTTGTCGGCAACGATGGAGCCTTCTACTTTGCAGCCGGCGGTCGCGGTACTCAGTCATCGCTGTATCGTGTGACTTATGTCGGCAAAGAATCGACCACGCCAGTCCAGTCGAGCAAAGACGCCGGTACGGAACTGCGATCCTTGCGCCATCGTTTGGAAGCGTTCCACGGCAAGACCTCCGGCGATGTTCCTTTCATTGCACAGCACCTGAGCCATCCTGATCGATTCATTCGCTATGCGGCTCGTGTCGCTCTGGAAAACATTCCGATCGCGCAGTGGCGAGACGCAGCGCTGGCTCAATCGCAATCGATCGGCATCATCACCGGTGCCATGGCTGTGGCTCATCAAGGAGAAGCTTCGGATCAAGCTCGCGTCCTGACGGCGCTGAGTTCGATCGATTACCAAAAGCTCTCCGAAAGCGAAAAGCTCGCATGGATTCGCGCCTTGCAGCTCGTCTTCACTCGTTTGGGTGAACCGTCCGACGAGTGGCGAGGCAAATTGGTCGGCAAGCTCGATGCCCTTTATCCTGCACCGACCTACTTCGAGAACGCGGAGCTCGTGCAACTGCTGATCTATCTGAAGAGCCCGACGGTCATCGAAAAGTCGCTGGCCATCATGGACAATCTCGGCCCCGAGCCGATTCCGGATTGGGGTTACCTCGTAACTCGCAACGCAGGTTACGGCGGAACGGTCGGGAAGCTGCTTGAGAACATGCCGCCGTCGCGAGCCATCCATTTTGCGTTTCATCTTCGCAACGTGAAGAGCGGTTGGACACTGGCTCAACGTCAAAAGTACTTTGAGTTCTTCGTCAAGGCTTCGAAGTATCCAGGCGGCAACAGCTACGCAAAGTTTCTGGTCCAGTTCCGCGATGATGCGATCACCAACTGCTCGCCCGCAGAACTCGTCGTACTCGCACCGCTGGTCGGCCAAAATCTGCTCGGCGAACCCGTAGCCTCGACTCCGCCGAAAGGCCCCGGACGCAAGTGGACGACGACCGAGGCGCTGACTGTGGTCGGTTCGGGACTCAAGAAGCGCAATCATGCGTCGGGTCGCAACTTGTTCCATGCGACTTCATGTGCCAAGTGCCATCGCTTGGCAGGTGAGGGCGGAGCAGTCGGTCCCGATCTTTCGACTGCAGGCAAGAAGTTCTCGATGACCGACATGCTCGATGCGATCATCGAACCGAGCAAAGCCATCTCCGATCAATACGGCTCGCATCAAGTGGTCCTAGTCGACGGAAAGGTGCTGGTCGGTCGAGCAGTCGAGATCGGCGAAGAAGTCTATGTGTATACGATCGACGCCGACGCCAAACCGGTCGTGCTCAAGAAAGCCGATATCGAATCTTTGACCCCTTCGAAGGTATCGCAGATGCCGGTCGGACTGGTTGATACGTTGAGCGCCGAAGAGCTCAAGGACTTACTCGCTTACATAATGTCCGCCGGAGACCCCAAGGCCGGCGTTTACAAGTAGAGAGCGTGAGCCAAGCTTGGTTATGAATCTATTTCGATCGATGCAGCGCCGTCCGATCCGTTGGGTTTGGGCGGCGCTGATCGTGTGGACGTTGGTGCTGGCAGTCGGCACCTCTCAGTTCGCACCGGCTCCGGGCAGTCGCGACAAATCGGGTGAATTGGATTACCGACGCGGCGCAGTCGTCTTCCTCTTCGTCGGCGGATTCGTCGGAATATGGATCTTGTTAGTCGCGACGAAACGACCGCAGCGCCGCGTCCGGGATAGCTCGTCGATAACCGACGATAGTCGAACCAGCCTCGAAGCAAGCCAAGACGAGCACGACCAGCAGCAATAGAATCACGCCGGCCCACAGCATGCCCCATGTCTTAGCCAGCGCAACGCCGGCAGCTTTCTCATGGGGAATGAAGCCGGTGGCAATGATCATGAGGCCGGAGAGGAACAGTAGTAAGTTGATCGTACGCCGCAGAAGAAGCTGCGTGTGAGTGCACTGAGCAATGGCTTCTCCCGCGATCGGTGCAGACTCTCCTTCAGGTACCCACTCGGGACGTCGCAGAAAAGCGAGTGCAATACTACCCAGGATCAGCGACGAACCGATGACGATACAAGCAATCATTTCCATGGCTGACTCCTGCACAAACTACTTTTGACGACGTAACCATTCAAGCAGTACGGCAGCGACTTTGCAAACCGATTCGCCCGAGCAGTTGGCCGGTATATCTTTCTCTGTATGCCAATAGTTGACTCGTCCGCCCGGAGTCGGATAGTCGAAATCGATCAGATCGATGGTCGGTATCTTGGCGATGTTATTGAGCGGTAAGTGATCGTCGCGCACATCGGGTCGCGTGCGAGGTCGGAACTCTTTGATCTTAAGATCTTCGGCCACTTTCCAAACTTCGACGCACAGCTCCTTTGCGAAGCGCATGCTGTTGGTCTCGTAGTACAGATCGAGATCTTTATCGCCGATCATGTCGACGAGAATGCC
>JAXMBQ010000060.1:0-29071 GCA_046349815.1 Pirellulales bacterium | reverse complement strand
CTCGCTTGACCCGGAAATCCACGATGCAGGTTAGTCCGCTTAAGTTGTTCACTCGCTGGATGTGCGTCGCTTTACTCAGCGTCGGACTCGGTGCGCCCATGTTGCGCGCCGACGATGTCGCTGCGGTGCAATCAGCCGGTGCCGATTCCCACCTCCGCCGCGGCCAATCGCTCGAACAAAATCGACAATGGTTGGAAGCTGTTCAGCATTATGAGAAAGCGTGTCGCTCGAACCCCGAGCACGCCGAGCTGAAGCGCCGCTTGTTGATCTCGCGGATCCACTACGACGTCGTGCGACGTTGTCAGGACCCGTCGCTCATCGATGCCATGTCGACAATCTCCTCCTCAGACGGGCTCGAGCTCTATTCCGAAGTGCTGTCACGACTAGAGCTGAGCTACGTTGATCGTGTCGATATGACCGAGATCGTGCGCGGCGGTACGGCTTATCTGGAAGTAGCGCTCACTGAACCTCGGTTCGTTAATCAGTTCTTACGGGGTCAAGATCCCAACAAGATCGAACAGTTCCGCGCCAACATCCACAAGGTCGCTCTCGCTCGTCCGATTCGCAGCCGATTCGAGGCACGCACGATTGTCTCGTCGGTTGCGGAGCTTGCACAGAATCAAATCGGATTGCCGCAATCGGCAGTCATCATGCAATACGTTTGCGGTGCCGTCGGCATGCTCGATCCCTATTCATCCTTCTTGTCATCGGGTGAGCTGTCTGAGGTGGAATCGCAGATCGAAGGCAACTTTGTCGGGCTAGGGATCGCGCTGCAGCCGCACGAAGTTCCGCTCCGCATTCTGAACGTCATCCAAGGCGGACCGGCTCGCGAAGCCGGACTGCAAGCAGGCGATAAGATCGTTGAAATCGGCAACGTTCGCTGCACGGAGATCGGAGCTGAACGGGCTGCTGACTTGTTGCGCGGCCCGGAGAACACCAAGGTACGACTGCTCGTGGATCGACCGGAGCGCGGGCCGTTTGAGTTGTTCGTCAATCGTCGTCGCGTCGAAGTTCCGAGTATCGAAAATGCGCATATCATCGATGCTGCACACGGAACTGCTTACCTTAAGGTCAACAGCTTTCAAAAGACCACGCTCGCTGAGCTCGATTCGGCGCTCCATATGCTCGACCGCCAAAACATGCGAACGTTGATTATGGATCTGCGAGGCAATCCAGGCGGTTGGCTTGATGCCGCAGTCTCCGTAGCCGATCGATTTCTCGAAGATGGGATCATCGTGCGGACTCATGGCAAGAACAGCATCGAGAATCAGAACTACACCGCGATTCGCAACGGAACTTGGCAAGTGCCGCTGATCGTCCTCATCGACGGTGATAGTGCAAGCGCCAGCGAGATTTTCGCAGGTGCCATTCGAGACCACAGTCGCGGCGTCCTGATCGGAACGACCTCTTACGGCAAAGGGAGCGTCCAAGGTCTGTTCCACACCAAGTCCTTCCCGGGCGGAGTGCGACTGACGGTGTCGAAGTTCTATTCGCCGAGCGGCATTGCGATCAGCGAGCGAGGTGTAACTCCGCACAAAGTGATTGAAACGGCTCCTCAAAAGCAGTTGTTGGCTGCGAAGGACTCGGCGGCATCATCTGACCTCCGAGACGAGGGCGGCTCGTCGAGAAACCAAGGCGAGCGCTTAGTTCGAGCGAAACCGATCATCGGTGACGACGGCGTCCATTCGCTGGAAGAATCTCCGTCGGTCGACGCCGTATTACAAGCAGCTATAATTCAGGCTGCAGGCTCGCACCTAACGGCTCATGTGAATCGCAACTGAGTCGACCTGTTCCCCGAACGTCAAGCATCATGACGCGGTGAATCGTCTTCGAAAACCATGCGGCCTACGTTTTCCATACCGGCGGCCGCATGACTGACTCGACGATCCATATTCCTGTATTGCTTCGCGAAATCCTCGAGTACGGCAAACCTCAGCCGGGCGGTACGTGGATGGACGGTACGGGAGGAGGCGGCGGACACAGTGCCGCGATCGCAGAACTACTTGGACCGAGTGGTCGACTACTTACGATCGATCGAGATCCGGCCGCGGCCGAACGATTGACGAGGTTATTGCCTCATCCGCCATGCGCCGTGAAAGCAGCTTCATACGATGATGCGCCGGAGCTGTTGCAAGCTCTGGATTGGGGACCGGTCGACGGCATATTGCTCGACCTGGGACTGTCCAGCGATCAATTGAATGACCGCGAGCGCGGCTTCAGCTTTGCAACCGACGGCGAACTCGATATGCGGTTCGATCCGACTTCGGGTTATCCGGTTTGGCAATGGATGAACCGAGTTCCCGAGCGAGAACTGGCTGATGTGATATATAAGTATGGTGAAGAGCGCTTCAGCCGTCGGATTGCTCGTCGCATCGTCGAACACCGCATGCGGAATCCGATTCGCACTGCGGCGGAACTGCGTGAGTTGATCCACCGATGTGTTCCGTCCCCCAAGCAATCTCGGCTCGATCCAGCCACGCGCACGTTTCAAGCGCTTCGCATCGTGATCAATGACGAGTTGGGGATCTTGGAAAGAGCGATGATGCGACTGCCCGACTTGCTTGCACCGGGAGGTCAACTGCTGGTCATCAGTTTCCATTCGCTCGAAGATCGCATCGTCAAATATGCGTTTCGCGACGACCCGAGGTTGGAGGTCGTGACGCGCAAACCGCTGACGGCTTCGGATGTAGAGCTCGAAGAGAACCACAGAGCTCGGAGCGCAAAGCTGCGCATTGCCCGCCGAATCGACGGTAATGCCGGCAAAGATTAGCGAGTCGACAGGTAAAACGGCAGAATTTGACTTTACCTTTCGATTTTGAGATATTCCCCCATCTCATCTCTTTTCTAGTCGCTCTGACGAAAGGTGAAGCAGCATGGGGTCTTCCTCAGCGAGTAAGCGATTGATTCGTAGGCGAACGTTTCAGATGCGCAAACGGCTCAATCTGGAACTGCTCGAACCTCGGTTGAACATGGCACTGACTGTCCCTGCATACAGCAGTCTGCCGGGTGCCAATCACACGATTTACTTGGACTTCGATGGAAATGTGACGACCGGTACGAGCTGGAATAGTTCGTACGGCGTGACATCGATCAATTCGCCCGCTTACAACACTGACAGCGACCCAACGACGTTCAGCACGTCGGAGCAATCGGTTATTCAACGAACCTTTCAGCGAGTGGCGGAGGACTTCGCACCGTTCAAGTCAATGTGACGACGGTGGAACCGCCGCTTGCCGATTTGCAGAACACAGGTGGAACCGATACGAAGTGGGGTGTCCGCGTCGTCGTCACTCAGGACGTCGCGTTCGGTTGCGGATGCGGCGGCATTGCGTACATCAACAGCTTCACTTGGAACAGCGACACACCGGTCTTTGTTTTCAATTCGGGCGAAGTCGGTGTAGCAGAAGCAGCCAGCCATGAAGTCGGACACAGCCTCGGTTTGGCTCACGACGGAACGAGTTCAGCTTCGTACTACTCCGGTCACGGATTGGGGAGTGACACAGCTTATTGGTCGACGATCATGGGGGTCGGCTACTACGTCGATGTTTCGCAGTGGGACAATGGTGAGTACTACGGATCGAACAACACCGGTTCAACTGCGAACTACGGTCGAGGCGCAGATGACTTGGCGATCATCACCGGCTTCAACGGCTTCGGATACAAAACGGACGATCACGGTAACGATCGCTTGACCGCATCGGCGCTGACCGTTTCGGGTAACACACTGAGCGGCAGCGGCTTGATCACGAATCGAACGGATTCGGACTTTTTTAGTTTCACTACCGGTGCCGGTTCGGTAACGCTCAATGTGAATCCTGCTGCGGTGGGAGCGAACTTGGATGTCGAAGCCACACTCTACGATTCAGCCGGGACAGTCGTTGCCACATCGAATCCGTTGATGACTTTGAACGCATCGATCACCGCGACTTTGGCAGCAGGTCAATACTTTTTGAAAGTCGATGGAGTTGGCGCCGGTAACCCGACGACGAATCCTCCGACAGGCTACTCCGATTATGCAAGTATCGGAGCTTATACGGTCAGTGGTTCGTTGGTCGCGGTCAGCGGCGATTCGCTGGCCATCGCTGCGACCGACGCGACGAAGAACGAAGGCAACTCAGGATCAACGGCATACACGTTCACGGTGAACCGAACCGGTACGACGACCGGAACTACCACGGTGAATTATGCCGTTGCAGGGTCCGGCGCGTCACCTGCTTCCGCATCAGACTTTGTAGGCGGCGTGCTGCCGACAGGAACGTTGACGTTTGCACCAGGCGTGACCTCTCAAGTTATCACGATCGACGTGCAAGGTGATACGACGGTTGAGAGTAGCGAAACATTTGCCGTCGGTCTGACGAACCCGAGCGCGTCGACGACGATCACGACTGGTTCAGCGACCGGAACGATCACCAACGATGATTCTGCGCCGACGCCGCCGTCGTTCGCGATTTCCGCCACCGATGCGTCGAAGGCAGAAGGAACCAGTTCCACCCCGACACCGTTCAAATTCACAATCACGCGCTCCGGAAGTTTAACGGCTGCATCGAGCGTTCGATACTCTGTGTCATCCTCGGGTAACTCCAGAGCGAGCTCGAACGATTTGACCAATGGTTTTGTGAGCAACGTGTTGGTGAACTTCCCGATCGGCGCGGCAACAGCTGACGTCATCGTGAATGTGGCGGCTGATTCGCGGCGCGAGTCGAACGAGACATTCCGCGTGACACTCAGCAATGCGGTCGGTGCAACAATCGCCGTCTCGACCGCGTCCGGACTGATCATCAATGATGACAGTAGAGCGGCTGCGCCGGGAACGAGCACCGATGATAGTGACGATGCGGATTTGATCGCCGTTGCCGATCCGATGTGGTTCTTCATGCCTGCCGAGATGTTGACCGCGAATCAGTTGGCAGTGCCGGTAATCACCTGGGTCAACGGCGAACCGTTCATCGGAGATCTCGATGAGATGTTCCTGAATCATGACGACACATCGTCATTTGCTTTCGGGACGGATGATTCGGGGAATGGCCAGATGAGCACTATCGTCTCGGCCTCGCCCTTCACCGGTTTTTCCTTCAACGGCTCTGCTGTTCAGTTGTCAACGCTTACGTCGCTGGACAGTGATGAAGCGGAATCGTCGGCGTTGGATGTGGTTTCGAAGGATGTCAGCGCGGAGCAAGCTCGGATCGCATCGACCTCAGTGGGAAGATTGACCGCTCCGGAACGAGCTACGCTGAGGAGCATTCGCAATCGGTCGCTGTCGGAGTCGAGGTTCGCTGCTTCTGTCGACTTGGCGATCGATTCGATGAACGCAGACGACATCGCGTCGACAACCGACGATTCGTCAGCTTCCTAATTGATATAGCGAACGAGCACGAGCGTTGAACAAACGTTCGGACTGCTCACTTCGCAAAAGCAAAACGGCGATTCGCGTCATCGGACTCGGACCACCGTTTTTTGTTCGCTGTTCTCTTGTCACTGCGAAATGTCCGCGAAGTCGAAATCCGCATCAAAGTCGGTTCAGCGAATGGCTTTGTCAGGCAGTGCTGCTTTGATCCCTTCATCCATCGGCATTTTGTCTGTCTCAATGCCTGTATCTCGCATCAATTGGGCCAACTCGTTTTTCAGTTCGGCCAAGCGCGAGGCATGAAGCGGGTCGTCGGCCAAGTTGCGGAGTTCCTGAGGGTCTGACGCGAGGTCGTAGAGTTCCGCAGTGTGTCGATCTGCAGTACCGTCCCCGTGCGGGTAGTGAATGTACTTCCAGCGATCGGTACGGACTCCGCGAACATTCGGAGTGTACGGAAACTGCTTTTCGTAGTTGTAGTGATAGAACCAGCTCGTGCGCCAGTTCGCATCACCTTCGCGAACGAGCTTGCTGAACGAGCGTCCGTGAACGTGGTCCAGCGGCTGAGTACTGCAGAGGTCGAGGATAGAGGGGGCCATATCGACGGTCAGCACTTGCTCGCGAATGCGGCTTCCCTTCGCGGACGCAAACTGCGGTGCTCGCACGATCAACGGAATGCGGATACTCGGCTCATGCATCGTGCGTTTATCCACCATGCCGTGCTCACCTTCGAGCAGACCGTTGTCTCCCATGAAGACGATAATGGTGTTGTCGAGTTCACCGCGCTTGCGGAGGAGTTCCACGAGGCGACCCAGGCTGTCATCGACACTCAGAATCGTACCCCAGTAGGCGCGAACCATCTTGGCGAAGTCGGTTACGGCTGCAGCGCTGCTGTCTGGATACGTTTTGCGCCACTCGAATAGCGGCCCGTAGATTCCATGCCATGTCGACGTACGCTGCGCAATCCAGTCCGGTTTTCCGTCGAGCCGAAATGCGGAATGCGGATAGTTCACTTCGACAGAGTCAAAGGTATGTTCGTACTTCGGTTCCGGAAAGTAAAAGCTGTGCGGAGCTTTGTGCCCCACCATCAACATCCACGGCTTATCCCCCGACCGCTCCCTGATCCACTTTTCGGCCATATCCGTAACGACGGTAGTGTAGTAACCCGGAACTACCCGACGATCTTGGCCATGGAAATTGAATTCGGTATCGAAATATTTGCCTTGGCCTTTATGAGTCACGAACCAATCGAAGCCAGGTCGCGGCTCGTCGTTTTCTTCACCCATGTGCCATTTGCCGAGGTAAGCCGTTTCATATCCTGAGGCTTGGAGGCGCTGCGGAAAACTCACAAACTTACTTGGATACTCTGTGAAGTTGTTGGTAACTCCATGTGCATGAGCATAGAGCCCCGAAAGGATTGAAGCTCGACTTGGCGAGCACAAGCTCGTCGTACAAAACGCGTTTTCGAATAGGACACCCTCACTCGCCAAGCGATCGATGTTCGGAGTTCGCATATGAGGGTGACCCGTACAGCCGAGCGCTTCGGCGCGTAGGTCATCACACAAGACGAATAGTACGTTCGGTCGCTTTGCGGGTTGTTCCGCACAGAGTGGCCTTACAATGCACGTCGCAGCAATGCAGATGATCGGCAGTAAAAACGAATGCGCAGAGAGTCTTCTGGAGATCATAAAAAATCACAACGAACGTTCGTAGGTTGGGGATGGAATGCGATCACGAATAACGAAGCGAGCTCGAATCGCTGCGTTAAGGCTTGCTCGGTTTCATGAGATCAAAGACTGTGGCGGTGAGCGTCGTGACGCCGGTTGCCAGGGCTTGGTCTGCGTCGGGATAGAAGAACGGCGAGTGCAACGAAGGAGGCGTTTGGCCGAGCTGCTTGTAGCGCTCGAGTCGCTCAGCGGATACTGCTCCGAGTCGAATCATGCAGATCGGCACGCCGGCCAATCCATACTGCGAGAAGTCTTCGCCTCCCATCACCGGTTCCATATCGAGCACATTGGCTTCGCCGATGGTTTTTCGCATGACGCCGATCAAGCGTTCGGTCAGTTCTTTGTGGTTCTCGAGAGCAGGCGTTCCTTCAGACACTTTGATCGTCGGCTCCGGAGCGCCGTATGCCTGAGCCACGGCCAGTGCTCGTCGCTTGATCGACGCCAGGATCTTTTCACGAACCGTTTGCGAATAGCTGCGAACGGTCAATTGCAGATGGCAACTGTCACCGATGATGTTGTGTTTGGTTCCACCATGGATGGAACCGACTGTGACCACCGCTGGTTCGATCGGTTTGATCTCGCGCGAAACGATCGTTTGGAGGGACATGATCAACTCAGCGGCTTGCACGATCGGGTCGACGGTCGTATCCGGTGCGGCTCCGTGTCCTCCGCGACCCGCAACGGTAATATCTACTGAATCGACATTCGCCAGAGAATAGCCTGAGCGAACGGCGATCTTGCCGGTAGTAGTGGCGCTTTCCACATGCAACGCGACTGCGAAGTCTGGTTTCGGAAAGCGAGTGAAGAGACCATCGTCGAGCATCGCCTTCGCGCCGGAACCACGCTCTTCCGCAGGTTGTCCGATCAAGACAAGTGTTCCGCGCCAGAGGTCTTTGTGAGCAGCGAGGAACCTTGCGGCACCGATCAACGATGTCATGTGAATGTCGTGACCGCAGGCATGCATTACACCGGAGGTCGTTCCTGATTCAGTGACAACGGTGGCTTTGGATTCATAAGGAACACCGGTTTGTTCGGTAACCGGCAGCGCGTCGAGATCGGTGCGCAACATAACTGTAGGGCCTTGGCCGTTTTTCAGAACAGCCACGACGCCGTGCTTGCCGACGCCGGCCGTGACCTCATAGCCTGCTTTCCGCCATTGTTCCGACATGAATTTGGCGGTCTCTGCTTCTTCAAACGAAACTTCCGGATGAGTGTGCAGCCACTGATAGTCGCGCACGAGTTGTTCGAGGTTTCCGTCCAGCCATTTTGGAACAGCGGGGTTCGTCTGTGCAGAAACAGATGACAAGCCCAGCGAGAGTACGAGGCTCAGAGAAGCGGACGCAAGCGCGAGGCAGCGGATCAATCGCATGAGAAAGTAGTCTCCGGCAGCAACGACATGAAGCGATCACGAAGGACAGCTCATTGTAACTGACACGATGACCAGCCGACACGCACTAGATAGCTCGGTCCATCGAGCTTCAGTTCACATAGGGAGAGGAGCTCCAGGCATACGCGTGAAGGCACTTTGATTTCATCAAAGCGGAACGGCGCAAGCGGTCCGGTAACGCATCATCAGTTTTAAAGAACCGGACGGCTTGCGTCGTTCCGCTTGAATTGGCTCATCAAGCGATCGCGGCGGCGAAATCGTCGCCAAGCGAACCCGCCGACTGCGAGAGCAACGAGAGCGACCGACGAAGGCTCCGGTACAGACGATAGTGAGCCGACGATTTCAAAGGAGGGAGCACCGACGTTCAGAGGAATCTGCGTGAAGAAGTTGCCGTCGCGATAGTCGACGTAGGATGCCAGGCTTTCAGAGGTTGGTGTCGAGCTGAACGTGGGAAAGCCTGCCACATCAAAGCCTGTGGCTGCACCGGAAATAGACAACCAGTAGGTTGTGTCGGCAGACAGCACACTGGACGCTGGGGCGCTGAACGCATAGTTCTGTGTTGCCGGATTGGTGATGCTTTGCGAACCGAGGTTCACGACCGTGGTGGTCGGCAGGTTCGAACCATTGTCCGCCAAGATGCCGACAGAGACGGATGGCGATCCGGAGTCTTTTGACAGTTGCAAGTTCACGCTGCTGATCGTCACGGGGCTCGATCCGATTTTGAATCCGATCATGTACGAGCTCAAACCGCTGACTGCACCGGTGCCTGGCGATGTGCCATCTGTATTACGCAGGATGAAGCCGGCTTCCGCTTGATCTGGAGCCAGCGCAAGGATCAACCCGAGTAAACAGACGAGGACAATTGCGACGAAGTTTTTCATGGAGCGAGGCATGGTGAAGGACAAGAAACAAAATCGCGCCGGTCTATGTTCTGTGGCTGAGATTCAGGTTGATTAACGAACAATCGATTCGCCATCACCCGATGGAGCTGTTTGATTCTGTTCACCGATTTGCGGCGAGAACAAACGGGCTGCACATAGATCAAATGACTTTTCCGGGCGAAGTAGGGACATGCTGCGTGAAGGAACGAACGAAATAATCGGAAAAATCGTCCCCGAGTGATGTGGCGGGAGAGGTGCGACGCGACAAATCCGAGGCAAAGGAGAAGTGCGGCGCTTGAAGGGGGCTGTCCGGCTGTGGTAACCTGGAGGCTGGTTGCGAACCGGCTCGGTCGGGGATCTGTTGAGTACATGAGCGGGGCGAGGACGCTTTTCTCGCGTGCCGACGTGTGTCACTACCTCGGTCCCTCCAAGTCGCGGGCGGCATCTCTTCTTTTCCACAGCCGTGGACCGGTCGACGATCGGCTCGCCCTCCAACTAGATCCCAATCTCGTTGAACTTGTCAGCTTACCCTCCGATTCAGCTTCTTTTCGGTTCGGATGATTCCCAACATGCAACGACTGCTTCTCTCGATTCGCCCGCTTCCGTTCCTGTGCGTGATCGCCGCGCTGTTCGCGGTCGGTTTGATTCTGCAAAATCCCGCGTTCGCGCAAGAGGCCGGACAAGCGGCTCAAGTGGCCGGCGACGCTGCAGCGAAAGAAAGTAACGGAAACTTCTTGGCTTGGTTGATCAAAGTCTCCGGGGTCATCGGTCTGTTCATCTTCTTGATTTCGATCTACTTCGTCGCTGTTGTAGTTCAGAACATCCTGGAACTGCGCATGTCCTTCGGTGCACCGCCGGACGTGGTGTCCGCTTGCGAAGCCATGCTGGCCGAAGGGAACGTTCAAGGTGTTGTGGAAACGGTGGAAGCGGACGACTCGTTCTTCAGCCAGACTTTGGCTGCAGGTCTGCAGGACCTCGGCACGGACTTGATGACGCACGTGACAAGCTCGAGAATACTTCAGAAGGTCTGACCGCAAAGATGGAGCGGAAGATCAGCATCCTGGCAGTGCTTGGTACGCTCGGTCCGATGATCGGTCTGGTCGGTACGCTCAAAGGGATGATCCAAGCGTTCGCGGCGATCGCGATGTCGGGCGTGAACCTGGAAGCATCCAAGGTTGCCGAAGCTATTTCGGAAGCTCTCGTGTTGACGATGGAAGGGGTCGGTCTTTCGATTCCCGCGATCTTCTTCTACGCATTCTTCCGCAACCGCATTTATATGATCTCGCTGGAAGCCACGTCGCTGGCCGAAGATCAATTGAAGGCTGCCGCACGATTGTTGAAAGCCAAGCCGGCTGCCGCTGCCGGTCGCGCCTAATCCTGACCGTTTGCTCATCAGAGGAGAACAGTCATGGATTCGCAACGCATCGAACCCAACATGACACCGATCTTGGACATGGTGTTCCAGCTCATCACCTTCTTCATGATGGTGATCAACTTTCGTGCTTCCGAATTCAATCGCGAAGTGACCCTTCCGGTAGTCGGTTCGGCTGCACCTGTCGAAGAGCAAGTCGTTCGCGACATGCTGGTTTTGAACGTCAAAAATGATGGTTCGGTCATCTCGCGCGGCGAGGCGCAGCCGTGGATTGAAGGCTTTGCCAAAGCCGAAATGAAACGGTTTCAGGTGATGCAGCAGACGAATGATGCTGAAAAGCTGGACGTGACAGTCGTCTTACGTGCCGACCGTCAACTCGAATACGGCAAGTTGAACAAAGTGGTTGAAGCGTGCAAAGCGGCAGGCTTCCACCGCTTTGACTTTGTCGTGATGCGCAAGGCTAAGGAAGGCGGAGGTGCGAAATAACTATGGCTCGCAGACGTCGCAAGAAAAAGAAGGTGCGTGGTCACGAAGAAGTCGAACTGAACATGGCCGCTATGCTCGATATGGCGTTCCAGTTGCTCGCGTTTTTCATCTTGACCTTCAAGCCTTCGCCGGTCGAATCGCAGATCGCTCTTCGACTGCCGACCAGTGAACAGGTCACCAAGACGACCACTTCGGTCGACATGAGCGAAGCGGCGATGATCGAAGACTTGAAAGAGTCTGTGCCGATCGAACTGCGCGCGTCAGCCGAAGGAGAATTGGCAGGAATCGTGGTCGGTACTCGTCAGTTAGAAGCCACAACGCTCGAAGGTATGTTTCAAGAGCTGGCAGCTTTGATGCAGCCGCTGCTTGGCAACGAGCGTATCGAAGGCGTAACCATCAAGGTCGCTGATGCGCTGCACTATGAACGATTGATGCAAGTCGTCGATGTTTGTTCTAAGCAGAAGCTCGGCAACGGCGAGCAGGTGTCGAAGATCTCCATCGTACCCTTGCGCTGACGCTCGTTGTTTGACGAGGTAAGAGGAGGATTGCGATGCGGCGGCGCGAGAGGCGAAAGTCTTATAGCGGCGGTCGAAGTCCGCGACTGATCACGATGGTATCGGCACTGCTGTGTCTGGGCGTTGCCATCACGACGTTGCGGTCTTTGCAGCATAAGCCGCAGGTCGCTGCCATACTGCCCGATACGAACGCATCATGGGAACCTGCCGATGATGACACCGATTCTTTAGTAAAACCATCTGATTCGGATTTAACCGATTCCTTAAAAACGCCTGCGACCGACCCGCCGGTTTCTTCATCGGAGAAGACCGGGGATCACGAAAATGGCACGACGGCGGGTTCTGAACCTGCTGCTCAAACAAATGCCGACGCGAGTTCCGGTGGTCAGTTGGTAGATGAATCGAAGGCGAAGATTGCTCCGCCGACGAATCTATCGACGGACCCGGAGCTGAAGGACTTCCTCGGACTGGTGCGTGACAATGCACTGGTTATTAATCGTACGGAGATGCCCAGCTACTATCGCTTCCTGAAAGAAGCCAAGACATTCACCCACGATGAACTGTATGAAGCGGCGAACAAGAAGCATAAGTTCGACGATCTTTACTCGCATGCTGCAACGCATCGCGGCGAATTGATCGGCTTGGACGTGAGCGTTTGGCGCGTCAATCGTTTCGATGTCAAAGGGGAAAACGTCGCGGGCCTTGACCACGTTTATGAAGTGTGGGGAGTGACCAAGCAATCGCAGTCTTGGATGTATGTGTTCTTAGTCCCTGAGATTCCCGCGTGGGTTGAAGAAAACGTACACCATCGTCCCCAAGTCCGATTCGCCGGTTATTTCTACAAGCTCCAGGCATACCACTCCGGTAAGTCGACACCGGGCGCGCGACCGCTGGTTGCTCCGCTGTTAATCGGCCGCTTCAAACCGGAGATACCGACGACCTTGTTCAATCGTGCCGAGTCGGACGGAACGGAGCTCTGGACGGTTTTGTACTTGGGCTTGGGGGCCGGCCTGTTCTTAACTGTGTTCATCGGGTTCCATAGCTGGAAACTGCGAGCTCGCCGCAAGAAATCGGCTCACGCTTCGACGCTGAAAGTAGTCAGCGCCCCAGAACCCTCCGAGTGATGCCCGCTGTAGATCAATTTTCCAAATTGATCCCCACACCGTCCGCAGCACCGATACTGCACGCGGTCCCAACCACGCTTCTCGGCATCCGCTAGACGAAAGTCATGTGAGCTTCCAGCCAAGAAGGGCTTGTTGGCTTAATCTCAAATCTGAAATCTAAGATCAGCAGCGCGGAGAAAACTTGCGGTTATGGGCCGCTGACCCGACTCGGGCGAGCTCTGGCTGAATGAATCAACGCGACCTGAATGACGGGGCTCTTGCTAGCGTAAGGTCCTGCGTTGCGAATTGCCTTTGCCATGGAACGGGGGAAGATGCTACATACCCTCTCGGATTTCTCGCCCGGCGAGAAGAGTGCAGCAGCGAAACAGGGAAGATCGCTATGTCGATTCGGGGAAAAGCAACGTCGCACCACGGCCGGCTCTCTTTCATTTTGGGAGCCGTTTCGACAGGACTGTTCTACTTCCTGATCTTCAACACGCCGCTCAAGCACAGCATGCTCCACATGTACACCACGGAGCACATCACTGAGTATGCCATCACCGGCTTGTTTTTCTGGACCAATGCCGACTTGCTATTGAGCTTTCTGCAGATGAGGCGTCAGAAAAAAGCGGCCGGCCACCGCTGGCTTCCCGCACCGGGAGCGCCTGAGCCGGTAGGCAACGCAATTGTCTTGGCGGCGCATCTCGATTCCGCACCGCTCGCTTATCAGAACACGATGATTGCTCGGCGCTTAGATGCTGCTTTGCAGTTCATCGATCATCGCAGATCGACCGAAGGGTTCCGCGAATACCTTGATTCTCTGGCCGAGCGAGACGCGGACGAAGTATTCTCTCGCTACGCTTTTCCGAGATTCGTCGTAACCATGTTGCCGATTCTCGGGTTGCTCGGAACCGTGGTGCACTTCGGCACGGCCCTCGGCGGCTTGTCCGTCGACGGCTTGACCGAGCGCGTGCCGGAAATTCTGAGCGGGATGGGAACCGCTTTCAATACAACTTGCGCGGCACTCAGCGCTTCGACCAGCACGATGTTGATTCGCTTTGTTGTCGAGCGAAATGAAGAAGGTATTGTGAAGTCGATCAACCGCTACGTGGAAGACAATATCTTGCATCGCTTCCGAGCTGAAGCCGTCGAAGAAGTCGACGAGCAACCGGCCATTCTGCCTATGACCGCAGGCCGCAAGAAAGCAGTCCGGCCCGCCGTAGATTTGAGCGAGCTGATGGTGTGGCTCGACAACCGCGAGCAGCGATGGCAGGAAACGCAAGCCGCACAGATGGCCGCCATCGAATCAGCCATTGAGGCACTAAAAAACGGATCATCCCGAGCCGCCTGACCAGTGTAGGTCAATTGTCCCCAATTGATCGCCTTGCAACTCGCAGCACCAATTCTCCCTGTGGTCCTAACCACGCTCGGCGTGAGTTAGAAGAAACGACGCGAGGCTGGAGCCTCGACTCAGTGCGTGACAAGGCTGGAGCCTTGTCACGAGACGTGTAGGTCAATTGTCCTCAATTGATCCCCTTGCAGCCTCGAAGCACCAATTCTCCGTGCGGTCCTGAACAAGCCGGGCGACATCCACCGTTCAAGATGCAATGCCTCGGTTTATTTACACGGTCGGTGCAGCCATTCTCGGCTGCCGAACATCTTGGGGGTCAATTTGAGAGAATTGATCTACAACGATGATCGCGGAACCGATGATCGCAGGCCGTTCGCCGGATTGGGTAAGCCGTGCGGGCTGAGCGTTGCGACTTTTTCCGGCATGTTTTCTTGCGAATCTCGCAATCCGTAACATTCGGGTTAGAATCTTCGCCAGTCACGGACCCGCTGCAATCTGAGGTGCGCTGTCCGTCTGTTTCTTGTGAGAATGGGCTCGAAGAAAAAGGCCGCTCTTGATGGCGAATCCACTGTTTCGGAAGAAGTCGCTCGATTCCATGGTCGCCGACATGGAGAGCAGTCATGGGCTCAAGCGATCCCTCGGACCGGTTGCTCTCACTTCTCTCGGGGTGGGAGCCATTATCGGAACGGGCATCTTCGTCCTCGTCGGTAAAGCGGCTGCGACGCAAGCCGGGCCGGCGATCATGCTTTCCTTCGTAGTGGCCGGACTCGCTTGCGTCTTCGCTGCACTTTGCTATGCCGAATTCGCCTCCATGGCTCCGGTGGCGGGCTCCGCTTACAACTACGCGTACGCTACGCTCGGCGAGCTGATGGCATGGATCATCGGCTGGGACTTGATCCTCGAGTATGCGGTCGCATCCGCGACGGTGGCGCACGGGTGGTCCAAGTATTTCCAGAAACTGGTCGGACAATTCGATCAATCGATATTCGATACCGGCGGGTTGATGGGGCACTTCTCTGACTCGCCTTTCGCGTACTCCACGGAAAAGGGATTCACGGCCACGGGGAGCTTTTTTGATTTGCCCGCGGTGATCATCGCGATCATCGTGACTGCAGTTTTGGTCCGTGGTGTGGCGGAAAGCGCTTTCACCAATGCGATCATGGTACTGGTAAAAGTCAGCGTGGTTCTGTTCGTGATCGTCGCCGGATTCGGATACGTCAACACGCATAACTGGACCGATAACTTTGCACCGTTCGGGTATGGCGGAGTGACTTTCTTCGGCTATCCGATCGATTGGATTTGGGGTGCTGAGGTCAAAGTCGATGATTCGGGTAAGCCATTGCCGCCGGTGGGCATGTTGGCCGGAGCGGCAGGCGTGATTTTTGCTTATCTCGGATTCGATGCCGTTTCGACGCAAGCTGAAGAAGCTAAGAATCCCAAGCGAGATTTACCAATCGGCATCGTCGGTTCGTTGTTGATCTGCACGGTGCTTTACATCCTCGTTTCCGCCGTACTGACCGGTATGGTGAACTACAAAGAAATTGATTCCAAAGCCCCTGTCGCGACGGCCTTTGAACAAGTCGGATTTGCATCGGCGCAGTTCGTTGTCACGGTCGGTGCACTGGCCGGTATCACTTCTGTGCTGTTGGTCATGATGATGGGGCAGCCACGTATTTTCTTGGCTATGGCTCGAGACGGTTTGCTGCCGTCGAGTTTCTTTGCAGCGGTGCATCCGAAGTGGCGAACTCCGCACCTCTCCACTATGCTCACCGGTCTTATCGTGGCACTCGGTGGCAGTCTTCTGCCGCTTGATATCCTGGCCGAACTGACCAGTATCGGAACATTGTTCGCTTTCGCGCTTGTGTGTCTTTCTGTGCTGATTCTGCGAGTCACCGATCCCGATCGTGAACGCCCTTTCCGTTGTCCATTCTCGCCTGTATTTCCTGCGCTAGGCGTGTTGCTCTGTGCTGTGCTGATGCTGTCTCTACCCGGAGAGAACTGGCTGCGACTGGTCTTGTGGTTGGTGCTCGGTTTGGTGATCTATTTCTCGTACGGATTCTCGCGCAGTCGGCTGAACAAGAACTCAGTCATCTAGCGTGACGTTGTTCGTAAGGCTTTCGAGTTACGTCGTAGAACAGCGATGAGCAGAGTGGAGCGAGCATTTTGAAGACGGCCTTGTTGGCGGCTCTATGCGTGATCGCTGTGCTCTACATCCTGTACTGGATATTGAAGCTACTGGGGCGTTCGCTGCGAGAGACGGTCCCCGGCCCGACGCACTTGGTGATCGGCTTTATCACTGACTTCCTCGACACGCTCGGAGTCGGATCGTTTGCGGTTACCACTTCGCTATATCGTGCGGTCGGACTTGTTCCCAAAGCGGACTGCCAAGTCGATGACGCGGAACTTCCTGGCACACTGAATGTCGGCCACACATTGCCGACGATTCTGCAAGCTCTTATTTACATCAAAGCCATTGAGATCGATACGACAACGCTTGTGTCGTTAATTGCTGCTTCTGTATTCGGAGCGGTCTTCGGCGCATCGTTTGTTGTTAAGATGCCGAAGACTCGTGTGCAGTTCGGAGTCGGTGTTGCACTCGCTGTGGCCACCGTTCTCGTGCTATTGAAGCTGACAGGTTGCCTCCCGGGCGGCGGTGATGCCACCAGTCTTTCCGGAGTCCCTCTCATCATTGCCCTGGTGGGGAATTTCATCTTCGGCGCCCTCATGACCATCGGCGTCGGGGCGTACGCGCCGATCATGATCATGGTCAGTTTGTTGGGGATGAGCCAGAAATCGGCCTTCCCGATCATGATGGGAGCTTGCGCGTTTCTGATGCCGCTGTCGAGTTGGCGATTTATCGCATCGGGCAAGGTCAACACGCGAGCCGCCCTGGGACTGGCAGTCGGAGGACTTCCCGGTGTCGTCATCGCTGCGTTTATCGTGCAGGAAATGGACGTCAAAATCCTCTTGTGGATGGTTGTGTTTATCGCGGCCTACACATCGATTTCCCTACTGCTGGCGGCCTATCGCGGGTCGGCGGGCGCATCCGAATCGCAGGAGGCGAGTAGACTCGAACAGCCAGGATTGCGCGGGAACGAAGGATCGCACACCGGTCGCTGATTTGTCTCGGGAATCTTTATGACGCCATCTAGGGGCTACGCGTACGATTCAGAAGGAATTACCATTACAATTCTAGTCCTGGAGCGAAATGGCGCGCCGACCTGTTCGAACCTCGGCGGTCCCACGTTTCGTGAATCTCTTCTCATCTCAAAGTTGACTCAGCCCGGATTCGTTTACAGAGGCAGTGAATGTACAACTTCGTCGGTCATGCGGACTATTACTTCCTGGCAGCCGCCGCGTTCTGGGGACTCTTCTGTGCCCACATGATTTGGACTCAGATCGGACGCATTCGGTACAAGAACGAAGCTCAGCAGCAGCAGTTCCTCGACTCGGTTTCTGCGGATATCGCCGGCGGCAACTTCGAGCAAGCGGAGCAGACTTGCGAAGGGAACCCGAAAGCCCTCGCCATGCTCGTGTCGCTGGCTCTGAAGAACCGCGAACTCGATACTCCCGCACTGCAAGAACTGGTGCTCGACCGCTTTCAGTACGACATCCTGGCTCAGATCGAAGCTCGAGTGAACTGGGTCACCACGATCATTAAGCTCGCCCCGATGCTCGGTTTGATCGGTACGGTGGCCGGTATGATGGGTGCGTTCGAAACTCTGGAAACCGCCACAACCTCCGAGCCGACCAAGCAGTTGCTGGCCGACATTCGTATGGCGTTGGAACATACGTTGATGGGCTTGTTGATCACCGTCACGCTGCTGGTCGTGATGGGCGTCGTGAACAACCGCATCAAAGACATGGAAGAACTGGTGGCCTTCGGTCTCAATCGCTTCTTTGAAGATTTTGAGCAAGGTAAGAAGTCGGCGGCTCGCGTTCGCCGCTAAGCGATTGACTTCGTTGGAGACATCAGCGCCATGAGCATGAAACGCGATCGCAAGAAGCGAGAGTTCGACGGCGAGTTCGACATTACGCCGATGATCGACGTCGTGTTGTTGCTGCTGATCTTCTTCATCGTTACAGCTCGTATGGAGCCGAAGATTGTGGCCGAGTTGCCCAAAGCCAAGAACGGGGACGTGGCGGCCGGCGAAGAAGGGGTCATCATTCATGTGAAGCGCTCTGTCGACGGTGTTATGCAGGTCTTCCGTAACGATGGAACCAAGTTTCAGGGCGAAGGTGAGCAGATCGAACAAGACATCGAAGACTACGTTCGACAGGGAATCGAAACCGAGAATCGTCAGTTCGTGCTGATTCGCGGCGAGCCGAGTGTAAAGACTCGCGATATGGCTCGCATCCGCGAAGCTGCTTCGCGCGGGCTCGGTGAAGATCAACAAATTCTGATCGCGGTGCAGCAATGACCCGAAGTCACGACGAGGTAACCTGCTGATGTCCGTTCGCGCCAAATGCCCTCACTGCGGATATATCACCGCGCTCCATGAACGAGCGCTCGGACGCAGCTTGACCTGTCCTCGCTGTGAACATGAAATTCGACTCCCCAGCAAAGCGGACGTCGAAGCGGCCAAAGCACGAAAAGCGGCCGAACGAAAAGAGAGCGCAATGACGCTGCGAGCCACCACGCTACAGGCTCGCCCAGTCAAGGCAGAAGTGAAAGCTGTACAGGTGCAACCGGAACCGGAAAAAGCACCGCGACTGAAAAAACGCAAGAAGAAGCACGGGTTCAATCACGAAGAAGCGTGGGACATCACACCGATGGTCGATGTCGCTTTCTTGCTGTTGATCTTCTTTATGGTGACCGGATCGTTCAGTATTCAAAAAGTGATCCGCACGGCCAAGCAGCTCAGCGACAAACCGAGCAGCAACGCGATGGTTACGACTCCGCAGGACGCATCGAAGGTTGTCACGATTCGCGTCGACGAACAGGACAGTTACGTGGTCGTTGTCGACGGAGCCGTAGAAGAAGCCTTTAACAAACAGGCTCTGATCTTGCTATTGACCCAGGCCAAGGAAGCGGGCGGCGAAGACATGGTCGAAGTCAACGTCGAGGCGCATGAAGAGAGCACGCACGGAGCGGTCGTATCGGCGCTCGATGCAGCTCGCGCCGCCAAGTTCAGCAAGTTCAAGACGTCGGTCGTTGAGCAGTTCAACTGACCGCAGGCTCACTGGGCATTTTAAAGCGGAACGGTGCAATCCGTCCGGTTCTTCAAGATCGATCGTGGTACACCGAACGGCTCGCGCCGTTCCGCTTGCATTGAATCAGCAAGCCATTCAGTTCTTCAGCACTGACAGCGCAGAGAGTAGGCATCGATGAGAAGTCTGCTCTGCAGGGGCAAAAAAAAACGCCCCCGAGTTTCCCCGGGGGCGAATAGCGGCTAATACGCCCGAGTTTCGCCGCCACTGAAAAAGTATCCGATGGTTGCCCCATCGTCAAGGAAACGGTTGGCGATTTTTCCCCTTCGCGCCGGTTCGTTGGCTACGCTTAACAGTCGCGACGACATTGAGCGGAATTCCCTGTATTTTATTGCGAAATGATTGCGCAGTTGCGCGTGATATCACCGGGTGTTCCATAGTGCGTAGTCGCCTACCTCCGGAAGTCGAGGACGAAGCGATCGATCATCATCGCAAGCTGTTGATGGTTTGTTTAGGTCGGTCGATATGGACGTGTCGATTGCGACAGCAAGACTCTCGCGGAGATCATCACTAGTCGTAGTCGAAGAGGCTAAGGCAAGTTTGCGACTACCGCTTCAATTCTCATTCGCTGATGAAGAGGATTGAACCGCAGATGGACGCAGATTTGCGCAGATCGGAAAAGCGAATCAATTTCATCTGCGAAGATCGGCGCAGATCTGCGGATCACCCTATCTTCGTTTGAAGACGATGAACAAGTGATTGGCACTCGGAATGGTTCGGCCCCTCATCCCCGACCCTTCTCCCCTGAGTACAGGGGCTAAGGGAGGAAATGCACGTGGATGTGCGATTGTGCGGGTAGGAAATCAAGAAGCTGACAAAGACGATCCGCTTGTGGAGTGGGATCGCATACAAGATAGCGAAGTGAAATTGAATGTGGTCGGGGCCGGGATCGAACCGGCGACACATGGATTTTCAATCCATTGCTCTACCAACTGAGCTACCCGACCATGCCTCAATTACTGTCGCTCGCACACACGTTGTTAGGGACAAGCTCAGTGACGACGAATCGTCTCGGAGCCAGTCACTGCGGGCCGCTGAAGATGGTCTATTCAGCAGCTTGGCTCGGTGTGCCAGGAGAAGGGCATGCTATTGGGTCGGCTCGGGAATGTCAACGGGTCCGTTGGTTATGCCGGCGAGAGTACGGAGATTGATAACGACATGTGGAGGGATGAAAGGGTTTTGACGATTGGAGGGGCACCAAGTTGAGTGGGCGGTAAGCTTGCAATCGAACGAGGAAAAAACGACAATTGAATCGCGGCGGTGCTTGAGGACGGCGCGGAGGCCAGCCTCGCATGACCCGTACGACTTTTCTCCATCTTGTCCGAGGCTGCTCGCGTGAATACTGGCTTTTCGACCGCCGTGAACCTCGTCGCTCGATGTCTTGCCCGCGCGCTTTGCGCGGCGATTTTCGCGATCGTAGTTCCTGTCGCTTCGATGCAGACGGCTTGCGGGTACAGCCCGGATGATCCGGTGGTTCGCGGCATGGTGGATCGCGGGGTCGCCTACCTCGAAAAATACCAGTGGGGCGAAAACTACGGCCAACATCCTTGGACTGGCGCACAGATCCTGACCGCGCACGCGGTTTACAAAGCAACGCTCAATAAAGATAGTCGAGTCGTACAGGTCGGATTGAAACAGGCGTTGGCTCTGGCCAATGCGGCTCCTTCTCTGAGCAAAGGGCAAGAGGGCCCGATCGTTTACGAAGCGGCCGTCGCGACTGTTTTTCTGGCGGACTACGATCCGATTGTCTTTCGACCGCAGCTCAACGCCCTGTGTCAGTTCTTCGTCGCCGTTCAAAAGTCGCATGGAGGATATGGTTATCTGGGACGCGATACTGGTGATACGTCGCAGACTCAGTATGCCGTGCTGGCGCTTTGGACCTTGCACAAAAATGATGTCGATGTTCCCCTCGAGACTCGCGAAGGAGTGTTGCGATACTTGGTCCGTACTCAGGATCCGACCGGGGGATGGGGATATCAAGCCAAGCTTGCTACATCGGCATTGGTGCAGCAGGAATCGGTGACCAAGATCTTGGGCACTGCAGGCTTGGGTGCTACGTTGATATCCGGTGATATGCTCGGCATCTGGGGGAACACCAGCATACTTCAAGCGGAAGACGATGACGTTCCGAAAGCATTCGTGCGCATTGACCTTACCAAGAAACTGAAAGACAAGTCGCCCACCACGATCAAAAAGGAAGATCTGAACAACACGCTCAATCTGGGCCTTCGCTTCCAGCAGGGAAGCGTATTCCAAGCAGGTGGCGCGAACTGGAACCACTATTACTTCTATTCGCAGGAACGCTACGAGAGCTTTCTTGAGATCGCGCAGGGCAAGCGCGACAAGAGCCCGGCTTGGTACAACGCGACGGTCGAGTTGCTTCGCAACAATCAAGACGAGAACGGTGCTTGGGGTTTGAAGATGACCGACCACAGCTCGCCGGACATCTGCACTTCGCTGGCCATCTTGACTCTGATCCGCAGTACTCAGAAGACAATTGCCAAGTTGAGCGAAGGTGTATTGGCTGGTGGTTATGGTCTGCCGACTGACGTGGGAGCCATTCGCAGAGTTGGGGACCAGATTGTCGGCAACGAAACGACGTCGGTCGAATCTCTCATCGGGATGTTGGAAAAGAATCAAGGAGATAACGTCGACGTCGGACTGCTGCCGGAGAACCTGGCGCTTTCAAAGGACAAAGAAGTGCGCAAAGCGCAAGTGGCTCGGCTGTCTCGATTGATTTCCAGTACCGACTATAAAGCTAGACGCATCGCTGCCAAGTTGCTCGGACGGAGTGAAGACATCGATCAAGTTCCTGAGCTGATCTATGCGCTCACCGATCCGGATGCATTTGTCCCGGGACTGGCGGAAGAGAGTTTGCGATTGTTGTCACGCAAGTTGAGTGTGCGCCATATCGCCGGTGTTCCGACTGCGGATCAGAAAGCGGCTGCCGAAAAGTATTGGCGCGAGTGGTATTTGAAGATGCGTCCGGACTACGTGTTCATTGACCGATAAGTCGATGTCGGCGGTGAGCGTCTGGTTCTAGGATCGAATCAAATTGAATTGCATCGATCGATGCCGACGTTGATCGAAAGAATTTGGAAAGTCGAAGGGGGAGTGAATGGCGACGTCAAAGCACGTTGAATCCGTGGTTGATCCGATGGCCGACTTATCGGCTCTTCGCACTTCGAAGGTGGATACCGTTGCCAGCTTGTTAGCGACTGCGCTGCTCCTATTGGGTGGAATCGTCGGTGTCCTGGCAATCATATTTGTTATCCAAAACTTCACGATCAAATATGAGATCCCTATTCCGATCGAAGAGGAAAAGGTGGCCGGTCGCGGCGATCACGCCGAGGGCTTTGAACGAGATATCGAACCTCCGGGATCGGACGAGGTCGAAGAATTCAACGAGCAACCGTTGCAAGAAACAATGCAGGCTGTGACAGACGTAGCCTCAAGCGTCGCAGCGGCTGTGGATTCGGTCGACACCAATGCCATGGCTTCCAGCGCTGGGAAAGGACGAGGAGATAGCCGACCACCGGGACCGCTCGGAGAAGGTGACAACGTTATTCCTCGCTTTCAACGTTGGGAGCTCAAGTTCGCGGCGAAGAACGTCAACAGCTATGCGCAACAGTTGGACTTCTACAACATCGAACTGGGGTGCATCGGCGGCAATATTCCGACGGTCGATTATGCTGCCGGATTGGTCGGAACTCCTAAGAAGCGTTCCGGGCTGAGCAAGGAAGAAAAACGTTTGTACTTCATGTGGCGACAAGACGGTCCACTGGTAGCGTACGATCGTCAACTCTTGACCAAAGCCGGGATACGCACCGAAGATCGCCAGTTGCTGAAGTTCATCCCGAAAGAACTTGAAGACAAATTGGCTCAGATCGAAAAAGCGCAGGCGATCAAGAACGGGCACTCGACGGTGAAAGAGATCGCCAAGACCGTGTTCGAATCGCAAGCCGAGGGAAGCGGTTTCGCCTTCCAGGTCATCGACCAACGATATCGCGTGGCCAAGTAGATCGAGTCATCGCCTGAATCGAGATGCAAGAACCGGCCCGAGCCAAAAGCAAAGGCTTTGCTGGATAGAACGTTCGTCTCGCCGAAAGCCTGAAAACGTCGGTGAATTCAACCTTGCCTAGTCCACCTTGGTTGCAAGGGAAGTTATCATCAAGGCTCCGCCCTGTTGGATCCGCCCTTTTCGCTTGGGTTTTGACGAATCAGAAAGTAAAAACCATCGCTCTTAAGGACGTAGAATCAAGCGTCCGCAAGCTGCGAACAGCAACGGGCGGCTCTTCCCAGGGCGGCGTTCCGAACAGCCCTCCTCGACGGCTGTCAGCCTTTTCAAGACAGACTCATCGCGTATTTCTACGACACACACAATCCGGCAGGCCGTCGGCGTGTGTCGCGCCAGCTGCTGACTGCAAACGAAACTTAATCCATCACCATCCGGACTTTCGTAAGTTATGCTCGCTAAGCAATTCATCGATCAGTTGGAGACTCAGGGACTGCTTTCTCCGGACATCATCGAGGAGCTTCGCAGGCAGGTCGCCGACACCAAAGCAAAGATCACTCCGGAGACGCTGGCTCGCATCCTGGTCGACAATGGTCACCTGACGAAGTTTCAGGCTACGAAGATCGTCTCGGACTTAAAGAGCGGCAAGGATACATCGAGCGCAGCGGCGGCACCCAAGTCGGCGAAGCCGACTGAAAAGAAGTCGACGTCCAACGATGACTTGGACCTGAGTTTCGCGGATGAGCCGCAGGTAATCGACGACGATGCGGCCGAAGTCATACTGGACGATGACGACGTCGAGATTCTCGCGGAAGAAGTAGACGAAGTCGAAGCCGTTGAAGCTGTAGAAGTCGTGCCTACCGAAGTCGAAGTTGCCGACGTCGAACCGGAGGTCGTCGAAGTTGTTGAAGTGGTCGAGTCCGTGGCGGCGGCACCGGTTCGATCACGACCGTCCGGTTCGCTGCGACCGCAAAAATCGGGCGGCAAGGCGCCGGCCCCGGTCCGATCCGCGAGCAACAAACCGGTCAAGGCCGGTGAAAATCCGTGGGACTCACATCGCATCGTAACGACAGCCGTATTGCTGGGCGTTGTGTTGGTAGTCGGTGCGGGATTGCTCTATTACTTTACAAGGACGAGCGCCGAAGAAAAGTTGGAAGCAGCTACTGCAGCGTATGAAGCGCGAAGCTATGAAGTTGCCGCGACGGCTTACCAAGAGTTCGTCACTCAGCATGGTTCCCATGAAAAGGCATCATTCGCCAAGGTCCGCGCTGCTCTGGCAGCCTTGCGACGCGACGTGGAAACCGCTTCTGATCCGAATATCGGATTGAAAACGGCCACGGAAATCTTGCCGTCAATCGCGAGCGAACCGGGATTAACCACGGAACGATCGGACTTGGCATCGGTACTCGTTCTGCTCGCGGAAAAGTTTACGCAGCGAGCCGACGCGCAGACCGAATCCGAAAAGAAGCGATCGTTGATGGCTGAGATGGAAAAACTCAACAGCTTGATCAATGACCCGCAGTACATGAGCTCTACGGAAAAGGGACAACTCGGACCCAAACTGGCTCGTATCGAAGAAGACCGTCAGCGAATTCTGCGCGACATCAACCGTGATGAAGAATTGAGTAAGACTGTGTCCGCGGTCGATGCGATGCTGAAAGAGCAGAAGACGGCGGAAGCTTATCAATTGCGACGAGAGCTGGTCGATCGTTACCCGCAGTTGGAAAAAGATCCGCAATTGACCGAGCAAGTGCAGCGAGCGACGCAGATTCAGCAGTCGCTGGTCAGCTCCACCCCGTCCCGCGTCCAAGTGGGCGAAGACAAGAGCGCAGCCGCGGCATTGAAGTCGATCACTTTCGCCAATCGTGGGCCGGCATCGAAACCGATCGCTGCGATGAAAGGGAAGATCGTCTATGTGAAAGCGAAAGGGACTCTCTACGCGCTCAGCGTTGATGACGGGTCGGTGAAATGGACTTACCACACAGGTCGTGAATTGGCCGATCTTCCGATTCGCTTGGGCGATGGTCCTGCACCCGATATCGTTCTTTCGCGACCCGGCGCGGGACAGATTGCGCGCTTGGGGGCAGATAGCGGTAAGAGCAAGTGGTTCGCCGATTTGGGCGGTCCTTGCTTGGCTCCGACCGCTGAGGGAGACGATGTGTTGGTTGCGATGCGCGACGGAAATATTCTGAGCGTCGACCCGGAGTCAGGGCAATCGAAGTGGAGCGTCAAGGTTCCGCAAAATGTCGAAGTCTCGCCGGGTGCGGCATTCGGCAAACCGTTCATCTATGTGCCTGGAGAACACAGCAATCTCTATGTGCTCTCGCGGCAAGACGGAAAATGCAAAGAAGTTTTCTATCTAGGTCATCGATCGGGCACCATCGCTGTGCCGCCTGTCCTGGTGCTGGGACAACTGTTCATCTTTGAAAACCGCGGCGCCGATTTTTCGATGGTTCGCATTCTTCAAACCTCGGACAACGGCACGGAACTGAAGGCTTTGCAACAACCCATTCGACTCGCAGGCAATGTGGTTGTACCGCCGCAAGTCGACGGTCGGAAATTGATCGTCAGTACAGACCGCGGCGAGATTCGCGTGCTCGATATCGAGCCGACCGCGGAAAAAGACAAAGTCTCGTCGATGACGCCGATCCCTGCGACGCTCAACAAACCAAACACATCCTGGGCAGCCGCCGCAGGAAACATGTTATGGGTCGCTGGTGATCGTTTTACCCGTTACGAAGTTCAAGTCTCGCGTGGTCAGCTCGTTCGGTTGTGGAACAAGGACGACGGTGATGAGTTCACCGGTCCGCCTCAACGATTCGAAGACGTTGTCGTTCATACACGAATCGTGCGCGGCTCGCGCGGTGTACGTGTAGCCGCGATCAATGGATTGACCGGTGATGTGTTGTGGCAAACGGATATCGGAGTTCCGATCGCGTCGATCGCAAAAGGCAAAGACAAGCCCGACGTTCTCACAACCAGCGGCGCGCTTTTCACGCTTGATGCCAAAGAGCCGATTCGAAATGAATCGGAATTGAATCCGGATGCCGGCAAGATCGGACTGCTGTATTCGAATCCGACGACGCTCGAAAACGGTAATGTGTTGTTGATGAATCAGTCGATTGATAATCGTTTCGCGATCTATCAACCGGGAGGCGATAAGAACCGTCTTCGCATGGCAGCAGCCAACTTCTTCGGCGGCAAACCGACGTCGCTTCCTACGGCGGTCGGTAAGAACTTTGTCGTCGGGCTGGATAACGGTCAGCTTGCGCTCGTTGATCCTGCCAGCGGCGCGTATGCGGCCGCACCGTTCCAGCCGCCGGTCGAGCCGACCAAGTCAGTCGCTTGGGCTCGTCCTGTCTATTTCCCCGGCAAGCAGATGTTGATCGCGACCGGGAACATGCAAAAAATCTACCGCATCGGTGTCGGCGAATCGTTACGTTCGCTGTTGGATGTCGATATCGAGAAACCTGTGATCGGACCATTGGCAAAAGTTGGAACGTCCGTCTTGGCGGTGATTCCGGAGCCGGGGCAAGATAACTTGGTCGCCATCGATTCCGAGTCGCTTAATCGCGGCAAGCCGGTGATGCTCGACGGACGTTGGATCGCCGGGCCATTCGCTGTCTCAGATAAGTTGGCTTTCATCCAAACGGATAAGAGTTTGTCAGCGGTGGGGCCGGACGCGAGCATCATTTGGTCGATTGAGTTACCAAAGTCAGTGCTAGCTGCTCCGCCTGAAGAAACTCCCGCAGGAATCGTGGCGGCCATGACCAACGGAAAAGTGCTGGTGCTCGGGCCGGAGGACGGCAAGAAGATCTTGGATGTCGATTGCGGGAAGCCACTTTCCTGCGCGCCGCTCGTCATGCCCGGCGGCCTGCTGCTCGGCAGCGACGAAGGATGTGTTCTTACACTGCCTCTCTCGTCAGGCGGAGCTGGAGGTCGTTAATGCACTCTCACTTGCGCTCCATTGCTGAACAATATAATCAGAAGTCGGGACTGCTCGGCTGCGTGGTTCGATTTTTGTCGCTGGCCGTGCTGTTTGGGGTTGTACCTTCTTCCGCCGGGATGGCTCAATCGGATCAGTCGATCGGTGTCGAGGAGCGACCGCTCATTGATCGCCAACCGTTTGACTTGATCATTCTGACGCAAGCGGCGGGCGGTCACCGTGTTCCCATCGCAACATTGCCGGAACGCGCCTTTCCGCAACGACCGACAGACGCTACGAAGCTGGAAGTCGTACTGCTGAGCCATCTCGATCGACGCTATGAGATCACCTGGCGCGACATTGAAAAGATCGAGTTCTACGAGCAGATGGTTTACGACGAAGCGCTCAAGAAAATGGCTGCGAAGGACTACATCGGAGCCTTCCAAAACCTGAGCTTCCTGCTGCAGAACTATCCACAGATGTCGGAACTCGAGAATCTTCGCCGCAAGTTTTTGTTCCAAAGCGCGGCGACGATGTTCGGCGATGGCAAGCTGTTGCAGACGATGTCGACGCTTGAAGAGCTGCGCAGTTCGGCACCGAACTACGAAGCGAACAATGTCATCAATGGATTGTCTCGCATCACAGATGCCGTCATCAAGTCGTACGTCGACAAGAATGATTTGTCGAGCGCTCTCAAAGTGCTCGATCGCTTGGAACAACAATACGGCGATGCCATTCCGAGCGTTAAGACTTGGCGTGATGATTTGAACAAACGAGCCGAGATGCAACTGGCTCGAGCCAAGGAGATGATGGAGCAGCATAAGTACCGCGAAGCGAGGAAATCCATTTCGGCGCTGCTCAGCCTTTATCCTCGCCATACGGTCGGTCTGCAGTTGATGGAGCAGCTCAACAAAGAGCATCCGATGATTCGTGTCGGCGTGATGCAGCGAGGGACAGAACCAGATCCATCGAGTCTCATCAGCCGGCCGGCTCGTCGCGTCGGCAACTTGACCCGACGAGCGCTGTTTGAATTTTTGCAGACGGGTCCGGAAGGCGGAAAATACGGTTTTGCATTCGGCACGTTTCGACAGAGCGAGGATCGACAGCAACTTACGCTAACGTTCGATCCAAGTCAGAAATCTCAAGTCACGCCGCAACAGATTTCACAGATACTCTTGCGCCGCGCAAAGGTATCGAATCCGGAATACGATCCTTCCTGGGCCGCCATTCTTAAGTCGGTATCGATCCCGAATTCGCAGCAAGTGTTGCTGACGTTGCAACGTCCGCATGTGTTGCCGCATTCGCTATTGCAATTGCCGTTGATGGATGAAGAAGGGAAGGATTTGATTCCCGGTCCCTACAATGTCGGATCTGCGGACGAAGATGAAAACTCCTTCGTAATTCGCAATCGCGATCCGGGCAGCTCGCAACCTGTCGAAGTGGTGGAACACTTTTACCAGGATGCGAAAGCAGCAGTAAACGATTTGCTGCGCGGAGAGCTCGATGTGCTCGATCAAGTTTTCCCGGCCGATGCGCGACGCCTGGGTACTCTGGAACGGGTGAAGATTGCATCTTATGCACTTCCGTCGGTGCACATGTTGCTGCCGATCTCGGATTATCCCTACTTGGAGAAAGATAAGTTTCGGCGAGCACTTCTCTATGCCGTGGACCGTACCAACGTTTTGTCGGGCGAGTTGCTGGGCGGTACTTCGTCACCGGACGGTCGAGTTGTCAGCGGTCCGTTTCCGATGGGGAGC
>JAXMBQ010000059.1:0-29373 GCA_046349815.1 Pirellulales bacterium | reverse complement strand
GATGTGCTTGGCTTTGATCTGCTGAGTGGAACCGTCGAGCCCTTTGACGACCAGCGACTCCGGGTCGACGAGTTTTCCGCGACCTCGGAAAGCCGTCACTTTGTTGCGCTTGAGCAACATGTCGATGCCGCCGGTGAGCTGGGAGACGATCTTGTCCTTTCGAGCCAGCATGGTGGACAGATCGAGTTCGACGCCGCCGGTCTTGATGCCGTGAGCCGCGAATTGTTCCTTGGCCTCGTGGTACAAGTGGCTCGATTCGAGCAGTGCCTTGCTCGGGATGCATCCGACGCGCAGGCAGGTGCCGCCGAAACGATCGTTCTCGTCGATGCAGGCGGTCTTCAACCCGAGCTGCGCGGCGCGAATGGCTGCTACATATCCACCGGGACCACCGCCGACGACGACGACATCGAACTCAACTTGGCTCATGACTCTCGACTCAATTCTGGCTCAAATTACTCGTGTGCCCATTGCACGTGCGATCCGCAGGCGACGCGGCCCGCAACTTTCGAAATAACCATCTTAACAACACCCGGGCAAGCTCGGCAGGAGATGCCTTACCTTCAAGTCCTCAAGCGAAGCTGCGACCAAAAAATGCAGGCGGCACGACGCAAGCCGTCCGGTTCCGCAATATCAATCGTGAAGAACCGGACGGCTTGCGCCGTTCCGCTTGCATGTGATGAAAACACACCGCACACCTTGGTTTTCGATTCTCTTCGGTCTCCGACGTAAATCGCATTGGCAAGGCAAATTCCCTCCGCGCGGCAGTCCTGAAGGGATTTTGGTAGCGAAAATACCGGCGACGATGGGTTCTTTGCTCATAAGTCGCACGCTTTCGGTGGTCCGGAACCCGTCATACGCCGAATAGCGATCTACAGCATCTTCAGGCGGAATTGATATCAGTATTGTGCACCTAATTCAGGGTCAAACGGCATCCGGGTGAGGTCGACGGCCTTATTTAGGGGGCTGTCGTTGCGAGGCTCCGGTGAAGGAACATTTCGCTTTATGAAGAATGCAGTAGCAAACAGTGAGTGCTCGATTTCGTCGATCGTGACAGCCGTCGAGCAAATAGCGCTGGCAGTACAGGAAATCTCCAACGAAACGCAGACGTCGACCAATTTGGTCAACGAGACGGTGTCACGGACTCAAGAGTCCGAGCGACAGGTTCTTTCCCTGTTGGAAACCACGCAGTCGATCGGCCAGGTTCTGAGTCTCATCGACAGCGTCGCGGCGAAGATCAACATGCTCGCCCTCAACGCCACCATCGAAGCGGCTCGCGCGGGTGAAGCAGGCAAAGGCTTTGCCGTCGTTGCCGGCGAAGTGAAGACGCTGGCTAAGCAGACTTCGCAAGCCACCACGACGATCAAAGAAACGATCACCAATGTGCAAGCCATCAGCGAGCAGGTGATTCACTCGTTGCACAGCCTCAGTGAAGCCGTGACACGAGTCAACGACAGTTGCCATTCGATCGCCAGCGCCACGGAAGAGCAAACTGTCATCTTGTCGGAAATGGCGACTCAAGCCGGTCATGTATCGCAAGAGTTCAGCGAACGCGATCAGACTCGCTTGATCGAAATGGCACAAACCCTCGTGCAGTTGATCGTCCGTAACCTCTACGAACGTACTGCAGACGTGCGCTGGTGGGCTACCGACAAAGCGTTCACAACTCTCATGGGTCGATTGAACGATGGAACAGCCAAACTGAAGACAGACGTCGAAGAGTCCAAGCGACGTTCGTGGTTCGGCGGTTTGTTCTCTCGCAGTGCAGCCGAATCAAAATCCGCCGGCTCGAACTTAGATGAAAAGCATAAACTACTCGAGTACGCCAAAGATCGATTGGCGATCATCAATCGTTTTTACAGCGTCTATCTCGACCTCGTATTGGCAGATCGCAGCGGCAAGATCGTGGCTTGCTCCAATCCCGCCAAAGTTCCCTGCGCGTGACCGGGCGCGATGTCAAAAGGCTGCAAACTGGTTCCGCAAAGCCATTCGAACCACCGGCGGTGATGAATACATTGCCGACGATATCTACCGCGATGCCATTCACGACAATCGAGCCGTGGCCGTGTACGCGACCGCAGTGCGCGACGGCGGTGAACTCAACGGCGCTCCGATCGGTGTGCTCGGAGTTTACTTCGACTGGCGCGAGCAAGCTCGTGTGATCGTGGAAGATGAACCGAGCCTGACACCGGAAGAATGGCGCAAGAGCCGAGTTCTGTTGCTCGACGGCGCGCTGCGGATCATCGCTGATTCCGAACGCAAGGATGAACTGAAACCGTTCGACTTGAAACATAACGGTCGCGCCAAAGGGGCTTACCAAGCCGACGACGGCAGCACCGTCGCGTTCGCCAAGACCATCGGCTACCAAGAATTCGACGGCCTAGGTTGGTACGGAGTAGTCGTCACCCAACCCTAGACGTTCCTCGTCAAACATATCGCCCGTTCACCCCCTTACGCCCCACGCCCGTACCCCGCGGCATCCCGAGAGCTGCGGGATATTTTCTTGAGATGAGGGAAATCTAATCGAAGCGGAACGGCCTGTTGATTTTTTCAAGCGGTACGGCGCGAGCCGTCCGGTTCTTCACGGTTGATCTCGAAGAACCAGACAGCTTGCGCCGTTCCGCTTTCATTAAGTCAGCCAGCCCTTTCGCGACGTTCGTGCTCAGCCGTTCGCTACACCTGCTCGATGAATTGCCTGATCCGACGGCTTAATTTTTCGGGATCGGTGGCTTGGCACTCCCATATGGTCAGCACTTGCCAGCCTTGTTGCTTGAGCAACCTGCGCGCGCGTCGATCTCGCATCTGATTGGCTTCGAGTTTAGCTTGCCAGAATTCGACATTGCTTGACGGCATCGAACGACCGCGCTTGCACGTATGGCGATGCCAAAAGCAACCGTTGACGAAGATGACTTTGGAATGACGCGCCATCACCAAGTCGGGTGTGCCCGGTAACGTTCGATCGTGAAGTCGAAAACGATAGCCGAGCCCATGAACCAGTCTTCGCACAGTCATTTCGCAGCCGCTGTCGCGACAGCGAATCTTGGCCATATTCGCGGAGCGAGCCGCACTCGGTTTACGAACGCGGATCTTTTGCGCTCCGGCCTTCATCGGTGGGCTTGTTGATTTAATCAAAGCGGTACGGCCAGTTGAGTTAATCAAAGCGGTACGGCTTGCGCCGTGCCGCTTGAATATGCTGCTTGTTTCAAATCACTACTACGATTCTCGATTCAATCAACACGCCTTGATGCTCCGGGCGATCGCATCAGCCCTTCAGGTTCTCGTGGAAAAACTCCAGTGTGCGTTCCCAAGCCAGCTTGGCTGCTTTCTCGTCGTAGCGAGGAGTGGTGTCGTTGTGAAAGCCGTGATTCACATCGGGATAGTTATGCATCGTGTAGATCGCGCCGGCGGCTTTGAGGGCTTCCTCGTAAGCCGGCCAACCGGCGTTGATGCGCTGGTCGAGTCCGGCATAGTGGATCAGCAGCGGAGCCTTGATCTTGGCGACATCTTCTTTGGCAGGTTGTCGACCGTAGAACGGAACTGCGGCTTTGATCACATCGGGAATGCGCACCGCCAATTCGTTAGCGATGCCGCCACCGTAACAAAAGCCCACGACGCCTACTTTGCCGTTCGAAAGTGGATGGCTCTTCAGTGTTTCAGCCGCCGCGATAAAGTCTTGCACCATCTCTTCCGGATTGCGCTTGGCCTGCATCGTGCGTCCCTCGTCGTCATTGCCGGGGTAGCCGCCGAGCGGGCTCAATGCATCGGGTGCGAGAGCCAAGAACCCGTCGACAGCCAATCGTCGTGCTACATCTTCGATGTAAGGATTCAAGCCGCGATTCTCATGCACGACCAAGACCGCAGGCAGCTTGCCCGTCGTTTGAGCCGGTCGAGCCAGCAGGCCGCGAACCTTCTTGCCTCCCTTAGGAGAATCGTATTCCAGCGTTTCCGTTTTGATGCGAGCGTCATCTTTGGCGACTTGCTGAGCCCACGCATAGTTCGGAGTCAGTCGCTGCAGAATGAGTTCCGCGGAAACGCCCGCAGCGGCGATCATCGCCACTCGCTGCATGAAGTCTCGCCGCGCGATTCGGCCGTGCGCGTAGTCGTCATACAAATCCAAAATGCGTTGATCGAAATCTGACGCTTGTTCGCGATTCATCGTGGGCTCCTTGTTGGGATAAGACAACCATGAAGACGGCGCACTGCGAATCGACACAGCAGATCGATCTCGTTTGTGCTCTTCGAAGCTAGCTCGGCATCTTGCCCTGGGCGATCTCCTCTTCCCATTCGTCCATTAGCGGCCAGTCGCTGGCACACGTTCCGAAGTCAGCCATGTGCAGATAGCTCTTCAGGCGATCGATCGTCTTGTCGAGCATCGCATTGTCCTTGCGGAAGATCGGTCCATGGCTCGGCAGCAACCACTCGACATCGCTGCGCCGAATGCGCTGCAACGATCGAATGAAGGCGGCTATGTCGCTGCCATGATGGGCATCGATGGCTCCGACACATCCGTCTCGATAGATGTTGTCGCCGCTGAACAGCAGCGGTCCCATACGAAAAGCAAGCTGGCTGTCTGCGTGACCGGGAGTCGACCAGGTTTCGAGCTTCAGCGAACCGACTTCGATGATCGAACCTTCATCGATGATGTGTTCTGATTCGACGGGAGGCATATCGAGATGAATGTTCTGAGCCTCGATCTCCGCGAAGGTCCGCAGCTTGTCACCCGCAGCCAGCAGCTTGGCCGCTTTGGGATGCGCCGAGACTGTGGTCTTAAGCATCTGTTTGGCTAGTGCCAGGCCTTGTCCGTGATCTACGTCGGCATGCGTCGCGATCAGCGTCTTGCATTTTGAAAGCGGGAAGTCGAGTTCGCGTACGAGCTCAACGATCTCTTCGACGGATTCTTCGTATCCGATATCGATCAGAATCCATTCATCGGCATCGTAAACCAAATAGACATTGCATCCGATGATGTGACCGGCTTGCAGATTCAGTTCGATAACACCGGGAAAAACCGGCTTGCGTTCCAACATGTTCGGTAGGGAATCCCTGCGATGGGCCGCTCGCCTCTGCGCCGGCGATGCTGCGATGGAAAAGAGCTGTGCTGATTCGGAGAGATTCTAGTTGTTGGTTCAGTGGTTGTTCAACGGGCCGAGTTCACTGTCTGGGACGACGCGCCTTGCGCGATGGACGCCAACCCCATGCGAAAATCAGGAAATCGGAGCTGCAGTTGCAATTCGTTCAGCAATCGCGACGGGTCGATCCGTTTGTTCGTTTCCGATCGAGCTCCGCGACTCGACTCCGGAGCGGGGTCGGTGAAGTTCGGCGGCGGAGTACCGAATGCGTCGGCCATGGCTCGGTAAAACTCGCGTCGCCCGGCGGGCTCGCCGTCCGACAGCACATATAGCGAGCGATCGACTCGTTCTCGCAGCAGTCGGACGATGGCTGTGGTGATGTCGTCAATGTGAATCAAGTTGATCGAGCCTGAGTCGGCAACCGGCAGCGGCTCGCCGGTTTGCAACTTGCTCAACAGCGGAATGCGCTGCGGTCCGTAGATGCCTGCCAGTCGTAGGCTGATCGCTTGCACACCGGCACCGGCCAACTCTCGTAATCGCCGCTCTGCGGCCAGTGCGAGCTGCGGACCCGGACGAGTCGGTTCGGCGGGTGAATCTTCATTGACTGTTTCGCCGTCAGCCTGCGCATAGACGCCGGTGGTACTCAGCACGACGATCGACTCGAGATTCGGCAACATGCGCAGCAGATTCTCGATCCCGATCGCATGTGTGTTCACCCCAAATCGTTCATCGGGCCGGTGCGGCACGGCCACTAACAAATGTCGAAAGTCACTTGCCGCCGGCGATTGCAAGCCGAGGGACTGCGATGCGGGAAGCGAGTTCTGCGGCTGGAGCCAATCCCCTTCGATGCACGGAATGCCGAGCGTTTCGAGCTCTGCGCGACTGCTACCTCCACGCGTCAAAGCCCAGGCCGCACCTCTTTCTGTATCACCGACGGCGGTGCCGGCTGCGACCGCGGACGCATGTAATTGCTGCCAAGCGCGAGCTACAGGACGGCCGACATAGCCGCATCCGACGATCAACAACTGCGACATACTTTCCCGCGCTTTCCACTTGAATAAATCTCAGCCCTATTGAAACGATGCGAGTTATTCTGCGATTCAATCGTCAAATTCGGTAGCCCTTCAACCGGACGGTGTTCCTTTGGGGGGTACAACAAGGGAAAACCTGAGGCGCGAGGGTTTCATTTTGTCCGAATCGTACGAATAATCGAACTTGTCCGAAGTGCGACAGTTCGACTCGCAAGCGTTCCGCAAAGCTGAAAAGGGAGCAGCGCAAACGATGCCTAACCGACTCTCATCGCGTGATTCTTCACGCCGGAACGCAGGAACTGGAGTTTTGCGGTCCGCAAGCTGGATTGCACTGACGGCCGGTTTGGTTCTGAACGCCGGTCTTGTCGCGCCGCAAGCTAGATCTCAAGACAAGCAAGGCGTTGTTCCGGCATCGGCCTCTGCTCCTTCGACCAAGTCTGCGTCGAAGCCGATCCTCGACCGCGAGTCCGTCGACGGCCAAACCTATGTGACGCTCGATAATTCGCTCAGCCGCGTTTTCGAAGGTTGGGAACCGAACTCGCTGGCTGAACTCAAAGCACACGAAGCTCAGCAAGCCAAGGTAGCGGACCTCATTCAGCGTGTCACGGTGAATGTTCAGCAAGGACCTGCTCAAGGAAGTGGTGTGCTCATTCGCGGTGGTTATGTCCTGACTGCGGCGCACGTCGGCGGCAAGCCCGGACGTTCTGCGATGGTGGTCCTCAGCGACGGGCGACGCCTGAAGGCGAAAACTCTCGGCATGAATCGTAACGTGGATGCGGGAATGATGAAGTTGGAAGACCCGATTCCCGCCGACCTTCCCTATGCCACCATGGGGACGAGTGCTTCACTGAAAACAGGCCAATGGGTAATCGGCGCAGGGCATCCCGGCGGTTGGCAACAAAGTCGCGGGACGGTGATTCGAGTCGGTCGCATTCTGAATGTGCTGAACGATACGCTCGTGACCGATTGTGCTCTGATCGGAGGAGACAGCGGAGGTCCGCTATTCAATCTGCGCGGTGAATTGATCGGTATTCACTCACGCATCGGTACCGACGTAGATGACAACATGCACGTACCGATCGATACCTTCAAGAAAGACAGTGAACGCTTGCTCGCCGGCGATGCTTGGGGGGTTCTTCCCGGTTATGTCCCGGTGATCGGCGTGACAGGGGTGAAAGGTGAAACGCGAGCGGTGGTCGGCGAGATCACTCGCAACGGCCCGGCAGCTCGGGCTGGTGTTGAAAAAGGAGACGTCGTGTTGAAGTTCGACGGACAAGCGATCAAGACGTTCGACGACTTGGTTCAAGCCGTTCGAGCTACCCTGCCCGGCGACAGCGTGATGATCGAAATCCAGCGTGGCGAGAACATCATGCGCCTGCCGGTTGTCGTAGGCGTCCAAGAATAACGCAGTGCGACCGTGACCTAACTCAGAATTCAGAATCGGTTGCGAAGCGCGTGCTACCCAGGAATAAAGCGAACCCCCGCTCGCAGATCGCAGCCGAATGCTCGCTCAAAAACTGTTTTCTCGTTGCGGCTCGGTTAGAATGAGACTCACAAGTTGATGGATGTCGCGGTTCTGTCGCAAATCGACGGAACAAACAGGGAAGCGTGACAGCAGGAAGTTGCAGGAAGCAGTTCGGACCGATCTCTCTTGTTCGATGGAAAGGTGCCCACGCCGTGCGAGCACATTCGACGTTGAAACTGTCGGCTCTGCTACTGACGCTCTCTGCGGGAGCCCTCGGCTTTCACTTGTCGGAATTCCATCGATCGATTTCTCAGTCACCAATCGTGACGGAATCGACCGCCAGTCGCATCGAACTGATTCCCTTGCATGATGATCCAGCGTCCGGCCAACTCAGCGACCAGGCCTCGAACGTTGATGTTATCGGCACTTCTGTCGAAAACGCAGAATCACAACTCCTCGTTCAAGAGCCGAGCCAACGTCGTTCGCGCAAGCCGGCTCTCGGAAATGTTCTTGCCAATTCAAATCAGCGCGGCAGCTACAAGATGCTGCAGTCCTTCCGCTCGGCGATCGGTGATAACTGGAAGGCCACGGTCGATTTGATCGTCGAAAAGAAACGGGTTGCAATGGGTGCGATCGTTCGCGCCGATGGTTGGATCGTGACCAAAGCGAGCCAGATGCCCGCTCATACTGAAATCCTCTGCAGCTTTTATGACGGTACAGAAGCCCGCGCCGAACTGGTCGCTCAGAACTCCGAACTGGACTTGGCGCTATTGCATGTCGACGATGATCAGTTGCCGGTGGTGACTTGGGCAGATGAATCGTTGCCGAGTCGCGGTCGCTGGGTGGCAACGACGGATACTAAGGAAACACCTGCGGCGGTCGGTGTGGTCAGTGCGGGTATTCAAAAGATCGATCAGCGTCGTACCGTCCTCGGCGTTGAGCTGGATCCCACTGAGCGCGGCGGGGCCTTGGTGACCAAAGTGCTTCGCGGTGCCGGAGCCGATGTGGCCGGCCTCAAGGTCGGCGATGTGATCACCGCCATCGATAGTGAAACTTTGGCGAATCGCGACGCGGTTTTTGCCAAGCTCAAGACTTTTACCGCAGGGCAATCCATTTTGTTGGGTATTACCCGAGGTGACTCCAAGTTCGATACGGCTGCACAGCTCATGGATCTGGCAGCCGAACTGCATGATCCTACCGAGATGGAAGTCAACGGACCGATCAGTGCTCGCAGCACCGGATTCAAGAGCGTGTTCATGCACGATACTGTTTTGCATCCGACTCAATGCGGCGGTCCGCTGGTCGATCTGGAAGGCCGAGTCGTCGGTATCAACATTGCTCGCGCCGGCCGAGTCACCAGCTACGCGTTGCCCGCTTCGGTTGTGCGGCCCGAGATCGATCACATGATCTCCGACGCTCAGCAAAAGGCGAAGTCGAATACGCCGATCGGTGCCAGCGTCATTTCGACCACTGTCAAATAGTCCTCGATCTCTGTTCGCTTCTCTGGTCATCGAGGCTTCGTCACGGTTACTCCGGTTCGACGCTGAACTATGATGGGAACAACCTCCTGTCATCGTTTCATTCAAGAGTCTGTCGGAGTGTCATCTATGCGTTCGGCGCTGTCGTTCGCTCTTTGTTTTTGCGTCGCTTGCTGCTTCAGTAGTCATCGCAGCTCGGGCTCCTTTCTACGGGCTCAGGATGCCGGATCATCGGCCGCCTCGAAGCTTGCTCAGCTCAAGACGATCGCTGAGTCATCGGACTTCCTCGCTACGGCTCGAGGCAGCGATGTCGAGTTGTTTCTGAAGCAACTTGATCGAGATTGGGAAGCGGCGAATCTCGTCTCTCTTGGAAAGACGGTCGAAGGGCGAGCTCTTTGGGGACTCGTTGTCGCTCCGACGGTTGTTCCCAAGGAAGGCAAGCCGCTCACGGTTCTCTTGCTCGGCGGCATTCACTCCGGCGAATGCGACGGCAAAGAATCCCTCTTGGCCATGGCTCGCGATATGGCTCTCGGCAAAGAAGGCGATGCCTGGAAGTCGATGCGATTGATCTTCCTGCCGAACTTCAATGCCGACGGCAACGAGCGCGTCGGGAAGGATCATCGACCGGGACAAGCCGGTCCGGATGAAGGGATGGGAGTGCGCGAGAATGCACAGGGGCTCGATCTGAATCGCGACTTCGTCAAGCTCGAAACACCCGAAGTACTTTCGCTGATCGGAACGCTCAATACATGGGATGTCGATGTGCTCATCGATGCGCACACTACGAACGGTTCGCTGCATCGTTACGATCTCACCTATGACATTGCTCATAATCCGGCGGCTGATAAGGATGTTCAAAGCTGGCTGCGCGGCACGTTATTGCCTGAGATCACGGCGACTCTGCATGACAAAGGACTCGACACGTTCTACTACGGAAACTTCGATGCCAAGCATACAAAGTGGGAAACCTTCGGACTGGAGCCTCGTTACAGTACGGAGATGATGGGCCTGCGCGGCAAGATCGGTATCCTCGTCGAGTCGTATTCGTATGCAAGCTATGAACGGCGGATCGAAGCGAACAAACTTTTCATTCGTGAGTTGCTGAATCGCTTAGCGGCAGATCAACAGCAGGTTCGCGGTTTGCTCGACCGAGCTGCTGCATCAAGCCGTCCGGGGGCAACTGTTTCCGTTCGCGGTTCCGTCGCGAAAACGAAGGATCAAACGACGGTTCTCGGTTATCAGAAATCAGACGGCACTCCGCCGTCGCCTCCTTACAACGCGAATTCCGCGGGTCAGCATTCCAAACGAGATTACGAAGTCGAACTGCGAGTCAGTGCCGAATCGACGGTCGATGTCGTGCTGCCGAAAGCCTACGCCATCGCTCCGCAATATGCATGGGCTGTCAGCCGTTTGAACATGCACGGCATTCAAATGGAGCAACTCAAATCGCCGCTGCGAACCAAGACGCAGCAGTACAAGGTGACCAAAGTCGAAGAAGCGGAAGAGTTCCAAGGTCATCGTATCAAGTCGGTCTCTTCGAAGTTGTCGGAGGCAGAGCAGGAGCTTCCCGCGGGCACGGTGATCGTTCGCACCGCACAGCCGCTCGGCAAACTGGCTGCGTATTTGCTCGAGCCTTCCTCGGCCGACGGCTTGGCGGCTTGGAATTTCCTCGACCCCTATATCGTTGCGGATGAAATCTATCCGATTGTAAGACTGATCGAAGAGCCTGCTGCTGCTGACAGTGTTCCACTGCACGATCCGATTCAAGGCGAGCGCATCGCCTTCGACCATATCATGCGACCGGGTCGCACGGTCGAGTACTCGCGCTCCTCGACCAGCGGTGCCACTTGGCTCGCAGGCAGCGACGACTTGCTCGTTCGTCGCGATCGAGATTGGATGCTGGCCGATCCGGTGACGGGTGCCGTCCGGCCCTTTGAACGATTGAAGCGATTGGCCGTAGCGCTCGTCGCGACAGGAGACTTCAAAGAAGAGGAAGCCAAGCGCGCGGCATCCCCTTCGGCACTGGCAGAGTTCGGTCGCTTTGCACTTGTTTCCCATAAGAACGATCTCTATTTCTACGACAGCGAATCGGACAAAGCCAAACGTTTGACCGATACACCCAAAGCATCGGAGGACATGGCAGAGCTGACTCCGACCGGCAAACATGTCATCTTCGTTCGTGACAACGATCTGTGGGCGGTGGATACGGCGACCGCGGAACTCAAGCGACTGACCGAAGGGGGATCGACCGAACTGCTGAACGGTATCCTTGACTGGGTCTACCAAGAAGAACTCTACGGTCGCGGAAACTTCAAAGCGTTTTGGCCCAGCCCCGATGGAACGACGTTGGCCTATTTGCAGCTCGATCAAACACCGGTCCTGCATTATCAAGTATCTGACAGCACTTCGGTTCGTCAGTCGCTGGAAGATACTCGCTATCCGAAGGCAGGCGATCCACTCCCTGCGGCTCGTATGTGGCTGATTAATCTGTCCGACGGCGCGAAGCGCGAGATCAACTTGGACCGCTTTCCGATCGATGATCGATTGGTAGTGCGCGTGACATGGTCGCCGAAGAACGATCTCTGGCTGCAAATTCAGAATCGCGTACAAACCGAACAACGTGTCGTTCGCGTTGATCCGAAGTCGGGCGATTTGAAAGTCATGCTCGAGGAAAAGAGTCCGGGATGGATCGAAGTGCTCAGCGAGCCCAAGTTCCTGCCGAGTGGCGACTTCCTCTGGTTGAGCGATCTGCCGGCAGGCCGTCGGCACTTGTTCCGCTGGGATTCGAAAACAGAAAAGACCGTTGCGCTGACATCGGGTGCATGGGATGTGGCCGAGATCACCGCTGTTTCGGCGGACGGCAAGACCGCTTTTGTTTCAGCGGATATCTCGCATCCGACCGAAGTTCAGATCTTGGCGGTGGATACTCAGTCCGGCGAGATGAAGCAGATCACGACCCGGGCAGGTAGTCATCGCGCGACCGTTTCTGCGAGCGGTAAGTATTTCATCGACAGCGCCAGTAACTTGGATGACCCTACGACTACGACGTTGCGATCGGTCGATGGTTCCGTGTCACGAGTGTTAGCCGCACCGATTTCGGATCGTTATCGCTATCTCGATATCTCCGAACCTATCTTGCGAACGATCCCGGCTCGCGACGGATTCGAGATGCAATCGATGATCATGCTTCCTCCGGGGACAGATGCGGTGAATTCCAAGAACAAGTTTCCGGTACTGTTCCATGTTTACGGCGGTCCGCAAGCGCCGACAGTGCGGAATGCTTGGCAGATGGGGAACTATTGGTGGCATCAGTATTTGTGCCAACAGGGATTCGCCGTCGTACTGTGCGACAACCGCGCGTCGCGCGGTCGTGGAATCGCGGACACCTGGAAGATTCACAAAGACATGGGACGTGTGGAGCTGGCTGATCTAGAAGATGCTGTCGACTGGGTCGGAAAGCAGCCTTGGGCAGACAAGGATCGCGTCGGCGTGTGGGGTTGGAGCTACGGCGGATACTTTACGGCGTATGCCCTGACACATAGTAAGAAGTTTAAGGTCGGAATCGCCGGCGCTCCGGTGACCGATTGGCGAAATTACGATGCGATTTATACCGAACGCTACATGGGTTTGCCCAAGGACAACGAAGCCGGTTATCGGAGCAGTTCCACGGTCACTGCTGCCAAGGATTTGTACGGTCGACTGTTGATCATTCATGGTGAACGGGATGACAATGTACATATGAGCAACACACTGCAATTGGCCAACGCCTTGCAGCGTGCCGGCAAACCTTTCGAGATGATGATCTACCCTCGCAATCGACACGGCATCACCGATCCGATGCAGCGGTTCCACTTGCATCAGACGATGACCGAGTTCTTGGAACGGAATCTGAAATAAGAAGTTTGCGGACTTGGGCTATGCATAGCAGCAGAGCAACTATTCCTTTCAACCAGCGACATGCCGGCCGGCGTCTGCAGTGGCTTGCTTGCGCCTGCCTAGTCGCGGGTTTGTTATTCAGTTGTTGGACAAGCGTCGCAGCGGCAGCCGATCCGGCTCAGGATAAGCAGGTCGCGTTTGATCGCACGGCCAAGCCGATGCTCGCCCAGTACTGTGTCGATTGTCACAGCGGATCTGAACCTGCCGGCGGCTTGGCCCTCAACCATCTCGACTCGACGAAGACGCTGATCAAAGAACGACGCATCTGGGAAAAAGTGCTGCAGCGTGTCGAGATCGGCGACATGCCTCCGCAAGAGGCGGAGAAACCGACCGAGGCGATGCGCAAGGCGTTCGGCGACTGGGGACGCCATGCGCTCGCGGATGTGGAATGCGGCAAGACACCGAACCCGGGCCATGTGACTCTGCGCCGTTTGAATCGCAAAGAGTACTACAACTCAGTGCGCGATCTGATCGGCGTCGAGTATCAAGCCGCTGTCGACTTTCCAGGTGACGATGTCGGTTACGGCTTTGACAACATCGGCGATGTGCTGACTCTACCGCCGCTGCTGATGGAAAAGTACCTGCGCGCGGCCGAAGAGATTTCACAGAAGGCGATCCTCGCGCCCGAACCGGGCGCCGCATTTGAAGTGGCGCATAACGGTGGTCAACTCAAGGCCGGCGGCGGTGCGAAGACCGATGGCAAGCAGGCTTTGTTCTACAGCAACGGCACGGCGGAGTTCTCGGAGCAGTTGACCTTTCCGGCGGCATATCAATTGGAATTCACTGCCGGCGGTGATCAAGGGGGTGACGAACCGGTCAAGATGCTGGTCTATGTCGATGATCGCAAGATCAAAGAACTGGCGATTAAGGCGACACGTAAAGAACCGCAACTCTACACGCTCACTCTCAAGCTGCGGCCCGGCAAACGGACAATCAAGTTTGAATTTACCAATGACTTTTACCAAGACTCCAAAGACGGCAAGCCGAAGCAGGATCGCAACGCATACATCTTCGACGTCAAGTTGGCCGGTCGCGAAGCAGGTGCCAAGCTCGACCCTTCCAAGCTGCCCGCTTCGCATAAAGCTCTTGTGACTGTCGAACCGGGCGGCAAGGTGACGACCGAAGAAGCGTTTCGCAAAGTCCTGACGCCTATCGTCAGCCGTGCCTTCCGCCGTCCCGTCGGTGAAGAGGAACTGAAACGCTTTATCGATCTGGCATCTTCGGCTCATGAGGATGGCGAGTCGTATGAAGGCTGCCTGCAGCTCGCGCTGCAAGCGGTGCTCGTATCGCCTCACTTTTTATTCAAAGTAGAACAGCCTCGGACTGATGTGGGTGATCGATATCCGAAGCTGAATGATTTTGAGTTGGCGACGCGCATCAGCTATTTCTTGTGGAGCACGACACCGGATGATCGACTGTTGTCGCTCGCTTATCGCAAGGAGCTGAGTAAGCCCGACGTGCTGCGAGCCGAAGTGAAGCGAATGATCATGGACAAGCGGTCCAACGCGTTCGTGGAGAACTTTGCCGGTCAATGGCTGACGCTTCCCAAGCTGCGGCAGTTTGAACCGAACAAGCAGATGTTCCCGCAATGGAACGATCGCATTCGTGATCTGCTGCGTTACGAGACGTTGGCGTTCTTTGCCGGAGTGATGCGAGAAGACCAGAACATCTTCACTTTGATCGATGCCGACTTTACTTACTTGAACGAAGAGCTGGCCAAGTTTTACGGCATTCCGAACGTCAGCGGTTCGCACTTCCGTAAAGTCTCGACCAAGGGCTATCCGAGAAAAGGTCTGTTGACTCAGGGCGCGGTGTTGGCCGTAACGAGCAATCCGACTCGCACCAGTCCCGTGAAACGGGGTAAGTGGATCTTGGAGAACTTGCTCGGAACGCCGCCTCCCCCTGCTCCGCCGAATGTTCCGGAGCTTGAGAAAGGAGCGCTGATGGGAACGCTGCGACAACGCATGGAACAGCATCGAACCAATCCGGCCTGCGCGAGTTGTCACAAGTTGATGGACCCGCTCGGCTTTGCGCTGGAGAACTTCGACGCGATCGGCCAGTGGCGCACGAAAGACGGTGCGGACAAGATCGTGCCTGAAGGAGAATTACCCGGCGGAGTTCCGGTTAAAGATGCCGGCGACCTGATTCGCAACATTCGCAATCAGCAGGCTGACAAGTTTGCTCGCTGTTTGACGGAAAAACTGATGACCTTCGCTCTAGGTCGCGGTTTGGAATACTACGATAAATGTGCGGTCGACAAGATCATGACCAAACTTGCTGCGGATGATTATCGATTCACGACACTCGTCTGCGAGATCATGTTGAGCGATCCGTTTCAGCGCATGGGAGATCGGGAAGAGCTATGAGTAAAAGCCGAATTTCGCGTCGAACGGTTTTGCGAGGGCTGGGAACCGTCGTCAGTCTGCCGCTCTTGGATTGCATGTTGCCAAGTCATATTTGTCGTGCTGCAGATAACGTCAAGCCGCCGCTGCGGATGATGTTCTTTAATGTGCCGAATGGTATGCACATGCCGGAATGGACGCCGACGACGGAAGGTCCTGGTTTTGAATTACCTCCGATTCTGAAGACATTGGAAGAGCATCGAAAACACCTGACCGTCTTCACAGGTTTGACGCTTGACGGTGCGCACGCGCACGGCGACGGCGGCGGTGATCACGCGCGCAGCGGAGCCGCATTCTTAACCGGTGCCCATCCTCGCAAAACCAACGGAGCGGATATTCAGAACTCGGTCTCAGTCGATCAAGTGGCGGCTCAAGTGATCGGCACCAAGTCTCGCTTTCCCTCGTTGGAACTCGGATTGGAAGGAAGCGCCCAAGCCGGTAATTGCGACAGCGGTTATAGCTGTGCATACTCGAGCAATCTATCGTGGCGCAGTGCAACGAGCCCGCTGGCTAAAGAGATCGATCCCGCGTCCGTCTTCGATCGGCTCTTCGGCAGCAGTACCGATACGGCCGGGGAAGCCAAGAACAAAGCGCAGCGCGTCGAACGCCGCAAAAGCGTTCTCGACTTTGTATTGGAAGACGCACGCGATCTGCAGAAGAAGCTCAATCCGTCGGACAATCGCAAACTAGACGAGTATTTGTACGCGGTAAGAGACGTGGAAAATCGCTTGGTCCACGCTGATAAGCTTCGCGTGGGAGAAGACGGTATTCCGAATTATCAACGACCGGCCGGTGTGCCTCGCGAATGGGATACGCATTGTCGATTGATGATGGACATGGTCGCGCTCGCCATACAAAGCGATTCGACTCGTATCGTGACGTTCATGTATGCCAACGAAGGGAGCACTCGAGGTTATCCCGAGATCGGAGCCCCTGAGGGGCATCACGACTTGTCTCATCACGGCAAGAGTCAAGACAAGCAAGCGAAGATCGCCAAGATCAACACATATCACCTTTCGAAGTTCGCTGAGCTCGTCAAGCAGCTCGCGGCCATTCAAGAAGGAGACGGACGGCTACTCGACAACTGCATGGTAATGTACGGCAGCGGCATTTCCGACGGTGATCGACACAATCACGACGACTTGCCGATCATCATGCTCGGACACGGCGGAGGTCGATTGACCGGCAACAAGCACTTGAAGTTTCCGAAGTCCACACCGCTGTGCAATCTCTATCTATGGATGCTGCAACAAGCCGGTGTCAAAGCAGACAGCTTCGGAGACAGCACAGGCGTGCTCAAAGTTTCGTAACGCGGTAGGCAAAGGTCTTCCTTGCAATCCCTTCGTGCTCGTCGAGTTTTTCCCGGTGACAGAATCGAGCTCTAGCGGCAATACGTCGGATCGAATGACGCAAAGAAGAGATAGGAACCACCAAGAAAAGAAGAGCACGCAGGTCGATTCCAGATTGTGTGTTTTGGTGGGCAGGCGAGTATCTGCTCGTTTGAAGTAAAAGCGGCAGACGGTTACTCAGCTCCAGGGAGCCGAGGGAACTTCCATTTACGCTCGTATCGTTTCATGAAGGTCGGCTCTGCGTAGACAGGTGATTCGTAAGTGACAACCCATCCGCACTCGGGCTCCACTGCTTCGGTTGTCTCATTTCGCGTAACGACGAGTAGGCCGCTGACCAGCCGCATATCGACTTCTTGCTTATCCATGCACACTTTCAGCGGGACCGACGTCACGCAATTGGGAATAGCGGCAAATCCCATTCCCTGCGTGTTATCTCGTCGCCGGCGCCATCGCAGTCCATCATAAATGTCGAGTCGTCGTTTCCAATCCTTCAAATAAGGATTGGCGTAAAGCTGATCATCGGCGTACTTAAAATAAGGAAATAAGACATTGGCCCATCCGGTCATAAAAGGAGAGCCTGGTCCGCTGTGGTAGCGGAACATCGATTTCCAAAAATCGAGGTCCACCTTGCCTTGTTTGGCGTCACAGAACTGCTGAAGGATCGGATCGAGTGCCTCGATCCAGTCATCAAGGCCGTAGTCAGCGAATAAATGAACTCGTCGCCTGAGGTGGTCCCAATCTTGTTCCGTACCGGCAAGAGTGATCTGTGGAATGCCGCATCCGATAAACGGAACGGATACCAAATACTCTTCGTAGTCGAAGAAGAATTTGAAGGGTTCCGTCGCCGTCAAGGCGCCCGGCACAAAATCCATTCGATGGACGTTTATTCTCTCTCTATCGGAATGTCCGGTGAATCGGTGCCGAAATCCTTCAGCATTCTTGATTTCATGAAGCGCAAATCCTCGCGCCAAGGTAATCCAAAGGGCGTCAGGAGTCAGCCGAAGAGGGAGATGATCATTGAATGCGTAACACATTGCATTGAGCAATGCGTGAGGGTCATTACATGCAATCACCGGACTTCGTGGGAGCCAGTGCTGCTCAATCGGACGTAAAAGGGCATTCCGAAGATTAGCAACGAAGTCGACGACCTCGCGATCAGGCTTCCGTTCCTTCCCGGGTGATACGTTAAACGTTGTGTCCGTCATGGAGGAAACGCTCCCCGCTGCTCTTCGCTCCCTCAGCAAATCTTGATGCGATCAGAAACTGTCAATCGTTTCGCCCGCGTCCTTTGTGGCCATGGCTTTGAGCGTCTCTTTTGGAGTCCGGTCGGACATAAAATGTACCGCACCGTCTCCCATGGCACAGGTTGTACCGCCCGCGTGTTTGGAGTGAGGCCAACCGTTGACGAAGGTGTCCAGGTCGGCATCCTGAGGGCTCATCCACGGCACATGCTTGCCGCACTCGAAGACTGCGACTGTGTTGGATAATCCATCGACGATAGACGAAATACGCGTTGCATCTTTGCCCACCAAGATTCCTGTATGGGGGCCATTCGCGAAGACAACTGCTTGATACGGAGTGTCGCTACTCACGTTACCGTCTGAGGGACAGCAATACTGAGGAATGATCATTTCAGCCAAAGGCTTATTGACCGGATCGTCCCAGGGTTTGGACAGATCGATTTTGTCGTAAAGCGCGTTCTGCTCCATATATGGGAGTATCAACGTTCGCCAACTATGCAACGGCTTGCCGTTCTCATCGACTGTGTATGCCGGCGGGAAGGCTCGATAGACCGATTCGTAGTTGTGCAGGGCCAGCGCGATCTGCTTGAGATTGTTCGCGCACGACATGCGCCGGGCCGCTTCGCGTGATGCCTGGACGGCAGGGAACAATAGTCCTGCGCACACTAAGAGACCCAGGAGCAGCATGCCTCCCATGATTCCCAAGATGATGCCCACGATCGCTCCTGTGCTCATGCCTTTCTTCGGCGGCGGAGCTGCAGAGGATGCGGGACCGAACGGATTGGCGTTGCTCATGATGTCGGCGCTTTCATTCAAGGTGTGTTGATAGGAACTCGGCAGAAGACCTAGACCGGCACCTTAAAAATTGACTTGCTCCCCTTGGTTCTTGGTAACCAGCGCACGTTTCGTTTCTTGAGGCATATCATTCTCCAGAGCCATGACGGCACCGTCACCGAAGGCGGCTTGGAACACGCCTGAGTGATGAGATGATTTGGCGCCGCTGAGGAATTCATTCATGCTCAAGTCCGCGGGTTCCATCCAATTCACTTCCTTGGTCGACTCGACAATCAGTATGGTGTTGGATAGTCCGTCGGTGATGTCAAAGAACTTCGTTTGTGTCGGTCCGGAAAAGATCCCCGAGGGATCGACGACCGCTAAATAGTTTGTTTTCGCTGAGCTGGGATGCGGGTCGGAGGGACATGTAAAAGCCGGCAAGACCACTTCCGACAGCGGCTTGTTAGCCGGATCGTTCCACGGCTTCGACAAATCAATCTGCTGATAGAGCGCTTGCTGTTCCATGAACGGCAGCAACAGGACTCGCCAACTGTGAAGCGGTTTACCGTTGGCATCAACGGTGTAAGCGGGCGGCAAAGCCTTGTACACATCGGCATAGTTGTGCATTGCCAGAGCGATTTGCTTGAGATTGTTCTGGCACTGCATGCGACGTGCGGCTTCGCGCGCTCCCTGTACGGCCGGGAGTAAAAGGCCGATGCAGATCAACATCATCAGCAGCATCGCGCCCCCCGCGACACCCAGGATGATGAATATGATGGCTGTCGAGTTCGATTTCTTCGGTTGTTGCGCGGAGGGAGCGTAGTTGTTTCCGTAGCTCATCGAAGCAGGCTTTCCACAGGAATTAGCAGCAGATTGTCGCGACTGCCGAGTACCGACTCGACGTCAGAAGTCGGCGGTGCAAACCCTACCGACGGGGACATTCTAGGCGACGGAATTGCTGCGTGGAAGAATGCCGGACTGGGGGCTGCCGATCGCTCGTCGAAAACGATCATGCAGGTTTCGGAAAGAGTCCGGTGATGCGCAGATGGTGTTCGTGATGGACCGTCGCTATCTTGCCGCTCGGGATATGCAGATCCATGTCGCGAGCCAAGGCCGGAAGCTGGAAGCGATGAATCTCTTTGTCCTGCTGGTCATTGAAGAACAGCAAGAATCCTCCCGTGCTTCCGCCGCACACAGCAGCAAGTGTGCCATCGGGTAGGAACTGAGTTCGCCAAATCACGCCACCTGTGATGCCGTCACAAATGTGCGACTTCAGCAGTTTGCCGTCGGCGAAATCGAAGCGCAGTATGAGCGGCTCATGCACGGCTCCCAGCGGATTGGTGGCTTTATGCAGACCACCGGCACACAACTGAGTGCCTGCCGGATGGAGCGCCAAAGCGCGAATGCCCCCGAAGTCGACTCGTTGGCCTCCTTCATACGTGTGCAAAGGCTTCGCATCGAAGGAGCGTTCGAGCTTACGTTCTTCGAGATTCCAAAGGTTCAACTTGCCGCCGAGATCGCCCGTGAACAGATGCTTGCCGTCGGGATGAAAGAGCACGCTGTAGACATGTTTTTCGTGCCCTGCGAACTCAGCCGTTTTCTCACCGGTCGCGTTGTTCCAGACTCGCACCATGAGGTCGTTTCCGACCGATGCGATCAACGATCCGTCTGGACTGCGATCGATCGCGCGTATCCAACCGCTATGCGCTTGAACGACTCGTTTCGGTTTCGGTTCGCCGTCGAGAATCGGCCACCACGCCAAGGTTCCTTCACAACCACCGGAGACAAGTTCATTGCCGTCGGCTGAAAACTGCAGCGCATGCACCCAGCTTTCATGACCTTTGAAAACGATTCGTCCGCCGGTGTTCAAGTCCCAGCGCTGGAGCGAAAAGTCTTCCGAGGTCGTGACTGCGATCTGACCGGAGGGGCTGATGCGACATGCCAACAGCGGACGGTCGTAGATCCAGTCATTGACGATGTGAGCCTGTTTAATATCGATGGCTACGTTCTGCATGATCTCAGGCCAGCACTTTCCATTCGGGTTCGGTCGATGGATCTGCCAGCGGCAATTCGCGGCCGTCTACCATCAAGGACTGTGTTGAGTCGACACCGACTGCCTGCAGATACGTATGGAACAGCTTGCCGTGATCGACTTGCCCCTCGATCACTTCCGTACCTTCCGGATTCGTTTTGCCGAAAGCCGCACCGCGTGCCACTTTCGCGCCGCCCATGACGACTGTCCAAGCTTTGGACCAGTGATCGCGCCCGTAGTACAAGTTGATGTTCGGCGTGCGTCCGAACTCGCTCAGAACAACAACCAGCGTTTGGTCGAGCAATCCGAGCGTCGCCAGATCGCTCACTAGAGTCGCGAACGGGCGATCGAATTCGGACAGTTGTTCCAAATGGAAGTTGAAGTTCTCGTTGTGCGTGTCGTAATTCGAGTGAGTTACTTGCACGAACGATACACCCGCATTCAGCAGTCGTCGTGCGAGTAGACATTGCCGACCGAAGTCGGTTTTGCCGTAACGATCGTGATCCGCCTCCGACTCTTTGCTCAAGTCGAACACGTCGCGCTTTTCCATCAATCGCAATGCCGACTCGTAGCTGTGCGTATACGCATCCGTGACCGCCGTGCGACCGCGATTGAGAAACTCCGAATTGATACGTTCTCGAAACGCATGACGTCGTTGTTCCGCTTCGTCGGTGATGTTGTCGGGTTTGGCCGAGTATTGCGGCGGCTTATCACCACCCAATGAAATACTTGAGTACTGCGGTCCGAGATAGGCCGCTTCGTTACCGCGACCTCCGCCGCCGCCCGGTGTAACCACAATGTGGCCCGGGAGTGCTTGCGCCGGAGTCTGCAGCATGCGAGCCGCTACGGCACCGATCTGCGGATAGTCGGCCGCAGGCGTCTGACGACGTCCGGTCAGCATCATATACGCACCCTTGCCGTGATCATCTTCGCTGGTGTTCACGCCGCGCATCAAGCACAGGTGATGCATCTGCTGAGCGGTAAAGGGCAACAGCTCACTGATATGAATACCGGGGACGCTGGTCGGTATCGCACGGCAAGGTCCGCCGGTCTTTGTTCCCGGTTTCGGGTCCCAGCTCTCGAGTTGGCTCAAACCGCCGTGCATGTTGAAGACAAGCACGCGCATGTCACGCTGCTTCATCGATTCGGCTGCAAAGCCCTGAGTGAGCCGTCCCAGCCCGCCGATCACAGCCGATCCGGCCAGCGCGCCGCTTGCCATCGAAGTGAGAAATCCGCGGCGACATAGTCCATGTTCGCGTGAACCGCAGGCATAGGGGGCTCGTTGCATGATCTGATCCTTGTGCAGTAAACCCGATCGGAATGGATTAACGGTAGAAACGGAACTCAGCGCCGGTGAAGATGGCCCACACCAGTTCTTGAGCGATGGCCGGTCGCTTGTCGCCGGCTTGTTGCAACTGTTCAATGACGAATTGACTTTCGGCAGCAGTAGGCTGTCTGCCCAGCATCGTTGTATACATGTCGATCACTGCGGCAGCGTTGTCGTCCTTGGCCGCAATTACGCGCTGAGTCACGTTCTGTCCGCTCGGTCCGGCCCAGGCAAACACCGAACCGCCGTTGGCCATGTACAGCGCTTGATCGGGCGAGGCAAAGAACTCATCCGCTGTCTGCCCGACACCCGACGAATAGAGACTGGCAAAGCTGTCGATGATGCCGCGCAGTTTATCCAGTGCTTGTCGCACGGTAGTCAATTGTCGCTTGGCCTGAGTTGCCGCATCGGCATCCGCGGCTAGCGGTTGTGTCTTGTTCAGCTCAGCCGTTTCATTCTGAATATAGTTGTCGACGATCCCCGGGACGCGCAGCACGCTTAGGCCCAATTGCTCAGGGGATAGAGGTCGCAAGCGAGCCGTCGCCAGCAGGCGTTCACGATCTGCCATGACGGATGTCCATTGAACACCGACTGCTTGAACGGCTTCCTCGAGTTTCACTCGAGCTTGTTCGGCGTTGGTCTTCGTCGCAACCATTTGCATCTGCATCGCATCGCGAGTTGCGAGTCGGGCTGCTGCTTCGGCTTGCGCAACCTTGGATTTTTCCGCAGCCGCAGTCATGTTCTGCACGGCCGCGCCGACTTGCGTATCGAGTTCCGCGGTTCGCGTCGCTTTGCCGGCCAGCGTTTCATCGAGTGTTACCATGGCCGCTTTAATCGGATCTTGAGCGGTGACCAGTGCCAACGATCCTTCGAGTTGTTTGCGGGCCGTGCGAAGCTGATTCAGCTCGCCCTCGTGAGCCTCGCGGGCTGCTTTCGAGTTGTTGACGACCGTTTGACTGTCGTTCAGAGCCGCCGCAGCTGTTTTGGCGATCTCATTCGATTGAATCAATTGTTGCTCGGCAGCCGCTAACTGTTCTTGCGCTGTTGCGACTTGTCCATCGAGCAGCGTGCGCTCGGCAAGTCGTTTTCGAGCAGCATCCAAGCTTTGGATCAGTTGCACGATACGTTCGGTTTGCTCGACCGCTTCCTCTTGATGCATCAGTTCGATTTCTTTGCGTCGCCAATCGGATCGAGCTGCAACGAAGGCTGCATCGAGCGGCGTGATCGCTGCATTACTCGCTTCCAATCGACCGACGATTTCACGAATCGTTGCGCGCGGAGCATCGAGCGCGGCGACTGCGGCCTGGGCTGCGGCAGTTGTATCTTGGACGGCTTTATCCAGAGCAGCGGATTCTGTTCGACCGGCGTCTGCTTTGGCCTTGGCGATGGAAAAGGCTTGCTTGATTTCAGCATCTTCGGCGGGGACCGACTTGAGTGCTTGATCCAGCTTCGCGGCAGCTTCATCGAGCAGCGCGATGCGAGTTAGAGCTGCTTGCTGTTTTTGCACAGCCGCAGCGCGGGCTGCTTCGGCATCAGTGCTCTTCTTCTTGACGTCATTGAATGCGGCTTCGGCTTTGTCGAGTTCCGCGCGGACAGCGTTGCGAGCCACTTGCGCCGCGCGCCAGGCATCGCGAGCCGTAACCATCGCAGCATCGGCCGCTTTAGCTGCATCCTCAGCGGCTTTCTGACGTGCATTGAGATCGACGAGCTTCGTTTGCATCTGCTGTGCAAGCGCGTTGAACTCCGCGCTGAACGCATCGGGAGATGCGGCCGGGTTGATCGGCCAAGGCTTATTCGTCGGCTCGCCGCCGCGTCGATAGGCTTGGGTCAGCATCAACTGTTCGAGGAACCGATCCGCATCAAACTGCATCTCAATCAGCGAATCGGTGAGCAGTTCGAGTAGCTCGGGATGCGACGCCGGATTGTCGGCGTGATGCATATCGAGCGGATGGACCAGGCCGCGACCGAATGCGACGGCCCACAATCGATTGGCGAAGTTCTTGGCCAGGGTTCGACGATCGCGACCGGTGAATTGTTCGGCCAACATGGCTCGGCGACTCACCTTCGGCGGTTTCGGAATGCCTGCCATCGATCCTGCGGGAACATCGGCAACCAGGCGTTCGTCCGGTAGATCGTAAGCTTCCGGCACTTCGCTGCTCTCGGGCAATCGAGCTCCAAGTCGGATGAGCACTCCTTTATCGAAGACCGATTCAAAGGGAGCGTCGGCTCCCGGCTTCTCGATGTAGAGCTGCGATTTCGCGTCTTCCCCTTTTTCGTTTTTGTACGTCCCTTCAACCATGGTGCTGGATGAGACAAACGCGAGCAGTCCGTGGTAGTCGGCTTGTCGATAGTCGTCGACGAGCGGATGGTCATGGCACTGCGCACATTGGAAATCTCGGCCCAACAGCACACGACCGAGATCGCGTGTAATAAGATGCGGGTCACCGCCGCGGTCGAGAAAGAATCGGAGTGCAGGCCGCCGGCTGTTGTCCCACCAAGGTGCCGTCAACATATTGCGCACGACGACATCGATCGCTTGACGCTCTTCGACTTGAGTGCGCAGCCAAGCGATCCACTGGTTGCGATCGACTTGCGGGAAGGGCCGGCGCTGCATGAGCGTCTTATCCCACCAATCGACCATGCGCTCTTGGTGCAAGGGATCTTGTAGATACTGAGTTACCGTCTTCTGCCACTTGTCCGGCGCTGCATCAGCCGTGAAGGCCTTGATCTCTTCACCCGTGGGTGCCGCATTGCGCAGGTCAAGAGAAACTTTGCGCAGCCACGTTCCCGGCTCGGCCTGCGGTGCGGTTAATAGATCGGCATCCGTCCGAAGTAACTCATCGATGCGCGCATGCAACGGCGCCGGAGCTGCCACTGGGGGTTGTGCTGATGCAGGTTGTGCCGGTTCTTGAGCGCGGAGGTCGTTCGGTGCCGGATTGGACACTGCGACCCATACGATCGCTACACAGATGAAGATCATGGCGCAGCGAACAGAAGCGGCAACGTTAATTCGAAGGGCAGGCTCTTGCCGTTGAGATCGAAGTGTCACGTGCGCGGCCGCTGTGGGATCGGCAGCCGAAAGAGACCATCGCTCATCCATGGTATGGGTTCCGAATTGCGAGGGTGGGGATCAAGGCGGTTTTACGTTCGGTAATAACCTGGCCGGCACAGGTGCCGGTTTCACTCGATCAAAACTGAGGCGGGGCGATCACCAGCGATTGTCGACGCTTCCGAGCGACGATTTCGCAAGGGATCGTGAAGGGGAACATGATGGTCTCGTTTACCATCGGAAGGAAAACTCATGATGACCCAAACAAAACGCGGCTGCAAGCAGAGAAATGATTCTCCGGTGCGCAGAGCCGCGTTTTATGCCGGTTTGTGCGACATTTCGCCCCGCTGTGCAGTGTTTGCGCAGAATGGGGGAGTAATTGCAAAGCTTGGGCTATTTCGTTCGTTTGTAGACAACGGTCATCATTTGCATCTCTTTGCCCCCCTCGGGCGTGAGATACATCTCGAACTTATGTTCGTCGGCGCTGATGAATGTAGAGACTGATCGCCACTTGGCCGGCTTACCGGTCGGTCCGCGACCGTCGCAGTTCATGGTCAGCACTTTGCCGCTCGCGTCGTAATCCCCTTCGAAGGTCATCGGGTAAGTAGTCAGCGAGTCGACCCAAACAGAGATGTATTTCTTCTTGATCGGATCGTAGCTGTCGAGTCCTTTGCCTTGGAACTTCATGCCGCCGAAATCGGTGTTGAAGTCGCTGGTCAACCAGAAACCGCCGCACTCGACCTTATATTCGCTCGTTCCTTTCGATTCGCTTCCATCGGGAGTCGTCAGGACGAAGGTCCACTTGCCTTCAAGTTCCTTGAGCTTGGCATGTTCTTTACCGGGTTGCAGCATGGCTTCTTGTCCGAAAGAGAAAAATCCCGACAGAATAACGACCATCGCGGCCGTTGAAAGTGTGCGCAGGTGCATAAGTCAGCTCGCAGAATGACAAAGGTTGGCGACCTGCTCCGAACAATCGGTGCAGTGTGTCTAAGATTGTGATCCGCAGCCGGCCCGACCGCTACAGGGCAGAGTTTTTCTGATGCTCCAGATTTGCACCAGGCCGCCGTCTTCTTCATGACCCTTCGCAAGATCGCTTGTTGATCCAATTCAAGCGGAACGGCGCAAGCCGTCCGGTTCTTCAACATAAATCGTGATTAACCAGACGGCTTGCGCATTGTTGATTTAATCGTAACCCGAAGCGTAAGCGAGGGATGCGGGTCCCTCGCTTACGTTTTTTGAAGTGGCGCTTTTGGATGTATTATCCTACTCGTACTCAATGAAATGGTACTCGTGCTCGTACTCGATGCGTCATGATCGAGTACGAGCACGAGTACCGCCTGCGGCTGAGTACGAGTACGAATATTCAGGAATTGCCCAAGCCTTCTATAGGCATTTCTCGAAAATCGCCACTTCGAAACTCACGCTTCGGGTTGCGAACGACTGATAGACGGGCCGAGTCTATTCGAGATAAGTCGCCGAGGAGGCGCCGGCTGCGTACTGCTGAACAAGCTGATCGGCGGCGGCTGCGTCGAGCGCACCGGCGGCAACTCGGGCTGAAACTTGCTTGCGATAGGATTCGATAAGCTGCACCGGTTCGTATCGTGCAAACAGCATCATGTCTGTGATGCGGCTTCCCGACACGATCTTGGTAACGTGATACCGTCCGTCATTGTCGATGACCACATGGGCTTCGTTCGGTTGTCCGAACAGATTGTGGTAGCTGCCCATTACTTCCTGATAGGCACCGGTCAGGAAGATACCTAAGTAATACTCTTGGCCGTCTGACCAGTCGTGCAGTTCCAGCGTTTCCTTGACGTCTTTCAAATCGACAAAGCGATCGATCTTGCCGTCCGAGTCGCACGTTACATCCACGAGAGTCGCATAGTCACTCGGGCTCTCGTTCAGTCGGTGGATCGGCACTACCGGAAACAACTGGCCAATGGCCCAGCTATCGGGGGCGGATCGAAAGAGAGAGAAGTTGCAGAGATACTTTTGGGCCAGAATTTTCTTGAGATGTTCAAACTCTTCACCGGGCGCTTTGCTGAGTTCGCTCTCGGCCAGCGCGCGAGCGCATACTTCCCAGAACAGAACTTCACCTTTGGCTCGATCTTCCAAACTGATCAGCCCGAGATTGAACTGCGTGTGCAAGCCGTCTTTGTGTTCGAGTGCATCATGGTAATACTCCGCGAAGTTCTTCCCGTTGATGCTGTCGCACAGTTCCTTGAGTTCAGTGATAACTTGCGGATCATCTTCATCGATCGTGACTTCCGGAATGTCATCAGCAAACGTTTCGATTTCATCGCGGATCGATGTGATGAATACTGTGTGGTAAGCGGTCATGAAGCGACCGCTCTCGGTCACGATGTTCGGTGACGGAACATTCTCTTCATCACAGATCGTCTTCACGACATACACGACGTCGTTGGCGAACTCTTGAACTGTGTAGTTCACACTCGATTCGTAGCGAGTCTTGGAGCCGTCGTAGTCGACTCCGAGTCCGCCGCCGATATCGAGGAACTCGATTTCACAGCCGATCTGTCGCAGCTTCGAGTACACGCGAGCCGCTTCCTTCATCGCGTTCTTGACTCGCTTGATGTCGGTAATTTGCGAACCGATGTGGAAGTGCAGCAGCTTGAGCTGTCCGAGCAACTTGGCTTCGGTCAGCAGTCGCACGCTTTCGAGAATTTCTGAAGTCGTCAAACCGAACTTGGCCGCTTCACCACCCGACGAAGCCCACTTGCCCGAGCCGCGCGAGTAGAGCTTCGCTCGCAGACCGATCAGCGGCGCGGTGCCGGTTTGCTGAGCCAGCTTGATGACCATCTTGAGCTCGTTCAGCTTTTCAACAATCACTACGACACGCTTGCCGGCACTGACTGCGAGCATCGCGGTGCGAATAAACGCTTCGTCCTTGAAACCGTTGCACAGCAGCAGCGATTCGGGTGTCTGCTCTTGAGCGACGGCTGCATACAGTTCTGCTTTCGATCCGCATTCGAGACCGACTCGGCAACGAGCACTGTCGCGCAGGAACTCTTCCACGACTTCGCGTCGCGGATTCACTTTCATCGGAAAGACCGGAAAGTGATGGCCTGTGTATTCATACTCCGTGATAGCGTTTTGGTACGCGGCGGAGAGAGCACGCAACTGACTGGTGAGAATCTGCGGGAAACGAATGAGCAGCGGGAGTTGCAGTTTTCGATCTCGCAGCAGTTGATCGACCAGTTCCTTCAGATCGACCGATCGCGGATCACCTTGAGTCGGGCGGACGACGATATGCCCTTTGGGATTAACATCGAAATAACCTGACGACCAATTCTCGACGCCATAGACTTGTTGAATTTGCTGCAGCGTTTCTTCGTTCATCAAGGTCTTCGCGTTGGACTGGGTGATTCAGGGAAAGCGGGGCAACGGTTTTGCCCCATTTTTCCAGTCCACAAACGCGAGTCGAAACAGCCGGGCTGGACGACGGACCGAAAACGAGACAATTTAAGCGATTCTGTCTGAAAAAGCGGTCTGCCGCAAGGGTCGCTCAGCGTTCGAAGTCGTCGGCCAGCGGTAGTTCGTCCAGTGATTCAAGGCCGGTCAGTTCAAGCATTCTCGCGGTGGGATAGTACAACTTCGTGCGATTGCCTTTCCCTTCGCCGCGACGGATTTCGACAAGCTGCCGGCGCACGAGTTGATTCAAGATTCCGCCGCTCGGTTGTCCGCGCAGCTCTTCCAGCAATTCACGCGTAATGCCCGGCTTGTATGCGATGATGGCAAGGCAGTCGATCGCAGCCTGCGTCAGTTTGGCTTCACGCACGCGTCCGTAGAATCGCTCGCTGATCTGAGCAAACTCGGGGGCGGGTTGCATGATAAAACCCTTGGCCGACGAGTGAATGCGCATCGCGTGACCATCGCGCTCGTAGATCTCGTTCAACTCTTCAACCAACTGTTCGACTTCGGCGCTGCGAACGCCGCGCATCATACCGGCGATGTCGTCGGCTTCGATCGGTTCATTATCCGGTCGACCGACGAACAGGATGGCTTCTAAGATCGACAGTGGTGTGATCGGGCATTGATCGCTCTCGACGAGCTCTTCCGCCAGCGGATCGAACTCGAGCGTCTCCGGCTCTTCGGACGCCTCAGGCGGCTGTTCCTCTTGGTAAGGAACAATGCCATGGCCGATCACTTGCGCGTAGGTCCGGCTGAGTTCTTCCAGCGAGAGTCCGGTCTCTTCTTCGCTC
>JAXMBQ010000058.1:0-29659 GCA_046349815.1 Pirellulales bacterium | reverse complement strand
TGGATCGCGTTGCGGCATTGTCGCGCGTGAAGACCGCGGACGGGCTGGCTGCGTGCGCGACTCGCAAGGCGCGTTTGCCGGTCGTGAGCGAAGGGCGAGCTCGTGAGGTTCTCGGTGATCTCGCACCTACCGGGAAAGTACCTGGTTGGATGCGCGTACTGGCGAACTTTCCTGTGGCGGGCAAGCGTCAAGTGACGGCGTTCCTCGCTACGGAAAAAGAGTTGCAACTGGATGACCTGACCCGAGCTCAAATGGCCTGGGTGATTGCTCGTCAAAACGGAGCTTGGTACTCGCTGTCGGAAGCTCAGTCGCGCCTGGTCGCACTCGGGCAAAAGCCTGAGCAGATCGCTGAACTCGAGGGTTGGGAGTTTAGTGGTGCTCGCGGTTCTCTCAGCGACAAGCAAGTTGCGTTGTTGACTATTGCCAAGAATCTAGGGGCTTCGCCCGTTGTTCTGACCGACGAACAAGTTGCCGAAGCGCTCAAGCAATCTTCGCCGCGCGATGTGGTACAAGCGGTCCACTACACGGCCATGCGATCCCTGTTCGATCGCTTTACGGAAGCTGCCGCGCTCCCCGCAGACTGATGTGGTCGTTGGTTAGACAGTCGCCGAAATGAAGACGCCGGTCTTGGAATGTTTCCGTGACCGGCGTTTGTTTTTGGAGAAGCACTCTACTTGCTTGGTTCCGGTTTCGATGCAGGCGGAAACCGTTTGTCGGAGATCATTACGTTTTTGAGCGCTGCGATGATCCGATCCGTTGCCGCTTGATCAAAGCCTTCGATGATGTGCACTCGATCCCCTTCGGCTTCGACATAGCGAACGGATTCTTCGGAGAAGGGCCATGGCTTGGTCGGATCTTTTATATCCGGATCGGAAGCAGACGATTCCTTGTCGGGGTTCTGTTTCGTTTTCTTCTTCAAAGCTGCCGGAGTTCGATACTGATGATAGGTGTCAGCAAATTCGGTAGCGTCCGTTTCGCTGTCCCAGACACTGACCCACACCAAGCCCAGCGTTTCGTCGGGGCGGTGGAAGACTTCGTACCAATCACCGTCCCATCCTTCTGATGCACGTTTCGATGTCCGTTCACTGCGCAAGAGGATGGCGGTTTGGAACTCACCGAGGCAATTGCCCCCGAGATGTTTCCATTCTTCGCCGACGATCTCCGTGAGGCTGGGAATCGAAACGCTGCGCGGCTCATCGCGCTCGGTTTGTGAAAAGTATTTTTTGGGATGCAGGATCTGTTCCGTGCTGGTCGGAGGATCTGCGTAAGCGGCGTGCACGCCGGGCCAGCCTTGCCGGTTTGCAAGGGACAGATTGAAGAGCATTCCTTGTAGATACGGGAAGATCAACGAGTCGCGAAAGATGGCGGGAGCCGAGCGGTATGTCTTGCCCCCTGCAACCGGCATCATCCAGGTCATCAGTTGAAAGGTCGAGCGCATCGCGTCGACATCCATCTTCGTCACATCTTGCTCGCCGGTCTCGGCGAACATCAGCAGCGTGGCATCTCCTTCGACCAATGCGGAGAAGGCCAGCGACATGTCGTCGTCCTTCTCGATGCGCTTCTGCATCGCATTGAGATCGTAGAGTTGATCCTGCAGTGCGTGAGTCATCTCGTGAGCCAGGACAGTCTTCTGCTCTTCTTTATCGAACGCTTTCTTGGCGCCGAGCAATCGTCCGAGAAAGCCGGGGTCTTTGTCGGATCCTTTCTCGAGAATCAAGACCATGCGTTTGTTATCGGGATCGTAGAAGCCCCCGACTTCTTCCGTCAGCAGCTTGGCCATCAGGTTGCCGGTACTGAGCGGACGAGGAATCAGGCCGAACGCTTTGTAGCTGTTGTCGATCATCGCTAGTTCGTCGACCGTGTATTCTTTCTTGACTTGGTCGAGCATCTCCTTGCCGAGTTCCTCGCGCGTCATCAATGACGGGAGGACTCGTTTGGAAAACTTCTGACCGCGGACTTCAGAGACTTTGGCGTGGTAAGCCTGCGTGTAGTGTTCCAGGGCGGATTTGTAGTCAGCTTGATCAGCGGCACGGTCGCCGTCTTGGATGAGCTGTTCGGCCTCGGCCTTGGATGGCTGGGGCGGATCGCCTGCGTCTTGAGCCGAGCAAGTTGAGGTCGATAGAGCCGATAACGCGGCAAGAGCAAGCGTACGGATGTTTGACATGGGCGCCGATCAGCGGATAGGAGTGAATGAAAGCGAATACATGCAGTGCGAACGATTATAAGAGATGACCAAGTTGTCCGCTGTCCATACTTGACGCTGACTGCGACCGAGTTTAACTTCACTCTGTCGCTGCTTAAGGCCGAGTTCCATTCCAGATTTCAGGGGCTCGGTCGAGGCGTGCTCTGGGGTGTGGTGTAATGGTAGCACAGCGGATTCTGGATCCGCTTGTTGGGGTTCGAGTCCCTGCACCCCAGCTAGTCTTTTTCACGTAACGACACCTGTTACGACACCCGCTGCGGTTAGCAAACTCGCGAGTCAGGCAACTGAGGAGCGAGTACAAGCTGGGGACCTTCTACGAATTCCTAAAGAGCTTTTGGCGTCGTTCAAAAGTGCCGGTCACGATCGACGCGCTGTAGATCGCATCGTGAGACGCTAACCGCCCGCGGACGACATGCAGGCATTCCGCCGATACCACTTCAAAAGGGCGCATGTCCAGTGCATGGCACATGGCGAGGCCAGAGTCTGTTGGAGTTTGCTTCCATGGACGTTCGCATAATCTTCTGCAATTCGAGTATTTTGCAGATTGCTCCGGCAAAGTCCCCGCAGGTTGGCATCTGTGCGATATTGCTTTGATCGTGTTGGGGGGGATGCGATCTTGTTATTGGCGATCGCTGTGAGTAGCACAAAACTCGCGAACGGAAGGCTGATTCGTCATTCTTCAGGTGATTTGTAACGAAGGGTCGCTGACCTCTGCCGGGACTCGGTACCTCTGAAGCGATGCGAGTCTCAATCTGTGCAAAACATATGCAATGCGCACGCCGCACCCTGGGTGGATGTACTAGGGTTTTGACATAGACATTTCGAATGTGCTCGATAGGGCCGCTCGTTTTCTTGATCAGCGACCGCCTTACTAAGGAGCAAATTACCTTGTCCGCGACCCTAGAAAACGATGCTTTGCCTGAGGAGCTCCAAGACTCAACCCTTGCGCTCCGTACCACAGACCAGTTTCTGACTTTTGAGCTGGCCGGCCAACAATATGGTATCGACATCCTGCGCGTGCAGGAAATCAAAGTGCTTTGTCCGATTACATCGATACCGAGCTGCCCTAGCTACTACAAAGGCATCATCAATCTTCGCGGCGCGGTGATTCCCATCATCGATTTGAAAGCGAAGTTGACGTTGCCGGAATCATCCTACGGCAATCATGCGGTCATCATCGTTGCCAATTGCGGCAAGAAGACTGCAGGCTTGGTGGTCGATTCGGTTTCTGAGGTTCTCGACATCCCTCGGAAGTCCATCGATGAAGTTCCAAGTGTCGGCGAACAGCAGGGCTGCACTTTAATCGGCGGCATCGCGCGAACGGAGCAAGCGCTCGTAAGTCTAGTGAATATCGAGCGACTCTTTGATGAGACCTCCTTCTAGTAACGACAATCCACACGTATTTAGGTGAAGAGAATATGAATTTGATGAAACGAATGGGCGCTCGAGAAAAACTTGCAGTATTAGGTGTTGCATACGTTACTGGAATGACGTGTCTTTCTCTGATCGCATACATGTCCCTGACAGTGTTTCGGCCCGATGGACAGCTCTACACCAAGATGTTCAACAATATGGAGATGGGTGCGGATTTTACGCCGCCGGCACTTTATTTGATGGAACCATATCTCCTGTCGCATCAGTTGGCGAGTGCCGAAAACGACCAAGAGAGGAAAGAACTTTTCGATGCAGCGCAGAAGCTTCGCGAAATCTACAACACGCGATTGGAATATTGGAAAGGTATTCTTCCTGAAGGAGAAAGTCGGCGTCGCCTGATAGCGGAAGTCGATCCTTTGGCTCAACGCTTTTTCAACATCCAGTTCGGCGAGTACAGAAAAGCATTAGAGGCAGGCGACCGGCAGCGAGCGGATGACCTTGTCGATGAAACACTTAACCAAATCTATCACGATCAGGAAAAGGTCATCGATTCTATCAATGATGTGGCGGTGGCGGAGAACGACAACCTCCGAAAGGAAGCCAACTCAATCTTCAGCTCTCGTGTTACGATCATGATCGTTTTGGCTACTTCTCTCTGTGTTGCACTTACAGGGTTGGCCGTTTGGCTCGCTCGTGAAATACTCCGAGTGGTCAAAGCAAACGTCGAGGGAATGGAGGCTGCAACAAAAGGTGACTATTCTCGCCGAGTTAACGTTGCTGCCGGCGGTGAACTGGGGCGAATGAACGTAGCGCTCAACCTGATGCTGGATTCACTGATCAAATTTGAAGCGTCGGCAGTGGACTATCAGGCGCAGGTATCGGCCGTCGATCGTGCCAATGCGGTTGTCGAGTTTGGATTGGACGGTACCGTCATCCGTGCAAACGACAACTTTCTCAAGACCATGGGGTATTCGAGCGATGAGATCGTCGGTCGACACCACCGCATCTTTGTTGATGCTACTGAGGCGGCGTCAATCGAATATCGTCAGTTTTGGGATGATCTGCGCGCCGGTAAGTCTTCCTCGGGCGAGTTCCAACGGTTCGGCAAAGGGAATCGTGAAGTTTGGGTGCAAGGTATCTACAACCCGATTCTCGATGCAGACGGTAAGCCTCAACGTGTCATCAAGTACGTGATCGATATTACCGAAAACAAGCGATTGGAGTTGGATGCCAAACGCAAGGCTGAGCTCGATCAAGAGGCTGCTGCGGAACAATCGCGCAAGGTCGAACAAGTGCTGCAGATTGTGAACGGCATGGCGGATGGCAATTTTGCACAAGTTGTGCCCGATTTGGGTGACGACGCAGTGGGGCAAGTTGCGACCGCACTCGTCGATGCGACTCGTGCAGTGCGTGAAGCTCTAGTAAACGTCCGAGAAGTGGCGGCTGGAGTTGGGTCCAGCTCGACCGAAGTTCGCGAGGCTGCAACCGAAATTGCTTCGGGAGCTCAGGTTCAAGCATCGAGTCTCGAGGAAACCGCCGCTAGTCTTGAAGAGATTACCAGTGCAGTAAAGCAGAATACGGAAAGCGCCTTGAGAGCGCGCGGCTTGGCTGCAAACTCTCAGTCGATCGCAGAAGCCGGCGGAAAGGTTGTCGGCGATGCTGTCAAAGCCATGAGTGCGATTAGCGAATCCTCTAAGAGAATTGCAGAGATCATCACAACGATCGACGAGATTGCGTTCCAGACGAATCTACTGGCATTGAATGCAGCGGTGGAAGCGGCTCGAGCTGGTGAGCAGGGACGTGGTTTTGCCGTGGTCGCATCGGAGGTTCGCAGCCTGGCTCAGCGAAGCGCAACTGCAGCGCGTGAAATCAAGTCGCTGATCCAAGACTCGGTCTCCAAGGTTGATAACGGAACATCGCTGGTCAACAAGTCCGGCGCAACGCTGACAGAGATCGTTCAAAGCGTTCAGAGCGTCGCAGGACTCGTCGATGAAATCTCTGCCGCGTCGACAGAGCAGCTCAGCGGGCTCGAACAAGTGAACAGTGCGATCTCGCAAATGGATCACGTCACTCAATCGAATGCCGCAAAAACCGACTCGATGTCAATGACATCAACCGAACTATCCCATAAAGCCGAAAGCCTACAGGTGCTTGTGGATCGGTTCCAACTAGATAATCGCACGAAAACCGGCACTCCATTGAATGCGGGCCGGGGGATGTCAACTTCGTCGGCTACGAAGAAAGCTGCGGCACGCCCCACTTCTTCCGATCGACGTCCTGCTCCGATAGTTCCTGATTTCAGTGCCGATCTGGCGGGTCGGTTTGTCGGCATGACCCAAGAGTTTTAGGATTGCTCCTCAAGGCAACGTATTAAATAATCTGCTGCGGGCGTTGATCGAAAAAGGTTTTTCGATCAACGCTCCCGCACTAAGGATGATCTCACGAAACGGCAATCGTTCCATAGGTTGCGGAATGGATACCCCTCGAAATGCGATCTGCACACTACATCTCTATCTTCATAAAGAAGTGAACGAGAATCTTGGACAACTTCGGTTGTTCGAGCAGTTTCGATCGATTGCTCGGTATGCTCGGCCACGAAATGTGCGGCCAACTTCATGCGATAGAAATGACTGCGACGGCAGGGAGCACCTTGGACTGCTCCCATCGCTTTAGGATGGTCGATTTATTCCGAGTTTATGGGCTGTAGCGACGCAACACCAACTATTGAGATAGTACGCGAACTTGAAATTGTTTAGCCGCGTCGAGCCGACTTTGTACAAGCCATGAAAGAGTGTAGGTGAAAACCCCAGGATCAGGCAACTTGGGAGCATCCCTACAAATGGTGTGTCAATTGGTTCACTAGTCCGAGGCGGGGCAAATGGGAAAGCAGAATATTATTCCACTCAATATTGAGACGGAATTTCGGTTGGAAGAGTTGTTCTTCTCGACAACTGACGAGAAGGGCATCATCGAATCAGGCAACACGGTCTTCGCGAGGGTGAGCGGATATCCCTACGCGGAACTGATCGGAGAGCCGCACAACTTGGTACGACATCCGGACATGCCGCGAGCCGTCTTCAAACTACTCTGGGAGGCGATTCAAGCAGGTAAGCCGATCGTTGCTTACGTGAAAAACCTGGCGAGCAACGGATATTACTATTGGGTTGCGGCGCTCGTTACACCGCTGCCGACGGGATACCTTTCGGTTCGGTTCAAGCCGTCAGCCGACATGCTTGCGACTGTTCAAGATGTTTATCAGCAGGCTCGCGCGATTGAAATTGAATCGCCCGCTGCAGGCAGCGCAAGACAGTCAGCGATGGAAAAATCTCAAGCGTTCATCTTGAGCAAACTTTCGGAGCTTGGCTTCCGTGACTACGAAGACTTCATGACGACCGCGCTCCGACAGGAATTGCAAAGTCGTGACCGCATTCTCCATGAAAAGCGTCTGAAAACTTTTCCCGACGAAGTCCGAGCCCCGAATGATGGGCTGCCCGCTTCGCTCGGACGTATCTTCGCGGAAGGCACAACGATTTACGGCCATGTGCTGCAACTGTTCAATCAAATCGATGAGTTCATCGCTCTCGGCGATACTCTCAAGCAGAAGTCCGAGTTCGTACTGGAACTCACTGACTCGTTTCAGATGGTCTCGATGAATGCGGCCGTAGAAGCTGCAAAATTGCGAGGCCACGGCAACAGCCTCGGAGTGATCGCTTCCCATCTCGGGGAGACTTCACAAGACATTGCCCGGCAAGCCAAGTTGATGCGAGAGCGTATCGATCTCCTCACACCTCAATTGGCTCGAGTGAGTTTCGGTCTTGCATCGGCCAGACTGCAGATGGAAATGCTCATGGAGTTCTGTCATGAATTCATCGAACTGAGCAAGAAATCGGAAACGCTCCTCAACGCGAAATACATTGCGTCTGCGCCGAAGATGATCAGGTCATTGGAGACCGCTTTCCGATTTACATTCGAAACAGTGGTCGCCGATTTGGACGGCGTAGACCTTCCGCTTCGACGATTGAGTGAATCAAGCGACGATCTCAGGCGAACCATTTTGACTCTTCTCTTCAGTCAATTGATCGGAAATGTGGAATCGACTCCCCTGGGCGAAAAAAGTAACTTCCGTGTGATCTTCGATCAGATCAAAGAACAGATCGACAGCGCGAAGATTGAACTGACGACATTGATCTCCGCCGTTGCCCGCATCAGTGAAAGACTCAGCTTGTTACCTGAGATCACTGAGAAGTGTGATAGAGGTTTGGCAGTGATTGCGGCTATCAATGCGGATTTGGATGTCACGCCATCGGTCCTGGTCTGAACACAATGGTCGAATTGTTATGGACAAGAGGTTGGCCGTTTATAGGACGTTAACCTCTATGTCCGAAATGAGCTCTGTTGCAACCGGTTCGTGACAGTGAGGCCCAGCATCGGCCGGCGATTTCAATTGTCTAATAAAGCAATCAATGAGCCAAGGTGATGCGCGGTTACGATCGAGCATCCAAATGTACTGCGCAATTCAAGCAGGAGAGCAGGTTCATGGCTAAGTGTTGTATTGATCTTGCATGAGCTTTATGGCCGGTGCCAGCACTTCTCTCCAGGCCTTCTCATGCTCGGCGGTGAATGCGTTTCCTTCGAAGTGCTTTATGGTAGCCATAAGACTTTTCGTCCAGAACTCATATTGATTGGGCGCAATGTTATGCTTTGTCTTCGCATGAACCTTTCCGACATCCGTTAGTTTGCCCTTGGGAAACGCAGCATTCGGGTCTTTGGCATACATCAGGACGAAACTGAGACTTCCTCGCAGAATCTCCTTTTGCCGTTTCATATCTGTATTCTTGAACTTCGCTGCGATGTCAGGGGAACTTTTTAGAAAGATCTCGTAGAACTTGTCCCAGAAACCTGCCTGCGCACAGCATCTGCCGTAACAATCCTGAACGCTTTTCAGTTTATCCGCGGTGATCATTGTCGGCCCCAAAGATTCGAAAGGAAGTGTCGGAATTCTGCCCCTGTTTAATACCCAAGTTGGTCGGGACTCGCCTCGTCGCCGCGACTACTTGCTCATTTCATATCGTTCCGGTTGCATATCTTGGATCATCGAAAAATCGGCTGCAGGCAACATTGATTGGAGTTGGTCTCATTTGTCGCAGGTGTTTACGAAATGAATCGCAATCCAGGCTGCAGGACGTTCATTCTCGGCGCAAACTCACACTGTTCCTATCAAGCTGTTTTTAGCAGCGCAAAACGAACGAGGTCTGACCGGTCGCTGAATGGCGTTCGCCTAAGGCTCGATTTTCACCTGTGTATTTCGGGACCAATCGTTGTGGCCTCCGGGGATCATCAGCAGCTTCGCTTGCGGGCAGGCTCTCGCCAAGTTCGCTGCGTGAAACGGTGGGATAACGGTGTCTCGTTCGGCAGCGAAGATTTCCACCCGGCCGCGATAAGTACTCAGTGCCTTGGTGTTGTCCCATCGGTCTAAGAACAGTAATCGCACCGGCACAAAGAAGAATTGCCTGGCTGCGACATCGGCCAGCCGGTTGAAGGGAACGACCAATACGATCTTGTCGGGCGCTCGCTCTGCTGCTGCCAATGTCGACGCAGGGCCACTGCCGATGGATTCCCCGATGACGCCTAGCGGTATTGTTGGATACTTGCCGGCCAGCCGGCTATAAGCCTCCGATGCAGCTCGATTGAACGATTCGCGGCAAGGTACACCTGAGCGTGCTCCGTATCCAGGGTACTCGACCACATAGAGCGAATCGCGCGGCGACATGTGCGGGAGAACATACTCGCGGTCCGATGCTTGCCCGCCATTTCCATGCATCATCAACCATACCATGCGCGGCTGAGCAACCTCGCGGCAATAGCCGATCGTTTGTCCATCCTCAATCCATGCGGTGAGCGCACCTGTCGGGTTGTCGTGGGATGGAAAGTAAAGGAACGATCGTTGCACGCAAAACAATACGAGGCACAGACCTGCATAGAGAGCACTCAGTACCACGGCCGTTCTCCTAAGTCGTCGACGGGCACGAAAAGCGAATGCCGGGGTCGCTTGCTGATCGTTCATGCCGCGGCGGCTGGTGTTGTCGGCTCGGTCGGCTCATCGGCTCCCGGCCATTTGCCTTTGACCGCCATCGCTGCTCCGGCAAGAATTCTCAGTGCATTTCTCGATCCGCTCACAGTGATGACTCCGGGCGTGTGTCTGTTCTGTTCAAGGATAAATTCGGTCTGAAATCTACTTCGGACTGTGTTCAATGGTCGCTATTGTAGTGGTTCGTTTTTGATAGGCAATTCATGCCGAACAGTTGATTTACGAGAGAATCGTTGCGCCGGTTATGAAAAAGAATAGTTCTTGAAAGCGGTACGGCGCGAACCGTCCGGTAGTGCATCATCGATATAGAGGAACCGGACGGCTCGCGCCGTACCGCTTGGATGGAATCAACAGGTCACGAGTCGAAGAACACAGCGACCATGCCGAGACTCCTTTGCGCGAACCCCGTTGGTGAGTAATCTATCTCAATCAAGACAGCGAGAATTCTCGTGTTGATATCGAGTTGAGCAGCGTCCATTTTAGAGCACGATGTTCAGCGATACCGATTTTTAGAATCGAGCTCAAGTTTCGATTCTAAAAAGTCGTTTCTCTGGGAGGTCCGGTAAGGCTTGACCATCCGGGAAGTGCTTGTTAGAAATTGAAACCAAGTGATCGGCCCCTTCGTCTAGCGGCCTAGGACATCGCCCTTTCACGGCGGCAACATGGGTTCGATTCCCATAGGGGTCACTTAAGTTAAACCTCGTCGAGCAGCACTGTTCGACGAGGTTTTTTCGTTTCTGCGGATGAGTTTTCCGGCTACCAAGCTGCTGTTCACCGCTTTTTCCACGATTTCGCGTCGAATGCTGGGCGACCCATAGGATTGGCTCAAGAATGCGTGAATCACGTCCATTTGCACGCGGGCAGGGTCGGAGCTGAATTCGTACTCTTGCTCATTGAATGCGGTGGAGCGGTCGATGATGGTACTCCTGGCGCCGGGATTTTCGGTGGACGTTGAGCTCGAAGCGACTTTGCAGCTTAGCACGGGTCGACAGTGGATTCACTAGGGCTCATTAAGCCTTGTGGAAAGCCCTGCCTACCGCTAGAATTCCGCGTTTTCCGCATCACAAGGTTCGTCGCAATAGGGAGCGACTTGGCCATGCCCAAGATGAAAACTCACAAAGGAACCAAGAAGCGGTTCCGAATCACCGCCAACGGCAAGGTAAAGCACCGCGGAGCGGGCACCAGCCACTTGGCTGTGCGTATGAGCCAAAAGCGTAAGCGCAACCTGCGCGGCACGCGGGTCTTGGACACTCCGTTCACGCGGATGATCCACGACGCTCTGCGTCACAACAGTTACTAGTTTCGAGGGTTTTTCCAGTCCAGTTACCTGGGTTCAACACTTGTTCGCCGGCGGCTCGAATCGATACCCTCGCCGCTTCGATCAGCACTGAATGTTCCGCTTCAAATCGAAACACGTTCAACGCTGAAAACGAATCGATTCGCTCAAACAAAGCGGATTGAAGATCGCGACAAGGACCTGAGGTAGACAGTTGAAAGAGTTTTTGTTCCATGAGAACACGTAAGGGTGCCGCCAGGCGCCAGGCTACGAAGCGTTTGCTCAAGCGAGCATCAGGTTATGTCGGCGGTCGTCGCAAGCTGTTGCGTACCGCTAAAGAAACGTTGGTCCGAGCAGGCGTATTCGCGTTTCGCGACCGTCGCGCCAGAAAGCGACAGTTCCGTCGTTTGTGGATCACCCGCTTGTCCGCAGCTTGTGCGCAACATGAATTGCGATACAGCCAATTCATCTACGGTCTGACAAAAGCCAATATTCAGTTGGACCGCAAGCAGTTGTCGGAACTGGCCATTCAAGATCCGGCCGGTTTTGCGCTGATCGTCGAGAAAGTCAAAGCCGCGCTGGCTGCGTAGTTTCTCTGCGGCTGCGCGGAATCTGTTCATCAGAACGTCAAATGAACGAGCGTGCGGATCGATGATCTGCACGCTGTTTTCTGAACCGACTGCATCGAAAGCTCGGCTGCTCTTTCACTAGGGGCTCGCCGAGCTGTCGTGTTTTATCGTCCTCAGCAGACCGGTTTCGAGGTGCGTGTATGCAACTGGATGAATTTACCTCTGCACTGGATCAACTCGCCGCCGAGGCCGAGCAGGCATTCGCGGCAGCAAACGATTCAACCGCTTTCGAGCAAGCTCGCGTTCAGTTCGTGGGTGCACGCAGCGGCCAGATGAAAACGCTGCAGAAAGAGCTCGGCTCGCTGGCGGGCACGGATAAACCGATCGGCGGCAAAAAGCTCAACGAAGCTAAGCAGCGCATTCAAGCTGCTCTCGATGCCGCGGCGACTCGACTCGAATCGGGCAGCGCCGCATCAACGGCACCTGGCGTCGATCCGACACTTCCCGGTACGCGTCGCAGACTCGGTCATACGCATCCGATCACGCAGACCATCGAGCATCTCAAGCAGATCATGGGTCGCTTGGGATTTGAAGTCGTCGAAGGGCCTGAGGTCGAAGATACGTGGCACAACTTCGTCGCGTTGAATATCCCCGAAGATCATCCGGCTCGCGATCCGCTCGATAACTTTTTCCTGAGCACGGCGCAAAGCGTCTCCGGCGGATTCGACTACACGGCGTCCAATGCTCGGCTACTGCGCAGTCAGACCAGTACTGTGCAGATTCGCGTCATGGAAAAGACTCAACCGCCCGTGCGCATCATCTCGCTCGGCCGAGTCTATCGTCCCGACGAACCCGACATGACTCACTTCCCGATGTTCCATCAGATGGAAGGATTGTGGATCGATGAGAAGGTCACGATGGCTCAGCTCAAGAGTGTGCTGCGCATGTTCGCGACGAACTATCTCGGTTCCGATGTCACGATTCGGTTCCGTCCGAGCTTTTTCCCATTCACTGAACCGAGCGTCGAAGCGGACTTCTTGTGGAATGGTAACTGGATCGAATTCGGCGGCGCGGGAATGGTCGATCCGAACGTACTGAAGGCAGTCGGCTATGACCCGGACAAGGTCACCGGTTTTGCGTTTGGTCTGGGGGTCGAACGCTTGTGCATGCGTCGTCACCGCGTTCAGGATATTCGCGATTTGTTCCGCAACGATTTGCGGTTCCTCGAACAGTTCTAGTAAAGCGATAAGGGCTCGGCGATGTTGGTTTGCTGGGAGTGGCTCGCGGAATATGTCTCGCTGACTCGCACTCCGGATGAGATGGCGGAAATGTTCGCCATGTCCGGATTGAATCATGAATCGACCACGCAAGTCGGTGCGGATACCGTAATCGACCTGGAAGTCACCAGTAACCGCGGCGATTGTCTCGGGCATATCGGCGTTGCGCGCGAGGCCTCCGTCTTGCTCAAACAACCGCTGAAGATTCCCGATCCGCAACCCAAAACGGACGCATCGCAGTCCGTTGCAAGTTACCTGAAGATCGAGAATCGATTCGTAGAAGGCTGCCCTCGCTATACGGCCCGAGTCATCCTAGGCGTGAAGATCGGCCCGAGTCCCGCATGGCTGGTTCGTCGATTGGCCGCAGTGGGAATGAACTCGGTCAACAACGTCGTCGATGTTACCAACTATGTCATGATGGAGTGTGGTCAGCCGCTGCACGCATTTGATCTCGACCGTGTTGCAGAGCGTACGATCATCGTTCGAGCCGCACGTGCCGGCGAAGAATTCTACGCAATCGATCACAAGACTTATCAGCTCGATGAACAGATGGTTGTGATCGGTGACGGTCGCGGAGCTGCTGCACTGGGCGGAGTGATGGGGGGAGCCGAGTCGGAAGTATCCGATAAGACGGTGAACCTCGTCATCGAGTCCGCTGCCTTTGAACCGCTTGCCATTCGAAGAGCTGCTCGCAAGCTGAAGCTCGATAGCGCGGCTTCCTTCCGCTTCGAACGCAGACCGGACCCGGCCGGATTGGATTGGGCGAGTCGTCGCTGCTGCGAGTTGATTCTCAAAGTGGCCGGCGGCACGTTGGTCTCCGGCGTTCTCGACACTGGCCGCGAACCTGAGCACTCGGCTCCGATCGCATTTCGATTGAATCAGATCGATCGCGTCATCGGTATTTCGGTACTTCGTGAAACCGTCGTCGAGATACTGAGTGCGCTTGGATGTAAGGTCACAGACAGTGACAAAGCAGGCGATGTGTTGGAGGTTGTTCCGCCGAGTTGGCGGAAAGACCTGACTCGCGAGATTGACTTTGTCGAAGAAGTGGCGCGTATCTACGGTTACGACAAGATTCCGGAAAACGCGGTGGTGCCGTTGGGTGTTGCTGCGGTTCGTCCGAAAGACATTGTGCTGCAACGTGTGCGACATGTGTTGTCGGCTTACGGAGTCGATGAAGCACTTACACCCAGTGTAGTAACGGGTGAAATGGATGAGCTGGGGAGTCCATGGAGTGATCGCGCGGGACTCTCGACAGAGACGCCGCTATTGAAAGGGGCTCGCAAGCTGCGCCGCAGTTTGCTGCCGAGTCTGCTTACCGCGCGCGTCCTCAATCAAACGCAGGCCGGGCGCGATGCGTGGCTCTATGAAGTAGCGACGATCTATCTGCCCGGTCCCGAGGAAAGCTCGCTCCCTCAAGAACAATCTACACTAGCGTTTGTGATCGGCGGCGACTTGTCGTATACCAAGGGAATTGTAGAAGAGCTTGTTTCGCAGGTGACCTCGCGCAGTGCGAAGCTCGAATCACGGCCCTATCAACATACACTTTATGTCGCCGGAACAGCGACCGAGTTCGTGCTCGACGGTCGGCGATTGGGAACAGTCGGGCTGGTATCGAAGTCTGTGGCTAAAGCGACGGGACTCGACAATTCGACTGCCGCGGCTGAGTTGTCGGTCGACGCGCTGATCCCGGCATTGGAAGAGATCCGCACCGCCGCTCAAGTCAGTCACTATCCCGCTGTCACTCGCGACCTGAATTTCATTCTCGATGAGTCGTTGCGTTGGTCGCAGTTGGAAGTTGTTTGTCGTTCCAGCGGCGGGCCGCTGCTGCAGCAAGTCGAATACCGCGAGACGTATCGCGATGCGAAGAAGGACGGAGCCGACAAGAAACGTGTGCTGTTGACGCTGGTTTTTCAAAGCGGCGAACGTACACTGACAAGCGGCGAAGTCGATGCGGCGGTTGTGTCTGTCACGACTGCCGTTGAATCCGATTGCAGCGGCAAGCTGCTCGGGTAATCATCGATCACCGGACCTCCTTCTCAACCGGAACCATCGTGCAATTCGAACGCGTTGCCATTGAATCGGTCGGTTTTCAATTGCCTCCGGAGATTTTGACTTCGGAAGATCTCGAAGCTCAACTGGCTCCCGCATATGAACGCTTGCGGTTACCAGTCGGTCGTCTGGAGTTGATGAGCGGTATTGCCGAACGACGTTTTTGGCATCCGAGGACCGCCATCTCCGGTCCGAGCATCGTTTCAGCCAACGCGGCGATTGAAGCGTCGGGGATTGATCGAAAGCACATCGGTTGCTTGATTCATGCAAGTGTCTGTCGTGATTACCTAGAGCCCGCGACGGCGTGTCGCGTGCATGCAGGCCTCGATCTTCCGACATCATGCTGGGTCTACGACGTGTCGAATGCATGTCTCGGATTACTGAGCGGTGTAGTACAAATTGCGACGATGATCGAATCCGGCTTTATTCGCGCGGGCATCGTCGTCGGCACCGAGAGCGCTCGCAATCTGGTTGAATCGACGATCGCATCGCTCAACGCCGACATGACATTGACTCGGCAAAGCATCAAGCCTTCGTTCGCATCGTTAACCATTGGTTCCGGAAGCTGTGCGATTCTGGTTTCGCATCGCGATCTAAGTCGAACCGGCAACCAATTGGTGACAGCCGTTGCGCGGGCGGAATCGGAACACCATGGTTTGTGTCAGAGCGATGGAGATCAAGCCGGAGCTTCCATGCAGCCGTTGATGCAGACCGATTCGGAGCAGTTACTGCACGCAGGTGTGCAAGTAGGCGCACGCACATTCGAACAGTTGCTGACTGAATCGGGATTAGATCGCGCTGACTTCGACGGCACGGTATGCCATCAAGTCGGTGCCGCGCATCGACGTTTGATGTTGGATACTCTCAAGATGCCGACGGATCGCGACTACTCAACTTTTCATTGGTTGGGCAACACCGGTTCGGTCGCTTTGCCCACCGCATTGGCAGCGGGGATATTGGCCGGGCGTGTGCAAAGCGGACAGCGTACCGCGCTGCTCGGAATCGGTTCCGGTATCAATTCGGTCATGCTCAATGTCCTCTGGTCGCAACCTTTGGCTGCAGGCGCAGTCGACGAGCTAGCCCAGCGACGCATCCGCGGCGAACGAGAAGCTGCGGTCATCTGATTCAGGCTCGTTCACTTTTTCAGTACAGGCTTCGAATAGACCTGGCCTCGAATAGGCAATGCCGTCCCTGTAAAGAGAGGTGCAGCGCGTGGCAACGTGGCGAGAGCTGGCAGCGAAGTCGCTATCCACAGCGAACATTCGGCGCATCGATGAATCGGCAGTGCGAGATTACGGTATGAACTCGTTGGTACTGATGGAGAATGCCGCGCTGCAAGCGAGTGGATGGCTGCTCGACAAGTTTCGATTCCCGCCGCAAGTATTGATACTCTGCGGACGCGGCAACAACGGAGGTGACGGGTTCGCGATGGCACGACAGCTCAAGGCTGCGGGTTGGCCTGTGAAGATTGCCGTCCCCTGCCCTATCGAAACCATGTCGGCCGATGCCGCCGCAAATCGTCGTATTCTATGTGCCGGTGAATCCGCAACCAGTGTCGATTGTATTGAAGTCGACGCTGTTGCTTCTGACTGCCAGGCGCGCGTCATGCAATGGATTGATGAAGCCGAAGTCATTATCGATGCGATGTTGGGGACCGGTGCCGGCGGCGCGCCGCGCGAGCCGCTCGCCGGTTGGATACGTGCTGCGAATAGAGTCAGGGCTATGCGGGTTGCCGTCGATATTCCGACAGGGCTGGATGCCGAGACCGGCCGATGCGCGGATCCGACGTTTCAAGCAGAAGTCACCTTGTCGTTTGCGGCTCGCAAGCGAGCGTTCGACGTACCTGCAGCGCGTGAAGTGACCGGCGAAGTGGTTGTTCTTCCGATAGGGATACCGTCGCTGTTGATCGACGCAGCGCTCAACTGGGATTGAAGTCGCGAAGATTTCAGCACGGAGGGGTGGAGGGGACGGAGAAGGGATGTGATCGGCGCTCTGCGAGTTGTTATCGCGCGGCGCTTTGATCGTACTCGCTGCTTAATTATCGTCGTCGGCTTGCGGCGGTTCGTAGGCGAACTCTTGCCACTTCACCGCATAGTCCATCGGTTCGATGCGCATCACCAGTTCACCGTTTTGGAACAGTCGCACAGTACCGGTTGATTGACTGATCACGATGGCGAGAGCCTTGGTGATTTTGGAGATCGCAGCTCCGGCCCAGTGCCTTGCGCCGAGCCCCTTGGAAAGTGTCAACGATGCGTGTGAGACTTCGATAATCTGTCGACTCTTTTCGACGATGCCGTCGGGTGAGACGACGAAGGCGCCATCCATCTGCGCGATTTCTTTGATGTCTTCGCGAACGCGAGGATCGAAGAGGTTGCGCATCTTGCGGCTGTATCCGCGTAGAGGATCAAATCCGCTGTCTTTGCAGTGACTGAGAACGCGACGCGTGTCACCGATGATGAACAGCGTGCCGACTTTCTTTCCCTCACGTCCTTCGCGGCCGATCTGAGTCGCCAAATCGATGAGAACTTTGAGGCTTTTCAGCGGCACGCTGCTCTCGAGGCGCTGCAGATCGCGGCTGGTAAGTCGACGCATGCGATCATCGAGACGGATGAGGCTGATCGAATCGAGCTTTTGATGTTCGAAGCCGGAATAGACCGCGATCACGTCGCAGTTGCTCTTGAGAATCTCATCGGCCACAGCTTCTAACAACGCATGTTGCAGTCGCTCGAGCAGCGGAGACATTTCTTTATTGAGCGTGAGCGGAATCAAGCCGGCTTCTGCGGCTCCATTCAAATCCGAAGCGTCATCTGCCGCCACGATGACTTTCTTGACGCTCTCAGGGATGGACTGCCGCAGTTTGGGCCAATCGGTCGAACCATCCAGCAGCACCAGGAGCGCATCGGCGTCCGATTCCACAACCAGCGCACCGGCAGCCGCCAAGATAGTGGTGAACTGTTTGGTGATCTTCTGAGCGGACATGAGCGCGATTTTCGGGACGAAGCAAACCTAGTCAGATGTCGAAGTTGAATCGTACCGCAGGCCGTTTAACCGTACAATTACCGCACCATCTCCAGAGCACCTACTTTGGCTAAGTAACTCTTCATTTGGCCTTTTGTAGAACCGCCGACGCGCTGTTGGTACAGGGCGAGGGCTCGTAACGAATGGCTGCGCGGACCGATCGGCCATTCGTGATCTCGATGGTCATAGATTTGACCGATGAGGAACTCAGCCGCTTTGCGGATGCGCGGATCATCCAGTTCCGAGTCAGGCAAGCGGAACATGAGCCATTCCAAAATATGACCGGTCGTCTGAACCTTGCGCTCCATGTTCGGCTCGTTGGCACGTCCTTCAAACCAATCGGTACTGAAGCTGCCGTCGGGATTCTGCAAGGTCCACGTATAAGTCGTGAACTCGTTCAGGTAGATATCGGCGCGAGCAAAATGACCGGTCACCGGTTGCCCCTGCATTTGTCTTTGCAGCACTGCATAGCTCAACCCCATCAAACGATGAGTACCGCCGCAGGCAGCTCCGACGATCGGTTGATCAAGTTCTTCACCGACCATCTTTTCTACGTTCCATGGTTGGCCGCGACTGTCTCGCCATGTTTGATTCGGCGGCAGGTAGTGAGCAAAGCCGATCAACTGAAACGTGAGCTCGGAGTTCTCACGGCAGTTGGACATCTCATAGCGGATTAAGTCGTTGACTTTGTATCGGTTTTGTCCGACGACAATCGGAAAATCCTTGGGGACACCCGACTGCGCCAACACGGCCAGGAATTGTCCTTCGTGACCTTGTACGCCTGCACCCACATTCGTGCGAAAGCCGCTCGTCGTCGGCTGGAACATGCGCTGGGTCTTGCACACGCCGTTGTAGCACATCCATCCGATGGAGTTCACTTTGCGATTGCCCGCGATAATCTCACCTTCGACGCCGTAGGGGAGGATCGCGTGCATCACCGCCCAAGGGCTACGCTTGGCTAAGTTCTCAGGGTGAGTCATGTAATAGGCTAGGCATGTATCGATGCGGCGCTGTAATCGCACAACAGACGGATCAACGCTTTGTGCTCGCTTGGTGACGGGAGCCGGCTCGATGGCTTTGTCTGACTTGGCAGACGGGGCGTCGAACGGTTGCGATTCTTGTTCGAGAGGAATGTCATCCGCCGTGGACTTCGTATCCTTCGAGTCCGCGTTACCCCCTGGGCATTCGCCTTCGTCTTCGGCTTGCTGCTCTTCGATCGTCAGATCGGAAGCCGCTTTCGGCTTGTTATCCGGCACCTTATGTCGAGACGATTTCTCGAGTAGTGCCGGTTCGGATTTCTTCTCGTTGACGGCGGCTTTGTGAACATCTTTCTCCGGATGTTCCGAGCTTAGTCGCGGCGGCTCACGTCGTGGACCGGAAGCGGCTCGAACCGCCGGCTCAGCCGACTTTGCATCTTCAGAATCATTCGTTGCCGCAGGTGCGACGAGTTCCATTTCTTCTGATACATCGTCTGCCGTATCACTACTGCCCGTCTTGTCGTTCGATTCGGTATGTGGACGAGGCGGTTCGCCCGGAGTCGGACGTGCAGCCGAAGGAGAGTTCGCGCTGATGTCGAGCGCATTCTTTTCTGTCGAAGCGGGGCGGACAGTTTCTTTGTCTGCAGACTCACCGACTTCCGCGTGAGCCGTTGTGAGTTCGATCGGTTCAACCTGCGCGGCCGGTTTGTTTTCCGATGGGTTTCGCTTTTGAATCTCAATGATAACCGTGCGCGGCTTGCGTTCCTCTTGAGGCTTTTCGCCTGGAACTTGAGCCGAGAGGACGGGTACATGCACAAGCGAGGCAGCCAAAGCTACGACGAATGCAGAGCGACGTAGGCCTGACCTACGTGCGGAGGTGCTGACGTTGTTTTGCATCAGACGCGATTTCTTTCGGGCCGGGATGGGAATCGCGACAAACTGTCGCCCGCCACTAGAGACGCATTCGCCAAGTGTTGGGCTACACTCGTGCGAGTTGAAAGCAGCGCCGGTCCCATGCGTGATGGGATTTTTCTGTACTGCCTTCTCTAGAACTTATCGTCGGCATCCGAGGCCTACGGACTGTAGTTCTGAATGGCGATTCAAGCGGTGCGTGAATGCTCGCCGACTACGATGCATAGTTCCGAACGAAATGGTCCGGTTCGATTACGGAATGCTACGAAAGAAGCACTGCAATCAACTTTTACTTGACCCAGGGCAGCGAACTCATCATGCGTGCAGTGAAGGACGGCCTCGGAGGCTCTGCGACATCTTCCCCGCCGACGAATTTGCGCCAAGAGTCGAAGTCGCCGCCGTAGTCTTTGCCGGTCATTGAACGCAAAGCCAAGACAGCTTGATGCTGTACGGCGGGGTTGGTGTCATCGAGCACATTGGCGAGCGTCTTGCGCACTTCTTCGTCATCAAAGTGCGCCAAGCTGCTGATGGCAGCCTGCCGTACTTGCGCACTTTCGTCTGTTTCCGCAAGGCTCATGAGCATGTTGCGAGCTTCGGTATCTTTCCGAACTGCCAGAGCTCTGCAGGCTGCCAAGCGGACCTTTTCCACATCATCGCCTGCAGCTTTGTTGATCGCCTGCGTGGAGACCGGGCTGTCGATTCGGGCCAGCAGAGTCACTGACTTTCCGCGAATCTCGGGGCTGGTATCCTTGGTCGCCAGTTTTTCCAAGACAGTCGTCCAGCGTTCCTTGTCAGCAGTCGACATGGAAGGGAGCTTCTTCGAAAGCAATTCCAATTCTTCCAGTCGCTGACCGTATGTCGGACCGAGCTCTCTGTCTTTGCGCCATTCTCGCTGATGCCAAGGCGAGAGTTTTTTCATCTCATAAAATGGGCCGTCAGCACAGCCGATCACCGTCACGCTCGTCAGCGCGATGGTGAGCGCGATCGATGAGTTCGCAATGAGCTTGCGCAGCGGACGACGGCGCAAGTCAGGCGATCTTGAAGTGTTCGATTCCAACGTCATCGACTGAGGTTCCAAGTGGCTTGCAAGTCGGAAAGAACTCGCTGACGGTCGGACATTACCAAAAGCAAAAGCAGCATGCCAGATCGAAATCACCTGAGGATCAAACGAAAAGAGGCCGGCATTTCTGCCGGCCTCTTCGTGTTCGATCGTGTCAGCTTCGGGCTGCTGACAGTCGACTCGGGCTAGTTTATCGATTGATAGCGATACCGAACGTGAAGCCGGTCATCTGTACGCTGTTGTTCTGAGCGTTTCCGAACTGCGGTCCGTTGAGCACGGTGCCGCGTCGGATGTTCGATGCCAGGTCCAGGAAGTTGATACCACCTCGAATGTCGATGTACTTGGTCACTTGGTAAGCTGCTTGAGCTCGCAGTTCAAAACCGGGTACAAAGCTGGAGGTTTGAGTCGGGATGAACGGGGTGTTGGTGGTGCCGTCCGTTACCACTGCCGAGCCGACGGCTACACCGGCGTATTCGGTCGTCTTAACTTGGATGTTCTGATGTTCGCGACGGTAGTTCGCCATTGCCAGAGCACGCAGTTCGGAAGACAGAGTCCAGCGGCCGTAGTGATTGAAGTATCGGAAGCCGAGCTGACCGCCGAGCATACGGTTGTCGATTCGCCAGTCGGCAGTCGTTAGGATTTCGGTCTGGAAGTTGGTACCGACCAAACCAGTTGATGGTAGGAACTGCGACGTGCCATAGCTCTGATTGACCGAGTAGTCCTGGAAGTTCATGTATCGAAGACCGAGCATCGGTTCCAGGATACCGCCGTAACGGTAAGGTTCCATGCGGAACGTCTTGTTAGCTTCGATCGACGATAGAGCTGCTACGTTGACGCTGTCTCCGAGCACGTAAGCACGTTCGCCGAGAATCGGATCGTTGCGGCCGGAGCTCGGGAACAGCACGGCAGGAGTACCGCCGACGATGATCCCTTCCGTATCGTTCGCGTTGTATTGGTTGATGCGCGGCTGATACGTCTTTTCATAGACGTTCGGGCCGCCCATGTGGCTGAAACCGAACAGCCAGCCCGACTCTTTCTCATTCATCAGGCCGACCTCGTAACGGTTGGTCCAGGTGAAGTCGGAGCCGCCTCCCTCTTGGTTGGCACGCGTGACCAGCGTGTACTCGCGGTCATACGTTCCGAACCAACCTGTATGAGCTCGCTTGCGCGGTGACAGCTCTTCCAGGTAGTCCACATCGACCGGAGCAAAAAACTGGTAGTCCGGATCGAATTCCATCGGATCGGCAAACGGGTGCCAAGCCTGCCCGCGCACGGTGGATGGAATTGTTACAAGTGCTAGGATGGCCACCAGTCGGCACACTTGAAGTAACCTCGACATAATCACCTTCCACCGTTTGATACGGATCGCCCCCGCGCTGCCAAAGTCTCGCTTGTGACCGTGGCGTGATGCGCTCGCAAAAATCTGGTTGTGCGGGTAGTATCGGATTGTCCGTCGCGCCGAGTTGAGTCACATTAGGTTGACCTTAGCGGAAATATGGTTGATTCCACGCGGTCACCGTTGAAGCGTGCGACGGTGATAGTCTGCGTAACCCTCAGGCTTTTGCAGATTAACGATGGGACACCGCTTGGAGCGGCGTAAACGAACGGATCACGCCGAGTCGATCGGGCTCAGGGGGTTTTCTTGCGAGCCGCTTGCAGCACGGCTTTGAGATGAGCCGCCAAGAGCTTGCGGAACGCCGAATCTCGCGGCTGTTGCGTTTCTACGAAGGCCATTTGCAGAATCTGCTCCCCTTCGTCCCGATCGGTCCAGTTCACCGGAATCGGCATGGCAGCGGACAGTTCATCGCGATCAACGATCTGCGGGCCGCTCAGCATTACGATCAATCCTTCCGGCCGCTTGGTGTGCACGGTGATCCAAGGTTGATCGTGTCCGAACAAGCAAAACTTGGCCGAGCTCTGTTCGTCCCAGCGCCATCGCCCGCCGACCGCGGTCTGATGAACGACTTGGACCAAGACCGACAGCGTTTCCGCCGGCCACAGGATCTCGCGACCCGGCGGGAATCCTTTGCGTAGTGTATGCCACCGCTGGCCGAGTACCTTCCACGGCATGTGTTGTTCGACCGTGGCGGATTCCACAGCAGTCGATTCGCCGGTCGTTTCTGCCAGGAATGCAGTCATTGCCGTGTCCAGCCACTGACTGAACTTAGGTGTATTGATCTCATCGAGCCGGTAAGGATGGAGTTCGAGTTCCATCCATCCGCCGGCGGCCAACCTAGCCTTAACCCGCGGTTCGTTGCCGTAAGATTCAATCTCTTCCATCTGATTCAAGGTCGGCAATTGAACCACTTCCAGCAACTGCGCCTTCGTGAAGCTCGCTCGCGGAACGCGGAACTTCAGCTTCAACAACCAAGTCTCACCGGTAATCGCATGCAGGAACCAACCTTTACTCTTCACCGGAGAAGTTACTTCGACGATGCTGCGATTGTCCCAGTTCACAGCAGCGAAACCGCCGTGCGACTGGATCTTGTTAATCACCCAAGTCAACAACGTACGGTCCCAACGAATCTCGCCTCCCTTGCGATCGACACTGTCCCGCGTATGCCATCGCTCGCCGTCCGCTTGCCAAGGTAAGAGCGTGTCGCGACCGATATGGTCCAGTTCGACATCATCTTCTTGAACAGTCGACATCGCATTCGGATCAAAGCGTTCACGGCGCGCGTACTTGCCGTCGGCCAAGACAGGAATGAGTGCTTCGCCGGTGTGGCTGCGAAGAAGCGGTGCGACTGAATCCACCGAGTTGTTTGTAGCGGATTGCGATGCAGCCCCCTTACTTCCTTTGCGAGTGCGAGTCTTGGCGGGTTCGACAATCGATTTGGTATTATCCGCAGTGCTCGGTTTCACCGAACCCTTCGCGTTCGCGCCGGCAGCAGCTCGTTCTGCAGCGGCATGCGCTGCGACTTCTTCCGGTGTGCCGGCGATAACGACCCGACCGCCGCCTCGGCCGGCTTCCGGGCCGAGGTCGATCACGTGGTCCGCCGCCTTGATGATGTCCAGGTTGTGCTCGATGACGATCACCGTGTTGCCGAGATCGACCAAGCGCTGGATGACTTCGAGCAGTTTCGCTACGTCGCTGAAGTGAAGTCCCGTCGTCGGCTCGTCCAAAAGATACAACGTGCGGCCTGTATCGGGACGAGAAAGTTCCGATGCAAGTTTCACTCGCTGCGCTTCACCGCCCGAGAGCGTGGGAGCGGATTGCCCGAGCGCCACGTAATCGAGCCCAACGTCGACAAGTGTCTGTAGGATGCGACGTATCTTCGGGATGTTACTGAATACTTCGAGCGCCTTACCGATCTGCATCTCGAGGACATCATGAATCGAATAATCGTGGTACTTCACAGACAATGTTTCTTCCGTGAAGCGCCGTCCATGACAACTGTCGCAGATGACCCAGACATCAGGCAAGAAGTGCATTTCGATCCGGAGTTGACCTTGGCCTTCACACTTCTCGCAGCGACCGCCGGGAACATTGAACGAGAATTGGCGAGCGGTAAACCCGCGAGCACGCGACTGGGGCAACTGCGAATAGAGTTGACGAATCAATTCGAACACGCCCGTATAAGTTGCCGGTGTGCTGCTCGGATTCGAACCCAGCGGCGATTGATCGACTCGAATCACTTTATCGATGTAAGCGAGACCTTCGACCGATCGCACAATCGCGCCCGATTGCGCTTGCTTTGCAAGTTTGCGAGTGAGCGCAGGATGGAGCACATCATTGACCAACGTGCTCTTGCCGCTGCCGCTCGGACCGGTCACGACCGTCAACAGTCCGATCGGGAAGTCGACATCGATCTCGCGCAGCGTGTGAGCGCGGGCCCCGCGCACTCCGATGCGTTGTTGATCCGGTCGACGTCGATTCGACGGAATCGGAATGAATGCTTTGCCGCTTAGGTAAGGCCCCGTGACGCTCGACTTGTTCGACGCGATCTTCTTAGGTGAACCTTGGGCTGTGAGCCGGCCGCCGAAGCGCCCGGCACCGGGTCCGAAGTCGCACAGTTCGTCGCTGCCCGCGATGATCTCACGATCATGCTCAACAACGATCAACGTGTTACCCAGATCGCGTAGCTTTGTAAGCGCACTGAGCAAGCGTTGGTTGTCGCGAGGATGCAGACCGATTGTAGGTTCGTCGAGCACATAGAGTACGCCGCACAGGCCGCTGCCCAACTGACCGGCCAGTCGAATACGTTGCGATTCACCGCCGCTGAGCGAATCGGCTGATCGAGAGAGTGTCAGGTATTCAAGCCCGACATCCAGTAGGAATTCCGATCTGGCAGTGATTTGGGCAAGCAATTCACCGGCGATCTGCTGCTCTCGCGCATCTAACTGCCAGGCCTTAAGAGTCCCAGACAAATCGCTGAGCGGCATCTGAGTCAAATCACCGACAGTCAAGCTGCGGAATCTGGCTGCGGCAGGTCCACGGCTCAGTCGACTGCCGTCACAGGCTGAGCAGGCGATCTCTGCAGTGTAAGGAGCCAAGCGATTGCGCAGCGACGGACTCATCCTAGCCGCGTGCTCAAGCGTCGGCATCAGCCCCTTCCACTGGAACTGCAAGTGAACGCGATCGTTCTTCATCACACGATACCATCGATCGCCCGACCCATGCAGCAACGTTCTCCGCTGTGATGAAGTAAGTCGATCCAGTGGAATGTCTATGCTGAAGCCGTGAGACTTAGCTAGGCATTCCAACATTTGCAGCGCGATGCCGGTCGGAGACCCTTGCCAACTGCGGATCGCTCCTTCAGCAAGTGTCTTGCCCGGATCGATGAGCAGGCCGGGATCGATACCTGACTGAGTCCCCAAGCCTTCGCACTGCGGACACCAACCGAGTACGGTGTTGAACGAAAAGGAGTGAGGTGTGAGCGGTTCGAGGCTCAGACCGCACTGTCTGCAGGCGAGATGTTGACTATGACGAACCGTCGGCCAATCGACTTCATCGAGCGCATCATCGGCCTCGATCGCGAACATCACTCCATTGCCGCGCGACAAAGCCAGTTCCACGCTTTCGGCAATGCGACTGCGATTCTCAGGCGAGACTGTGACGCGATCGATGACGAGTTGGAGATCGTACTCGGCTGCCGCGGACAAACGAGGCGGTGATTCGAGCGAATAGATGCGACCACCGACTCGTACTCGAGCCATGCCTGCGGTTCGGAGCTCTTGCCACAAATCTGCAGGCGATTGATTCGGTTGCCATTCGAGCGGCGCAGTCAACACGAGCCGCGTACCGGCAGGATGTTTGAGCAGCGTATCGGTTACTTGCTCGGCAGTTTGCGTCGACACCGGCACGCCGCAATCGGGACAGAACGGTTCGGCTAATCGAGCCATGAGGACTCGAAGGTAGTCATAGATCTCGGTAACGGTACCGACGGTACTGCGAGGATTATGCGCTACGCTCTTCTGTTCGATGGCGATGGCAGGTGCCAGACCTTCGATGCGCTCAACGGGCGGCTTCGGCATCTGCCCGACGAATTGTCTCGCATACGATGAAAGGCTCTCCACATAGCGACGTTGGCCTTCGGCGTAGATTGTATCCATCGCCAGCGAACTCTTGCCGCTGCCGCTCGGACCGCAGAAGACCGTCATCGAATTGTGCTCGATCTCCAGCGACACCTCTTTTAAGTTGTGCTGCGTAGCGCCTTGGATCTTGAGAATCGGATTCGGGATCTTCACGGACTTGGACGGTTTGGCACGATCTGCTTTCTGCTTGTCACGGCTCGAAATGAGCGGCGCAGATAAGTGCTTCTGCAGCGATTGCCCGGTATGCGATCGGTCACAACGCAGTATATCGTCCGGTGTCCCTTCAAAGAGAATCTCACCGCCGGACGCTCCTCCCTCGGGACCGAGATCGATAATCCAGTCGGCGGCTTTGATGATGTCGAGGTTGTGTTCGATCACCAGCACGCTATTACCGCGATCGACCAGATCTTGAAGTACTTTCAGCAGCAAGCGAATGTCATGAAAGTGCAAACCGGTCGTAGGTTCGTCGAGCAGATAGAGTGTTCTACCGGTATCGCGCCGCGATAACTCTTTGGCCAACTTGACGCGCTGAGCTTCACCGCCTGAAAGGGTCGGCGACGGTTGGCCGAGCTTCAAGTAATCCAAGCCCACGTCATGGAGTGTCTGAAGTTTCTCAGCCACGCGCGGGACATTCTGAAACAGCTCGAGCGCCTGTTGCACGTCCATTTCCAAGACGTCCGCGATCGATTTGTCCTTGAATCGTACTTGCAACGTTTCGCGGTTGTAGCGTCGGCCTTCGCAGACGGCGCAGGTGATCCAAAGGTCAGCCAGGAAATCCATTTCCAATTTGTTGGAGCCGTTCCCTTCGCACGCTTCGCAACGGCCGCCCGCCATATTGAAGCTGAAGCGGCCCGGCGCATAACCGCGTCGCTTGGCTTCCGGCAACTCGGCGTAGATATTGCGAATCTCGTCAAACACTTTGACATAGGTCGCCGGATTGCTGCGTGGAGTGCGACCGATCGGGGACTGATCGATATCGATGATCTTATCGAGGTGCTCGATACCATCGATGCGTTCGTGCTCGCCGGGAACATCCTCTGCGGCATGCAGTCGCCGGCGCAGCACCGGTACGAGGATATCGCCGATCAGCGAACTCTTGCCCGATCCGCTGACGCCGGTGATGCACAGTAACTTGCCGAGCGGCAAGTCGATGTCGATCTGCTTGAGGTTGTTATGCGAAGCGCCGACGATGCGCAAACACTGCCCGTTGCCTGGGCGCCGCACAGCCGGAATAGGAATAGTCTCGGCGCCCGACAAGAACTTGCCTGTAACGCTACGATCTCCTGCGGCCAGTTGAGAGAGATTCCCGAAGCCGACGACCTCACCGCCGCGGACGCCGGGACCGGGACCGAAGTCGACGATCAAGTCGGCAGCGCGCATCGTGTCTTCATCGTGCTCGACGACAATCAAGCTGTTGCCTTGATCACGGAGCGACTGCAGTGACCGGATCAGCCTATCGTTATCACGCGGATGGAGACCGATCGATGGTTCATCCAGTACATACAAGACGCCGACTAGGCCCGCGCCGATTTGGCTGGCGAGTCGAATGCGCTGCGCTTCACCGCCCGATAGCGAGGGAGCGGGTCGGGCCAACGTGAGGTAATCGAGGCCGACGTCGAGTAGGAACTGCAGGCGACTGGTGACTTCGCGGACCGCCTCGCCCGCGATGCGCAGCTCCATATCGCTGAGTTCAAGAGCGCCGAGAAAATGCAATGCGCGGTCGATGGATTGATTGCAGATTTCCGGAAGGCTCAGCCATGTCGGTTGCTTTGCATCTGACTCAACGCCTTGAAGTCGGATGGAGCGAGCTTGCGGATTCAGACGTGTGCCGTCGCAGGCTGTGCAATGGCTCGTCTCCATGTACTTTTCAAATCGCTTGCGCGTCGGGCCGCTCGCCGCTGCACGATACTGTTCCAGCAATTGAGGTATCAGCCCGGCGAAAGTACCGCCGTACTTCATTGGGCGGTTGCCGCCTCGCCAGGTAAAGGTCACGTGTTGATCACCGGTGCCGAACAACCATGCATCGCGCACGAACTGCGGCAGTTCGAACCAGGGTTGAGTCAGCGTGACTCCTGTATCGAGGCCATGCTCTTTCTCAAGCAATTCGGCGACACCCATCAATTGGTGACGCTGCCATCGGCTCATATCATTCCAGACACCGAGTATCTCGACGGCACCGCGTCGGATCGACTTCGAAGTGTCGGGGATGAGCAGTTGCGGAGCGAAAGTGTATTGACGTCCGAGTCCCTCGCATTCGGGACACATGCCCTGCGGACTATTGAAGCTGAGCAGTTGCGGCGTCGGCGGTGCAAACGAACGAGAACACTTTGGACATGCGTATTGCGATGACATGACAATGTCACCGCTGGAACCTTTGGCGGCTCGTTTACGCCGCGCCGCCGCCGGACGTTCAGTCTCAGCCTCGATGCTTTCGTTCAGTTCGGTGAACGGCGTTACGATCAACGTGTTCTCACCGAGTCGCAGAGCCTCGTTCACTGCGTCTGAGATCGTACCTCTCGATGCGGACGCAGGTTCCAGCCGCGAGACGACTACTTCGATATCGTGACGAAGCTGCCGGCCGAGTTGCGGTGGTGACGATAGCGGAACGATCTGTCCATCGACCCGAGCACGCGCATAGCCTTGTCGCCTAAGGCTGTCGAAGAGATCGCGATGTTCCCCTTTCTGACCCTGGATGAGCGGGGCGAGGATCAATACCTCTTTATGATCGGTCAGCGATGCGATGGCTGAGACGATCTGATCGCGAGTCTGCGACGTAATCGGTACTCGGCACTCAGGGCAATGGCCGGTGCCGACACGAGCTGTGAGCACGCGCAGGAAATCGTAGATCTCCGTGATCGTACCGACGGTCGATCTCGGGTTTGATGAAGTCGACTTCTGACTGATCGATACCGCCGGGCTCAAGCCCGCGATGTAATCGACATTCGGTTTGGGAAGCTGGCCTATGAATTGCCGCGCGTAACTGGACAGACTCTCCAGATAACGACGTTGGCCTTCTGCGTAGAGGGTGTCGAACGCAAGCGAGCTTTTGCCGCTGCCGCTGACTCCAGTGAAGACGATGAGCTGGTTGCGCGGCAGGACCAAGCTGACGTCGCGCAGGTTGTGCTCCCGCGCGCCGCGAACTTCGATGTGCCGCATCTCTATGCTGGTACGAATGCCTGATCACTCCATCCGAGGCAAAAGGACCCGCGATGAGAAAGCATCGCGGGTCTGCATAGAAATTAGAGCGAATTATCCGAGGGCCGCCACCGGAAGAGGAGCAATTTGATAGGCGCGAGAGCGGAATAAGAAGTCGGTCAG
>JAXMBQ010000057.1:0-32413 GCA_046349815.1 Pirellulales bacterium | reverse complement strand
ACTAGATCCCCGGCGTCCGTTCAATATCGACAGCTATAGTATCTTGGTAAACAACTGCGAGACGGGCCCCTCCAGATACGCCAGCCGCCGACAGTCGTTCATTTGCAGGGTAACCGAGGTCAGGTTGATCCCGAGAAAATTGAAACGCTGCGAGAGACTCATGCCGCTCTCGAGAGACGACAAAGAATGGCTACCAAAGTGGTTGAGCTGATATGCAAAGTTCCACGGTATCCACGCACAAAACGTGCATCTGCCTATGTACCAGGAACTTGTGCTTGCTTTTTTGCGAAACCTGATGGGGGTGGAAAAGTCGAAGCGTGACGGCGACACCATTTTCATGAGACCTTTCTCGGAAAAACCTTTATCTGCGCACATCTGCGTTAATCTGCGGTTCAATCCATATACCGCGGAATGGAGTTCGATAGCAGAGGTACTCAGCGGTTCTCGCATCAGCCATTTTCGTCTTGGTGTCTTTGCCTAACTACCAGATGGATGTTTACACGCGGAGACGCGGAGTCGCGGAGATGGGATTGATGGTGGGACATTCCCAGCAAACTGCGGGCTCACGCACGCATCTATGTGCTACCGTCGCTCCGCGACTGTTCACTTTGAAAAAACAAATCGCCAGGCTCATCCTGGCCAATGCTTGCAGTTGGACGCCAAGAGTATTGGACCGCCGCATGGCCCAATGTGTCGCTCCTTGAAATAGCGAGCTACAATCGCATACAACCGAGCCGGCGGTCGGGTCGTTTTTGAAATCAATGCATCTCGCGCCGACCGGCTGATGCGTGAAGCCATACATAGAGAATGAATGTGGATACTCATTCCAAAGATCTCGTACCCGTCTTCATTCCTGCGCTCGTTGCCCTTCTTGTACACGCCGAAGACAAGAAAGGCTCGCCACTCACAAAGGATGAAGTTCTCGCGATTCGTGACAGTGGCGCTTGCATCATGATGGAAGCGGACGATGCCCAAAAAATGGATGCCAAGCGAGGATACTGTGACATCGATCCGGAAAACTGCTGGTACGACTGGCAATTGGCTCGTCGCGACATGGGCCGCAAACCGGATATTGATCCGGGCCCGCGGTTCGACCATGTCCGATCAAGCGACCCCGCATATCAGCAAACAATTCGGGACGCCCAAAAGTCGATCGAGCAGTTTCGCGCACTGCTACCGTCGGACGGTACGGCACGACCTGACGCCCTCATCAAGACAAAACTTGTGGACGGCGATAGCAGTGCATTCATGTGGCTCAACTATACCGCCACCGATGGCGACAATTTCACTGCGGAACTGTTCGAAGTTCCGGACTCTCTCCCGAGTTACACGATAGGCGATCGACTCGTCGTATCCCTAACAGAAGTGATGGACTGGATGATCAACGAAAACGGTCGCCTCACGGGCGGATTCTCTTTGCGGTACAATCGCGCTCGCATGTCTGACTCCGAAAAACGAGACTTTGATCGGCATATAGGCGTCACAGAGTACGCATAACCGATGCCGCCGGGTTTGATTTTGATGTCACATTCGGCGGTATCGGCGGCTCGCAACTAAGTGTTGTTAATCGCTAGTCTGTGGGGAAGATTAAGAAACCACGAAGGACACGCAGACCACGAAGTTTTCTGAGCGGAAGCCTTCGTGCTCTTCGTGTCCTTCGTGGTAGCAATCTATCCGTCAACAAATCCGTTCGCCCCGGTTGTTCATGAACCTGCCAAGTTTTCTCGCTGATCGCCGTGTTCTACGATGCGTGTCATCGCGCACCGCCGACCAATCAGCAAACTCACGTTCACATCATGTCTTCGAGCATCTGCGGTATGTCACTCTCGGCATGTTGGTTTTGACGTACAGAACAAAGCGGTCAAACAGAGCGGCAGATCGGGCAGATTCTGAAATCACAGGGTCCCGGCATTCGCCCGGGTCACCTGGGAAGTTATGTACCTGGAGAAAGCACAGTGATTGGACAACTTCTAGACCAAATCCGCGAGTACTACGTCAATCGTTTCATTGACGCAGTCAACGAGTACGCCGGCATTGATGGGGTAACGCTTGCGCACGAGTATGCATTCTGCGATGCCAATGGTGATGTAGTCACTGAAGGCAAACTTGCACTTCCATCGCGCGGCGATCTGCTCGTCATCCGTGATGGCACTGTGTCCGACTCCGTTCAGATCGACACGGATGGAATGTTGTCGTTCGAATCCATTGCATTTGAATGGCCGCAGAACAATCTCAATGTGGAGTTACATCCTTTTCAATGGAACTGGATGCAATTGCGGATCTTTGGTTTGAAGTCCAACGCGGATTGGTCACCGATTCGCGATTGGTTCATCGATTGGCTCCAAGAGCATGACCCCGCAGATGATGAGTTGCTCGGGGGCGTTCATTTTCTGTCGGATCCTGACAATAGCGACGATTATTCTCAAATGTCGCTTGACCTTGGCACGGCTCCTGTCGAATCGTTTGAGGAGCTACTCGATGCCATCGGGCAAATGGGAGCGACTCGTGTACAAATTGGACAGTTTGAGGAAGGCACGTAACAATCAGTTCTTCCGGAGCCGCGGGCCGCACGGTTCTGAAATGGAAAGTCGGTTTCCCGCAGCCCCTTGCAACGTAGCGTTCGGCGGCGAAAGTCGATAACCCAACATCGAAGGAAATGTCATGTCGAGTGTTTCGAGTCGTTCGTGTGTGATGTAGATCGTAGCGATGACGGTCCTCGCCTGCGGGGCCTCGGATGCCCTCGCCCTGAAGTATGTCGTTCCCTATCCGAAGGACAAGCGAGGTGCGGTGGAATTCAAAGTGACAGAAGAGAAGGATGGTACGCTGGAGTTCGAAGTCGTCATCGACGAAAAGAAGCTCGGCGAGCAGCTGGTCAACTTCGAGGTCTCGGCGTACACAAAATCCGCGAACGGAAAAAGGATCGGTACGAACTTCTCGACCAAGACGATGCCCACGAAGGACGGGAAGTTGTTCACTCGGTTCACACTGGATCGTGAGCTGGCATCTCGGGAATCAGCAGAATTCGCAATCACTCCGTTCCCCGGCGACGGAAAGGATGTTCCCGGAGGTACGTTCTATTCCTTCCACCTCCAGGACTTCGTCGACTTCATGCAAGTGGCGAAACTCAACCCGGACGCGGGGCAATTCGCACCGGATGTGCAACACCGAATTGCCGACTACGAACGTGCTTACCAGGAACAGACCCGGATCGGATCCGAAAAGAATTTCGTACCGAAGGTTCGTCCAGTTCAGCGGTCAGAGTAACCCATAGCATGAACAGTTCGTCGGTTCCGATTCTTGAAGAACTCTTTCGCATCACCGGCTGAATGACGCGCACATAGGTCGCGATGCTGTTCCTTGTGGTCCCGGACTTTTCCCGTCGCCAACCCAGGGTAGTCGAGTATCTCAAGCGGCACTGGGCCTCCATCATGCACTTGTTCATGGACTCATTCATCGCGATATTAAGCCGCACAACATACTGATCGACTCGAAGGGAACGGCGAAGGTATCCGATTTCGGCTTAGCACTTTTCCGTGATGACGAGGTAGCACATCGAACCAAAAGCGGCATGATCCTCGGCAGTGTTGACTTCATGGCTCCTGAGCAAGCGATCGATTCTCATTCTACAGATACGCGAAGCGACATACCTGCTTTAGGATGCACGCTCTTTCAATTGCTTTATGGTAAGCCCCCGTTTGCCGGAGGTTCTGTCGTCAGCAAGCTGTCTTTCGCGAGTCCAGCAACTCGAAACACTTTCCCTGACGGTTCTCCCTTGCATTTGCGGCACCAGATGGTCGCACGTTAAACACCTGACCTTCTGAATGCTTTATCACATTGACTGGACAAACTTGGCTCACTTTGGCGGCGCAGACGGCCATAGTTCCCGCATTACAGATTCAACAAGGATTGTTGCAAATGGATGCCTAAGAGCAATCATTACGAGATGAAAGCAATTACCGGGAGACGACTAACCGGGAAGTGCACGCCTGCAAATACATCGGATTGAGTTCGCTCCTTTTGGATGGCGAGAGCCATTTGACTCACGTTACGGAATCATTCCTGCCCGGACTCAAGGAGCTTGAATCATTTGATTGTTCATTCGTATACTTCTGTTTACTGCCAAAACCTGCATGGTCACCTGAGATGTGAAAAAGATCGGTGTTGATCGCAACAAGCCGCATCCGATGAATTCTCTAGAAGTTTGCTCTGATCAATTAATTCCGGAGACGTGTCATGACATTTATATACACGGGGCGAGATATCCGCACTGCGTTGGAATCAGAGCCGGATCATGGAGCCAAGTATGCGTTTGCCTTGAAAGAGTTCGATCAGCGGGGATTCACTTTTGGAGTGCAAGATACGGGATTCTTTGGGGGCAAGTACGAAGTAAGCGATCATGGAATCACCATAGACGTCGGCGCTGGTGACCTCTCTACGGCCGTGCAATGGGCGAAAAATGCGCTCCGAGAATGGGCCGGCGGGGGAGTAAGTGCTAAGACCTACTTTGCCGAAACTGCAAGGGCTTGGGCAATTGATAAAAAGGGCAGCTTTCCCAATTGTATGGGAAGCACTGTCGATTTCTTGTATTTGTTCAGCGGCGCTTCGGCTTCTTCCTCCGACCGAACGATGAAAATGTACGGAATCAATATGGGAATGGAAGAAGTGGGAATGCTTGACGTGGCGCGGATTTATCTCTGGGTCTTTGTAAATTGGTGGACCCCCTTCGGCCAGACACAAGATCACATCATGGTGCACCCTGCTCTTAGCGATTTGCATAGTGACTATATCGATTCACTTAATAGCATAGCCGACCAGTCTCATCACTACGCATTTTACTTTTGGGTGGGCGTAAATTTCGGTGCGGGCGAACTCGTAATGAGTAAGTTCCTGGAAAAGACGCACGACCTTGATGAGAAATGGAAGAAAATCCTCAACAAGGGTGACTATTATCTTGGATACCTTGCGGCACGCCACGGCCAAAGCCTTAAAAAAAACGATCGCTTTATGGGTGCACAAATCGAGTCAGAACTCAAAAGCCCCTTTCCAGACAAGGGTAGTATGCCGCAAGCCAGCCTGGACAGGAATTTTGCCGATCCATGGGTCAATGAAGATAGAGAGGTTGCACATCCCGCCTCGCCAAACGGAAAGGGCGGTCTAGGCCGTATGGCTTTATCGCGCATGGCATCGTATCAGCGAACCGAACTCCCGCATCCTAATTCACCCGCAGCTCGGACTGTCGATCCTTTGGATTTCTACCACTACCAACGAATAGTCGATGCAAGTGAACAGGGTTAGCAACGCGAGAAAGTAGAATCGGTATCGGTGGACACGTGGCCGGCGTTCATGAGCAGCTCAAAGGCGAACGCTCCAAAGGCCGAGATCGTTCACGACAAGTTTCATGTGAGCAAGCATCTGAACGAAGCGGTCGACAAGATCCGTCCACGGGAGAACCGAGAGCTTTAATCTGAAGGCGACAATCGATTGAAGGGCACCCGACGGTTTTTCCTTGTAACATAGAGAACCCAGACAAAGATAGTTATTTCGAGCTAATATCGCTTCAAAAGTCGGATATGAAGACAGGTCGAGCTTAGTCGCTCAAGGAGAACTTCCGCGAATTCTGGAACGATCGAACCAAGTCCAAAGCCAATTGGTTCTTTGGACACCGGTACGACTGGGCAATTCGCAGCCGAATAGAGCCGATAAAGGAAATAGCTCGCATGCTTAAGAAACATCCAGGGGGCTTGCGAAGCTATTCCAAGCAACGCGTAACTAACTCGATCAGCGAAGGCTTCAAGAGCCATATCCAATCCCTCAAATCCGCTGCCGGAGGCTTTCGCAACTTCACAAACTACCGACTACGCATCCTGTTCTACTGCGGCAAACTCGAAATGCCCCCAATCGCTTGCCACTCAATTCCTCGATGAACCAGTTTTGATCACTTAGAAAAGCCGGAGCACTTCGGCAATCGTTTTGCTATTGTTCGGCGACAGTTAGAAGTGGACTTCGTGTTGCCTCAGCCGATTAGGATACCCAATTGGCAACGCTGAAAAGAATGCTCGTATTGGCCTGATGAGCGTAGCGAAGCAGGCCAATACGAGCATTTGGCTACTTCGTTGATGGGCTAGACACTTAGTTCGAAGTGGTTCCGATGACCAGTTGCTTCGCCATGATGTATCGCCATTGGCCAATACGACGTTGCAAAGATCTTAGTTGCCTATCGTCGTATTTCTCTGGCGATTTTGCCTTAAGTCTTTCGAGCAGCGACGTGGCGGTCGCATCTGGTTGTTTCTCGAGCCATTCAAGGATCGTTGTCCAGTCTCCTTCGAATGGATCAGGGTGCGTTCGGTATTCTCGCGTTCGCTTTGGCTTCGGTTGGTGAGTCGGACGTGACTCGCCTTGCTTCCATTGTGTTGGTAACTGCGAAAGGAAATCTTCAAGACTGCTCTGTTGTTCGGCGGAAAGAATTCCGTCAGATGCCAAGGATGCCAAAGCGGATTGCGTCTTACGAATTTCGTGGAGCAGTTCAAGTGGATCTTGTTCATCTCGGCTATTCGACAGATACTCTTTCGACTCAGTCGAAACTCTCGGGTCGCTCAGCAGGCGATCACAAGGTGTTTTGGGTGCATGAAATTTCTTGCTTACCTTCGCACCATTACGGGTCTTGCTTATGAGTTTGAATGAGGGCTGAAATAGATTCACGTACCATCGCACACCGTCGAATAAATGCGCTATCGTCTGACATGCAACAGGTCCTGAGAATCGATGATAGCCGAGATATCTTCGAACGATTGCTCCGTTCTTCTGTTCGATCCAAGCTTGATCGTTCTTGCGATAGGGCCGTGATCGCGTGAACAAGATTCCCTTGGAATTGCAGTAAGTTATGAGGGAGTCATTGATAAACGTACTATCATTGTCCGTATTGAGCCCGATTATCGGAAATGGAAATCGCATGCGAAGCAGTTCCATTGTTTCGACCACCAGTGATTGTTCGCGAATGAGAATTGGAATACACTCCGTCCAGCCGGAGGAAACGTCTGTTGCGACCAAGCTATGGATGAATGAGCCTGAAAGATTACCACCGCAGTGTGCAACGAAATCAACCTCTAGACTCCCAGGCGCAACATCGTCCCACTCAGAGAAGGTCTTCACTTTGATCGATGATCGCACCTTCTTTGTGCGTCGAACATGTTTTTTTCCAGTTGCGTGTTCACGGATCGGACGAAGAATTCGGTCTATGGTCGCGGCGCTGACCGACAGGACGCGGCTCTTGACACTTTCATCAAGACTCATGTGACCATGCCCCTCCATCGACTTAAGCAATTCGGGTAGAATCGCTTTCAGACGCTTGCCACACAATCGATCAGACGATTCCCATAGGGTCGCGAGCACCTCCTTCACTGCGCCATCGTAGACCTTGCGTCCCAACGCAATTGACTTCGAGCTCGTCGTGATTGGATTCGCGGCAAGCATGCGAAGCGAGTACTTGCGTTGGTGGCCTGTTATCGCAACAAACTCATCAAGTATCCGCGACTTGTCTTTTTTTCGAGCGCCGTAGTATCGCGACCGAATCGAGTCAACCAGCTCTGCTTTTGCTTGCATTTCCACGGCAGCACTCCAAGATTTGGGTATCTTTTACTGAGGCAACCCATATCTTTCGGTATCCATTTGGTTGAGGCAATGCGAGACCAAAAATCAGGGATTTCTAACTGTCGCTCTACCCTCACCCGACGGATCACGCTGTCAGACGAAACGTCAGAGCCGCCTGCCAAGCTGACTTCTTCCCGCTGATGATCCTTCCGAACTAAGACGCCGATTATCATGCTGACGACAACGCAGTGCACATCGCAGATCGCTCGATTGGCAAACGACATTGACGCCTTCAACAAAGATCTCTCAGTCCACGAAGCGAGCGATTCACTGCTGGAGAAACTTAGTAGCGAAGAACGCCGCCGAGCAGATCAATTCACCGGCCGCGAAGATGCCATGCGTTGGATGGCGACTCGCAGTTGGGTCCGAACGCGGATCGCCGCTGAATTAAATTGCGACGCCGCGAACATACACTTTCTAACCGAAGAACAAGGAAAGCCTCGCATCGCCTCATCGACACTGCAATGCAGTTGGTCTCATAGCGGAACGCTCGCCGTGCTTGCGATCTCTCGCTCGCACCGGATCGGGATCGATGTAGAAGTTCGCCGACACATCAAGCGTGCCGAGTCCAAACTGCAAATGTGTCTCTCCGCGTACGAACAGTACCATGCCGGAGACGAAGCCGACGAATTGCCGGAAGATAAATTGCTGCGCTATTGGACTTATAAGGAATCGCTGGCCAAAGCGATCGGAGTCGGGATACGCAACGACGCTATTCAATTTGAAATCGCTACCCGTCCGAAACTGCACCCGTATGCGATCTACGGCGACACGCGCGCAGCCGACCGATGGAAGATCGCAGACCTCTCCTCTCCTGCAGCCCTGATCGCCATCGCTTGGCAACCAATCTGAGCGAAAGAGCAAAGTGTTCTACTACACATTCGGTACGGATAACGGTCTTTTGAGAACCGCGATAACGTCGCGGGTTCGGCCTTCCCACTTGTTCGTATCAAAGATGTTGACGAGTTCCCAGCCTTCAGCGCCATATTTGCAGAGGCTGTCGGTCAACTCTTGAACGTCGATCGCTCCGCCTCGAAAGAAGCCCGTCGCGGTCAACGTCAAGGTCATGTATTCCCATTTGGTCATTTCAAACTCCCCGAAGATTGTCGATGCGGCTCGCCAGCCTTTTTTTGGGCTGTGAGACGAGCCGTAGTAGGCGCAACAATCGTCGTAAAGTCCAGCGAGAGCACGGTGAGGTTGCATCCACGGCACCGCGCGTTTCAATCGTTTAGCTGCGGCTCTCAACGGTAACCGCCACAATGATCGGAGCGGTTCGGTCGGTCCCTTTCACGAATTCCACTCGCTCGATCAACTCCGCCTTTTCCGGGACGACTTTTATGTATCGCACTTGCTGCCCTCGCAGTCGGAAGGCGAGCTTGGATTCGGGGACATTCGCTTGTGCATTGATGTAGTCTGCGAAGTGTACGCCGTCGAGCAATCGATGATCTTCCTTCGTTCCATCCGCATAGTGAATGCGAACCGTCATTGTCAATGACTTGCTCGGTGCGCCGCCGAGGTAACCCCAGCCGCTGATACCGCTGAGCATGTGGATCGCTGCGGCGGGTGAGCTGACCGGCAGCTCGACCGACTTCGGCATCTTCGGTGGAGCGACACCGTTCGGACCGTAGAGCATAACCACATTCGCGTTGCGATCCTGACCCGGATCGATCAAGTGGAACGGAATACCTTCGAAGGTCTTCGGGCCCCAATCCGGGAACACGAGTCGTTCGGCTTGGCCGTCCCCTTCAAAGAACATGTCCTTCGTGCTGATGGTGGTCGCGACTTTGCGAAGATCCAGCGGGAAGTACTTGCCCCTAGCTGCGAGGAACTCGAGCAAGTCGGCCATGGCCGGCGGATCGAGCTGCTTTTCAAAGCCTTCCGGCATCGTCGATTTGCGGCTGACATTAATCTCGTCGATCTCATCTCGTTGCAACGTATGTCGCTTGGCAGTCGCATCCAAGATCTCAACCGCAGTTCGAGTTTCGTTGGCCATAATGCCGGTCACGACTTGGCCATCCACGGTCAGCACTGTGTACGTACGGAAGTTCCCTTCCACGCTTCGGCTGGGGTCGAGAATGTGTGTCAACAATTCCGACTTCGGATGAGCCGACATACCGGTAAGATCCGGACCGATCTTGTTTCCTTCGCTCCCGTGAACGTGACAGGTTGCGCATTGGGCTTTGAAGAGTGTCTTGCCTCGCTGCGCATTCCCTCCGCTCATGACCAGCGGCGCATACTGGTCGATGACGCTTTGACGGTCAGCATTGGGGAGTCCGCCGGCTCGCTTGAGCAGTTCTTTCGCGCGCGCCGCAAGCTTCTCGTTCGGATGAGCGGCGAGCGACTGCTTGCGATCCAGCGGCAGGTCGCTGATATCGAGCGTTCCTTTTTCGAAGCAGTCGAGCAGGTCGCTGCACCAGTCGATTCGCACAAGCATCACGTTGAACACTTTCGGTCGGACCGATGGAGTCAACCGAGTCAGGCAGGTGCCGAGCTTGGCACCGAGTCCTTCCGCCGTGGAACTCTTGAACGCTTGGATGATCGCATCGATCAGTTCCGGCTGCTGCTTGCCGTCTATCAAGTCGACCAAAGCAGAAGCCACTGCCGTATCGTCCCGTCGCAAACTACCGAGGTTCTTCACAGCCGAAATGCGTTCTGCCATATCTACAGATCCGCTCGCCGCAATTTCCAGCAGCTTGCCTGCCAACTCCGTTGCTTGGGCGTCGAGCCGTTTGCTTCCCCAACGCTGTGCCAGCGAGATGACTCGCATCTTGCCTTCCGCGTTGCTCGAGTCATACAACTGAATCAAAGCCGACTCGAGGTTCTCATCCAGCTTCGGTCGCTTTTGATCGCTGAAGCCGCTTGAGATTCCCGAGAGAATGGCTGAAGCAAACTCCGGCGCTGTGTCTTTGAGGGCAATCAGCAGAGAGCCGAGCGCTTCACCCTCTGACCTGCGCGACAAATGTGCGGCGACGCGCTCGACAGCCTTTACTGCTTTATCGCTCGTTCCGGTTAGCTTCGTCACGGCGGCAGCGGCACGCAAGAATGCGGTATCGTTCTTCGCTCCGGCTGAGATCAATGCATCTGTTATCCAGCGGTCGGAAGATGTTTGCAAATCGAGTAGCGAATCCACGAGTGCTTTGCCTGTCGACTCAGATTCTGCGCCGTCGGCGATAGCGAGCGCTGCGGCTAAACGAACTTGGGGTTCAGGATCTTTCAGTAGTCCTGCAGATACGATCGCATCGGTCGAGGCCTGCGATACAGGCAACGAAAGGGCTGCGACTCGGCGCACTCCGGCCGATGGATGCTTGAGCGCCCCGGTCCATGCCGTCAACGTCTCGCCGGTTACGCCATGCTTGGCATTCAATCCTTGCAGAGTCCACATCGCATGGATCGCGGCGGTATTCAATCCGACTTCATCCACCGATTTATCGCTCAGCAGTTCGATCAGCGCAGGCACAATATCCAAATGCCCCCGATCGATCAGCAAACGTTGAGCATGTAAGCGCCACAGCATGTTGGTGGACTTGAGCCCCGCGACCAATTGCTGAGGATCGGAGTTCAAGCCTTTGAATCTCTTCAGCTCTTCCGTGGCGGCCGCATCGTCGGGAACAATGCGATAAATGCGCCCGTGGACGGTATCGCGCAAAGGTGTTTCATAGGCGCCGCGCCGTCCGGTCTTGAATCCGTTCGGTGTCGGATTGTGTTGGACGATGATGTTGTACCAATCACTGATCCACACGTTTCCGTCCGGCCCTACCTCGGCCGCGATCGGAGCGCACCATTGATCGTCGCTCGCAACCAAGTTCCCACCGTAGTCGGCGGTGAAATCCGAACCATGCTGATGCAGGTCCATCAACGCCACGAGGTGCCCGGTCGGTTCAGCGATGAACGCGGTCTTGTTCCAGTAGGCTTTCGGATAAGTGCGAGCCGTATAGAGGGCGTGACCTGCTGCTGCGGTGAAGCCGCCGAAGAAGTCGACTTGGCGAACGTTTTCCGTGATCGGGTAGAAACGAAAGCCAGGCGCGATGTTCTCAAGAACCGTGGAGCTCCAACCGCGCACTTGTTCGTAATGACGGTTAGCGATCGGAGCATAAACGCTGGGACATCCGTTGGCTGTTGAGCCGAACAGGTGTCCTTCTTCGCTGAACCCGAGGCCCCATGAGTTGTTGTTCGTACTGCGAATGAACTCGGAGGTCGCTGCCGTCGGCTTTGAAGCGAACGATACCTTGTCCGAACTCATGGCGTCGCCCGCCGACGGTTCCTTTGAAACCGGAGTAGCCGACGATCGTATACAGCCAGTTGTCGTGACCATACCGAAGATTGCTCGGGCCTGCGTGTGTATCGAAGGTGCCCCAACCGGTTAGCAACACTTCTGTACGATCACATCGATCATCGCCGTCCAGATCTCGCAGGAATAGAGTCTCGGGTGCTTGATGAACGACGACTCCGTCTGCAACGCGAGCCAAGCCGGTCGGAATGCTTAAACCTTCTGCGAATACTGTGAACTTATCGGCTCGACCGTCTCCGTCTGTATCTTCACAGATCTTGATACGGTCGCGCCCTTCACCTCGCGGCTTGAGGTCATTCGGATAATCGATCGTCTCCGCAATCCACAATCGTCCGCGTTCGTCCCATGTTGTGCACAGCGGCTTGCCGATCTCGGGTTCTGCTGCAAACAGTTCAGCATGAAAACCGCGTGGCACACTGACGCGTGCAACCGCATCGGAAGGAGGCAGCGGTTTTTGAATCTCGTGGATGGTCTCTTTGCTGCCTGCTTTATGACGATAGTCAGGCAGCCCCTTCCCTTCGTCTTTCGTGAACTCATAGGGAGCGGTGATCGGCTTCGGCTTGGGGATGCTGTCGAAGACTTTGTCCGAGCCGGCTGCCCAACGAATACCGCGCTCAATTAGGCCGTGAAAGCCTGGGTTCTCCCAAGTGCGATGGTCGTGGCCGTAAGCCGTGTAGAAGACGCGTCCCTTGCCATGCGAACGAACCCATGTCCATGGTTCCGATTTGGCTTGTTCATCGCGAGTCTGCAGCACCACGCGGTCGCGCGAGTTATGCAATGTATGTTCGTATGTTTCATCCCAAGTAACGAACGAGAGAAGTCCCTCTGTGATCGGGTGGTCGGCTGTTTCGATGTGAGTCGAGAAGTCACCTGTTCCGTGTTTTTGAAATTGAGCACCGCAAAGTTCGACGAGCTTCGGCTGATTGCGAAAACAATACGACGCACAGTGCACCGGGACATAACCTCCGCCGCCGGCGACGTAGTCGAGAATCGCTTGAGCCGGCCGATCGTCGATCTGATCGATATTCGCGTAGACCAGCAGTACATCGAACTCGGCCAAGCGCTGCTTGTTCAACTGACCGAGATCTTCCGTATACGTAACGTCGATTCCAACGCGATCCATAACCGGAATCAATTGCTCGGCCCGTTTCGCTGGAGTGTGATGCCCTTGGTCACCGAGGAACAGGACTCGCAATCGCGGCTCGGCGGCTTTTGCGCTTGCAGTCGTCGACAAGGCCCAGGACAGAACGCTGAGAACAACGATTATGAATCGTCCGGATGTGCGAAGAATGCGAGTGTTCATCGACTGCGGCTCTGCTCGTTTAAGGTGGGAACTGAGAGGATTTTTACCAGCCGGTTCAACGCGTTGGGGTCACGCAATGTTGATGTTTCAGCTCGTAAACATCAGAATAGTGGCTGAATCTCCCCACAGCCATGAACTTTTCTACCGGCCGACTTGAGATTTTTCACCTGAGATATCAAATCGAGCGTATACGTCCGAATCGCTTAAAAGAGAGGTTTCATGCGTCGTCGTGTGGCATTGCTCATTGAAACGTCCAATGCTTACGCGCGTGGATTGCTGCGAGGCATCTATACATTCGCTCGCGAACACGGCTCTTGGGCCACCTTCTTACCGGAGCACAGTCGCGGCGAACTGCCGGCCGACGTGCTCAGTCGCTGGCGCGGCGACGGGATCATCGCTCGCATCGAAAACGAGAAGATCGCCGAGATCGTATCCAAGCAGAAGTTGCCGGTGGTCGACGTGAGTGCGACAGGAGCTCTCTCCGGTGTGCCGTGGGTCGAAACACATGATGAGTCGATCGCGCGGTTGGCCATCGATCATTTCGTCGAACGCGGCTTCCGCCATTTCGCGTTTTGCGGAGATGATCAATTCGCGTGGTCTCGATATCGCCGCGAAGGGATGCAGCGCCTGCTCGAAAAATCGGGTCAGCGCTGCTACACGTTCGGGTCTTCCAAGTCACGAAGGTTAGGAGACGACGATGCGAGGCTGACCGAGTGGATACTAAAGCTCCCCAAGCCGGTCGGCGTTCTCTGTTGTTACGATCTGCGCGGTAGGCATCTGATCGAGATCTGCCAACGCAATCGGATAGCTGTCCCTGAGCAGGTGGCTGTGCTCGGCGTCGACAACGATGAACTCGTTTGCAACTTGGCAGAGATACCTTTGTCGAGCGTCATACCCGATTCACAGGGAGCCGGATACTTAGCCGCCAAACTGCTCAGTGAGATGCTCAGCGGCAGAGCGGTTGCTCCGACCGCTCATTTGCTCAAGCCGGTCGGTATCGTGACCAGGCAGTCAACCGATTCGCTCGCCATTGACGATGATGAGATCATCTCCGCCATGCAGTTCATTCGCGAGCATGCGTGCTCGGGCATCAAAGTCGACGACTTGTTGTCAGCCGGATCGCTGACGCGGCGAGTTCTCGAGAGTCGCTTCAAAAAGTACTTCGGCTATTCCCCGCACGAAGCGATTCAGCGGGTGAGGTTGCGGCGAGCCGAAGAATTGCTGACCGAGACCGACCTGCCGCTGACCGTCATCGCCGATCGATCCGGGTTCATTCACACCGAGTATTTCAGCGTCGTCTTCAAACGAGAGTACGGCATCTCACCGAGCGAATACCGCAAAGCCAAACGCGATTAGATCCCTGAGCGTAATGGCGAAGCCATACGGCCGTGCCGCGCAAACGCCTGACCGAAGCGATCTATTCGGCCCATCAATTCATTAAGCCAATGGCTTCGACCGAGTTCACTTGACCGTGGCGATGTCAATACTGTTGTAGAAGATGGGGATTAAAACACAGAGGCACGGAGAACACGGAGAAATTCATAAGAACTTGTTCAGTGGAGTCGAAACAAGACAATGCTTCGCGCTCTCTCTCCGTGAGCTCCGTCCCTCCGTGTAGAAAACCTTATGCTTCAGAACCGTCACGGCACTGATGGGTGAAGATGAAAATCATCCTGTCATGCTCGACGATTTCTGAACCTGGACACAAAGAAATGCGGGTCTCCGCATGAGCTGCTGGTAACGAATAGGATCCGTTCGCTGGAATTCCGCTGTCGGCAACGGTTCGATCACTTGCGTTATTCGAAAGCCTGCTTGAATCGGAGGCGTGAGCATTTCGGACAACGATCGACGGTAGCTGGGCATGGTCACTTTGATTCCGAATCCGGTCCACATGCATTCGACCTGCTCTACGGAAAAGTATTTCTCGGTCTTGTAGTATTCCGCATCAAAGGCCGGATGGCCGCACGAGAACTGCACGATGCCTTCCGGCTTCAGGATGCGATGCAACTCTCTAAAGACCGCTTTCCAATCTTCGATGTAGTCAAGACACAGCGAAGCATGGATCAGATCGAATTCACCGCCGTCAAACATGGATAGCGGTTGAGATAGATCGACCATTCGCAGATCTGCATCCGGTCCGAGTCGACGGCGCGCCTCCTCCAGCATTCGCTCACTCATATCGACCGAAGTCACTGTCGCACCGCGAGCCGACATGAGCTCTGAGTAGACCCCCGGACCGCAACCGGCATCCAGCACTCGCCGACCGCTGAGGTCCGGCCACATATCAGTCATGGCCGGCCGCTCGTAGTACGCGTTATGCGGCTTGGTATCGATTCCTGCCGAATAATGCCCGGCCAGCAACTGATACGTCTCGTAAGCGATCGGTTTGAAGTTCATCGATTGTCCATATAAATACGTCATTCACAGGACGGCTCGAAGGTTGTCGAAGATTTTAGTTCAAGCCGGAAGGGTTCCCAATCTCAATCCCATGCGTAAGGGGGTGTTGATTGAATCAAAGCGGTACGGCGCTAGCCGTCCGATAGGGCACGATCAATCTGAAGAACCGGACGGCTCGCGCCGTTCCGCTTGAATGAGCACCTATTATCCGATCACCGCTACGACTCTTGATTGAGTCAACGAGTCCGTAAGCGAGGCAATCAGGATGCCTCGCTTACGCGCGTCGGTTACTTCTCAATGAACTTTTGCTTCGTCAGAAACTCGATCATCGCCTTCACGGTCGCGTTGTATTGTTCCTGGTTGCGGCCGTAGTTGAAGAAGCCGTGCTTTTGGTCTTCGTATCCGATCAGCGTGCAATCGGCTCCGAGCGATTTGGCTTTCTTTTCAAATCCTTCCACGGTCGCGTAGGGAACGGTCGTGTCTGATTTGCCATGCAGGATCAACGTCGGGGGTAGAGACTTGTTGAGATGATGATAGGGAGAGACGGCTTCCGGTTTGTCGCCGAATCGTTTTTCCAACTGTTCGGTTCTCAGCGAATCGCGAGCTCCGACCGAAATATCGTCAGCGGCTGCGAGCACCAGAGCGGGATTGAACAGTATCAACGCGGCGGGCTTTGCATTGGCATTGGGAGTTGCCTGTGAACCTCGGTAGGGCAGCAGCGCGGTGGCGGCCGCGAGATGACCTCCTGCGCTTCCACCTGCGGCAGCGATGCGCTGAGGATCGAGACGTTGTTCGTCCGCATGCTCGAACAAAAAGCGGACTGCGTCCTGAGCGTCGGCGATACAGTCGACGACTTTGGCTTGGTCGCGCGAGCTGACTCGATATTCCGCGCAGTAGCAGACAACGCCTCGCTTGGCCAATTCGGCTGACTGAGGATAAAACTGCTCAGGTGTTCCGTTTGCCCAACCGCCGCCGAAGAAGAAAATCACCGCCGGTCGCTTGCCGGACTTCGGTTTCTCGGGTGAGAAGACATAGAGCTTCAGCGACTTATCGCCGACCTTCTTGTATTCCAATTCAGACGTCGGTTGCGGTAACTGCTTCGCTGCCGAACTACGTTCTGTCGTGTTGCGAGCTCGATAATCTTGATTCTGTGCCCAAACCGGATTCGGTATCAGGAATCCGATCGACACAGCAACAGCTAATACGCGGGTCACAGACTTCATCGGAGGTCCTCTCTGGGGTGTCTTAGAAATCAACACTAGGGAACAGAGCAGATTGTTCTTGAACGGCAAAAGGTCCGTTGCAACCGGACGCGAAAAAGATCACCATACTGGTTGCTTCGGGCGGTTACGCTCCGCCTTTAGAGTGTCCTGGGGTCCGTTGGAAACCGACGTATGAATAACATCTCGTTCTCATTCGAATATCCCTGGATGCTCGCGCTGCTCATTGTACTCCCGGTACTTTGGATCAGCAGCTACGGGTCGCTTTCCGGCTTAGGAGCCGGTCGGCGTCTCGCCGCTTTGACCTTTCGTTCGCTGCTGGTCAGCTTACTGATCTTCGCGTTGGCCGGCGTTCAGTGGGTTTGGACCAGCGACAAACTGACCGTTATCTACTTGCTGGACCAAAGCGACAGTATTGCGCGAGCCAAGCGCGATGTGATGTTGCGTTATGCGATCGATTCAGTCCGGGAGCATCGCCGTGAGACTCGATCCGATCGGGCGGGGTTGATCGTTTTCGGACGGGAAGCGGCCATCGAGTTTCCTCCGTTCGATGACGACTTGCCTGATGTAAAAGCAGTCGAGAGCAACTTAGGCCGCACCGACGCAACGAATCTCGAAGCCGCGCTCAAGCTGGCTCAAGCTTCTTTTCCGGAAGACTCGGCTAAGCGCGTCGTCATTGTGACCGACGGTGTAGAAACGATTGGATCGGCGAGCAACATTGCCAAGAGCATGGCTGAAGCAGGCATCGGGATCGATGTAGTGCCGATCGATCTGAGCGCGAAAAGCGAAATCCTCGTCGAGAAAGTAGAACTGCCATCAGAGATTCGTCAGGGCCAGCCCTTTGAAACGCGTGTCGTCGTTCAGCGTTATCAAGAAGGGAATGACACACCGGTCACGGGCCGGCTGAAAGTCATGCGCATGGTCGGTCCGCAAGAATCGATTCTCGTTGACCAGCCGGTCACACTCGATCGCGACGTGAATGTGTTTCCGATTCGCGACACGATTGACCAACCAGGCGGATACACCTATCGCGCCGAATTTGTGCGCGAGGGTGTCGAGACGGACGCCTTGCTGCAGAACAACCGAGCCGATGCCTTTACCTTCGTACGCGGCAAAGGTCGCATTCTGCTCATCGAAGATTGGCAGACACCGGGCGAGTACAGCGAGATGGTTAAGACGCTGCGCGAAGCCATGCTCGAAGTCGACGTCCGCGGCAGTAACAACCTCTTCACGAGCTTGGCGGAACTGCAAACCTACGACTGCATAATCTTGGCAGGTGTGCCTCGATCAAGCGGAGAGAACGCTGACAACCTGGCTGCATTTACCGACGAGCAGATTGAGATGCTCGTTCGTAACACTGAACAGTTCGGATGCGGCATCGTGATGCTCGGCGGTCCCAACGCGTTCGGTGCAGGCGGTTGGACCAACACGGCTCTTGAAAAGGCGATGCCGGTCGACTTTCAAATCAAGAACACGAAAGTGGAAGCGGTCGGCGCTCTGGCTATGGTGATGCACGCGTCTGAAATCGCACAGGGTAATCATTGGCAGAAACGAATCGCCCGCGCGGCGCTCGAAGTCCTCGGTCCATCTGACTATTGCGGAGTCGTCGAGTTCGGCGGCTCGGTCGATCGTTGGCTGTGGGGGGATCAAACGGGGATGATGAAGGTCGGCCCCAATCGACAAGCGATGCTCAGTCGCATCAGCAGCATGACGCCTCAGGACATGCCCGACTTTGATCCCGCCATGCGATTGGCGTTGGCCTCTCTGACCAAGACGCCTGCGTCCATGAAACACATGATCATGATCAGCGACGGTGACCCATCCGCTCCTTCCGCAGGTATTCTCCAGAACTTCAAAGCACAACAGATCAAGATCTCGACAGTGGCCGTCGGCGCGCATGGTGCCGCGGGCCACCAAACGTTGCAAAAGATTGCCACGACAACCGGCGGCAATTACTACGTCGCAACCAATCCTTCTGCTCTTCCGAAAATCTTCATGCGCGAAGCGATGCGAGTATCGAGGCAGTTGGTCTACGAACCGGACGGCGGCGTGAAACCTTACATCAATGCTCCGCATGAGATCCTGCAAGGTCTAGATCGCCAGTTGCCGAAGCTGAACGGCTTTGTGCTCACGACCGTCAAGCAAAGTCCGCTGGTAGAAGTTGCGATCAAGTCCGACAAGTCGATCGGCGAAGAACACAAGACCATTCTGGCAACTTGGTCATACGGATTGGGGCGCACCACGGTCTTTACCAGCGACACAGGAAAACGCTGGGCGACGCCTTGGACTCAGTGGGACGGTTACGATCAACTCTTCACGCAGATGGTCCGCTGGACGATGCGACCGACTAAGAGTGATGCGAAGTTTACCGTTGCTACGACATTCGACGATGGGCGAGTGGAAGTGGTGGTTAATGCACTGAATCAGGAAGATGAGTTCCTGAACTTCCTCGACATGTCTGCCGTCGCTGTCGGACCCGACTTGAAACCGCTGCCTGTCGTCATGCGACAAGCGGCTCCGGGACGTTATGTCGGAACTTTCGATGCTGACGCTGCCGGCAGTTACCTGCTCAACGTGGCACCGGGCCCCGGTATGGCCCCGATCACCACGGGCGTTTCGATTCCGTTTTCGGAAGAATATCGCATTCGACAGACCAATCTTCCTGCGCTCAATCAGATTGCATCCATGAGGCCCGCCGGCGGTGACTCGGGAATCATCACCGATTCGCTTGATCCGATGTCGATGCAAGAACTACTGAAGACGGATACCTATCGATCCGGTCTACCGAAGGCCCGCAGTCTTCAGGACATCTGGCCATGGTGCGTGCTGTTCTGCGCTGTGTGTCTATTCTCGGATGTCTTCGTCCGACGTGTAGCGCTCGATTACGCATACCCGATTAAATGGGTTGCGGCTAAGATGCGACCGAAGGTAACGCAGCAGGACGCTGCGAGACAACAAAGCCTCGAACGCTTGCGCGGGCGTAAATCGGAGGTGTCGCATGAATTGGATCAGCAGCGAGCGGCTACGCGATTCGAAGTAACCGGACCGGTAGATGCGTCCGCTCTTGATGAAGCGACCGGCGCGAAATCGTCGCTCGATAGAACATCCGGGCCGGCTTCGGCGCCTACTCTCCAAGATGCTCCCAAAGGAGAAGGCTACACGTCGCGTCTGCTTGCAGCCAAGAAGGAAGCTCAACGAAAAACCGGCGGCTCGAAAGGAAACGACGAACTGTAACTCTTCGCAGAGTCCGCTCAGTTACCTTCATGCGGACGATTCCGCCATGCTCCGTTTGTTCGTCACTTGTTCTACTTGCTTGCGATTCCTAACACATGCCATCGGACGAGATTCAGTACAGCATCGAGCCCAACTTGTCACGTGAAGAGTTCCTGTCGGTGCTGGAGCGATCGACGCTGTCGGAGCGGCGGCCGGTGGGTTTCCCGGCAACGATTGACGGAATGTTGCAGCATGCGTCCGTGATCGCCTGTGCTCGCAACGGTCAAGGATTGTTGGTCGGTGTGTCGCGAGCCATCAGCGACTTTTCTTACTGCACGTATTTGTCCGATCTCGCGGTCGACGAAGCGTATCAAAAACGAGGAATCGGCAAACGCCTGATCGAGCTGACCCACGAGGCGGCCGGCCTCGGCACGACATTGATTCTCTTGGCGGCCCCCAAAGCGCGGGAGTATTACCCGCATATCGGGATGCAAGGTCACGACTCCTGCTGGGTCATCCCACGCCGCCCTGAAACGCCGTAGCCGACCTGTGATCGTGCAAAAACCTCGAAGCGAGCCGTAATTCCAGCGGAACGGCGCAAGCCGTCCGGTTCTGCACTGTCGATCTTGAAGAACCGCATGGCTCGCGCCGTTCCACTTAAAGACGCCCTCCTCCGGCTGTCATGATCCCGGTCCGTTTGTAGCGGTTGTAGGGTTGAGGCAAACTGTGACGGGCAAGATCGGCGCTTCCGACGCCAATCGGTGCGATCCGGCTGGTTGTGGGTCGGACCGCAACTAGCATGGACGTTTGAAGCACAGGTCTTATCCTGGACCGCAGACGAGGCCGGCCTACAATGCATGCTTCGGCGGATACAACGATTAAACCGCTTATCCAGCCTGTGCGCACGACTGTGTTTCAACTGAGGCAGACAAGTATGGCCGTCGAGTTCAATGCCGGCGAAATCCTGGAAACGCTTTTTCGGCACAAATGGAAGCTTGTCTTCATCCCGGTGACCATCGTTGCTATGACGATCGCCGTGTTGCTGTTTTTCCCGCGCACGTATCAGTCTGAGGCGAAGCTGTTTCTGCGCGTCGGGCGTGAAACGGTCGGACTGGACCCGACGGCAACGACCGGAGCGACGATTAGTCTGATGCAAAGCGATCGCGATGAAGAAGTGAAGTCCGCGATCGATGTGCTGAGTAGCCGAGGACTGATTGCTCAAGTCGTCGACAAGCTCACACCGGATTACATTCTCAGCGCCGGTGCCTCGGAAGACGGCGAAGTCGAAAGCAACGTGGTCACGGCCACTGTCAAGCAAGCGGTCGGACAAGTCGTTGAAGTGATGCGCAGCATTGATCACATCGACGATCGTGAACGAGCCATCATCGAGATGGAAAAGAATTTGGAAGTCGAGGCAGATCGCAAGTCGACGGTTTTGACTCTTGCATACGACTCCGAGTCACCGAAGGCCGCCCAGAAAATCTTGTCCACACTTGTCGAGCTCTATCAAGCCGAACATCTCCGTATCCATCGCAATCCGGAAACCGGCAGCTTCCTCAGTGAGCAGCAGACATTGCTCAAGACCAAGTGGGACGAAGCAACGATGGCTCTATCGGATGCCAAGAGCCGTACCGGAGTCGTATCGATCAATGGACGACGCGAAGGACTCGAACAACAACTCCAAGCCGTTGAACTAGCTCAAATCGAAACTCGACAGCTCTCTGCATCCGCACTGGCTCGGATGAACGACATCAAGAAACAACTGACCGACATTCCGGCTCGTGAAACGACTTCGCAAAAGTTGATCCCGAACGAAGGGGCCGATTTGATGCGAGAAGAACTGTACGCGAACCAAATCAAGTTGATGGAGTATCGATCGCGACTGACCCCCGGCCATCCGCTTCTCATCGCTACCGAAAAGCAAGTGGAACAAGCGAAGCTGTTGGTCGAAGAACAAGCCGAAGAGCGCCGGGAAACCGTGGATGACATCAATCCGGTTCATCGCGAATTGCAACTCGATTTGCGCAAAGAAGAAAGCCAACTGGCCGGCATCCAGGCTCGTCTCGAGCAACTCGACAAGCAGTACGCACAGTTGCAGGACGAGATGAAGCGCTTCAATCGCTATGAGATCGAGATCCAGCAGCTCGAACAAAATGAACAGATTGCTCGCGATAAGTTTGTGCAGTACACGAACACCGTGGAACAAGCTCGCATGGACGAGGCACTAGAAGCCGACTCGATTTCCAGCGTCAGTGTGGTGCAAAATGCGACGATGGCGGAGAAGCCGATCAGTCCCTCAAAGGCCATTGTGCTGCTGGGCGGGCTGTTCATGGCGTTCGCATGTTCCGTAGGAGCTATCTTCGTCGCGGAGAAGCTCGACGACCGACTGCGAAGAGAACGCGACGTTCAACAATCACTCGGCTTGCCGGTCCTGACAACGCTCGTTGAGTCTGGTCGCAACCGTCGCCTGCTTGCTCGATAGTAACAGTACAACGCAGAGCACGTCACCGATATTATTAGCTCACAAAAGAATACGACTTCAAGAGCAATCGCCATGAACCGCACCGTTGAAACTGTCGAAAATCGAAATGAATCCAAAGGCTGGTTCGGTCGCAAAAGCCGTGGAAGTTCGGAAGGCAACGGTAAAGTGCCGGCCAAACCACTGAAGCGCAAGTCGACATCGGAGCTGGATACGCTGTTGTGGCGATTGCGTGCACGAGCTGACTTTCATCCGGGACATGCGTTTGTCGTCGGCCTAACGAGTCTGTGCCGAAAGAGCGGCGTCTCGACAACCGTTGCTAACTTGGCGGTACGAGCCTCCGACCACAACATGGGACCCGTTTTGCTGATCGACGGCAATATCGGTGCTCCGCGTGTGCATCGCATCTTTCGTTGCAAGGGCAAAGTCGGGATCACCGACGTATTGACCGGCAGTTCGTCACCTTCGGAAGCCTTGCAAAAGACGCGTGTCGACGGGTTGGATATTCTGCCGCTGGGCGCATCGGGACGGCTCGACGGATCGCGGATTCTGCCGCAGAACTATGCTGAACTGATCACTTGGGCCCGGCAACATTATCAGCTTGTGTTCGTCGACTTACCGGCTGTGGATGAGTTGCGTCATTCGTTGATGCTGGCTCGGCTGACCGATACGACATTGCTCGCCGTGCGATCGGAAGCGGTTCACCGTCGCGAAGCACAAGACGCAGTAGAACGATTGAAGGCGGACGGTGTTAACCTCGGCGGTTGCCTGTTGACTCGCAAACGCATCTACACTCCTCGATTCTTACGGTGGTAGCGCGTTCATGACGTCCAAGCTTCGCGTTCCGACGAACAGCGAATCGAAGCGACCGAAATTCTTGGCTGTTGAATTTGAAGTTCGCGGCCATCATGCAGACTATGTTCGCAACTTTGCACATCTGTGGTTGCAGCGAGATATTCCTGCTGACATTGAGTTTCTAGTCTCTCGCCGATTCTCCGAACATCACGGGAATGTGATCCGAGCGATCAACGAGTCCGGTGATGATCGTGTGTCGCTGCGTTTGATCGACGAAGCAGACCAGCAACTGCTCGAGCGGAAACCGCGACTGAAGTATTGGTACGGCTGGCAGATCTTCTGTCGCTATGCAGAAACTTCCGCAGCCGATCACGCGCTGCTGATGTACTCGGACTATTTTCAGTTGCCCTCCGTCATCGGACGTCGCTCTCCCTGTCCGTTTTCGGCTGTCTATTTTCGACCGACGTTTCACTATCGAACCTTTGCAAACTACCATCCGAATCTGAAACAGAGATTCACGGCGCTTCGCAAAGCTTGGCTGCTGCAGAGATTCTTGAAAGTGAAAGAACTGCGCGGTCTCTATTGCCTTGATCCATTGGCTGTTCCTTACATCCAAGAGCAATTCAAGACTGATGCGCGAGTCGCTCATTTGGCCGATTCATTTACTCTCCAAGTGGCCGGACCGAGCCGAGCTGCTGAGTTTCGAGCTTCGCTGGGGATTGAACCGGACCGCAAGATCTTCTGTCTGCTCGGCGTTCTCGATGGACGAAAGGGTCCGGTTGAATTGCTCGAGTCTGTGCGTCTTATCGCCCCTGAAATCGGCCGTCATATCGCTATCGTCCTGCTGGGCTACATTCCAGATCATGGTCCGCAGAATCTCGAAGCACTCGCGGCTGAAATGAATGGCGTCAACAACGTCCAAGTCGTGTTGCGGAACGCGTATATCGATAGTGCGGACGTCCAGCACTATTACGAGATGTCCGATGTTATCCTCACGACCTATCAGCGCCATATGGGAAGCAGTTCTGCTCTCATCCGAGCCGCCTTGGCACGACGCCCGGTTCCTATCGAGCGATTTCGGATTGATGGGCGAACTCGTTGAGCGGCGAAAGTTGGGCCTGGTGTGCGATTCACAATCGCCTCAGTCGATCGCTGATGGAATAAAGCGGATGTACCAGACTGGTCCGGCAAACACTTTGAATATTGAAGCCGCTGAAGCACTCGCCGCAGAGAACTCTCAAGAAAAGCTGGCTGAAGATCTGGCGTCATTACTCGATTTTATTCCCGCACAGCGCAGACCCGTTCGATCCGGCGACAGGCTCATGGCCCAAGCCGAAGAGTGTTCTTCGCAATCGGTCGTCTAACCTTTTCCCGTGAGCCGACCGACGTTATGGACAAACCTTCTCGAACAATGTGGCTAGGCATCGTGTCGCTGACCGATCAGGTCATCGTCAGTGCCTGCACGTTTTTGACGATGGTGTTGGTGTCGAAGGATTGCAGCAAGGCTGAGGTCGGTGTCTTCGCATTGGCTTGGACGGTTGTCAATTTTCTGCGCACGGTTCAAGAGCGGACGGTAGCCGCTCCCTACTTGGCATTCGTCTATCGACCAGGCTACGATCGGCCGTCGTTTCGCGGCAGTAATCTGTTGCACCATCTTGTGCTGGTGGTGATGACCGCCGCGTTTCTGTCCGTCGCTTCCGTGGTCCTAGTCTTTTCTCACCCGGACTCAGATGAAGCCTTTGTCTCTGCCGCTCTCATCTCGATGGTGTTCGGCACGTTACTGCGCGAGCAAGTTCGCTCACTTTGTTCGGCGCATCTTCAGTTCGGCCGACTACTGTTGGTAGACGGGGTCTCCTCCCTCTTGCAGCTCGGGATTCTTTCCTTCATCGTTTATCGCTCCGATCTATCGGTACCGGCGGCAGTCCTATGGATCGGAATGGCAAATCTCGTTGCGCCGGTAATCTGGTTGATCATCAATCGCCGTCATTTCGCGTTCGATATGCGGATTTCGCGCGAGGACTGGTTGCACAATTGGCGATATGCGAAATGGTTGCTCACGGCTCGCATCTTCGGCATCGCCGGCTATCTACTGGTACCGTGGTTGATTGCTCTCATTCTCGATGAAGGAGAAGCGGGTGCATTTTCGGTATGCACGAGTTTGACCGGCGTTTCACTGATGTTCATCAACGGCTTGAATAATATGTTCCAGCCGAAGACGGTTCGCGAAATGCAGCAGCACGGTGTGAAAGCGATGAACCGTTGTTTGCTGGAAACAGTCGCGATTATCGGTTCGGCCGTCGGGCTATCGACGGTCATTCTCGGGTTATTCGGGGGACAGTTACTGAGCTTGATCTACGGCAGTGCCTATGCCGACTACGGTACGACAGTCTTTCTTTTGAGCCTATCGACATTGGCGGTTTCGATTTCGGTAGTAATGGGAAATGGTTTGGCCGCGCTCGGTAATTCGAAAGAGTATTTCTGGGGTGAGTTCGCTTGCTTTGTCGTCGGAGTCGGCATGTCACTTGTACTCGTGCCGATAGTAGGCATCAATGGCGGAGCCATTGCTCTGATGTTGGCCGGCATAGCCGCATCGATCGTCACGTCAACAACGTTGATTCGAGCCGCGGCTCGCTACCAACCTTTACCTGCTTCCGTCCCTGCGGCGAATTGAGGATAAGTCGATCATGAGCACGCAGCTTCTGGGACTGACGGCTGATCGAGATATCGCGCAAACGCACGTCACGGCTGCTCGACCGATCATGTTCTGGCTTTGCACGCTCGCATTTGTGTGCTCTTTCTGGTTTACGGATCACAACTGGACGCAGAGTATCTACTACGGGTCGATCGATGAATCGACCTATTCCGGTACGGAGAACATGACAGCAGATCGGTTGGCTGATGTGAATGCCAACTCCAGCTCAGCGCGGCTCTTGCTGGCTGCGTGGGGCGCGTTCTGCATTTACCGAGCGGGCGGCGTGCAAATTCGCTCGAAGACGATCTTCTTCTGGCTTACAATGCTCGGCGGATGCATTCTTTTCTCCAGTGTTCTGTGGTCGGTCAATCCGAAGTTCACCCTCTTTAAGCTGGCCGTCGTCGGAACGGTGATCGTGGCTGCAGTCGGGTTCGTGGTCACGCTTTCCGCGCGTCAACTGCTCGACATGCTCACGATTGCCTGTTTCCTATTCGTGATCGTCGGAGTCGTAGCCGAGATCAGTCTCGGAACATTTCGTCCGATGGGAAACTACCGATTCACAGGAACAGTGCATCCGAATACGCTCGCCGTTTATGGTGCAGTGATGTGCTTGATGGCGAGAGTCCGTATGGTCGAAGGAGGAACGAAGTGGTTGTCCGCTGCCGTACTGTTCGCCGCTGGACTGGCGGTGATCATGATGACCAAGTCGCGTACAACCTTGGCGGGATTTGCCTTTGCATTACTGGTGTTTCAAATTGTGATCACGCGGGGATCGAACCGTATACTGTTGATCGTGGCTGGTCTTTTCTTAGCCGGAGTTTTCAGTTTCGCTGCCACGTTCGCGGGAGGTAAGTTCGCGAAAGGGTTGGGAAGTGCAGCCGCTATGGGACGCACGGAAGACGTCGGTAGTTTGACCGGACGCTTGCCGCTGTGGGAGGAATTGATCGATTCGATTCAGAAACGTCCCATCACCGGTTATGGATATCTCGCTTATTGGGATGCAGAGCGAGTCGAAAAACTGAGCGAAATGTTCAACTGGGAGATTCCGCACGGGCACAATATGTACCTCGACATATCGCTCGACATAGGCGTTCCGGGTTGTTTTATCTGGATCGTGTGGTTGCTGACTTTAAATTGGACCGCTGCCGCTCGTTATGCAGAAACACGGCTGCCGGTCTATGCAGGGTTTTCGGGGCTCGCATCCTTAGCTTTCATGAACGGATTCGCCGAGTCGTTGTTCAAGCTTCCGGGACTTCCGCTATTCACGCTCATTATGATGGCGGCAGCGTTGTTGTTGAAAGCGCCGGGTACTCCCGACGAAAAAGCTGTCTCAACGGACGCGGCTTAGTACAACAACAGACGGAGTGAATCTCGCCATGTTTTTTCGTTTTGTAGTTTTCATAGCTGTTTGGATTTGGATGCTCGGTCCTCGGGAGACTCGCTCTGTTTGCTGCGCATTCGATAATGCCCGTCCGAACGTGCTGCTGATCTTGGTTGACGATCTCAAACCTGCCTTGGGATGTTACGGCGATCGTGCAGCAAAGACGCCTCAGATCGATCGGTTCGCCGAACGTTCCATGCGTTTCGAGCGTGCGTACTGCAACCAAGCGGTGTGCGCACCGTCTCGCTTCACCCTGATGTTGGGATCGCATTCCACTTCGTCAGGACTCTACTTTCTGAACAGCCGACTTCGCGACCACATTCCGGACGCGGTCACCCTTCCGCAACACTTTCAGGCGCATGGTTATCGAACGGAATCGCTTGGAAAGGTCTTTCACATCGGACATGGTAATCATGGCGATCCAGATTCTTTCTCGATCCCGCACACCGGCGACAAAGTGATCGAATACCTGCTTCCCGAGAGCACCGATGGAGGACGATTGACACGCGAGGAGGCTCTGTTTTCAAACCAACAACTGGATCGCATTGCGAGTTTGCCGAGAGGCGCTGCATATGAAGCACCTGAAGTGGATGACGATGCGTATGCGGACGGGCGAATCGCGATTGAAGCAGTAAAGCGGTTGCGGGACGCATCGTTGCGGCGAGAAACTGACGGTACTCCTTTTTTCATCGCGGTAGGATTTGCACGCCCTCATCTTCCGTTCAGTGTTCCTGCTGCGTATTGGCGAACGATTGATTCGCATCAACTCGAAATTGCCTCCGAACAGGAGTTGCCTGAAAAGTCGCCGAAAGTTGCAGGAAAGCGAGGGGGCGAGATCGCCGCCTATGCGCCCGTTCCTGAGGGTCCGAATGCGAAATTCAGTGAAGAGCTTCAGCGACAGTTGCTCACGGGTTACTATGCCTCAGTCAGCTATGTCGATGCCCAAATCGGTAAGGTCCTCGACGAGGTATTTGCATCGGGACTGGATCGCAATACGATCATCGTGCTCTGGAGCGATCACGGTTATCATCTCGGCGACCACGGAATTTGGACGAAGCACACCAACTACGAACAAGCCGTACGGATTCCATTGTTTATCCGTGCTCCCGAAGTAACGCGCGACGGCTCTGTTACCGGCCAATTGACCGAATCCGTAGATCTCTTTCCCACGCTCAGCGATCTCGCCGGGCTCCCCAGGCCGACTGTCCCACAGCCGATGGACGGTCGCAGTTTAGTTCCCGTCCTAAAAGACCCTCAAGAGAGAGTTCGCAACCACGCTTTTCATGCTTACCCGAAAGAAAAACTGGGACGGGCGATTCGCACCGAGCGATTTCGCTTGGTCGAATGGAAGAATCCATCCGCACTCGAAAGCGAGATTGAATGGGAACTCTACGATTATGAAAGTGATCCGGGCGAGAAGGTAAATTTAGCGGATCAGAGACCCGAAGTCCTACGCGAATTGAAAGCGATTCTAGACTCCTACCCCGCCCCTATTCAGCCCGGCGCAAAACCGGCTATCACCAGGAAATAACGACTGATGCAGAAGCGGTCCAGGATTATTGTTCGATTAACCCTCTTCATCTTTTTGGCAGCCTTGTCGCGTGCAGCTACAGCTCAGCAACCTGGAACTGCATTGCCGTCCAGTTTCCCAACCTTTGAGGTCCCGGGGTTTGAGCGCGACATGCAGACGTTGAACGAACTGCATTCGCTGCATCATGATCGTGCGTTTACAGGGACGACGTTGTGGGACGGATGGTTGCCGCATGCTGTGTTATGGGCGTCGGAGAAGAAACGCGAGCAGTATCGCGGTGCACTTCTGGCACGACGCATCGATGACGAAGGTTACGTATCGATGCAACAACATCGCGGGATGGCTCACAACGAAGGCTGGCCCTTTCCGGCTTGGCAACAGAGCAGTGGCAAAGGATTTCATTTTTCGCTCGCCGGCGACGAATGGGCTGTTGTCAATTTCGGCATGAAGCCGCTTCGCAATACGACCGCATGGACATTCGAAGGTGCGACAGAAACCGGATTTGACGATCGGTTCGGATTGATACTGCACATCGATGCAGATAGCTGCAGCATAACGACGCCGGCAATTCGATGCGAAACCATTGTCGCGCCGTTTGTAAAGTTGGAATGGAGCAGCGAGAAACTACCCGAATCCGCGACCGCACGGATTCAATGGTCAACGACAGACTCGCCTGAATGGTCCGCTGATCGTTCCATGCCGATCGCGCTGCCGACAAACAAGAATCGAAGTCAAATACTTCACATACCGCTCTACAGGCATCAGGACTATCAGGGACGTATCGCTCGCTATCGTATCGCGTTCAAAGGTGCAAACGGAGCGGAGATCAAGATCAAAGCTCTGCATACCGCTGTTGATACGCGCCATCCGATCACCGGACCGCTCTTCGTTCGCGCATGCAGTGAACAATATCTTTGGACCGGTGACGTGGAGTTCTTAAAAGCCGTCTTACCGAAAATGCGACGAGCCATGCAGTACACGCTCAGCGAGTTTTCCGTCGACTCCGGCAAACATGTCTTCGTTCCCTGGGTCGGTCACGACGGACGCAGCGGTCTGCGTTTTGACGCGACTGGAAAGAAGACATTCGCGAACGGGCATGGTGTCGGCAACAACTACTGGGACCTGCTTCCCTTCGGCGCTCATGATGCGATGGCGACGATGATCACTGCGGACGCAATCCAGTGGCTGATTCCGATCGAACAAGCGGTTGAGGCGCATCCGGAGTGGGGACTGACTGCGGCACCGCCGAACTTATCGTCCGCTCAGTGGCAAGGCTTACTCAATGAGATTCGTATCGATTTTCAGAAACGATTCTGGAACGCGGAGACAAAGAGGTTCAACGGTTGGGTCGACGTCGATGGCCGAGCTTATGATTACGGATTCACGTTCGTCAACCTTGAAGCAATCTATTACGGGTTGGCTTCACCCGAACAGGCTCGAGACATCTTCGATTGGATCGATGGCCGACGTGAGATTGCAGACGATACGTCGCGAGGATCAGATATCTACCATTGGCGATTCGCGCCGCGAGCCACCACACGACGCAATGTCGAAACTTACGTTTGGCCTTGGGCCTCTCCCGAGTCGATTCCATTCGGTGACCAGGTCCAAGACGGTGGTGCCGTGCTGGGATTCAGCTTCCACGATCTCATGGCCCGAATCGAAATCAACGGACCCGACGATGCTTGGAAACGGCTGCAAACGATAACAGCGTGGTTCCGAGAAGTACAAGCGGAGGGCGGCTATCGAAAATACTATGCAGGTCCCGGTCGCGGAAAGCTCCAAGGAGGCGGACCTCCCGGCGGACTAGGCTTGGACGAAGAATTCCTCGAAAGCGTTCTGGTGCCGCAAGTGATGCTGTACGGATTCCTCGGCTTTCAACCGGGCGCCGACTCGTATCGCATCACCCCGCGTCTACCCAAAGAGTGGTCATCTCTGACAATCCGCGGAGTCCGTTGGCGCAATCAAGTGCTTGACATTACCGCTTATGCCGACGGACGAGTGGAAGTGAAGTGAGCTCTCGCATTCATAGGAATCGTCAGAGTTCTCACGTAGCATGCGAGCTACTTTGCCTGAAGGCAGTACAGTCGCTCGTGCATCTTGCCATCCTCACCGGTGAATGCCACGCGATGAAAGATCTGGCTGTTGCAAATCGCCGGCGTCGCCATTGCTAAGTCGCCGAGCCGGTTTTCAGCCAGCTTTTCAAACTTGTCGGGACGAGCTGAAAAGACAAAGAACTTCCCGTCTTCCGAGGCTGCAAAAACCTTATCGCCGACGAGCACCGGGGAGGATGAAATGTTGCCGCAGAGTCGGCCCTTCCACTGCTCCTCGCCGGTGGCTGCATTCCAACACATAGCGATGCCCGCATCGAGCACGGCATACAGATAGCCGTCGCGAATCAACAGCGATGGCACATAGAGCCGGTTGTCGTTTTCCCAAACCTTCTTCGTTGATCCATCCGCAGCAACTGCCGACATGTGATTCTTGGGATAGCCGCCGCTCGTATATACCAATTTGCCGTCAGTCACCGTCGATGTCACACACTCTGTCGTCGCACCATCGGTCTCCCAATTCGTTGAACCGGTAAGCGGATCATAGCTGACCACTTTATCACAACCGACCATGATCAGTTGGTCTTTGCCTGCCACATGCAACACCGTAGGAGTCGTATAGTTCGGAAGCGCCGGTCGTTCGCGTCGCCAAACGAATTCGCCTGTCTTGCGATTCAGAGCAGCCACCGCGCCGCCCCCTTTGTTGTCCGATGAGACAAGCACCATGTCGCGATAAAGAGTCGGTGAAGCTCCGTATCCTTGGTGCTCGACATAATTCGAGATCTTCTGTTGCCACACGACGATACCGTTCAAATCAACAGCAGTAGTGATCAACGCGTCGTTGTTCGGGAAGCAGATGAAGACCAGTTGGCCATCGCAAGCCGGTGAACTGGACGCAGCCGTCGACTTGTTGTTCTTGCGCATGCCTCCCGACGCATGAACGACGGTTTGCCAAACTTGTTTACCGGTGGCGCGATCGTAACAGAGGAGTGATTGAGCACCGGACACCTCATCGGCAGTTGCCAGGAAAACTCGCGAGCCGACGACGGCAGGCGAACCGTAGCCGCGTCCAGGAACATCCGTCTTCCAAAGCACGTTCTCCGTATCGCTGAATTGAAGCGGCGGCTTTTGATTCGGATCGGCGGTGCCGTTACGGTCCGCTCCTCGCCACCACGGCCAATCTTTCGCGTCCGCATGCAGACCCGCATTGAGCGATGACGGCTGTTCCCATCCGAAACCGGATGAACCGATAACCGCAGCGGCTATCAGGCTCGGAGCAAGGATACGGTCTGCGAGACGGCGACAGAGAGATTGATACATGGGACGACTCAGGTTCGGTGGGTGTGAGAAACAGGTGGGAGTTCAGTAGCAAGATTGGACAAGCTACCATTGTAGATCCATTTTCACAAATGGATC
>JAXMBQ010000056.1:0-32852 GCA_046349815.1 Pirellulales bacterium | reverse complement strand
TTCATTCCGTCGCTGGCGACGATGTTGATCGGATTAATCTGCGGCGAGATTCTGCGTTCGGCTTGGATCGGTCGTCAGAAAGTGCTGCACATGATCGTGATGGGGATAGCGCTCGTGATGTTGGGCCTCGTCCTGCAATCATTCGGCATCGCACTGGTCAAACGAATCTGGACGCCATCGTGGGCACTTTTCTCGACCGGTATCTGCTGCATGGTTTTGGCATCCTTGTACGGCATCATCGATGTCGCAGGCATTCGAGCATGGAGCAAGTTTCTCGTAATCGTCGGGATGAACTCGATCGCCATCTACATGATGGGGCAGCTCTTGCGCAGTTGGACCGCCGGTCGTTTGCGAGTCCATCTCTTTCGTCCGCTTTATGACGTGCTGGATGCTCGAATCGGTACAGGGTGGCTCGAAGACCTTTCTGCATTTGCACCGATGTGGAACGACATCACCGTCGGCTTGGTCTTCTGGCTCGTCTGCTACTGGATGTATCGCAACCGGATTTTTATCCGAGTCTGACGTACTCATTTCTCCAAAGTCGCCATTAGCCACAGATCGCTTCCGCGCAATGTCGCCTTTCGTTCGTACGAAAGGACGCGGCACTGTGAATCATCTGCGCGTTTACCTTTCGGTACGGCAGACTCATGCGAAACGCCCTTTGGCGGGAGCCAAAGGCGACTTTCGGCGGACGCGGTACGTTAGGCTGCTTTCATCTTTGCCGGCGATAGATACTGCGCAATCGCTTCGCCGGCTTTCTTCGCTGCGCCGGGTTGTGCGTATTGACGAGCAAGTTCCAGCAGTTGGTCTCGATGGGATGCTCGGAACGCTTCGTCACCGAGCATTCGGTCCATGGTTTCGGTGAGCTGATAGATCGTCTTCTTGGTGGAGCCTACAGCCAGGAACTCGGGCATGACGGTGCGACCGGCGATAATGTTCGGTAGTGTCATCGAATTCAAGTTGGAAACGCAACGACCGAATGCATACAGCGTTCGGCCGGCATGATACGTTACGACAGCCGGTGTCCCGCGAGCCATCAGTTCGAGACTGACCGATCCCGATTTCATCAGCGCGCAATCGGCCAGTTGAATCACTTCGCTCGTACGACCGACGACGAAGTCGATGTTCAATCCTCGATCATCGCTTGTCATTGCTCGCTTGCAAGCTTCCTCGTGGTGAGCCTTGTACGGTGTGACGATAAAGCGAACTTGCGGGTGATTGCGAGCCAATCGGCGGATGACTTCCAACTGCATCGGCCAGATCTTATCGACCTCACGCGTGCGCGACCCGGGCAATACGGCAACTCGTAACCCGGCACGAGCAGCCTGCTGCGCGATAAAAGTTTGGTCGAGTTCTCTTTCCGCAACTTCATCAAAGAACGGATGTCCTACATATTCAACATCCATGCCGCGGTCGGCATACCACTTCGGCTCAAAGGGTAGATTGCACAACACACGGTCGACAGTGCGTCGCATCTTCTTCAATCGCCAGGCGCCCCAGGCCCAGAGCTGCGGCGGTAGGTAATAGATCACAGGAATGCCGAACTTTTTAGCTCGCTTGGCAATGTGCCAGTTGAATCCCGGGAAATCAACCAGCACGACGGCCCGCGGTCTCTCCGTCCGAAAGATCTCTTCCGCCACATCGGCGACACGAAAAAACTCTTTCAGCTTGGGGAGCACTTCAACGATGCCGACCACCGCCAGTTGAGTCAGGTCAAAATCGATGCTTGCTCCAGCCTCGCTCACGCGCGAGCCGCCGAAGCCGCGAAATTGCTGTTGCGGGTCGATTCGCCGCAGTTCACGAATCAAATTGGCGGCGTGCAGATCGCCGCTAGGTTCACCGACGGAGAAGAATATCGATTCGCTCATCGGCTTCATCCTTGAAAATCCCATCCTGAACTTCGCTCTGCGGCTCCTGGTTCAAACGCACTGTTAGGTTTAGACTCCCGGAAGCGTTCCGATGTCAAGCGACCCACGTTTTTCCAACCAACCGAACCGTTCATGCCTCGATTTCCGAATTCTTCGACCCCAAACTGAAAACGACCGATGTCCGCCGCGTGCAAGGAGCTTGGTTGCTGCTGATTTCGCTCGGCGTCTTCTTCATCGCATGCATCATTCTCTACGCCGTCTATGTAGCTCTGCGGCTCAAGAACGATCACGGTGTGATCGAACCTTTTTCGCTGAATCGCTGGTTCATCTTGACCACCGTGATTTTGATCGGGGTCAGCACACTGATGAACCTCGCCGTGTCCGCGGTGAAGCGCGAGGCTCGAGTCGATCTGCTGCGTTATTTGGTGCTGGCCTTTATCTTGTCGCTTGTGTTCTTCGGTATTCAAAGCCTATGTATGGCCGACTTGGTCGATAAATTCACCGGCGATTCCTCGGTCGGTCGCACTCTCCATGGCCTCACATTCGTGCTGGCATTTTTGCATGCATTGCACGTGTTCGGAGGACTGATCGCGTCGGGTCTAGTACTCGTCGGAGCTTGGAAGGGTAAATACGATCACGAGAGTTACTTCCCGATTCGTTTCTCGGCATTGTACTGGCACTTCCTGGACGTGGTCTGGGTCTTGATGATCATCGCGTTCAGCATGGCAGCTCGATTGTCCAAGTAGCCTGCGAGGCACGAATATGAGTGAATCAGATGCAATCGATCAGGGCTCGCATACTGCGCAGTCTGTTGATTCAATGGCTTGGTCATGGCTCCCGACCGGTAGGCCGCTCATTCTTTGGGAGAAGGTTGTTTCTGCATGCGTCGGCTTCGGGCTGACCGTGGTGCTTGTCACTGCACGGATGTTGCAACCGAGCCCGTTCGGTTACGGCACACATCAACAGCTCGGGTTGCCTCCGTGTACTTCGCTGTGGTTGTTCGGTGTGCGCTGTCCAGCCTGCGGCATGACGACTTCGTGGAGTTTACTGCTGCGCGGTCGCATCGCGGATTCGTTTAGGGTCAACGCCGGGGGAGCGATCTTGTGTTTGATCGCTATTGGAACGGTACTCGTGATCTGCTATTACCTCATCGCGGGTCGTTGGAGTCGTCGAGAACGACTCTCGCTCAGCTATGCCATCCTGCTGACCGTCGCTTTGGCTACTGCGGTCAGCCAGTGGGTCGCGCGTGTCTGGGCTTAGATCCGACCGGATCAGCAGGACCTTCGCATTTATTCGAGGAACAGCAGGATGCGTCCCACGAGCGCCGTTCGTAGTCTGGCTTGGTTACTTCTGTGCACGCTGGTACTGACCTCCGGCACCGGTTGCTTCACCTTTGCCGCGAACCTCATCCACGCCATCAAAGGGAACAAACGCCCTGCGGAATACAACGCGCTGAAAGGTAAGAAGGTCGCTATCGTATGCAGTACGGACAGCGGACTTTCGAGCAACCAGTCATCGGAGCTGTTGACGCGTTTCGTCCGCGCACGTTTGGAAGAGAACGTCAAAGACATCAAGATTGTCCGCCAAGAGGAGGTCAATTCCTGGATTGACTCGCACAGTTGGACGGAAGCAGACTACAAAGAAATCGGCAAGGGCGTAGGAGCCGACCAACTCTTGGCGATCAGCCTGACCAACCTTTCGCTTCGCGATGGGATGACACTCTATAAAGGCAAGTGTGACATCAAGGTCACTGTCTACGACATCAAGGATGAAGGCAACATCGTCTATCGCAAGCAGATTCCCGAATTCGAGTTCCCGAAGATCGGCGGCCAAGCGGTAACGGACTCCACAGAGTCCAAGTTCCGCGGTTACTTCATCTCGATCGTCAGTGAGAAGATTGCAACTCTGTTCTATGACGCAGAGGCCAATCAAGACGTTGCCTTGGATGCGACTCTTTCGAATCTGTAGCGACAGTCGGCGACGAATCGCAAAAGAAAACGCCGCAAGGTCCGAGTGAAGCTCGGTGTTGCGGCGTTTCTGTTTTTGATGAAGGGTTTCGTTCCCGCGAGAACGATGTCGTTGAGTTAGCAGCCGATCGAGCTGCGTTCCCACAAGTTCGCAACTACTGAACGATCGCTTTGATCTTCTGAACAAAGTGATGTTCGCCGGCTACTTTGGCCAGCTTGCCGGCTCGCTTCTCAGCTTCGTCCTTTTGGTCAAACTCGAAAACGGCTACGCGCTTCAGCGATTGATTGAAGACAGCCCAATAGATACGAGTGCGAATCTCCGCCTTGGTACGGCGGCGCGGCTTGGGGGCTTCCGACTCGAACGATGCGGTGGCGGATGTTTCTACGTTGCCGGCGGACTTGGTTGCCAGAGTGGCCTTAGCCGTCTTGGCGATCGTGGGAGCGATCTTGGCGGTCGGTTTTGCAATCACCGGTGAACTTACCTTTGCTTTCGGTTTTGCCTTGACGGCTGCGACGGTCGGGGAAGATTTCGCAGTCGTGGATTTGGCTGAGGTTGTTTTGGTTTTGACTGTAGATGCGGTCGAAGTCGATTTGGCTTTCGGTTTCGGCTTCACTAACGTTGCAGCGCGACTGGCCATGCTCGAAACTCCTCGGCTGGAAGAGAAATGGGAATAAGGATGATCCGAAGACGGGCAGACTTCCGGTCCGAGCCAGCGCAAAATTTCCGCGGCACCACATCGACTGCTGTTCGATTTCGTCCCGATATGCAGGGGACAGAAAGTGGTTCAGTGAGGGCGCGTGCAGGAGATGCGTTGGTAGCCTATTCCCTGGTGCGCTAAACGCGTGTTTCCCCGAGACTTTGGTAGGAATGAATGGATGCTCGGGTTCAGGTAGGGTCACTTCAGGATCGTGTCAGCGATCCCCCGTGCGAAATGGCTTTACCGCTTTAGCTCTTCCATCATAGATCGGCCTCAGCCCAGTTCCCAGTCCCCACGTGGGGTATGGGTCGTGAATTGCCCGGAGAATTCAAGCGTGGGTGGATCTAGCACCCCCTTTGCGATCTCCTTGCGATCGCAAGTCTTTCCTGGATTGCCTATCTTGAAATCGGGCGGAATCGGTTCGAGTGATCAGCGCCGGATCGGCATCGGTCTCGCATCGTATTCAGTACAGGCCGGAAGGACCCGATATCAAAAATCTGCGGGCGCCACTCGAGGGTTTGAAAGAGGTTTCGGCCGCGTCAGTTATACTCGACTCTCCACACTCGCCCCCCAGCAATCTCGGATCGTAGATATTGTGTCTGACGCCCCAACCCCTTCCGAAACGATCGATCTCGCGCAGACCGATTTGGTTTCAGTCAACGTTCGCTTACGGACTTCGGATGACCAGTCTGCATCGTATGATCTCCTTTCAGCAACCGGGCAATCGAACTTGGCCTGCGGAATCCGTTCTCCCATCAAAGTGAACGTCAAAGGGAACTGCGGATTGTTCTTCGGATTGCTCAACGACGGTGCGGAGATCGATGTCGAGGGAGATGTCGGTCCTGCCTGTGGCCACTCCATGACCGGAGGCGGAATCTTGGTTCGTGGTCACGCAGGACACTCGCTCGCCGCATTTGCTCGCGGAGGATTCATCGGAGTGCATGGCACCGCTCGCGAACGATGCGGACTCTATCTGGACGGCGCCGATGTGGTAGTGAGGCAAGTCGCCGGACGTGAAGCGGGCTACGGTATGCGGAGCGGCAATCTCGTTCTGGGGAACGATACGGCAGAAGGTCTCGGTCGGGGCGCTACCGGCGGGACGATTTATCTTCGAGGCGCCGCCGCTTCCGTGGCTCCCAGCCTGCGTGAAGTGCGCATGAAAGACTCGGACTCGATGCGACTCAGTCTGCTGCTCGTTCGAGCCGGTATTCGTGCTGCCACGAAAGACTTTCGCATTTTTCGTCCTCGTAAAGGAGGCGAAGAATGACTCATGCCACAAGCGTGTTCGACGAACTGACCTTCCGACGATTGGGATTGGAGGCTTCAGCCAATCTACGATTCGGCGGACTTCCTTCATCCGCCATACAAATCCCGACCGCCGATGCAGGTAGAACCTTCAGCCAAGCGGTTCCGTTTTTCTCTCGCCGCTCTCCGATCAAAGCAAGCGATGCACTCTGGTCACCGTTCTGCGGTCTCATGCGCGAACTGGGAATGCCTCTGTATGCCCTAACACCTGAACTTGAATCCGTTCCCGTAGCATCCGTACCGATACGCTTCACGCGTCGAGCCGCCGATGAAGGGTTTGATCTGCTCGAGCTGGAAACGGCTGAAGCGATCGAGCTCACTTGCCGTCGCAATCGTCCAGGTGTAGATCAACCGCTCGCGCAAGAGGATGTCGAGCAAGTACCGACGTTGCCGCTCGAGCTGCGATCGGTCGATGAACTCAACTCGTTGATTGAAGCCTGTCGGCAACTCACGGACTATCGCACTCCCATCGGCTGTGCATTGACTCCGGCTGATGTGGTGACGGACGTTCGGGCGGCCATCGCAGCTCAGTTCGATTTCGTTTTGCTGGAGTTTCCATTGAATGGAAAGCAAGGCGACATCTATGACGAACAGCTCTTGGCGAGCGTCGCGGACGCCGCAGCCGTGATCAAATCCTCACCGCGGAGCGAAGTGCCTCTCTTCGTAGATGCGGATGTAACTGACAGCGAAGCTTTGATCATTCTTCTCGCGGCAGGTGCCCGTGCGGTATCAATCGACGCTCTGATTCGTCAAGCCATCCCTGCAGCGCCTGCTGCCAGTTCCGTTTCGTATAGCTCGATGGGTTTGCTCGGCAGTCTCGGCTCCTCAACTCCGAAGCCTCAGGCCGACATCGGACCCATCGAACGCGTCTTAAAAAAGCTGTTGGATACACTTGCCTGTCGTATGATGCAGACAGGGGCCAGAACGATGGCCGAGTTCGATGCCGGATTACTTCGCGGCTTCTCAGAACGAGCTCAGCAAGCGGCCCGTGTGCCGGGACTTCGCGGATAACGAGCGAACATCAATTGATTCAGCGCACGACCGTAGGAGCCATAGCAGCTTGTCCCGGTTCGCGAGTCCAAGGTGCTGAAGAAGAGACCGCGACATTCAGCGGCGCGGCATATCCTGTTTGCCCATTCCAGATAGCGGGAGCGCTCAGTCGAGTTATCGGCCTGAGACCGGAACTGGGAGCCGCCGCGTAACTCTGCGGCGCATAGTTGGGTTGAGGCGGAAAGACTTGTTGCTTCGCCAAGATCGGCACCGTGCCGAAGACAGGTCGACTTGCTTGTCCGTACGACGGTGTGTTTACAGCCGCGGGCATCAGCGAGCCTGCAACGGTATAGGTCGGCGGAAGACTCGCCGTATAAGCACCGGCCATTGAAGACGCCGCCGCAGTGGATGGTGCTGAGGACGGTGTGGTAGTTGATGGTGTTGTCGGAGCCGATGCAATCGAAGAGTTCGTAGCCTGTGTGCTTTGCGCCGCAGCCGGTACTGTGACGGCCGCGCCGCCGAGCATCGGTTCGATGATCGCCAGGCGCTCTTGATGCGGGACGAGTTTCTGAACGGGGACCTGCTGCGTGACATAGACGGTCTGCGGAACCCAAGTCGTTACCGGTACTTGTTTATATCCGATGCTCGGTTGAGCAAATGGATTGAGGCTCGGACCGGTCTTCGGCTGCATTACGTAGTTGGTCTGAGCCTTATAAACTGTCTGTGGCACTTGCTTTGTCTCATAGACGATCTGCGGCGTGTACACCGTCTGCTCGACAACTCGCTGTTGCCACTGAGTCGCCGTCGTTTGTGCCGGCAGAATTTCGACTTGAGAGACACGACCCGTTCTCGGATCTCGGATCCAAATTCGTTGAGGTCCTGTCGCGACCGTGGGTGCTGCGTTAGTCGAAGACGTGGGCTGAACTTGCGCTGCTGTCGACTGAGCCCCCGATCCGGCGGCCGAATCTTGTGCCGAAACGGATGAGGCAGATACGGATAGGAAGGCGACAGACATTGCTAGCATCGTTCGCATCGCTTCACCCTTCCGATCCTCTTGCGTTTACTCGAATTCGGCACCGACCAACCCACGCATGCTCATGAGCTCGTTATCGGACCGGAGTATCGAAGCGGTTCACGGAAATCGGAAATGCAAACCGTGAGTCGGCGCAATATTCCGTCGCGACAAGGTTGCCCGTTGCATGCGAACGAGTGAGGTTACTCGTCGATACCTGCCAGACGGAGTATGGCTCGCAGTTCGCGATCTCGCACCGGCTGCACGCTCAGGCGGGAACCGCGGCGCAGGAGCTCCATGTCCTTCAGCTCCGAAACCTCGCGAAGTTCATCCAGCGTCAGCGGTCGCTTGAAGATTTTGTCGAGCTTGATGTCGACCATATACCAAGTCGGGCGTTTTCGATGAACTTCTTCGGATCGAAATGAGGATCTGCAACTTCAAGCGGTGCGATCGGGATAACCTTGCTTGACGATCTTAGCGGTGCCTGCGATCGCCGCTATGCGTCGCAGTTGCTGCGGTAGAACAGCACCGGTCGCCGACTCGCATATAGTCGTGCGCAGCATGTTCCAGCTTGATAGTTGCGAATCCCGTTCCAATGTATTCCTGAGAGCGTTTCAAGTCTGATGCTGAAGCACAGCGCGGTTCGCTCTTCATCAACCAGCGCGAATATTGTCATTCGCGGGTAGACGGTGTCGGTCCCGCGAGAGCGGTCGGTTTTCTTGTTGTCGTCAGCTTTGGAGCCGCAGTGGTCGTTTTCTTTGCCATGTTGGAACATGTTAGCGAGTCCGCCGGCGACGACTACCGGGCTACTCAAGCTGTTCGACAAAGATACTGTTGCCGCGCACTTCGACGACGCGCACCGGAACCCCTTCCGAAATCAAATGCGTTCCCAGGACATTAACGATTTGACGTCCGAATTGTGCCTTGCCTGCCGGATTCAATCGTGTGGTCGTCAGTCCGTCTTGGCCGAGCAGATGTTCCCAGTGCACGATCGCTTCGCGCTGTTCAAGTTCCTCGATGTCTTCGGTTCCGGCGGGTTGCAATGAGACCCAGCGGAACAGCGGTGTGTTCTCGATCTGCTTTCGCATCGTCACCAAGCCGACCATGACGATCAACGTGGAGACGGCGACCCAGAACAAGTTGTTGGCGATGATGCTGAGCTGTGCGGAATTGCTCGGCAACACGAATGTCTGACTGGCGAGCACGATCGATGTAAAGACCATGACCAGTCCGCCGATACCGAAGAGCCCGAAACCGGGAAGGATGAAAATCTCCACCGCCAGCGATGTCATCCCTCCGACGAACAGGAGAACTTCCAGCCACTGTACGTTTCCTTGAAGCATCTCGATCCAAAAGAAAGCGACAAAGCATACCGCGGCGATGAAGCCGCCGGCGCCGAGGCCCGGGCTTCCCAGTTCCATCATGATGGCGATGAAGCCGACGGTGAACAGCAATCGAGGGAGCCACTCATTGGCAAGCAACCTGCGAATTGCAGACTCTACCCATGGTCCTTCCAGTACCGGCGGTTCCGATTCCAGTCCGAGGGCCGTGAGCGCTGCTTGATCGTTATCAACGATCTCATCGATCAAACCGTAGCGCCTCGCTGTTTCCTGGGCGATAAGGCCGCCGTCCACCAAGCCCTCTTTCGCCAACCAATCGTTTCGATCAGGCAGCAGTTCCACTTGCCAAGGCACCATCGGCGATCGCTTGCCTGTTTTTTGATGCACATAAATTTTGAGCGGACTGGACGCATCCACGGCTGCTGCCATCAGGCCTGCCGGACGACCGCACGTCTTGTCTAGTTCCAACAACCAGCAAGCGCGCAGCGCTTCGTTTTTGCTCAAGGGTTTACCGATGCCGGCCTTGCGTGGATCTGGACCGAACTGACGTTCGGCAGAGCAACGGCCGTTTCGCAGGCGGCAGCGATCAAAACGGCAAGGCGAGTCGACTGTCTCTTCGACGCCCACGGCGGGTAACAGCCGTTCCATCGTCATCCAATCGCGACAAATAACCGGCTAATAGCAAGCGCCGTGTCCAGAGAACATTTCACCGACTTCAATCGAATGAGCACAAGGTTGATAGCGGTCTCGTTCCTTCCGCTCCTGAACGGCTCGTGTGATTTACAACGGAGCTGCGCGTCGAGCCGTTCTGCGATGCGCACGACGACCGCATTCCACTTCTCTGACGGACTTTCACGGTCTTCGGACGAGTTCGAATGTTGAGCCGCTTCGGGCAGCATGTCGATCGTTTTCACAGATGCTTCGGTCCAGAGCAGATTTACCGCGCGCCGTTGAACGCTGCTAAGCTGCCGCCTGACCAAATTGTGTTTTTGCTGAGGAGCTTCTTCGTCGGTGAGTTCTTTGGCTCGTTTGCCGGTAACCGTCAACGACCTCACCCCTGACGAGATTGACCGGTGATGACTTCGACATCGGGAGAAAGCATTGCTTCCACGGCGGCTTCCGGAATCGTGCCGCTACGGTAATGTTCAAGTAGCCGCGCGCATTGTGTCGTCGCGATTAAACGATTCGTCGACGCCGGAATATCCAGTTCAGCGCTTCGCGGCGACGATCGCAGGCTGCGAGCACCGGCAGCACGGCATGACCTTCTACGGTTTCGCTGACATAGCCACCAGACGCAAGCGACCTGTCGAAGGGCCGGATAGAAATCGAGCTTGTGCGCCGTTTTCGCGTTCATACTTGCTGCCGCGCGTGGAAATGTTTTCGGCTCGATTTGCCGCTTGTTCCGAAACATAAGCTGCCGTGAATTTCAGTATGACGATCGGCGCGTTTCATCGGGCGCGCGTTTGCGAGATGATCTGCATCACCTGACGTTCCACCATCTGTCCCGACTTCCGACCAATGGTAACGGAACATCAACAAGAAACGGACGTTCGCCGGGCGAATCGTCGGCGGTATCCTATGGCGCGATTGCATGAGTCCTAAAAAAGACCAGCCGCCGCAAAGAAAGCAGCTGCGGCGAAAACGGCGGCGAGGGGAAACTGCCTGCGGTTATGGAACTGTGCCGAACATGCTCATAATACCCAATCCTGACCGAAACCTTCCAGCCGATGGGCTTTCGTCCGAATCGATACCTCTTCGAGCTCTCTTGACCCACCTTATTAACGCGGAGAGCCCCATCTTGTCGCTTCATAATGCAGTCCGGAACGCACTGGTCCGGCCATTGTCCTTTCTTCATTTCCAAGCGCGTCTATTGTAATGGCTGCGGCTTTCCTGTTTCTAGCGCCGCGACCGGCTCTGTCTTTACGGATCCATACAGATTTCCTTTTGCGTTATCAGCAGGAGATTTCCTGAATTCCTCCAGCGGCAGGTTTCACCGCTTGCTGAAACAATCATGGTCTCCTCGGAAATGGCCGTCATCTCCTGTCTGCGACATGTGGGATTCTCACCACTGCGTCAACGTTGTGCGACGCGAGCCGTCGAACTGGCTCTGCGTGTGCCGATGCGATGCTGACGAAGATGCATTGAGCGCGGTCAACCGTCACGCCCCAGCGGCTGTTGTTCGCGCGAAGAGGTTCGCTTTTTCAACGTCCCCGCGCGTCAAGCTGCCGCGGATGTGCTGTCGGATATCGCCAAATGGTGCGATCAGATTCCAGCCGAAGCGTCGGCCGGGTATCCGCTGATCAAAAGGCCGGCAGTGAAGACGATGACTTGCTCGGTTATGCCGCCCAGCGGCTCGACTGCCGCCGACGACGCACCCTTCGTCGGCGGCGCAAGCAGATGGACATGCTCCACATCGATCAAGACAAAGACCAGCGACTCAGGGCCCGAAATCTGGCCTGAGTCCTCAACGGCGCCGCGGGATCAAACATGTGATCCTCATCGGTGCATACGAACATGCGTGCTCGGTCGACCGTTCGGGGATTGTCGGTCAGGCTGAACACGGATGACAGCCGTCCTCATGCGACTTAACGGACACGATGTACGATCCGCGACAATGGCCTACGGTCAGTCACTTTACCGGCACCGATCTGATTGTCGATCACATCGAACGCTATGTGCGCGTCCCATGATCACCAGCGATGATCCTGGGCGGCAAGCCGTTCCGTTTTGCCTGACAAGCGCCTGAATTGGCGATCATGGCAGCGATGAATACCATACCGAGCGTTCGCTCCCGCCCTTCGCGATGACGCACCTTCGGCTTGCATTTTCGCTTGCAGTTCATCGGCGGCAACGACGTGACCGAGCCGATTCGCCGGGGCTCGAAGCAGATTCGTTCGGCCGATGCTCTGTTAGTGAGCGTACGTCGTCGTCCGCTTGCTGCTGAACACTCAAGACTGTTCGCGAGTTCGTTACTCCGGCAAGCCGGTTATCGGTATCGAACGGCCAGCCATGCATTTTGTCTGGGTGATGCTGCCGGAGAACGGGTTGGCGGATTGGCCTGAGTTCGACAAGGCGAAGTCTTCGGCGGCAGTTATACCAACCACTATCGCAACGATGCTCATCCTCGCATCTCTCGTCCCGAAAGCGTTCCTTCGATTCACCGAACCTGGCTCAGAAAGCCTCCCTTCGTTTCGCAAGGCTCTCTCTACAAAGTCTCACCTCACGCCGGGACAACCGTGCTGTTGGAAGAGCCCACGAAGGAGAGAAGTCCGAGCCAGTAGCTTGACAGCCGTTCGCCTGGGGCGGCTGATCGTTCTATACATCGCTTGGCCGCCGAAGAAGATTTTAAGAACGGTGACGAGCTTCGTTTGCTGCTGGTAAACGGCATTCATTGGGCATGCGATCTACCTCTCGTGCATCAAGATCAGATTCACGATCAACGCGTGCGTGTCGAGAATGGAAAAGGCAAACAAGCGCTGAATTTGTGCTTTCTCAACTCTGGTTACTGAACTACCGCAGTTGAATGCTGGAATCGAACAGCCGATGACGACTACTGCCGGATGCATATAAACGCTCCACCGCATCCGCGTAGTAGTCTTCGGCATGCTTGCGACGCACTGCCCCTTTAAAATTCAAGCAACTGTTTTCGATTGTCATCGGTTCCGGCAAGATGCCGATGGTTTCGATGTGCAGCGCGGGAAGCCGTTTAGTTTTCTCGCCATATCTCCCGAACACGACACAAAAATAACTCTGTATCCAAGGACGGTGCATCGAGTGTCAAGAACGGCTGCCCCACATAGGGGAAGTTCGCATTTTTCATGGCCGACGATCAATAGTTGCTGAACGCGGCGTCACCGATCATGCAGCAGTTCATTCGGTGAAACCTGTACCTGGTCGACAGCACAAGTACGTCATCGGCTCGCCCGGATGATACGAATGGCACTGTCGGATCTGGCTCAGCAAGATCGCCCGTGTTTAACCAACCGTCTACGAGCCTCACTCCTTGAGTCGCTTCAAGGCGTTTTGCCAGTAACCGAGCACATGACGTGCGGGCCACGCGTCCAAAGTCGTTTCTTCGTCGATACGGATTTCTACACCGCGAACCGACTGTTCCGCATCTCTGCTCGCCCGCTCGATTGGAACAAATGACCGGCGACGTTTCGGTCAGTCCATATCCTTGAAGAGGCGGTAAGCCCAGAGCAGCGAAAAAGTTCCACGTCTCGGCTCGCAACGCGGCTCCACCGACCTGCAGCAGACGCAGCTTTCTGCCCCAAAGCTCAGCAGCCGCATCGCGAATCGATGTATTCCTGTTCGCGACGATGTGTTGCTGAGCTCGATCAACCAGATGAGGAACGAGATTGATGAGAGTCGGTTGCAGCTCAGACGCCATTCGGCAGAAGTGATTCCAGTCGCGAGCGATGGCCATCGAACAGCCGCTGAGTATCCAACTGGAGAGCTCACAGGTTCTCGCGTAAGCATGGCTGAAGGGAAGAATGTTCAAACGCAAGTCGTCCTGGAACTGTGGCGCGGCTTCCAGCTTCGCGGCTGCATTGCTCAGGAGGTTACGGTGCGAAAGGACTACTCCTTTCTGCGCGCCGGTCGTGCCTGATGTAAACAGGATCTGCGCCGCATCCTCGATATCGATGGCGGGAGATGGTACGGGAAGAGCTGGGTCGCTGCTTTTCATTCGATCCATCAATAGATCGTCGGGCTCTACAGGACGCCGAATGACTGCGCGCGGTGTCGTTTGATGAATCACTGCGTCGACGCGCGAGGCGGGCAACTGGGGATCGACAGCGACATGGACCCAGCCGCGAAGTTGGCAAGCGAGATCCGTGAGTATCCAAGTCAGTGAGTTCGGAATCGCTGTGAGAACGCGATCACCGTGTTTAAAGCCGGACTTGTCGAGTGTGGCGATGTGATGCGCCGCAGCGCTTGCCAGTTCACGCCATGAAAGAGCAATCGGGCCGTTTGAACTTCCGTGAATGAAGGCTGGTGCATCGGGTGCTTCTTGAGCTTGCACCAGCAAGGCCTCGGCGATCGATCGAACCGTCATGCTCAGTTCTTCGGCGTCGCTTCAGAGGCCGGTGACTCGGTTGTTTTCGGCGAGTCTGACGCTGGTTCGGTCGGAGTTGTCGCTTCCGGCGTTGGATTTGCCGGCTGCTCCGACTTGTTAATATCGTCTTTCGACGCTTTTTCGGCTGCCGCAAGTGCGGCGGCGCGTTGATCCGCTATTCGCTTAGCGATTTGCAGATGCAGCTCTGCTTGTTTGCTTTCGCCGATTCGCTTGTACGCTTCCGCGACTCGCAGATGGAACTCATCGCGCTGAGGTTGCAATTCAATTGCCGACTCGAAAGCGGCGATGGCTTCGCGATCGCGGTTCATGGTTGTCAGCACAAAGCCGCGCGTGTCATAAAATTCCGCAGCCCTTGGAGCGAGGCTGATAGCCTTGTCGACTAGAGCCATCGCTTCATTGCGACGATCCGGGTGAAGTTCGGCCAACACCCAAGCCAAATTGTTCAGATAGTGAGCCGCGGTCGGCAGGCGTTCGACCACTTGTTCCAAATGCGGAATCGCAGCGGCATGATCCTCACGCACCAGATAGAGTTCAGCGATCCACGCATGCGTGGTCGGTGTGGCTTTGCCTTCCGCCAAAAATGTTCGCAACTGATTCATCAGTTGCTCACCCGGTGCTCGGCCGCCGATGCGAGCCAGCTTCGCGACTTCTTCTGACACCAATGGGTTGGACGGGTCGATGCGCAAGGCTTGATCCAACATCTCGATCATTCCCGACCATTGTCCATTCTCGACTTTGGTTGTTTGGACAAATCGAATGCGGTAAATCTCAGACAGCGCGCGGCGCATTTCCGGCGCATCCTTCAAGTTCAATCCTTCGCGTACCGCTTTCTCGGCCTCGTCCAAGCGGTTTTGCGCGACCAATGATTCGACCCACAGCAATCGCGACTCGACATCCGTGGGATTGTTGCGAGTTCGCGTAACGAATACTTCTTCAGCTTTCTTGGAATGTTCTTCGGCGAGCAACTTGTTCCCGGATGCGCGAGATAGCTTTGCCAGAGCGATCGAGAACCGCGGATCGCGCTCGGCGGCCAACTTCATCGCTTTGACGGCAGAGTCCTGATCGCCGATCCGCAGGAACAGTTCGGAGAAGCGGGCCAAGAGACCGGCCGGGGACCGATTCCACTTCATCGCAGCGCGGCAATGATGCAGAACGATATTGAGGTTCCCTTGGTTGATAGCTTCACGCGTGTATTTTTCAGCCAGCCACGCATGCGCCGGCAAAAAACCTTCTCGCGAATCGGGCGCGATGCGCCGGAGCATCGATACGGCTTGTTGTGTCAGACCTTTCTGAGCCAACGACATGGCAACGAAGTAGGCGCTGCGCTGATCGCCCGAGTGCAACTGCTGTGCTCGACGAAACAAGGTTTCGGCAAACGGTGAGATGGCTTGCTCTTTCGATTCGGCATCGCCGCCGGCCTTGGTAGGCTCGGCAGGCTCTGTAGACTCGGTGCCGCCCACAACATTCGAATCTGTCGTCGCCTCGGTCGACTTTTCATCCAACGACCATTGGCTCTGCCAGTCCGCGACTTCTTTGTTTCCGAGCTCCATGTAGTGAGCGGCGAGTCGGTCGCGATCCATCCAGTGACCCCAGGTCACCAAGCCGACGACTGTCAGCAGAACAAACAGCGGCACGAGTCCGCGCAGCACCTTGCCCCAGCTACGAGTCAAAATCCAGTCGTAGAGGCAGCCGACAAAAGCGACCGACCAAGTGTGCGGTTCTAGACGCATTGATTTCGGGGTACTTAATTACGTCAGGGGGAAACGATGCGTCACGGGCGAGAGACGAACACATTCAGTTTAATCGAACGCCGAGCTTTTCCGAACTTGCTGAGGCTGCATTTTTCATCAGGATGCGAGGACCGACTCGTCTACGCGAATGCTTACCAAATCGCGATCCGCATTCCGTTGTTTACGTCTTTCAATGCCCTCAGCCAAATCGCGTAGGGCAAGCAGATAGGCTCGCCGAATCAGCCTCCATACAGCGAATAAGGCGATTGGAACACAGATCAAAACCGCTGGAAGAAAGCCCCATGCTCTGCGCATGGATTGCTCGATGGCCGCCGCCGATTGTGTCGGATCCGTTCGCTTCCAATCGACATATTGCTCGACAATACCTGTTTCACGCAGCCGTTGTTTCCAGCTGTCCGTATCGGAGTCGAACGTGCTTAACGCACGGAAACCAAGAGGAATCGGGATTACTGTCGAGTGAACCCAAAACGCGGCACCATCAATCGACAAAATCAAAACTACCAATACCGCGTTTAGATCGATGCGCATTTTCCATAGCGCCGAGCTCTCTTCTCCGGCTCGACGGGCCGACCAGCTTCCATCCAATCGATAGCAGTTATGCTTGGCCGATCGGGCGATGGATTGAGGGCGACGTCGTACCATGATTTCCACGATCGCCGGCGCTGCGGCTAACTGCAACACGATTAGGCCGACGATTGCCGAAGCCATGGATAAGTTCCTGACACGATGCTTAATGCGGAAAAGCGTGGAGAAAAATCCGCTGTGCATCGTACCGTGCCCGACACTCCCGGACAACACCTTGGGGGTGCGTCTGCGGTTTGTTCGAGGGGGTACGGCGGCCGCAATCAAGAGGCAGGGCCGGTACATGGAGTATCTCACGACCACTCTTTCTTCCCTATAGGGGATGCAGTCAAGTAGCCGGGGGTACTCGCAAACCCTCGAACCCCCGGCTACTGAAACGCCTACAGCGTTTGGAACCCTAACTTGGTTGAGTTTGGTTACAGCCTTACGCCGAAGCTTGTAGTCCGAAGTCTGCAGAAGACGCGACCATTTCCGGAACTGCCGAAAAAAAAAAAAAAAAACGTTTCGTCAGCCAGTGCGAGCAAGCTTCGCGGTGCGTGATGATGATCGTGCGAGCCCTTTGAGTTCCGCCAAAGACTGACGGATCTGCAGCTCACTCGGCATGTCGATCTGACTGGTCGATTCGTCGAGGAGTAGGATCTCGGGTTTGCGCAGAATGGCTCTCGCCATCGCGTCAGCTTGTCGCCAACCACCGCTCCAAGCTGACCGCCTGACCGACGATCGTGTCGTAGCCGTTTTCGAGCGATGATGTGATGAAGTCGTGGGCATGCATGATTTCGCGGCTGCGATGGCTTCGTCACGTGTGCAATTCGGTTCTGCCGTAAAGGATGTTGTCCATCACGCTGCGATTGAGGAGCAGCTCGGTTTGTTGGCTGACCAGCGCAATGCGTTTGCACTAAGTCATGCAGCGAGATATCGCGATAGTCAGTCCCGTTGATGGTGATCTTGCCATGAACCGGATCGTAGAACCGGCACAGCAACTGAATCAACGTGGACTTGCCGCTGCCGTTGCCACCGACAATCGCCACGGTCTTTCCGTACGGAATCGTCAACGAGACATTCGACAGGACCGGATTCTCGGGCAAGTAGGAAAAGCTCAAGTCTTCGATCGTCAAGCTGCTGTGCGGAGTTGCGAGAGTCGCGGGATGTTCAGGTTCACGCAGGACTTGGGGTTGGTCGAGCAGTTGATACAGCGCATCGGCTGCCATCGTGCCGCCGTGGATCGCCGCTGCGACGCCGGAGAGTTTACGCAGCGGATCACTGGCACCGATCAGCATGCCGAAGAAAATCAGGAGACTGGAAACCGTCAGCGGTTCATCAGAGATCTTCAAGAAGAACAGGTGAGTCTGTTTGTTCACCACCAAGTACGCACCGGCGCAGACGGTGATGGCAATCATTCCGACGCCGATCAGTTCGGTGAACGGTTTGCTCATGCCGGTGTAGAAAATCATCCGCATACCGCAGCGCTGCATGTCTTTGGTGCAATGCGCGAAGCGGGCTTTCTCTTCATGCTCCATCGTGTAGGCTTGGACCGTGAAGATGTTGTTGAGCGCTTCGAGAATGACTTCGTGAAAGCCGGTGTTCCGTCCCAGCAGCGCGCGGGCGATGGCCTTCACTTTGCGGTTGAACCAATAGACGGTGAAAATCAGCAGCGGAGCGAGCACGAGGCTCAAAAACAAAAGTCGCCAACAAATTAATCCCGCACCGATCAAGCAGGCGACGACTCGCAACGGTTCGCGTATCGCGGCCCCGAAGAAGTTCATCAAACCGTTGGAGAGCATGTCGGACGTGTGCGTGATCGTGGCCAGCACTCCGCTGGTGCCGTAGCCTTGATACGTCTTGCGATCGAGTCCTAGGGCTTGATTGAAGACTCGCGTGCGCATGGAGCGAACGATGCTGGTCGAAACGTAACCGATCAGTAGATCGTTGGTCAGCATCAGAATGTGTTTGACCAAAGTGCTGACGACGAGAATACCCATAATCAAACAGATTGTTTGAAAGGGATCCCGAGGGAGGTAGCTGTCGGCAAATCCCAGGAGTCTTCGGTTCCAGGAGATCTTCTGCTCTTCGGAAGCGATCTCAGCTTGATCGGCCTGCTTCTTTTGTTCAGCGGCTGTGATCTCATTCTCGGCTTGCGCTGCGCCCCGCTCTTCACCGCGCTTCTTGATACTTGCGTTCAGCTCATCGATTCGCGTCAGTGAGGCGTCGATCGAGTGCTGCAGACGGCTTTGAGCCGACTCGCCCTTGAGAGTCATTTCAATGACCGGGTAAAGCGCGCCGATGTTGGCACCCCACAGCGTCGCGATGCCAAATGAGCAGAGCGTCGCGGCCACAAGCATGGGCCAGTGATGGGCTGAATCGCGAATGGCTCTCGCAAAATTCTTCATCGTGCAGTCTGATTCTACGTCGCTTGCTGCGAGGAGGCTGTGGCCCGAAATGGGAGAGACTCGATTCCGCTACGCGGCTCGTTTGGCTTGGCGGAAAATCTGAGCATGGGCGGCTTCGCGTTCAGCCAGTTCCAAATCGTTCTCGACCATCATCGAAACGAGCTGTTTCAAATCGGTCTTTGGTTTCCAGCCGAGTTTCTGCGCGGCTTTCGTGGCATCGCCCAGCAGCAGATCGACTTCAGCAGGTCGATAGAACTGCGGATCGATCACTACATGGTCCTTCGGATCGAGCCCTGCTTCCGTGAACGCCATATCGACAAACTCGCTGACTCGACTCGTCATGCCGGTGCCGATGACGTAATCGTCCGGCTGGTCCTGCTGCAGCATCATCCACATCGCTTCGACATAGTCGCCGGCGAAACCCCAATCTCGCTTGGCTTCCAAGTTGCCCAATCGCAACTCTGATTGAAGCCCGTGCTTGATGCGCGCGACGGCGTGCGTGATCTTCCGTGTCACGAACTCCAGTCCGCGACGAGGCGATTCGTGATTGAAGAGAATGCCCGAGCAAGCGTACATGCCGTAGCTCTCTCGGTAGTTGATCGTCAGGTAGTGACCGTAGACCTTGGCTACGCCGTATGGACTGCGTGGATGAAGCGGCGTCGTTTCGCTCTGCGGTACTTCGTGTACCTTGCCGAACATTTCGCTGCTGCTGGCCTGATAGAACTTGATCGAAGGATCGACTGTGCGAATCGCTTCCAAAATGCAGGCGACACCGAGTCCCGTAATCGCGCCTGTGGCCAGAACTTGGTCCCAGCTCGTACCGACAAAGCTTTGAGCCGCCAAGTTATAGACTTCGTTCGGGCGAACTCGATTGATGATGTTGACCAAAGACGCAGCGTCGGACAGATCGGTCTGATGCAACTGAATGTGCTTCAGCAAGTGCTCGATGCGGCCGAATGTCGGAGTGCTCGAGCGGCGGTAGGTGCCGTGGACTTCATAGCCCTTCTCAAGCAGCAATTCAGCCAGATACGATCCGTCTTGACCGGTGATTCCGGTAATGAGTGCCTTCAAGGTCATCGAGACGCCTCCATACGTCTGTCAAGTAATGAACGGCTCGCTCCTGTTTCGAGCTGCCGCATTCTTGGTCACAGTCCGCTCCATGGACTGAGCCCGAATCTTCATTCTCATGCCATCGACGTCACCGAAGGGCTTGTCATCCAAAACAACAAGTCTTCGAGAACCTGGGTAGTTGATCCGATCGCGACCGATAGAGTCGTCATCGAAACGAACTTGCCGATGATCAGCCGCTGATTTTGCCGATAGTTGCTGATTAAGTCCATATCAGCTTTCCGGGAATTTTGCGCACGCGGCGCTTCTCAACAGATGCCGCGTTCCGTACATCGCCGCCGCGTCACGCAGCTTTACGATGTTCCGGAGACACAACTCGCATCGGCGCGAGGCCGGAACTCCGTTCGAGAATTTCCAGATCGGAATCGACCATCATCTCGATGAGTTGCCGCAAGCTGACGGTCGGTTCCCATCCGAGCGTCCGTCGAGCTTTCTCAATGTCGGCGACGGGTGTAACCGGTTGCGGCGGTCGAACAAAACGCGGGTCGACTGTCACCCAGTCTTGCCATTCGAGCCCCACTCGCTCGAAAGCAACCTCGACTACGTCTTGAACCGTCGCGAGCTTGCCGGTCCCGATCACGTAATCGTCTGCGATGTCCTGCCGGAGCATTAGAAACATGGCTCGCACAAAGTCGCCGGCATAACCCCAATCTCGCATGGCATCCAAACTCCCGAGCGAAACGGAGTTCTGTAGACCTAGCTTGATAGCGGCTGCGGACATGGTGATCTTACGAGTCACAAAATCGACACCCCGACGAGGTGATTCATGATTAAACAGCGTCGCGTTGCAGGCGAACAAGCCGTAACGCCCGCGATGGTTCTGAACGAGATTGTGGGCCATGACCTTAGCGGATGCGTAAGGATTTTGCGGCCGAAACGGTGTATCTTCGTTTTGAGGTGATTCGGTCACTGCACCGAACATTTCGCTGCTGCCGGCTTGCAGGAATTTCGTTTCAACGCTCCGCTTTCGCAGCGCTTCTAAGATGTTCAATGTAACCAGTGCGATGTCGCGGCAGGCTGTCTGCGGGTCGTCCCAACTGAAGGGGACGAAACTCGGAGCGGCCAAGTGATAGAACTCGTCAGCCTGCGTTCGGTCCAGCAAGTCGACGATGGATTGACTACAGTTCAAGTCGCATTGCTCGAACGATACTCGCTCAATCAAATGACTCGCGTTGCCCAGTCGATGAGGATTGCGCACGAGGCCGATGACTTTATAGCCGTGTTCAAGCAGCAGCTCGGCCAAATACGAACCGTCCTGTCCGCTGACACCGCTGATGATGGCGACTCGGTTCTTCTGACCGACAAACATGGAAACCCTCCCTGTACGCACCCCTGGTCACGATTGAACCAAGGTTGTCGCTTGCAATGCGAGCATCAATAATCCGCCTGAAACGAACTTTGATCTCGCGAGCTTGTATCGGTTTCTCGCTTGTGTGCCCAGACTAATTTCACCATGGGTACCATCCCGATGGCGAATTGCTCTGTATCGGCGGAGTGAATTGCGCCAGAATGTCCCTTGTCGGTTAACGCTCTCCCAGCCGTGAATGGATTCGTTCGGCGATGCGCATCTTATTTGACGCTACTTATACAGCCCGATCGGGCAAAAACTCCGGCATCGAACGGGTCGTTCGAAGCTGGCTGACCTGTGCCCGGCGCGATCGCAATGTCGAAGTCGTGCCGGTCTTCATCCACGGCGGTCGCTGCTATGAGCTCAATGATCGGGCTCGTGCGGAATTGGCTCGACCCGCAGCGATGCAGGCAGACGTGCTGGCCGGTTGCTCATCGGTTTACATGTCCGCGGCTCGACTAATTTGTCGCACGATTCGTTCATCCAAACTGCAGCGAGCTTTGCTCCCCGCTCACGGTCATCTCGGGATTTTCAAGTCGAAGTTCAAACACAGTCTGGCCGCTGCCTTTGAAAACGCAGCGGACCAGTCGGAGGTTGTCTACTGTCAGGCAGAGGACTGGTTATGGCTGCCCGATGCTTATTGGTCGACGACCGATATTCGATGCGCCGTGGAACTGGCCAAGTCGGAGGGAGCGAGAGTCGCATCGCTGATCTACGATCTCATTCCGATCGAAGACTCGAATCGATTGAACGAGAGGGGCGCAGCAGCCTTCGACCCGTCGCTCAACATTGGGTTCGCGAACTATCTGCACACTCAATTGGATTTGTCGGATGCGGTGCTCGCCATTTCTCGATCGGTGCTCGACCAATTGAACCACTTCATTGCGGAGTTTCGCAGCGATCGAAATTCTCCGCCGCTCCGAGACTTTGTTCCGCTGGGAGCAGATCTCGAACCGTCTGTTACGTCTTCATCCGCTGCCGACCAGGCTTCGAGCGATTCTCAACATCGAATTCGGCCGTTGTTTGCTGAATGCTTTCAAGCGGCCGATTCGCCACCCTATTTGAGCGTCGGGACTTTTGAGCCGAGAAAGAATCACGCTTTCGTGCTCGACGCCTTTGATGCCATGTGGCGACAAGGAAGTAAACGTCGGTTGTGCCTGATCGGTCGTGTAGGTTGGCAATGTGAAGAGCTCGTTCAGCGATGCAGAAGCCATCCGGAACTGGGGCGCAACCTGTTTGTCTTTCATGATGCCTGCGACAACGAAGTGCGATACGCCTATCAATACTGTCGCGCACTGATCACCGCTTCGCGCTCAGAAGGATTCGGATTGCCGATACATGAAGCGCTTCGACAAGGGCGACCCGTGTTTGCATCAAGCATTCCGGTGCATCACGAAATCGGAGCCGGTTTCGGTTGTTGTTACTTCTCGTTGACATCAGTGGCATCGCTGATCCGAACACTTGAACATTTCGATTCGCTTGCTACCGAGGAACAAGTGGCTGCTCCACCGCGAGTCCTCTCCTGGCAAGAGAGCTGGAGTCATTGCGTCGGTCGACTAGCAGGTTGGAGCCGACCGTCACGATCTATGTCTCAAGCCGCGTAACGTTCGAGCGACCCAATTATGGATCGGACATCGAACAAATCGCGGTCGCAGGCGCCGGCAAGTCAGTCCGGTGTTCGCATTTGGATTGACATGAGCCACACGCTCGATTCGGGCTTGGGGAGCGGAATCCAGCGCGTCGTCCGAAGTCTGGCCGCCAACATGCCCGATGCCGCGGCGGCTCAAAAAGTTGAATCGCGGACCGTAGTCAACAGTGTTGTCATTCGAGATGGTGTCTTTCAAACGGCCGACTCGCAGAATGGCTGGGTGACAGAAACTTATCGCAAGACACGAGCTCGTTTCGCGGCACGGCTCCCTAACTGGTATCGAGTTTGGCTCAACCGTATCGGCGTTAGCCGTTGGCCGAAGCCGCTGCGCGGTATGCTGCTGCCGTCAGACGGCAAGCTGGGAATCTTCTTTTTGCCGATTGCCGTGCGTCACGTTGTCTTGCGAGCCGCTCGCGCTCTGACGCTATCTAGACGACGAGTTCGATTTCAGCCGGGTGATGTGCTGTTGTTGCCCGACGGCTATTGGGTCATGAAGCGAGTTTGGCCCGCGGTTGCAGCCGCGAGATCACAAGGCGTTCGAGTCGCGAGCTTGGTCTATGATTTGATCACGGTCGAGCATCCAGGGTTCTTTACTCAGGATTCGCTCGACAAGTTTCGTCGATACTTAGAGGAAGTCGATCAGCACGCTGACTTGGTACTCACGATCAGTCACACGGTCGCGCTCGACTATCAGAAATGGAGAGCATGCCGGCCGGAATCGGAACGTGGCGCTGCTCCGGTTCATGTCATCCCGCTCGGAGCCGATTTTTCCGACCGGCAATCGCCGCTGCGCCCGCAACTGCAAGACCTGGTGGATCGACAGATCCCGATCTTCGTCGTGGTTTCGACGATTGAACCACGCAAAAACCATCCGCTGGTGTTAAGGGCCTTCGAGCAACTTTGGAGCGATACAAACATCGCGCTCGTCTTCGTCGGCCGATGCGGCTGGATGTTCGATTCCGTTCTCGAACAGTTTCAAAAGCATCCGGAGAATGGTCATAGGTTTTGGCATATTAGCGATGCTGACGACGGCGAACTGAATTCGCTTTTGCAAGCATGTGCGGGAGTCATCTGTCCGTCGCATGCAGAGGGGTTCGGCCTTCCCATTGCCGAAGGGTTACATCACGGGAAACCTGTCTTCGCTTCTGACATTGCGATTCATCGCGAAGTCGGCGGGGCATACTGTTTTTACTTCGATAAGACCGACCCCTCATCGTTAACGAAGCTCATTCGAGCCCATGTTTCGCAAGACAAAGAGTCTTGCTCGCAAATCTCGACGACATCGAGTTCGATGACATGGAAGCATGCGGCAGAAGTTGTCTTAAAGGAATTGCAAACTCCGAGTGAAGCGACTGAGTCACGATCAAAGCAGCATTGATCGATTTTCTTTCACAGGTGGCGCGTTTGCGCCACTTTGAGGTTTATTGGGGTAAATGGTGCTATGGGAATTTGACAGCGTGTTTTCGGTTGGTAAAAGTAATCCAACCGATTCGCAAACGCCCGATCGAATCTGGCTCTGGACTTCTCCCGAGAATTACACCCCATGTACGCCCGGAGTGTCATTCAGCTCGCAGGCTGCTCACGCAGTTTTTGCTCTCGATGATTCTCAAGTCGTCGAGTAACCCTCGCTGCCATGTCGCCTCTGCGACGCTCGGGAGAAGTTCCTTTTTCTTTCTCGCTCTATTACGAGTTCTCTGTCGTAAATCGCTAGTAGCGATCTGTGCTCGATCGGCCTATCAACGTGCCGGCCGAACCCTGTAGCTGTTTCGGATGCGATCCGGCTGATAGATTGAGCCGCTTCACGCTGCGTCCCTGATTGCGGATGTCTAACGCGTCGTATTCCCACTCCAATCTGTCAGATGCAAGTTACAGTTATGTCCTCGGATTCATCCGTACCCCAGTTCATCAATTTCGGAAAGAACGTCGCGTTCCAAGCCGCTGTCTTGGAACAACCGCGGAGCGAAGCCGAAGTGCTGGAGGTTCTTGATCGACATGCCGGTCGCAAGATTCGAGTCGTCGGTCGTTTGCACTCGTGGAGCGAATGCCCGCGCGGCGAAGATGTAGTGATCGATCTGCAATACTTGAATCAGGTCAAGACGCAAAAGATCGATGGGCGCATTTGGGCTGAGATCGGTGCGGGTTGCCAGATCAAGCGTGTCCTATCGGAACTGGCCTATCAAGCTGACTCGACATTGCCTTCACTGGGCTTGATCACCGAGCAATCGATCGCCGGGGCTATGGCGACCGGCACACATGGATCCGGAAAACATAGCTTGTCTCATTACGCAGACGAGATTCGCATTGCGACATACGATGCCGAGTCGGGTAAGCCGGTTATTCGGACGGTGCGCGACGGTGCGGAACTGGAGGCGGCACGCTGTTCATTAGGTTGTCTGGGAGTGATCGTATCTGTCGGCCTGTGGGCTCGACCCTGTTACCGAGTAGAAGAGTTCTTTGAGCGCTACGCGTCGCTCGACGAGACACTTGAACAAGAGATACGACATCCCTTGCAGCAGTTTTACTACATCCCTTGGTCATGGGACTTCTACGCGCAGCATCGCTTTGAAACGGAATCGGCTCGCAGTGCCCTGGCAGCACTCTATCGCCTCTACTTCTTTTTGACGTTTGATCTCGGGTTGCATCTTGCCCTGATTCCGATGGTGCGTTGGTTCCGACTCAAGAGCTTTACCAAATTCTTCTTTCGCAAGTTGTTACCGTGGACAGTGGTCAAGCGTTGGAGAGTTCGTGACTGGTCGAGCGACCAGCTCATCATGGAGCACGAACTGTTTACGCACATCGAAATCGAGATCTTCGTCAAGCGCTCGCGAATGAAACAGACTTTGGAACTGGTACGCGATTTGATCCGGCTCTTCGATGGCAGCTCGGCAGAGTTTTCTGATGAGATCACACGACTAATCGACGACAAGGATGTGTCTGATCGCTTGCGAGAATGCAGCGGTCGATACACACATCATTATCCGATCTGTATACGTCGCATATTGCCCGACGCAACGCTCGTCTCGCCTGCAAGCGGCGGAGAGGAAGATTGGTTCGCCGTCAGTTTCATCAGTTTGGAACGTCCGCAAGATCGAAGCGGGTTTCTTTTATTCGCCGAACGAATGGCGGAGCTCAGTGCCAAACTGTTCGACGCCAGACCTCATTGGGGAAAGGTGTGTCCATTGAGCGGCGAAGTGATCGAGCGGCTCTATCCTCGACTCGCTGAGTTCCGTCAGATCAGCGGACAATTCGATCCACGGGGAAGATTCCGCAATGCTTGGGCCGACCGCATGCTGTTCAACGCGGAGTCCTCCGCATCTTGAAAGCGGAACGGCGCAAGCCGTCCGGTGAAGCACTATCGATCTTGAAGAACCGGACGGCTCGCGCCGTACCGCTTGCATCAAAACAACAAGCCAGTAAGCAATATCTCGTACTCGAATTTGCTCCTCCCTCAGTCGCATTCAAGCGGTTGGCACTCCCCAACAAACTCTCCGGCTCAACGATGAGCTGATGTCCCCTCGAATTTCGAGTACGAGTATGAATAGAGAAGGAACCCCGACTTCAAAAAGCCTGGGCGGTCGCCGTCGATCACTCGCATTCTCGTGGGATACCGAGTATGGTTTGATGGTTGCGGAAGCGATGGTGCTTCCCCCGCGTTGTACGTGAGTTCGTCGATGAGTAGAACTCAGACTGCAACGTTGAAGGAACCTCGGCCGGTGTGGTGCAGATAGAGAATCAGGCGGCTTCAAACGATGAGATTTCTTGATCGCATGTTGTTGTGTTCCGTGATCGTTTGCTGTGTGTCGGCTGTGCACGGAGCCGACGAGTGGAATCAGTATCGCGGTCCCCATGCCGACGGCACATCCGAGTCCACCAAGCTGCCGACCACCTTCGCTGAGGGATCGCCCGAGATCGTTTGGAAGACGCCCGTTCCGGGACGAGCCTGGTCGTCGCCCGTCGTTTGGGGCAAGCAGATCTGGATCACCAATGCGCCGGAACTGGTATCGAAGGCATTGGAGGTCGCGAAGCTCGACGCGCCGATGACGTTGACCGCTCTATGTTTGGACCTCGATACGGGCAAGGTCATTCACGATCTGAAGATGTTCGACGTTTCTACGGTGCAAGTCACGCACGCTACGAACAGTTATGCGTCTCCCACTCCCTATATCGAGGAAGGTCGAGTCTATCTGCACTTCGGTGCTTACGGTACCGCTTGTGTCGATACGAAGACCGGCAAGAAGATCTGGGAGCGAACCGATCTGGAGTGCGATCATTTCCGCGGCCCCGGTTCGTCTCCGGTCGTTTACGGCGACCTGCTTTACCTGACCTTTGATGGTTACGATGTGCAGTACATCACGGCGCTCAACAAATTCACCGGCAAGACGGTTTGGCGTACTGATCGCAACGTCGATTTCGGAACCGACAATGGCGACGCCAAGAAGGCTTACTCAACACCACTGTTGATTGAAGTCGCCGGCAAGAAAGAACTGATCAGCCCATTTGCGTCCGCGACTTCCGCCTATGATCCGCTGACCGGCAAAGTGCTGTGGACGGCAGCCCACGGCGGGATGAATGCATCGTGCCGGCCGCTTTATGGCAATGGTCTGCTCTATATCGGAACCGCAGACGGCCCTAATCCGTTGGTCGCTCTGGCGCCGGAAGGAAGCGGGGATATCTCCGACAAGATTCGCTGGAAAAGCAACAAAGGAGCGCCGAAGCGGCCGTCATGTATCTTGGTGGGCAAGCGACTATACATGATCAACGATACCGGCGTTTGTTCGTGCTTGAATGCCGAGACCGGCGATGTCGTTTGGTCAAAGCGATTGCAAGGCGAATTCTGGGCTTCGCCGATCGTTGCAAACGGCTTGATCTACTGCTTCTCGCAGCAAGGCACCGTGTACGTCGTCAAAGCTGCCGACGAGTTCGAACAAGTGGCGGAGAATACACTCGGCGATGGTTTCCTGGCGTCACCTGCCGTGGCCGGAGATGCGCTCATCCTCCGATCCAAGTCACACGTCTACCGCATCGAACGCAAGTAACGAAGAGCACGAAGGGTAAAAACAGAGAATGTGCGAGATAATCCAGTTACGTGCGGGCTCAGTCAGTTCATTCGCGGTTTGGAGGCTTGCGGGTTAGTCTTCGCTTTTCCGTGCGGTCGATCTGCACGATGACGCCGTCTTGAACGACGATGTTGACGCTGCCGAATCGCAGGCCCTTCAGTGCCTCACGGATCTGCACCAATTCGAAATCACGATCGCTTTCCGGCGACTCCTTGGAATCGGATCGGTCCATAGTTCGATCACCCTTGTTTGACACAAACGTGCGCAATAGAGACTGAAGAAATTCTAGATTTGGTATTCGGGCGAGAAGACGCGAGCCTGTTTCAGTACCACGAACACCGGCTCGTTGATTCGCAGTTGCAGACTTTGGTATTTTTCGAGCGTAAGATCGACGTTGATCTCGTTTCCTTCATCGCTCGCCAAAGCCACTTTGGCTACCGACCCGGCCGGATTAATGCGAGCCACTCGCGCTGCAATAGCAGCCACCCCGTTGCGTTCGCGAGTGATCTCCAGTTCGTGAGGACGAACGTAGACGTTCGTATCGCCGCTGTCGGGGATGCCGGGGCTCTTCAACTCGATGCGTTCGCCGCCGAGCACTGCGCGACCTTGTTCGATGCGACCGCGAAAGACATTCACGCTGCCGAGGAAGTCCATGACGAACTCGGAGGCCGGATGATGAAAGACTTCCGTCGGTGTACCGATCTGTTCGATGCGAGCTTGATTCATGACCACCACGCGGTCGGCGACTTCCAGCGCTTCTTCCTGGTCGTGTGTCACCAGGATCGTCGTCATCTTTAGTCGGTCGTGCAGTTGACGTAGCCAAGCTCGGAGCCCTTGTCGCACTTTAGCATCGAGTGCACCAAATGGTTCGTCCAGCAACAGAACTCGCGGTTCGATGGCCAGCGCGCGAGCCAGCGCGACGCGCTGACGCTGACCGCCGGAGAGCTGCGACGGAAAGCGATTGCCGAGGCTCTCGAGCTGAATCAGTTGCAGGAGCTCGCTTACTTTTTCGTGAATGGCTTGTCGTGTCGGTCTCGTAGCTCGCGGTCGGACACGCAGTCCGAAAGCAATGTTCTCGTACACGCTCATATGCTTGAACAGCGCGTAATGTTGGAACACGAATCCGACCTGTCGCTCACCGACTTTCCGTGAGCCCACATCTTCGCCGTGAAAGCAAATCGCTCCCGATCCCGGATCAGGCAGCTCCAAGCCTGCGATGATACGCAGCAACGTGGTCTTACCCGATCCCGATGGGCCGAGCAGCGCGGTGAGCTCGCCGTCTTGAACGTTCAGGCTGACGCGATCGAGCGCCGTGTAACGTCCGAACGTTTTGGAGATGTCGGTAACTTCGATGCTCACGCTTCCACCTCTGCCGATGTCGATTCGAGTGTTGTGAGAAGGTCGCGCCGCACTTTCCACTCCAGCAGCGATTTCGCTGCCAGAGTTACGATCCCAAGCAGCGCCAGAAGGCTGGACGCAGCGAAAGCCGCGGCGAAGTGAGAGTCCTCATGCAGGCTCTCGATATAGAGCGGTAGTGTTTGAGTGCGATTGCGAATGCTTGCCGAAACGACGGCCACTGCACCGAACTCACCCATCGCGCGGGCGTTGCACAGGATGACTCCGTACAAGAGCGCCCACTTGATACTCGGCAATGTCACACGGAAAAAAGTTTGCAGACCGTTTGCACCGAGCGATACGGCCGCTTGCTCTTCTTCGGATCCCTGTTCCTGCATCAACGGGATGAGCTCGCGAGCCACGAACGGGACGGTGACGAAGACGGTGGCCAGGATGATGCCGGGAACCGCGAAGATGATCTTGATGTCATGTGCTTCCAACCACGGACCGAGCGTACTTTGCCGGCCGAAGAGCAACACGAACACGAGTCCTGCAATGACCGGCGAAACGGCGAACGGCAGATCGATCAGCGTAATCAGTAGGCTCTTGCCTCGGAATTCAAACTTCGCGATCGCCCAGGCTGCGGTCACACCGAAGACAATGTTGATCGGGACCGAGACCGCTGCGGAAAGAAAAGTCAGTTTGATTGCGTGCTGAGCCGCTGAATCGCTGAACGTAGCGAAGTAAGTCTTGATGCCGTCGTGGAGTGCTTCGCTGAACACGACGACAAGAGGCAGAACCAGCAGCAGTCCGACACTGCCGAATGTAAATCCTATGAGCAACAATTTGATCCAGGTAGGATCATTGGCTTCGTGGCGCAATGGGCCGCCGTGACCGATGGCAGATTTGGGGCCGCTCATCATCTCGCTCCCTTGCGTCCGGTGCCGGCCCACCACTGCAATCCATTGATGGCGGAGAGCATGATGAAGGAGGCTGTCAGCATGACGATGGCTATTGCTGTCGCACCTTCGGTCTTGCCCATTTCAATCTTGGATGTGATCAACAGTGATGTGATCTCCGTCTTCATCGGCAGGTTACCTGCGATGAAGATGACACTGCCGTACTCGCCGAGAGCTCGGGCGAATGCGATCGCAAATCCGGTCAGCAGCGAAGGAATCAAGCTCGGAAAGATGACTTTCCGAAACGTAGTACCGCGACCGGCACCGAGGCTGGCCGATGCTTCTTCAGATTCCGGATCGAGCTCTTCGATGGCAGGTTGCATCGTGCGTACGACAAACGGAAGGCCGATAAAAATCAGCGCGATGGTGATACCGATCGGCGTGTAAGCGATCTTGATCCCGAGCGGTTGAACTATGCCCCCGATCCATCCGTTCCGATCGCACAACGTGGTCAATGCGATCCCCGACACGGCTGTCGGAAGTGCGAACGGCAAGTCGATCAGAGCGTCGACGATGCGCCTACCCGGAAATCGATAGCGCACGAGCGTCCAAGCGATGACAAAGCCGATCACGGCGTTGATCATTGCAGCGACGAACGATGTTGTGAGAGTCAATCGATACGATGCGACGACGCGCGGATCGGTGGCTGCATCCCAGAACTCTCGCGGCGTCAATGAGGCCGATGTGAAGAAGAGCGAACTCAGCGGCAATAGAACGATCAAGCTGAGGTAGCTGAGCGTAAAGCCGATCGTCAGGCCGAAGCCGGGGAGGACGCTATGCTTCTTCCACGTCGACGTTCGCTTATGAATCGTTGCCGGCACGCTGCCGACAGGGGTCGAGAAAGTACTCATCAAGACAACTACTTGCTCGGTTGGAAGATTTGATCGTACAGCCCGCCGTCATCGAAGTGTTCTTGTTGAGCCTTGCTCCAACCGCCGAACACGTCGTTGATCGTGAAGAGATGGAGCGACGTGAATCGTTGCTTGTCCTCTTCGGTGAGTACTTCCGGTCGCACCGGCCGGTAATAGTACTTGGCAGCCAAACGCTGGCCTTCATCGGAATAGAGGTAATGCAAGTAAGCCTCGGCCACTTCGCGCGTGCCGTGCTTGTCGACCAGCTTTGATACCACCGCTACAGGAGGTTCAGCCAAGATACTGATAGTCGGGACTACGATCTCGACGCGATCTCGCCCTAGTTCATTCATCGCCAGGTACGCTTCGTTTTCCCATGTCAGCAGAACGTCGCCGATCTCTCGCTGAATGAAAGTGTTGGTCGCTCCTCGGGCTCCCGAGTCGAGCACCGGGACTCGCTTGTATAACTCCGTCACGAACTGTTTGGCTTTGCCTTGAGCCGCAGCCACATCGCTTGCGGCTGCCGGATCATGCAGTCGCTTGAGATCCCCGAGCTCCCGCTTTAGTGCATAGCCCCATGCCGCGAGATAGTTCCAACGAGCGCCGCCGCCGGTCTTGGGATTCGGTGTAATGATCTGCACATCGTCTTTAATCAAATCAGACCAGTCGCGAATCCCCTTCGGGTTTCCTTTGCGAACCAGAAACACAATCGTCGATGTGTAAGGTGAACTATTGTGCGGAAGTGCCTTCTGCCAATCGGCTTCCAGCAGTCCACTGCGACTGGAGATCGAGTCGATGTCGTGTGCGAGGGCCAGTGTGACCACGTCGGCTTCTAAGCCTTCGATAACCGAGCGCGATTGTTTCCCCGAACCGCCGTGGGACTGTTCGACGAGCACACTCTTGCCGTGAACCTCCTGCCAGTGTTTGCTGAACACTGCGTTGAAGTCTTGATAGAACTCGCGCGTCGGATCGTACGACACGTTGCGAATCGTAACTGAGTCCTTGTCGCCAGCTCCGCTGCTTGAACCGCAACCGGTTAAGGTCGAGAGCATGATGCTCGCGGCCATGATGAGAGAGAAGGTGAAGAAAACTGAATGCCTGCCGCCTCGCAATCGAACCATTCCAAACCTCTATGCGTCCCTGCTGTCGACGTGCGGCAACGAAGCAGACAACCTTGGTAATTCAAATTCAGATAGATGACAGCCGAATCGGCCGGTGACACGTAATTTCGCGGACTGCCGGGCGGATCTTCCGCGACTTCGACAGACCCGAGCCGCCGTAACAAAGCAGGTCTGGTGCCAATCGTTCGATGCACCATAAATGCAGGCGAAATTGCAGCTTTCGAGCGCCACCTGGTTTGTTCCGTGATATGTGATGGGCTCGAGGCCGTTTGATTTGATGGCGCCGGCATATGTGCTCGGGGCGTGGTGCCGCACGGAGCTTGATGTTAGCCTGCAGTTTGCCGCTAGAGGATGTGTTGATTCGCCTCAAGCGGAACGGCGCAAGCCGTCCGGTACGGCACCATCGAAAGTTAAGAAACGGACGGCTT
>JAXMBQ010000055.1:0-33040 GCA_046349815.1 Pirellulales bacterium | reverse complement strand
CTCGCTCAAGCGTGTTGGACAAGCAGCTAACGAGAAGAAGCGAGCGCACCGATGAAGATCCATGGAAGCCTTCTGAGGCCGACCCGAGTTCTGTTTTTTGTTTCCGCCTTCCTTCTGATGCTCGGCGGTCGATGGGTCGCAGGGCAGAACCAAGCAGCCGCACCAGACACCGCGCAGCCGGCGGCTGCAGCGCAGCCCGATGCACAAGCGCAACCGGCAGCAACTGTGCCTGTGGAGCAGCAAGCTCCGTCGGCCGAACCTGTGGCTCCGGCACCGGGACCGATGACTATGGGCGGCGGAGGCGGAGGCCCTAGACCGCGGCCCCGTTCCAATGCGAATCAAGAACACGCCGGAGGCGAAGTCAGCCTCAAACTGCCCGACCTCGGCGCGGTGACGTTTGTAGGAGGAGTGAGCGGACGAAATCTATTGTTCGGCGGTTTGATCGTCAGCGCTCTCGGATTGGCATTCGGTCTGATGATCTATATGCAGCTGAAGAACCTGCCGGTGCATCAATCGATGCGAGACATATCCGATTTGATCTACGAAACGTGCAAGACCTATCTGCAACGACAAGGCGCGTTCATTGCCATGCTGTGGGTCGCGATCGCTGCGATCATCGTGTTCTATTTCAAGTTCCTATTGGGCTTGGAAACACAGCGAGTGGGAATCATTCTGCTGTTCAGTATCGTCGGTATTCTGGGCAGCTACGGAGTGGCTTGGTTCGGCATCCGCGTTAACACATTCGCTAACTCGCGCACTGCCTTTGCAAGTCTGCGCGGTTTGCCCTATCCGATTTATGCCATTCCGCTGAAAGCCGGTATGAGTATCGGCATGATGCTGATCAGCGTGGAACTGCTGATCATGCTCTTCATCCTGTTGTTCATTCCGGGCGATTACGCGGGTCCATGTTTCCTCGGCTTCGCGATCGGTGAAAGCCTCGGAGCCGCTGCACTGCGCATCGCCGGAGGTATCTTCACTAAGATTGCCGACATCGGCGCCGACTTGATGAAAATCGTTTTCAAGATCAAGGAAGATGATGCTCGCAACCCGGGGGTGATCGCAGACTGCACCGGCGATAACGCCGGGGACAGCGTCGGTCCTAGCGCTGACGGGTTCGAAACATACGGCGTGACCGGTGTGGCGTTGATCACATTCATCTTGTTGGGAGTAACACTGCCTCAGACCTCATTTGAAACACTGCAGGTTCAATTGCTGGTTTGGATCTTTGTGATGCGCATCATGATGGTGATTGCATCAGCCGCCGCGTACTTCATCAACGAACAACTGACTGCGGCTCAATACGCCAAGTCGGAAGAGATGAACTTCGAAGCTCCGCTGACGCGTCTTGTCTGGATCACTTCGTTGGTCTCGATCGCTCTGACTTATTTGGTTTCGTGGTTGGTTATTCCCGATCTGGGAGGCAACACGACCTTATGGTGGCGATTATCGACGATCATTTCCTGCGGAACCTTGGCCGGTGCAGTGATCCCGGAACTGGTGAAGATTTTCACCTCGACCGAATCTAAGCACGTGCGCGAAGTCGTGACCAGTTCCGAGCAGGGTGGTGCTTCGCTGAACATCCTATCGGGTTCAGGGGTACGGAAATCCCTTTCGCGTCTGTGGCTCGAAGCCCGGTTACCGTGGCATTGATGACCGCCTATTACGTTTCGCAAGGCGGTCTGTCGGCAATCATGATGGCCCCGGGCAACAGCCGGCCTCGTCGCGTTCGGCTTCCTCGGCATGGGTCCGGTAACGATTGCAGTCGATTCGTACGGTCCCGTAACTGACAACGCCTGTGAGCGTATACGGAACTGTCATTGATCGAAGAAGCGCTCAGCATCCAATCGGAGATTCAGAAAGACTTCGGTTTCTCAGCCGCGTTTGAACGAGCCAAGCACTGTTGGAGGAAACGACGGTGCAGGCAATATCGTTCAAGGCGACGGCCAAGCCGGTGTTGATCGAACTGCAGTCGTTTCTGCTGCGATGACGATGATCTTCCTCGATCATCATGGAACTGACTCACGGTCTGACCGTCGATACAGACAAACTTTCGCTCCTGCACGCACCGTTCGTGTTAGCTTGATCAGCGGCGGAGCCATCATCTATTGGTTCACCGGTGCTTCCACTCGCCGTCACGACGGGGCTCACCGAGCCGTCGAGTTCATCAAAGAGAACATCAAGCTGGAAGGGAATAACGCGAGCTTCCGTGCAGGACAGCAAGAAAGTCGTCGACATTCGTATACAGTATGCTCAAGCCGCATGTTGAATATCTTCCTGTCAGTGATGTGCATCTCCCCAGTTTCGCATTTATCGAACTCATTTTTCATCGCCATTTGTTCTCCATCGCGATCTTCGGTCTGTACCATGATCTTCATGGCCAACGCCGAAGTGCTTGGGACAATGCCAAAAAGATTGTCGAAGTCGAACTGAAGATGAAGGGAACTCCGCTGCACGACGCAACCGTAGTAGGGGACACCGTCGGCGATCCGTTCAAGGACACCAGCTCCGTGGCACTGAACCCTGTGATCAAGTTCACGACGCTCTTCGGACTGCTGGCAGTTCAACTGGCCGTATTGCTTCGCAAACAACACGGCGATCAGCTGACGACATTGTTGGCAGTACTCTTCACCTCCATCGCGCTCTTCTTCATCTGGCGATCGTTCTACGGAATGCGGATCAAGACCAAGACGTCGCATTGATGTGACCGAACCGTCCGGCAATCAGTCGTTCAATTATGCAGTGCAGGTTAATTGTCGAGTGTAGGTCAATCGTCCTCAATTGACCTACACACCGCCCGGACAACCAACACCTCGGGCGGTATCTAAAGATCCAGGACCATCGTGCGTACTCGTCAACACCGTTGTAGGTGTTGATGGTTCGAACGTGGTTAGGGTCAATTGAGGACAATTGACCTACACTGGAAACTAATCTATGACTTAGTCGAGTAGGGATCAGCGAAGGCGCCGTAGCCGCTCAGGCCGCCGTCTACGGAGAGGTCTGTTGCAGTGATGAACGAGGCGTCTGGGCCGGCGAGCCACATCACGGCGTAAGCGATCTCTTCGGGTTGTCCGATTCGCCCGAGTGGATGTCGATGCGCCAGTGCTTCGCCGCCTCCTTGAGCCTCTAGCGAAGCTCGCACCAGCGGTGTGTCGATCGCTCCGGGCGATACAGATACAACGCGAATGCCTTGCCTTGCGTACTCGATTCCCCATTGCATGGACTGCAGGATCGTGGCCGCTTTGATGGGGCCGTAGATGGGAACTTCGCGAGCCGTGCGATGGCCCTGGCCGCTGCCGATATTAACGATCACGCCGCTCCCTTGTTGCTGCATGACCCGCACGGCATACTTGGCCATGAACGTATAGCCCATGAAGTTGACGTCGACGATGCGCTTCGCCAGTGCGCTGTCGAGCTGATCGAGCGGCGTGTAGGAAGCCTTCGGCTGAATGGCGGCGTTGTTTACCAGAATGTCGAGGGCTCCGGTTTCAGCAACCGTCCATTCCACCGCTTTCCGACAAGACTCCTCGTCTGCCGTATCGCATTCTTGAAAGCGAATCCCAGCGGGCAAGGACGCAGCAGCTTCACGGTTGATATCGAGTGCGATGACTTGCGCGCCGCTGCGAGCGAACTGCTCGCACACGGCTCGACCTATTCCGCACGCGCCTCCGGTAACGACCACGACTCGGCCGGTGTTGTCGTAAGTGATATGTCCTGTGGGTCTAGTCATGCGGCAACAACTCCTTGAAACGATTCGGATCGATACGATGGCGGGTTAGGGTTACACTGTCGTCGTCTCCGTTTTGTACGAGGAATCGCGACTCGATACAACGACGTGGGCAGGATCATCACTTCGCTTCGAGCGAAAACACCACCGGTCGAAATCGCATTGAAAGACTGAGCATTGCAGAAACGGTTCGGACCGCACATTGTTATCGCGTTCTTCGCATTCATCAGCTTGGGATTGCCCGATGCCGTCACCGGCGTGGCTTGGCCTTCACTGGAACACGATTTCCGCATCCATGCAGGCTACTTCGGTCTGATTTTGGCCGGGCTAAGTACAGGGTACTGCGTATCCAGCATGGCAGCCGGAAAACTGCTTCATCGCTGGGGCGTGGCGGCACTTCTGTCGGTCAGTTGCCTACTCGTATCGATCGCAATGGCCGCCGACGCGTTCGCAAATCGCTGGTGGCTTTTCGTTATCAATGCGGTCGTATGGGGGCTCGGTTCCGGAGCCATCGATACGGGATTGAACCATTATGCGGCCAAGCATTTTCCACCGCGGATCATGAACTGGTTGCATGCCTGCTACAGCTTCGGAGCAGCGATCGGACCGGTGGCGATGAGCGCTGCGATTCTTCAGTTCGGCTCGTGGCGCTGGGGTTATGCATTTGTCGCCGCGGCGATGTTGAGCATGATGCTGACGTTCTTAGCCACACGCCGACAGTGGCAAGAAGCCGAGCAAGCAAACCCGGCAACAACCGAAGAGAGGTCCGCATCTGGCCCGCAGACATCGAACCCACGTGAATCCATAGCCCTGCATATTGCAATCTTCTTTGTCTACACAGGCATGGAAGCGCTGATCGGCCAATGGTCCTATTCATTACTGACGCAGTCGCGAGGTTTTGCGCCGGCCTGGGCGACTTTTTGGGTCAGTAGTTACTTCTTTTCGATCGGGGCAGGGCGTGTCGCCGCCGGCTTCATTGTCAATCGAGTCGGAGTCGATCGATTGGTGCGATGCTCGATATTCGCAGCCGTCGTAGGTGCTTCGTTGCTCATGAGCCTCTCATCAACGGGAGCCGAAGGGCCTGCGTTGATACTTATAGGCTGGGGACTCGCGCCGGTGTTTCCTTGTTTGATGTCGCGCACGCCTGAGCGGTTGGGTAGTGAGTCGGCAGCTCATGCCATCGGATTTCAAATCGCGGCCGCCATCATCGGAGTATCAGCCGTCCCTGGTCTCGCAGGTTGGCTCGTCGTGCGTTTCGGTATGGAAGCCGTCGCGGTATTAGCTGTCCTCGACGTTGTCTTAATCATGGCCGTTCACGAGAGGATGCTCAAGCTCGACCGTCGATCGATTGCAATCGAACCGGACTCATCATCGCCTGATGCATAATCTGCGATTGAAATGAGCAAACGCGAACCTTGATCGAGTGAATCGCCTCCTTTCATCCAAATTGTTTCCCGTGACCAAGCTCGGGCTCACCGATGTCGTGAAATCGCGGAAGCCTGCCCGCTTATTTCTCCTTCTTCGCGCACACGATCGTTTCATGGAAGAAAAACTCGTTCAGCTCAGCAAGTTTCTGAGCCTCATATTACGCCACCGACCCGATAAGATCGGCCTCGAACTCGATGCTCAGGGCTGGGTGGCGATCGATCGACTCCTGTCTGCCGCCGCATCGCACGGCAGGAAGATTCGACGAGAAGATCTCGATCGTGTTGTCGCTGAAAATGAAAAGAAGCGATTCGCGATCAGTGAAGACGGCTTGAGGATTCGAGCCTCGCAGGGCCATTCGACCGAAGTCGATTTAGGCTATGCGCCTCAGACGCCACCGGAGTTTCTGTATCACGGAACGGCCACTCGGTTTCTCGAGTCAATTCGCCTCCAAGGCTTGATCAAAGGCAACCGACATCATGTTCATTTGTCGCTGGACAAAGAAACGGCGGTCGCGGTCGGTAAGCGACATGGCAAGCCTATCGTGTTGGTTATAAGTTGCGCGGAAATGGTTCAGCGTGGATTCGAGTTCTTCGTATCGGCCAATGGTGTGTGGCTCACCGATCATGTACCGCCCGAGTACATCACTGAAGAAACGACCTCCTTGGAATGAGGTTTGTCAGCGTGCAATCCCGAAGCGTGTGGGCCGACTGAATGAATGAAAGCGGTACGGCGCAAGCCGTCGGGTTCTTCAAGATCGATCGTGCGACACCGGACGGCTTGCGCCGTTCCGCTTTCGAAACACCTTATAATCCAAAATCCGCGAAACGACTGATCATCGGCCAGGTTTCATAAGCAGGGGTCATCAGCTAACATGGCCTGCACTTCAACAGTAAAGCGGCCGACTGACTATTGCCTGAGATTGAACCAACGATGCCAATCGTTCGACTTCCATCCACTCACGACACGTCCTATCCGCCGGCGCGCGGTCCGGTGCTGCTGCTCAGTTGCATGGATCTAAGATTCATGGACGAGATCGTTCAGTTCATGGACCATGATGGTCTGACGAATCGATACGACCACATTACGATCGCCGGAGCTGCGCTCGGAGCCATGGGAGCTCACACTCCCGAGTATCAACATTGGAAACAGACGTTCTTCGAGCACTTGCATGTCGCTCACAAGCTGCACTACATCAAAGACGTGTACATCCTCGAGCATCGAGACTGTGGAGCCTATCGCGAGTTTTTAGGCGAAGAAGGTGACTTCGACGAAACGGAAGAGGCGGAGGAATACGCGTGCCATCGCAAATACGCGGAATCGCTGCGCAAAGAAATTGAATCCTGGTCGAAACAGCACAAGATCAAGCTATTCGTTAAGTGCTTCCTGATGGATTTGCGCGGACATGTCTCGCTCATGTCCCAGTCCAAGTCGCGACGACACTAAATCGGACGCTCGAGTATTCGCTCTTCCACCCAATCTTCATCCGGAATGTTGATCCGCTCGACGTTCATTCGACCGCTGCCGGACGGCGAGGTCACTAGTAGAGCTCGAATCTCAGGGTGACTGCTGCACCACTGGCGAGCCGCATCAGGCCCCATAACGAAGAGCGCAGTCGCAAGCGCATCGGCGATGGTGCCGCTGCGACAGAGGACCGTTGCACTGAGCATGCCGCCGGCCGGCATACCACTGCGTGGATCGATGATATGACTGTAGCGAGTCCCTTGATAGTGGAAGAACTGCTTCCCCGCACCACTCGTTCCCAGTGCGCAGTTACGCAATCGGACGCGGCCCAGCTTTTCTTCCCACCTCAGCGGATGAGCCAATGCAATCCACCATCCGTCACCAGAATCGTCGTCCGCACTCCTCGCGTAACGGCGGCCGCGTGCACAGATCGAACTGCGTCCTCCGTGAATAAGAAAATTCTCCACACCGCCTCGTACGAGCGCTGCAGCCGTACGATCCAGTGCGTAGCCTTTGCCGATTCCTCCAGGATTCAGTTTGACACCGGGCCGCTGCAGTCGCACTGTCTGCAGTGAGGCATCCAGTTCAAGAAGATGCGAGCCCACGCTTTGCATGGCTAGGGCCAACTCATCATCAGCGGGACGACGCCCGGATCGGCGCGAGAATCCCCAAACTTCGGACAAGCTGCCGGCAGTTATGTCGAACGCTCCGGCCGTGGCTCGACTCACGTCCAGCGCGGCGCTGATCAATCGAAAAACATCGAAGCGCACAGCGACCGGTCGTTCGGATCCCCATCGATTCACGGCGCTGAAATCGCTCTGCGGCCGATAGACACTCAGTTCGCTTTCCAACTGAGGCACGACATCCAGAGCGCTCCGAGCCGTCTCCACACCTCCCGCATACTCGCCGCGATTGAGCAAGACTTCGAATTCGCAGGCCATCGCCGACACTTCAACGCTGACCATGAATTCGCTGCCTTGGTAAGCCGCAGTTGGACACGTTGCACTTGGCCTATGTTCCGACGGAGACGCATCGCACGCGCCATCGGATGCCCCCACCGATTCAGCACATGAATTTGCAGCGCTCGGATTCCACGCGCCGAGCTCTGCTTCCCATTGATCGATCGACTTGGGCTCGGGTGCGTTCAAATCCGATGACTCGTAGAAGAGTTTCCCTTGAGAAACATGTGAGCGAGCAGGAGTGGATAAACGCGGAAAGCTTATCCCGCTTCGTTTGGAGTGCGAGATAAGCTTTCGAAGTTTTAGATGGCGTCGACTCGTTCCAAGAACAAGACGGATCTAGTTCGCTTTGGACTTACTACGAGCTTCTCGCAATCCTCGGCTGAGGATATCGCGGAGCAGGGGTGAGAAGTCTTCGTACTTGGCTTCGTCAGGCGATCCGGCAGCATATTGGAAGATCGCGTCACGAGGCTTGGGACTGAGAGCGATCAACGTGCTGCTGACCGTTCCGTAGTCGGAGCCTCGCACGATCATGCTCGGACGTCCTTGAGGAGCCGGTGTGCGAGCAAAGACTTTGCTGGCCACCGCCAAGAACTTCACGGGAGAGTCGAGCATTTGCAGCGTCAGAAGTCGGTGAGCCAGACGCACGCGTTCATCGGTCGGGTCGTTCAAGTCTTGATTGCCGATGATGTTGAGGCCGTCTTCGAGCGGCTGGACATCTTGTTCGGTATCGCTATGAACTACCCAACCACTTTCTGCATCACAGACGATCATATTGAGCGGTTCGTAGCGATTGCCCGTCAGCTCTTCCATCGCTTTGTCGACACCTTTGCGAGCCGATGTGGCTCGAAGAACTTCACGAGCCAGAAGGCCGCGACTTCGAAGACCCAGGGGATCGAGCGCGGCGCGTCGAGTAGTGATCCCGACAAACAGTCCGTGTTGATTGACACCTAACCAAGTTCCGCCGGCTCGCTGATCCAACCCGCACAGAACGCGAGGCTTGCCCGATTGGATGGATGGCGAATGAAACGGACGGTCGTAATACTCCTCTCTATTTGATGCAACAAGAATTGGGCTTTCCGGAACCAAACGGTATAGGACGGCCAGCAAACACATCGGTGCTTTTTTCTTTCAAGAGGATGTCTTGATGTCCCAGCCGGGCGCAGACGGACGTTTCTTTTCGCCCGGCTCTCAATGCCAATAATCTATCGCCGGCTCGCCCCACCAAACACCCCCTAATGGGTGTGCGTAGCCGCGTTTCTCCCGAGGAATCTCTACTTTTTTGAATTGAAATTGTCCCGCAATCGGGTAACTCAACGCAATTTCTCTTGCTTCCGCTGACCGAATTTGCGAGACGTGTTCCCGGGGAGGTCTACAGACTGAGCGACCGACACAGCCTTCGCTGCGCGCGAGGATCGTCAGTCACATAGACCTCCGATTCGGACCCAAGCGGTGAACAGGACCCCGACGATGTCCCGGACGATTCGCAAGTTCAATTTCAGCCGGCGAGCCGACAGCTTCAAGCTGTGCATGTGGATACTTCGTACCCATTTGTTCATGCTGCCGATCGCAATGATCGCGACACCCGCAGCAGCTCAACTCATCCCCGAAGAGTTCGGGCCGCTCCCGGCTACACCTGCTGCTCCCACTCCAACGCAATCGCCGACCCAACCGCAGTTGCCTCAATCTCCACTGACACTGCCGCCGAGCTCACAGCCGCCCGTGCAGTTCCCGACCAGCCCGTTGCCGTTCGTCCCTCCGCCGCAACAGTTTCCCGCTCAGACGATACCGAACACTCAAGCACTGAATCAACCGCCCAATTCAGGTCCCTATCAAGCACCGTATCAGCAAGCGAATCCGAACTCGGGCCCGGCGCCGTTTCCACAATCGAATTCATCGACGATTCCGCAGCAGCCGGCCGGCCCGATGAATGGATTTCCCGGTTCACTACCGGTTCAATCCAACACGACGGGCAACCCATATTCCAATGCGTCCTTCAATCGCGACGAGCCTAGTGCTCCTCCAGGATCTTTTACGCTGCCCAAGTTCAATGCCGCCGAATTGATCGGCATTCCGGCTGAAAAAGAATTCGAAGCGGCACAGCTGATCTGCGTCGTCGGCGGCAAGTACATCATCGCCGGCGATATGTTCGTGTTCATCGAACCGATTCTCGACGAGTACCGCAAGAAGATTACTCCTGAGCAGGAAAAGATGCTTCGTACTCAACTCGTCAGGCGAGCCTTGGTTTCCTATGTCGAAGTCAAAGCGCTCAACCAAGAGTTCTTCCGCGAGATGACCGGCAACGGTACGCCTCAAGAATTGCGTGAGTCGGAAGGAAAGGTGCTTCCCAAGGCCAAGAAGGCTTTTTATGACAAACGAGTCCCTGACCTAGTGAAGAAATACGAAGTCAACGATCTGATCGCGCTGGATCAAAAGCTGCGCGAAAAATCCATGTCTCTCAGAGTCCTCGAAACACAATTCGTGGAGAACGTGCTCGCCGGTGAAGTGCAGCGCAAACATGTGCCTGAGAAGTTCGAGATCGGGCGCGATGAACTTCTCGCCTATTACAAGAAGAATCATGAGAAGTACGAAAAGCCGGGCCGAGCCAAGTTTCGTCAATTGACGGTCAAGTTCAAAGAGTGCAAGTCACGTGAAGAAGCGCAAGCTCGCATCGCCGAAATGGGTAACGAGATCCTGTTCGGCGGTAAACGATTCGATGCGGTGGCACGCGATAAATCTCATGGCCCAGTTCCGAAAGCCGACCCCGATTGGGTCATTCTCGGAAATTTGGTATCCGAGCCGTTGAATGAAGCGGTCTCGACTTTGCCTGTGCGACGGCTGAGCCAGGTTATCGAGGACGATGTCGGGCTGCACATTATCGAAGTGCTTGAGCGCGAAGAAGCCAGCACCGTCTCGTTTGAAGAAGCTCAAACGGAAATACGCAAAGAGATTGAAGAGAAGAAGCGAGAAGACGCCGGGGTTGCATATCGCAAATCGGTGATGGCCCGAACCATTATTTGGACGCGCTGGCCGGAAGATATTCCCGGCAGCCGATCGCTCGCACCATTCTTACAAGGCAACTAAAAGTCGATTGCTTTTTCGATCGCGAATCACCATTGACCCAGATCCTCGGTGACCGCTAATGTTCGCTTTCGACCCGCGATCGCGCTGCGGCGCGAAGCAAATGACGGAACGAAGACTCAGACCATAACAGGATGTTTGTCATGAAAAAGCTCAGCGTGTGCACCATGCTGTTGATCGCAGCCGTCGGCTGTGGAAAATCCGAAACAACTCCCGGTACCGCCGGAACCGGCACGGCTCCGCTTCAAGCACCGATGCAGAACAATGTCGCACAAGCCGATCCGTCTGCTAAGCCGATCGTGACCAATGCTGCCGGTACCCAACCCGGCGAAGTCGTAGCTTTGTTCCTGGATAGTCTCAGGCGCGGTGATGAGAACGCAGCCAACGGTGTGCTCACGGCTCAGGCTCAGACAGAGCTCGCCAAGACTGACTTCGTGATCCAGCCTCTGGGCACTCCTGAAGGTACATACAAGATCGGTCGCGTCGGCTTCCCTGACCCGAACGATAAGACAGTAGCTCTCGTCGAGTGCTTGTGGAGCGAACCGAATCCGGAAGCCGGCAAGGCCGCAATCGAGCTGGACATCGTTTGCGAGACGCGACAAGAGGCCAACGGCTGGCGCATCTCCGGCCTGGCTGTAACGATGAGTGGAACAGAAGACACTTTGGTCCTGGACTTTGAAGACGCAGCTTCGCTTCAACAAGCTCTGATCCAAGCCAACCAACCTGCTCAGCCTGCTCCTCAGCAAACGCCGGCCGCCGCAGGTGTTGTAGCAAGTCAAGGATCGCTGCCGCCGGGCGGACTGCCGACTGCAACCATGCCTGCAGGCAATGTTGCTCCGGCCGGAACCTTCCCACCGTCGAACTTCCCACCAGCGAATTTGCCGCCGGCCAATCTGCCACCGGCCGGTGCGCCGAACAACGGCACACAGATCGCTCTACCGCAACTACCGAGCAATCAACCGATCAATCGCTAATGCGAAGCATGCCGTATTCGTTCCCATCGCGACGAACGAACGCCGGCTGTTGAACCGTACCCTCAATAGAACACGCACGCCGATCCCGAGATCAGCGTGCGTGTTTTTCTTTTGGATCGAGATGCGATCGAGTCCGATGAAGCTCAACGCTTCATCAAGACTTCGTCCAGGTTGAGCAGCACGTTAGCCACGCTCGTCCAAGCAGCCAGCTCCACCGCATCCGCGCCTGCGGGGAGCGGACCGATGGGTTCTGTTGCCAGTTGCTTGGCAGCCGCTTCGTTGCCCTTGAGTTGCCCACGTGCTCGTTCCAGCAACCGCAACAAGGCTTCGGTCTCGCGATCTTCAGGAGCACGCGAAACGACATAGCGAAATGCGGCAGCCAAGCGAGTTCGATCGCGCGCGGTTTCATCCGTGCCACTCGTCGCTTCATGGATTACGACACGTCGTGCCAAAGCCTGTGCCGCTTCAACAAAGCCCGGATCGTTGAGCGTAACCAGAGCTTGCAACGGAGTGTTCGTGCTGTCGCGGCGCAACGTGCAGACTTCGCGACTGGGCGCATCGAACGTGGCCATCGAAGGATAGGGATTCGATCGGCGCCAGGTTGTGTAGATGCCTCGTCGATAACGATCCTCTCCCTGACTGGCTTCCCAATCGGTCTTGCTGCCGAAGGCTGCAGATAGACCGAGCGACGGTTGCGGCGGCCGCACCGGAGGACCATACATCTTGTGCGACAGGAGGCCCGCAGAAGCCAGAGCTTGATCGCGCACCGCTTCGGCCGGTAATCGAACTCGCGGACCGCGAGCCAATTGAATGTTGTCGGAGTCTGCTTCCAACAACTTGGTACTGACTTCCGATGTCTGCCGATACGTCTGCGAAATCACGAGCCGACGGAGGAACCTCTTGTGATCCCAACCAGTGTCAATCAACTCACCGGCCAACCAATCGAGCAATTCAGGATGCGATGGAGGATCACCCTGCGAACCGAATTCTTCACTCGTGCGCACGATTCCGATACCGAAGAGCGATTCCCAGTAGCGATTGGCAAAGACTCTCGCGGTGAGCGGATTCTGGCGAGACATCAACCAACGGGCCAACTGCATGCGATCGACTTTGCCGTCCGCCGCCGGAGCACTGTTGCCTCGTGTCGATTGAAATACAGCCGGAATGCCTGCCGAGACTTGGCTTCCCAGCGACTTGTAATTGCCTCGCAGTTGAACGTAAGTCGTACGATGCTTGTCAGGCGTCAAGTCTCGCATGATCGGAACGCTGGTCGCAGGCTTGAGAGCAGCCAGCTTGGCGGTTACATCTTTCAACTGATCTCGAGCCGCTTGATTGCCGGGAGCCACACGACGCGCGTATGTCGACTCGAATCGTCCCTGATCTTCCGCAGATCGTTTGTCTCGCGGTCGATCCAGAATCAACAATGCGTCACGATCGAGAGCCGCTGCCCGTCGTTCCACATCGCTGTCCGTGGCGATAACTCGGAATCGTTGCAACGTCTTATTCATTTCGGCTGCGTTGTGCTCTAACTCCAGAGTCAACACCGTGCCTGCTTGGAACGAGATCGACTCGGTGGGAATGAGCGTGAGTTCAGAGGACGTCTGCGAAGCAGAGTCAGTGCTCCAAAGTCCCGGCTTATCACCGGAAATGATTGGAGAGAAATCTTGCCCGGGCTGAGTTCGCGAAAAAGCGGTCGCAAAGGGTATCGACTTGCCGCCGTTCACTTGCTTCACTTTTTCTCTCGCCGTTCCTTCTCCCATCTCCAATGAAGAAATAGTCTGTCGTTTGTCATCGAGCAGAATCAAGCGTGCACCGCTCAATCGCTCCGGCATTCCGCTGCCCGTCCGATTCCAAATCACCACGCGATCGATCTTCTCGGCTTGTTCGAGATCGACTTCCCACCACGGATCGGCGGACGATGCCGTGTGAGTTACCGAGTTCTTCTCGTAGTTACCCGATGTATTGCCGTCGACGGCGCGAGCCGCATCACCGCCGTAGTCGGTCGAACTCTGAGACGATTTCCCCTTGAGCGCCACGTTGCGATCGCCTGCGAAGACCTGGACTTCAGCCAGCGACAGGATGCGATCTTTGCCGGGCAGTTCGATGCGCACGAATCGAATCGGCGGCACTGCGGAAGCATCGGGCCGAATGGACGCTCGAACCTTAGCCAACTGAAACGGAGCATGCGGTATCGCTTCGTCACCGACTATAACCAGGCGCAGCGACTGTAGAATTCGCGGCGATGCTTTATCGGTGATATGGTTCTGAGCTGCATTGAACTGCAGTGTATAGCTTTCTTTTTTAACCGCATCACCTGTAGGCTGAACGGTTACCACGCCATGCTCGTCCCATTTCGACGTTGTCATATTTTCAGACTGAAGCGAGCTCGGAATCAACGGGACATGCTTTACGTCTTTGAGTTCGGATTCGAACCGTTCGGCTTCTTCGCGAAGTGCAGGTGTGATCGCAGACAGTTGAGCATTCAACTGATCGCGACGAGCTTCTAGTTCCGCTTGCATCGTACGCTGTTCATCCGTGAACAATTCGATCAGTGGACTTTCATCACGTCGATCCGCATCCTGCGATTGATTGAAGACGTCGAAGATCTGGAAGTATTCGGCTTGCGTGTAAGGATCATATTTGTGGGTATGGCATTGAGCACAATTGAATGTGATACCCATCCATACCGCCATCGTCGTATTGACGCGATCCACGATGGCCACATTGCGGAACTCTTCATCGTTCGTCCCACCTTCATTATTCGTCAATGTATTGCGATGGAACGCGGTGGCGATCAATTGATCTTCTGTCGGCTGCGGTAATAGGTCGCCGGCCAACTGAGATACCGTGAACTCTTCCAAGTCCATATCCGCGTTGAACGCTCGCACGACCCAATCGCGATAAGCCCAAATGGTTCTTGCAGGATCATCTGCGTAGCCGGCCGAGTCGGCATAGCGAGCCAAGTCCAGCCACTTGCGTGCCCAGTGTTCACCATAAGCAGGCGAAGCCAGCAGGCGATCGACGAGCCGTTCATAAGCATCGGGTCTCGTATCAGTCACAAAGGCATCGACCGCTTCGGGCGTCGGAGGTAAGCCGGTCAGGTCCAGGCTCAGACGACGCATCAACACATCGCGAGTCGCGGGGGAAGACGGACCGAGACCGCGCTGCAGTTGGCTCGCCAGTACAAAGCGATCGATCGGTTGAGCAAGCCAATCCGCGGACGTGAATTTCTCGCCCGGCCCTGCTGACGGCAAAGCTGAATGCCACTTGCGATGCGCCGCTTCGACGGCTTCAACATCAATCACTGGAGGTTGTGGATTCTGCGGCAGTTCAAAGGCCCAATGCTTGAGCGGCGAGGCTCCGGCGGCGATCCATTTTTCGACGGCTTGGATTTCACTGTCGGTCAGTGGCTTACCGAACTCTCGGGGCGGCATCCTCTCCGACTCGTCCTTGGACTTGATACGCCGAACCAGTTCGCTCGTTTGCGGCGATCCGGGTACGACCGAGCTTTGCCGGATTCGGCCGGCGCAGAAACGGGCGCGAGCATCGTCCAACCGGAAACCGCCTCGCTTTTGATCGTCGGGGCCATGGCAAGCTAGAACAGCGATTCGAAAGTACCGATCGAACGGCTTGCAAATCGGCCGCTGTGATCGATTGGTTCTGAGACTGAGCGGCCGCATCACGTACTGTCGACGCTGCGAAGGACATGATGACAATTGCGAACAAGGGAAACCCGAATCGACGCATCGTTTCGTTCTTCCAACAGAGCGAGGTGAGGGGAAGTAGCGGTGGGACGGCAATGTGACACGATCCAGTGCATGACCTGATCGTGGCCGCGAGGTCCGTGGGGACGGCTGCGAAAGCCGTTCATTTATTCTAGTCTCAGGACTCCATCGACTCGACATCCGAGTCGCCGTCTCCTTCGAATTCACCGATCTCCGCTAAACAATCGCGGCAATGATCAAACGTGGAGAAATGCATCACAAAGCCGGTGGAAACCAACTGCGGATGTACGGTGGCTTCCGGCAGCATGTCCTCAACGAGAATGCGATAGGCGCTCTTGGCATCCATGTGTTCGCACATATCAAATGCCACGCCGCAACGCGCTAGTTGGGCCAGAAGAACACGCAGTGCGTCCTCGGCTTCCGATTCGTCCGTGATCATCTCCGGACGAGGCAGCTTGAAGGCGCCGTCGAACAACCAGGTCAGCGGTTCATCACGAGTGCCGTAGGTGACTTCGTCCCACTTCTCGTACATGGCTTTGACAGAAGGATCGATGCCCGGGATCACCTCATCCCACGGCCGCAGTTTCGGAGGCGTCGAAGAATCAGGCGTCCAGCGCGCACCGGACTCATCATCGTCCCGGTCAAGATCATCGAAGAGATCATCTGCTTCCGCCGACAAAGCCGGCAGTTCGCGTTCGTCCGCATTCAGATAAGGGAGAATCGCATCCGTGACATCGGGCTCATCAGCGTGTGCATCATCGACTTCATCAATCGGATCGCTGACGAACCAATCATCGGCATTCGAGTACATCGGCGGTTGCAGTCCGAAGCGATCCTCGATCGAATCAGCTTTATTCTCCAAGTATTGATCGATCGCTTCGCCGTCATTTTCCCAAGTCGATTCCTCTTCGAGTGCCGGAAACGGATCGCGAAGCTGCTCGTAGGCTCCTTCGAACTCGACGATCGGACTTTTCAACGCGAAACGAATGGAACCGTTCTGGCCGGACCACTCCAGGATCAATTCCGACGGAGGCAACTCGCCGGACGTGGAAACCGATTGATCCGATACAGAGGGCACGGTATCCGGTGACGTATAGGAGGCTGTTGTCAGTACACCGATCTGGCGGTCCTGGAAATCGTCTCCTAGATCGAATGGGTCGGACGGAATTTCGGTTCGTACATCTTCGAATCGCCAAGCTTTGCCGGCCAAAGGGCCTGAAAAGTTCCCGGTGATGTCGATATGAATGAAACGGAGTTCGGCAATGACATCCGGATGCCCCAGCAGCAGCGATGTATCCAGTTCAATCCATCCGCAGACGGAATTGCGTCGGCTGTGATTGAACTCTCCTCGCAGGACCAGACCATGCAGGTGAATCGTCATTCTCGCAAAACTCCTACCCGAATCCGGCGGCTCAGGGCGGCTCAAGGTCGGACGCTGATGGACCGGCCGAAGCCCGAGTCGCTCGACACCACCTGCCGACGGCCCTTGCCGTCCGGCTTTCTCGGGCGCAACACCCGACCAGCAGTATACCGCGAAGGGCTCGCAGATGGACCTATAACAAGGCCCGAAATGTGCGCATAATGCCCTCCGTGAATGGCTCTACCTCGGCTGAGGAGTTGCGTGGAATGACCGATCGTTCGTTTGAAGATGTACTCGCCGCGGTCTTGGCCGCCGGCGAAGCGAACGACTTCGTAAGTCGCGACGAACTCCTGCGCAATCATGCGGAATATGCGGACGAGATCGAACAGTTCCTCATCGTTGATCGCCGCTTATCCGATCGTTCAGATCCTTTGCTCCCGACGGAGGAAGCGGGACTGCCATCGAACGATGTGCAGCCCGGCAGCGAGAAGGATGGATCGAACGGTCTACTGGCACCGACTCTATTAAGTTCCGACAGCACCTCGTGGACTCTCGGCCGCATGGGCCAATTGCAATTCCCTGTCGCTTTCGGTCAATACCAATTGATCTCCGAGATTGATCGCGGCGGAATGGGGATCGTCTTCAAAGCAAGACACGCCACGCTGCAGCGCACGGTGGCATTGAAAGTAATGAAAGGGGGCGATACCGCTTCGCAAGAAGAGCTGCGTCGGTTCCGAGTCGAAGCCGAAGCATCCGCCGCCATCAACCATCCGAACATCGTCTCCGTTTTCGAAGTCGGCGACACGCACGGCCTGCTCTACTTTACGATGGCCTTTATCGACGGCGAAGACTTGGCCTCTGCGGTCAAGAAGCGACGATTCCATCCGCGCGAAGCGGCCAGGATCATGCTCAAAATCACCGATGCCATCGCAGCTGCTCACCGACATGGAATCATTCACCGCGACATCAAGCCGTCCAATATTCTGCTCGGACAAGACGGCGAACCCTACTTAGTCGATTTCGGTTTGGCCAAGCTGAACGGCTTTGATGAAGAGTTGACGCACACAGGTCAGATTCTCGGCACGCCTGCTTACATGCCCCCGGAACAAGCTCGCGGTCGACGAGCGGAAACCAGTCCGCTTATCGATATCTATTCACTCGGAGCGGTGCTGTACGTCATGCTCACTGGCAATGCTCCGTTCCAAGGGCCGACTCCGTTCGATGTGCTGCTGCAGGTATTGGATCGCGAGCCTCCGCGCCCCTGCCGTATTCATTCTGACATTCCTCGCTCGCTCGAAACGATCTGCTTGCAGGCGATGAGTAAGGATCCGAAAGATCGATACCAGTCAGCCGCTGAGCTGGCCGCCGATCTCGAACGCTATCTCAAAGATGAACCGATCAAGCCGCCCAAGCCGGCGTGGCCCGAGCGCCTCGAGCTATGGTGGAAGCGAGAGCCGATCCTCGTAAGTCATCTTTGCGGCATCGGTGCGGTGTTGTCCGTAATCACGGTGTTCTTCTTGATTCGTCAGGAAGGGGCAAGCGATTTCGCCGGTCGTTTCGGTCTGCTCAGCCTGTGGGCGGCAGGGAGCATTATCCTCCAGCAACTCAGCCTCAACGAACAGCGACGCGATACGGTTTATCTGAGCTGGGCCGGCTTCGACATCATCATCTATACGGTACTGATCTACTTCGCGAGCCCGCCTCGCGGTCTGCTGCTGATAGGCTATCCGATGATGATCGCCGCCAGCGGTTTGTTCTATCGAGTTTCGTTCGTCGTGTTCATGACCAGCTTATGCATCATCGGTTTTCTTTTACTGTCGATGACCGTGAATGATCCGATCACGCAGAAGTTCGATTTCACGATAATCTATTTGTCCGGTTTGTTCGTCCTCGGCTTGTGCCTCGTGTCGATGATTCGTCGCGTGCGCGGGCTGACTCGTTTCTGCGAAGAAAATGATTCGTTGTAGTCGCTCGCGCCGATCCTTGACTCGGCCGGAGACGTGTCCGCAACGACTTCCCCCTTTTGCAATGAATAGCGTCCGATGATTTTCCTGAATCGACTCTTTTGGTTTTTGATGCGGCTGTTTCTTTCCTGCCGTTACCGCGTACGAGTAACCGGCGCAGATAAGATTCGCCGATTATCGGGACCTATTTTGGTCCTACCCAATCACCCCGGATACATCGATCCGCCGTTGGTATTGAGCCACTGTCGATTGCAGCAACCGCTGCGACCGATCGTGTACTCGGGCACCTATCGCAAACCGATGCTCCGACCGTTGATGTCCTTGACCAGTGCGTTCGAAGTGCCGGATCTCTCATCGCAAAGTCGCGATGCGCATCAACGCACATTGAAGATGCTGGACTCGGTCACCGAACGACTGAATGACAAGGATTGTTTTCTGCTCTATCCATCGGGACGACTGCAACGCGGTAATGCAGAAGTTATCGGAGCAGCTCGGGCCGCCTACGATTTGTTGACTCGTTCACCTGACACCCAAGTCGTGCTGGTTCGAACTCGCGGTGTCTGGGGGAGTTCGTTCAGTTGTGCCAAGTCCGGCACCGTCCCACCGCTGGGCTCGGTAGCTCTGCAAGCTCTCGGTTGGTTGCTTTCAGGTCTGGTGTTCTTCATGCCCAGACGCCCCGCCACGATTCACTTCGAACCGATCGATCGCAGCACGTTGCCCCTCGGTTCGCGAGAAGAGTTCAATGCTCATTTGGAGTCTTGGTACAACGCTGACGGAGCTCAGCAGCCGCTGTTCGTGCGATACAGTTATCTGTTCGGTCCGAGTGAAGGGGATTACTCCGGATCGCAAGGGAAGTCGGTGGTCGATTCGAGTGATGTGAAGCCGAAGACGAAAGAGTTGGTCAAGCACACGGTCGAAGAGAAACTACGTCGACCGATGACCGAGGACGAAAACCAACCGGCAGTCACGCTCGATTCACTCGGCCTCGATTCGCTGGATCGCATGGACATCGCGCTCAAGATCGAAGACCAGTTCGGATTCCGCAGCTCGACAGTGGCTGCGAACATGGCTGATCTGTGGGCGCTGGCCGAAGGAAAACTTGCCGGAGCCGATGATGGCCCGACGAAAGCGCCCGATGAATGGTTTGCATCGCCGCCCCCATCAGGATCGCCGGACATTCTCGCCGAAACGATTCCCGAAGCCATTGTGCGCCGCTTGCTCGAATCCCCTTCGAAGGCCTGTGTTGCCGATAGTGTGTCGGGAGTCCTCACACGCAAACGCTTACTGGTCGGCGCACTCCTCATGGCCGATCAGATCAAAGCAACCATTCCGCAAAAGAACGTGGCGGTCTTGTTGCCGGCCTCGGTCGCAGCCGACCTCGTTTTCACGGCGCTCCAAATCGCCGGCAAAACGCCGGTCATGCTCAATTGGACAACAGGCCCAAGTAATCTGGCTCACGCAGTAAAGATCACCGATGTGCAGACGGTGATCACATCGGCCAAATTGATCGACCGCTTAGGAATCGAAGTCGAAGGGACCGAGTTCTTCTTTCTCGAAGACATGAAAGGAAAGATCGGAAAGGTTGCGGCACTGATGAAGATGCTCAGCGTGAGCCTCTTCCCCGGTGCGGTATTGCGATCACTCGGCAAAACATCACCGGATGATCCGGCTGTCTATCTGTTCACTTCAGGTTCCGAGAGCACCCCGAAAACAGTACCGCTCTCGCACAAGAATCTGCTGACCAACATCACTGACGGCTTAGAAGCTCTGGGGGCGACCAATGCCGATTCACTACTCGGATTTCTTCCGCCGTTTCACAGTTTCGGACTCACGGGCAATTTAGTTCTACCGCTCGTTACGGGACTGAAGTGCATCTACCATCCTGACCCAACCGATGCGCGCGGATTGGTGCGCAAAATCTCCGACTACAAGCCGACTCTCGTCTTCAGCACACCGACTTTTCTCGGATACATCTTGGCGGTGGCAAAGGATGATGAACTCGTCGGATTGCGGAAGATCATTACGGGTGCTGAAAAATGTCCGGATGCGGTGCGGACGAAGTGCGCACAGATGTCGCCGAAGGCAGAGATTCTCGAAGGCTACGGAATCACCGAATGCTCACCTGTCGTAGCCGCCAACGGTGCGTTGGGGATGAAAGCGGGCACCGTCGGTAAACCGGTTCGACATGTCGATGTGCGCGTCGTCGATTTGAACACAGGCTTGCCGCTTCCTAATGGTGAGACAGGGATGTTGCTCGTCAGCGGACCGTCGATCTTCAACGGCTATCATCGCTTTGAAGGCCCCTCGCCGTTCGTCGAGCTCGAAGGTCGGTCATGGTACTCCACCGGCGACTTGGTCAAGCTCGACGAAGAGGGCTTCATCGTCTTCCAAGGCCGCTTCAAGCGCTTTATCAAAGCAGGCGGCGAGATGATCTCGCTACCCGCGCTGGAAGAACCTCTGCTGAAACGCTTTCCGAATAAAGAACAAGGACCTCAGGTGGCGGTGGAGGGAATCGAGACCGATGACGGTCGCTTGATTGTCTTGTTCACCACGTCCGACATCAGTTTGCGCGATGCCAATAAGTTCCTGAACGAAGATGGCCTACGCGGTGTGATGCGCATCGATGAAGTCTGTAAAGTAGAGAGCATTCCGATTCTCGGAACCGGAAAGACCGACTACAAACAACTGCGACGCGAAGTCGAACGCTTGGCTTCCGTCGCCAAGTGACAGACCGCTTGAATTGGGCTTGTTGATTCAAACTCAAATCTAAAACCCGAGATTACCCGCATGACGCCGGTCTGCAGTTACGGACCGCTAATCGAACGCGAGTGCGTTCCGGCTGATCCAATCAACAAATCCTTTTTTCCCTACCAATTCATCAAAGCAGGTTTGACCATGTTCTGCACATTCAACATTCGCTCCATCATCAGAGGGTTTGCGACCGGCTTGGTTCTCTTCGTGGCGGCAAACCACGTGGATGCCGGCGATGTGCGCATTGAAAAGGATGTGGCTTACCTGGGCCCTGATCGAAAAGAAAAATCCGATCTTTATCTGCCTCCGGCCGGCGACACGAAGGCGAAATATCCCGGTGTGGTGATCATCCACGGCGGAGGTTGGACCGGCGGCGACAAGGGTGCAGCTCGCGAGCAGAACATCGGCAACACACTTGCGTCGCACGGCTACGTATGCATGAGCATCAACTACATGCTGCAACCGAAAGAAGGCCCGCGCATCTGGCCGCAGAACCTCTACGATTGCAAGACGGCAGTCAGATGGTTGCGAGCCAATGCCGAGCGACTGCAGATCGATAAAGATCACATCGGTGTTATCGGCGGCTCAGCCGGAGGACACTTAGCAGCGATGGTTGGCGTAACAGGACCAGAGTCCAATCTCGATCCCGCGTCGCCTTATGAAAACGAATCGAGCGCAGTACAGGCCGTCATCGATTTGTATGGACCGATCGCTCATACAGAGCGATGGTCGCAGACTTTGGTAGGTAAGCCCTGCAGTGAAGCTCCCGAGTTGTGCAAGCAAGTCACACCTATCTCGCATCTCGACAAAAATGATCCACCTGTGCTTATCCTTCACGGCACAGCCGACACGACAGTCGATCTCTCCGATTCCCAGGATTTCGACAAAGCGCTGGAAGCGGCAGGGGTAAAGCACGAACTGATCGTGATTGAAGGAGCGCCGCATACTTTTCACCTTCAACCGAAACAGCGAGATCTGCGACCGACCGTACTAGGATTCCTTGATACCTATTTGAAACCGCGATAATTGCGTCACGCGCGAGATTCGAAGCCGTGCGAGTTCGCCTGCCTCCGTCTTAACAGAATCACCCCCTGGCGCTCACACGATCTTAACAATCGACCTCTACGATGCCTGCCATCGGTTTTCCTATGTAACTAACGGCGATGTGCCGGAGTCTTGGGAATCTCTCAAGGGGGTTGAGAATAAGAATATGACTCGGAATCAGCCTGCAATGCAGGCAGGGAAGAGTGCTTCCCGTGCGTTTACCTTGGTCGAACTTCTGGTCGTGATCGCGATCATCGGCATTCTGGTCGGCCTGCTGTTGCCTGCCGTGCAACAAGCTCGCGAAGCCGCTCGTCGCATGAGCTGCTCCAACAATATGAAGCAGATCGGCCTGGCCGTTCACAACTACGAATCGGCTTATAAGAAGTTGCCTCCAGGCGGCGAAACCACCGACTATGCATCCGGCACGACATCCTTCAAGCGAGCTTTCTGGCCTCACTCGGTCATGACGATTCTGCTTCCTTATATGGAACAGACCGCCGTCTACAACCAAATGAACTTGGCGTTCTACTACAACGATAGCCGCTTTCCGGCTAACCAAGCTGCCGCCAAGGCGAAGATTCCGATCTTCATTTGCCCGTCCGATCCATACTCCGGCGCTCAGGATCTGGGTGACTACGGACGTACCGATTACTTCGCTACGGTTTACACCGACATCGACCCGACCACCGGTGCTCGTAACAAAGCCACCAACGCTGACGGAGCTTTGGCGTTCCAAGGTCGCATCAACACTTCGACCCTATGGACCACTCAAGCCACTGCTTCCACCATGGCTGCCATCACCGATGGAACCAGCAACACGATCTGCTTCATCGAAGATGCCGGTCGCTTCACCGCAGGCAGCTCGCCTTGGGTCACTCCGGGCGGCCTGAAAGGTAACACGTCTGACTATGCTGACCCGGCTTGTAACGGTTTGAACGGAGCGGTCGGCGTCGACTGCCCGGCTTCGAACCTTCGCTCGCTGGCGCGCTGGGCCGATCCGGATGCGGCAGGCAGCGGAGTCTCCGGCGCCGGTATCAACGGCAGCACCACTCAATTCGGTTACATCAACCAGAACAAGACCCCGACCGGCGGTCCTTCCGGTTGCCCATGGAGCACCACCAACTGCGGTTTGGCCGACGAACCTTTCTCGTTCCACACCGGCGGTGTGATGGTCAACTTGGCAGACGGCAGCGTTCGCTTCTTATCGGAATCGGTCGACTTCGTCAGCCTGCGAGCCATCATCACTCGCGCTGAAGGCGTTGTTCCGCCGAGCAATCCGATCGAGTAGTTAGCCGATCCAAGCGTCCGGCAGACCGAAAGAGCTGACGGCGAGATTATCCTCTGCTGGAAACGGACACGCACTCCAGTTAGCAACGACCAGCCGATCACGACTCGTTCGTGATCGGCTGTTTTCATTACAGCCTTGCATCGAGCCCGATGCATGATGAATAAAGGTCGTTACTCAGCCCGTCCGACCGCATGCTCATCCGGGTCATGCAATTCTTCCAGCCGCATCAACGCACTCTCAATGCGTTGTCGGAGTGCTTCGGCGGTCTCACCGCTCAGCGGTTCCACCGGCTCGCCGAAATAGCCGTCGATCCGACAGAACGGCTTCGGTATCTGCAGACGATCCCAAGCTCTGCTCAACACCCAGCGCCGAGTCGGAACCGGAATCATGACCACGACCGCCGCTTCAGCCTGCCGCGCCAACACGGCGATCCCTTTGTGTACGTGACCTCGCGGTCCGCGCGGACCATCGACAGCCAAGTAAGCGGGCCGGCCTCCTTTGACATGATCGACAAAGGCGTCGAGGGCTTCGCGACCGCCGCGACCACCGCCGTCGCCACGACCGCCGGAACCGCGCACCGGTACGATGCCGCTGATGCGCAGCGGGGACGATGAGCTGACCGTCGCGCGATCGCGACACCATAGCTCCCGTGCCTCGCTCGCCGTCGATCACGGCTGATACTTGATGCGCATGTAGCACGGCATAGATGTATCGACGTCCTGCGGCTCTCAACTTCGGACGCGGGTCATCGTGCACCCGAACGCGGCAGGTGAGCCGCAAACCGAGCACCATCAGCGCGGCGCCCCACGAGACGACAAATGCCTTAATCCGTTTACTCAGCGAGATCTTCTTGTCACTCAACGTTGTTGCCGCTTGCTGCTTGAGTCCGTTCAGTTGCGAGTGAATCCGCGCATTGTTGCGGACGCGATGCGATTGAGCGAGCCCCTGTCACTCGGGCTCGTTCGCAGTGCCTTAACACAATCTTCAAATGGGGACTTTACACAATCTTTACACAACGCAGATTGCGGAAAAAGAGCACTTTTTCAGAATCTTATCGCATCGATGATTTCATTTCCTATCTCACAGAGATCGCACTATGACTCAACAAAGCGCAAGCAACCGTTTCGGGTTTACGTTAGTCGAACTGTTGGTGGTTATCGCCATCATCGGTATCCTCGTCGGTCTTCTTTTGCCTGCTGTGCAACAGGCTCGCGAAGCCGCTCGTCGCATGTCCTGCAGCAACAACATGCGTCAACTCGGACTCGCACTCCACAACTATGAGAGTGCCCATAAGAAACTTCCTCCGAGCCGCTTGGCATTCTCGACACCAGTTGTCTTCGAGCAGTCTTGGACGGCCATGATGTTGCCCTACATCGAACAAGGCAACGTTTACGCAAGTTATCGAATGGGAACGCCTTGGTATGCCCAGGTGAACGATCCGTTGACGACGGTCAAGATCCCCACGATGCTCTGCCCCTCGGCCCCCAGCACTCGCGATCTTCCCGTAGCTACGCTCTATTCCAAGGTCACTGCCAATACGCGAACGGATCAACCGATCTGGGGTTACGCGGACTACGGTTCGGTTAACGCAGTTCGCAACGCAGCTTTCGTGGCTGCCGGGCTGCCTTCCATCGGAACTAAAGAAGTTTTAGGTGCCATGGGTCGCGGACCGAACGGTGTCCCGTTCTCCATGATCACTGACGGATTGTCTAACACGATTGTGCTCGGTGAAGGGGGCGGCAAGCCGAGCATGTACGTCTCCGGCAAGAAGTCGACGAACCCTCGCGTCGGTAACGCGGCTTATGGTCTGATGACGACGGCCGATGGTTGGGGATGGGCCGACATCAACAGCGGATTCAGCATCGACGGTGCCAATGTTCAAGGTGTGCAGAACGACACAACCTCTTCCGGTGCAACCACAGTCGTCGGAAACTGCTTTATGAATTGCACGAACGATAGTGAAATCTATTCGTTCCACAACGGCGGTTCCATGTTCACCATGTGCGATGGATCGGTCCAATACTTCGCTTCCAACATCAACGGACAAGTCTTCATTGCTCTGCTGACCCGCGATCGTGGTGACATTGCGACCATCGAGTAACAAGATGCAACTCATACGCAAATCGATCTTCTGCCGCGCGGCGGTCGCCGCCGCGTGGTCTTGGGCGACATGCTCTCTTTCCACATGGACGGCTGCCCAAGAACCTCACATCGAACTCATCGGTCAAGGCACAGTTTCGGGTACTGCATCAGACCTTAGCGGCCTCAGCGACAATCTTGAGACGGGCGGTCGAGCCGATCAATTCGGCGGTCTCTCCGCAATCGAGTATTCGGGGGAACCCGGCCGCTTCTTCGCTCTCTCTGATCGAGGTCCGGGCGACGGCGCAGCACGTTTCGAATGCCGGTTCCACGAGCTGAAACTTACACTGGATCCTCAATCGAAGAAGATCGAGTGTACGATTTTGAAAACAACTCTATTTCGGAATCATGAAGGAAAGTCACTATCCGGTTCGCTCGAAGCGCCGGCCGCAGACGAGCAGTCCCATGCATCTGCAGGAAGCCGGCAAGCCTTGGATCCGGAAGGCTTTCGCTTGCTCGGTAACGAATGCCTTGTCAGCGATGAATATGGACCGCGAGTATCGATCTTTAACAGTGACGGCAGTTGGCTAAGAGACCTTTCGCTGCCCGCACGTTGTCGATTGAACGCCTCACCTCAACCAGGCAGCAGCGGTGTATTCCCGAATCGCGGTCTGGAAGGCATCACGGTCGATCACAAGAGCGGAACAATCATCGCGGCGTTGCAAGGCCCGTTGATCGAGGATGGCGCATTGGAGAACGGTAAGTGCTTCGGTGTTAATACTCGCTGGTTTGCAATTGATCGATCGGGACAAGTCAAACAGTTCGTCTACCAGCTCGATGACGAAAGTTCCGGTGTGAGCGAAGTGCTGCATTGGGACACCGATCGAGTCTTAGTACTCGAGCGTGACAGCTTGACAGGTGTCGAAGCCAAGATCAAACGGATCTATGTGGCAGAGTTAAGCGATGCATCGGACGTAAGCGACATTGCCTCGCTACCCCGAAAGGGTTTGCCGGAATCGATCAAGCCGGTCAGTAAACGGTTGCTGATCGATCTGCTCGATTCTCGATTCGGTTTGGGCGGCGAACAAGCTGCCGAGAAGCCGGAAGGCTTGTGCTGGGGTCCACTTCAGCCGAATGGAGCTCGCACCCTCTGGCTCTCGGTCGACAACGACTTTGATCCAGAGGTAACCACCAAGTTCTACGCGTTCTCGATACGTGAATAGCTGCATGCGCAGCGATCATCGCAGTGCAAATAAAAACGGAGCGGACAAATCCGCTCCGTTTTCGTTTTTGTTGAACCTGATTGCCGGTTTACTTCTTTTTCAAGGACATGAGATACTCAACTAAGTTGACCAATTCGTCGGTCGACAGAGCTTCGTGCAGATTGTCCGGCATCAACGACTTGTCGAGCTTTTTCAGTTGCACGAGTTCATCCTTTGGAATCGTTCGCTCGATACCTTGTGCGTCCTTGAGCACGACTTGTTTTTCATTTTGACTGACCAGCAAACCGTTGATCGCTTGGCCCGAATCGGTCACCGCCGAGAACTGTTCAAAGTTGTGGCTGATGCCTGCGCTCGGATCGAGGATCGATACCAACATGGCTTCGCGTGAAAGCTTGCTCCCGATCTCACTCAAGTCCGGTCCCACGTTCTTACCGGTACCGGAAACCACGTGGCAGTTGGCACAGGTGCCTTTGGTCTTGAAGACTTCTGTGCCCCGTCCGCCGTCTCCTTTGCGCTGCGCCAACTCATTCAGCGGCGGCAACGGTTCTTTCGAAGCGGACTTCGGTAATGGGAAGAGCTCAGCGGCAGCAGCTTTGATCTCGCCGTTATTGCTCGATCGCAGCTTAGCACCGACAACCAATCGAACCGCGGCGGGCAGTGTGCCTGCTTTGGCTTGAGCGAGCAAGTAGCGAGCGCCTCCGTCGGACAGGCAGGGCGCGGGCCAATTCGACTTTGGCTTCGGCGTGACATCGGCAGACTCAAGCAGCGCAACGGTCGGTTTCATGCCGACATCCAGCTTGGCCAGTCCCATGGCTGATGCAGTCGGCACAACCGATACGACATCTTCTTTGTTCTGCAGCTGCTTGGCGATCGCTTGCTCGGACTTGCGACGCATCAACATTTCAGCCGCAGTAACCGCAGCCAGAATCCACTCCAGCCGATGTAATCAGCTTCAGCAATCGCTCTGCGGCATCGAGAGTGCCAATCGACGAATGAGTCGAACGGTTTCTTCGCGATCACGACTGCGATTCAAATAGCGTTCAGCAATGACGCCAGTTCGGGCCGACTCTTCAAATCCACGTCGGGCAGTCGCATCAAGCACTCGACGGCCGCTTGTTCCACGCGTTCCTTGCTGACCGTCGTTGCATCACCCAAATGCGCTGACCTGAGCCAGAACTCGCGTTCGAACATCCGACGGATGGAAATCGAGTGCACGAACATATCGAGCGACATCATCAGGCAAGCCGGATCAGGAAGCATGGCACCTTTCAGTTCGGCTGCTTGCGGTGCACGTGATCGCCACAGAACATCGTGTGCCGATGCCGACTTCAATCGTTACCGATCTTGGCTGCGTAAGCATCGAAGTCCTCGGCAGCTCGCAGGGCATCGCCGATGCCGAGTGCTTCAAGTACCCGCTTGATCTTGTCCGTCATGCTGAGCTGCGAAGTTCAGCCCAGATGGTTGAAGCTGTGGGCGACTTGGCGAAACGCAATGCGATGGCGACTCTCGACGTACTGCGGCTGAGCCGTCACGCACGAATTTCGCAGCATACTCTTCGACCGGAAAGATTCAATTGACGCGCTAAACGAATCGCCATGCATCGCACATCGGCATCTGCGTCTTTTGCAGCCGCAGCAAATGCATCGTTTCCTTTTCCGGGCAATTTGCCCCAAGCCCATAGAGCGCGAGCTCGCATACGAGGATTCGATTCAGCGGCCATCGCCTTCAAAGAGGGCAGGGCGGCATCACCGAACTTTTGAATGGCTTCCCAAGCCAAATAGCGAGCCGCTTGATTTGGACTGTGCAATGCAGCCGCTGCGCCATCCGGTGTTGTGAAGTCAAACTTCGGAACCTTGTAGGGAGCTCCCGGAGGTGCAAAGCGGAACAGACGTCCTCGTTCCATATCTTGCATGTTATGACCGCCGACGCCGGGATCATACCAGTCGGTAACGAACAACGATCCGTCCGGAGCGGTACAGACGTCAGCCGGCCGGAACCACTTATCGCGGCTCGCCGACCGCCAAGTTCACTGCCAATGTAGCGCCACCCGGCTCCTTCCGGCGCCGCCGGATAGGCTCTCACTACATTCGGGCCGGCATCACAGTGGATCACTTGATTGCGAAACACTGCCGGCAGCAGTTCACCTTCGTAGACCGTGATCCCGGTCGGCGAGCCCGCGCCGGTGATGAGCATCGTGGGTACGACACCCGGGTCATTCAAGTGCCAATGCTGCTGCGGAATCTCCGGCTTCCATGTTCGTACGTTCCGCGCCCAACCTTCACCGGTCATTTCATCGACATAACCGTAGTTACCGAACTCCATGACATAGTTGATGCGCACGCCGCGGTTACCGTCGTCATCGTTATCGCTCTGCCATAGTGTTCCGAACGAATCGACAGTGACTTCGTAGTTGTTGCGGAAGTTGTATCCCAGCACTTCAAACTGTGATCCGTCGAGATTGCATCGGAAGGGCATCCCTTGACGATAGGGCTTGCCCGCATCATTCACCTCATTGCCAGCCAAGTCGCGAACGATGTTGCCTGCAGCATCATGAACTTGGTGACCGGTGTTGCCGAAGTTCCAATACAGCTTGCCGTCCGGTCCGAAGGAGAACGAATGCGCCGAGTGGTCATGCTGCGGATCGCCAGTCTTGGTGAAGAACAGTTCTTTGCGATCGGCAACATCGTCGCCGTTGTCGTCCGTAAAGATCCAAACATTCGGCGATGCAGAAACGATCACGCGATTGCCGAGCACGCAAATGCCCATCGCTGAGTCGATTTCGCGCCCTTGATAAAACGTCTTTACTTTGTCGGCAACACCGTCTTCATTCGTGTCTTCAAGAATCAGGATGCGGTCACCCTGCGGCCGTTCACCGTTATGTCGTCGATAGTTGACGACTTCGCAAACCCAGACCCGGCCGCGATGATCGACATCGAGATTCGTAAGACTGAGCAGTGTCGGTTCCGATGCGGCCAGCGTTCCTTGAACTCCCGGAGCGATGGTCAGCGAACCCACAGCATCGGCAGCATCATGTCCGGCAGGTGCTGGGTTATCGGATCGAAACACGTCCGCCGGCACGGCATCGGCGTAGACCTGGAAACTGACTGTAGTCGAACTCCCGTCATTTTGGGATGTTCCGCCCGCATCGAGCGCACATCCGATCGAGAGCGATTCCCATGAACCGTCGAGATCGTAAGCGATCACACTGTTGGCATGCGTACCGATACCCTTGGCAACCGGATTACCTGCAACAACCAGCGGGCCGCCCCCTGCATTCTTCCCAACACTGACTTTGCCCCATTGCGATTCGGCTCGCGTCCACTTCAGTTCCGTAAGGTCTTGCTTGGAAGCGCCCTTGGCCAAAACAGGATCGACCCAGTCAGCCCAATCGCAACTAAAACCATCGCCGCCGTCTGTCACTACCAAAAACAGTTTCTTCACGCCGCGCACATCGACTTGCGTATCAATGCGATGCCCTTTCGTTTTCGAAGTAACGACCGGACTTGCATACAGCTTGCGACCGGCGGAAGCAGTCGAGGCGGCGGGCTTCGCTGAAGCAACACCGGTCGAACTGATCTTGAACTCCTTAGCAATCGCTTGAGCATCAAAGCGATCGGTCATCGGTTCGTCTTGACCTGGATCAGCTTCTCCATCAGAAGAGCTCAGCGCTTTCGTCCGCCTTGCGGGGATCTCGACCTTAGCTGTCCAGCAAATAGCGTTGGTGACCAAGCCGATGATTTCAGGGCGTCCCCAATTCCAATGAAAGTGTCCTCCGGTGAAACCGAACGATCGACCACCGTCAGGTCGTTCAAACACCCAGGCCGTGTGCTGAGGAATGCCTTTCGCAACTTCGTCTCTCACCGCAGGATTACCGCTGTGCGGACCGTCCGTTCGAGTCATCGTCGATGCAGGAGCGATCGCCGACAGGATCGGGGTCACGCCTTTCATCTCCGGACGGAATCGCATGTGGAAATACCATTCGTCATTCGCAGAGAACGGTTTGACACCGCGAGTTACAGGATGCTCGGGCAACTTTTGAAACTCAGCCGTCCAGTGCGGATTGACCGACCAGTGCGTTTCGAAGTAGCCTCCGAGCCAATCGAGAAACTCTTTGCCTCCGCGATCTGCAGGAACTTCCACTGCATAATGCAGGCAGACAAAGCCCGCGCCGCGGCGCATGTGTTTGCCGAGCGTCTCCAAATGATTCAGAGCGGGATGACCTCCGCCGCCGTCGGCATACATCACGATCGTGTCGGCGCCGTCGAGGACTTTTTCATCTTCGGGCCAGCCGCCCGGATAGACGTCGCACTTGGTGCCGGGCGAAGATCGCTCGATCGCTTCAGCCAGTATTCGGCAGCCGGCCAAATGTTCGTGCGATCCGTAACCATGGCTGGGTCTCCCCGCCAAGAAGACGATTCGTTTCCCGTCAGCGGCCAAACCGGGAGCGGCTAAGAATAGAAACGCCGAAGCGACCCAAGCTGCACGTTGCAGCATTGCAGAGAAGGAGAGCATAACAAAGAGCCTCCGAGGGATCGGATTGTTGAGGAGGGAGGTGGGATTATTGGTTTCCGGCTTGCACGTTCACCCAAGCCACATACGCGAGAAACGCGAGCCAGAGTGCGTACAGGATAGCCAAAAACCAAAGTGTTTTCGGAAGGGAGCGCGCGGGAGCAGCTTCAGCCGAAACAGACTGGCCTGACCCATCGGTGGCCGCGGGTAAAACCGTTTCAGATCGATCGGCACCTTTTGAATCAGGCTTCATCGTTGCCGCTCAATTCAAAGACTGGATCAAATGCCGAGTCAAATTCGTAGACGTCGTCGAAGTCTTCGCGACGATCGCTTTCGGATTTCTTCATCTGCTTGATGCGTATCAAGTTGTAGACGATCTCGCCGAAGTCGCCGGTCGAGTAGACGCCCCAACTATTGAGCACCGTCTTGGCCATAAAGCCGAACTGGTCAAGCGCATATTGCCGGATGGCTTCGCACAGTTGCTGACCGGTCAAATGCCGGTCGCCTTCATGAGCCACCGGATGAGGCATCTTCAAGACGTCCTGAGCGTAGGCCAATGCCTCGCGCACGAACTGGTACGCTTCCAAATGAAAGCGCTGATCCTGCTGGAGCAGTTCGATGATCGGATGAATTTTTTCAGCCAAGATTCACTGCTTTCTACTCTTCTCGAACACCGGCCCCGAACCAGTCGGCGAGCTTACTCGCTCTTCGGCTCAATCGTTCCTTCGTCGACCGGTGCATTGTCCTGTGGTACAGAAGCCTCAGCGACACGTTCGGTATTTTTGTCTTCGCTTGAATTGTCTTCGATTCTCTGCTCGCGTTTCGCTTCGTCGTTGCGATCACCGTTGCGATCACCGTTGCGTTCGTCGCGGCGTTCTCGCTGCGGGCGTCCCCTGTGGCCACCGCGATCGGATCGAGGATTCGATCCATCGCGCCGCCTTCCCGGTTCCTCGTTGCTATCAGCCGTCTTATCGGACTCAGCCCGCTCCGATTCGTCTTGGTCCGGAGGCTCCGAGGCTGCTGAACGACGGAGTACTGAGAGCACTTGGTCCGTGGCGATGATGACACGACGATTATCTTCCATCGCAATCACAAGCTGCCGAGTCAACAGGTCTTGTCCGATGACTCGTGCACGCCCCTCAGCGGTAACGATATCGGTACCGACCGAAGGCATCGTCTTGCGATTCTCTTCATACGTATCGTATTCGTAACGCAGGCAACATTTCAATCTGCCGCAACGACCGGAGATTTTGTTGGGGTCTAGTGTCGCCTTCTGCAGTTTAGCCATCTTCATGGAGACGGGAGGCATCTCAACCAAGTGTGTATTGCAGCATAGAGGTTTGCCGCAATCCCCGTAGTCCGCGAGCAATTTGGCTTCGTCGCGCACACCGACTTGCTTCATCTCGATACGAGTTTGAAACTCAGCAGCCAAACGTTTCACCAGTTCGCGGAAATCTATGCGACCTTCCG
>JAXMBQ010000054.1:0-33900 GCA_046349815.1 Pirellulales bacterium | reverse complement strand
CGTCGGGCGTCGCGCCGTTGTAAACCGAGAATGCGATCGGTTGGCAGCGATCGAGCTCCCACTCCAACCGTTCCAGTCCTTTACGAGCCACTCGCTCCAGTCCGAATTGCTGCGGTGTGAAGCCGACCAGCTTAGGCGGAAAGTCCTCTTCGGCTGTGCCATCTTTCAGCAGGAGTGCGCGAGCTGCATCGAACAAACCGCGTCGGTTCTTCTGTCCTTTGATCTTCTCCAAAGCCGCATCCCAATGTTCGCGGCTTTTCTTTGATTCCACGAACCATTGATCCGCGTTGTTCAGCAGAATATCGTCGAGTTCTCGAAGTGCAGCCAAATGCTCTTCACGACGCGCTTCGATCGTGTGCTGTTCATCAAACCCTCCTCTGTTCTCCTGCGTTAAAAAATCAGCAGAACGCTCGGCACATTGCGTTGTCGCAAAAATCGCTTGAATGGCGTAGTAATCACGAGTCGGGATGGGATCGAACTTGTGATCGTGACACCGTGCGCACTGGAGTGAATGAGCAAGGAAAACTTCGCCCACGCTATTGGTCACATCATCGAGGAACCGCTGTCGGGCTACTTTGGCCACCTCCATGCCGGTTAATTCCCATGGTCCCATCCTTAAAAATCCGACGGCAATTCTCCCTTCCGGATCGTTCGGCAGAATCTCATCGCCGGCAATCTGTTCGCGTACGAATCGGTCATACGGTTTGTCAGCGTTGAATGCTCGCACCACATAGTCGCGATAGCGCCAAGCATTGCCTCGTTCATAGTCGTTGGCGAACCCCGACGAATCGGCATAGCGAGTCACATCCAGCCAATGCTGCGCCATCTGTTCGCCGTAGTGCGGTGAGTCAAGCAAGCGATCCACGAGAGCCGCGGCTGCTTCGTGATCGGTTCGAGTGTCGTTCACGAATGAAACAACTTCATCGATAGTCGGAGGCAGTCCGGTCAAGTCGAGTGTTGCACGACGAATCCATGTGGCTCGATCCGCACGCGATGCAGGACGCAAGCCCGCGGGCATGCTGTTCCCGATGGCGCGATCAATGACGTTTTCGCTGTTTGTCGCTGCTGTCTTGAGCGATCGGGAGTTAAGAGGAGCGTAGGCCCAAAGGCCGGTCGGTTGGTACTTGCGACGATTCCATTGCACAGACAAACCGCCGGATGTTGGGACGAGGATTCCGTCTTCCGCATCCCAGTTCGCAGCATACTCGGCAACAATGTCGGCTCGCTTTGCATCATCGACCCAGGGTGAACCGAGTTTGATCCAGCGGCGCAGCCATGCTATTTCTTCCACCGACAGTCGCTCCGCTTCTTTCGGAGGCATGGCGGACCAGTCGTCCGACTTTCGCTCCACGGCCGACAGCAGCGGACTGCGATTGGGGTGTTCCGCATCGACCAGTGGAACTCCGGATGTTCCGCCGGTCAGCAGTTGAGCTCGACTGCGAAGACTCAGGCCCCCTTCAGGTTCCGCAGCGACTGCAGCTCCGTGGCAAGAGATGCATTTCTGTTCGAGCAGTGGGGCGATACGACGTACGAACAGCAACTCCCCTTCATCCGCAGCAGGAGCAAAGTTCGCCGCGGTGCCGAGCGCGAGGATAAAAATGGTCGTTAAGAGTTGCCGCATATTCATGACGCGTATTTTACTCGAATTGTAGATCAATTCAGTGTAGGTCAATTGTCCTCAATTGACCTCAACCAAGTCCAAATCACCCACACCTCAAACGGTAACAATCGAGCCGGATCAGTACCGCGTTAAGCACCAACTCAATCGTTTTGTTGCCAAACCGAAGGCATTTGCATCGATGAGTCATTTGTTCCCTTTTTTCTAGAGGGAACAGCCGTGAAACCGCGTCAGCACTTAGCTGCGGGCGTGAGCCCGCAGTTTGCAAGGGTGGAATGGGAACAGCCGTGAAACGGCGGCAGCAATGGATCTCGCGATGGAGGGCTGCTATCGCCGCTACGCGGCTTTGTGGTGAGGTTCGATTTATGCGAACCATGGGCTCGCGCCCATGGCTAAGTGCTGACATCGCTACGCGATTCGAGCCAAAATCGCATCGCGCTCTTGTACTGCCAGCGATGCGTCGAGCATCGGGACATGGATGCGATGATCGGCCGGTCCGGCTGCGACGGTATCGATAGAGAGCGAGGCCATAGCCCAGCGGCGATCAAACGGCGATGAACTCAGTTTTACAGTTTGAATCTTGTCGAAGAAACTGATCGAGCACTTCTTCGTCCAGAATCCGCTGCGGTAGATCAGGCCGTCCTCGGTCCGAACATACTTCAGCGACTTCGCTGTTCGGCGCGAAATCATCCAACCCGCGATGATGGTTATCGGGATCGCGGCAAGGAACCACCATGACTGCCACATGACGATCGGCACTAGCCATAGAGTGCAGAGCAAAATCCACTTGCGTCGCATCCTGCGTTCCGCTTTAGGTGAGATGGATTGCCACCGCCAGCTTGGATCGCTCCATACCAGGCCGGGGCGAATTGCTGACAGCACACTGGGTAACTCCGACTCAAACAGGATCGGTACGAACCAGCGTCGAGCCACTGTGGAAGCGGCGTCTTCTTCGGCTCCGCCTCCCGCTGTTTCTAATCGAATGGATGCGATACCGAGCATGCGACCAAATAGCGATCGATGAATCGACACCAACTGCACACGCTCTCGTTTGACGGCGGCGGTGACCTGCGTGAAGAGTCCGCAAGAGACGCGGAGTTCTTCGGCGTCGGCTTCCAATCGATAGCCGTAGAATCGCATCACGTGCCACGCAATTGAAAAGAGTTTGAGTAACGTCAGCCCTACGATTACCAAGCCTGCGATGGTCCATCCCCAATGGAAGTCGCCGGCATGTTGAAATGCCCAGTCGCTCCAACGACGCATCTCGCGGACCCAGTTCCCTTCGGTGAACATGCGGCTTTCCCACAGCAGGCCGAGCGGTACCAAGAACAGAGCCCATCCATGATTGGCGATCAATCCTGCCAGCGCTAATCGACCGAGCGGCAGTGTAAGAATCGTCTCCAGGGTGCGCGAGCCTTCACGAACCGGCCCCGCAGAAAGAGTCGGACTCGATGAAAGCTCGGTACGATTCGGCTCGAATACTTCGAGCGACTGTCGACGAGCGGCTACAGAAGATCTCAACTGCACGATGTCGGCCATCGAAAGGACTTTGAGGACCGCTTCGGGTTCTCTGCCTGATGCTGTTTCGACCCGCACTTCCGCGACGGAGAGGAATCGATGGAAGAGGTTCTGCACCAAATCGATGTTCTGAACGTTTTCAAGCGGAATGGTCTTGTGGACTCGAAAGAAGAGTCCCGACTCGACTTCCAACACATCTTCATCGATGCGAATGCGAGTCGAGAAGTAACGAAACACGGCGGCGGATACCGACAGACCGAAGAAAGCGATCGCGATCAACGAGCCGATCATGCTGCCGGTCGAAGCACTGATAAGTGCGATGATCGCAGGCACTAGTTGCTGACGGATTCCGGACGCGACTTCAAACGCCAAAGAGATCGGAGGCAAGCGGCGCTCAGTCGACTTGTTCACTTCAGGCTCCTCTGTGCACGGTCCTGTTCATTGCCTTGAGTGAGTAAACCGCGGAGCTGCCGTGCGACCGAGTCGTGCAAGCCTTCGAGACCTATAGAACTGTCAACCGTCCCGGCTGTGTGAACGATAAGCATGGCCAGACCGAAGCGACGCATCAGCGGCCCTTGATGAATATCGACATGTTGTATTCGATCGCGGGGAACAGCGATCTCTTGTCGCCACCAGATGCCCCGATGAATCTCGAGTCCGTGGGGCCCTAGTCGCCAACGGAACATGTGGTGCGAGCGTCGGCAATAGGCTCGTTGAGCGATCAACAGAGCGATGGCCGAGAGAGTCGTACCGAGCAATGTCCACGCGGCGATCGTTACGCTGAGCGTCATAGCCAGAATGCCTGCTGTGATGCAGCCTGCAACGGCAACAACAGCGCCGAAGATCCAAGCCCCGATCAGTTCCAGTTGCAGCTCGGCAGGGGCTGCAGGCTGAAACTCTGAAAAAGCATCGGAGCGAATGGAGTCGGGCTCGTTCTGTGTCGTTACGTCCGCGATATTCGGACTGACGACGGGAGTAACCGCGGCCGGTTCGACGTGCTCGATCAGCTCGGCTTGGATCGGCAAAGCACTCGAACTATGCAAATCCGGATCTGGTCTCGGAGCATCGGTATCGGCAGGCTCTTCCGATCGCTGGTGATTCTCTAGTTCCGCCATCGTTTTTCGTTTTTATAAGCGCTCGACTGCTCCGGTCTACACTGTGTTGCGGGGTAAGCATCATCGGGCAAGCATGCTTGAGATGCGCGACCTGCAAAGCTGTTCGCAACGACAGTAAGATTCTTGGAGCAGATACTGGATTGCCGAATTCGGCCCCTGCAAGATGGTAATCGAAGGCCTGCTGCCGGCTATCACGCGGACGGTGAAGATTCGTCCTGTTGCGGCAGTGTGATGATAAAGGTCGAACCTCCGCGAGCATTCGGGCTTTCTGCGCTGAGTCGACCTCCGTGCAGTTCGACGAGTTGCCGACTGATCGAAAGACCGATCCCCAGTCCGCCGTGCGAACTCATCTGTTTTTGTCCGGATTCGACATTCGCATCAAACAAACGTGGTATCAAATCTTGCGGAATCCCCGTTCCATTGTCCTCCACGCGAATCTCGATTTCGGCATCGCGCTTTGCCAACAAGACTTGGATTGTCCCGCCTGCAGGCGTGAAGCGAATGGAGTTCGAGATCAAGTTGACGACGATCTGTCGTACGCGATCCGGATCGGCATGAATCAACAAACAGGGAACTGTCGAGCAGAGATCCAGTTGCACTCGCTTGGCTGCTGCCGTCGGTCGAGCCGAGTTCATGGCTTCGGTAACCACGACGCAGAGGTCGAAGTTGCAAGTCTTGAGGCTGAGCCGTCCGGAAGTGATACGAGCAGAGTCCAAGAGATCGTCGATCAGTCGAGCTTGCACCTCGGCATTCCGCTGGATGGCTTGCAAGCCTTCCGCAAACTCTTCCGGTGTCAGACCTCCTTGATTGATTAACTGTGCCCACATCGAAATGGATGCCATCGGCGTCCGTAGTTCATGCGCCGCCATCGCTAACATACGGTCTTTGGCCGCACACTGATTTTCCGCGGTCTGCTGCGCTTCACGGCACTGCATCTCTCGATGCTTGATATCGGTGAGATCGACCAGCGCTAAGCAGAAAGTTTCCCCGTGATCTACTTGCGAAGAGACAATGGTCAAACTTCCCGCACACCAGATTGACCGACCTTGGTTGCCACGGAACCATGCTTGTACCGAAGCGAATGATTGTCGACGGGCCGTATCCATGAGAGCATGCATCGAGAATGGTTCATGTGCGGCCGATTCCGCCGATGATTCGCCGAGTAGAAAAGCTGCGAACTGTCCGATGACGTCCGTTGCAGCTAGGCCGAACAACCGTTGCGCTCCTGCGCTCCAACTGGTAATTCGACCGGCACAATCAATGATGCAAAGAGCAAGTCCATCGGCTTGCGTCAGGAAGAACCGCAGTTGTTCGTCCACTGCGGACGCATGATGCGAGCGATGCTCATGACGCAAGGGTGAATGGTGGTCCGGCGAGCCGGATTCAGTATGGGTCGACTTCACACTTCGTCCTTTCCGGACAAATCGAAAAAGTCACGGCCATCGATCTCTAATGGTACTCGTACTCGTACTCAGCGGAGCGGTACTCGTACTCGAATCTCTTGTTTGTTTTCGAGTACGAGTACGAGTACGAGAAGAGCAGGGTAGTGCGAGAGGAAGGGTCACGCAGAGTGTTGCATGTAAACTTCTTCGAAGGGCTGGACCACAACGAAGCCGTCACCTTGGAACGACATCTGCAAACTCTCACCACTTCCTCGACCGAAGAATGTCTTCAATGAAATATCGGTCCGGAACTCGGGCGTCAGATTGCCGCTCCAAGCGATCGTGGCATTCGGATCGGTGACCACCGGTGTCTGCGGTGTCACGCGTAGTGTCAGCGGATCGTAGTGCGACGTGATGGCGAGCATTCCCGTTCCTTGAAAACGGGCGTTGAACAGTCCGCCGCTTAGAACGGCTGCCATCTTCCTCATCATCTTGATGTCGTACTTCAGCGAGAACTCAAACGCCAAAACGTCGTTGGCGTTGACGAAGATCGATTCGTTCTCGAGCGAGAGAATCGTGATCTTCTTGCCCGAATCGGCCAGATACAGTTTGCCGTTACCGTTGGCTTTCGTCAGTTTCGTCCCTTCGCCGCTGACCGCCTTTTTCAGCAGGTTGCCGACCCCTTGCTGAAAAATTCCTTCGCGGACGAACGAGATCTTACCCAAGTAGGCGATCATCGATCCGGTCTTCGTCCAGATCTCACCGTTCAGGTTCACTTCCAAGACACGGTCGCCCTCAAGTTCAAATAGTCCCTGATTGGAATCGACCTGAGCCGTTTTCTGAAGAAAATCCTGCAGTCCGTAACGTCCCATGCAATAAACTCCAGCTTCGGATTAAGGAAAAGAGAGAGATGAATAGTCCCAAAGCATACCGCAGTCGAAACCCAAAAACATGCAGAATCTTCCGTCAAATCCGAGCATTTCTTCCGGTTCGGCTGTGCACGATTCAGGGGTAGAATTCGTCTGCGCCCTAGTCACGGCGAAAGCGGGCCTTGCTTTTCAGTGACATAATTGAAGAAGATTCAGGCAAGCGGAAGTAGCGGCTTGCCCAAGTTCGGAGTTAAGGAAATCCACCATGCAGTGGCTGTTGAACAACCCGATCGCAAGCATGTACGGTCCTTACTTTCTCCTCCTCTATTTCTTTACCTCTGCGGTTCTAATCGTCTATCTCGCCTTCAGTCGCCGTGGGATCGATACGAGCGGCGAACTCCCGCCGGCTGCGATTGACGAAGAAGCCGATCCATATGAAACGGCCTATCTCCGGGGAGGCGTTCCAGAGGTTTTGCGGTTGGCAATCGTCGACCTAGTTCGCCGCCGATATCTGATGATCAACCGCGTCGGCATGCTCATCACCAGGCGTGTCGAGATCGAAGCCGTCGAACATCCGCCCTCCGACGAGCCGTTGCCGAACGTGCCTGCGGTTGTCTACAAACATTTCCGCAGCAACAAGGCGCCTCAGTCAGTCTTCTGCAAAGAGGTGCGAGACAAAATCGAAGATGAGTGTCGTCAGTGGGATAAGAGGGCCAAGGCAGAGAACTTTGTCTTCAACGATGAACAGTCCTCGGCATTCACAGTGAAGCGACTGGTCGTCTCTTTCGCTCTCGTGTCCTTGGCTGCATACAAGCTGACGGCGGCGATTATCCATGGTCACTACAATCTGCTGTTCCTCATCCTGATGGCCGTCGCAGCCTGTATCTTGATCGTAGCTCTGCGATTGACCAAGCTGACGATACGAGGTCGCAATTATTTGGCTGACCTTGAGACGGCCCACCGACTGCAACACCCGACGCTCGAACAAGGTTCTGACGAACCGCTCCCGAATTATGCGCTGATGAGTATGGCTCTGTTCGGCTTGTCAGCTCTTCCCGGCGGGCCGTTTGATTTGCTGCGTCAAAGTCCCCTATACAACAGCTCCGTGACTTTAACGTGCGGTTCGGGTTGTGGAACGACATCCACTTGCGGCGGCAGTGGAGGCGGAGGTTGCGGAGGAGGGGGCGGCTGCGGCGGTGGCGGATGCGGAGGTTGCGGCGGAGGCAGCTGATTCACGACGATGAACTCTGTACTCACAAACCTACCCACGCTCGGTGTCGGCATCGGGTTTCGCGAAGCCTTTCGCCCGCACGTGTTTCGTCATCGTAGTGAAGTCGATTTTCTCGAGATCATCGCCGATCATTACTTCGATCCGACATCGATCAAGGATGCAGAGCTCTCGACGCTTGCCAGGCAGTTTCCGCTGGTGCCGCACGGCCTATCGCTCAGCTTGGGAAGCGCCGAAGGAATCGACCCGGCTTACCTCGATCGCTTGGCCCGTCTCGTCCGACGTCTCTCGCCGCCATGGTGGAGTGAACATGTGTCATTTACGCGAGCCGGAGGTCGTGAAATCGGACACCTCACGCCGTTGCCGCTGAACCAGGAGTCACTACAGGCTATCACGAGCAACGTTCGGATCGTGCAGGCGCGCATCGAGACGCCGTTGATTCTGGAGAACATCACTCGCCCATTCGAATATCAAATCAACGAACGCGATGAAGCCGATTTTCTGACCGAACTGATCGAATCTACCGATACCGGCTTACTCTTGGATGTCACGAACCTTTACATCAACTCGGTCAATCACCGCTTTGATCCTATTCAGTTCCTGCATCGACTGCCCGCCGAACGGATCGTCCAATTACACTTCGTCGGCGGACATTTCGAAGGTGAACAGCTCATCGACAGTCACAGTCGCGCGACTCCGGAAGAGGTTTGGCAACTGATGGAAGAAGTCGTGAAGATTGCGCCGGTCAAAGGACTGTTGCTCGAACGTGACGAGAACATGCCGCCCTTCGATGAACTGATTGCAGAGCTCGATCGAGCTCGCGAGCTCTGTGCTCGTTACGGTCGTATTCCGGCTTGTTCCGTATCGGGCGATCTCGAGTCATGAGCTTGGCTGCGTTCCAGACTGCGCTCGCGAGCGTTCTGACCGACGCATCATTGCTCGAGCGGTTGCAGACTTGTTCTGTCGGAGACGAACCGTTCGCACAGTTGAACGCCGGCGAACTGGACGAGCTGAAGCGACTGGCCGAAGAACATTTGAAAAGCGCAGCGCGAGCGTTACTGCAAAAGCGATTGGGTTACGTCCGCAAGCTACTGCCGTTCACGGCTGACGAGCTCGGGTCTCCGTTCGACGAAGCCTTTCTACGTTTCGCAGCTCAGCGCGCAGTAGAAAAAGATCGTCCGCTGGATCGCGAAGCCGCCGCGTTCGCAGGTGCGCTGCTGCAAACAGCAGCGGTTCAAGACCAGATGGTCGGCAAAGAGTGGTTGCGAGATCTGATATGGGTCGAACAAGCCGCTTGTCTCTATCGATCACGACGACTGCTTCTTATCTGCAGACGTTTGAGTTACGACATCAGGCACTGGATGCGCCGCCGTAAAGAGCTGGACGAGCCGTTACGAAAGTCAAACTGGTTGATCGTGATCCGAGTGTACTGAGTCCGAGACTCAGCAAGTTGTAGATCAAAAAGTTGTAGATCAATTTTCCCAAATTGATCCTAACCCAGTGAGCACGACCAACAGCTGCAACGGTGCCAAACGATTCGGCAGAGCGACCTAGATGGCCGAGTAGCATCGGCCGCTGTGACCAGAGGATGAACTGGGCGAGGCTGGAGCCTCACGGGCAGTGCGTGACGAGGCTGGAGCCTCGTCACGAGAATGCAGTTAGCGAATCGCGTAGAGAATTACTTAGCGAATAGTGGTCATTCAAGTCCCGAATTCGGGACGGCGACGACCGAGCTGTTCTTGAAGGCGAGCCACGATGCTGGAGTGCATCTGGCTGACTCGGCTTTCGCTCAGGTCGAGCGTGGCGCCGATTTCCTTCATCGTCAGTTCTTCGTAGTAGTAAAGAATGATGATGAGGCGTTCGTTGCGGTTCAGGCCCTTGGTGACCAATCGCATCAGATCGCTCTTCTGGATACGGCGAGTCGGGTCTTCACCCTTCTTGTCTTCCAGGATGTCGATCTCGCGAACATCTTTGTAGCTGTCGGTCTCGTACCATTTCTTATTGAGACTCACCAAGTTAACGGCGTTGGCCTCCATCTGCATCTTTTCGAGCTCTTGAATGCTGATCTGCATGTGCTCCGACAGCTCGCGATCGGTCGGGAGACGACCGTATCGAGTTTCGAGTTGCTTGCGAGCTTCGGTGAGCTTGCTGGCTTTGCTGCGCACTAAGCGCGGCACCCAGTCCATCGTACGCAGTTCGTCGAGCATGGCGCCGCGAATACGTGGAACGCAGTAGGTCTCGAACTTCACACCGCGACCGGTGTCGAAGGCGTCGATGGCGTCCATCAGACCGAAGATACCTGCACTGATCAAGTCGTCGAGTTCGACGCCGTCAGGCAGGCGTTGCCAAATACGGTCACCGTTATAGCGAACCAGCGGCATGTATTGCTCAATCAAACGATTCCGCAAATCAACATTGCTGGGATCAGCTTTGTATTGCTTCCAGACTTCTTGAATGTCTTCTTGTGCCGCGATCGTCGTTGCCATCCAATCCTCCGTGAGTTTGCCGGCTGAGTCATCCTTGCGGAAACCGAGGAAAGCGTTTCAGTTTCATCACGCGTTAAAGCTTTCCGGCTGATCGGAATCAACCCAAGCTTGATACGCGATGTAACCGATGCTGAATCCGTCGCGAGTAAAGCCCGTCCCGGGGTGTCATTACTCTCGTTTCAACATCTGCTCTGCCGCGGCGATCTTTTACCGAACTAATGAATGGGAATCCATGCCAACTTGCGGTTATTCCGCGTTTTCAGTCGCAGCGGCATTCGCTTCAGCCTGCAATCGCTTGATTTCGTTGCGGAATCGATTTTCCACCGAATCGCACACAGTCTGTTCGGCCAAATAGCCGATCATATAACCAAGCACCGCAAAGCCGATGAAAACCGTCAGACACTGACTGAGGATTTGGTCAGGCAATGACCCCGACATCAGTCCGCGAAGGATCACAAAGATAACTGCGATGGCAGCCAGCACTCCAGAGTATGCTCGCGCCATTCTCAGCCTCCGTGCTTTCCGTCGTCAGATGACTCATCGTCTTCTTTGACTATGGAAACCTACCTGCGTCTTCACGCGCGGTATTTTTCCGACACGCTGTTTATCGGTAACAGAGTCGGCGGAAGTTGAATGTTTTTCTTGCGGTCGGAAAACTTAACGAAGTCAGCACAGGCCTCGCTCTCTTCCGTACCTGCGGTGCTTGCGCAGAGTTGTCGAGTTACAACAGCAGAGCTCGACTTCAAGTAGGCATCCGCGCGTCGACCTGTGCGATGAGACCAGTTCGCCGGATCGGCCGGCCAGACGACTCGGCCCGAACGTTCGATTTCTGCGTGTGAACCTGAAAGCGTTGTAGTTCGTGAGGCTCTCCAATCGATCAGCGGTCGACGCAATCTTTTTTCCAGCCGCCAAGTGCGCCGGCTCGCATCGGGCCGATCAATGCGCATCAGACGACTTGATTCCGAGATGGATCGCGCTCCCGGCGAGTCTCCGCTCAAGAGAATGATGTCTTCGGCAGCCAGCCAACATGCTTTGTCGATTGCGATCCGGCCTTCGGATGCCATCATCACGATCCATTTTGGAAGCGGTTCCAAACGCCGCAATTGTCTCAGCAACTGTTCGTAGAGACGAGGCAATTGATCATGCGAAACGGCAGCGCTCTCAGCCGCAGCCGCATGCACCGTCGTCCCGATCCCCTCTGCATGCACAGGGGACGAAGTGCGTTGAGTTCTTCCGTGGACAGCCAATTCCAGCCAGCATTCGCGATGATGGGCAGGCATGGAACCGCCGGCAGTTACTCCGGCCAGTCGACTGTAACAGGGGGCTAAATCGATGAACCAAACATCAGACATCGGGCCGGACTTCTCCGCCAATCCGTGCGCCAGATGCATAGCCCAGCGCAGACCGGCATCGGAAACCGGCGTTTCGTGGATCAACACGACGCGCGGTCCGGCCGCGGAGCTACGCGGCGACGACGTTGTACCGGGGGCGGCGCGCATGTTGCGCAAGCCGTCGGCTTGATCGATGCTCTGCGATTGCGGATCATTGTCCCGCGTCGTCATGGTTGCTTAGTTCCAAGCTAACTTTGCAGATTGCCCCATGATCAAACCGGCCACACGACGTCGATTGGCGGTCAACAGATCTTCCGGCACATGTTGCCCGTTGGTCAGATAACTCAGCGGCCAAGGCGAAGTCGACAGGATCGGATACCAACCACCCAAACAGGCCGATTCGTCGAGCTTGCTCAGCAACAAGCGATTGGGTCGCAGCGCCGCGAACTGTTCCATCGCCATCTGTGCATGACTGCGCGACGCCGCCGCGCTCAGCACCAAGTGCGTTTCGTGCGGATCGGCCACATCTAAGTACTGTTTCAACACATCGAGCTGAGCAGCATCGCGCGGTGATCGGCCGGCTGTGTCGATGAATATGGCTGAACAGTGGTCGAGCTCAACGAGTGCTTGCTTAAGCTGGTCGATCGACGAGACGACTTCAAGCGGCGCGGCCATCAGTTCTGCATACTGACGCAGTTGATCGACGGCTCCGAGTCGGAATGTGTCGAGCGTGATGAAGCCGACTTGCGCGCCCGATTCAAAATGGAGTCCTGCAGCCAGCTTGGCCAATGTCGTAGTCTTGCCGACTCCTGTCGGTCCGACGAGCGCCACGCGCATCGGACCGTGCCCCGGCTCTAACCGGATCGGACCGGATACTTGAATCTGTTGCTGGATGACTTGGCACAAACGGCCTTTGATCAGCCAGGGATCGTCGAGCTGTTGAGGTGACAGTTGGCCTGCGGCTTGTTGCAACATGAGCCGAGCCGCTTCGGGTTCGACATCGCTGTCGAGCAAGTCGGTGAAGACTTCGAACATGGCAGGCGAAAGAGCACCTCCGGCCGTCGCAGACGATCGACCCTGTGTAGAAGGGCGGACCGGTGCATTCGCATTTCTGTAGTCGCTCGGCGAAAACGAAGTTGTCGGTAATGGACTATTTTGATCGGAGGTGTCGTGAAAGTGATCGACCGGGAGCTCTACACCGGATTCAGATAGATGAAAGGTCGACGCTGCATTCGGCTGATCTGAATCGCCCGAGAACTGTTCTTGATCGTGTCCCGCATCCATTGCACTGAAAGAGGAATCGGGTGATGAGAACACCCGTCGTACACCGTGCGCATCACGCGTCGCTTCCACTTCAATTCCGCGCTTGCCCCACATACCGAATAGACGAGGCGCTGTTTCACGAGTCCGGATCACGGAAGCATCGGGCCCCAATTCGGAGCGTACGAGCATGAGTGCTTCTTGGAGCGAACCGGCGCGGAAAGTATGAATTTCCATGGCGTCTGATCTTTACTTTTGAATTCGTTAGCGGGTCTATGTTCTCTGGGCAGGTCAGCTTCTCAGCGGCGGATCAGTGACCAGGCCGACGGAGACGAGCTGAGTCTGTTCGGTCACTTCGGTATGGCTGAGGATTCGCAGGTCGGGCAATTTCTGTTTGGTGATTTCGCGCAGCGCCGGTCGAATGCGCGGGCTGACGACGATGATCGGTCGATGTCCCGCCGTGCGAAGCGGAGCCAGTTGTTTCGCGATTTGATCGCAGGTGATTTCAATTGCCTGCGGTGACATGCGGAGTACCAATCCGCGGGCATCGATTTCGAAGCCCGCTGCAATTCGATCTTCCATGGCGGGGTCCATGGTGATGACGTGCATCTGTCCTTGGGAATCGCGGAATCGTTGGCAGATGGTTCGAGCCAATCGCGAGCGAACGTATTCGGTCAGGACCACCGGTTCCTTGATGCGGCTTGCAAAGTCGCCGAGCGTTTCGAAGATCAATCCGAGTTGGCGTATCGGAATGTCTTCGCGCAGCAGCATTTGGAGCACGCTTTGCACTTCGGAAAGCTTCAACTGGCCCGGGATCAATTCTTCAACCACAGCCGGGCTGACCTGTTTGAGCTGATCGACCAAATGTTTGGTTGCATCGCGAGTGAGTAGTTCGTGCGCATGCTTGCGAGCCGTTTCCTGTAGATGTGTAGAAACGACGACCGACGGAGGCACTACTTCATAACCGTACATCTCGGCGCGCGCCTGATCGTCGGGCATGATCCAATATGCCGTGCGATCGCCGGCAGGTTCGCGAGTCTGTTCGCCCGGCAGCGGCATGGTGGCTCGACCCGTATCGATGGCCAAAAGCTTGTTCGGCCTGACATCGCCGCGCGCCACGCGGTTGCCGGCGATTTGAATGTCGTATACGAACTCGGGCAGGCTGAGTTTGTCCTTCATGCGTACTTTGGGAAGGAGAATGCCCATTTCGCTGGCCAGGATCGCGCGAACGGCGCTGATGCGTTCCATTAGATCGCCGCCGCGTCGAGGGTCGGCCAACGGCAATAGAGCCGCACCGATTTCGATGCGCATCGGATCGACTTCCAGATAGTCTTCGACCCGTTTCTCCGCCGGTTTGTTCTTAGCCGCTTCGGCGCTGCGCTTCACTTGTTCATCATGAGCCTCTTGCGCGGCCTTCTGTTTCTTGACCACGAAGGCCAGCCCGAAACATCCGGCTCCGAGCGACAGTAGCGGGATGGTGGGCAACTGAGTGAAGATCAATAGTCCGAGGAATCCGCCGGCAACCGCCAGGGCTTGCGGTCTGGACATCAACTGATTGAGCAGTTCGAGCGGCAAGTTGACTTGCTGTGAACTACGCGTGACCAGCAACGCGGCTGCGAGCGAGATTAGGAACGCAGGGACTTGGCTGGCGAGGCCGTCGCCGATCGTCAGCTTGGTGAAGAGCGCGAAGGACTCGCTGAGCGTCATCCCGGCATACATCATCCCCATGTAGAGGCCGCCGAGGATATTGATCAGCGTGATGACGATACCTGCAATGGCATCGCCGCGCACGAACTTACTGGCACCGTCCATAGCCCCGAAGAAGTCGGCTTGCCGCTGAACGGCTTCTCTTCTGCGCTGGGCTTCTTGTTCGTCGATGACGCCGGCATTCAAGTCGGCATCGATCGCCATTTGACGACCGGGCATACCGTCTAACGAGAAACGTGCCGCCACTTCGCTGACGCGCGTCGCACCTTTGGTGATCACCAAGAACTGAATCGCGACGATGATCACGAACAAGATGATGCCGACTTCGATACGATCACCGACGACGAATTCGCCGAAGGCTTGGATCACCGTACCGGCCGCCGCTTCTTCATCCGTGTCGGCCTTGGTCAGAATCAAACGCGTTGTCGCAACGTTCAAAACCAAGCGAGCGAGAGTCGTGGCAAGCAACAGCGACGGGAACACGCTGAATTCAAGCGGCGTTCGGATGTAGATCGTGGTGAGCAGCACCAAGACCGAGATCGCGATGTTGGCGGCCAGCAAGATGTCCATCAGCGCCGGAGGAAGCGGTACCAGAATCACGACCACGCAGCCGATGATGGCTACGGGAAGGATCAGGTCCCGATATCTCGCTATGAGCGCTAGGGTATTCATCTAACCATCCGTGGATATTGAAAAGCGTTCTGCAGGCAATCGCGAACTTTAGCGATTGAGCGGAGAGTACCGAATTTTCCGTCGAAATGTCCAGACAGATTGATCGCCTTGACTCAGCTCGCCGATGTTTGTACTACTCCGATAGCGATTAACAGCCGGCAGCGATCGCATTCACAATCAAAGAGAATTTCCCATGTCCGCGGTTACGGGAACCTCAGGCTCCTCATCCAGTTCGTCTTCCTCTTCGTCCACGACAGGCACGAAGGGAAACGACTTGCGCGACGTCGACTTGTCACAGTTCTTGTCGATGCTCGTGACGGAAATGCAGAACCAAGACCCGCTGAACCCGATGGACAACTCGCAGTTCCTGACGCAGGTCAGTCAGATACGCTCGATCGGATCGACCAATCAACTTACAGAAACGCTATCAACGCTCGCGACCGGACAAGGTTTGTCGATGGCCAGCGGGTTGATCGGGAAGAAGGTCACTGCCCTGGATGACAATTCAAAAGACATAACGGGGGTAGTTGACAAAGTCTCGGTAGTCACGGACGCGAAAGATAACAATAAACGGACCGTGAAAGTGCACATTGGTGACTCGACAGTCGATATCAACAACGTGAGGGAGATCGTCCAGCCCGAAAGTTGATTAGACATGCGAGGAGATCCAAATGGGTCTGACATCGTCGCTTAGTACCGCACTTACCGGACTCAATGCGGCCGAATCCCAAATCGACGTTTTGGGAAATAACCTCGCGAACTCTCAGACGGTCGGTTTCAAATCATCCGACGTCATCTTCGGAACGCAGTTTCTGCAAACGCTCTCGCTCGGTGCCGCGCCTTCTGCGGACAACGGTGGTACGAACCCTAGGCAAACAGGTCTCGGTGTTCAAGTCGCAGCCATCACGCCCAAGTTCACGCAGGGAACGATTCAGATCAGTTCCAGTTCTTCGGACCTCGCCATCCAAGGGGACGGGTTCTTCGTCGTCGAAGGCTCGGCTCAAGAGCGGCTGTATACCCGTAACGGTATCTTCAAGCTGAACAGCGAGAACGAACTAGTGACCTCTACCGGTAACCGCTTGCTGGGTTACGGTGTCGATGAACAGTTCAACATACAAACGACGAGCCTGGTGCCGCTGACCATTCCGCTCGGGTCGGAAGCGGTTGCCAAAGCTACCGGCGAAGTTTCGATGGAAGGGACTCTCACACCCAGCGGCGATGTGGCCGACACGGCTGAGGTGCTGCAAAGCGCCGTGCTGGGCGACTCCAGCATTCCCCGTCCCGATTCGACCAACCTCGGTGTCGCGGGTGCCGTGAACACGAACGGTTCATCGGTGACCGTGGCTCACAATCAAGGGGGCGGTATCCTGGCTGAAGGAGCCGTGTACCAGTACAAATTCGCGTACGTCGATGATTCGGGCAAAGAGACGATCGCATCCAATTCACTGAGCGTTACGATTCCGGCAGGCAACAGCTTAGCCGACAACACCGTTACGCTGAACAATCTCCCTCCTGCAGCCGGTGGTTATACACAGGTTGCCGTTTACAGAACGACAGCCGGCGGAAACCAGTTTTTCAAGCTGGCCACGGCTACGGCAGGCGGGTCTTATGTCGACACGGGCAGCGTACCGCTATCAAGTCAGCAGCTAGACACTTCGACGCTTAACGGTAACTACTCGTACATGATCACCTACTACAAAGCAGGTGAACCGGAATCACGTCCCTCTGCGCTGGCAGGCCCGCAGAACATTGTTAACGGACGGATTCATCTTACGAACTTTCCGACCATTCCTACTCCGCCGGCAAGCGGCGGTTTTCCGGCTTACGATTCGATGCGAATCTATCGCAATACGGCAGCCGATCAGAACACGTTTTACTTGGTCGACACCATTCCGGCAGGAGTCGACTATACCGACTCGAAAACAGACGCAGCCATTTCTAATTTGAATCTCTCGGGCAACAAGAAGGTGAACCTCGACGGCCCGGGAGTGACCAGCAATACGCTTTTGGTCAACGTCGTGAAACGCGACGGTCTCAACTATGAAAACGCGTTCACTACGGGCTCACTCAGCTTCACGGCTCGCAAAGGTGGCCGTAACCTGGAAGCGAAAGGCTTCACCGTCACCAACACATCGACGGTCCAAGATTTGATCAACTTCATGCAGCAGGCGATGGGTATTCAGAGCGCCAACGGCGACTCGGTGAATCCGATCCCTTCATCGAAGAATAACATCACCGGAGAAACCGGCGACCTTCTCCCCGGCGCGTACATCAAAGACGGACAACTACGATTCGTATCCAATAACGGTGAAGACAACTCGATCTCGATTGACTTGACGAGTTTCCGACTGACCGATGCATCGGGTACGGTGACGACGCCGAACTTGGCATTCGGCAGCGTTCAATCCGCCAAGGGGCAAAGTGCAGTTGCCGACTTCATTGCTTACGATTCGCTCGGCCTTCCCATCCGAACTCGCGTCACCGCTGTTCTGCAGGAAAAGACGGATACGGAAACCATTTATCGATGGTTTGCCGATTCAGCCGATAACTCGCCCGCGACCGGGGCGAACATCGGTGTCGGTACAGGTCTTATCAAGTTTGACGGCAACGGTAACTTCGTGTCAGCCTCGAACACTCGTGTCGCCGTCGATCGTACCGGTCTACCAAGCGTATCGCCGCTGCAGTTCGACATCGACTTCACGTCGGTATCCGGTTTGGCGACTGCAACACCGACATTGGCCGCAGCCAGACAAGACGGTTCGCCTCCGGGTAAGTTGACCAGCTACGTGGTCGGCGAAGACGGGTCGATCCGTGGTGTGTTCAGCAACGGTATCTCGCGCGACTTGGGACAAGTCCGTCTGGCTCGATTCACGAACCCGCAAGGTTTGGAACAACGAGGCCAGAATATGTATGCGCAAGGTATCAACACCGGTCTGCCGATCGAAGGTAAACCGGGAGAAAACGGTATCGGCGGCGTGGTGGCCGGTGCTCGCGAACTTTCTAACACAGACATCGGCGGTGACTTAGTGAACCTCGTGCTGGCTTCGACTCAGTATCGAAGTAACGCTCGAGTGATCACGGCTACGCAGCAGTTGTTCGATGAACTACTGAATATCCGACGATAGGTTTCTATCTAACAAGACCCATGTTTCAGCTTGAAGGTATCGACGTCGTTTGAGAGTTGACTCTCGTACGGTTCGATATAGACCATCGAGTTGTTGTCCCGACGCCAAGGGAGGCGAACGGTTGATGGGTTATGACGACGACACCACATTCACCGCAACCGTGCGGACGCTGTCGAAGTTTTGTTCACGGCGTCTCGTCGATCTGCTGAGTGACGATCAATCGTAGCCCAGGTTCGGACTCAACCAACGTTCTACTTCGCGAACGCTGAGCCCTTTGCGGCGGGCGTAGTCTTCGACCTGATCGCGTGTGATGCGATCGACGGCGAAGTAACGCGAATCGGGGTGAGCGAAGTAAAAACCGCTGACGCTGGCTGCCGGCCACATCGCGCACGACTCCGTCAGCTTCACACCCACTTCCTGTTCGGCGTTGAGCAAGCGGAAGAGTGTTTGCTTCTCGGTATGATCAGGACATGCCGGATAGCCTGGGGCCGGGCGAATGCCTCGATACTTTTCAGCGATCAACTCTTCGTTGCTCAGCGTCTCTTCATGCCCATAACCCCAATCGAGTCGCACACGTTCGTGCAGATACTCGGCAAAGGCTTCTGCTAAGCGGTCCGCAACTGCTTTGACCATGATCGCGTTGTAGTCGTCATGGTCCTTTTCAAACTGAGCGGCCAACTCATCGGCGCCGTGACCGGTGGTGACGACGAACGCACCGAGATAGTCTTGGCGACCGCTGTCGAGCGGAGCCACATAATCGGCCAGCGATCGAAAATCCTTTTGCTCCTGACGTTCCCATTGCTGACGCAGGAAATGGAAGCGAGTCAGTTCCTTTGTCCGCGATTGGTCGGTGAACAGCACGACATCGTCGCCGACACTGGCGGCGGGCCACAGGCCGTAAACCGCATCGGCTCGCAGTTTCTTACCGGCGATGATATCCAGCAACATGGCCTGCGCGTTGTCGAAGAGCTCTTTGGCTTGCGGGCCGACGTGTTCATCCGAAAAGATCTTCGGATACTTGCCGCGCAGTTCCCAAGCCATGAAGAACGGAGACCAGTCGATGTATTTCATCAGGGTCTCGATGGAAAAGTCTTTCAGCACCTGCGGCCCCAGCTTGCGCGGCACATCGATCCGCACCGTCGACCAGTCGGTCTTGAAGCGACGCTCGACCGCTTCGGCATACGGAACGAGTTTCTGTTTGCGAGCTTGATACGAAGCAACCAGTTCTGTTTGCAGAGTTCGGTTCGATGCCTCAAGCGCAGGTCGCGATGTCGGATTACAAAGCTGTTCGACGACACCCACGCTGCGCGATGCGTCGAGCACATGCACAACGGCATGGTTGTACTGCGGTGCGATCTTCACCGCCGTATGTTTGGCACTGGTTGTCGCGCCGCCGATCAAGAGGGGTGTCGTAAATCCGAGTCGCTGCATCTCTTTGGCGACATGCACCATTTCATCGAGGCTGGGAGTGATTAAGCCGGAGAGACCGATGATGTCGACGCCGTGCTTCTTGGCTTCTTCCAAGATCTTCTCGCATGTGACCATCACACCCAGGTCGATGACTTCGAAGTTGTTGCAGCCGAGCACCACACCGACGATGTTCTTACCGATGTCATGCACGTCTCCTTTGACGGTCGCCATCAGCACTTTGCCGCGCGACGAAGAGGCCGCTGCGCCGGCTAGACGCTTCTCTTCTTCCATGAATGGGGTGAGATAGTTGACCGCCTTCTTCATGACGCGCGCCGACTTCACGACTTGGGGCAGGAACATCTTTCCGGCGCCGAACAAATCGCCGACGACTTGCATACCGGACATCATCGGACCTTCGATGACTTCCAAGCAGCGCGTGCACTTCTGCCGAGCCTCTTCGGTATCGATCTCGATGAACTTGTCGATGCCGTGAACCAGAGCATGCTTGAGACGTTCTTCGACCGGTGCGTCGCGCCAGGCGAGGTTTTCGCCTTGAGCCTTTTTGCCGGGACCTTTGACCGTTTCAGCGAGGGTCAGCAAGCGATCGGTCGCGTCCGGGCGACGATTCCACAGCACATCTTCAACATGTTCGAGCAGATCGCGCGGAATGTCTTCGTACACGGCAAGCTGCCCGGCGTTGACGATCCCCATGTCCATGCCCGCCGCTACAGCGCGATACAGGAACGCACTGTGCATCGCTTCGCGCACGACATCGTTGCCGCGGAACGAAAAGCTGATGTTGCTGACACCGCCGGAGACGTGTGCGCCGGGGCATACCTTGCGAATCTGCCTGACGGCTTCGACGAAGTTGATCGCGTAGTTGTTGTGCTCTTCGATCCCTGTTCCGACCGTGAGGATGTTCGGATCGAAGATGATGTCTTCCGGATGGAATCCGACTTTCTCGGTCAGCAATTTATAAGCTCGGTGACACACCTTGACTTTGTGATCGGTCTCGACAGCTTGTCCTGTCTCATCAAAGGCCATCACCACGGCTGCCGCCCCATAGCGTTTGACGAGCTGCGCCTTGCGGAGAAAATCCTCTTCGCCTTCTTTGAGGCTGATCGAGTTGACGATGGCTTTGCCTTGAACATTCTGCAGGCCGGCTTCGATTACTTCCCAGCGGCTGCTGTCGATCATGACCGGAACACTGGCTGCGACCGTATCTCCGGCGACTAATCGCAGATACTTGGTCATCGCGGCCGGTCCGTCGAGCAGCGCATCATCCATGTTGATGTCGATGATCACCGCGCCGTTCTCGACTTGTTGCCGAGCCACTTCCACGGCTTCTTCGTATTTTTCATCGCGCACCAGTTTCGCAAACGCGCGCGAACCGGTGACGTTCGTTCGCTCACCGACCATCGTGAACGGGACTTCGGGACGCAGTACAAGCGGCAGTTGACCGCTGAGCCGAGTCCAGATGGGGCTCTCCGGCGACTTGCGCGGGCTGACTCGCTTCACACGTTCAGCGATGGCCGCGATGTGATCGGGAGTCGTACCGCAGCAGCCGCCGATAATGTTCAGCCAACCGTTGTCTGCGAACTCACCGACCATCTCGGCCATACGAGCCGGACCGAGATCGTACTGTCCCATCTCATTCGGCAGACCTGCGTTCGGATAGCAACTGATCGGCACCGAAGCGATCTTCGAGAGCTCTTCCAAATGCGGCCGCATGATCTCGGGTCCGAGCGCGCAGTTCATGCCGACGGTCAACATTGGAAAGTGGTTGATCGCAGCCCAAAAGGCTTCGACACTCTGACCCGATACGAATGTGCGTCCGCCGTCGCCGAACGTGGCGCTGACCATCACCGGAACACGGCGTCCCGACTTCTCAAAGTAGTCGGCCATGGCGAACAGGCAGGCTTTTAAGTTCAGCGTGTCGATCGCCGTTTCGGGCAGCAGCAGGTCGACCCCCGCTTCCACTAAGTCTTGAACTTGCTCCCGGTAGCTGTCGACCATTTCGAGATAGGTCACGTCGCGATGAGCCGCATCTTCGACTCGAGTACTGATCGCAGTCTGCTTGGCTGTCGGGCCGATCGAGCCGGCCACGAAGCGCGGTTTGTCCGGCGTCCGTTCGTTGAATTCGTCGACTGCGCGGCGGGCACAAGCTACGGCGGCGAAGTTGATTTCGCGCAGGAGATCGCGCGACAGATCGAACTCGATCGCCCCGATCGGGCTGGCGCCGAAAGAATTGGTCTCGACAATATCCGCCCCGGCCTGCAAATATGCACGGTGAATATCGGTGATCGACGACGGCATCGTCAGACAGAGAATGTCTGAGAACCGAGACAGATCCTTGGCGTGACTCAGGAACCGTTCGCCGCGCACCTGCGCGTCGGTCAGTTTCAGCCGCTGGATCATGGACCCCATGGCTCCGTCGAGCACCAGGATGCGTTCGCGCATCAGTTCGGGGAGAAGATCAGCAGCTTGATTTCGATTGAGCATGTGGGAGGACTTTTGGTCGGAAGCAACGGACGACAGGGTGGGCCGGGAATTGCCGGCAAGCTGTAAGAGGTCCCATTTTAACTGAAGGAATGGAAATCTCTTAGGGCACCTGTGCTCCGGACCGGATCGAGTTGCTCGAACCGGACCTTTGCGAGCAAAACGGCGAGTTGCAGATGCTGACTCTCGCGGATTGCCCAGCCGGAAAAGTCGCCGCAACCGACAAATCTTTCAAGAGCCGCAAGATCGCCGCCGATACAGAGGATAACCGCTGAAGTAGGAAGGTTCGATGCGAATGCATCGCCGACAGTCGAACTAACGAAACGGAACACGCCAGAGCTGAAGGATCGAGCTATGACTGGACTCAGTACACAGGATGCAGTACGACCCGCCAAGCGGATGAGGCCTTCCGCTGCGGAGAGACCGCAACCCGCGTCTCCTCCCGTTCTGTTTCGGCTTCCGTCTTTGGGCGGTGTTCCGGTCGCGATGGATGCGGGAAGCTCCGGTGCCGCTGTGGTCGCACCGAACATGCAGAGCACCGCAGCCGTCACCGCGCCAAGCACAGCGCCGGCGATTCAGCCCGCTTTGCAAACTGCTACTGCTCCGACTGCACAAACCGCACCAGCGGTGGCTCGCAGTTGGTGGGAACACTGGAGCAGCGGAGTGGTGCTCATCGTCCTCATCATGGCTCTCGTTATTCTTACGATCATGGCCATGCGCACGGGCCAGCAACAGGACTCCGAACTCCTTGCCGAGATGGGAAGCCGCAATCCATCGGGGTCAAAGGCTCTGGAAGCTCTCGACAATCTACAAGTGCCAAATATTCAGACACCGGGAAACCAACCCGATGTTGCTCAAAACACCAATGCCGGTCTTGAATCCACTTCATCGCAGCCTCAGGCGTCAGGTGATGTAACATCGGATACACCTGCGAGTGACGTTGCCAAGTCGCAGCCTTCGCTGCTCGAAATCGATCCGGCTCAACCGTCGATTGAAGGTGAACTCGCATCGGCGGCATCAACCGTGAACGAAGCGGCTAAACCGAGCAGCGGTGCGCCGAAGATTCAGTTGGGTACGCCGATACCGGCGGGCAACTTTGCAGCTCGTCCGGCAACTCCTGCCGCCGGTCCAGGTAGTCTCAGCAATTCATTCGATGCTGCTACGAACAACTCACCGCGATTTGAAACCGTAAGTGGTTCGGCAGGTATCAAGCCGAGCACGGCAACCGGCGGTTCGAGCCCCGGACTGTGGGATGGTCAAAATCGATCGTCGCGCACCGAGCAGCTTGTGCCGGATGATACATCGCTGATCGATCCTTCTCTTGTCGATCCAAGCTTCGAATCGACCTCTGCTGCACCACGTACCGCGGTCACAGCTATGCCGACTTCGAGCGGAGCGACGAACCCTGAGTTTCGCACGGCAGCCGCTTCGACTGCAAATGGTTCGCTTGGGGTAACGGTCGGCGGCGGCATGAAAGAGCCGACGACGATGCGAGCCACCAACACACCGGAACTGGACAGCGCAGGTCTCAGCCGTGCGTTCATCGAATTCACACGTGGTTCAGCCGCTGTTCCGTCAGGCGCGTTCGTGCGTCCTTCTGCTGCGAGCAACAGCAATCCGATTTACAACACAGCGGGTTACGTGAACGGTGCCGGTGCGAATATGCCGGCTTCGAATTCCACCATGCCTGCCGGTTACGCTCCCGGTTCGAATGTCATGTCGGGTTCGTCAGGAAATCGATATCAAGGTGCCACTGCGCCGACTGCACAGCCCGGTGCATTCCAGAATGGTTCTCCTTATCAGCAACCCACGATGCCATCTGCCAACATGCCGCCTGCGAACTATCAACAGCCCGGTAATCCACAACTTGGTTATCAGCCATCGGGTTATCAACAACCTGGCTATGTGCAGCCGGGCTATCAACAACCGACCTATCAGCAACCCGGATTGAATTCACAATCGAACATGATGCCCTCCGCGGGCGGTCTGATCGGACAAGCCGGTTATGCGACACCGCCGACCGGAGATTTTGTGCGACCGCAAGGTTATGGAGCACCTGCGAGCGGAACGACGATGCCGGTCAATGCGTACGGAGTTCCGGCTACGGGTTCGCCGTTGCCGGGTGGTGTGAGTGCCAATCCAGCCGGCCCCGCCTTCGGATCGCCTGCCCTGGGAACTCAAGGCACTTCGCCCACCGCTCCACGTTGGTAATCGCGAAGCGAGCAACTGCATAGCAAATCCCTCTTCATTCGGCTGAGTGGTTTTAGTACAAGCCGTAGTGAACCCTTGTCGGGGCTCGTCCGAGTCTCGGCTGTAGATCACCGATGGAATGACGTCGAGGAACACGGATATGGCAGGCAACCTCAACCAAGCCTTTTTGCGAGCCTACGCGAAAGACCGTCAAAGCTCTGCAAGCGGACGGCCTTCCGACGACTCAGCTCAAGAGTCGGCAGGTGCACTGCCTCATCAGCCGAATCACGCTCCGGTGAACTCGCCGATCAACTCTGCTCCGACGAGCTCTATTCCTAACAGCACTATTCCGGCACCTCACTCGCGTCGCAATGAAGTTGCGCAGCCGCCGATCAGCGCTGCGGCGAATGAAGTTGCATCAGCCGGACGTCGCGCCGTTCAGTCCGATGCAGCCCAAGCCGCAAGTGTTTGGCAACGGCTCGACTCAGCTGCACAAGCCGTTCAAGCGCCGCACTATCTGCAGTCGAAACCGAACTCTGCGGAACGAGTCTCGGCCGGTGTGTCCTCCGCGCCGCCTCAACGCCGCGCTCATGCTGCTGAACCGATGCCGCAAGTCCGGGATTACACGCCGCATGAGTTTGCCGGACCTGATTCTTCGATCCCGGGTTTTTTCGATACGATGAATCCATCGTCGTACGAACAAGTGCATCAAGCCCACGCTCCTCGCATGCAGCCGCGTTCACCCGAGCAACTGCCGCTGCGCGCAGACGCTCCGAGCCCGACCATGGAAACGCCGGCCGCTGTCGAAGCGCGACGTCGCACTGTAGCTGACTTCCTCTATGCAGCCGGTAACGTTCCTCCGGCTCATCTCGGTCGTTCGGCTATACAGTCGCAACGAACCTCGGTCGAATCCGCTTCGATGTCGATGGCCTCCGGCGCTCGCATGCCTGCCGAATCGATGCCCGCTACGAGCGGTTCGATGGACGAAGGTTTCGATCTCGGCTATACCGCTAATACCTCGCAAGCTCCGGCTCAAACATTAGTCAGTTCGCGAACCGAAACGGCGCGACCCGGTCGCGGCGGAGCGATGGAGCCGATCCTTCGGCTCAGCCCGGCTATCCTCCTTATGCGCGGTAGCCGCATCCCGAACGGACTTCGGGTCGCATCTTGCGAGTCGATGTACCGCAAGCCGCCCGCGAAGCCGCTCGACAAGAAGAGATCGAACGCAACGCTTCGATCGCGATGGGATTCGTGCAAAGCGAATCGCAAAGTCGCTCAGGCGAATCATTGCCCAATGAATCGATGCGCAATGAATCAATGCGCAGTGATACGATGCGAGGCGAGAGTGCTCATGCGGCACCGCATCCGAAAGCGGCTCCGCAAGTCGATTACGATCGCTTGCGCACGGCGGCTGCGATCAGCGCCCGCGAAGAGAAGCTGCGGCATCAAGTTCACAAGCCGTTCAATCCGGTGTGGGAAGTCGATAACCTGCAGTGGCCGACGGTATGCAACAAGCTGATGGAACAACGCGCCGAGAGCTTGGCTCAAGTCGGCGCGCATTTGAAAGCGGCTTGCCAAGACGGATTGGGCATCATGGCTGTAACCAGTCCGAGCGCCGGTGAGGGCCGCACGACGGTGACCTGCTGCTTGGGATTGCTTGCAGCAAGCCATGGATTGAAGACAGTTGTGATCGATTTGGATCTCGATAATCCGACACTCTGCATGCAGACCAACTTGGAAGTCGAGCACGATTGGCGCGACACGCTGACGGAAGACATCTCGCTCGAAGAAGCGGCTGTACATTCGATCAACGATCAGCTCACGATCATGCCGCTCAAGCCGCGCCAAGGTCGCCCGTCGTTGATGGCCTCCGATCGTCGGATGTCGGATATGTTGCGCGAGCTGTCGGGCAGCTTTGATCTGGTAATCGTCGATACCAGTCGCATGAAATCCTCCGGTTCGGTCGTAGCCGGGCTCGCCGACGCCAAGATCTTTGACGCAGCAGTCATCGTTGTCGACCGTCGCAATACCGATTCTTCCCGCATCGACGAGACGGTGCGGGCCATTCAGCAGAGCGGCATCGAATCGATCGGCATCGTTGATAACTTCGCCTTTTAAAAACGCACGGACGCAATTCCATGTACACCAAGCATTGGCGCCTGACCGGCCAACCGTTCGAGAACCGTTGGGACAGCCAATTCTATTACCCCGCCGAAGACCATCAGGCGGCGCTCATGAAATTGCATTACGCCGTCGAGAATCGTCGCGCCGCCGCTCTCGTGTGCGGTCCGACCGGCATCGGAAAGACGCTGCTCGTGCATGAACTGCGACGGCAGCTCGACGAGGCCTTTCAGCCGCTCATCCACTTAGTCTTTCCAGCCATGAACGAACATGAATGGTTGCGATCCATGGTTGATGCGCTCGACGGAGGTTCGTCGGAACCGGCCACAAATGATCGAGCCGCCTGTTTGCGACGTTTCGAAAAGTTTCTCAGCGGGAATCTCGATCGCAAGCAACATGCCGTTGTCGTGATCGATGAAGCTCATCTGCTCGAGCAGAACTATCTCCTCGAACCGCTGCGCTTGTTGCTCAACGTGGCAGCCGAGCGGAGCGGCGGTGAATCGGCTTGGACACTGGTCCTCGTCGGTCAAGAATCGCTGCCTGCACAAGTCGAACGTTATCATGCGCTCGATGAACGCTTGGCGGTGAAGTGTTTGATGAATCGATTCAAGCCGGAAGAGACGCAGAGCTACATTCAACATCGTCTGCGCGTCGTCGGCGGAGATGCTAATACGATCTTCACTCCCGAAGCACTTGATGCCGTCGAGTCGCTGTCGCAAGGCTTGCCGCGTCGCATCAATCGCTTGTGCGATCTGGCTCTGATGATCGGTTTCGCGGAAGAGACTCCGCGCATCTCGGCCGACATCATCGAAAACGTCTACCAAGAACTGGCTCCGCCCATCGGCGCGTAGGAAGACTACGCCCGTTCATCGAAAAAATTCTAGCGGTACGGCGCAAGCCGTCCGGTGCATTACGATCGATTTCGAAGAACCGGACGGCTTGCGCCGTTCCGCTTTCATGGGGTCGGTTTTTTCAGTGGCGGTTAGCCTTCGATTTCGGCGATGCGTTTTTTTAGATCGGCCAAACGGTTGGCGGAGCCCAATCGTTCGTGAACTTCGCAGCTCTGCAGCCACAGCTCTTTCGCTTCTTGCATGCGGCCTTGTGCTTGTCGTAGTTTACCGAGCTCATCAAGTGTCGAGGCGATGCCGTCGCCGTGGTCCATCTCTTTGGCCATCTCGAGCGAACGTGTGATCAAGCGTTCTGCTTCGTCATGTTTGCCGATTTGCAGATAGAGCGATCCGAGTCCCGAAGTCGCACAGAGGATTCCTTCGACAGCATCGAGTCGCTTGTAAAGTTTGAGAGCGCGGAAGTAGGCTTCCTCAGACTCTTGCAATAAACCGCGCGCAAGCTGGATACCGGCGAACTGGACATAGAACTCCGCTTCGCCGTCATCGCGTTCCAGTTTCTTGTCGAGCTCAAGGGCTTTGCGCAAACACTCTTCGGCTCGGTCGTACTCTTCGGTGTGGCGATAGAGCTGAGCCAAGTTGCCGTAGTTGACGCTCATCCCGATGTCGCACTCTTCCCGCTCGTTGATGGACAACGCATCGCGATGAAGTTTTTCGGCGCTCGGATAGTCGCCGCGAATCTGTTCGATGATGCCGAGTTTGTCGAGCACGTCGGCCATCGCGCCGTGATCTTCGAGCGTCTCGAAAATTTGTCTCGCCGCATGCAGCGCGTCGGCGGCCGACTCGATGTCACCCAGCATGCGATCGGTCGTGCCGAGTTCGGAGAAGAGATAACCGAGCTGCAGATAGTCGGGCTCTTCTTGTTGTTCCAGCAGTTCGACCGCTTCGACCAATGCATCGGAGGATGCATGCAGATCGCCGCTGTTCTGAGCTACGTTGCCGATCAACACAAGCGCGTTGATTTGCTGAGCCGGTTCTTCTGCGGCCGCGAAGAACTCGACCGCTTTGCGGGCCGATGCGATCGACTCGTCGAGCTCGCCGCGCGCGGCCAAGAGTTCTGCCGTACAGAGAGCCGAGACCCCTTGATGATAGGGCACACCGGTTTGACCGATCTGTTTGAAGAGCTTAGCTGCTTTATCGAAATCGCCGCGGAGAGCTGCGAAATGCCCGCTGATTTCCAGCGATCGCGCATCCTCGGGAGCTCGCTCGAGCATCCTCTTCAGTGCGGCGCGCGCGTCATCGGTTTCTTCATCAGCCAGCGCCATGAGTGCGGCTTCGTAATCGTCTTGCTGCTGTTCTTCGTCGAACATAACGGTTGATACTTGATGGGGGAAAAGAGGATCGATTTTGAGTTGAGAAGCATTATAGATGCCGCGAGCCGATCGCCACCCGCGATCACGTTATAATTCCGGCCTCGTCACACAAGGATCGTCCGACCTCGGTGGGCTTCAGGCCATGGATCTTACGCTCGAAGAAATCGCTCGTCTTGCTCCGGATGCGGGCTCAGTTGCCGCCGGAAAGAAACTGATGGCGGCCAAGCACTGGCACGATCTCGGTTTCAGCAGCGAGGCCCTTTGGGGTATATGCCGCGGCAGCGCGGACTATCAAGTTCGGATCGAATCCTCGTCGACCGGATACGCGTGCAGTTGTCCCAGTCGCAAATTTCCTTGCAAACACGTCCTCGGTTTGATGATGCTGCGCGCCGCTTCGCCCGGCGATGTGCCTTCAACAACCGAGCCCGAGTGGGTTCGGTTGTGGCTCGACAAACGCAAGGAGCGGGCGGAGAAGAAGGTCGAAAAGGAACAGGTCGGCAAGGAACCGACAGTCGACAAAAAGCCGGTCGATTCAAAGGCTAAACAGAAACGAGCTGCCGAGCGCGATAGTCGCATGACGAGCGGCTTGGAGCGGTTCGATATCTGGATGCAGGATCTTGTGCGCTCAGGTTTGGCTTCCGTTGAATCGAAACCTGCGGCGTTTTGGGAGAACGAAGCTAAGCGGCTCGTCGATGCTCAGGCACCGGGCTTGGCCTCGCGCGTAAAACGTTTGGCGATGATCCCGCGCTCGACGCCGGATTGGCCGTCACGTCTGCTGCATGAACTCGGGCGCATCAAGCTGCTCATCGAAGCATGGCAGCGCATCGACACTCTTCATATAGATCTGCAGTGGGATGTGCGGCAGCACCTTGGTTGGACAGTGTCGCAAGCGGAACTCGATGAATCGGGCTCCAGGCTGGTCGATCAATGGGCCGTTATCGGCAAAGCATTCGAGGAGGAGGACCGCATCCGATCTCGGCGCACGTGGTTGATCGGACGCAGCAGTGGTCGACTTGCGGTCTTGTGGCATTTCGCTCCGCTGAATCAAACGTATGCCGAAGCATTCCATGCCGGCACGGAATTCCATGCGGCATTACGGTTCTATCCCGGAGCCGCAGCGCTGCGAGCCAAACGCGAAGAGCATGAGCCGGCCGAGCGTATCACGACGCGTCTCCCGGGACACGAACACATCGATGCGTTTCTCGATCATGCTGCCGAGGTCTTTTCTCGATCGCCTTGGCAGAGCCTGACCGCCGGCATTCTGCGCGATGTGCGCGTGACTCCGGTCGGCAATGAATGGTTCGCCGTGGATAACCGAGGTCGATCTCTGGCAATGTCTCGTCGCGATCATTTCCCTCTCCTTTCGTTTACCGGGGGAGAGGCAGTCGACTTGACCGGTGAATGGGACGGGCATGAATTTCATCCTTTGGGGTCGATGTCCCTCACTGCTGCGAACGTTGCGTTCAAGGAGTTGATATGGACGAGTTGACACGCATCGCGCTGGCCGGGCTCAGTCGCGCGCCGACAGCGGCTCAACCCGACGCTCAACATCCGGCCGAGTCGTTGCTTATAAAGCGAGAAGCAACGACCGGCGAACGCGGGTTATTGTTGCGAGCAGGCACAAGGGCTGTGTATGAGCGCTGCGGCGTCGATTCGCGGGCCGATGTCCAAGCAGTGGAAGCGGCTCCGCACGAAGATCGTCCGTTCGCATCCTCGCAGATCTCTTCCTACATCTTGACCGCAATGGCTCTCAAGAACATCGAAGCTCTGAAGGAGTGCGTTGAAGTATTAGAGTCGCGGAATCTGCTGCTGCCGCGTGATCTGATTTCGTCGGTGCTGAGTGTGACGGATCCCGAAATGCGCGAGCTGATACGCCCGTTGGTCGGCAAGCGAGGCGTGTGGCTCAGCCGCTTCAACGAGTCATGGCGCTGGATGACGGAAGGTGTCGCTCTGCTGAATGCCGACGATCTCCAGTCTCGCCGGATCAAATGGAATGAAGGAACGATCAAGGAGCGGTGCCAAGCACTTGCGGCTATGCGCGAATGCGATCCGGCTGAGGGTCGCAAGTGGTTGCTGGATACAATCGATCGAGACAAGCCTGAACATCGCGCCGCATTGGTCGCCGAATGTAAAGTCGGGCTTTCACCCGACGATGAAGCTTGGCTGGAAGCTCGATTGTCGGATCGCAGCGAACATGTGCGCGCGGCCGCAGTGAACCTATTGGTTCATTTGCCTGGATCGTCATTGGCGCAGCGCATGCGTGAACGAGCGATCGCAATCCTTAACTTGCGTCGCAATGATGCGGGTGAAGTGATCGGGATAAACGGTTCGCCGCCTGAAGAAATTGATAAGGCATGGCAGCGCGACGGCATTTCGGCGAAGACACCGACCGGCCGCGGCAAGCGAGCCGTGTGGCTCGAAACCGTCTTGTCATTCGTAGCACCGTCGCATTGGTCGCAGCAGTTCGGCGGAGATGCAAACAAATGGATTGAATTCGCACGCAGCGACGATTTTGCCATACCAATCATGTCCGGCTGGACGATGGCCGCCGTCCGTTTCGCCGCGCAGGACGATGTTTCCGCCGCTTGGTTGCGACCGCTGTGGAACGCATGGACCAACCTCACGGGGCAGGCCGGTAACGAGACGATTCGACTACCCATCGATCCGCTCGAAGAGTTATTGAGGGCGATGAGTCGCAGCGAAGCCGAAGACGTTCTGCTCGAACGGTTGACGGCCGAAGGGGTGACCGCTTCAGCTCGAACGATGTCACTGCTCACAAGGCTTCATCGACCATGGAGCGAACGGTTCGCGATGACGTACTTGAAACTGGCACGTCGCGTAATCGGATCGACTGCGGCCTCCGGTGAATACCGCTGGGCCAATTCGTTGATTACGGCAGGCCATGCAATCCCGGCGTCATGCATCGACGAAGCGCTCGAGCCGTGGACGATCACGAAGGACATCACGGCAAGCGGGCTGTTCGCACGCGAGCTGGAGCGCTTCACGTCGAATATCGGATTGCGAAAGAAGTTCTTAGAAATAGCCGTTCCGGAAGAATCATAGGGAGACATCGTGGGCAAAGCTGGAGCAAACGCAACGTCGCAGGTTTCTTCGACGGACGAGAACAAACTACGGCTGCATGCCGAACATCAGTACGCAGCGGAATTGGCTGCGCTGGCCGAAGCGGATGATCGACAACGGCCGCCGAATTGGAAGCTCTCTCCCTGGGCAGTGAAGATGTATCTCTTGGGCGGGAAGCTGCCCGACGGTTTCGAGATCACACCCAAGTACGTGGGCAGTGAGCGACTGATCGAAGTGGCCGTCGCCACATTGGCGACCGATCGCGCGCTGCTGCTGTACGGTGTGCCGGGGACGGCGAAGAGTTGGGTCAGCGAGCACTTGTCGGCTGCGATCAGCGGAACCTCGAGTCTGCTCATCCAAGGAACGGCAGGGACCGATGAATCGGCCTTGCGCTACGGATGGAATTATGCACGATTGTTGGCTGAAGGACCGTCGCGCGGAGCGCTGGTGTCCAGTCCGATGATGACCGCTATGGAATCAGGAATGATCTGTCGTGTGGAAGAGCTGACTCGTATATCGAGCGAGGTCCAAGACACGTTGATCACAATCCTCTCAGAGAAAGTGTTGCCGATACCCGAACTGAACTCCGAAGTGCAAGCGGCCAAGGGATTCAATGTCATCGCAACGGCCAACAATCGCGACAAAGGTGTCAACGAACTGTCGAGCGCTCTCATGCGCCGCTTCAACACGGTGATCTTGCCGGTTCCCGATTCGCTCGATGATGAAGTGCAGATCGTCAGCCGGAGAGCTCAACAACTCGGTCGCGCACTGGAGCTGCCGTGCGAGGTTCCTGCGCTGGAAGAGATTCGCCGAGTGGTTACGATCTTTCGCGAACTTCGCTCCGGTGTCACTGAAGATGGTAAGACAAAGATTAAGTCGCCCAGCGGCACACTCTCCACTGCAGAAGCCATTTCGGTCGTATCCGGCGGTATGGCCATGGCCGCTTTCTACGGTGACGGAGCGCTGCGAGCCGGAGATTTGATTTCGGGATTGATCGGAGCGGTGGTTCGCGACCCGATTCAGGATCAGATCATTTGGCAGGAGTATCTGCAGACGGTCGTGAAGGAGCGTGACGAATGGAAGGATCTGTATCGGGCCGGCAAGGATTTCGCTTGATATGAGCTACCACCTGTTCGGTATAAGGCATCATGGTCCCGGCTGCGCGCGGAGCTTGGTCGCTGCTCTCGATGAGCTTCGTCCCGACGTGATCGTCATGGAAGGGCCCGCCGACGCGGAGTCGGTACTTGCCGCCGCTGTTCATCCGGCTATGAAGCCTCCCGTCGCGATGTTGATGTATGCCGCCGATGATGCAAAGCAATCGGTGTTCTATCCGCTCGCCGTCTTCTCTCCGGAATGGCAAGCCTTGCAGTGGGCCAATCGTCATCAAGTACCGGTCCGTTTGATGGACTTGCCGCAGTGCCATCAACTGGCCATGCATCGCGACGAGATCGAAAAGGAGAAAGCCTCAGCAGAGCAGGGGACTACCGAAGATCAAGGCTCGCAGTCGGCAGCGAACCCGGACAACCTCGTTGCAAGCGAATCAAGTTCCGATGCAGATGCGAGCCGCGATGAAGCAGAACTCGCGTTTCGGCTTGATCCCTTATCCAAGTTTGCGGAAGCGGCGGGATTCAAGGATCACGAGCTGTGGTGGGAAGAGCAGATTGAGCGACGCGAACAGGCGGGTGACTTGTTCACAGCGATTCGTGAAGCGATGACGACGGTACGTGCCGAAGCGCAGGAGCTCGACGCTCGAGACCGATTGCGTGAATCGTATATGCGCAAAGTACTGCGCGAAACGACGGCTCAGAAGTATGAACGCATCGCGGTCATCTGCGGTGCTTGGCATGTGCCCGCCTTGACCGAAGAAGCGATCGCAGGCAAATGCGAAGGAATGCGAGCCAAGGACGATAACGAGCGCTTGAAGGGATTGCCGAAAATCAAAGTGCAGGCAACTTGGATACCGTGGACGTATTCTCGCATGACGCGAAACAGCGGTTACGGCGCAGGTGTTCGTTCGCCGGGTTGGTATGCGCACCTCTGGCACTCCAATCGACAGGCCGGCGTGCGATG
>JAXMBQ010000053.1:0-36856 GCA_046349815.1 Pirellulales bacterium | reverse complement strand
TTTTGGGACCTGCACGCTCAATACCGTGTTGCGCCGCTGGTGATTTGCGGCTGCGCGCTTTATCTCGTCTCGTTCGTAGCGATGCGCGTACTATGTCGCGATCAGTCAGTGGATCTGCAGACTCAAACGCAACTAGAAACAAAATTGTAGATCCGTCTTCCCGACTTGATTACTACACCGCTCGAAGCGCCTATACCTAGAGCGGTGAGAGTTGAATCATTGCTTACCGTCAGAGGTGTTGGTACTGCGTACGGTGTTAGGATCAATTTGGAAAACTGATCTACAACTAGAGCGACGTTAAGAGTCCTTTGGTATAGCCGACCGATTCGGCCAAGCCGGGCACTGGGTCTTTGCCGTCTTTCTCGTATTCGAATCCGACTAAGCCTTGGAATTTGATCTTCAGCAGTGCTGCGAGAATCGCATTGCAATCGAGGATACCGCGGCCGGCTTCGATCGGAGTGTTCTTATCGCCCATCGCTGAGATGTCCTTCATGTGGACGTCGTACAGTCGATCGCTGAACTTGATGATCGCTTCAGCCGGATCGACACCGGCGCGAGCCGTGTGGCCGACGTCGATGCACAGACCGATTCGCTTGTCAAACTTCTCGACGGCTCGCATCACGTCGTTGGGCGACGGGAAGAAGCCTTTGTCTTCGGGTCCGTGGTTATGAATCGCGAGCTTGATGTCGTATTCCTTCACCAACTTGTCGAGAATCGGAATCGCTTCGTGGCTTGGGGCGCATACGATCGTCGGCACGCCGATGTCCTTGGCGAACTCGAACCCTTTGCGAATGTCTTCCTCGCCCGTGCGCATGGAAACGTTGCCGACGCTGAGCGGAACGAGACCGGCGTCGCGCATCTGCTTCGCGCGCGCCTTTCGCTCTTCGGAGGAATGCGACAGGTCGATGTGATTCTTCACGTTCTTGATCGAAACATACTTCAACCCCACGCGCTTCACCGCCTTGATCGTCTCTTCCAGCGGCAGTTCGCGGAGCGTGTACGTTGCGACGCCGAACTTCAAACCATGCCACGGATCAGCGGGCCCTTCGGCCGATTGGGCAGCAGGTACATAGCGGACGGCAGAGTGCAACGACAGCGCAGCAACAGCAGCGCAGCCGGAACGAATCAGCGAGCGACGTGAAATCGGATTCATATGAGAAACTCTCTTCGTAAATGGTCAGGGGAAGCTGTATTGATGAGCTGAATTTCGGGGACGGATCGAAATCTTCGATGGCTCTTCATCGCCGCAACGCAAATCTCGAATCGATAGCACTTGAGATTATGGTAAGCGGCTCGAGCCCTGTCGAGCGCGAGCGGACATTCCGACATCGCGCGCGGTCACGCGTTCACCAGAGCCGCTTTGCATCGAATGGACCACCCTGATCAACGGCCGACTCAGCTATTTTCCGAATGCCGTTTTTCTCCTGCAAAAACATGGGTTTACGCATGTCCTAATCCGTACGCGTGTCCGCTGCGGTACATCGATTGCAAATCGAGTCGCGTCATCAAGTCATTGATTACTCGGCTCGACGTCCTTATTGACCGCGGACAAACCGAGCCGAGCTTATTGCCGCGCAGGAGACTATCGCACGATGGTGCGTCGATTATCAAGCCAAGGATTCACGCTCGTCGAACTACTGGTCGTGATCGCCATCATCGGCATACTCGTCGGGCTCTTGTTGCCCGCGGTGCAGATGGCGCGCGAAGCGGCTCGACGCATGAGTTGCACGAACAACCTCAAACAGATCTCGCTCGCTTCACTCAACTACGAATCGACGTTCAGCGCTATGCCGCCGCGTCGCAATCTTACGGCCGGCAACCAGCGCGGCTGGGGACCATCGATCCTGCCGTTTGTCGAACAAGCATCACTTCAAGGTCAGTATCGTTTCGACAGAAACTTCTACGCTCCGGAGAACGCGGCGAATATCGCTGTGTCCTTGCCGATCTTTCTTTGTCCTTCCGGACCGGGCCTGGCGCATGGTGACGGTCGTGCGTGGCGTAACCTCGCAGCGCGCAGCTTCTGCGATTACTTCGGACCGAAACAGCTTTTCATCAAGCCTCTACGGCGTCCTGGCTCTCAGCGGCAATAACCAAGTCACTGCCATGGACGACCTGCCGCGACGACGACGATTGGCTGACATCACCGATGGACTATCCAACACCATGCGCTCGTAACAGAACAAGCGGGAAGGGCGGATTACTACATCCTCGGAAGAAACAAGCGAGCAACGCGGGTCTGAGCCAAGCACAGAGCTGGGGTTCATGGCCTTCGTATCAAGTGTTTCGCGTTCAAGTCTTCGGCGGCGACGGTGTCACCAAAGACGCGCGAACGGAAGATGCTCGATCAATTGCACAACAGCCAAGGGGTTTATGCGTTTCATCTCCGGCGGAGCCAACTGCTGCTGGTCGACGGCTCGGTTCAGTTCCCGATGCAGAGCATCGATCCGAATGTGCTCTTCGGACTGGTAACGATCAGCGCCGGTGAAGTGCCGAACTTGGATTTCTAGATAATCGAAAGCATGCAAGACGATGAATCCTTCCGAGCGTTTAAGAGACGTCGATCACAATTCTCTTCTGCGCGAGTGCAACGGCGGCCCCCGCGTTGCCCGCTGTACTGGCCGCGCGCGAAGCGGCACGAACGTCCACTTGCAGTGATCATCTCCTGTCGACCTCGCCGCGGCATTCGCGGCGGGTCGAATCCGTCAGCGCGGCTTTTCCACCTCGTCGCTCGGGATTCAACGACGGCAATCCCTACGGCGGTTGGGGCTGCACTTGATTCCCTATATGACAGACGAAGCAGCAGGGGTCGACAAACATCGTTGCCATACGATCTGGGCGGCCATGACTTCTTCGACCCCAAGAACGGAGCCGCATCCGAGATGCATCTGGCGGTGATCGGATGCCCATCGGCTCCGGATTCGCGGACCGTCGAGATTCAGTCGCAGGCATCGACCAAGTCAAGCGAACCCCGACAAGGATACGGTCTACATCTGCAAAGCGGCCGCCGCCGACTTCATCGCTTCCAACGGAGTGCTGATGACACGCGACGGTTACGGAATCAACGCGCTCAGGAGATGACCGCATCGGGAATCAGCGACAACCGATGATCGATAACGGCTTTCTGCCGCTAGAGAAGATCACCGACGGTCTGTCGAACACGCCGCTGCCCATCGAGCAAGCCGCCGGTCGCCCTGCCGTATGCCGCAACGGCGTTAAGAAAGACGGAGCCGGACAGTTCGGTGTCAGCCCCAATGCACGTGGCGCTTGGACCGGTTGGGGCTCGATCGCGTTCGGCGCGGCTGACTCTCGAACCGGTGATACGCCGGGACGGGGTGACGGCTCCGATTGCAGCGTCAATTGCAACAACTGGTTCGGTATGTACGGCTTTCATCCCGACGGCGCAAGCGCTCTGCTGTGTGACGGCAGCGTACGCTTTTTCGACAAGCGCCTCGATCCGTTGACCTTTGCTTACTTGACCGTGCGCGACGACGGTCACTTGATCGACATCGACGAGTTCAAGGAAGTCGAGGTGGGCAAGTGAATCGTTCAAATCTCTTCGATGAACCCTATCGCTCGATGATGTTTCAAGCGCGGATGATCAGCCGTATAGCGATCGTCATGCTCCTGAACGTACTGACAACAGTCGCATGTTGCCGAGCCGCAGACGGGACCGCAACGCGCATCGCCGCCGCGATCGATGCCAAGTGGAATGATGCGGCTCAAGCGAATGAGTCCGCAACTCAGGATAGCGCTCAGTATGCAAAGGATGCTGTGTTCCTGCGCCGAGCCAGTCTGGATCTTATCGGTCGTATTCCGACAGTATCGGAAGTTCGCGATTACCTCGAAGACCCCTCCGAATCCAAGCGAGACCGCGCGCTGAGTCGCTTACTGAAATCGGGTGCGTTCTCGAACAACATGGCAACCGTGTGGCGTCGAGCTTGGGTGCCGCAAGCCGACACGCCGGAGTTTGCATCGGTGCGAGATGGATTTGAAGCCTGGCTGGAAAAGAAGATCCAGGAGCGAACGCCCTACGATCACATCGTCCGTGAAGTCATCACATTTCGCGAAGAGTACGAGACCAGTTCGATCAGCGCGAAAGGATTTTACTTGGCCAATGAATCGAAACCGGCCAATCTCGCAGCGAGTTCAACACGAGCCTTTCTCGGCCTCAATCTCGATTGTGCTCAGTGCCATGACCATCCGTTCTCGCGTTGGACTCGCGCTCAGTTCTGGGAGACGGCCGCCTTCTTCGCGCCCCCGACCTTAGATGAAGCGGGCGATACTGAATTGCCGCGAATCCACGTCCCCGACACGGACTTGGAGTATGTGCCTCGCTTCCTTTCTGGAGAAGCATCGCGAACGCTTTCGGGACAGGATTCCGATCATCTGCGAGAAAGGCTTGTCGATTGGATGACTCAAGAAGATCAACGGTTCATGGCCAAGAACGCAGTCAATCGTACTTGGGCACACTTCTTCGGGTCAGCCATCGTCGAACCGATGGACGATCTTTCGTCTGATGCGGCTCAGCAGGGAGCGCAAGCCGAACTGCTCGACGAATTGGCTCAACTGTTCATCGCCGGAGATTATGACTTGCAAGCGATGATCGAAGGAATCGTCCGCTCGAACGCTTATCGACTCACTTCGCAACCGACGAGCGACGTTTCCAATCCGAAGACTCGAGGACCGATGGTCCGAGGGTTGAGCGGCGAGCAGTTGTTCGACAGTCTCAGCACCGCAGCCGGATTGCCTCATGAGCGGCATGATCTGCAAAGTGGCAATGCACGCTCTCCGCGCCAGGATTTCGCCGCGGCCTTCTATGTGGAGCGAGTCGGTTTCGCTGAGCGATCGATCAGTCAATCGCTGACCATGATGAACGGTTCATTCGTGAATAGCTTGGCCGACCGAGCAAGTAACAAGCTGATCGCTTCGGTGGTCACGAACCCGTTTATGCAGATCGACGAACGCATCGACACGGTCTTTCTGGCTGTCTTGGGTCGTCATACCGTGCCTGCCGAATTGCAACAAGTGAAACAGCGACTCGAGTTGAATTCCGGCGACCGACTGGAACAAAAGCTAGGCGACTTATTTTGGGTATTGGTCAACACACCCGAGTTCCATACCAATCGATAAACAGCACGTAGCTGCCTCTCGGAGCGAGGCAGCTACTCTGCGAGACAACAATTTTGGGGAGATCAACGACTTTGAAACTTCAATCACTCACGCGACGCAATGCGTTGCGATTAGGCGCGTGCAGCGTCGGGGTCTCAACGGTCTCGAGCTGGATGCCGCGAGTCGTCTCGGCCGCGGAATCGACGAAACCGGAGACAGCCAACTCGGTCATCTTGCTATGGATGAACGGCGGACCGGCGACCATCGACTTATGGGACCTCAAACCGGGCCGCGAGACAGGCGGGCCGTTTCGTGAGATCGCTACGACGGTGCCGGGCATGCGCATCAGTGAACATCTGCCGAAGCTGGCCGGGGAGGCGTCGAACTTTTCGATCATCCGTTCGATGTCGACTCGCGAAGGAGATCACTCGCGAGCCCGTATGGTTTCGATCACCGGCTACACGCCGCAAGGTGCCATTCAGTTCCCGGCGATCGGATCACTGGTCGCTCATGAACTCGACGTCGCGCCTCGAGATATTCCGTCGTATGTTCACATCGGCGGTCGTCCGGCTATCACAGGCGGCGGATTTCTCGGCCCGAAGTTCGCGCCGTTTGTCGTAGGGGGTCGAGATCGTCGTGGTGCCGATCAAGCAGGCGTCGCGAACTTGCGAGTCGCCGACTTGGCGATGCATGAAGGACTGGCGCCGGATCGTCAGAATAGACGATTGGATTTGCTCGCCGAGTTAGGCAGCACCGCGAACCATGCATCCGATTCCGCTGTGGCAAACGCCATTGAATCAGCCACCGATGCAGCGTTGCGATTGATGCGACCCGAAGCGGCTGCGGCCTTCGACCTCGAACAAGAACCACGATTCCTGCGCGAGCGGTACGGAACCACGAACTTCGGTCAAGGTTGTTTGATGGCACGGCGATTGGTGGAACGAGGTGTAAGGTTCGTCGAAGTCTCGCTCGACGGCTGGGACACGCATGCTGACAACTTCGAACGAGTAAAGACGCTGTCTCAGGAACTCGATAGAGGCTTCGCTACGCTGCTTCAGGATCTAAGAGAACGAGGTTTATTGGAGAGCACGTTGATCGTGTGTCAGGGTGAGTTCGGACGGACGCCGAAGATCAACGGTCAGTCGGGACGAGATCATTGGCCGGCTTCGTGGGCGGCGGTGATGGCAGGAGCCGGCATTCAAGGAGGCCGTGTGATCGGCGCAACGAACGACGATGGCACTCGCGTCGAAACCACGCCGACGAAGACCGCCGATCTGGTCGCCACGGTGCTCAAAGGAATCGGTCTCGATCCTCTCAAACAAAACATGTCCAACGTCAGCCGTCCCATTCGGCTCGCAGATCCAAGTGCCAGGCCGATCGAGGAGCTGTTATGAAGAACGCGTTACTTCTGGGATGGATCAGCTCGGTCGTGGCCTTATGCAGTGATGCCGCGCCGTTGTTCGCGCAACAACTGGACATGCCGAATGGCGAGATCGCGTGTGCGGTGCTACTGGAACATGACGAACACACGTCGGCCATCGCGGTGCATGCTCCCTTCGGATCGCAGTCACATGCCGAAGCTTGGAACACCGCTGTTGACGATCTATTTACCTTCGCCGATGTCAACGCAGACGGACGTATCGACAACAGCGAAGTGCGTCTCGTGCCGTCAGCACGCTCCATGTCGAAGGTACTCAGCAGCGGCTTTGCTCCGCCGATTACTCCGATCGCCGGGGTGGAAGAGATCATACAAGGGGCTGACCGAATCTGTGATCGCGACGCGTTGAAAACGTACTACAAACGCCACCGTGTTACCGGGATTCAAGCCGGCACAGGTCGCATGCCGCAGGGAATAGCGCTCGGCCGCGCACTGATCCAAGCTTTCGATGCGAATCACAACGGCATCGTGCTGCAAGAAGAAATGGATGCGATCGAACAAACCCTTTACAGATTGGATGCGAACGATGACGAGATGATCGGCGCGGGAGAATTGTTGCCCGACTTCAACTATCCGGGATGCTCAGCGGCTGATCGATTGCATTCGGAACAGTCGCGGAAGCGTGTATCGGACGGCAAGCGCTCGGTCGAAGTGGGCTTCTGTTCTTCGGAATCAGCCAAAGAGCTTCGAGCCGACGATCATCTAACGTTCCCTATGGTTGCGACTGAGGCCGTGAATCCATCGAATCCGATGCGCAGGATCGGAGATCGCTTGGTCGTCCAAGTGTGGAATCCGCGCGGATCGCTCGATATTCCGGACCAAGACTGGAACGACGAATTGTTTTTCAGCGGAAGTGCTCGACGAGGCCGACCGACACCTGAGCCTGATAACGCAGAGCAACAGTTGTCATGGACGGTTTCCTGCGTCGATCGCGACGGCGACCAGATGATAAGCACAGACGAAAAGCAAGCCTGGATCGATGTGCAACGCAAGCTCGCGCGGACTCAATGGCTCATCAGCATCTACGCCGGCGGAGGGCTGTTCGAGTTGCTGGATCGGAATCACGATGCGGCCCTGTCGCTGCGAGAACTGAGGAATGCTTGGCAAGTGCTTAAAGCAGTAGGGATCGATACGTCCAAAGGAATTCGCATCGAGGATTGTCCCGAAGTCGTATCGATCGTGTTGTCGCGAGGAACGGTGACGAGCTTCGCGCTGCGGCCTGAAACGAAAGTCGATTGGTTCGAGGCGATGGATCGCAATCGAGACGGCGACATTTCAAGGCGCGAGTTTACAGGTACGACCGAGTCATTTAGTCAAGTCGATACAGACGGTGACGGTCTGATCTCGTATCGGGAAGCGACGATAACTTTGTAGCTCGACGTTCCAAGTCGAGCCTTTCGAGCGCGTACTGCCAACACCTGTCACGGTCATAACCGCAACAGGCATCAGGCGACGCGGTTCGGTCGCTGTTGGTCTCGTTTGGTGCTCACTCGTGCGGCTCAATTTGAAAAATTGAGCTACATCGGTGAGCTACAACGCTAGCAATCGCGATTGCTAAAGCCTGCGGACGGCGTAGGAGTTTAGCAAGGGTTTTGTAAATATGGATTGTTCGGGCAAGAGCACCGAAGAAGTGTGATGACGTCGTCTGAGAACGTTTCCATTTTTCGGTTTCCATACCATGCCCGCACATACAACTTCTAACGCTGTCTTGTGGAAGAGCGGAGTTCGAGTTGCATGTTCGCTTGCTTGCATTGCAATAATGACGGGTGTGGGGTGCGCGGTTCCGAAGGTTTGCTGCAAAACGAATTATGTCCGGCAATGTCTTTTTGAACGGACCGGAGTGCCGATTGAAAAAGCAGCACCTTGCACCGAGGTAATTCCGGATACCGTTCTGCTTGATGACGGGCTGAGCGAATCGGAAGCGGTGACGATCGCGCTGACGAACAACTCCGCTTTTCAAGCTGCGGTCGCTCAGCTCGGCATGGCATGCGGCGACTCGATCCAAGCGGGCTTGCTCGCCAACCCTCAAGTGCTTCTCTACTTTCCGTCCGGTGCCAAAGAAGGGCAAGCGACTCTATACGCGCCGATCGAATCGTATCTGCTACGGCCGACGCGAGTGCGGATCGCCGAGCGTGAATACCACCGCATCGGTGAACAACTCGTTCAAACCGGGCTCAATACGGCTCGCGATGTGCGATGGGCTTATGTCGATTACGCGCTCGCTGTCGAGCGTTGGCGTTTGGCGGGAGAAGCAGAAGGAATTCGGCGCGACGTGGCCGAGTTGACGCACAAGCGATTTCAGGACGGCGACATCAGCGAGCTTGAAACGATCACTTCGCGCGTCGATGCATTGAGCGCGGGAGCGGTCGTCGCCGCCGAAGGCAACACAGCGTGAACATCGCGAGAGCTCGGTTAGTGACCCTCATGGGCATACCGTCCCTCGCCGTTCCTCTCGACCCTGAACCTCCTCTCGTCGCCCGAACCAAATCAGCTCGATGAAAACGAATTGGTGGCAACGGCCCTGGCTTGTCGGCCTGATTTTAATGCAGCGAAATGGTTGGTAGCCGCGGCTCAAGAACGAGCCGAGTTGGCGCGAAAGCAATTTTGGCGCATCGACGGCGCGGTCGATACGCGGTACGGACCCGGCTATGTGCGAACCGGCACGGGCATGCGATTCGACCTTCCTATCTTCAATCGAAATGAAGGAGGAATCGTTCGCGCGGACTGGGAGCTCAACGCGGCTCTGCACAATCGTGACGCAATCCGAGACCAGATCCATCAAGATGTACGCGTTGCCGTCCAGCAGCTCGTTCAAGCTCGGGACAATCTGCAAGTAATCGAAGGCCACATGCTCCCGCCGTTGTCGGAAGCGGTTCAAATCGCGAGAAAGGGATTCGCCGACGGAGGGACCGACTATCTGCTGATCCTGCAAACGACGGCTCAGTACTTGGACGCGCGCGGCCGTTTGCTGAACGAACGAGCGAGTGCGAAGCGAGCCGGTGCGGAGCTCGAACGAAGCATTTCGAGATCGTTATCCGAGAGGCCGCTGGATCTGCCCGAAGATTAAATCGCGTCAACTCGTCGTATTCTCAAAATGAATGCGAGTAGACCGTAAGTCTCTTCGGGACTTCTCCAACTACAATGGCCACAGCGCCGACGGCTTTGTATTCCAGCTCCGAGAGCCTTCCTTCATGCGGTCGTTAACACTCTCGCTTCTTCTGCTCACTTCGGTGGCGTTTGCAACTCAACTCGGATGCAAACAAAAGTCCAAATCCGACGCGAAGGCGCCGGCTCCTGCCAAGGTTGAACTGCTGCCCCACGAGTCGGAACTCGGTGTCATCACCTTGACTGAAGAAGCTGAAAAGCGATTGGGCATTCAACTGGTTTCCGTCGCCTTTGAAAAACTGCAGCGTCGACGCACATTCGGCGGCGAAATCATGTTGCCTCCGGGTCGAGTTATTCAAGTCACGGCTCCGGTCGGCGGGCGATTGGTCGATTCCACCGATAAATCATTTCTGGTCGCCGGCTCGCGAGTGAAGACCGGCGCCGTACTGCTGACATTGTCGCCGCTCTTATCACCGGAGCGCGATGTTCCGACTCCGGCCGAACAAGTGCAGATGGCGGGAGCCAAAGCGACTCTCGTTGCGGCGCAAGTCACCGCGCGCGGTGATGTCGAGCGCAGCACTGCGGACCTGACTGCGGCCAAGATCAATGTCGATCGCGCGCGAAAACTGTTTGAAGATCGCGCCGGGAGTCAACGAGCAGTCGACGATGCAAATGCGATGTACAGCGTTGCTGAAGCCAACTTAACTGCAGCTAAGAATCGATTGGAAGAACTCACCAAGCTCATCGGCTCGCTGGGTACTCCCGCCGGTGATTCGCAGCAAGCGACTGTGATCGAAATCAAGTCACCGCTCGACGGGATCATTCGCAACGTAAATGTATCTCCACATCAACCGGTAGTCGGAGGAGCGACGATGTTCGAGGTTATCGACACGTCGCGATTGTGGATTCGCGTTCCGGTTTTCGTCGACTTGCTGAGCGAGCTTAAAACGAATTGCGATGTGTCGGTGGTACAGCTGGACGGTTCGGCGCCTGGGGCAGGAAAGGGGAGCAGTGTTCAGGCAAAGCCCGCGATTGCTCCGCCGAGTGCCGATCCTGCGGCATCTTCAGCGGACCTTTACTATGAACTATCGGATCCTGATTCAACGTTTCGTCCCGGCCAGCGCGTCGGACTCTCGATTCCGACATCCGCAGAAATCGAGGCGACGGTCTTACCGGCCGCAACGGTTCTTTATGACTATCACGGCGGCACTTGGGTCTACATTCAAGCAGGCGACCGCAAGTTTCGCCGCCATCGCGTCCAAGTGCTATGGTTCGACGGGGACCGTGTGATCCTTGAATCACGATTGCCTGCCGACACGAAATGCGTGACGGAAGGAGCGGCCGAGTTGTTCGGTACAGAATTCGGTCCGGGCAAGTAGGTACACGATGAGCTGGTTGATTGAAACTTCGCTGCGACTCCGACTGCTGGTCCTACTACTGGCCGCTGCGCTGATCGTCTTGGGAATTCGATCGGCCGATTCCGTACCGTTGGATGTCTTCCCCGAGTTCGCGCCGCCCTTGGTTGAGATTCAAACGGAAGCACCCGGCCTATCCACGGAAGATGTCGAGCGGTTGGTCACGATTCCGATTGAAAGCGGAGTGAACGGCATCCCTTTTGTCAAAGCGGTACGCTCCAAATCGGTGCTGGGACTGTCGAGCGTGCGACTGATCTTTGCGTCCGGCACCAACCTGCTCACGGCCCGTCAGTTGGTTCAAGAACGTCTGACGATCGTCGCCGCGCAGTTGCCGAGCGTCGTTCGCGCTCCGGTTATCTTGCCTCCGCTTTCATCGCTCAGTCGATGTATGAAGATCGGTCTATGGTCCGACAAGGTCGATCAATCGGAGATGACCGTGCTCACCAAGTGGACCATACGTCCGAAGCTGATGTCGATCAGCGGTGTAGCCAACGTGGCGGTGTGGGGCGAGAAAGAACCGCAGTTGCAAGTCGTCGGCGATCCGGATCGACTGCGAGCCGCAGGCGTGACGCTCGATCAACTCATGCAGGCTGTACGCGAAGCAACGGCAGTCGGTGCCGGCGGATTTGTGGACACACCGAATCAACGCTTGGCCATCCGCAATGTGCCCACTGTCTTCACGCGTGAGCAACTCGGTCAGATGGTGGTCGGTTATCGCAGTTCGTCATCGACCACTGCGCTCAGCGGTCGAACGCCGATTCGCATTTGCGATGTGGCGGAGGTGGAGTTCGATCATGCGCCGCCGATCGGTAACGCGATCATCAACAATCGACCTGGTCTGCTGCTGATCGTCGAAAAGCAACCGTGGGCCAATACACTCGACGTCACCAAGCATGTCGAGAAGGCGATGGAAGAAATGCGTCCGGCCATGGGCGAAGTCCGTTTCGATACGACCATCTTTCGACCGGCCACATTCATCGAACGCTCGATTGAGAATCTCAGCCGTTCGATGTTGGTCGGTTGCGGACTTGTCGTCGCGGTACTAATCCTCTTCCTGTTCGATTGGCGGAGCGCCTTGATCAGCGCCGTAGCCATTCCACTATCGCTGATCAGTGCCGTGCTGATTCTGGCAGTGCGAGGTGAAACGGTTAACACGATGGTGCTCGCCGGCTTAGTCATTGCGCTGGGTGAGGTTGTCGACGATGCCATCATCGATGTGGAAAACATATTGCGTCGTCTGCGATTGAATGCAGTGCTGGCCGAGCCGATGCCGGCGGCGCGCGTCGTACTGAACGCTTCGCTCGAAGTGCGCAGCGCCGTGGTCTACGCAACGATCATTGTCGTACTCGCGTTTCTGCCGGTCTTCTTCTTAGAAGGATTGTCGGGGGCGTTCTTTCGACCTCTGGCGGCATCGTACATTCTCGCCATTCTCGCTTCGTTGGCGGTGGCGCTGACGGTCACGCCGGCAATGAGTCTGATGCTGCTTCCTGCGACGGCACGACGGCATCATGGAGACGGACCGATTGTGAAATTGGCCAAGGCTCTGTATCGACCGCTGCTGCGCGCGATGCTTCGCTTTCGAATCGGCGGCATCGGACTTTCCATCGTTGTTTTCGCTATGCTCGGAAGCAGCGTGATGTGGCTCGGCGAAGAGCTCATGCCGAACTTCCGCGAGACCGACTTCCTCATGCATTGGGTCGAAAAGCCGGGCATCGGCATCGATGCCATGGACCGTATCACAACTCGCGCCAGTCGAGAACTGACCTCAATTCCGGGCGTGCGCAACTTCGGTTCCCACATCGGTCGAGCCACGGTGGCGGACGAAGTTGTCGGTCCGAACTTTACGGAGCTCTGGATCAGTGTCGATCCGGATGTGGATTACGATGCGACTGTCGCTGAAATACAATCCGCGGTCGACGGTTATCCCGGTCTGTATCGTGATTTGCTGACTTACTTGAAGGAGCGCATCAAAGAAGTTTTGACCGGGACCAGCGCCGCCGTCGTCGTGCGCATCTACGGTTCCGACATGAACGAGCTCCGAGCCAAGGCTCAGGAGGTCGCGGCTCAGATTAAGCCGATTGAAGGTGTAACGACATTGAAAGTGGAACCGCAGGTGCTGATACCGCAGATTGCGGTCAAGCTGCGTCCCGAACCGGCAGCCGAGTTCGGTGTTACATCCGCCGGTTTATCGCGCAGCCTGCAAACACTCGTCAATGGAACACAAGTCGGCGAAGTCTATGAGGGACAAGCCGTCTTTCCCGTGATGGTCCGAGGACCGCATCGCCATCAGCATGATCCGACGGCGATCGGTGAGATGATGATCGACACTCCGTCCGGCGCTCAAGTTCCTCTGAAAACGGTTGCAGATGTATCCATCGTTGCGGCTGCGAATGAAATCAAGCGCGAAGGGGCATCACGGAGGATCGATGTCACTTGCAATGTGGCGGGTCGAGATTTGGCATCGGTCGCCACGGAGATCGAGTCGACGGTGCTGGCCAACGTATCGTTCGACCAAAGTTATTATCCCCAGTTCCTCGGCGAGTATGCGGAAGCGAAAGCAGCGAGGCAGCGGATGATCTTGCTGACCGGACTGGTGATCGTGCTGATCGCCGTAATCCTGTACGTTGACTTTCAATCTTGGGTCTTGGTCGCCGTCATGTTGTTGACCTTGCCGCTCGCCGTGCTCGGCGGAGTCGCAGGAGTCTTCGTCGGCGGCGGTGTCGTTTCGTTAGGTTCACTCGTCGGCTTCGTGACTGTCATCGGCATCGCAGCTCGCAACGCCATCATGCTGATCTCGCACTATCGACATCTGCACCGAGAAGAATCCATGCCGCTAGGAAGAGAGCTGATCGAGCGCGGAGCGGAAGAGCGATTGGCGCCGATTCTGATGACCGCGCTGACAGCCGCGCTGGCGCTCGCCCCACTCGTCTGGACAGGCAACTTGCCAGGTCAAGAGATCGAGTATCCGATGGCCCTCGTGATTCTTTGCGGACTGGCAGCAGCGACCTTCGTCAACCTCTTCATCCTCCCGCCGATCCTATCGTTCGGCGGAGCGATGCGAGCTCTTGCTAAGCACGATGCGTAACTGAGTCGCTTCGTTCGTTTGCTGTTTAACAATGCATCGCAAGAGCGGTACGGCGCGAGCCGTCCGGTGAAGCACCATCGATCTTGAAGAAACGGACGGCTCGCGCCGCTCCGCTACAAAGTAGAGCGTCAAGTCGAAGTAGTTCCAGTTCGCGTCTCCGGATAATTCGGAAGACAAAACAAAATAGGGATCTCGCCGCTCAGAACCGCAGCAGGAGCCCAGACTTTATTCTCGATAATCGAGTCTTCACCTTCGCGGATATCGAAGAGTACCGCATCACCGGCTACCGAATCGCCGCTCTGTGATTCTGCATCATGCGTGGCCCGCGGGATGATCTTCGCAAAACTCAGCACCGCCGGAAGCGTCAGCCAAGAGTTCAATAGGCAGATACCGACGCCCAGCAACAATACGATCCCGAGACTTTGCAAGCCGCGATGTTCGGCGATCGCCATGCATCCGAAACCGACCATCGTCGTCACGCTGGTCAGGATCACTGCCGTCGTCGTGGCGAGTCCCAGTCGAAACCGACGATCACGACCGGCGCGGAAGTCGTGCATCACGTGGACTCCGTCATCAATGCCGATGCCCAAGATCAACGGCAACACAATCATGTTGGCGGCGTTCAAGGGAATGTTGAGCCACGTGAGCAGGCCGAAGAGTTGCAACATACTCAAACACACGGGCAACATCGCTAAGGCTACATGACGCACACTACCCAAGTCGATCATGAGCAAGGCGAGGACCACGAGCAGCGCGTAGATCGCCGATTGAATGTAGCTCTGTTCTAGTTCGCCTGATGCGTACCAAGTTTGAATCGGATGCCCGGTGACTCGCGGATCGACGCTCTCCACTTGGCGTACAAAATCGGCGAGGTTCTCACGTTGCCACAAGTTCTCTTTGGCAAAGATCCGCAACAGGAATGTCCGGCCGTCATGACCGGCCATACGATCTCGCACCGGCGCGGGGAAATCCTCAAGCGTTATCGGCTCGACAGCGCTGACCTTCAAAATCGATGCAGACAAACTCTGCATCGGATCGGTGATCTGTTGAGGCAAAAGAGCCGCAGCAACATTGCCGTTCACATGCGAAGCCTGCATCACATTCGAATTGCGAGAAGGAGAAGAAACCTGCTGCGCCGCACTATTGGACTGCAGTGCGCTCACAGCGTGCCACAGTTCAGCGGCCTGCGCAGCGCACAAGCTGATCTGACGGCGATGATTCTCTTCCGACTTTGACTGAGCGATCACCGACCCGATCTCCTCGACGCGTGCCACCGCAGGAAGTTCAGAGAGTCGACGGCGCAGTTCACGAGCCTCGTCCGGCGACTTGGCGAGACTGACGGCGAACCAGGCACTCTGGCTGCAACGCGAGAGAAGTTCGCGCTCCGCATGCACGCTCGGCACCCCTTCGGCTTGCAAGTTCAGCAAGTTATGGTCATAGCGCAGCCGATGGATATAGAGGCACGCAAAGATCGTAAAGGCAATCGCGCCGAAGATGACGAATGTGCGAAAGCGATCGACGCAATGGTTGATGCCTACCTGACACACGTCCAACATTCCGTGCCAGGCGCCGGGTTTCAATTGATCGCGCCAAGCATCGTGTAAATCGGTTTCGATCGGAGCCGATGCTCGCCGTCCGAGTCGTGGTATCACCTGCGACTGCCAAACGATCATCGCCGGCAACACGATAATCGTGGCCGTCATACAACACATCGTCCCGACGGCACAAATCAAACCGAGCTCAGTGATACCGCGAAACGGAGTCAGCATAGCGACGGCGAATGCTGCGGCGGTCGTGAGGGCGCCGGTCAGGATCCCCGTACCGCAGTGTTCAACCGATTCGACCAATACTTGTTCCAGCGACATCTCGCGATGATGCTTGGTCGTGAACTGCAGACGAGCCAACAAGTGAATTGCGTAGTCGATGCCGAGCCCGGCAATGATGGCTCCGAATGCCACGCTGAACAGATTCAAATGACCGATCAAAAGCGCGGTCAGACCCACTGTCCATACGAGTCCGACAGCTAGACATACGACAGCAGCAGTCGGCAATCGCCATGATCCGAAGCCGATGATGAAGACGACCGCAACACCGAGCAAGCTCAGGATGGTTGCGATCTGCATATCCTTTTGGCTCGATCGACTCTCGTCCCATTCGAGTACCGGCATTCCGGTCAACCAGAACTCGACGTCGGGATAACGTGCTCGAACGCTGCTCATGTGAGACTGAATGGCGGCGAGCTGCGCTTCGGCGCGGGCAGGATCTTGATCGGGATGCGAAACACGAACGAGGCACAGTCCCAGACGGCCTTCGTCTTCTAACAAGAGTGAGTCGTCGTCGGGGACTAAGTCTCTCAAGCGATCGATGCCGCGCGATGCTTCCGTCAGTGAGGGCGTGAGCTGCGATGCTGCGGCCTGCATCATTTCCGAAGTGGACTCACTCGCCGCAATCAGCGAGCCGCTGTTGCGAGACGATTCAGAGGAACGCGAACGCATCCACTCGGCGCTGGTGGCGGTAGATGAGGCGAAACGCAATAGGTCTCGACTGGCGGCCAGGAGTTGATTGAGCTGCGCGAGCTCCGCAGTGGGCATAAGGTGAAGAGCTTTGTCGGACACTCGACCGACCGATTTTCGATACAGCACCGAACTGACCGTCGAATCCTGCTCGAGCTCGCGTCCGACGGCTGTCAGTGCTGCAGCAGCCTTGGCCGGGTCAGCGTGAGACACGATCACTACCGCATCGTCGTCGTAACCGAATTGATCGAGGTAAGCGAGCCAACGCTGGTTGTAAGAGCTCTTGGGTGACAAGAGATCGAGCCGGCTGGTGTGAAACTCCAGCTTGAACCAAGCTGTTGCTCCGGCGACTAAGGTGACGAGCAAAGTCAGCGCGAGACAGATCCCCGGCCGCCGTGCAGACATTCGAGCCGCGTTGCCGAGCAACCGCGCCGTCATTCCGAGCTGCGGCGTGCGATCCGTCTTATCTGTACGATTCCCCATCGGCATCCCTGCTCTCAGTGGATTTCCTGCGTTTATCTAACCATTCGGGCTCGGCAACTCCGGCTCGAGACCAACTGCAGACACTAACGGCTGCGATGCTCCGGCGGCAAGTGCAATGAACGCATTCAGTGTGCTAGCAATGGCATCGACTCCTTGAGGCCGACGTCGCAGTTGGTTCCTGCTATCATGCGAAAATCCTTTGCGAGCCGATCAGCCGAATCTTCAGGGAGAGCGTTTGATGCCATCGATACGTCTTAGCATCTCTTGCATACTGTGCTCCATGATCGCCATGGTTGTTTCGACCGTCGGTACAACCGCTCACGGCGATGAGTTCGACAAAAAACTATTAATCAAACGCGTTGACCGATGCCTCGACTTCCTGATCGACTATGCCGGAGGGAAAGCCCTCGACAAAGTGCTGGGGCTGGACGACAGCCAGCGATACCAAGAACTAGACAACCGACTTCGTATTGCAGAAGACAACTTCCGAGCCATTAACAGTCGACATGCAGAGAGTATCGCCGAACTACGTCGCCAAATCACCGAAAGCACCTCCAAAGAGCGCATCCGCGAAATCGTCAATGCCGCACTTGATGACCTCAAGTCGGAAATCGAATCGCATCGACGTGAGATCGAAAACCAGCGCCGGGAAATGGAGAACCAGAAGCGGGACATCACCAACCACATCTCCGGGGTGGAGCAGCGGGCCAATCTGTTGATGAGCACCATCGAGTCGCGCACCGAGTCGGTCGAACAGCGGACTCGACGTTTGGAGGCGGATCATGCGGCTTTCGTCAAAAAGCAGACCGAGTGTTTCGAGTACGTGCCGCGTATCGCGCCGTCGATTAACTTCTCCTCCTTCGAATCTGCCTTCGTAGCCGAACCGGTCAAGGACGAGCTGCTCAAAGATTATCTCGACCTCTTGGTTCTCTCGGAAGACAGCCTGAATCAGCTCGGCATTCTCAGCGAGTTGGAAAAGCCCGAGAGCCCGCGCATGAAGAAGGCTCTGGCTCGCGATGAAGCGCTGGCCATTGAAGCCATGGATCTCCACTTGGCAGCCAAAAGCAATTTGGCGATGAAGGTGTTGGATCGGCGAGAGTTGCAGCGCGAAGTGACGGATAAGAACCCGCGCTTGCGAGACGCAGACATCCGCATGAGCGCCGCCACGTGGCTGGTGGCCCGAACTCTACCCGAGAAAAGTGCCTTCGGATACCACCTGACGATCCCGAAGAATTTGTTCACCGCCGACGGGGGCACGATTCTGGCTTCCTATCAATTGGTCGGCGGCAAACCGAGTACGCTCTCACCGCTGTTTGTTCGTCACTTCAAGACCGAGGCGGAAAGGACCATGCAGGGGACGTTGAATATTCGACCGACGGAAGCTCCCGATGAATCGAACAGTCCCTATCGTGACTCGCGCAATCAGTTTCAATCGGCCGCCAACAAGCTGATGGCTCGCAGTATGAACCTGCTGCTGAGAGTCTGGTTGACGGAAACCAAACAGCGATCGATTGCCGATTCGCTGGAGGAACTCCATCCGACGGTGGTCGCGAATCGTGCGGCCAAGAAGCAGTTGCTGACTGAAGCTCAACGCCTGCATAGTGAAGTCGATCAATCGCTCGCACGAGGCACATCGGGTTACCTGACCACGCTGGTGTTCGAGAAGTGGGGAGCTCCGGAGCAATCGAAGTTCCGTGAGCAAGTGTTGGGCAAGTTGGCTGTCGCTGCGCTGATCTTGGAGTGTCACGACTGGGAGTCTCCGACGGCGCTGGACAGCACTTGGGGTCGAATGGTCTCCGCGGCTCAAAACGTCTTCATCGATTCAAACTTGAGCCGACTTACACCGCCGGAGGAATTCTGTTTCGTGCCGCAGTTGCCCGATGCTTTCGGTCAAAGCAAGAAGGGGGCAAGCGATCGACTCCGCATCGCTCATTCGAATACTTGCCAAGTCTTTGCCGACCCGGCCAGCGGTAAGATCGTCCTCAAGCCATTGATCGAGAACGTACCTGAAGTAACGACCGATTTCGAAGCCGTTGATAGTCGCTGCATTCAGCCTCTGGGCAGTGCGATCGCTCTTTGTGACCGCTGGGGCAATCTCGACATCGTAGGCTACACCGGCAAAGTGAAGATCGGCGGTATTCAGCTCCCCAAACCCGCGCGTCGCATGGCCGTTTCCGCCAACAGCTCTTACGTCGCATCGCTCAGTGACGAAGGGCGTGTTTCGCTCGTGTCCCTCGTCAGCAAGCGCGAAGTCCTGTGGCTGCCGCTCGAATACCGCGACGCCGAAATCAGTTTGGAAGAAGAAGACGGTCGCATTCGCAAGATTGTTCTCTGGGATACCAAACTGAAAACACCACGACCGATCCTGGCACTCAATGCCGAAGCCGTCGCACTCGCGTTCGCACCCTGATGCGACTCGGCATTCGTGCATTGCATACTGCTTTCTCTCCCCTACCAACTCCTTCCTCGTAGACTCGCCATGAAGCCCCTTCGACTCTCTCTGCTTATCACCGTCGGCATGCTCACCACGGCCGTTTCTTCCTATGCTCAACAAGAACCGCAGTGGGTAGGTCGTCGTGACGATGCGATCATGACTCCGGTCAATCAGTTGCTGACGCCGGTCGGAAAGCAAGTGGAATTGGCAGGCATGCGTCCGCAAGCGCTGGCGTTATCGCCGGACGGAAAGATCTTGGTCACCGCCGGCAAGACGGCTGAACTGGTCGTGATCGATCCCGCGACGGGAGAAATCAAAGAACGCGTTCAGTTGCCTGAGGAAAGTATTCATACACCTCCTGCAGATCAGGTTTCTCCGAACATTCTCAAGCCCGATAAGAGTGGCCAAGTCAGTTACACGGGACTGATCTTCTCGCCCGACGGTAAGCGAATCTACATGAGCAATGTGGCCGGATCGATCAAGGTATTCGGAGTTTCGGCCGAAGGCAAAGTGACTCCGTCCCATACCATTTCCTTGCCGCCGGCGAATGCGCCGCGTCGCAAGCCGGAGATACCGAGCGGCCTCGCTATCGCACCCGACGGAAAGCTGCTCTATGTCTGCGGTAACTTATCGAATCGCTTGATCGAACTCGATACGACGGACGGCAAAGTGCTGCGCACATTCGACGTCGGGGCAGCTCCCTATGACGTGGCTATTGCAGGGGACAAAGTCTTGGTCAGCAACTGGGCGGGCCGCCGTCCGCAAGCCGGTGATCTGGTCGGTCCGGCCGGGCGCGGAACAACAGTCAAAGTCGATCCCGTGCGATTCATTGCTGCTGAAGGTTCGGTATCGATCGTCCATGTGAAGAACGACAAACCGACGACGGAGATTCTGACAGGCAAGCACGCATCCGCGCTGGCCATCGCACCTGATGGTAAGACGGCTGTGTGTGCGAATGCGGGGAGCGATCAGATCAGCATCCTAGATATCGAGAATGAAACGCTGCTGGAGAATGTGTGGACCAAGTCGACTCCCGCGGAACTGTTCGGAGCGTCGCCCAACGCACTGGCGTTCGATAAGGAAGGCGAACGCTTGTATGTCGCTAATGGAACACAGAATTCGATCGCGGTGTTCGAATACGATCCGGAGGACAAAGGGGAGACCCGACTGCTCGGCATGCTGCCTGTCGGTTGGTTCCCTGGTGCCGTCGTGATGGACGGGGCGCGTCAACAGTTGTGCGTAGCCAACATCAAGGGGCTGCCCCTTGCGCCGAAGAAACAGCGAGACGGTTCGGAAGGTTTCAACTCGCATCATTATCACGGCAGTGTGTCGCTGGTCCCGTTGCCGAAGAGCGACGAAGAGCTGGCGGCTTTTTCAGAACGCTGCGCGAAGAACATGCGTCGCGCTGCGATTCAAGAAGCCGCCGCGCCAGCTCGGCCCGACGCTCCGCCGCGAGCCGTTCCGGAGCGCATCGGCGAACCGAGCCTGATCAAGCATGTGGTCTACATCATCAAAGAGAATCGCACCTACGATCAAGTCTTCGGTGCACTGCCGCAGGGACGCGGACATGAAAACTTGTGCATCTTCGGTGCCGACATCACTCCCAATGAACACAAGTTGGTGCGTGAATTCGTGCTGCTCGACAACACCTACTGTTCAGGCATCTTGAGCGCCGACGGACATAACTGGAGTACGACGGCGATCGCTACGGATTATCTCGAAAAAAGCTTTGCATCTTTCCCGCGCAGCTACCCTGACGGCATGGGTGCGGATGAAGCCGACGCGATCGCTTATTCGCCTGCCGGATTCCTGTGGGACAACGCGGTGGCTCGAAAGAAGACGATTCGCAACTACGGCGAGTTCATGATGCCGAAAGTGCGTTATCGCGATCCGCAGAAGAAGGGCTCGCCGAACTTCCTCGCCTGCTATCGAGCTTGGAAGGGGGAGACGAACGATGTGATCTTCGAAAGCGAACCGGTGGTCGAAAGTCTTAAACCGTTCTCGCCCACCGACTATGTAGGTTGGGATATGTCGGTCCCGGATCAATATCGAGCCGACTTCATCCTGCGAGAATTGAAAGAGTTCGAGGCGAAGGGAGAGTATCCGCAGTTGACGATCATCTGCCTGCCGAACGATCATACCAGCGGCACGTCGCCGAACTGTCCGACGCCGGCAGCTTGTATGGCAGATAACGATCTGGCGTTCGGTCGCATCGTGGAAGCGCTGAGCCATTCGAAGTTTTGGTCGCAGATGGCAGTCTTTGCCATTGAAGATGATCCGCAAGCCGGCTGGGATCACGTCAGCGGTTATCGCACTACCGCGTTTTGCATCAGCCCCTTTACGAAGCGCGGCAAGACAGTCAGCACGCAGTACAACACGACGAGTGTTCTGCGGACGATCGAACAGATTCTGGGCTTGCCGCCTATGAACCAATTCGATGCGAGCGCTACGCCGATGTTTGATTGCTTTACCGACACGGCCGATCTGACGCCGTTCGATGCCGTCCCCGCGCTGGTGCCGCTGGATAAGATGAATCCGTCGCCGAGTGCGATCTTAGATGAAGTGCTGCGCAGCGACGCCGTGAAGTCGCTGACGTTGAACTTCCGTGAGATCGACAAAGCTCCTGAAGATGTGCTGAATCGCATCTTGTGGCGAGCCCAAAAGGGATCGAAAGAGCCCTATCCCGAATGGGCTGTCTCGCTCGTCGAGGATGAGGATGAGGAAGAAGAGTAATCGTCTCGAGACGAGCACTCTCCTCGTGATGAGGCTCCAGCCTCGTCACGCACTGCCGGCAAGGCTCCAGCCTTGCCGTCCGCTCACCTCCCGCTCGCGCGAGGCTGGAGCCTCGCAAGCAGTGGGTAACGAGGCTGGAGCCTCGTTACCAGGATTCATCTCGTTACTAGGATGTGCATCGTTTTCAGGTTGGGGTTTGTTCCCGACCTGCAGTTCCTCGCTCAACAACTTCGCATCTGCATCGTCTGGGTCGAGCTCCAAGCTGCGAGCAACCGCGGCCTTGGCATCGTCGAGCTGTCCCAACTCATAGCGACAGCCGGCGATATTCAGCCACGTAAACGAATTATCGCCGAAGAGTCTCAGCGATTCATCGTAGAACTGAAGCGCGATCGTCAATTGATTCATGCGCTGATAGATGAATCCGATAGTAAAGGCCAAATCGTACTCGCGCAGATGATAGTTGTTGCGCCATGTACGTTGAAGCACGTCATCAAGCATCTGTAGTTCGCTCGCATCTGCGCCCTCTACACGAGCTCGAATGGAACGACGCAGGCGATAGAGTAGAAGCGGTTCATAGCAACTGAGCTTTAAGAGCCCGAGGCAGGTACGGAGACTCAAGCCGCTTTCGTCACATCGTTTCGTCACGCCGTAAAATTCATCGGGCGAAAACTGCTCGATCGTTTCCGCTTCGTAGCCCAACTGTGAGAACGAGTTGGTTTCTCGCGACGAAACCATCACAGCGGTTTCGATGTATCCATGTTGATAATCGGGGAGGTAAGATCGCCCGCCGCGTCGCTCGAACCACGTTTCGAGTGCTGCATAGTTGACGTTGAACGAAAAACACCCGTGACGGCTCATCGACGGCAGATCTCGACCTTGGTAAAGTTCGGCGCTCGGATAGCCTTTATCGGCAGAGAGGAGCAACAAGGATCGCTCGGCCCACGAGTCGACCAGATCCAGTGTCTCCAGTCCGCAAACAGGCATCGTGAACGATCCTACGCCGACTCTGCGATGCATCTCGTTGAGGATGTCGTTCCACTCCGCCACATGATAAGCATCGCCGTGTGTGGGGACTTTGTGCCATTGAACGTCTAAGTGATCGAGAACGCTCGGATCCTTCGTATCGGGTTGTTCATCGCCGGCGGGAAGCTGAAAGACCGGACAGCATGATCGAAGTTGATACTCGTCCGATTGCCACACGTCGATCGGCAGCGAATCAAAGAAGTAGTTGGCGATGATCACTACGTGTTCGCAGGGATGGGCGTCGGATAAGACTTCACCGCACGTTCGCAGTTGCAGCGCGGAATCGGTGCCCGCTTTGAAACGTGCAAAGTCGATGAATCCGTCACGAGCAAGCAGCTCGAACGCTTCGTGATTCTCCCAGAACTGAACGTTGTCGCAGCCACATCCGTGAGGACATATTTCCAATCGCAACCGCGCGGACCATGGCCATTTCCGAACAGTTCATGCAGGTGCTTAGCGCAGAGGAATCCGAATCGTCCGTGACCGGCACCTAATTCAACGATTCGCAGTTGTTTCGCTTGTACATCGCGGGCGTAGGCAGCGACGAGCCGAGCATATCGTTTGGCGATATGAGAATTCGTGGTCACGCGAGACGGAACCGAACCTCCGAGCCAAGCATCGATGCCGAGTGATTCGTAGTACTGTGTTTGCAACGGCCAGATGAATGACTGAGAGAGACGAACGTGCTCTTCAGCCGGGCGCGAGCGTACCATGAGTCGTAAACCTTCGCAGTCGAGTACAACAGGCCGCTGCTCGGCGGCAGACTGACAGTTCGATTCCAGAGTGAATCGACTGAGCAGGTTTTCAATTCAGAGGGACCGCGGGAATGCTCATTTAGCCCGCTGAGACACGAAATCGCTGCGACCTATAACGATTGTGCAGGGAGATCTTCCATGTGAATGGCGCTCTCCTCGTGACAGTCATCTTCCTCGTGACAGTCATCTTCCTCGTGACAGTCATCTTCCTCGTGACAGTCATCTTCCTCGTGACGGTCATCTTCCTCGTGACGGGGCTCCAGCCTCGTCACGCACTGCCGGCAAGGCTCCAGCCTTGCCGTCCGCTCACCTCCGCTCGCGCGAGGCTGGCGCCTCGCGAGCAGTGGGTAACGAGGCTGGAGCCTCGTTACCAGGATCCTTCTTGTTACCAGCTTGTATCTTGTTAACGCTGAGATCACCGTCTGTTATGATTGGCTGAGAGTCTTTCCCATAACAACGAATATAGAATAGTGGCGCCCACACTATGACTCGTTCGCGTTATCGATTTCGTGAAGGCATCGCGCCTTACTTCATGACCTGCACGATCTCTGCCTGGTTGCCGGTCTTCTCCGATCCCCACTGTGTTACGATCGTTCTTGACAGTTGGAAATTTCTTCAGACGAACCGCCGGATCGACATATTTGCTTGGGTTATTCTTGATAACCATCTGCACTGGATTGCCTCAGGTCCGCAGCTATCGCGCAGGTGCGGGGACTTTAAGTCATTCACGGCTGCGGCAATTCTTAATCATCTGAAAACCCACTGCCGAGGTTCGTTGTTGCAGGAATTGGAGTTCTACAAACTTCATGGCCGCGTCGACCAACAATACCAAGTTTGGCAGGAGGGTAGTCATCCGCAGTTGATCGAGTCTTCGGAGGTCATGGAGCAGAAGATCGATTACATCCATAACAATCCGATACGGCGCGGCTACGTGGATGATCCGGCTCACTGGCGGTACTCAAGTGCACGGAGCTATGCCGGGAGGCCAGGCCTGATCGAAGTTCGCAAGGACTGGGCTTGAGATTGTTTCTCGGCTCCTGTGCATCACTGGTGAGGGGACTCGAGGCTGGAGCCTCGGAAGCAGTGGGTGACGAGGCTGGAGCCTCGTCACCAGATAATTTAGGAAAATTGATCTACAGCTTTTGGCTCCAGCCTTCCCGGCTACTCCAGCTCCGCTTCGTGTTCAATCACTTGCATCGTCTTCCACTTACCCTGCATGTACCGACCGCCGAAGGCGAGCAGCATAGCGCCGACCCAACCTGCGATCACATACCACCACAGCATCAAGCTCGATCCGAAGAACTGCTCGGCAATCAGTCCGGTAATCACCGCACCGAATGCGACGGCAGTCGTACCCAGCAGCACGAACCACGTATCACCTGCTCCTTTAATGGCACCGACGAAGACCAACTGAAATCCGTCGAGCACGCAGTAAAGCGCAATGACTCGCAAGAGCGGAATGAGTATCGGACGAATCTGATCGAAACGCTCTTTGGATCCCATCGCGTACAAGACGCTCATCTGTTCCGGGAATAGCCCGAGCGCGATGGCAAATGCAAAGGTGTAAACCACTGACATCACGAGAGCGATATTCACGGTGCGCTGAGCCAGATCGATTCGCTTTTCGAGCAGATGCTTGCCGACCAAGACACCTACGCCGATCCCGAGTCCCATCATGGGAACGAAGGCGAGCACGTTCAGGCCCAGAGCCAATGTCGTGGCGGCCATTTCGAGTTCGCTCAATCGTCCGACTTGCATCAAGATGATCGTGAACGCGGAAGATTCGGCGAGCATTTGCAGACCCGACGGAGCACCGTACAGGACCAGTCGCTTGATAATGCCTGGCTCCCAAGGAATCTTGGCGGCGACCGACCGGCCGCTCGGCGACTGAACGCGCGGACGAAAGATCAGATCTCGAATCCGCGCATCGGATCGCATCCACAGGTAGAGCAGCGGTGCTTTGACCCACAACGAAATGGCCGTGGCTATGGCGGCTCCCAACACTCCCATCGCGGGCACGGGCCCCCATCCGAATATCAGCAGCAGTGCGAGCACGAAGTTGAGCCCAGTGGAAATCGCATCGACCATCATCACCACAGCAGTGCGACCTAGACCGGTCAGCAAGCCGGCTTGCGCACTGGTGAACAGCGACGCGATGCCACCGATGAGCAAAACGCGTAAGTAAGTCCCTTCTAAACGAATCATTTCGGGTTTGTGACCCGAAATAATGAACGGGACATAGGCCAGTATTGCGGCCAGGACGAAGACGGGGACGAGCATCCAGGCCAAACGCATCGCGTGATGCACGACAACTGGAATGCGTTCGTAGCGCTGAGCGCCTACATACTGCGATACAAACGTGCTGACGTAACCGAGCAGTCCCAGCGGAAAACAACTGAGCGTCCAGTACAGCGCTCCGGCTCCCATCGCAGCCGATGCCGCCTCTTCGCTCTGCCAGTACAACAAGGTGCGGTCCGTGACGAGGGTCAACGACATGAAGCCGGTCGAAATCATCAGCGGCAGTGCCAGTGCCAGGAGCGGACCGGGTCCCCAATCGGATGACCACCATTCCTTAAATGACTTCGGCGCCTCCGGCTCCGGCAACGACTTCGGTGCCTCCGGCGGACTGCTGACAACATGAGTGGCATCCGCTATCGTAGGCTCAACTGAATCAGGCATGAAAAACCACGGGAGTATTCAATCGCATGGCGACTGGGGGTAAGAAAGCAGCAGAACCGAGCTTGGAGGGCAAAACAATCGTGCTCTGCTATCCGGTTGAATCACGACATCGCCTGGCGATCGCCGAAGCTGCTCCGGGGGCCACCATCATAGACGCTGGGCAAGAACGCATCGGTGAGGCGATCTTCTCAGCCGACATTTTTATCGGTCATGCGAAAGTTCCGGTCGACTGGGACGGTGTCGTTCGACAAGGACGCTTGAAGTGGATTCAAAGTTCGGCTGCAGGGCTCGATCACTGCCTTGTACCGTCTGTCATCGAATCAGATATCCCGGTGTGCAGCTTCAGGCTTGTTCGCCAATCAAGTCGCCGAGCAGACGCTGGCCCTGTTGTTCGGGTCGCCGTGCGCAGCCTGCCGACCTTCTTTCGCCAAACGCTTTCGCGCGAGTTTGTCCGCCGGCCGACCTATGATTTGCACGGCAAAACGATAGGCATCGTCGGCTTGGGAGGCAACGGTCGCCGGCTGGCTCAAGTGCTCGCGCCCTTCCGAACTCGCATCCTGGCTACCGATTATTACCCGGTGCGCAAGCCACCCGAAGTGGCTGAACTGCTGCCGGCCGATCGCTTGCTCGATATGGCGGCTCAATGCCAAATATTGATTTTGAGTCTGCCACTGAATGCTAGCACTGAAAAGTTGATCGATCGCAAAGTATTCGATGCGATGCCGCGCGGCAGTTGGCTGATTAACGTGGCTCGCGGGCAAGTGGTGAACGAAGAGGATCTGGTTGAGGCATTGAAAGACGGTCGCTTGCAAGGGGCCGGGGTCGATGTGACTTATGTCGAACCTTTACCGACAGAGAGCCCTCTGTGGAGCTTGCCGAATGTTATCATTACGCCGCATGTCGGCGCGCAGGCAGAATCACGAGTCGACGATTCGACGCGTTTGGCATGTGAGAACCTGAAACGATTCGCAGCCGGCCGGCCGCTGGTCAATCTGGTGGACAAGCGACTGGGCTTCCCCCATCCGGATGTTATGGCCGCCAATCTAATGACGAGCTGATCGGGACGGGCTGATCGAGCCGGGCCGAAACCGTTCCCGAAAGAGGCTCGCAAGGTTATAGTCACGAGGATGCTATTCAATTATCCGTCGCCGCATCGGTATCCGTTGCCATGTTCGGAACCTGTGCAGTGCGGAAGGTGATAGCCAAGGAAGAGGCGGATGCAGACGACAACCATGGTTGATGAGGCGCGAACGCGAGCGATCGACGGCGCTCCGGTCACGGCGAATAATCAACAACTGATCGCCTTGTACGACAAGCTGATTCTCGAAGGCCGCGTACAGTGGACGACTTATCATAAGCTGGAACGCCAACTGGGCAGCGGCGGTCAGGGCGTGGTCTTTCTCAGCGAACGACGCGGGGCCGACGGGTTCAATCAGCCGGTGGCGATGAAGGTCTTTTCGCCCGAGCGATTCCCGACGGCTATGGCGTATGACAAAGCCATGGCTCGACTGGCTCGCGTCGCGTCACGCGTAGCGGTCATTCAGCACGATAACGTGCTGGACGTGCAGGACTTCGTCGATCGCAATCGCATTCGCATCATGGTCATGGAGTGGATCGACGGCTATGACCTGCGTCAGTTGATGGACCCGCGACAATTGGAGATGGTACGGCTGAAGTCGGCACCGAAGCGTTGGGAATATATCAACAGTGTGATCGCCACTTTCGGCCCCGAGCAGTCTCGGTTCAAAGCCGGCGTGGCCGTCGCTATCGTTCGCGATTGTTTAGCCGCTTTGGCCGCGCTGCACCGCGAGAAAATCGTACACGGTGACATCAAGCCGTCGAACATCATGCTCAAGCGAACCGGTCATGCCAAAGTCATCGACATCGGTTCAGCCTTCGAGCTGGAGGACTTGCCCAGCCAGCGAGCCTGCACGCCGGCCTATGCGGCTCCGGAAGTTCTAGAAGGATCGTGCTGTACACCGCGCAGCGACTTGGCCAGCCTCGGTTACGTGCTGATCGAAATGCTCGCCGGCCGTCCGTGCTTCCCCGGCGAGATGAATCTGCGCGAGCTGCTGGAAGCCAAACGTCGCTTGCCGAACCAGTTGCATGAGTTGCTGCCGGGTGAAGTCACTTGCAACAATCACTTGATGAACCTCTGTAAGCGTTGCATCGCGCCCGACCCGACTCGCCGTTTCCCCAGTGCCGAAGCAGCCGAGTTATTGGAAGACGGCGCGGCACAGTTCCATCGCCAGTTAGTGTTCGGCGATTTGGCCAGCGAGTATGACCACGACATTCGTGTGTGGTTGGAAGAGCTGCGTCAATTCGAATCCGGTACCGCCGCACCCACCGACACCACCACCCCCTGAGCCGAAGGGCGCAGCCCTCGGGCAAAGCGCCGCTAATCCAACTGCTAATACTTGGCTCGCTGATCACTCGGTGATCCCATCGAAGGCAACGCATTTTATGTCGTTCGTACGACTACTATCCGGCTCTTCGGTCATCTCTTCGCGCTGCACAGCCGGAGGGCTTCGCCCTTCCGCTCAGCGCTGCTGACCGGCTTCGCTTGGGTGACGCGTGGGGGTTCGCTTGTACCGGCGCGCATGGGGCGGCTTCGACTACAATGCGGCTTCTCTGACGGACGGCGGGGCAGGGCACCCTGGCTCGGATCGCCTTCCGCTTTGGATTTCAACTCGCACCACACCGTCTTATTCTCAGCAAACACGATGAAAACACGCCGCCTCGGTCGTACCGACCTGGAACTACCGATCCTCAGTTTCGGCGCCTCTTCGCTCGGCGCCGAGTTCCGCAATGTTTCGCTCGATGAAGTCTTTGCCTCGGTCCGCGTCGCCCTTGAACTCGGCATGAACTTTATCGATACCTCACCGTTCTACGGACGCGGAATGAGCGAAGTGCTGCTCGGCGTGGCTCTCAAAGATGTGCCGCGCGACAGCTACAACATCTGCACGAAACTCGGCCGCTACGACGTCAGCCATTTCGACTTCTCCGCACGTCGCGTAGCGGAGAGCATCGACGTCTCGTTACATCGATTGAAGTGCGGACATCTTGACATTGTGCTGTGCCACGACATCGAATTCGTTCCGCTGGGTCAAGTCATCGAAGAGACCATTCCGGCTCTGCGACGCGCTCAGCAAGCGGGCAAGGTCCGGTACATCGGTATCAGCGGCTATCCGCAAAAGATCTTTCATGTCGTGGCCGCAGCCGCTGAGCTCGATTGCGTGCTCAGCTACAACCAATACACACTTCAAAACACTCGCTTTGCCGATGAAACGATTCCGATGCTTAAGAGCAAAGGGATCGGCGTCATGAACGCCGGACCGTTCAGCACGCTCGGTTGCTGACCAATGCACCTCTGCCGGTTTGGTTCCGCGATCCGACCGACGTACAGCAAGTGGCTCGACTGGCCGCGGATCACTGTGCGGCGCGCGGAGTCGACATCGCTCAACTCGCTCTGCAGTTCTGTCTGCGCAACGAAGACATTACGACGACGGTAGCAGGTAGCGCGAACCCGGAGAACATTCGCAAGTGGGCGGCATGGGCCGCCGAGCCGCTCGACGAAGACTTGCTGGCCGAAGTCATCGAGATCTTCAAGCCGGTCCATAACGTCGGCCATCGCGAAGGCTTGCCGGAAAACAACTGATCTCGCACCTAACCCCTTCAGAACAATCGCCTGCGCAACTCATGAAAGCCATTTCTCTCGACGCTCCCAAATCGTTTCGGCATGTCGATATTGCCGAGCCTTCGCTTCCGGGTCCGGAAGAAGCCCTGGTGCGCATTCATCGCATCGGTATCTGCGGAACCGATTACGGCGGGTACCTCGGCAAGATGCCTTTCTTCAGTTATCCGCGCATCCCCGGCCATGAACTCGGTGTCGAAGTGCTGGCAGTCGGCCCGGGAGTCACCAACGTCGCGCCCGGCGATCATTGCTCAGTCGAACCCTATATCAATTGCCGCACTTGCTATGCATGTGTCCGCGGTCACACCAATTGCTGTGCTCATCACAAAACGCTCGGTGTGATGTGCGACGGCGGAATGACTGAACGCATGCTCTTGCCGGCTCGCAAACTGCATCCATCGAAGAGCCTGTCGTTTGAACAACTGGCACTCGTTGAAACCTTGGCCATCGGCTGTCATGCAGTCGATCGCGCCGATCCGCGATCCACGGAACATGTGCTGGTGATCGGGGCAGGGCCGATCGGACTCTCTGCCATCGAGTTCGCACGGATCAGCGGTGCACGAACGATCGTCATGGATACGAATGCCGCTCGGCTTGAATTCGTTCGCGATCGTATGCGAGTGCCCGACACGATCCTACTGGATGTGAACGATCGAGCCGCGTCGATCGCGCAGTTGAACGCGATGACGAACGGACAAGCGGCCGACGTGGTGATCGATGCCACCGGCAGTCACTTGAGTATGGGCGACTGCTTTGAATACGCTGCCATCCGCGGCCGAGTCGTATATGTCGGCATCACACAACAGAACGTCAGCTTTCCGCATGCTCCGATCGTGCATCGCCGCGAGCTGACGATCTTGGCCAGTCGCAATGCACTGGCTCGTGACTTTACTCGCATCATCGGTTTGATCGAACACGGCGAGATCGATACGGTCCCGTGGATCACTCATCATGCGTCGTTCGAGCAGATGATCGAAGTGTTCCCACAATGGTTAGACCCCGCCAGCCGCGTGATCAAAGCCATCGTCGACGTGACGTAGCTCAACTTCCCAAGTTGTGCCGTTCACCTCGTGATGACTATTCACCTCGTGACGAGGCTCCAGCCTCGTCACGCAATGTACGCGAGGCTCCAGCCTCGCCGGATGAAGACCCGCATGATGCGGGCGTTGATTTTTACCGTCCGAGGTGTTGGTACTCGGCACGGTGTTGGGATCAATTTAGGAAAATTGATCTGCAACAGTTGCGGCGAGGCTGGAGCCTCGCCGGCGGTGAGCAACGAGGCTGGAGCCTCGTTACCAGGGAAAGTTGATCTACACATTTATGATCCTCTGAGACGATGGTTGAATCATGACTTTGTCGAATCGTCCGCTTCGTGGAATCGCACGCTCGATCGTTTTGGCTTCCCTCTGCTCACTTGCAGCCGTTGGTGCATCCGCCGCGGATCCGCTCACTGCCGGCAAGAATTGGCCGGCTGTCGGCGGCGATCGCGGATGCGCGCGCTACTCGACGCTTAAAGAGATCGATCGCAGCAACGTCGGGTCGCTCAAGGAAGCATGGACCTTTCATACGGGTGAATTGAAAGACGGTGTCGGCAAGACGATCGAATGCACACCGATCGTTATCGATGAAGTCATGTACATCACGACCGCCGAGCGACGCGTCTTCGCGCTCAAGGCGGCGACCGGCGAAGTCATCTGGCGTTTCGACCCGCTTGATGCCGGTCCGCACGCCGGGCCGCTTGCATCGGGCGGCGTCAATCGCGGACTGGCGTTCTGGTCGGATGGACAGGCCGGTGGAGCTCGACGCATTCTGCACGGTACGAGCGACGGACGACTGTTCTCGATCGATGCAGCTACCGGCAAGCTCGACAAGAACTTCGGTAACAGCGGAGTGAAAGACCTGCGAGAAGATCTTGAACGACCGATCGGCAAGCTGTCCTACGGTCCGACTTCGGCTCCGGCCGTGTTTGAAGACCTCGTCATTCTCGGCTTCTCGAACGATGAAGGGCCGGGCATTGCGGCGCCGGGGGATGTGCGCGCATTTGATATTCGAACCGGCAAGCCGCGTTGGAGTTTTCGCACGGTACCCAAGCCGGGTGAAGTCGGCAATGAAACTTGGGAAGGGGAATCGTGGAAAGATCGCGGCGCTGCCAATGCATGGGGCGGTATCGCGGTCGATGAAACTCGCGGCCTGGTGCTGTTCGGTACCGGCTCAGCGGCCTTCGACTTCTACGGCGGAGATCGGCCGGGGCAGAACCTGTTTGCGAATTCGACGGTCGCTGTCGACGCGCGGACCGGCAAGCTGAAGTGGTACTTCCAAACTCTGCATCACGATCTGTGGGATCACGACTTACCGACCAACCCGAATGTGGTCAGCATTCAGCGCGACGGCAAGACGATTCCGGCTGCCGCTCAAGTCACCAAGACAGGGCATGTGTTTGTATTTGATTTGGAGAGCGGCAAACCGCTCTACGATGTAATCGAGCAACCGGTACCGGCGTCGACCATCCCCGGCGAACAGGCTTCACCGACTCAACCCATTCCGGTTCTGCCACCGCCGTTCTCTGCTCAGCACTTCGATGCGAGCAACGCCACGAATATCGGGTTGCCGAATCGCTTGTTCGTACTGGACAAGCTCAAGACACTAAAGAGCGGTCCGGCCTATAACCCTCCGAGCCTTGAAGGCACGGTGGTGATTCCGGGCTTTCACGGCGGAGCCAACTGGAGCGGTGCCGCGTTCGATCCCGAGACCAAGATCATCTACGTCAATTCGACGAACATGCCGAACATCATGCAATTGAAGGGAGCACCTGAGGGTGCGAACTATCGGTATGGTCATTCGGGCTATCAAAAATTCTATGACCACGAAGGCTACCCGGCCATCGAACCGCCGTGGGGTCAATTGAATGCGATCGACCTATCGACCGGCCAGTTCGCATGGCGCAGCGTGCTCGGCGAACACAAAGAGTTGACGGCTCGCGGTGTCCCGCAGACAGGCACAGAGAACTTCGGCGGCGCGATCGTCACTTCGGGCGGATTGGTTTTCATTGCAGGTACCAAAGATGAAAAAATCCGCGCGTTCGATAAAGCAACTGGGAAGGTATTGTGGGAACATGCCTTACCGGCCGGCGGGTATGCGACGCCGAGCACTTATGTGGCAGGTGGTCATCAGTACGTAGTCATCGCAGCCGGAGGAGCAGGCAAGATAGGCACGCGAGCCGGCGACGCCTTTGTAGCGTTTCGCTTGCCGTGATGAATATGTAAATCAATTTTCAAAATTGATCTTCAAAGGGGACAAGGCGGGAGCCTTGTCATGAGGATGCAACCCCATGACGAGTCAACATCGATGCTGAAGGCGGCGCGACATCTCACCTTCTGGGTACTCCTAGCCGTTGTGCTCGGAGTCGCCGTCGGTCACTTCTTTCCCGCACAAGGCGAACGAGGAGAACATCTCGGCAAGATGTTCGTCGAACTTGTCAAGCTCTTCGTCTATCCGCTCATCTTCCTGACGATCACTCTCGGCATAGCGGCGATGAGCGAGCTGAAGCAGGTCGGCAAGGTCGGTGGCAAAGCGATTCTTTACTTCGAAGTCGTTACGACTCTCGCGCTCGTCATCGGCATACTCGTCGCTTATGCGATCGAACCCGGTCGCGGCGTTCTTCCTCCTGCGATCGAAGGTGCCGACGCGAAGATCGACAAGTTCAAAAAACTCGCCGACGATTTTTCTTGGCTCCACTTTTTAAAAGACAATCTGACGCTGCAAGTCTTAATCGCGGCGATCATCTGCGGCATCATACTGAACCGACTGTCATTCAAAGCGAAGATCGTTGCGCGGTTGGAATGGTTGCAGCAGATTGTGTTTTTGTTACTGGGCTGGGTCATGTTGTTGGCTCCGCTGGGTGCATTCGGCGGCATGGCTGCGACGGTCGGTAAGTACGGGCTGCATGCGCTGATACCACTAGCCAAACTGATGCTGACCGTTTACATCACGATGGCTCTCTTCATCTTTGTCGGGCTCGGATCACTGATGCGAGCCTCCGGGGTCAGCCTGCTCGGCTTTCTGCGTTACATCCGTTCCGAACTGCTGATCGTCCTCGGCACTTCCTCCAGCGAGTCCGCGCTGCCGTCGTTGATGGAAAAGCTCGAACGCATGGGGTGTAAGAAGTCGATCGTCGGCTTGGTCGTTCCGGCCGGCTATTCGTTCAATCTCGACGGTACGACGATCTATCTCTCGATGGCTGTGGTCTTTCTTTCGCAAGTTTATGACGTACGGCTCGGTTGGAGCCAACTGCTCACCATTGTCGGCGTGTTGATGGTCACCTCGAAAGGAGCCGCCGGGGTAACGGGCAGCGGCTTTGCTGTGCTGTATTCGACACTGACAGCCGTGAAAGTCATCCCACCGGAAGGGATCGTGTTGCTGCTGGGAGTCGATCGGTTCATGTCTGAGGCGCGCGCGATCACGAACTTCATCGGCAATGGGGTCGCAACGGTTGTACTGGCTGTGCATGAAAAGGCCTTCGATCGCGCGAAGATGGCGGAGGCTTGGTCGAACCCGGAGTTGCAATCGAGCGGTTCGGAAGAATCATGAAAGGAATCGACCTTGACGCGGATTGTTGTGCGCGGCTATCCGCCAGTTTGCTCTTTCCCTCGTGACGAGGCTCCAGCCTCGTCACGCACTGAGGGCGAGGCTCCAGCCTCGCGGCCTGCCGGTCCGGGGTCTCGAGGCTGGAGCCTCGTTACCAGTTGAGTGCTCGTTACGAGATAGACGTCTCCTGCTCGACTGACAATTCAATCCTTTGCATCGGACTGAGAACGCATGGGCATCGTGGAATGGATCCTGCATCTGGATCGACATCTGGGCGAGCTGATTTCGGCGATGGGGCCTTGGTTTTATGTGCTGGTGATCGGCATCATCTTCGCCGAGACCGGCTTGGTAATCGCCCCGTTTCTGCCGGGCGATTCGCTGTTGTTCGCCGTCGGTGCATTATCTGCGGCTCAACCGGACGACTTGAATATCGCTGTCTTAGTACCGGTGCTCGTCATCGCCGCCATCGCCGGCGACGCGGTCAACTATGCGATCGGCAAATGGGTCGGACCGCAAGTCTTTCGGCGCGACACGGGCTTGCTGCTCAACAAACAACATCTCCTGCGAGCTCAAGCGTTCTACGAAAAGCACGGCGGCAAAGCGATCGTGCTGGCTCGCTTCCTTCCGATCCTTCGAACATTTGCCCCTTTCGTGGCAGGCATCGGCGGCATGCAATATCGAAAGTTCTGGTTCTACAACGTCATCGGCGGTACCGTGTGGGTTACGTTGTTCTTGATGGGCGGTTATGCATTCGGAAACGTGCCGGTCGTTAAGCGAAATTTTCACGTGGTCATCTTAGCGATCATCGTGATCTCCGTACTGCCGGTCATCTACGAATGGTTCAAAGCCTATCGAGAAGACAAACGAGACGCGGCTGAGTAGATCAGTTGCCGCGGTTGAGCGTTTGCGACGAACGGCGGTAGGGCTTCGCCGTTACGCTCAGTCGGGCCTGCGGCATTTGCAGGGTGATTGACGATTCGAGCTCGCTACGCGAAAACGTCATCTGGGCTCAGGGAGGTTTTCTTGCCCGGCCTGCTCGTTTTCGTCGATTGTTAAGGAGTTCACGTTGGCCGCCGTACAAAAAGTGCCCCATCGCAGCGAAGTCGATCCGCGAGACTGTTGGGATCTGTCCAGCCTCTATACCGATGATGCTCTGTGGGAACAGGATCTCGAAAAGTATCGACAGTCAATCGGCGGTTACGAACAGTTCAAAGGCCGACTCGCTGAGAGCGCCGAAAAACTGGCCGAGTGCTTGAACTTCGATCTCAGCATCGATCTGCTCTCAGAGCGATTGGGAACGTACGTCTTTCTCAAGACGACGGAAGATCAGGCCAACGACAAATACCAATCGATGATGGGTCGCTTTCAAAACTTGGCCGTCAAGTCGGGACAGCTCAGCAGTTACATTCGCCCCGAAATCTTGGCGATCCCGGAAGAGACGATGCAGCAGATGCTCGCCGGCGAAGCACTCGCACCGTTCCGCCTCGTACTGCAACGCATCACACGATTCAAACCGCATACGCTCAGTGACAAAGAAGAATCGCTGCTGGCCATGCAAGGCGAGATGGCTCAGACAGCAGGCAAGATCTTCCGCCAACTCAACGATGCCGATTTGAAGTTCGGCTTTGTCACCGACGCGCAAGGGCAATCGGTCGAACTGACCAATTCGACGTTCAGCCAGTTTCTTATCTCGCCGAAACGCGAAGTCCGATCGACGGCGTTTCATCAGTACTACGAACAGTTCCATGGACACGAGAATACGTTGGCAGCGACGCTGGCCGGCAGCATTCACACCGATGTCTATTA
>JAXMBQ010000052.1:0-37020 GCA_046349815.1 Pirellulales bacterium | reverse complement strand
TCGGCTTCGCTGACGAGTTCATATCCGTCGTCGCGGAGCAAGCCCAGCATGCGCTCGCTGTCGACCAAGTTCTTGGGACAGCCCAAACTGATGAACGAATAGCGCCCTTTGACGCCGGATGATCCGTCCGGACGATCAATGGAGGGCCCGCATGCAGTGGATGATTGAGCGAGTACAGGAAGCGATTTCAAAACAGCCGACCTCGGCGTGAAAGACGAAAGAACCGACGGCCCAAGCGAACAAGACTCGCCTGCCCGAGCCGACAATTATATTCCCTCCTTCGTCGGCACCAACCTCTCTTTGCAGGTGATTTGCATCTGAATGAGGGGTCTGTCGCTCGATTCTCCCGAATCGAGCCTTTCGACTCGACCGTGAAGCTGCGGTTCGAGGTGCTTGGTGATTTGCTACAGAAGGACTTCGGCGGTTGGCTGGACGGATTGGTGCGCGCGGTGTTTTTTTGTCGGGTGCGTCGAAAGGATCAATTTGGAAAATTGATCTACGTACCTTTAACTGCAGTTTCTATCTGCTAGTGCTTGTGACCGTGTTCGTCTTCGTGCTCAACAGGAGCTGTCAGTTCAGCGTCGGCAGTTTTGACAACGAGAGTCACTTTGGCCGCTTCACCCATGTTGATGTGGGTCAACAGCGCATCGCTGGTCAGCGAATAAGCGAACGCGTCGGCAGGCTCTTTGCTTTCGCTCTTCGCGAGCGGGAAACTCTGTGGTTCAGCGTCACCGATCTTCACGGTGAATTTGACTTCAGTCGGAGTTGCAGTCAAATCGTCCAGATAGACAGTTATCAAGTTCTTGTCGTCATGAGTCCACTCGACATGCACGTGACCTGGGTTGAGGGCAATAATGTGCCCGCCGTGAGGACCATGATCGCCATGGTCATGGTGCTCTGAAGGAGCTTGCGTGTTGCCCGCGGACTGCGTTGCTTTCGTTTGGCATCCAGCTCCGCAACAAACGACGAGGCTGACGGCACTGAAGAGAACTAATGCGGGACGGAGACGCGTGACCATGCTTTTCCTCGATTCAAAGTTGATTCTTACCATGCAATCTTCTACTGCTCGGCTATACGATTTGTTCGGCAGAAGAGTTTGCGTAGGTACCCGTGCTAGGCTCTGTCTCAAAACAATGTCTGGTCTCTCGGAGACGTAGAATCATCAGCGTTTCGGAGAAACGCTGCTACGTGGATTCCTCTTTTGATACAAAGCCTAGTCGCGAGTCCAAAGCCAATGCGAGACGGTGACGCCTTCGTCGTCAATAACCGTCGTACCCGCAGCTTTGCCAAGCTTGCGGAAGCAATCCCAAATCTGCAACACATCGTCCCCGGTCGGAACCGGCGCGCCTGCCTCGGCCTGACCGAGCGGTTGGGAGAGATCCCCGGTGGCTGTCGTCAGACTGTAACGCACCCACGGCTTGATCGCTTTGAAAACTCCGGCCACATCGACATAGGCAACCGAGGCGGCCGGGTCGTTGGCTTTGTACCAAGCAGGGCGAGTTGCCAGCGCGCGGTCTTCAAACATGGCTTTGACTTGACGACTGCTGTAGCCGAAGACAGCAACATTATCGTCAACCATCATTTGAAACTCACATTGATCGAATGGCGGTTCGGCACCCAGGGGGAAGAAGTAGCGTGTTCCTTTGGCAAACTGTTCCTCCTGCGGCTCCGGCACCGCGGCACCTGCCGGAATGCCGTCTGGGTTCAATTCGTGTCCCACGTTGATCAGTTTGTTTAAGGCTCCGAAAACATCCTCGAGCCCCGAAAGGAACTGATCCTTGTTTTTCAGCTTCATTGCCAAGCCGATTTCGGGCAACGGGAGCGGTTCGTCGGCGGTCGGTCCATAGGGCGAAGGCTGTGTTGTCGTCCACTGCGCAGCGACCGAAAGCAACGATTCGTTTCCGTCGAGACCCGGAATGATTTTCGCGCGTATGGCATCGTGCAGATCGGATACGATCGGCAGTAATTCTTCTGCAATCGCCTGAGTCTTTTCAGCGTCTTCCGATTCCAACAAACCTGCAGTCGTGGCCGCCTCGATATAGCCGGGAATCTTCTCCAGAACCCCTTCGATGACCTCGTTGACTTCGACAATCCATTTTTGTCGGCTGGCAGCCATCAACAACGGAGATTTGCCGGCGTGACGTGTTACAGCCAGAGGCTGGGCATTCTCAAGCAACCAGCTCGGCGTCCAGTCGTACACGAAGGATTCATTTCCTTGATCCGTATCAAACGAGTAACCGAGCATCGGGCCATACTTGGGTTGCATCTTCTCAGCGATGCCGTCGAGCCATGCACCGTCTTCGACCAGTTTTTCACGAATCGCAGCGAGCGCATCTTCGTCGGCTTCCAACTGCATCAAGGGAGCAGAAAGTTGGTTGGCTAGGTTTTCAAAGTAGCTGGCGGCGCTCATCTCCCAGCCTGCGACTCGCCATTCGGCTGAGGCGTAGTTAATCCCTCGCAAGTTCGCCGGGTTGGCCTTTTTCAAAACTTGAATTGTCTCGTTCTTGAGAAGCGTTTCCCCTTTGCCGAGGTTCTCCAGCAGCTTCGGGTCTTCGCTGATCGCGATGAAGCCGCGGTTGTTGAGCACTGCTAACGAGATGTAGAGGCTGCGGCCCTCAAGCAGACTGCGAAGATGTTGGATCGCTTCGCCGGCTTTTTCGTCCGTTTCAGGAATCTTGTCCCATGGAATGTCGTCTGTCTTCAATTGCAGAGAGAGACTGTGACCGAAGCGAGAATCCTTTCGCTTGAGCGCTTTACCGATCGGTGCTAACTCTTCTGAAGCGCTCAATGCTGTGCGTACCAATCCTTCGAGAGCATTGAGATAGTCGCGAGCACTCGTATCCTCGGTCAGTTGAAAACCGATAACTGTAGAAGGAATCTTGATAGCGTCGACCTGTGCCTTTTCGATCGCTAACACAAACTCCTGAACTTCTTCCGGAGTTTCCGGATTGAATGCCACCATTTCATTTTGGAAGGCACCGAACTGTTCCGCGAAATCGCACCACGACTTGTCACCGATGATGAAAATCTCGTTGGAGACCATGTCCTTGAGCAAGCCCAAAAGATCTTGAACGATCGGGCCTTCAGCGTAGGCTTTGACCTGCGGATTTGCGGCCACGTTTTGGCTGTACTGTTCTCTAACGTACGCTTCAAAGTCCTGCACGTACGGAACTTTGCGGACTTCAGCCACCCAGCCGCTCGTCACTTCTCGCTCCCAGACTTTGCCGAGTCCAAGACTGCTCGAATAGAATGCGGCATCGGACGGAGCCAGTGACAAGCCGGTTTCTTCCAGCTTGGTCGCTTCCTGAGCTTGGACAGGCGAAACCAGCGGTGCGACAACTGCAGCCAGCCAAATCGTCGTAGGGATCGCGAATGCCGAGAGACGAAACTTCATGAGCGTAATCCTTGAATCTATCAAGCCGCGGACGAGTTGTGCTTGCTGAAAAGAAACCGCATGGGAGTGTTCGCGAACAGCCGATTCGCTGCTATCGCGCCGTTGATGTCGAATCTACTGTGCTTCGCACGAAACGATCGACTATTGGATTTCTTCCCTGAGTCGAGCGTATTTGTAGCATATCCGACTGATAGGAACAGCGCGGGCTAAAGCAAAATCGGGCCACGGATGCGTGCCAGTTTTCCAGCGGAACGGCGCAAGCCGTCCCGTAAAGCGCTATCGGTCTTGAAGAACCGGACGGCTCGCGCCGTTCCGCTGAAATTAAATCAACAAGCCGCTTGCGCCGTTCCGCTTTCATTACAGAAACCGGCCAGTGCACATCAGTCGCGATGTCCAAGACGGCATCCTGCGAGCCCCGAGACTATGTTCGCCAGTTCGAGAAGTTTTGCGGATCGCGATGAACGCGGTTGTAAAGCGTGTCACGTTCGACTGGCTCCCGACCTGCTTCCGAGATGAGGTCGCGAATGCGATCGACTGTCAGCATCTCAGGCGTCGTGGCTCCGGCATCGTGATAGATCAGTTCATGCCGTACTGTGCCGTCGATATCATCGGCACCATAACTGAGAGCGATCTGAGCCGTCTCGATCCCGAGCATGATCCAATACGCCTTGATGTGTGGAATGTTGTCCAGCAGTAAGCGGCTCACCGCGACGACTCGCAGATCCATGAGCGACGAAGGCTTGGCGATGTTCGAAAGCTTCGTGTTGTCGGGATGGAAAGCCAAAGGGATGAACGTCTGCAGGCCGCCGGTCTCGTCTTGCAGTTGACGAAGACGAAGCAAGTGGTCGACTCGATGATAGGCATTTTCGATGTGGCCGTAGAGCATAGTCGAATTACTGCGCAGTCCGATTTGATGAGCCGTCCGATGGACATCAAACCACTTATGCGCCGATGCCTTGTGTTCGCAGATCTGATCTCTCACTTCAGGATGGAATATCTCAGCTCCGCCGCCGGGAAGACTTCCCAACCCGACGGAGACCAAGTCTTCCAAAATCTCGCGCGTGGATCGCTTGGTGAGGAATTCAAACCAATTGATTTCGACCGGCGTCCAGGCTTTCAGATGCAGACGTGGGTAAGCCTTGTGAAGCGACTCTATGATGCCGCGATACCATTCGTAAGGCATCTTGTGATGCAGGCCGCCTACGATATGCATCTCGGTGCAGCCATTTTCGACCGCTTCCGCACCTCGAGCCAACACTTGCTCTTCGTTCATTACATAACCGCGCGGATCGCGGAGGTCGGCACGGAACGCACAAAACTGACATCGATACACACAAACATTGGTCGGATTGAGATGCGTGTTGATGTTGTAGTAGGCGACATTGCCGTGCAATCGCTCACGGACTTGGTTGGCCAATCGACCGACTTCGCCGAGCGGGATGCGAGGATCGAACAGTGTGAGGCCATCTTCCATGTTCAGCCGCTGACCGGCTGCGACTTTCGCTTCGATCTCTTCAAACCGGTGATCGATTTCAGCAATGACGGCTGACATGATGTTCGCTTTTCTAAGTATTCCAAAAACTGTGGCTGGACTCGATTGACGGTCCGCTGATTCAATCATCACGCTCAAAAGGAATCGACTATTCAAGCGGAACGGCGCAAGCCGTTCGGTTCCTCAAGGTTGATAAAGCGTTACCGTACGGATTGCGCCGTTCCGCTTTCATTGAGGAAGTCGGCTTCGCTTTCAACTATCAAGTCAACCGCAAATAGGAAGCGAGTTTAACTGCCGGGGAAAATCGAGCCGGTCGCGACTGTTGCGTACCGGCTCGCGATCGAGAGTTCACATTCGGAAATGTGACGGACCAGCCGACGAGCTTCTTGAGAGCTTCGAGGGCGGCGGCGTAGTTCGGCTCTTGTGTGACTTCCGGAACGATTTCGGAATAGGTCACCTTGCCGTCCTTGTCGAGCACGAAGACTGCAAGCGGAAGCAGCTTCAGCTCATCGATCATCACACCGAACGCGTTGCCGAAGCGCTTGATTGGTAATCGCTGCCGACCTTCATCGCCTTGATCCCTTCGGCTCCGCAGAAACGGTTCATGGCGAAGGGAAAGATCGCGGCTGACCGTGACCGCGTTGATCTTGTCACCGAGGGCGTTGAGCTCTTCGTTGAACTTCTTGGTTTGAATAGCGCAAACGCCGGTGTCCAGCGACGGGACAACGGACAGCAGAGTCGGCTTGCCGGCCAAGTCGGCCTTGGTAACGTCTTGAGACCACCTTCGAAGTAATGAACGGTGAACTCGGGAGCAGCCTGTCCGGAAGCCACTTCGTTTCCGAGCAAGGTCATCGGATTGCCTTTGAATTTGATTACGCCGGAGCGGGCCATTTGTTTATCCTTATTTCAAAATCGGGTTCTTCTTGATATCCGATCGAATCACACCGCTCGATCGGTCAACTCACCGCAGTATCGTAGGCATTCCGAGGCCGCCTTCCAGGGGTGGAACACCGAGAGGGCTACGGTTTGAGAACCAGTTTGCCGCGCAGCAGGCTTTGCTTTTGAATCGTATGCTGCTCCTGCAATCGATGGGCTTCGGCGGCCTCGGATAGCGGAAGTACGCGATCAATCACGGCCTTTAACTTGCCGGAGGCCAACCAATGGTTGATATCTCCGGCCGCGACCGCTTGTTCTTCCGCAGTAGCCTTGAACATCACGACGCCTAGCAAGCTCAGCCCCTTCACAGAAAAAGGTCCGACAGGAAAGGGTGGCCGAGCATCACGGCCTGCCATCAAAACCATCCGTCCGCGTTCCGCCAGTAAATCGACGGCCAAAGCAAAGTCGGGTTCGCGCAGCGTTTCCCAGAACACTTGAACGCCTTGCGGCGCCACAGCTTTGACTCCTGCCGCCACATCTTCGTTCTGATAGCAGATGACCGCGTCGGCACCAAGCTGTTTGCAATAGGCGGCTTTCTCCTCCGAGCCGGCGGTTGTGATGACTCTCGCTCCCGCGGCTTTCGCCATCTGCAATACCATCGAGCCGACACCGCCCGCACCGCCTCTCACGAACACCGTTTCATTCGGCTGAAGTCTGGCGCGGCCGAATAGCCCCAGGTGAGCCGTGATTCCAACCAGAGCACACGCAGCCGCATCGGCATCGCTGACATTATCCGGCGTCGGATAGATCCACTTTTGATCGACCGCGCATAGCTCCGCAAACGTGCCTTGCCGACCCATGAGCCCTTGGTTGGTGCACCATACGCGTTGACCGGGACTGAAGCGAGTCACGTGGCTGCCGACGCTTGCAATAGTGCCGGCGACATCGCAGCCGATCACAAACGGCTTTGGTAGTTCCCAGTAATTGGCTCCGTTGCGAATGTAAGTGTCGATCGGGTTCACCGAAACGGCACCCGTTCGAATCAGCACATCTTCCGGGCCGACGATCGGATCAGGAATGTCCCCGTACTGAATAACGTCAGGGGAACCCGTGTTGTTTATGAACGCAGCTTTCATCGATCTGTTCTCAATTCGGAGCCGTGTTGGATTTTTTTCAAAGTGCAAAAGTGTGGTGACCGAACGTGTCAGTCGACCCGCGAAAAAGGAAGTGTTGAGTTCAGTTGACCTGGAAACACTTTCCGACAGGAGCGGCTGCCGCAGCCGACACGCACATGTCCACCGCAACTTTGGCTCATCCCGCCGCTGTTCAAATGACTTTCCCGTGGGAGACTCCGGACACCGGCAGTAGCCTGCGTCGCACGTCATCGCCTACCGTACCAGCGCCGCGCCAAGAAACCAAGCGGCCTGCATTCACAGCCGTAGTTGCACAGCCGGTAGAACCAGTCGCTTCATCATCACTGAATAGCTCTTCAGTCAACGCAGTGGTGACGGCACCGGTCGTGTCGTCTGTCGCTGAATCGCTGGAAGGCGATCGACTGTGTCGCCCGATGCGCATCGGCAGCGTGATGTTTCGCTTGCTGAAGAGCTACGGTATCACCGATGAAGAAATCGCAGACGGCATCGCGGCTTATACGGCGAAGGCAAAGTAGCCGAGCGTACCGAGTGGTCGAGCCGGTTCAGATCAACAAGTCGCTGACGACTCGACCGCCGCAAACTTTGTGTGGTCGATTCTCACGATCATAGAGCACCATATCTGTATGTACTCCCAGCGCATGCAACATCGTCGTAGTGAAATCCTGCGGCGACATCGGATCGGTGGCGGGGTACGCCCCATGTTTGTCACTGCTGCCGTGAACGATACCGGGCTTGATACCGCCCCCTGCGAGCACACCGCTGTAACAAAACGGCCAGTGCTCGCGACCTGACACAGCCGGGTTGATTTGCGGTCGGCGCCCGAATTCACCGACCCATGCAATCAGTGTCTCTTCCAACATGCCGCGCTGCTCAAGATCTTCAATCAGCGCGGACAGCGCAGTATCAGCCGGCGGAATCAAGTCATCTTTCAGCCGCTGAAAATTGTTGCCGTGCGTGTCCCAAAAGTTCTTACCGTCGTTGTGCCAGTTCACGGCCACAAGCGGAATGCCGTGCTCGATCAAGCGTCGAGCCATCAACACGCATTGGCCATGGATGTTGCGACCGTAGCGATCACGCACTTTGTCAGGTTCCTGCGATAGATCAAACGCTTGTCGCACTTTCGATGAACTGAGCATCTCGCCGACTCGAGATTGATAGTCTGCGAAAGTCGCGGTAGCGCGGCTTTGAACCACGCCGGCTCGCTGGGCATCGAGGATACGCAGCAGTTCTGTACGAGCACCGAGGCGTTCGAGACTAATGTCACTAGGAAGCGATAAGCCTCCCGGCTTCCAATCCGGACGATTCAAGTCGCCGGTCAATAACATTCCTTCGTGGGCCGGTCCGAGCCATCCGGCATGTTGACCGGGAGCTTCACCGCCCGGAGCTGCAGGATGGAGAGCTTTCCAAGGCATCGCAACATACGGCGGCATGCCGGGCGCGGAACTACGGAACTTGGATAACAGCGATCCGATGTGCGGTGAATCCTTGGCGCTGGGTGGATCTGCATCGCTCTTCAGCACCGGTGCAAGCTGACCGGTAACCGTGCAATGCCCGCTGGAAAGATGAGCCGGATCGTTGTGAGTCAGTGAACGAACGATGGCTAAGCGATCTACGAGTGGTGCTGTCTTAGAAAAATGTTCGCATATGAACGTGCCGGGAACGCTGGTCGAAATGGGTTTGAAACTGCCTCGCACCTCATCCGGCGCATTTGGCTTGAGATCCCAAGTATCGAGTTGACTAGGCCCACCCCACATGAACAGAAAGATACACGCTTTGGCTTTCGGTCGATGCGATTGCCACTGGGAGTCAGCGCCCATGGCTTGCAGGGCTGCCAAGTTGTCCAATCCAAGGCCGAGCGACGTAACGGCACCGATTTGCAATGCAGACCGACGCGACAGGCTCTGCAGTCGCCGAAAATCGACACATCCATGCGTTCGTGAATTCGTACCGGACATAGAGAGATCCGTGGCTCGGCGGGTACTTCTCAATCAATCACTTGATCGTCACGCGTGCAATCAATGGTCAACTGAGAAATGGAAAGGCGGGAAGTATCAGGCAGGTTGGAACGCGTTTTGAATTAATGCAAGCGCCACGGCGCAAACAGTCCGGTTCTTCAATATCGAATTTGCATCACCGGACGGCTTGCGGGCCGTTGATTTAATCGTAGCCCGAAGCATAAGCGAGGGATGCGGGTCCCTCGCTTACGCTTCGGGTTACGATTGGGACCGTAAGTTGCCGAAGCTGACTAAATCAACAATGCGCCGTGCCGCTTTCAATTTCGCAGTTTTTCAAAAGGCGTTCAGGGCAGGGGGTCACAAAAGTATGGCTGATTGCGAATCGCATTACAACTCCGAACACGGAGGGGGCTAGGCAATGTTCAACTCCCAGGCCCGATGCACTTTCGTCGAGGATCGCTTTGAGCTACTCTCACGCTCTTGCCCGGAAGAACTCCTCAATGATTCCCCTTGTCATGTCCGACCTCAAACAAGCCGATCGACGTTCGCATCCACTCCGGCTCGTTCCGGCTTTTTACTCGTTGCTCCATTATTCCGGTTCCGACTTGCGTCGCGACGTGGTTGCCGGTTTGACGGTAGCTGCGGTGGCCGTGCCGCAGGCCATGGCTTACGCGAGCATCTTCGGCATGCCTGTAGAGATGGGGCTGTACACTGCGATCATCATGACCGGTGTCGGTGCTCTCTTCGCCTCCAGTAAGCAACTGATCAACGGTCCGACGAATGCGATTTCGATCGCCATGCTCAGTGCTCTGGCAGTTGTCCCTGAGGAAACTCGCGTAGCCGCCGCGATCATGATGGCTGCGTTTATCGGGGCAATTCAAACCGGCATCACCCTTTTCAGACTCGGCGACCTCTCGCGTTTCATCTCACACGCTGTCGTCGTCGGCTTCACTGCCGGAGCTAGTGTGCTGCTGGTCCTCGATCAACTCAAAAACGTTCTGGGGCTTAAAGCTCAGGGCGATCATCACGATCACTTCCTAACCCGCTTTTATCGCACGATGACCGAGGGAGGGAACATCCATCTGCCCACCGTCTGCGTCGCGTTAGGAACCGTCGCAGTAGCTCTCGTGCTGCGATGGATCAATAAACGCTTGAGTTGGCGGATACCCGATCTATTGATCGCCGTCGCAGCAGCGGCCTTCGTGACATGGCAGATGGATTTGGGAAGCAAAGAATGGGGTGTCAAGCTGGTCGATAAGATCCCTGCCGGCAAATCACTTCCCACCTTCGCTCTGCCGATGTGGGATTGGGGTTTGGTCCGAGACCTTAGCTCCAGCGCTTTGGCTATCGCTCTGCTCGGACTGTTGGAAGCGATTGCGATGGCGAAATCGATCGCCATGAAGACGCGACAAAAACTGGATATCAATCAGCAGTGCTTGAGCGAAGGACTTGCGAACTTAGCCGGTAGTTTCTTTCATTGTTTCCCGGGTTCCGGATCACTGACACGTTCATACATCAACTACCAAGCCGGTGCAGCCACTGAATGGTCTGGGATTTTCTCAGCAGCAGCCGTCGCCGTGACCGTCGTCTTATTTGCTCCACTAGCCCAGTACATACCGCGGTCAGCATTGGCCGGCGTACTGATGCTGACCGCGACGCGCATGATCGATCCCGAAGCGCTCCGTTATCACTTCAAAGCAACTCGCTTCGATGCCATGATCGTCACCGCCACGGCCTTGGCTGCGATTTTGGTCTCTGTCGAGTTTTGTATCTTGGTCGGCGTCCTTTTGTCTTTCTTGTTCTACGTTCCGAAAGCGGCGAGATTGCATGTTTCGGAATTGATCATGACCGATAACGGCGTGGTACGCGATCGATGGTCAAGCGATCCGCAGTGCTCGAGGATTCGCATTGTTAACTTTGAAGGAGAACTCTTCTTCGGCGCGTCACCGGCGCTCGAACAGTCGCTCGAAAAAATCGAAGACGAAGTTCCCGATGATGCCGTAGTCATCTTGCGGTTGCGATATGTGCGCAATCTCGATGCAGTCTGTCTGCATGTACTGCATGACTTTGTCGAACGGATGAAGGGGGCCGACCGCAAACTACTCCTCTCCGGTGTGAGAGACGACGTCTACAAATCGATGAACAACGTTGGGCTTATCGATGAACTTGGCCATGACTGCGTCTTTCGCGAAGTCCCGCAAGTCTGGTCGAGCACCCTGCAAGCGATCCAACGCGCCTATGAGTTTGTCGGTGACAAGCAGTGTGACCATTGCCCACGACGAAACGGCCGTGCCGCCGCAGAAGACTGGTCGTTCATGATCTAGGTTTCCAAGAATGATCACCAGGACTCTGGCTCGCCGGCTTGTCGGCCATCGAAAGCGGAACGGCAGCAGCTTGAACGATTGGGCGTAAAGACATCGGATCTGCTCGCGAAGAGAAAGAAGGAGTGAGCGACGACGTTCGCTTCAGCCGCCAAGGGCGATGAAGATCGGAATCAGAAAGGGGATCAACGTCAGGATGATCAAGACCCATGCGGTAATCCAAATCCAGGTTCGAATACCACTCGCTTTCTTGACGGGTTCTCCGCTACCGAATTCTTCCGCGACGAACTCGTCGTAATCAAAGTCATCGGCCGCATCGTATCCGCCTATCGACTGTGCGTAATGTGCATCGTGCCCCTCTGAGTCTTCATCCGGCGATTCGTCGGACTCGTCGAGCAAATCGGAGTCGCGGTCTCGTCGATCACGCGACCGCGACGTTTTGCGCCGCGCAGTGGGGGGCTGCTGACAGTGATGGCACAACACTGCATCCGTACGGATACGCTTACTGCAGTGCGGGCAATCCATGAAGCTCAGCGGCTTTGCCATCGGCTCGATTCATCGACAGAGAGATCAATAAGCACACAGCGATACATCGATTATCGCGTGTTGCGGTGCTTCTTGCCACTAGGATGAGAGGGCGAGCTAAACGTTCGCCGTGGCGCAATAGATTTGGCTGCGTCGTGCAAATGCCTGCGCGGCCGGCATCGGCTTGGCAAAGAAATATCCTTGGCCGTGATCGCATCCGAGATCCAGCAAGAGCTGAACTTGCCGTTCGTTCTCAATGCCTTCAGCCGTCAACTCGATGTCGAGATTCTTAGCAAGCGTAATGATTGCCTCGACGATGGTCGAATACTCGATGTCGTTCTCCATCGTCGCGACGAATGATCGATCGATCTTCAGAACGTCGATCGGAAAACGATGCAATAGGCTGAGCGACGAATGGCCGGTTCCGAAGTCGTCCATGTGAATCCCGAAGCCGCGAGCTCGCAGGCGGTCGAGATTGGCAACCACTTCCGCGGTTGATCCGATCACCGTCGACTCGGTCACTTCGACGTTCACGTCCTTAGGTTGCAAGCCGGCCGCGGCACAGATCTCCGCCAGTTCGTCATCGTACTTCGATTCAACCAATTGAATCTTGGAAACGTTGATGCTGACTGAGCATTCATCGGTATCGTCGAACGCATGTTTCCATACGGCGAAGTCGTTACAGGCTCGTTCTGCAATCCAGCGGCCGATGGGAATAATCAAGCGAGATTCTTCAGCGAACGAGATGAAGCGATCCGGCGAAATCAAGCGACCGGATGCATTGCGCCAGCGGATGAGGGCTTCGAAGCCCACGGTCTTGCGTCCCTTCAGTTCCACGATCGGCTGGTAATGCAGTTCAAATTCATTGCGTTCCAGTGCACCGCGCAAACCGTGTTCGATTTCAAGTTGATCGAGCACGCGGCGGTGCATCTCGTCGTCAAACACAGCGCATCGATTCTTTCCGTCCGACTTGGCTCGATACATGGCGGTATCGGCTTTACGCAGCACATCGTCTTCGTCAGACGTGTTGCAGTCGACCATCGTGATGCCGATGCTGGCGCTGATCGTGACCGGTCGATTGCGAATCGAGTATTCAGGTTTCAGCGCGTCGTTAATCTCTGAACCTATATTAATCGCTTGAGCTTGAGACTCCACGTTGGTCAAGAAGACCACGAACTCATCACCGCCCAATCGATGAATCGACGCAGCTAAATCCGGATACGGCACGCAGGCTTCTGCAAGGCATGTACGTAGGCGAACGGCGATTTCGATCAGCAACTCGTCGCCTGCGCGATGCCCGAAGCTATCGTTCACCAGCTTGAAGTTATCCAAGTCGAGGAACAATATCGCAGCATGCGGCTCGGAATCATTCGCCGACCGAACCTTGTAGTCTCGCAGCAATCGATTGAGCACGGCTCGATTCGGCAAGCCGGTCAAGCTATCGCAAGTCGCCATTTCCAGCAGCGACTTTTCAGCGTCTTTGCGAATCGCTATTTCATGTGCCAAGCGGCGATTCACTTCGCGTGCGTTGGCCAGTTCCCGCTGCAGTTCATCCAGAATTTGGCGCTTGGCAGCTAAGGCATGAGCAATCGAAAGGGCGGTTTCCGATGCGAATGGTTTGTTCAGCAACAGGAGTTGATCGACTTTGCGCAGTCGTCGAACGATATCTTCCCAGACCTGATCGCTGAACGCCGTGCATACGACGACTTGCAATTCCGGATCGACCTGCCACAGGTGCTCGATCGTCTCCACACCATCCCAGCCTTGAGGCATGCGCATGTCGACGAACGCGAGTGCAAAAGGAGAACATTCTGCGGCGGCACGGCGCACGCGGGTCAAGGCTTCTTCGCCTCCGGACGCATGTTGCAGTTCAAAGGGTTCGAAGAGCGGTTTGTTCGAACGCAATTCACTTTCAAAGATCAGCGATTCCAGCGCATCGAGTTGATCGGTTGCAACGATCGGCTTGGCAAGCACGCTGCGGAAGGCTTCGTGAATGGATGGTTGGTCGTCAACGATCAGAATCTTGCGGGATGCCATCATACCGTGACTCCCGATTCCACGGCCGTCAACGGCAGGTCGAGTACAAACTCGGCCCCCTGACCCACTCCCTCGCTGTGCACAGTCAGTCGACCGTCGAGCTCCACGGCTGCGTTGGCACAGTAGTGCAAGCCGAATCCGTGGCCGTCTGTCTTTGTCGTAAAGCCCTGCGTGAAGATCCTCGCGATGTTCTTCGGATGAATCCCTTGTCCGTTATCTCGTACACAAATGCGAATGCGATCGTCTTCCGTAATGTCCATCGAGATATGAACAAGACGATCGTCGGCCGCGTTATTTTTGACGGCATCCTTCGCATTGGTCAGCAGGTTCACCAGTATCTGAATCACCTTGTGGCGATCGATCAGTACCAAGGGAACAAATCGGCATTCCTTCTCAATTTGTACAGAGTGTCGATTCATCGAAGCCTTGGCAATTTCGACGGCGTTGTCGATCAAGCTCTCGATATCCGTTGCCTCTTCGATACCGGGACTGCGTGCGAACGACTGTTGGGCTGCGACGATACGACCCGCATGCCGAACATGATCGAGCAACATGTTCAAGTCGCTTTGCAACGTCTTATGTTCGTCGGAAAGCTTTGCGGCAAGACCTTGCAGGTAAGTCGGGACTTGCTTCCCTTTCGGGTCCAACGTCAGAAAAACACCTAGATCGGATTGATGCTCGTCCATCAGCGCCGTCACGCGTTGCAGTCCCGCGATGCGGGAAGCTTGCGCGTCGTTGCTGAGCTTCTCAGTCAGTACGCCGATGCTCGTCAGCGTATTACCGACGTTATGTAGCACGCTGCTGGCAATCTCTGCTTTGCCCGCCAAGTGAGCGGCTTCGATCTGAAGACTGTGTGCACGCTGAGCTTCCTCCTCAGCACGCTTACGTTCGGAGATATCGCGGATGAAGACAGTGACGCTCTCGTAGTCGGAATCTTGAATGGAGTGGGCTGTGTACTCGATTGCAATCTCGCCGATAGGTCCGACGACAACGGTTTCGCCACCGAAGCTGCGCCAATTCGAGGATGCGTTGCGAGCTGCGGCCAGTTGTTCTGCGACTGAAGGGAGGAACTCATTGACAAAGCACTCGCTGACGTCGCGACCTTTAATATTGAGCAAGTCGCGAGCTGCATTGTTCACGACATCCAGACGTCCGTCCGGATGTATCACGACGATGGCTTCTCCGGAATCATTGACGAGTCTCCAAAAGCGATGCGAAACGCGATCGGCGGCGCGGCGGAGCGGGCGAATCAACAGACCCCAGAGTATCGGAGCGCAGATCAGCGTCAGCATCGCTGCGTCGAGAAAGGCTTCCACATTGACATTGACATTGACGTCCGGCGGAACCAGGAACGCCAGCAAGTACATGACGACTGCTTCGGACACGAAGACAATACACAGGACCGCCGCAAAATAGGTGAGCGGACCACGGAAGGCTTCAAAGCGGAAAGATGTACTTTTCATATTAGACTCTACGGCGGCGGACTATATGCCACACTGAGCGGTCATCAACCATACGTTCCACCGTAAGAGCCGCGCGAAATCCCGGCCGGAAAACCCCGGAAAAACAAATGAAAAACAACCAAATTGAAGAGGAAAGCAGTTCTCGACGGCTGCACAATCGCTACGCTCCGCAAACTCAGAAATAGCACTGCGCGTTTCGCTTCGGACTTGCGACCGTTTTGATTTCGCAGCTCCTGACTTGTCCTCGGTAGCGCACCGATCCTGACAAGGCCCCTACAGCTTGCCCACCCTCGCTGTGAGGAATGCTTGCAAACGAGACTTATCCATTCGGCACTTTTCGAGGTTCGGAGCAGCTACCGAATGTGCCGAAAGTTCTGAGAAGAACTGTTCTAACGGTTCGGAAGATACTCGTCATAAGAGGAACGTAAGGATGCGAGCCGAGCGAAGCCATCGGGGATGGATCGCAGCCATGTTGGTCGCGACTGTGCTGACACTGGTGGTCATTGCCGCTGAAAAGCGATCTCGGGAAGAGGCCAAAGCGAATGCCAAGCTGCGGCCGTCGACTCCGAGTTGGATGGTGAGTATGAGCGGCATCAAGATGGAAAGTGATCCATCTATTGCCGTCGCTCCTTCCGCCGAGCAGAAGTTGGTTTCGCGAGAACCGGCGGCCGCTCGCTTTGAACGCCATGCCGATCCGGATGTTACCGACCATTTGACAATGCCGCCCGACCCCGTGGCCTCAGTCGTACTGCACGCGCCGACGCAATTCCCGGAAATGCAATCGCTCGCCCTCGGATCAACGCGCGACGACAACGAATTAACCGAAGCGCTCGAAGCGGCCCTTCAATCGCCGATGAAGACCGTATCCATCGAACGCAAACTGCCGGAAACTTCCGCTGCTGTTGATAACAGCCGACTACACGATGTGGCCGCTCCGACCCAATCCGCCGGAGCAATACCGGAACCGACATCACTCATCGCATCACTTACCGCACTAAGAATCGCTGCCACTCCGACCTTGCCGACCTCGGTGGAAGGATTGGCACCGGTTGAACAGCGACTATCGCTTGAAACTCGACGTTGGGTCGATGAAGTTGAAGAAGTGCTAACTCGTCTAGTCACCGAAGAAGGCTTAGATCATCCCTCAGCCCCGCAAGATCTCGATCATCTGACGACGCTCTCCAAGGGAGCTCGCAGTATTGCAGATCTATCGCCGGACCATGGCTTGGCAACGCAGCTCATGCGAACCGCATACGCCGTCGAACGCCGCGCTAAGGTGTGGTACGCGATCGGTGCATGTGTGACCGGTGGTTGGGAAGAACCCAAAGCATTCCCGGTCGACCAAGTTGCAAGACGCGCCGTTCATCAATCCGCCAAATCCGTAGCCGCGCGCATCGCTCGCTCGCAAGAAGCCGCCGCATGGTCGCGATACTTGGAACTGGACTCGCTGCTCGCATGGAGCTCTGGGGAAGCCGACGACTGGAAGACCGGCAATACACTCGCCAAGCAAATCTTGACTCGTATCAACTGGGAACGTTTGACTCAAGGTCAGCGACAGTACCTCCAGGCTGATGACATCAAGCAATTGGCCGAACACCTGACACCTTGGGCAACCGAACCGATTGATTATCGTCAACTGCTGATGGATATCGAACTGCTCGAGCAAGATCCGACAAATCGCTGCCGCGCGTCACTGGCCGCAGCGGTGGAAACGCTGCGAGTCTCACCCTATCCGCAACATCGCATGACCGCGGACGCGATCAACGATCACTATCGCAACGCGAATATCCGCCTTGCCGTATCGGGCAAACTGATCGACCGACTACTTCCTCAAGATACCGTGGAAGCGCGTCCGGTCCGACAACGCATCCTTGGCGCCGATACTCGCGGCAACAGCCAAGTGCATACGCAGCTTGGCGTGAAGCTCATTCCGGACAACTCAGCTTGGCACCTCGAACTCGGCATGATCGGCGATATGAAGAGCGCCACACAGAGCAGCAAAGGACCGGCTGTATTCAACAGCACTTCGACTGCGAAGATCAACAGTGCCCGCACGATCCGCATGGATCTGAACGGTATGAAGGTCACGGCCGATCCGACGCTCGTCGACACTCGTCAGCATTTGCAATCGATGTCAACGGACCTCGACCCGCTGCCGATCGTCGGCGATTTCTTCCGCTATGTCGTGCGCGAACAGTTTGAACAACAGCGCGGGGTGGCTCAACGAGTTGCGAAGCGCATTATTGCCAATGAGACGGATCAAGAAATCGATCGTCAACTGAGCGAGCAGATCAAAGCGGGCGAAAAGCAAATCAAGAGCACCTTTGTCGGACCGCTCGAGCGACTTGGGCTCGACCCGATCGTCGTACAAATGGCAACCACCGAAGATCGTATGATCGTTCGCTATCGCGTTGCAGGCGACGGACAGATGGCAGCGCATACGGCTCGACCCCGTGCACCCAGTGACAGCTTGCTGAGCCTTCAAGTGCATCAGTCCGCCGTTAACAACGCGATCGGACAGCTTGGACTATCGGACCGCACGTGGACGTTGCCCGAATTATGTGGCAAGCTCGCTACAGCGTTCGATCAACAACCGTGGGAACTTCCGTCCGATGTAACACAGGATATTCAAATCCGTTTCGCACCGACTCGGCCGATTACCGTGGAACTCAATAACGGTAAGCTCGAATTGACGCTTCGCATTGCTGAATTGCGAATCGAAGATAAAGAACGTGCCAAGACGATGCACTTTGAACGCTTCATCATCCGCACCACGTATGTGCCGGTCGCTGAAGGCATGCATGCTTCGCTGGTGCGAGACGGCGTCGTAAGCATTGACGGCCCAAGACTGGGCGCATCGAGCCGCATTCCGCTGCGAGCAATCTTCGGAAAGATTTTCGCAGCTAGATCGACCATCCGCTTGATTAATGACAAGTGGGAGCAAGATCCGCGAGCTCAAGGCCTAGCGGTTTCGCAGATCGAAGTTGCCGACGGCTGGCTGGGACTCGCAGTCAGCGAATCCGAGTCGCCGCACGCTGAGCGTACGGCTGCCGCGGCTCGTCAGTTGTTGATGCAGTAATCTCGCTTAGAACGGGTTACCTGCAGGAGGATTGCCGGCAGCAGGCGGTGCACCGAACGGATCGGTCGCTCCGCCTCCGAAGGGATCTGTTCCTGCAGCAGGCGCAGGAGAGGCACCTGAGTCCATACCGGCGCCGCCGAATGGATCGGTAGCCGGTTCGGTCGGCATGGCAGGCTGAGCAGCAGGTGCAGCTCGATTGCCGCCTGCGGCAGCCGGTGTCGTCGCAATCGGCTGATGGAACTTAGCCAAAGCATGATCAGCTCCCTTTTCTCGCATGGCCTGAATGCGGCCGTTTTGAGCGATGATATAGAGCCGATCATTCAGCGAGTTCTGTACCGACGTTCCGATCACAGCCGGACCGGTTTCAGCGACGATCTTTCCGGTTTTGATCTCGACCACGAGCAAGCGGTCGGTCAGCGATCGACAGTACAGACGCGTTGCTGTGGCAGCTAGAACATCTTTGATGCGCGGCGTCGGATGTTCCCAGAGCCGTGATCCGTCATTGTCGTCCATCGCATACATGTATCCTGCTTCGGTGACTAAATAAGCGCGGTTATCAAAGACAGCTACGGGAGACGCCAGTGTCTGTCCGAGCTGAACACGCCATTGAGGCAATCCGTCTCGGTCGGATGCGATCTTGACGATTTGTCCGAGCGAGTCACCGGCATAGAGTCCGTTTCCGCTGAAGCTGATCGGTCCCACAATCGGGTTCTTGCTTCGATAAGCAAACCAGCTTTCCACTCCGGATCGTACCGCGAAGACCATCACGTCTCCTTTGGTCGTTGCGATCGCAGAGATCGCTTTGGGAGCTTGATGTCCGATCGGAACACCGGTCGGCTGTCCGCGGAGGAGTTGAATCCATGGTTGCTTATTCGCATCGGCCGCAAAGTTGTAGCAAGAGACCTGTCCCGTGATACTCGGCACGAATGCGTGTGTACCGACCAGCGCCACTCCGTTCGCCGTCGCAAACTTGAGCGGACGCGAACCGATCAACTTGCCGGTCATTAAGTCATAGAGCTGGATATGAAGACCGTGGACTACCGCCACGCCTTCGTCGCTCACACTCGCAGGTGCAGTGGGATGTGCTGCGACGTCAGCCGAATTGGCCCACAACAATTGGCCCGACTCACCGTCAAACGCTTGAACGGCTCCGTCGCTTGTGGTCGTGATTAAGAAGACAATCGGCGAGACCACTTCGACAGCCGCAGCACCCGGCGCACGACCGAGAAGACGAGTGGCGATGACTTCGGCTTCCTTTTTGGCGACGTCGAAACCGATTGGCTTGCCATCGATTCCGAGTTTGTCCGCGGATACTCGAATCGTACGACTGTTCACGGAGCCGAGCGACGATTCGACATTGAAAGTGAGCTCAGCGTATTGCCGCTTGAGCTTGGCACTCGACCAAAGTTGAGCCGAAACGATGGAGCCGCGACCGATCGGCATTTCCACTTGTCCCTGCCACATCTGCTCCAAGCCGACGGACCCTAAGTTGTCGGAAACTTGTGCTTGCAATCCTCCGGCAACACATCCGACAACCATTGCGAGCATCAGCGTGCGACGCACGATGCACTTGGCTGGTGTCAAAATTTGCCGTCCACAAAGCGTTGCGAGCCACACAACCAATAGTCGCATAACGAAATCCTTGGCAGGAGACGAGACCGTCGAAGAGAATCCTCTCGCATTATAGTTACCGCAGCCGAAAATCGAAGCAACGGAATTTTCGCAGCGAGTCTTGTCGTAAATGACAAAGTCGCATAATCTGTGGTTAATGATTCCAAAGGGGAGGCAGGACCATGGAACACGAATCTCGAACCGGCGAACACCCGCTCTCAGAGGGGGTGCGTCCCATCGACCAAGCCGTGCTGGACCTGCTGCGCCGCTCAGGTGGTCTGACGGTCCAAGAGTTGATCGATCGCTTGGAGGTCACGGCCACGGCTGTCCGCCAGCGGCTCGATCGTTTGGTGCAGGTCGAACTGATTGAACGGCGAAAAGTGGTGGCGGGGCGGGGTCGTCCGCAGTTCCGATACTTCTTGACTTCGCTCGGGATGCGCTATGCCTCGGCCAGTTACGCCGGTCTCGCACTAGCGCTGTGGCAAGAGGTGACCGAACTCCCTAATCCAATGCTGCGACAGCGAATCCTTCGCAAGGTCGCTCGGCGCATGGGTAACGAACTCCGCTCGCGAGTTCCCCAGTCGGGCAGCTTGGAAGAACGGATCAGTGCAGTCGCCGGAGCTTTGGCTCAACAAAAAGTGCCGACTGCGGTCGATGGTGATCACGGATTACCGGTCCTGCAAGTGCACGCTTGTCCCTACCCCGAGCTGTCGCAGCACGAAGGGCAAAGAGCTCTGTGCGAACTAGAACAAGAGATGATCAGCGAAGCGGTAGGCGAACCGATGGAGTTGGAATGTTGCCGACTGGACGGTCACGGCATTTGCCAATTCAGGCCGGCTTCCGATCGCACAGCAGTTCAACCTGTACTACATGCCATCGAGCCCGTACCGATGGAACACAACGGAAATTAGAGGCAAGTTGTTTGAGGCCGAGAGCGTACTCCACGCCTGAGTGTCCAACGCATTTATCAGCACGACGATTGCCTGGCAGACATACTTGAGTAATCCCTAACCACGAACTTAACAGTCTGAGATGACGAAGACCCGAACGCTGCAAGTCCCTAATGCGGCGTATGGAAACGATTGACGAAACGAGGATACGAATCGCGATGGCGCATGTGTTGAAAATTGAGAATCTGCATGTATCGGTTGAAGGCAAGCAGATTCTGCGCGGTGTCAACTTGACGATGGAACACGGTCAGACGCACGCCTTGATGGGACCAAACGGTTCAGGCAAGAGTACGCTCGGCTTAGTGATTGCGGGCCATCCCGGATACGAAGTCACCGAAGGCTCCATTACTCTCGATGGCGTAGACATGCTGGAGATGGAAGCCGACGAACGAGCTCGCGCCGGTATCTTCATTGCCTTTCAGCGACCGGTCAGCATTCCCGGCGTGAAAATGGCCGACTTCCTTCGTCACGCAGCGACCAATGTTCGTCGACCGGATCGTAAGGAAGGTGAGGAACTGATTCCGATGCGAGAGTTCCGCAAAGAACTGAAGTCTCGCATGGAACAACTGAAGATGGACCCCGAATTCGCTCGTCGCTATGTCAACGAAGGATTCTCGGGGGGCGAGATGAAGCGAGCCGAAATCCTGCAGCTCGCTATGCTGCAACCGAAGTTTGCGATCCTCGATGAAACCGATAGCGGACTCGACGCCGACGCTGTGCGATTGGCAAGCGCGAGTATCGCCGAGATCGGTCGTGAGAAGATGGGTCTCTTAATCATTACGCACCACGACAAACTGCTCGAACACAATCCGCCTGAGTTCACTCACGTCATGCTCGGCGGACGGATTGTAGAAACCGGCGGACCGGAACTGGCTCGCGAGCTGCACACGTATGGATACGACCGCATTCGCAAAGCTCACCCGGCTGCCGACGCGGCCAATGAACAGATGACGAAGGAAGAGTCGGCAGAAGTGGCTGCCACTTAGGTCGATTGTGCGGTGAAACCCGACAGTCGCGTCGGATGACGAATTGCGACTTGTCCCGAAGTTACTACAGCGGATTTAATTCGGCTCGATATCACGAGCAAAGATTAGGAATAGATATGTCACTCGATGTTACGCTGGATGCACCTGACGGAATCGGCGAGATCAATAAGTACGATTTCCGTACGGAGAGCAAAGCCGTTTTCAAGGCTCGTAAGGGTCTGGATCGTCAGATCGTCGAGCAGATCTCGGAGATGAAAAACGAACCGGCTTGGATGCGCGAGTTCCGTTTGAAGTCGCTCGACATTTTCCACTCCAAGCCGATGCCGCATTGGGGCGGAAGCATCGATGTCAACTTCCAAGACATCTACTACTATCTCAAGCCGACCGACCACCAGAGCCGCACTTGGGATGATGTGCCGCAAGAGATCAAAGACACATTCGACAAGCTCGGCATTCCTCAAGCCGAACGCAAGTTCTTGGCAGGTGTGAAGGCGCAGTTTGAAAGCGAAGTAGTCTACGGATCGCTCAAAGAAGATCTCGCTGACCAAGGTGTAGTCTTCTTGGATACCGATTCGGCTGTTCGCGAGCATCCCGATTTGGTGCGTGAGTACTTCGGCACCATCATTCCTCCGGGCGATAACAAGTTCGCCGCGCTGAACTCGGCCGTTTGGTCCGGCGGCTCCTTCATCTACGTGCCGAAAGGTGTGAAGGTTGAATTCCCGCTGCAAGCCTACTTCCGTATCAACGCGGAAAACATGGGGCAGTTCGAACGTACGCTGATCATTGTCGACGAAGGTGCTTCGATCCATTACGTCGAAGGCTGCACGGCTCCCATGTACAGCAGTGAAAGCCTTCACTCTGCGGTGGTCGAAATCGTGTGCAAGCGAGGCAGTCGTTGCCGTTACACGACGATCCAGAACTGGGCCAATAACATTTACAACTTGGTGACCAAGAGAGCGATGGCCTACGCCGACGCCACCATGGAATGGGTCGACGGTAACCTCGGCAGCAAGCTGACGATGAAGTACCCGGCTGTCTACATGATGGAACCCGGCGCTCGCGGCGAGATTCTCTCGATCGCGTTTGCAGGCCAAGGACAACATCAAGACGCGGGCGGAAAGCTGGTCCACTGTGCTCCGCACACTACCGGTCAAATCATCAGCAAGTCGATCAGCAAGAACGGCGGTCGCAGCAGCTATCGTGGTTTGGTTCGAGTCGAAAAAGACGCCGCGCACAGCAAGTGCAACGTTGTCTGTGATGCTCTGATTCTCGATCCGCGCAGCCAAAGCGATACCTATCCATACATCGAAATCATGGAGCAGGATGTTTCCGTCGGTCACGAGGCAAGCGTCTCGCGGATCGGTGAAGAGCAACTGTTCTATTTGATGAGCCGCGGATTGAGCGAATCGGAAGCCAGCACCATGATCGTCAACGGCTTTATCGAGCCGCTGGTGAAAGAGCTGCCGATGGAGTATGCGGTGGAAATGAATCGCTTGATTCAACTTCAAATGGAAGGCTCAGTCGGTTAATTCTCGACTCACCCGTTCGATTCAATCTTATTAGTTTCAACGTGCAGTGCGGGCCGCTGAGTTGTCGGCGATCCGCACTTGAACTTCAGAGAGTTCTCCGATTACAAGGATTCGGCTCGAATCTTTTTCCGCTCGAGCCTTGGAAACGATACCTGCTGATATGACCACTGCCGCTCCTGTCTCACAACCCGTTCGTACCGAGTTCACCCGCGAAGGTTTCGAGTCCTGGATTCAGGCGCTCGACGAACCGGGCTGGCTGACTGACCTCCGTCGAGATGCTTGGGACAAGTACGAACAAATGAAATGGCCCGAGCGCTCGCGCGAAGAATGGATGCGCAGCGACTTGCGTGGCTTCAAACTCAATCGATACGGCATTCCGCATGCTTCGTCGCAGGCCGCAACCGGAACGGTGCCCCAGTGGCTGAGCGAAGGAGTGGAAACGGACGGCCGTATCGAAACGTTAGACGGTGCTCGCTTGCTCTGCGAAAGCTCGGAAGCGCTGCGTGCTAAGGGAGTCCTCTTCGGCGATTTGGCTCAACTGGCTCATGAACACGGAGACTTGGTTCGCGAGCATCTGTTTTCTGTAACCGATCCCGAACAAGATCGTTTCTCAATGCTGCATGCTGCAGTTTGGAGTTCCGGTCAGTTGCTCTACGTTCCGCGCGGCGTCACCGTGGCTCTTCCTTTGCACGTCGTCAACGGCATGTCCGATGGCGGTTCCGATGCGGCTCACACGCTGATCATCGTTGAAGACGGTGCTGAAGCCACCTTCCTACACGAAACGGATAGCGTGAACGAAAACGCTGCCGGGTTCCACTGTGGTAGCGTTGAGATCATCCTTCGTCCTCGTTCTTCGTTCCGCTATGTGAACCTCCAAGACTGGGGGCACAACGTTTGGCACTTCGCTCATCAACGAGCCTGCGTCGAGCGAGATGCGCAGTTGCAATGGACGATAGCGGCCATGGGTAGCCGCTTCGCTCAAGTCAGTCAACAAGTGGCGCTGGTCGGTAAAGGGGCCATGTCGCAAGTCAACGGTGTGATGTTCACGCAACAGAATCAACAGCTGACTTACAACACGTTGCAGCATCACGTAGCACCGTCCTGTCGCAGCGATTTCCTCTACAAAGCGGCTCTTCAAGACGACTCTCGCACCGTATGGCGCGGAATGATTAAGGTCGACGAAGGAGCTCAAAAGACCGACGGTTATCAACGCAACGACAATCTTTTACTGAGCCAGACGAGCCGAGCCGATTCGATTCCCGGTTTGGAAATACTCGCTGATGATGTCCGATGCACTCACGGCAGCACCTCCGGAAAAGTCGATGAAGAATTGATCTTCTACGCGCAGTCTCGCGGCTTTACGCGGAAGGAAGCGGTACGAATGATCGTGACCGGATTCTTCCAGCAGATCTTCGATCGGATTACGATTCAAAGCGTTCGCGAAGCACTCGGACAGTCCATTGCTCGCCAAGTTCGCGAGTATCAATAACCGCAGGTTTTGATCTTGCTTGCACTCGCCGCTCGCGATCTCTGCAAAACTTTCCGAAGGAAACTCGTACTTGACCGAGTTTCCTTTGAAGCGGCGGGCGGTGAACGACTCGCTGTCATAGGTCCCGGTGGATCAGGCAAGACGACGCTTCTACGCTGCATCGCAGGACTAGAATCGATCGATGCCGGGACTGTTCAGATCGACGGTGTTGAGGCCGGTAGTCTTCCGCCGCATCAAAGGCGTGTCGCGATGCTCTCGCAAGACTATCCGCTCTACTCGCGACTCACCGTGCGTCAGAACTTGTCGACGCCTCTCAAGTCCCAAGGGTTGTCGGAAACCGACGCTAAGAGCTTGATAGACCAAGTCGTGGACTCGATGCAGCTCGAATCGCTTCTTGATCGCCTGCCGTCAGAACTCTCCGGCGGTCAACGACAACGCGTTGCACTTGCCAAAGCGGTGATTCGCCGACCTAGGCTCTTGTTGCTGGACGAACCGCTCTCGCAGATTGATTTGGAACTTGCCGATCAACTGCGCGATGAACTGCTCAAACTGAAATCGAACGACATCTCCGTGATTATGGTCACGCACGATCCGCTCGACTGCTTTCAGTTCGCCGAGAGAGTCCTCGTACTCGACGCCGGCCGCATCGTTCAAGTAGGAACTCCCCATGAGATTGCAGCCGCGCCGGTGAATACATTCGCTAAGCGATTCACTCGCGACGCCATCAACGCTTGATCTGCATGAACTGCTCGACTTGCGCCTTCAACGCAATTTCAGTCGGTAGGCGTTCCATCGAACTGGCACCGTAAAAACCTTCGATCGAAGCTACGCGACGCAACATGAACTCAGCGTCTTCCGGCATGGCGATCGGGCCGCCGTGACATAGCACGATCGCATCGGCTCGCACACTCTTAGCAGCATCCGCGATCGCCGCAACGCGAGGAACGCAGTCTTCGAGCGTTAAAGCCGTCGATGCGCCGATGGTGCCGCTGGTCGTCAGACCCATATGTGCGACGATGATGTCGGCGCCTGCACGAGTCAAATCCGCAGCCTGCTGCGGATCGAATGCATAGGGCGTTGTGAGCATCCCCATACGATGCGCTGCACCGATGCAGTCGATCTCGAGCGCAAAGCTCATCCCGGTTTCTTCCAAGTTGGCTCGGAACACTCCGTCGATCAGACCGACAGTCGGGAAGTTTTGAATTCCGGCAAACCCAAGCTCTTTCAGCTCTTTCAAAAAATGATCTCGGATCATAAAGGGATCAACGGCACAAACACCCGCCAATACCGGCGTATGCTTCACGGCCGTGATCACTTCGCGAGCCATCTCTTTGACGATTTCATTCGCGTTGCCGAAAGGCATCAGACCGGCGAGTGAACCGCGACCGGCCATCCGATAGCGACCTGAGTTGTAGATGACTATCAAGTCGATCCCGCCCGCTTCTTCGCACTTGGCAGAAATGCCTGTTCCGGCTCCACCTCCGACGATCGGTCGTCCCTCTGCAATCTTCCTGCGCAGTCTCGCCAGGATGGACTCTCTCGACTCAGCCGCCATATCGTTCTCCGCAGTCGCACATTCGATCAATGAAAGCGGTACGGCGCAAGCCACTGGTTGAGTTAATCCGTTCCGACAGATTAAGGGTTTCCATCGTAACCCGAAGCGTAAGCGAGGGATGTGGGTCCCTCGCTTACGCTTCGGGTTGAGATTCAATCAACAAGCGGCAAGCCGTCCGGTGGAGCACAAATTCTATTGAAGAACCGGACGGCCTGCGCCGTACCGCTTTCACTTTTTTCAAACGCAATGTCACGCCGAGTTGTGTCACTCGGACTCGGCATGACTTTCTTCTTTTAGCGGGTCAACTTTTTGGCGATGCCCGCGATGTGTCGGCCTTGGAACTTGGCTTGTGCCAATTCCTTCGCGGATGGTTTTCGCGAACCGTCAGGACCGGCGATGGTGGCAGCGCCCCAAGGCGAACCACCTTTGACCTCGCTGACATCGGCCAATTCCGGGCAAGCGTATGGCAGACCTACGTAGATCATGCCGTGGTGCATCAGATTGGATACGAAACTGATCAGAGTGCTTTCGTTGCCGCCGCCGGTTCCGGTGCTCGTAAAGACGCCGCCGACTTTTCCGACTAAGGCGCCCTTCGCCCACAAGCTGCCGGTTTGATCGAGGAAGTTCCGCATTTGAGCCGCCATATTTCCGAAACGTGTGGGCGACCCGAACACGATCGCATCGTAATCTCCCAGCTCTTTCGGATCGGCGACGGGAGCCGCCTGATCGAGCTTTACTCCGTATTTCTGCGCGATCTCCATCGGCATCGTTTCAGGGACACGCTTCACGGTGACTTCCACTCCGTCGACTTCGCGAGCTCCCTCAGCGATGGCTCCGGCCAAAGTCTCCACATGTCCATACATCGAATAGTAAACCACCAGTATCTTAGTCATCAGCAATGCCTTTCAAAGGATGAAAAATCAATTCAGGTCAAAGACGATCACTTCTGCAATCTTGTCCGTTTCATCTGCGTGATGCAGTTCGACTGTGTCCGAATTCGAGACTGCAGCACCATCGCCTTCTGAGAGCAGTTCGCCGTTCATCATCACGCTGCCTTGCAGAACTTGAACCCACGCATGCCGATCGCTCTCCAGCGAATGCGAAACCGATTGACCGCCTGTCAATCGTGTCAGCCAAACCGAGGCGTCCTGTTCCATGCGCAGCGAACCGTCGCGACCATCCGGTGTCACCACGGCTCGAAACTTTCCGAGTACCTCACCGGCCTCAAATCCACGTTGCTCATAGCCGGGGGTCAAGCCGCGCTGACGAGGCATTAACCAGATCTGCACCAAGTGCACCGGTTCAGTCGCCGACGCATTGAACTCACTGTGCGTAATGCCTTGGCCGGCCGTGATCCGCTGAAACTCACCTGCGTGCAGCACTTCCCGGTTTCCCATTGAGTCGCGATGTTCGAGCGCTCCCGACAGGATATACGTAATGATCTCCATATCTCGATGGGGATGAGTCCCAAAGCCTTGTCCAGGCGCGATCACATCTTCATTGATCACTCGCAGCGCCCGAAAGTGCATGTGCTGCGGATCGTAATAGTCTGCGAAAGAAAACGTGTGCTTGGTATCGAGCCATCCGTGGACAAACGCACCGCGCTCGGCAGATCGCCGAATTTGAATCGTACCGGTTCTCATATTCCAACTCCTTGTCGCCGACTCGATCAAACTTCGGATCGGCATTGCTTTACATATCAACTATTTCCGGAAAAAGAACGAGCAATAGGATCGGGTACAATGTCGACTACGGCTCAGCTCCGCGAGCTTTTTCCAGTAGCCGAACGAGCTCTTTCAGTTCGGCTTTGCTGAGATGCCCCAGCATCTCGCGATGCAGCTCCATCAGAGGCTCGTCCATCTTGGCCAACACGCTCACGGCCTTGGGAGTGATCTCCACGTAGACTACGCGCCGATCGCTTTCACAGCGACGACGCTTCACCATTGCGGCTTCTTCCAAACGATCGATCAGCCCGGTGATGGCGGGAACGATTTGAATCATCCTCGCAGCGATTTCGAGACTAGGCAAAGGAGCCCCCTCGCCTCGCAGAATGCGCAAAATGTTGTATTGCGACGAGGTCAGCCCGTATTCCCGGAAGAGCTTGCCGAAGCGATTGCCGAACAAATCGTTGGTCCGGAGGATATTCAGCATCGCCTCCTGCTCCAACGATTCGAACGGCTTCTTCTTTTTGATTTCGCTTTGCAAGCGGCTGCTGGCCATCATACCTCTCCATGGACAACCATCAACATGCAGATACTTTACACGTAAAGTATCTGCATGTCAACTAGTGGGCTATTCTTGCGGAGAGGTGAAGCGGATCGACGCTCGCCGAATCTAGACTTTGTCTCAAAACATATGGCTGCGTCACTCGGATACGAAGAATCAGCAGCGTTTCGGAGAAACGCTCCTAGTGGATTCATCGTGGATTCATCTTTTGAGACAAAGCTCAGTTTTGGAACAGCAGCGGAGCGAACTGCAGCAAGCTGCGGCGCCAAGTCTGGAACTCGTGAGCCGTGTCCGGAGAGACGTAACCTGTGCTCTTGATACCGGCTTTCACGAGCGCTTCGTGATTCGAGTTGATGCCGTTCGGATTTTCCTTGCTGCCGCAACTGCAGAAGACAATCTTAACCTTCTCACGGAAGCCGGCTGTTTTCTCGACGTCGTCCGGCGTGATCACTCCGCCGCTGAACAGTCCGATGTGGGAAAACTTGTCCAAGTTCCGCAGCGTGATGGCTTTGGTTTCCATCCCGCCCATCGAGAGCCCCGCCATCGCGCGATGCGGCTGATCGCTCAGTGTTCGAAAATGCGAATCGACATACGGAACCAATTCGCCCACTAATACCTTCTCAAAAGCATCGATCTTGAACTCGCGAATGCCTCCCATCCGAGTATCGTTGGTCATTCCGTAAGTCATGACCACCAAGAACGGCTTGATCTTTTTTTCGGCAATCAGATTATCGAGAATCAGATTAGCACGCCCTTGATTGCTCCAAGCCGTCTCGTCTTCGCCCCAGCCGTGCTGCAGATAGAGCACCGGGTACCGTGCTTCCTTGTTCTCTTCGTATCCGGGCGGCGTGTAGACGAAGGCTCGGCGAACCGCATCGGTACTAGGCGACGAGAAGAGTATTTGCTGAACATGTCCGTGGGGAACATCCTTCAACGCATAGAACTCTTGATCAGCCGCAAGCACTTCGATACCGCTCTCCCAACGTACACCACCGTAGTAATTCAACGTGCCGGGATCATTGAAGACACCGCCGTCGATCGTCAGATGGTAGTAATGGAAACCTTCGTCGAGCGCCTTCTGAGTCGTTCCGGTCCAAACTCCATCCTCACCGCGAGTCAGCTCAAATCCGCCGCGTTCCAGACCGCCGAGACTGACTCGAACGCTCTGAGCCTTCGGTGCTTCGACGCGGAATCGAGCGTAACGCTGTGAGTTCACTTGCGGAAAATCTTTGCCGGGCTGGTTGAGCGACGAGCGTTTGAAGTCGTCTTTGATCTGCACCGCACCCGGAGCTGCTCCCTCTCGCTTCGCAATGAACTCTTCTTTGGCAATATCACCAACCTGACGAGTCAACTTCAATTCGCTGCCTGAGAGTTGGCCCTCATATCGAATGGTCAGCTCACGATCGCGGAACTTGAGCTGCTCTTCAAAGGAGACGTTGCCGCCATCAGCTTTGATATTGGTCAAGGCTCCTGTAAAGGACTCGCCCTCAAGTTTCATCGCGGCCGAACCATTCAGTTGTCCGTCTTTCGATTCAAATGTGTAGGTATATTCTTGTTTTCCAATCTGCGTTTCGACGGTACCGGTCCATTTGCCGACGAGCGCTGAGACTGGTGCAGCAGGTTTGGGACCTTCTACAGCACTGAGTTTGCCCGCGGGTCGCTTGTCTTGGAAAACCGCTTGAGCGAACCAGTAAAGACTGCTGCTCCAATGCTCAGGATCATGTCCATGACCGTCCACGTGCCAGACGTGGTCTATCTTATTGGTCTTCAAGAACTGGTGAACGTTTTGACTGATACGAATCAATCCATCCTTGTTGCCGCACGAGATCCAGAGCAGCTTGATGTGTGACTTGGCTTTCTCGACGTCCGGAACCAGCTCTGCGGGTTGCTTCGTGTTCGGAGCGGCAGAGAACGGGCCGATCCATGCGAACGTGTCGAGATTACCGAGTCCGAAGTTAAACGACTGACCGCCACCCATCGACAAGCCGGCGATAGCTCGCTGTTCTCGCGACGACGCAGCGGAATACTTAGCTTCCACAGCAGGAATGAGATCGTTTAACAAGTCTTTTTCAAACACGGCGAACGCCGGAGCGCTTTGCATCACGTTCCCCTCGGCGCGATCATTCGTCTGAGCGCGTCCGTTCGGCATCACGACGATCATCGGTACTGCTCTACCCTCTGCGATCAAGTTATCGAACAGGGCGGAAGGATTGGCGAACCGTTGCCACTCAGTCTCATCTCCTCCGATGCCGTGCAGTAGATAGAGCACCGGATACTTCTTATCCGACGCATAATTCGGCGGCGTATAGACGTTTGCTTTTCGAGTGGTTCCCACTGTGTTCGACTTGTATTCGAACATTTCAAGCTTGCCGTGCGAAATTCCTTCTCGCTCCGTCTTAAACCCGGCCGGCGGTGCATCGTAAGCCGCTACATCATCGGGTCCGAGCTCGATAGGTCCTCCGAAACCGCCCGTTCGCCGCGGCCGCTCCGGATTGTCTTGAGCCCAACACAGCGGCGCGGTGCTCAAGCACAGCACCATCAGCCATCGGATCATTGTCATACGAAGTTTCATGGTCATACCGCCCTTTGTCCCTTTGGAGTGAAAAGCTCTCCGGCCCGCAGAAAAGAAGAGAAGATCTCGATCGTCGTCCACGGACGAACCAGCGAGATGAAAGTCAGTAGTTCAGTTCTTGTCGTTCGAGTTCAACGACTTCACAGGAAGGTTGTCGAGAGCTGCCAGTGCTCCCAATCGTTCCAGATTCTTGATGACGATTTCGCGTTCACCCGCAGGGATCGCCGACATCATGTCCTGCCGTATCTGCTCGCCGGCTTTCCACAACTGCCGGAACTTGCGTCGACCGGCTGTCGTCAGCTTGACGTGCAAAGCGCGAGCATCCGTCGGATGCGTCTCGCGCTCGACGAGTCCTTGCTTTTCCAGGAGCACGAGCATCGCGCGTACGGTGCTCGGGTCCGAAGGCATGCGTCGAGCCAGCTCGCGCTGCGTGATCGCGCCGGTCCGTTCAAGTGTCGCCAGCAACACAAACTGGTCGGCAGTCACACCGAACATCGCAAAACGAGCATCCGTCCTGCGATGCAACCCCATATAGGCCGCTCGCAGAGCCATCGGTAATTCCGCGCCCTCGGTCATCGTCCACTCCCGGCTCGATCATCACTCACATTGTGCGTATACGCACGATCTGGCATACTAGACGATCCCGGTACCGATTGCAATCACCGCAACGTAGTCACCTCACTCTGAGAGGTTCCCGCCGAAGCGATTGACTCTCAATATTCGTCAACGCATTGAGTCCCTACGGTCTCGTCTTCGGAGGGACGCGTGGCGTCGGTTACGAAGGAGTTGGAACCGCAGATGATCGCCGATCTACACAGATGGGAAGGCGTGGGACTGGAAGTGATGATTGATTGGCATTGGGGCGTCGCTCAGAAAGACTGTCTCAATCCCCTTCGGCTGCTGCCGCACGGAGTACAGCAGCTACTTTGGTAGTAACTTCGCTCCGAGAGGTGACCGCCGAAGCAAACTGTAGATTGACTAAGATTGCTTGAGGATCGAAGTCGCTTCTTCGGCCGCTTCGTCTGCGGATTTATTAGTGACTTCTCGCTGTGCGGCGATTGCCAACACTTGCGCTGTGATCGCTTGCTTGTCTGTATTAGCAGGATCGAGCAGCGTCTGAAGGATTTCGACATTGCGCATGACGACTTGGGCGATGAGTTCGTCGGCACGGGCTTGAGCAGCCAAGTAAGAATCGGTCTTCTTGTCGACCCCGATCTTGATCGCTTCATGGAGTTTGGCGGCGGCCAGCTTGAGTCGATCGCCTGCCATCGTGAACTTCGCAATCAACTCCGAGGAAGCGGCCTGCTTTTCGCTCCGAAATGTAGCGACTTCCATACCGTCGAAATCGGCAAGCAGAGTTTGAAACTCAGATAAAGCCTCCGTCTTGAGCCGATTAGCTTCTTGGACTGCAGCGTCGCTCTCTTCAAGTATCTGAGTTACTTTCGGTTCGATAGTTGCTCCGCCGGAAGCGGTGAGACCTCGATAGAGCCTCGCGACGCCGCCGACCACAACGATTAACGAGCACACGAGAGCCAGTCCTCGAAACAGCAACGGCTTATTACCGGACATGAAACGACTTTCTTGGAGTAAGGACCCGATTCAGACTCTACTTATTCGAGAACGACACGTGCAATTACGGTCGTTTCTACTTCTGAATCACGAAATATCCCACAGATGTGACATCCACGCCCCAAAAACCGACTTATCAGCAATCAAAACATGCCAGACAAAGGAGCTGCTGCACTCCGTGCGGCAGCAGTCGAAGGGGATTGGTTCAGCGTCGCTATAAGACGTCCCCAGCGCCAACGATCGTTTCATAGAATTCAGCACTACACATCTGCGCCCATCTGCGAGAATCTGCGGTTCAATATTCTTCGCAAACGGCGTCGATCGACTTAGCGATCAACACATTGTGAGAGTCAACCGCTTCGGCTGTCACCTCTCGGAGAGAGGTGACTACGTGGCTAGGTGATTACTTCACGAAATAGCTACTTGGACCTGCCCGCGTCGATCGCTGACTGAACATTCGCAATGTCTTTCAAGTCCAGGCGCATCTGTTCGGCTCGCTGTTCCAGCTTGACCATTTCCTCGGCGTTGCTCTTGGCTTCCGAGAGGGACTTCTGAGCATCCTCCCAACGACTTTCGCCGACCAGGGCTTCGGCATGCATGGTCAGCGTATTGACCAAGCGCCTACGCAACATGGCATCTTGCAGTTGCGATTCGGGAAGAGATCGAAGGATGGCTAGCGCGCTGTCACATGCTTGAAGAGCCCCCTGAAAACTATCGAATCCCAGATGGTTTTTTGCTATTCGCATCGTGATGAAAAGGACGTCCTCAGCAGCTTCGCCGGAGCCGGGGTTCTTCTTCCAGGTCTCCTCGGCGATCCGCAGCGCTGACTGTAGTTCCGCCAATGAACCGTCCCGCTCGTCCATCGCCAGAAGGACCTTAGCGACCTTCGCATGTCCGAGCATCAGATCGCGTCGCCACTGACCGTTTTCAGGGTCCTTCATGGCCAGCTGCCGAGTGATTTCGATCGAGCGTTTGGCAAACTCAAGAGCCGCAGGATTATTACTGCGGCTGAGCGACAGATCGGCCAAAACCTCCAGCGACAAGGATTGAAACCGGCGTGCGAGTGCGCTGTCACCATCGGCCGCGGCAAGATTGTCCGCCGCTTGGAGCGCTGCGCGATAATCCTTATCCGCTCCATCGATATCGTTGAGCAGCATACGCGTATCACCGCACTTGATGTTCGACACCAATAGCTCACGCATGGCACGCATGTCGCTCGGTTCGGCGCTGCTCAGCTTCTGCCGATGCCCGAGGGACTCGACGTAAACCACGAGAGCTTCGGGGATCTTGCCTCGTTTGGTGTTGATGTTTCCAAGGCGATCCAGCGACACACAAAGGTCGCGTTCAAAAGTCGCATTTTCCGGGTCACTTTGAAACAGGTCCTGAGAGATTTTTAAATCCACGGCATACAACTCGGCCGCTTGCTCAAGTTCGTTGTTCTGAAAAGCGATGTCGGCCAAGCGTGAGTGGACGATTCCCCATTGCCGCTTGATCTTGATCGGTGCTTCAGCATCGTTTGCAATCGGCTGAAGGACAGCTCGTATCTCCGCAAATGTCACTTGGGCTTGCTTGAAGTCACTATCCTGCAACTGAATTTGACCGATCATGTCCAAGACCGTGACGAGGGCGTTCCAATCCTCCGGATCGGCATCGGCTGCGACCAATTCGCGGCTTAGAGACAGAGCCTTCTCTAAGTCATGACGAGCCTGAGCCGTATCCGCCAGTTGCAGATGCACACCGGCTAGTTTCACCAAGATGCTCGACTCAAGCGACTTGAGCTCAGCCGCCTGGCCGTCACTGGACGGTTCTCCTCCGTCGAGCGATCGAACGATGCGCAGCGCTTCGTTGTACATCAATTCAGCAGCTTTGAGCGGCGTCGTCTTCTGATCGTCTCCGAGGAAGTCGATGTCAATGTCCTGCTTGCCGCATCGCACGAAGAGGTCGGCCATGTCGATCAACGCCATCGCGTTGCTCGTATCGACTTGCTTATCACCGGTAAACTCGCGAGAGACCGTCCCCAACTGATTCAAGACACGGGTGAGCACATTCCGTTGCACGGCCGCGCCGCCGGGAACACCTTCTAATCCTCGTTCCACGTCGATCAGAAAACTGTTGAGAATCGCCAGCACGCGCTGCCTTTGCTTCACTGCTTCTGCAGAATGCTCTTCGGCGACTTTGGCATTCGCGCGCGCTTGTTGGGACGCCTGCTGCTCACGCTCGTTAGCCAACCGCAATGACTCGTTCTTGCTCGAAAGAACAGAGAGTCCGACCGCCATAGCAGCCAAGAGTATCGCAACGCCGCTCAGCACCGAGCCGGTCAGGGCGGGATGGTTTCTCGCCCAACGTCGCAATCGCACTCTCGGCGGATCTTGTATGACCGACAGCGGTTCATCTGCCAGCCATGATTCAAGGTCCTCGGCAAGTCGATCTGCCGAAGGGTATCGAAGGAGAGGATCGCGATGCTGCGCTTGCCGACAGATGGCAGCCAGTGACGCAGGTATCGCATTTCGCGATGGTGCGCGCCCGGCATTGGTATCTGAGGTCGGATGCTGTGGAACAACAACCGCACTGTGTACGGCTGGTTGTCCGGTTATCAGATGAGCTCTTGCGTCAGGACTTAATTTGCCGGTCAGTAAGAACTCAAGCGTTGCGCCTAGCGAATAGATGTCGGACGCGCGCGTAACTTGGTCGCTGATTCCGGCGGCCTGTTCGGGACTCATGAATCCGGGAGTGCCCACCACTGAGCCGGGGACAGTAGGCAAGTTACCACTATAGCGCGGAGTATCGGCGCACTGCGCTGATACGTCGAGCTTCCAAACTTGTGTCGAATCGCCTGACTCGTGAAGAGTCGCAGGATTGTCCCATGCCGTGAGCTCGTTCAGATTCGGGACTTCGTTGAGCTTGGGTATTGCGGCTGAAACATCTGTTTTCCCTTCTTGCTTGGCCAATCCCCAATCGACGACCAGCGTTTCGCCGAAATCTCCGACCATGATGTTGCCGGGCTTTATGTCACGATGAATCACTCCTCGACTGTGCGCAAAACTCATCGCTTTACAAACGGCTATGAATCGCAGCAGTAGGTCTCGAGCCGCCGGTTCTCGACGAAAGTTGATGCACTTTCCCGCGAGCTGAGGGGATGAATGAACTTCAACCGCGGCGTCATGCAACGATCGACCGCGAATCAACCGCATCGCGTAAAAGGGACGTCCGTCTCGTCGAATCCCTGTCGCATATACGGGAACAATGTTCGGATGCTCAAGCAGGCCGGTAATGGTCGCTTCGTTCTGAAACCGTGCGAGCACCATCGGGTTGTCCAGGAACTTTAGTTTGAGTTCCTTGAAGGCAACCTCTCGATGTAGATCGTGGTCATAGGCCACGAATACATTTCCGATTCCACCTTGCGCCAAATGACGGACGATCTCAAAGCGACAACCCGCGCCGACTCCCGCTCGTCGCACCCGTTCCGATTGCTTCACACTTGAGATCGACCCGAAACCATCCTTGATAACCTCGCCATTTTCGGCATGATCAAATTCATGTTGACCAGAGTCGGAATGCGATAACGGTACCGGCGGAAGGATCTTACCCAGCATACGAGTTCGCATCCACACGGCACGGATGACTGCTTCGAGTTGCGGCCATCGCTCGATGAGCGGCTCGATCGAATTCGCATCGTCCCAGCCGTCCAAGATCTCGAGCTCAATACCGACGATCTCTCGCTCAATCGCAGTTCTGAGCGGCTCCGATTTGCCGTCACTGAATGACCTGGGATCAAGCTGTTCACCGCTCCGCCTGCGACGCTCGTAGTCGCCGCACAACCGATCGATAAGGTCGAGATCGTGTGACGAAAGTTCGCTAAAGTCCGGGTCGAGAAAATCCATAGACTTGTTTGTCTTCCCAACGGTCGAAAGTTGTCAGTCTGTTACTAAATCACCGGCGGGAAGAATTATGTGACAACGTCCGAATCCGACGGAACCAGGTCTTCGTCGACCGCCGCCGATTCACTCGGCGCAGCCCCCGCTTCGATCCAGATACGACGGATACGTTCGAGCTTGCGCTGAACAGTGCGCCTAGTAACTTGCAAGTGTTCCGCTGCCTCATCGTTGGTAAAACCTTCAAACTTCAGCAGAGCCAATTGCTGAAGATCTTTCTCGGGCAGCATGCTGAGCAAATGTGCCGACGTGTCCGCAACCTCCACTGCAAAAGCGGGTGTCGGTTCGCCTGAGACAAATTGATC
>JAXMBQ010000051.1:0-37236 GCA_046349815.1 Pirellulales bacterium | reverse complement strand
TCGATTATCGACTTCGTGGTCAGCCACAACTTTGATGCGCGGTGGACGATCGTAGGTGCACCCGGCTCCATGATCCGCAGAGCTTGCGTGGATGTACGACCGGATTTCGAATGCTGGGTGATCGAGCGTCATGGTTCGGTGGCTTGGCAATCGGAAGATGCATCGCCCGAACAGATGGAACGCTGCGCGTATCACGCTGAAAAGTTTCTCTTGCGGCGTCGTTACTTTGAACATGCCATGGTCGGCTTTCGCCACACGCGGCAGTTGATCACCGATGCCATCGCCGAACTGGGGCGAGAGCGCACGTGCGATCTCTTCTTCGCGGCGGAACGCGCATATTGGCAATCACGTAACGATGCGGCGCAGATCCAGCGCATGCGACAGGATCGATTGGGATTGGGCTGGGCCAATCATGATCACCATACGTATCGATCCTCACGGACATCCTTCGCAGGATTGATCTCTATACTCGAACTACTCGGGTTGGAATGCCGCGAGAGGTTTTACGCGGGACGCGAGGCGGGTTGGGGAGCTCAGGTGATGGAGCATCCGATCTGTGGCATCATCGTCTTCGCCGATGTCGACTTGGCACCGGATGAAGTGTTGCACGATTTCGCACACGAACCGTTGGCAATGCGCTCGACGCTGGGAACCGTCGGGCTTTGGTGTGCACTGCACGGCGAAGCATTCCTTTCAGCCGGTATGCATCACCTCGAATGCCAATTCCAGTTCGATGCAGCCCGCGATCAGTTGCAGACGCACGGCGTGAATTCGATGAAACCTTTCACAGATCTGCCTTATCTTCGTCAGGCATTCACGCAGGGACAGCGCTGGCCGGTCCGTGAGCAGGCAATCGCTGAGGCATTGTCTGCCGGTTGGATCACCGAACAGCAAGCCGAAGGTTTTCGCCGTGAAGGTGCCATCGGTTCGCATCTCGAGTTGCTGGAGCGACAAGACGGTTACAAAGGATTCAACCGAACCGGCATCAGCGACATCATCTCGGCTACTGATCCGCGCAAGCAACTTGAACTGAAGTAAAGCAACGCTTTGCGGCCTGCAGACGTTGCGACTGGGAATCGTCGCGCCCAAGTTGGACAGTGTATGGGTACTCAAGCGGAACGGCGCAAGCCGTCCGGTGAAGCACCATCAATCTTGAAGAACCGGACGGATCGCGCCGTTCCGCTTGAATTAAATCATCAAGCCCGTAAGCGAGGGATTTGGATACCACGCTGACGCTTCGGGTTAGGATTAGTTCAGCAGGCTCGCATCGATTGGGTACGGTGTTTGCGGTTGGTTTGAACTGATCGATGAATCGTCTTTCAGTGAATCAATTCAGCAAACGAGGAGGCCGTACCATGGCTACGATGAAACAGAATTTGGCTGATGCAGGGCGAGCTGTCGGGGATGCCGCTCAAGCGGTCGGCGAGACCGTATCTAACGGCGCGAAGCAGGCGATGGAGACGGTCAAGGATATGACCGGTATGAACTCATCACCGGCAGAAGGAGTCGACGTGGGGATTTCCGGCATAACTGAGCACATGCCGGTCGTTGCTTCGTGCGGCAAGACCATCGGTAAGGTCGATGCGGTCGAAGGGAATGCGATTAAATTGACTCGCAAAGACAGTCCCGATAATCAACACCACTTCATTCCGCTGAGTTGGGTGTCGCGCGTCGATAAGCACGTCCACCTCAACAAGAACTCAGTCGAAGCGGAGTTGAACTGGAAGTCGAGTGCCGCCGGCTGCGGATGCCACAGCTAAGCGGCACAGCTGCACGGTGGGAGTGGATGGGCGATCCGTGGCTTGTAGGAACGGTGAACGATTGAAAGCGGAACGGCGCGAGCCGACCGGGTGAAGCACAATCGGTCACGAAGAACCGCGGCCGCGCCGCTCCGATTTCGTTTTTGATGCGACAGCTGCCGGTGAGCAAGAGGCTTACTCATCTCACGGCGCTTGCAATTCATGAGCTGAACATCGTCACGCAGTGCGATCAGCCACAAAGACCTTCAAGCTGCGATAGACCAGTTCTTCTTGTCGATTGGACGACGCCGCGGGACCGTTGAATTCGGGGAACACATCGTTGGGCGAATCAGCGTCCGTGTCGATCAGCAAGCTCCATCGCAACCCTCGCGTCGGTTCGGGCATGACGAACGTGCGAGTCTCGTGCGTGCCGTTGAACATCAACAATAGATCACGTCCGGTCCCTTGAGGATCGTCGTTCGCGGCCGGCGCCGGCAGCCAGCAAGACAGCGCACCGTCCGGATTGTCCCAGTTGACACCAAGTCCAAGATGGTTGAACCAGTTCACGTCGGCAACATTTCGAGAATCGAATGGTCGTCCGGTCAAGAAGCGATTGCGACGCAGGTTCGGTTGTGACTTGCGAACAGCGATCAGACCGCGCACAAAGGCCACTAATCCTTCGTTGCGTTTGACCAGCGACCAATTGAACCACGAAATGTCGTTGTCTTGGCAATACGCGTTGTTATTGCCTCGTTGCGTTCGACGGCATTCGTCACCCATGACCAGCATGGGGACACCTTGACTGAGCATCATGGTCGACAGCATGTTCTTGATTTGTCGCACGCGAATGTTGTCGATCGACTTGCGACGCGTGGGGCCTTCGGCGCCGTAGTTATCGCTGCTGTTGTTATTGTCTCCGTCGCGATTACCTTCGCCGTTCGCCTCGTTGTGTTTGTCCTTGTAGCTGACCAAATCATTCATCGTGAAGCCATCGTGGCTGGTCACGAAATTGATCGAGCAGTACGGTGCACGTCCTGCATGTTCATAAAGGTCAGACGATCCGGCCAGTCGCGTTGCGAAGGCACCGGTCATGCCGCCGTCACCGCGCCAGTAGCGACGCACGTCATCTCGATAACGTCCGTTCCATTCGGCCCAGCGCAAGTCGCCGAACGAACCGACTTGGTAGGCGCCGGCTGCGTCCCACGCTTCCGCGATGATCTTTGTGTCGGCGAGCATCGGGTCCTCTGCGATCTGCTCGACGAGCGGCGGGTTGGGCATAAGATTGCCGTAGCGATCGCGCGACAGAATACTGGCCAAGTCGAAGCGGAAACCGTCGACGTGATAGTTGTGAACCCAGTGCCGCAGGCAATGGAATATCAACTCGCGGCAGATCGGATGATTTCCGTTGAACGTATTTCCGCAGCCGGTGTAGTTGCTGTAGTGGCTGCCGCCGCTGTTGAGGATGTAATAGACTTGGTTCTCGATACCTTTGAATGAGAGGACCGGTCCGAGTTCATTACCTTCGTTGGTGTGATTGAATACGACGTCGAGGATGACTTCGATGCCTGCTTGGTGAAGGGCTTTCACCATTTGTTTGAATTCAACGACTTGCGATCCCGGTTCTTTACCGGTGGCGTATCCGCGGTGGGGCGCGAAGAATGCCATCGGATCGTAGCCCCAATAATTGGGCCGATCCATCTTATTGCCGTGGATGTCGAAGATGGGGAACTCGTGAACGGGCATCAATTCAACGGCGGTCACACCCAGCGACTTGAGATAGGGGATCTTCTCAATGACGCCGAGATAAGTGCCCGGATTCTGCACGCCGGAGGTCTTGCTCTTGGTGAATCCTCGGACGTGCATTTCATAGATGACGGTTTCGGAGAGAGGGCGGCGCAGGTGGCGATCCCCTTCCCAATCGAAATAATCGTCAACGACCACACACTTCGGCGGACGCAGTACTCCGTCGGTGCTCTTTTGGAAGCAACCGGCCAGAGCTTTTGCGCACGGATCGACTAAGCGTGCGTTGCCGTCGAACCACTGTCCCGATTCAGGATCGAACGGGCCGTTGGCTTGGAAGTGATAGAGCTGTCCCGGTCCGATGCCCGGTACGAAAATACTCCAGACATCGCCCCATCGGTCCGTATCTCGGTCAAAATCGATAACCTCAGTCGGTTCGCGATCGTCGACATGGTCGTACAGCAGCACGCGCATGGCGGTGGCGCTGCGGCTGAAGACTACGAACTGCACGCCGCGGTCGGTGACCACAGCGCCGTACGGTAGCTTGTAGGCGAACTGCAACTCTGGGTGCGTATGACGCATGAGCATACTGTCGGTTTTCCTTCTCGGCACATTCCTGGTTTACTGGCCCACTCGGACAATGGAAACATACCACTGCCTTCGCAGACGCCTCAGAAATTCGCATTCTCCGCACTCGAATTCCGCCGTGACGATGCGCGATGCGACTTTCACCTAAGGATTGCGGGAAGGTCGGATTAGTTTGATTCAGCAAGAACTGTCGGCCGTCACAGGTGCGGCCGGGCTTGGCCGGAAGAATCCGACCGCCCCGGGGACCGCGGGTTGCCGTCAACCGGCGGGGGCAGTGGTTTCATTCAAATGCACTGAATGGAGCCACGTCTGTCCGTCGGCAGCGGCTATTGTCGCTGCTGATGAAAAAATAGGGAGGTCGCAGCTTAAGATTTCTTTGAAATCGCTCGGAGCTCAACATGCGTCGTAATTGCTAGATCGACGAGTTGTCACCAAGTGCGTCCTAGATGCGACAATGGTCGGCGATCTCCGCCGCCGTCTTCAAATATCCGGCATAGAACGCACCGAACTCGCCGTAACGTGCGCTGGCTTCATCAAAGCGCATACGATAAACGATGTCCTTCAGATACTGCGGATTGCGACTCCATAGAGTTACACCCCATTCCCAATCATCGAGGCCGACTGAGACCGTGACCACTTGAGTCACTCGGCCGGCGAACGCCATACCGCTTTGTGCGTGTTCAGCCATCAACGCATTGCGGAATGAAAAGGCTTCAGTAAACCAATTGGCTCCTACAACGCGGCTCTTATTCATCGGATAGAAACACCAAGCCGGCCAAGTCGGTAGCTCAGGCGTGATGCGCTGTTGATTCATCATCGGCAGTCGCTTTTCATAAGCAGCAACCTTGGCTGCGAAGGCCGGCGACGAAGAATCTTCGCCTCCTTGCTTCAAACGATCGGCATACTGCTGCGGCGAAGGGACGTATTCGGAAATCTCGGTGAGCGATACGAATGAGTAAGTCGCTTCCAGCGCGGGTCCGAGCGGCGAGTCGAGCAATGTTTGATGAATGGAATCGATCTTCAGTGGATCTTCATCCATTAACATTGTTGCAAAGTCGGCTTTGTGCCCGCTGATGATGAACGACTGCATGCGTTTGGTTGCATGCGAGGCATTCGGATCGAGGATTTCGGCGAGCGCTGCTTTTCCTTTGCGGCGAGTTTCGCCGGTCATCGAACTGAGCACGGCTCGATTCCAGCGATAGAACATGTGCGTGCAGTGCCAGCCTTGAACGGGGACGATGGAGGGTTCGGGAAGATCAGAGGGTCGTACAGCAGGAACGCTCATGGAGATTTCGTTATCGAATGTGTAGTGGTTGCGAGATGGGGTGTGGAACGATGTGAGCTGGAGTCCGCGGGAGGGCTGAATCTCGGAGTCAAGTTTAACAAAAATGCCGACCTTCGACGTCGCGAGCTTCGGTTAAACTTTCGCAGGTCTGATTGTTCCTCTTGTGAGTCGAATCATGTTGGTACTGGTGGCTGAAGACGATACGGTGACGCGCCGCGCCCTGGTCGAAGTGCTGCAAGGCGAAGGCTTCGACGTATTGCAGGCTCCCGACGGCCAGGCCGCTCTCGAAATGTTCCGTCAGCATCGACCGACTTTCGTTTGTCTCGATGTTATGATGCCGCGCATGAACGGGTATGAAGTCTGTCGCAAGATCCGAGCTGAGAACGAGCATGTGCCGGTTGTGTTTCTCACTGCCAAAGGGGAAGAGATGGACAAAGTCGTCGGGCTCGAGATCGGAGCCGATGATTACGTCGTCAAGCCGTTCGGTGTGCAGGAGGTGTTGGCTCGGATTCGAGCCGTAGCGCGACGATGCCTGCGTGAAACGCCTGCCGGCGAGTCTCAATCCCAGCCGTTTACGATGCGCGACCTCGAAGTCTTTCCGCGTGAACTGCGGGCTCGACGCGGCGAGCTGTGGATCGACTTGAGTTTGAGGGAGATCAAGATTCTGGGACTGCTCTTTCAACATGCCGGAGCAGTCGTCGATCGCGCCGCTCTGATGAATCACGCGTGGGGAGCAGACTACTTTCCTTCGAGTCGAACGCTCGATCAACATGTTTCGCAGTTGCGCAAGCGGATCGAGGCTGACCCGAAACAACCTCAGATCATTCAAACGGTACACGGCGTCGGCTATCGCTTTGAGGCATAGTGGAAGGCCGATGCGCAAGGGTGTGTCTAGTTCATCGTAACCCGAAGCGTAAGCGAGGGATTCGGGCCCTTTCCCTACGATACTCGATGACAATCATTCGACGCTTTGAGCTGTATAGAGTTGTTGTCGTCGATGAGTCGGCACTTGCGTTCAAACGCCGAAGGTGTTTCACGCCAGTAGCCGGGGCCTGAGCGTAGCTCGTACCCCGGTTTTTGTCTGCCTGTACTTCGGCGGCGAGAAGTTGATTTGGTTGTAGATGAGAAACTTGGCCGAGCCGCAGTGTAATATTCGCCTGATCGAAGTCATCTTGATTGCGGCTCGTTCGGCAGTGATCGTGCAGCGAAGCGGAGTGCTCGCCGCCGACGCTATGTGCCAATGATACCGGGGGTACTCGCTCTCGCTCGAACCCCCGGCTACTGAAGTGAAACGCCGCCGGCGTTTAAAGCCTCGTCCTAGTTGAGTCAGGTTTCTGTTGATAGTCCCTAAGCATATCGAGCGCATCGTCGCGGTGTTTCGTAGACAACTGGGTCCTACGGGCGCTCGCGCACGCTTCGCGTTACGATCGACTCAACAATTCGCGAATCGTCCGGCGAAGTGAGATCGATCTTGAAGAACCGGACGGCTTGCGCCGTTCCGCTGGCATTTGCAGGACGTGCCTTTATGCGTCGTGTTGGGATTCGGGCTCGGAGAGTTTTTTTCTGCGGAACTGCTTGTACGGTCGACTCGCCTGGCGCTCATCTACTAAGATAGACCGCATCTACGGATGAGTTTCGGGAGCTGATGTTTCCGCGGGCTTGCGTGAAAGAGATTTCTGCCATGTCAAACGACCTCGAAAAATTCTTGCAGCAAGCGGCCGAGCGGTTGGCTCAGAAGTCTGGTTCTCAACGTCCAATACAATCCAAGCGTCCCACGCCTGCGAATCGGCCTGACGCCCAGCGCCGAGTTGCTTCACCGCCGACGGTTTCTGACGAAATCGTTGAGGCTCGACCGGTCAGCGAACGACGGCTGCGCGAAATGGGACCTGATCCGCTGAGCACGATCGATACGCGTCCTGCGTTGGCTCAAGTGATCGATCAATCCGACGAACGCATGGGCGACCATGTGCATCAAGTATTCGATCACCAGCTTAGTCAAATGCGGCCTTCATCCGGAGCATTGCAACAAGTAGGCCGAGATCCGCTGGATGTCGCCTCGACTAATAAACAGTCTTCGTCGACGACACTGGTGAAGATGCTGCGCAACCCGGAAACATTGCGAGCCGCGTTTATCGCAGGCGAGATCTTCAATCGTCGCAACTGGTAGTCCGATTTCGGGGACACCGGTAACCAAGCGAGTTCAGATGCACGGCGTTCGCGTCTTGCCGTTTCTTTTCGCAATTGATTATTGAATAAGGTGGGTAGCGGTGACTTCATTGATCATTGAACCGAGTCGAACGGTTGTAGGTTGGATCGGAACCGGGGTGATGGGTTCAAGCATGTGTGGTCACCTGATGAAGGCAGGCTTTAAGGCGGTTGTCTTCAATCGCACTCGATCGAAGATGCAGAAGCTGGTTGATGCCGGCGCCGTCGCCGCCGAATCACCGGCTGATGTCGCTGCGCAAGCGGATGTGATTTTCTCGATCGTCGGATATCCATGTGATGTCCGCGAAGTGATCCTTGGAGACCGAGGAGTCCTGAGCTCAGCCGCCGCGGGAAAAGTCATTGTTGATATGACAACGACTGAACCAAGTTTGGCGCAGGAGATCTACTCGGCCGCTTCGGCCAAAGGTGTGCACGCCGTTGATGCACCGGTAACAGGCGGAGACATCGGTGCGAGGGAGGCTCGTCGTCGATCATGATCGGAGGAGATCAAGTTGTCGCCGACGCACTTTTCGTCCGTGCTGGGATGCGATGGGAAAGACCATCGCAGGTCAAGGTCCCGCCGGTTCCGGTCAGTACACGAAGATGGTCAACCAGATTCTGATTGCTGCGGGAATGGTCGGTGTCTGCGAAGCCCTGCTCTACGGTTATCGTGCGGATTGAACCTCGAGACCGTGTTGCAGTCAGTCAGTAGTGGAGCTGCCGGATCTTGGTCAATGTCGAACCTGGGACGCGCGTCATTCGCGGTGACTTTGCCCAGGCTTCTTTGTGGAGCACTTCATCAAAGACATGGGCATCGCAGCCGGCTGAGTCCGAACGAATGCAGTTAGCATTGCCCGACTGCTGGCTAAACAATTGTACGTTGCTCTTGCTGCTCAAGGTCATGCCAAGAGCGGCACTCAAGCTCTGCTCCTGGGCGCTGGCATCGATGTCCAAAATCGATTGGCCCTCGAAGGCTAGTTAGCCTTCTTCAGCAGAGCGGCTGACTTCACGTACTGCTGCCAGTCCCATTCATTGAGATCATGCTTGCCGACGCGGTAGTGGTAGCTGACCCAACCGATCGACGAGACACCGGGCTCGGGAAACTCTCTGAGACCGAGGCCGGGTAGACCCAGTGCTTCATACACATGGCCTGCTTCCAGCGTCGAGAGAAACTCGCCGCGCGGGTCGGCCCATTGATCTTCACTGGCGCTGGCGACATGCAGCAGTCGCGGTGCGGCCAAGGCGAGCAATTGATGTTGATCGAACGGTGCCGCACCTTCGTTATTGTTGTACTGACGGTAGTTTCGGCAGAACCAGTGCGGGAACGAGTTGTTGATTCGCCAAACGGTTTCGCCGTAAGCACGACGGCTGAGAGCCGCGCCGCCGCAGCCGGAGTCATTGGAAATTACGCCCGCGAAGCGAGTATCGGTGGCGCCTGCCCATAGCGATGTCTTGCCGAGTCGCGAGTGGCCGAAGACGATCACGCTCTTCGCGTCGATCTCAGGTTGAACTTGCAACACATCCAGCAGTCGCGATAGTGCCCAAGCCCAAGCGGCGATCGAGCCCCAACTATCCGGATGAGCTTCGTCCGGTTTGTGTTCGGGGAAGAGAGCGTGGATACCGTTCTTGAACTCGTCATCGAAATCAGGATCGATGTCGCCGTAATAGGCCGTCGCGATACCGAAGCCGGCCTTGGTGATCATCTCGACAGGCATGCGATGACCTTGTGCGTTGCGTCCGGCTTCGAGGGCTTTGTTCTTGTCTGTCGTACCGTTCTTATTGTCGGGCACCCACGACGACGGAATGATTACGGCCGTATCCGGTGTGGTCGTGTGATTGCCTTGAAAGTTCAATCCCAAGAAAGTCGTAACCGGTCCATTCGCGGATGCCGGGGTGTAAACCAAAAGATCAATCGGCAAGCTGCCTGCTTCGGTGCTGAGCGTAACGCGAATCTGTTTGCGTTTGACTGAGCCGTCGAAGGCCGTGCCTTGTTCAATCGTCTTCCATTCCAATTTGGCTTGTTTGTTCGGCATGGTTCCGAACATTTGGTGGGTGAGCATGTCGAGCAACTCGATGCGGCGCACGTGCCAGGCTTCAGCGGCTGCTTTCGGATCGGCCGGCGGAGCCGACTTCCACATTGCCGGTAGCTCGTACTTCGGAACTTTCGCTTCGTCGTAATTGGGCACGAACTTCGGAGGTTGTGCGGACGTTGATTCCGTGAGCATCGGCATAAAGGCTAAGCAAAACGGAGCGGCGGCTAAGCACAGAGCGCGAACGATCGGAGCGCGTTGTATGAAAGATGGATTGTGAAACCAAGAGGCGGGCATGTGTGGGACTTTACGGTTTGTTGAAGATTTGGAAGGAAGGTTGGTGAGGAGCTATGCTACTGCGATTCGGCGGGGAATACCACCTGCCGCGACCTCCCCCAACCACTCACCCACGATCTGGATTAGGAACTGCCTATGAACGTCCGCGCCGCATGTGGAACAGCATCATACTGATTGGTGCTTGCCTGACACTGGTCAATTCGGCTTCGGCCCAGTTCCGTCTGGATAAGCACGACGCGGGAGTGCGCATCGTTCAAGACGAAAAGGTGATTGCGGAATATGTGACCAAGAGCGGCAGCAAGCCGATCATTTGGCCGCTGCTCGGACCAGGCGGGGAAAAGATGACTCGCGACTATCCGATGGTTCCCGACAGTAAAGGCGAAGCGCATGATCACCCGCATCATCGTTCGCTGTGGTTCACGCACGGTGAAGTAAACGGCATCGACTTCTGGGCGGAAGGCGAGAAGATGGGGATCACGCAGCATGATGCCTTCACACGTTTGGAAGACGGCAAGACGGCGGTGATCGGAACGACCGACACTTGGAAGGATGTCGGCGGCAAGGCTGTCTTGACGGATCGCCGACGCTTTACGTTCCATGCAGACCAAGAAGTTCGCAAGTTCGATTGCGAGTTTCAGTTGATCGCTTCCGAAGGAGACATTCACTTCGGCGATACGAAAGAGGGTACGTTCGGTCTGCGTGTTGCCGAAACGATGAAGGTGGACGCCAAGATGGGCGGACGCATCATCAACAGTCAAGGACAAGAGAACGGAACGGCTTGGGGTCAGCCGGCCGATTGGGTCGATTATCAAGGACCGATCGGCGACAAGAAAATGGGCATCGCGATCCTCTGTCATCCCTCGACATTCCACTATCCGAACCGCTGGCACGTTCGCACATATGGACTGTTTGCGGCCAATCCGTTCGGCACGGCCCATTTCCTCGGTGCCAAGGAGATGACCGACGGAGTCCGCATCAAGAAAGGTGAAACACTGACGTTCCGTTATCGCGTCATTTTTCACTACGGAGATGAACAGTCAGCTAAGATTGCCGACGAGTTCAAGTCGTTCGCTGCACTGGAATTCAAACCACTGGATCAGTGATCGTCGACGGCGTAGGTCTTTAGGACGTCGAGATCAACGAACTCCAAGACTGACATGTGCGTCGCACCAAGCACAACCTGCGGCGCCATGTCGGATTCCAGAGCTTCTTTCCATCGCAGCACGCACAAGCACCAGCGGTCGCCTTCTTTTAGTCCGGGAAAATCATAGGCCGGGATCGGCGTGCTCAAGTCATTGCCTCGCGACTTGGAAAACGCGAGGAAGTCTTCCGTCATCACGGCGCATACCGTATGCAGGCCCAGATCATCGGCGCCCGTATTGCAACATCCGTCGCGGAAGAAGCCGGTGAGCGGATCGAGACTGCACGACTGGAGTTCCGTTCCCAAAACGTTTTTAGCGCGACGCATGCGAACTTTCTTTTTCCGATGAAGTGGCTTAAACAGAGTGCACGATAGCGTTCGGGCCGAACAAAAGAATTGTAAGCCGATGCGCAATGGCTTGTTGATCTAACTCAAGCGGAACGGCGCGAGCCGTCCGGTTCTTCAAGACTGATGCTGCGTTACCGGACGACTTGCGCCTTTCCGCTGCAGTTACTCATATCGTAGAGCATCGATCGGGTCGAGGCGACTGGCTCGCCACGCCGGATAGTAGCCGAAGGCGATACCGACGACGGCTGAGAATGCCAGAGCGCCGAAGGCGGCCCAGAAGCTGACGACGATCGGCCACTCGCGACCGGAAGACAACCAGTTGATCATATTCGTTAGTCCGACCGAAGCGGCTACACCGAGCGCGACACCGATGATGCCGCCTATGATCGACAGCACGATTGATTCCACCAGGAACTGAAACAAGATGTCGCGCGGTCTAGCTCCGACGGCCATGCGAATGCCTATCTCGCGAGTCCGTTCGGTCACAGAGACGAGCATGATATTCATGATGCCGACTCCACCGACCAGGAGAGAGACGCCGGCGATGGCCGCCAGCAGCATCGTCATCGTTCCGGTGATGATCCCCAGCACGTTGGCGATCTCCGTCGTGTTGGCCACTTCGAAATCGGCCGGATCCCCCGGCGCGATCGCATGACGATCGAGCAGCAGCGACTTCATCTCCAACTCGGCGGACTTCATGAGAGTGGAACTGCGAGCCGATGCCATGATAATGTTGACGGAATCGAAGTTTGTCCCTTGCAGACGTTTGCGAACGGTGGTGTAGGGCATGATCAGCACATCGTCCTGATCATCACCGACCATGTTCGCACCTTTGCTTTCAAGCACTCCGATGACTTCAAACGGAATATCTTTCACGCGGATCGTTTTGCCGATCGGGTTGGAGGTCTGAAAGAGATTCTTGACCACGGTCTGGCCGAGCACGCAGACTTTGTTCGCTGTGGTGACGTCGCGCGGCGTGATGAAATTACCGAGCCTCATCTGCCAGTTGCGCACGGTGCCGAAGGTTTCATCGACGCCGAACATTTCGCGCGGCATCCAGTTGCTGTTGCCGTAGATCGCAGAGCCGGATGCGAAGACGATAGGCGAAGCGGCCAGCACACTTGGGCACTCTTTTTCAAGAGCCTTGGCATCGGACGGAGTGAGCGACAATATCTGGCTGCGCACGCCGCCTCGCGTTTGTTGATTGCCCGGAATGACGACGATGACATTCGTACCGAGATTCGTGAACTCACCTTGAACCAAAGCGCTGGCGGAGAGTCCGACTGAGACCATGGCGGTCACAGCCGCGATACCGATGACGACGCCGAGCACTGTGAGACCGGCCCGCATCTTGTTTTTGGCGAGAGCACGTAGCGCGATGCGAACAGTGGCGAAGTTCATCGGATTCCCATGTGTTCAAATCAAGGCGATGAGATCAAGGCGAAAGGCGGTCGATTTTCCAGGTTGCGTCGGATGCTCCGACGGGTCGAGTATAAACGAAGCGATCGTGCAAGCGATCGGGTCGACCTTGCCAAAACTCAATGCGAGACGGAGAGAGCCTGAAGCCGCCCCAGTAAGGAGGACATTCGATGGGAGCATCGCCGTGTTTGGCAGCTAATTCGGCAACGGCGGCTTCGAGCGTTTGGCGATCCGAGATCGGCTGCGACTGTCGACTGGCCACCGCGCCCAACTGGCTGGCTCGCGGCCGTTCGCGGAAGTACTGTTCACTGGTCGTGCGATCGGTCTTGGTGACCATCCCTTCGATACGCACCTGACGTTCGACATGGGGCCAGTAGAACAGCAGGCCGGCTTGCGGATGCTCGGCCATTTGCCGGGCCTTGTCGGAATCGTAGTTCGAAAAGAATGTGAAGCCGTGATCGTCGAAGTGTTTTAATAGGACGATGCGCGACGCGACGGCACCTGTGGAATCTTCGTAGGTGGATAAAGTCATGGCGTTGATTTCGAGCCATTCGGGTTTGTCGAAGTCGGAAGCTTCGAGAAACCAAGTCCGAAACTGATTCATCGGGTCGCCCGCCAAGTGCTCGCGATCCAACGCACTCAAGTCGTAACTGCGTCGCAGATGATGAATAGTCATGGGGCGACTCCTTGCTCTCGGTCTGGCTTGGTCAGGGACAATGTCAAAGCATTTAAAACACGAAGCGGTCTCGTGAGGAAGCTCGCGAGACCGCTCCGTTTGATTTTAGAGTTGGTTTGCGGCCGAGATCAGCCTACTTGTTTGAGAGCCGCCCGCGCTACTTCGACGCACTCGCGGATGTCAGCCAGCGGGTTATCAGGATGTTCTTCGTACTCCAGCGACAATGCGCCGTCGGCAGGGAAGCCGGTTTCGACGAGAGCATCGAAGACCTTCGGCAACGCTGAGGTGACCTTTGCCCAGGATCACACCTTGGGTTTTATCTTTCATTTCAGCAAAGTCTTTCAAGTGCAATTACACGGCCAAGGCGACCCTTGAGAGCGCGAATGACTTGAGTCGGCTCTTCGGCACTGCGAATGAAGTGGCCCAAGTCTGCACATGCACCGATGCGTGCATCGCGACCTTCGATCGCGCGCAGCACGTCGACGACTTTGCTGTAGCGGTGAGTCGGACCGTGGCTGTGGATCGCAACGCGGGACGTCGAATTCCTTGACAAGTTTGTCCAGGCTGTCGAACGAATCCGGATCAGGATCGGGCGTCGATGTTGCGGATTCCCGCGGCTTTGGCGAATTAAAGGTCTGCGGGTTGGCGGCATCGTCCCTGCGAAACATCGACGTCGCGCGGAGATGGTCAGTCCTAGTTCGGCGACTTTGGCTTTGATGGCCGTAATCTTTTCCGGTGATGAGAAGGGAACATGTCGCTGTAGAACTCCAAACCTGTTCAAAGCCCAGTCTTGGCATAAGCCTACGCGACTTCCGCATCTTTGTAGCCGCGCAGTTGAGTGCCAACTGGATACCGAGTTTCAGTTTCGACTTATCAGCGGCCATGGCTAAAGGAGCGAACGAGTCGCAAGTATGGCAGCTGCAGTCACGCTGCCGGAGACGGCTAGAAAGCGTCGGCGCGAGGGATGAGTCGAGGTTGGGTCAGACATAAACATTTCCTTCGGAGGTGGGCAGGTGAGAAGTGTGCGGAGAGCGTTCAACATGATTGGGCTCGCCAACATTCCGTCGGAGCGACGAAGGCAGACCTCAAGTGCGCCATTTACGTTGAATGCGTTGATCGAGGTTCGGTCGCTGCCGCATCATGTCGGCTACGATCATAACTGAGCAAGGTTGATAGAGCGAGCATGACCCGCCGTTGCGAGCCATTCCTGTACGACGAGCGCGACGAGTTTTTTCACCTCTATATCCGGATCGGTGTCGGATACCGACACAACCATCTGAGCTGGTTTTAGTCCGTTGGTGGGGTTCCCGGCGGCTGTCAGGCGTGACAACCTCCGCAATCTAGGAGGTTTCGGGCGCTTCAGTTCGGCAATCGGTGGATTACACTAGAGCGTTAGTCTCGCCTCGTCGTTTGCTTTTCGCTCCCGAGTTTGATCGGATTCCGACATGTCGTCCAGACGGATGAAGCCTTGGATTTTGACGGTCTTCGCAGCCGGTTTGTCATGGGCTGCCGTTGTTGATTCGGCCGCGAATTCGTTCGCACAAGACACGGTACCGGTCCGCGCCGGTCGCCGTCTTTCTCCCGATGCCATCTATACAGTCCAACCGGCCTTGGAAGCAGGCGAAACCACGGTTGGGCCGATCGATCTTCCCTTCTTGGCTTCCGCAGGTGATTTGAATTGGGCACCGCCGACATTTCCTGCCGGCCGGCCGAATTATGCACCCGGCACCGAATCGCTTCAGCAAATGGGCAAGAGCGTCACGTTGCATCAGGACGTGTGGGGATTCGAGTTCACCTTCAAGCCTGTGCGGATGATCGCTGTCGATTTTCCCAAAGCGGGCGGAGGGGTGGAATCCAAACTCGTTTGGTATTTGCTCTATCGCATTCGCTATACCGGCAATGATTTGCAGCCGAAGCAGCAGGCTGATCAATTCGGAAATCCGGTCTATTCCGATCCGGCAGCGGTCACGGAAAAAGCCGAACGCCGCTTTGTGCCTCGATTCACACTGTCTGTTCCCGCACTAGGTGGTAGCTATGCGGCTCAATTTCTGCCATATGCTCTGGGGCCGATTGCGGAGAAGGAGCGAATCGGCAAGCCGCTATTCGATTCGATCGCTATTCAACGGACTCCGATCAAGCTCTCGACCCCGCAAGTTCGAAACGATGTTTGGGGGGTGGCGACATGGGTCGGTGTCGATCCGCGAACCGACTTTTTCACCGTCGAAGTCTCCGGTCTGACCAACGCACAAAAGGCAGAAATCAAGGACGGCAAGCTGGAGTTCACGCAGAAGACGCTCGTCCTGAACTTCTCCAGCCCAGGCGATACAGTGAACGAACTGCTCGATCAGATCCGATATGGAGTTCCAGCCTCGGACGATCCGGTCAAGCAAGCCGAAATTCTTCGTCAGTACGGACTGAAGGAACGCCTTGATCATTATTGGGTTTACCGGTAAACTTCGGGGGCTTTGAAGCCGGGAGAAGGTCTGTACAGCAGGTCGACACCGCGGCAATTCCAATGACTGAAAAGATTCCGGCAAGAGAGCAATAATGGCACACAAGAAAGGCCAAGGTTCTACCCGCAACGGTCGTGATAGTAACGCTCAGCGCCGCGGCGTAAAGCGTTTCGGCGGGCAGCACGTAACGGCGGGTTCGATTCTGGTTCGCCAAGTCGGTACCAAATTCCACCCCGGTCGCAATGTCGGTATGGGCAAGGACTACACCCTGTTCGCCCTCAAAGAAGGGCACGTCTTCTTCGATCAAGAAGGACGCCGAATCAACGTGACTCCGGTCGAAGCGAACTAATCGGTCACGACTAAGTCGCATAAAACTCTGCAAAAAAGCTCCGCATTGTCGGAGCTTTTTTCGTAGACTGATTGCATCGCCTACATCACCGGACTTCGATCGTGATGTTCTTTCACAACATTGCACTCAGCTTATCGCCACCATGAAACTGCGTCTTGCGTTGCTCCTGGCTGCGGCTACCGTCGCCGCGCCGAATGTTTTGGTTCAGACCCGTGAGCTGCTCGCTCAAGAGAGTACTTCGGCGGCTAACCCAGCGCTGGACCCGGTGCTCGCTGCGTGGATCAATGCCGGTGGAAAAGACGCAAGTAAGTTACCTGCGTCTGTGCTCGACAAGGAACTCACGGTTGCAGAGTCCAAACAGCTCGGCAAGCAATTGTGGAGCGCTTGGCAGGCGGCTCATCGTGAGCAAGCCGCCAAAGCGATCGCCGATAAATCGCTGAATGTCGGCGACGTGGAGCTCAAGTGGCTTGAGCGTCGATTCGGCGACGATAAAGCCGAGAGCCGACCGCTGTTCATATCCATGCACGGCGGAGGCGGAGCTCCGAAAGCCGTCAACGATCAGCAGTGGCAAAACCAGATCCGTTTGTATGAACCGAGTGAAGGTATCGTGGTCGCGCCGCGAGCTCCCGGCAACACTTGGGATCTTTGGCACCAAGGGCATATCGATCCGCTCTTCGATGAACTCATTACGTCGTATGTTATCGCTGAACGAGTCGATCCGAATCGCGTCTATTTGATGGGGTATTCAGCCGGCGGTGACGGTGTTTATCAAGTCGCGCCGCGCATGGCTGATCGATTCGCAGCAGCATCGATGATGGCCGGCCATCCGAACGAGACGCAGGCGTTCGGCCTTCGCAATTTGCCGTTTGCAATTTTCATGGGGGGCAACGACTCCGCTTACAACCGCAACAAGATCGCGGGAGAGTGGAGCACAAAGCTCGACGAACTGCAGAAAGCGGATGCCGACGGTTATGTTCATATATCCAAGATCTATCCGGGCAAAGGTCATTGGATGGATCGTGAAGATCGAGAAGCCCTTCCTTGGATGCTCGGTTTCCAAAGACGCCATTCACCGAAAGTGGTGAAGTGGCGACAAGACGATGTGACTCACTCGGGATTTTATTGGTTGGAGTTGGCGGAGCCGAGCGACGCAAAAGCCGGCCAGGAAGTGACCGCAGTCATCGACGGACAAACGATCGCGATCACAACTGAATCGACGGCCAAGCTTCGTTTGCGACTGAGTGACGAGTTAGTCGATCTCGAGCAGCCTGTAAAAGTGACTTGGAACGGCAAGAGTGTTTTTGAAGGCCGTGTGAAGCGTACTGCCGGCGGACTTGTGCAGACGCTTGCTGCCTATCGCGATCCGTTCCGAATGAGATCCGCCGCAATTGAAGTCGGACCGTAAGTGACAATGTCCAAGGCTCGTCCCGATTGATAACCACGAAGGACACGAAGAGCACGAAGGGAAGATATTAAGAAAGCCCCACGTCCTTCACGATCGATAGTGCCCTACAAGACGGCTCGGGTCTCGTTGATTTAATCGAAACCCGACGCGTAAGTTTTGAAATTGCGCTTTTCGAGAAATCCTGAACGAAGGCTTTGGCATTTCCTGAATACTCGTACTCAGCCGCAGGCGGTACTCGTAATCGTACTCGATCATGACGCATCGAGTACGAGTACCATTTCATTGAGTAGGAGTACGAGAAACCATCCAAAAGTGGAGCTTCTAAACGCGTAAGCCAGGGATATGGGTCCCAGGCTTAAGCATCGGGTTGTGATTCAACGACCGTTTTGAATCGACCTAAGGAGTCGTCTGCTTGCTGTCGGTCGATTGGAGGGAGAGACCGTCGGAGGAGCGTAGGACGATGTTGTAGCTCTTTCCTTCTCGCACTTGAATCGAGACTGCTTCGCCGTTGGCTGCGCGGATGCCCATCTCTGCGGCTTTCTCTTCATCGTTGGCGAATTCCCAGAACTCGCTCCACAGCTTCTTCTCAAAATCGGAAAGTGTGCCGCCATGAGCATAGGCTTGCGGCCGCATGCCTACTTCGTCAAGTTGAAATCCTTCACCGGGTCGCTGTTGATCGCTGAATATCTGCCGGAACAAGCAGAGCGAAGTGCCGCGTTCAATATCGGCTTCCTCGGTGAATTTGTCATCGAACTTCACTAACCAGCAATCGATATAGATGATGTTGCCGGGGAGGGTGAATTGCTTCGGGAGTGAGATCGGTTCACCGGTCGGAGAGAGCTCCACGAACTGCAAGCGGCTCTGGATCGCGCGGTTGTTTTCGTCGCGATCGACGTCGATTACTTCCAGTCGAGCCAAGCGTTTGTCGGTCTTTACGAGACGCAAAGATGTTTCGACGTGATCTAGTCGCTCTTCTTTGGTCTTCAGTTCCGTTTGCAGTTGAGCCACTTGCGCATGGGCGACTGCGATCTCTTGAGCGTGCCGATGATACTCGCGCCATCCCAAGTAGCCGCCCCATCCGATGACGCAGCAAGCGAACCCTGCGATCAGCGTCCTGAACACGGAGTTAACAGTCTTAACACCTTCGTGAATACGTCCCATCCTGCGTCGTATCTCCTCGCGATCGAGTTGTCCGCTCAGGCGTCGGACTTGGCCTTGTTCTTATCCTGCTTTTCAGGCGGTGGCATCGGCCCGGCGAACGCGTCGAAGACGGCAAGGACGTTTAAGAGCCCTGCGATCATCGTATACAGCGTACCCATGTCGAATCCGGAAGCGGTCTCTGCGTTCCATGCGGCCAGTTGTTCGGCATCTTTCGGCGGCGCCATGAAGCCGCCGATCGCCGGATTTCCGCGTCGTGCGGGCATATAGATATGGACGGCCGCCGGAAGTGCCGGAAGACCGACACCGGCTTGGAGTACATACTGCCAACGTCGTTCTGTATTATTCCAGGAGGCATAAACACAGCGATGACCGGCAACCACCATGCCGATTTCAAAGGCGCTCAACACCGCCACAAAAAAGATTACCGATTTGACGTAACGTCGTTGGTAAAAATGGCCCGCACCGGGGATCAGCCAAGCCAAGAAAGCGGCGAGATAGCGATTGCGAAGGTCGACCTCCATGTCGTCGACTCGAACAATGTCACGCCCTAGCTTCGGCCGGGCATATGCGTTGGACATTCAGGGGCACTCCGGGTTGAGGCGAATTCGCAAAACGATAAGGTGGCAAAGGGGCTGACTTGCGCCAACCGCACCTAGACGAAGTTCGCTGAAAAAGCCCGGGAATTGAAACGGATTCAGCGAGCGGGGCGCTGTGCACCGGCCGGAGGTGCCGAACCGGAGGTCTGGGCGACGCCGCGCGTGCCGGCTACGGAGGCTTCTTTGTCTTGTGTCCGCTTGGCTCTCCACTCGATCATTCGAGCGTGAGCCTCGGGCGACATCCGTTCGAGCGCCAGACGATAGTAGACCTGCGCCGCAGCGAATCGTCCCTGCACTTGGGCTTCGTGCGCACGGTCCATAAAGTAGCGAATCTCCGACTCGTCATGAATCGCTCCGCTGCCTCCCATGAAGTCAGGCTGGATCGAACGCGGATCGCTGAACTCTTCGGTAAACGGTTGCCGGTTCGCAGGTCGCTGGATCGGTTTATAGTCGGTTGTAGGCGGAGCTTCTTGGCGGAGCACATTTGCCGCCGGTTGACCCTGAACAATGCCGCTGAATCGCGATGCGCTGGTTGATCGCTTCTTTTCGGCTTCTTCCAACAAAGCTGCATCCATGGCTTGCAAGTCGATGACGACCACGGAAGCGCTCATGTTCCCGGCCGATGTCGACGATCCACTGGCTCGCGATCCCGGCGGCATCATTCCGCGCGACATGCGACCGCTGCTTCCGTATCGAGTACCGCCGAGGCCGACATCGCCTTGATCGGGAACCAGTACCGATCCGGACGATGAGAAGTTGGAGACCGACGGCAAGTTGACAACTTGACCGTGGGCGGTCATCTCCCAAGCACCACTGAGCAGCATTCCAACTGGCAGCGCAGCGAGCGGCACGGCCCTGATCGCTCGACAAACAAGATGTGCGGTCAATCGGCTCGTCAGCGAATGCAAAGTCATAGCGTTTCCCTTTCTGAAGTCGTACAGATTATGATACCCCGCGAACGATTTCTCTCCACTTTTTTCCGGCCGAGGTAGTTCGGAAACGGGTCGTTTCCGGGTTATTCTCCCTACGTACCGCATTTCCCTCCCTCGCCGATCCCACCGACTGAAAATGAAAATCTTCGATCGACTCTTCTCCAACTACAGAACCCAACCCCGTCATATCAATGCGGTCCGGAACGTTTCGGTCGGCAGAACGGTCGAGAAACGCATTGTTCATGTCGTCATGGTGGGGGCCTTGGTCGTAGTTACGTCCATGATGCCTGGCACTATGTACAGCCAAGATTCGGTCGGTTCGCAGCAGAACACGACCGCTGATCAGAAGCAGTCAACGGCTCCGTCTTCAGGCCAGAGCGTTGCGGCGCTGCGCGTCATCAAGCTGCTTTGGAAGACGCAACCCGCCGCGGCTGCTTCGTCGCTTGAAAAAATGCTGAACACTGCGCTGGATCGAAATGAAACCGGTGACTTGAAAGCTCAATTGGAATTGATGAGCGATCGATTTCGCGAGGGCGTTTCAAAGCAGGATGATCCGCGTTTTGCTGTTTCAACGGCCGCACTAGTTCTGATTGGAAACGCAGACTCGCAGGCTCAATTGGTAGAGAGTATCGGACAGGATCGATTCCCCCTGGCATCAAGGGACCTCTGGTTCCGTATTTGGTTGATCAGCGACACCGAGGCTGCATGGATGTTCGCAGCCAAGCACCTGGCCGGTTCCGCGGCGGATACGAAGTCAGTGGGTTGGTCCGGGCAGCTCGCCGGACGATTGTTGATCGCAGATCGACGGAGAGCGGCCGGTTTGCTGCTCACTGCATGGGCCGATCTGCCTCCTTCCGTGCGTGTCGCCGTTGTCGAACCGATGACCCAACATGCCGATACGATGCGCATGTTGGTTGCTGCGGTAGCGGATGAGAAAGTCGCGAAGGATTTGTTGAACACCAATCAGTTGCTCAAGTGGATGAATGCATCGGATGAGCCTTTGAAGCAATCGATCACGAAAGTGTGGGGACGCATCCGCGCGGCCGATGACGCGGCACGGAAAGAAGTGGTCCGCAAGACGCTGGAACTACTTCGCAGCGGAAAGACAGGCGATCCGGATCGAGGGCAAGCGACCTTCAAGAGAGCATGCGCTGTATGTCACCGCATTTACGGCGAGGGGATCGACGTCGGACCGGAGATAACCAGCAACGGTCGCGGGAGCTTTGACCAATTGGTGTCCAACGTGCTCGATCCGAGTCTCGTGATCGGCGAAGCGTTTCGTGCTAAGAATGTCTTGACCGGTGACGGGCGTGTGCTCGCCGGTGTGATCACGGCTCAAGATGAAAAGCGACTGACGCTCAAAGTTCAAGGAGGTAAAACGGTTGAACTGGACCTCGATGATGTTGAAGAGATCGCTGACAGCCCGAAGTCGCTGATGCCGGATGGCCTTGAACAACAAATGACGGAACAAGAGCTGATCGACTTGTTCGCGTTCCTCTCGCTCAGCAAGCCGCTTTCCTCGGCTGAGAATGCTGTACTGCCGGGCACTCCGGAAAAACTTCTGCCGTGATCATCCGCGGACTGCGAGTGAGAGTCGCGACGTTATACAGCCGCGACAAATAAGTCGGCGTGGTCCGGATCGTGGGTGATCAGCTCGGCGGAACGTTCGGCAATCGCGGAAATTGTGGCGAGTGGATTGACGCCGAGCGATGTGGGAACCGAGGCTCCGTCGATGACATAAAGTCCGCGATGGACAAGTGGTCTGCCTGTCGCCGGATCGATGCAGCCGCCGTCGCGGCCGTCGAAGACTCGGCATCGGTCGTCAACGGCTCCGTGTTGCGGGTTATCTGCCATGCTGCAGCCGCCGAGCGGATGAACGGTACCGACTCGACCTTTGAAGGCGAGCATCTCGCGATACTCGCCGCCGATTGCGTGCGCTACTCGCTGCATATCCGCTTCGGCTATACGTCGGTAGACATGATGATAAAGGTCGGGCCAACGAATGACGGCGCTTCCGTCTGACCCCAGTTCAACTCGCCCTTCGGCTCCATCATGTCCGGCCACGACTAGCATCTGCGTGTGATCCAGTCCCAAGTCGCGACCGAACAGCGTCATGAAGGGGATGTACGCTTTCGCCACGACTCCCTCTTGAATCATGATGCGTTCTTGCAGGCAGGCGCGATTCGGGAAACGGATGTTGGATTGAATTGCCGGTCCGGTGCTTTGCATGCCGCACTCGTCGGTACCTTTACCGGCGATGTGCGTCGGGACTTGCGTGTGACGCACCAAGCCTAAAATGTCTCCATTGCAGGACCAACCGCATCCGAGCCGAGGCGAGAACTGAAAGTTTGTCGTTTGTGACCGCAGCAAGAGTTCCGTGCTGCCGAGGCTGCCCGCGCCAAGCACAATCATACGTGTCCGAAGGCAGCCGTGAACGACTTGATCGGAACTGCTCTTGGACTGTCCATCGGCGCAAACCGGATAGTGACGATACCAGACGACATATCCATCCGGACACTTGTCGATACCGAGCACTTCTGTGCGAGTGAAAATCGACGCGCCATGTTGTTTGGCGATCGGTAAATAATTCATCACTAACGTGTTCTTCGCGCCGACGTTGCAACCCGTTGTGCAGTCACCGCAATTGGTACACGGTCGCTGGATCATTCCCTGTCGATTGAGGATCGGAAGATGAGGCGCCGGGCCGCGCGTGACGGTGACGAGTGCGGCTTCGAAATGAGCGCCGCAGTCAGCCAACCGCTCGGCGGCGATTCGCTGCGCGATCATCTTTTGTGAAGAGTCCCACGGTTCGCGCGTCACACCCATCTCCCAGTCGAACGGCAGTGGTCGCAGCAGGGTTTGCGGCACCGCGGCGGTCGTTGTAGATGAGCAGTTGTGATGGAACAATTGACCGGACGAATCGATATCATCGTTGACCGCGACGACCGAGGGTTGAATGTTTTGAGTTCAGACGACTCTATACCTAACCAACATGACATACACGGTTCGATGGTGCGGAGGTGACGAGCTCGAAGAGTTTGCCCGCCTGCGTCTTGAAAGTTGATCTGGAAATAGATCCATCTTCCTGTCGAGGACTTGCCAAATTGGCACCTGCCGAAGTCGATGGAAGTCGACATGGCCACGCCTAGTTCGAGCCGGGATGACGACGATATCGAAGATCGAACTGGCTGACGGCGGCTGCAGATGATCAGCCAACTGGTAGATCTGGTGAGGTGAGGCCCACGTCAGAAGGCCGTGGCAGGTCCAGCCTGAGTTCCAGGCTTGACAAGATTGAGAGAGCACACCCACCCACTGCCCAGCAAGGATACAACAAACATGGAGGTGATTCATGGCGCTTTTCCAACGGAAAGGCAGCAGCACTGGATCAGGCGGTTTGATCGCAGCAGGCAGCACTGGATCTCTGTCGATGTGCCTGATGTTCAGAGAGGGCCGAGCTGAGAGCCACGTTGTGATTGTTCCGCATGAACTTTAGAATCGACCATCGCTTGGAATAAGCACGACCCATTACCGCCCAAGCCTTCGAGGTTCACCAGCTTTCCCAGAGTTTGAACATGACTTGTTTCAACAAACCAGGCATTCCAAGAGATTTTCGGATTTCCAGCATTGCATGCTGGATGGCATTGCTATCAACGATTAGCATCGGCTTGCGAGCCGGTGAGCCGGATTTATCGGGATTAAAGCTCGATGGACTGCATCATGTTGCGGTCGGTGTTACCCGAGAAGGTCGTGCCATTCCGGCTGTTATCACGAACGATTCGTTTGATGTGAACTCGAAGAAGCTGCGACTGTTGATCGTCGGTGGGTTGAACGGCTCTCACAACACCACCGATACGACGATCGATGTGATGCGACGGCTCTACAGCGAAGATGAGTACCAGGCACTACGGAGTGCGATCGACATTTCCGCGGTCCTATGCGGCAATCCGGACGGATATGCCAAAGGCGTCGTCGATGACAACGGACGCGGCTCCAATCCGGCGGTCGGATATCCGCCGACCGGCGAATATTACTTGGGGGCCGCCAACGCAGAGTCGCAGTATCTTTGGCGTTGGATCGGCATGTTGGGACCCGACGTGGTTATCGTGCTGGTCGACGGCCCGAAGACCGGTACCGGAGACCTGAACAGTCTTCCGAAAGATCATCTCGTTACAGCCTTAAAAACATCGGCTGCGGCCGGCATCGGTTCGCTGGAAGCCGTGACATGGAATGTTGCACCGGGTGATAAGCATCCCTTTGAACAAGTGGCGACGGCCCTGCCTCACGTGAACGAGTTGAAGCCGTTGGCCGCATCGCAAAAAAATCTGTCACCCGGCTGCAAAGAACTTGTTCATCGATCGAGCCGATCACCCCTCGATGTTTGTCGTTTGCTTGCGAATGTCTACGGCCGTGACTTGCCTTCCACTGCCTACATTCCAGCGGTCGCAGTAATCGGTCGCATGCGCTACGGGGCACTGATCGGTGATGAGCAAATGCTGCGAGACGCCGTGAAGTTGACGGAATCGTTTCGCAGCGGCAGCGCGAATCCACTGCAAGAGAAATCGAGTGCCAGCGACGTCGCCGGACAAATCTTGTTTGCTGAGCTGGCTGATCGTACGGGCGGTGAGGCTTACAAGAAACTCGTGCTACAAGCGGCTGATCGCGCGTTCGATGCTTCCGGTCAGCCGTTGGAAGCGATGCCCGGCCACAGTGAAATGAGTGACTCGACGTTCATGAGTTGCCCGATCTTGGCGGCCGCCGGACGTCTCTCGGGAGATGACAAGTATTTTCAAATGTGTGTCCGACACATGCACTTCATGCGTAAACTCAACTTGCGCAGCGATGGATTGCATCGTCATTCTCCACTAGATGAAACTGCCTGGGGACGCGGCAATGGATTTCCCGCGCTGGGCTTGGCGTTGGTGTTGACCGATATGCCGGAGAATCATCCGTTGAGACCCGAAGTGCTCAATGCGTTCCGAGATCACATCAAAGCGTTGATCTCGCATCAGGACGTAACCGGTGCTTGGCATCAGGTGATCGATCATCCCGAAAGTTATCGCGAGTTCACTGCCACTTGCATGATTACTTTCGCCATGGCGCGAGCGTTGCAAAGGGGATGGATAGACGATCCTCGCGCAGCAGACAGCGTGCAACGCGGTTGGCAAGCGATCAACGTGAGAATCGCCGATGACGGAGGACTTGTTGATGTGTGTACCGGTACGGGCAAGATGAAGTCCTTGCGTGAATACTTCGATCGCCCGGCACTCCTCGGCAAAGACGGTCGAGGCGGCGCGATGGCTCTCATGGTTGCCACTGAAATGGCGGCTTATTCAACTTCGCAAAAGGCTGGTCGATGATGGATCAAGCACTCGCCTGGCTCGCTTCGCAGTCGAGCCGCATGGCGGACGATCTCACGGAACTTGCGAACTTGAATTCATGGTCCGGCAACTTGACCGGCTTGTTTCAGACCGCGGACTGGCTGTCAGCATGGTGCGATTTTCCGTCAGCCGAGTTTCAACGCATACCGCTTTCTCCACGGCGCATCATTGACTCGGCGGGGAGCGAGCAAGCGATCGAATCGTGTGCGGCTCTCCAGTGGAGAATTCGTCCCGATGCACCGCGACAAGTTCTCCTCGGCATTCATTTCGACACAGTCTATCCGCCGGCTCATGAACCTGATCAGTGTGTCCGGCCGCAACCGGACAAGTTGATCGGGCCGGGAACATCCGATGCCAAAGGGGGCATCGTGGTTGTGGTGAATGCCCTGCGCGCCGTCGAGCAATTCCGGCTTGCTCCTGATTGTGGATGGACGTTGCTGTTGACGCCTGATGAAGAGATCGGATCGCCTTCGTCTGCATCGCTCTGGGAGTCACTGGCTGTTCAGCATGATTTCGGGTTATTGTACGAGCCGGCTTTGTCTTCCGGCGCCATGGTGGCTGAGCGAAAGGGGTCGGGTTCATTCGTAATCGTTCTTCGCGGCAGGTCCGCACATGCAGGGCGTGATTTCGAGTCGGGTCGCAACGCCATAGCGATGGCCGCCAAGCTTGCTGTGCAATTGGACTCAATCAACAACAAGCGTTCCGGCGTGACAGTGAACGTGGCTGAGATCGGCGGCGGTGGACCGGTCAACGTCGTTCCGGCTCTAGCCATTCTGCGTTTCAACGTCCGTGTTCCCGACCGAGAATCTCAAGCGTGGTTTGAGTCCTCACTTCAAGAAAGACTCGCCGACGTTCCCACTCCGGATGGATACTGCTGGGAATTGCATGGCGGCTTTCACGCACCGCCCAAGACGATCGATGACAAGCAGCGCATGTTGATGAACGCGATCGTGAAATGTGCATCAGAAGTTTGCGGCAAACACACACATTGGATGGCCGTCGGCGGAGTTTCAGACGGCAATCGTTTGTCAGCCGCAGGCCTACCCAACATCGATACGCTCGGACCCATCGGCGGTAACATCCACAGTTCGGAGGAATGGGTGGACCTGCCTTCCTTAGTCGAGAAGTCGCAGTTGACCGCCGGCATCCTCGCTGGTTGTTCGAGCGGTCGTCTCAGCCTGCCGGAAGCCGCTCGATAGTTTCTACTTTGTCGCTACCGAGCCGGCGTGCGAGACTGGTCAGCGGCCCGCGACGACAGTTACCATAGTGAGCCGCAACTCCGCGTGCATGCTTTCTCTTCAGGCATCTATTGTTCTTGGGTTCTACGATGGCACTCCGTATTCGTACTTGGCTGCCGGCCGCAGTGTTGATCGCTTCGGCAAATATCTTCTCTCTCTGCGCTCAAGAGAAATCGGGCGCGAGTACCACCGCCATCGATCCTGTATCCACAATTGACCTGCCGGTACATCAGTCACCGACCGCGCTCGATCGATATGTGGCCGCACCGGATGATTCGTTCGCATGGAAAATCGTCGCGGTAAAAGATCTACCGGGCGCGAAGATGTTTGTCGTGGACATGACGTCGCAGACTTGGCTCACTCCGACCGAAGTGGACCGAACGAAATGGCAACACTGGCTCACGATTGTTAAACCGAATGAAGTGAAGAGTTCAACGGCGATGATGTTCATCGGCGGAGGGGGCAATGGCGGTGCGCCGCCGGATAAGATGGATGACCGAGTGCTCGCGGTTGCCAATGGGTCGCGAACCGTCGTGGCTGAATTGAAGCAAGTGCCCAATCAGCCGTTGGTCTTTCATGGTGACGGCAAGCCGCGCGTTGAAGACGATTTGATCGGCTACACATGGGACCAGTACATCAAGACCGGTGACGAGCGCTGGCCGGCTCGACTGCCGATGGTCAAATCCGTGGTCCGCGCGATGGATGTTGTGCAGACTCTGCTGGCAAGCGACGTAGGGGGCAACGTCACAGTCGATAAGTTTGTTGTTGCCGGCGGATCGAAACGGGGTTGGACGACTTGGATGACCGCCGCCGTAGATAAGCGAGTGGCCGCCATCGCGCCGATCGTGATCGATGTCTTGAACGTCGATAAGTCGATGCGACATCACTATGCCGCGTATGGTTTTTGGGCTCCCGCTATTACGGATTACGTCGACCATAAGATCGTGCAGCGACGTAATCATCCGCGCTATGCCGAACTCATGAGAATCGAAGACCCGTTTGCCTATCGCGATCGCTTTACGATGCCCAAATGCATTATCAATGCGAGCGGAGATCAATTCTTCCTCCCCGACTCATCGCAGTTCTATTTCAATCAACTCCCGGGTGAGAAGCATCTTTGTTATGTTCCCAACACGGATCATGGGTTAGGCGGAAGCAACGCTCTCGATACTCTGATCGCGTTTCATTATGCGGTTGCGTACGGAGTCGAAAGGCCGTCGCTGGAATGGCATTTTGAAAACGGAAAACGGATCGTTGCAGTGGGAAAGGGCAAGTTGAACAAAGTCCTGCTGTGGGAAGCTCACAATCCGGCGGATCGAGATTTCCGGGTCGAGACATTTGGACGCAACTGGACGAGTCGGGGGATCGAGCCGCAAGCGGGCTCAGCCAATCGGTTCGACGTGTCGCTCACGGAGCCCGACGCGGGCTGGAAAGCGTCGTTCCTACAGTTCGAATTCGATATCGGAGCTCCCGTACCGTTGCGTTTGACGACGGAAGTGCGGGTGCTGCCTGATACGTTGCCTTTTCTGGCACGCCCGATCCCGACTTTGGAATTCGAAGGGGTAACCGGCGGCAAATAGCCGCTGGTGAGGGGGAGCCGAGGGGCGTAGCGCTTGCATGGAGGCGAATCACGCCCTACCATAAGCTAACGAAATCAAAGCTATCGAGGCGAGTCTCGATGCGCCTCGGAATGAAAAACCATATTTGAAAACTGGAGAGACAACACAATGCGTCGATTCGGACTGGGAATGCTGTTCACTGTTTCCCTCCTCGTAGGCTGTGAAAAGCCGGTTGAACCAGGTGGGGATGTACCAGGTCCGAGCGGTTCGGGCGTGACGGATTCAGCGCCGCCGAAGGTCGAAATGGGGACAGAAGATAAAGGCGCGAAGGAAGAGCCCAAGGCTGATGCTCCCAAGACGGATGCTCCGCCTGCTGATGCACCGAAGACAGACGCACCGCCTGCAGATGCGCCGAAAGCCGACGCACCGGCCGCAGACGCCCCTAAGGCCGATGCGCCGAAGGCTGACGCACCGGCTGCGGATGCTCCTAAGGCTGACGCACCGAAGACGGATGCTCCGCCCCCTGTCGAACAACCTGCTCCTCCGGCCGACGCGCCGAAGAGCGCTGATGCAGGTACGACGGCAGCCAAATTTGTCAGCACCAAACTAAAGGTGCCTACCATGAGCTGCCCTCACGGCTGCTGGCCGACTGTCAAAGAAACTCTGGCTAAGCAACCCAACGTCGAATCGGTTGAACTGACCAAGCAAGCCGTCGCTGACGCGATCGATAATCCGGTCGTGATCGTAAAGTTCAACGGCAAGTTCGACAGCGAAGCCGCGATCCAAGCTCTGGCGAAAGCCGGCTTCGAGAAAGCTGAGCTCGTCAACTAATATTCGATCAACGGAAGCAGCATCGAAGCACTTTGCGTGTCGATGCGTTCCAATGATGAAACAAACCGACCGTGACTTACACCTGCGCCGATGAGATCAATTCAGATCCCATCGGCGTTTTCGTTCCGCGGATTAGCAAAGAGGTGTAAGAAGTAATCCCAGAGTCTGCATTTTCAATTCTCAATTGAAAATCTCAAATCTCAAATCTCAAATCTCAAATTTGAAATTTGAAATTTGAAATTTGAAATTTCAGAATTTACGACCCCTAGCCCCTAGCCCCTAGCCACTAGCCACTAGCCACTAGCCACTAGCCTCTAGCCTCTAGCCTCTAGCCTCTAGCCTCTAGCCTCTAGCCTCTAGCCTCTAGCCTCTAGCCTCTAGCCTCTAACAAAGCCATCCACTCATGAACCGCTATTTGCGCCGCTTATTCTTTTGTTTGACGTTAACTGCTGCGGCCTGGAATGCGAATGGTGCATCGGCCGCAGATGACGCGGAACAGAAACTGTTGACGATCGGTTCCAATGCTCCTGAGCTGAATATCGAGCATTGGCTGTCCACCGGAAACGGTGCTTTCAAGAAGGTTACGAAGTTTGAAGCGGGCAAAGTCTATGTCGTCGAATTTTGGGCGACATGGTGCGGTCCCTGCATCCAGTCGATGCCTCACTTGTCCAAACTGCAACAAGACTATGCATCACGCGGCGTGCAGATCGTCAGCGTCAGTGATGAAGATGTGGAAGCGATCAAAGAGTTTCTCGCTCGCGAGATTCCTCGGGCTCCCAATGCGGATTCGAAAAAGGGGGAGCCGAAGACTTACGCCGAACTGACCAGTGCTTGGTGTCTGACAACCGACCCGGATGGATCGGTGATGACTGACTACATGCAAGCGGCTCGGCAAAGCGGAATCCCGACGGCATTCATTGTCGGCAAAAAAGGCGAAATCGAATGGATCGGACATCCGGCCGAGATCGATGAACCGCTCGAACAAGTCGTCGCCGGCAAGTGGGATAGAGAAACCTTCCGAGCCGAGTTCCAAGCCAAGCAAGAAGCAGAACTGGCTATGGAAACTCTGCGACAGGCATTGGCTGAACGAAAGTTTGATAAGGCGATTACGCTCATTGACGAGCGCGTCGGCAAGGTCGAGCAGCCTCAGGAGCGCTTTCAGCTGCAGATGACGAAGCTGCAGATTCTGATGGTGCAGGACAAAGCGGATGATGCTGCCAAGCATCTTGCCAAGTGCTTTGAGGATGCCAAAGAAGACATCAATCTGCTCGATGCTATCTGCTGGCACATCTATGAACAATCGGAACAGCGACGCAAGGATATCACGCCGCTGTTGAAAGTGGCCAAGGAACGTGCCCAAAAAGCACTGGCGACCGCCAAAGGGGAAACGAAAGGAAGCTTGCTCGATACGACGGCTCACATCGTCTATCGACTCGGAGAGCTCGATGAGGCCATAGAGCTTGCCAAGCAAGCCGTGGCATCCAGCAGCGATCAGAACAAGCAGTTCTCGCAGCAGTTCCTCGAACAACTGCAGAACGAAAAGGCCGAAGCGAACAAGCCTGCGGAAAAGAAGACGGAACCGAAGAAGTAAACTTACGGCGTGTGCGGCCGAGCCGGTTAGGCCACGAACTCTTCTTCTTTGTCGCCGGACGGACGCGAGAGCTGTCCGGCGTCTTCGAGCGATCGCACGATGTCGACGACCTTCTGCTGAACCGATTCGACTTCGCTGAGTCGAACTTTGCCGAGGAACTCCATTTCTTCACGCAGCATGTCGGCGGCTCGCTGTGACATGTTGCGCATGATCTTTTCCTGCAAAGCTTGACTCGCCCCTTTGAGAGCCATCGCCCATTGACTGGTCTCGACGTTTTTGAGAACAGTCTGGATGTCCTTGTCTCCCAGCTTGCCGACGTCTTCGAACACGAACATGAGGCGTCGAATGTCGTCGACCAGTTCGGGTTTGTCTCGCGATAGGCCGTCCAGAATCGCACGTTCTGTAGCGCGATCGGAGACGTTGAGCACTTCGGCCACGGCAGGCACACCACCGGCTTTTTGGAACGACTGTGTGTTGAACATGCTCATGCGCGTCGACAGAGCAATCTCCACTTCGTCGATCGCCTCGGGACTCGTCTGACCCATCTCTGCGATGCGCTGGATCACCTGCAACTGCCGCGGGGCCGGCAAACCGTTGAGGATGCCTGCGGCCAGCGGCGGCGGAACGTGACTGAGCACCATGGCGATGGTTTGCGGGTGCTCGTCGATCAGGAAGGAGAGAACGTTCTGCGGGTCGGCTTTGTGTAGGAAGCCGAAGGGCATCGCTTCCAATGCCTGTTGCAGGATGTTCAGCATGTCGGCCGCGTCTTTGCCGAGTGCTTTCTTCACGAGGCTCTTGGCTCGGTCGAGGCCACCGGTGTGCGGAACGAGCGCACTGGCTCGACCATGCAGGAACTCGGTGATGACCGCTTCTTGTTCCTTGCCTGAGACGGTATCCATCTGCGCAATCGCGATGGAAACTCTTTCCACATAGGTCCGAGGCAGCTTGGCGAGCAACGAAGCTGCGTCGTCCTCCTCAAGGCTCATCAGCAGGATGGCTGCCTTGCGAACGCCTTCGCCGACTTGTCCGGTGATGGAAATGCTGGGAGACACGCTTGCCTCAGGCCGCCTCGAACTGCTCAATGGGGAGAAAATCTCTTCTTCGGTTCTGTTTCGACCCCGCACAGTTCGCCGATTGAATGCATTTCCCCTCGCCGGAAAAAACGGAAGGGGGAGGCTAGAGGCTAGAGGCTAGAGGCTAGAGGCTAGTGGCTAGTGGCTAGTGGCTAGTGGCTAGTGGCTAGTGGCTAGTGGCTATTCCGATTCCTATTCGTACTCGTACTCGATTTTTTTGTACGAGAGGGTTGCTCAGTGCTCGCTTTCGTTTCTCGGGCGTCTTGATCAATGCTTGCAATACTTTCGAGTACGAAGGCGGGGGAGCAACTTGTCGGTTGTTCCTTCTGGGCCGAGTTTCTTGTCAAGAATCAAATTCACTACAACCGATACAACCTGTCGAGACGCTTTCTCACTCATGGGGAGAATCGGGGAAGCGTATGCATTTCAGACTGACAGATGACAGGGAGATCGGACGCATCATGACCGATATCAAGGCCGGCCGAAATTGCCAATTTGCTGCTTCCGCTCTTCTCTTGCTGTGCGGACTCGTGAGCTCCGTGGGATGCCAAGTCTCGGTCGCCGGTCAGACCCTGCCGAGTCCTTACTACCTGAAGGATGACGTCCAGTACTTCCCTGCCGGTCCTGAGAATAAGCTGGCCAACGAAACGGCTGCTCTGAAGCGTGCTCAAGCCGAAGCGGCTCGCAGCGCACAAAACGCCGGCGGCGTTCGCTGATCGCGGTTCAGTTGTTGAACCATCGATCCCATGTATCGTCGAGAATGCGAACCGCCTCGCTCAAGCTCACCGCTTCCCAGCGCTCACCGGCGGCTCGCATCAGACCGAGATGCACGAGATCCTTGACGGCATCCTGAACATCGAAGTCGATGTGGATGCCGGTGGCTTCGTGGATGAGTGACTCGCATGTCCGGTCTACTTCGTCGAGCTTGATGTCCTTGATATCGGGCATCAATACGGCGGCAGCAAAGAATCCCAGCACCGCTTCGCATGCCTCCTGCTGCTCTCCTTCTTCCAAGATACGCAGTAGCGCTCCGGCATTGTTGTCCAAACTTTGGATGACCAAGTTCTGCGCCACATTCAAGTGGTAGCGACGGCGAGTGTTAATCGTGTACGTGAACATCGATTTCACTCCGTACGCCACGGCCACGATGATCAGCAGAACCATGGCCGCTGTCTTGAAGATCCCCAGCAGCGTCAGCAGCACGACATAGCGCAGCAATTTGCCGAGTGTCGCCACGATGGCGTAGATGCTCGGCAACACGATTTGCGAATGATCCCACCAAGTCATCTTCAACTTGGTGGCAGGCATTACCATGTCCACGTCTTGTTGCGGTATGTTTTTGAACATCCGTAAGTACAGTCGATGGGAATCGAAACGCTTGTCGCGCCGCTCGTATTCGGGCCTGATCCGAAAGATCACCACCAGACGTTGATAAAGCGGTACTTCGAAGGTCTTAAGCCGAAAGAATCGACGCCAATGACGCAGCGATTTCTTGCCGATCTTGTTACCGCGAGCATAAACTTCGACGCGATCAAATGCGTCAAAGTCGACTCGCATGCGAACACCCCACTGCGTTGCTCCGGACATCGCACGTTCGATATCCTCTCGCACTAAGCGATGGTAGTTCGCTCGCTGAAGTGCATCGTCGATGCGGCCGAACAGTTCCTCACAGCGTCGATTGCGTTCTTCCAGTACCGGTACGCTCAGCAGCAGAGTATCGCGGTCCGGATCAAGCGGTGCGTAGAGATATGTCAGTTGTTCATGACGCTGCCGATACAAATGATGCTGCAGCGACAGGATGAATGAAGCCAAATGTCGAAATTGAGCTTCCGTCGACCCTTGCAACGCAGGGTGTCTGCTTAGAAACTCTACGAGGTCCGTCGAATGCAGAGGTAGAAACGTTTCGCGCCGGCTCGGTTCACGATCGGCGACGGTTTCAATGGTTTCAACCATGGATGACTTCGGAGTTCGGTTCGACGGAATGCGCAGCGCACACAATCATACAAGACGCAAGTGAAATGCAGGAAGATACCGCAACCGAAGTTCAGTGGCCGCGATCGATCGAAGCAGTCGCCTTCGATATGGACGGCTTGATGCTCAACACCGAAGAACTGTACTTCGATGTCGGTTCAGAATTGTTGGCGCGTCGCGGCAGAGTATTTCGCGCCGAACTGCGACGCGGGATGATGGGGCTTCCCGGACCGCGAGCCTTTGAACTGATGATTCGCACCGAATCGCTTTCCGATACCGTTGAGATTTTGGAAGCCGAATCGGATGCCATCTTCGAAACGATTCTCGCTCAGCGTTTGGCTCCGATGCCGGGGTTGGTTGAGCTATTGAATCTCTTGGATGAATTGAAGTTGCCGCGTTGCGTTGCCACAAGCAGCCGGCGTGTCTTTGCCGAGAAAGCCTTGAGCGGCGCCGGAGTTCGACATCGAGTCGACTTCGTCGTTACGGCCGAGGATGTCGAGCATGGCAAGCCGTCGCCCGATATCTACTGGGCAGCGGCCGCAGGCATGCGCGTTGAACACTCAGCGATGCTTGTCCTGGAAGACAGCGGTCACGGAACTCGCGCCGGCGTGGCTGCAGGAGCCTGCACTGTCTCGGTGCCGGGCGATCACAGTCACGATCACGATTTCAGCGGTGCTGCAGCCGTGGCCCGCGGTCTCGGAGACCCTCGCATCGCCCGCCTGTTGAATCGCTCTCGAAGCTCGTAATTAGCTGAGAATCGTCCGTAAAACGAAACAGCCGAGAGGTTTCGCGATTATCACGCGGTCGCTCTCGGCTGATCTGATGTTTTCGTCGGTTCGAGCAACTGCTTCGACGGTCACTCGATGTTTGCGGCTGTCAATCAGCGGGCACGATTCGTTTCGTTCGTCCGCCGAATGGGTCCTGTAAAGGGCAAACCGTAATAGGCAGTTGGGAAGCTAGTCCGTATCCGGTGTCGTGAAAGGATGATCGCTCGTATCGGGAGCGGCCACTCTGTCGACATTCGGAAACTAGCCGACCATTTCCTTCAGCTTCTTCAGCGCGCGAACGCGAACGGCAACCGAGGCAGGCTTCGGATCAGCCCACTTCATTTCACCGGTGGCAGGGTTGCGCACTTGACGCTTCGGCAGAGCCGGCTTCTGAACGGCAACGATCTTGCACAGGTTAGGAATCTGGAAAACGCCAGGTCCCTTCTTGCTCAGGTTACGAGCGATCTCTTCGCTCAGAGCTTCGAACACTGCGGTGACTTGCTTGCGGGTCAAGTCGGTCTTTTCAGCAATGCTCGTGAAGACTTCGGTCTTCGATGGTGGCTTCTTCTTAGCTGCGGCCTTCGCCATGCTTCCAATCCCTTTCCAGTAAGAAATATCAAACGACACGGTCGACATTCATGACGCCGAACGAGACCATTAAAAGCCTGCCCACGCAAATTTCAACTGGGAGGAAAGCAAAAAAAGCCCCAAAAAGGCAAGGAATTTCGCTTTTTTCGCACTTTCGAGCGACTCGCTCCGCGCGAAGTGACCATGTTTACCGCAGCTTGACTCAAGCGCATTCGGCTTGACTCGTCTTCGGGTATCGTTCCGCGCGCTCGGACGCTCCGTATGGAAAGTATCGCTTCAGCGCCAAACAATGCTTCTCTAAACAATGCCAACTGATCCAGGCGGCCATGAATGTCAACAAGGTCAAGCCGATCATCGTCAACAACCGCGCGACTGGTTCATTGCCGATCGATGAGCTCAACCATGCGACCAGCGCAGGCATCGGTATCAGCACGGTCAACGGGTTCTGAAACACATACATGGCGTAGCTGTATCGACCGCATGTCTGCAGTATCGAAAGGCGAAACCATCCGGCGATCGTCGACTGTGTGCGACTGGTGAGCAGCACGATCAAGAGCGCCGCCCACATCAACGGCCACATGGATTCGCCGACAGAGAGCAATCGTCGACCGTCCCATTCGAGACCCGCACACAACGCTGCCAGCAACGGCAAAGCAATGAGGCTCGGCAAACGCCATCCGCTGAGTCCGCTGGGCGATCGCAACTTCACCGCAATGGCAGCGCCGATCAACAAAGCATCACAGCGGAACGGTGTTAACACGGCAGGAGCCAATTCGTTATCACCGAGGGCACAGTAAGCGACTCTTGCTATTCCCGCCGCGATCGCGCCGGCCAGTATCCAGCGCCACCCTTTTCTTGCGGGAATCAACAGCACGACCAGAGGCCAAGCCAAGTAAAAGTGCTCTTCGACCGCCAACGACCAAAAGTGATCCAGCGGTCCGAAGCACCATGCGTTCTCCCATACCATTCGCAAGTTGGATGTGTAGGTCCACAGATACAACTGCTGGTCGGCTGCGGCTTGAAAGCCGGCGGACCAGATTGTGCGCGGAAGGACGACGGTGCAGACGACGAGTGCGGCTATGTACAGCGGAAAGATTCGCAGAGCTCGTCTAGCGACGAAGTTCACGAAATAGCGACTGTCGTGTTTGGTTTCCAGCAGGATGCCGGTGATCAAGAAACCCGACAGTACGAAGAACAGTTCGACTCCGCGACTGCCCGCTTCAATCGACTCGGCGATCGCGCGTCCGAACCATGTGTCGGCCGGAAAGTCTTTTCCAAAGCGGTACAGTGTCACGATGAGAATTGCCAGACCGCGCAAGCCGTCCAGTTCGGGAATGTGACGTTGAGCTCCGACTTCGCGGGCATCGGCACCGACGGCAGGATTCAAGTCAGCAGTCATCGGTGTCAGAGAGATCGCATTACTGGGCATGCTTTCGGCCGTCTTTCGCAGGCGCATCGTAACAACAGGTCGATTCTGAAACCTAGCTTGTTTCAATCCGGAAAGACCGACGAACGTTCGGTCGCGCCCGGCAGTCGTGAGAAGACGATGTTGATCGTAGCGACTGCAACGATTGTGCACGAGGAAAGATATGCGCACGAAAAAAGGCCGGTCTCGCGACCGGCCTTTGTTTCATTGTCGTTACTTTGCTCGAGAGACTACCAGAGGTATTCAGCACCGAGTGTCAGGCCGCTGTACTTCACATCGCCTTGAGTGTCGATGAACGTGTTGCGGTTCGGTCCGAAGACTGCACCATTCACGCTTCCGGTCAAGCCTTCCGTGTGGAAGTTGCGAGGAGCCAAGGCGACGTTGTTGATCTTCATCCAGTTGTAAGATGCGCGGAACGTCCAGGAGTAGGTGACGCGGTAGACACCCATC
>JAXMBQ010000050.1:0-37705 GCA_046349815.1 Pirellulales bacterium | reverse complement strand
AAAGCTCTCCAGATCGCTCCACTTGGCATGAGCCTTGTCTTTAGCTTCGCCGTCGACTCCGTCAAACTTGATGTAAGCAGCCATTTTCGTCTTCCTCTAAGGTTGGGAACTGGTGATCTGAACTGTTGTTTCCACTTCAATCAGGGCGACCGCGTTGTTCGGTGCCCCTTACACTTACCGTTCTCGTCTCTTCATCCGACAGGTTGCGGACGAGCCGAATTTTTTTCCATACTTTTTAGGCAATCACGAACCGGAAGTTTGCCTCCGGAGCCGTTTCGACGCGCACGCTCTGAATAGTTTGCCCCTCTGCCAGGCGGCTCAGTAACTCAGCCGACAGATCGGGAAGCAGCGACTTCGTCAGGATGTGATCGATGTTGCGAGCTCCGGTGTCGACCTCTTTGCAACGATCGGCCACTAGCTGCACGAAATCGTCCGAATAGCTGAAGTCGGCATTGTAGTTTTCACGCAGCCGCTTGCCGACCTTGCCGAGCTTCAAGCCGATGATCTTGCGAATCACTTCTTCGTTCAACGGGTAGTAAGGAATGATGCTGACACGCCCGAGGAACGCGGGTTTGAAGGTCTTCAAGAGTTCGGGGAAAACCGCTTCCAGGAATGCATCGGGATCCGGTGTGGTATCCGGGTCGGTGCACAGACTCTTGATCAAATCCGTTCCTGCATTCGTGGTCATGATGATCAGCGTGTTCTTGAAGTCGATGTCGCGGCCTTCGCCGTCTTTCATCATTCCCTTGTCGAAGACCTGATAAAAAATGTCCTGCACGCCAGGATGAGCTTTTTCCATTTCATCCAGCAAGACGACGCTGTACGGCTTGCGTCGGACCGCTTCGGTGAGGACGCCACCTTCGCCGTATCCGACATAGCCCGGAGGCGATCCCATCAATAACGAGACTTTGTGTTCTTCCTTGAACTCCGACATGTTGATGACCGTCATGTTCTGCTCGCCGCCGTACAGCAGTTGAGCCAGCGCGATGGCCGTCTCCGTCTTTCCCACACCGCTCGTTCCGGCCAGCATGAAGACGCCGATCGGAGCCCGCGGATCGTTCAGCCGAGCTCGCGAAGTACGAATCGACTGACCGATGCGTTTGAGCGCGTGCGATTGTCCGACGACTTGTCGTTCCATCAAGTCATGGAGGTTGAGCACGGTGTTGATTTCGTCAGCAACCATGCGCCCGACTGGAATACCGGTCCATGCTGCCACTGTTTCTGCAACCGCGTTGCGATCAACGAACGGATGGACTAGCGGCGATTCTCCTTGCAATTCACTGAGTGCCGCTTTTTGTTTATCGAGTTCGACCTTCCAGTTTTGAATCTGATCGCCGCTCGGTAGTTCCGCGCCCGGTGTCTTCGCCGCGGCCGCCGCATCGGCTTTTTGCAAGTTGTCGGTCAGCGAACGGATGGACGCGACCAAGTCCTTTTCTTGTTGCCATCTAGCCTGCAGTTCGGCAAGCTCTTTTTCCAGACGAACGAACTCGTCGCTGAGCTCCTGCATCTTCTCTGCGTGATCGGCACCCGTCACCGTCTCTCTTTGCAGGATCTCTCGCGACAGCTTTACTTGCGCCAAGCGGCGCTGGGTATCCTCGAGCGCGGGTGGAGTCGATGTTTGACTCAAGTTGATGCGAGCACAAGCCGTATCGATGAGGCTGATCGCTTTGTCAGGTAGTTGTCGACCGCTGATGTATCGGCTCGAGAGTTTCACGGCGTCGACAACTGCTTCGTCGAGGATCGCGACCTTGTGATGCGATTCCAACGTGCGCGTCAGCCCGCGTACCATGTCGATGGCGACATCTTCCGCAGGCTCTTCGACTTTGACGACTTGAAATCGTCGCGCCAGGGCGGCGTCTTTTTCAAAGTACTTCTTGTATTCAGCCCAAGTCGTGGCGGCCAACGTTCGGAGCTCGCCGCGCGCCAGTGCCGGCTTCAGCAAATTAGCTGCGTCCCCCTGCCCTGCTGCTCCGCCTGCGCCGATCAATGTGTGTGCTTCGTCGATGAACAGGATCACCGGCTTGGCAGACGCTTTGACTTCATCGATGACCGATTTCAAACGATTCTCGAATTCGCCTTTCACACCTGCGCCGGCTTGCAGCAATCCCAAGTCCAACGTTCGCAGCGTTACATCTTTGAGCGGATCGGGTACATCACCGGCTGCGATGCGGAGAGCGAAACCTTCTGCCACGGCTGTCTTACCGACACCCGCCTCACCGGTCAGAATCGGATTGTTCTGCCGGCGACGCGTGAGAATGTCGATCACTTGGCGAATCTCGTTGTCGCGTCCGAGCACAGCGTCGATCTTTCCTTCGCGAGCTCGCGCCGTGAGGTCGATCGTGAATTGATCGAGTCCGGGAGTCGACAGTTTGCGCGGCGCACCGTCTTGCTTGGTGCCTCCTGTCGAGGCGCTCACCAAGCGTGTGGCTTCTTGGTCCTCGGCCGTATCGACACAGATTTCCAACGAGTGACTTACGTAGAGCAGCCAGGTCAATCTTGTCGAATTCTTTCGAGTTGCTGAGCGTGGCTCGCTGCAGAGTGTCATTGGCCAACAAGCGCGACAAGCAAGTGACCTGATCGAATTTGAGCAGCACCATAATCGATGGTCGCCAGGTCCAGGCCCCCGCGGGCTACGTCCACGACTTCGACTCAGCGACGGAGAACGAGCATTCCCGGTCTTGAGTTTATCGAGCCGCGAGAGTCAAATCGCTCTGAACGTGACTGAGATCCAAATCGAACGATTGCAGGACGCGAGTGAAATCCGAACCTCCGTTTTCGAGCAACTTGAACAGCCAATGTTCAAGCTCCACGTTGTAGTTGGTGCGGGTCATGCACAGTGCCGTGGCGAGCTCCAAAGTACGGCAACATACCGGACTCAACTTGTCAAACAGCTTCTTAAGATCGACTTGGATCATGATGCTTCCGATGACTACGCGATGTTTATGTAAGAACGAGCGAGTGTGAGGTGTTATTAGCCGACAGTGTGTCTGCCGGTTCAACATGGCTTCGTCGGCCGGGCGCGGATCGCTCCGCGTTCCCAACCATGTATTCCAACCGAGTCGAGGCGACGTCTCTTCTTGCAGTTGCACTCCGCGGACTTCGGATGCCACGAGGAGCACTTGAACTTCGAATTCAAGTTGCGGTCCGACATAGCGACGGATGATATCCGCAATTCGCCGCATGGCGGTTTCCAGCGGCATATATCTTTGAAACGATTCCCAGTCGACGGGGCCCAGTTTGACGCGGAAACGATTTTCCACGTCCCAGACTCGACTTCCCGCGACGGAATCGACTCCCAGTGCATTGTTGAATCCGAGCGCACTGCCGAGCCCGCCGAGTCGAGATTGATTATCCGGTGTAAGGGTCAGCCACTGGCCGACGAACTGTTCAATTTCGATCCGCACATGCAAGGCCTCCTGCAGTATTTGTGCGAGCGAAGATGCGTCGGGTCGTGCTGATGCAGACTGACCGCTGTGGTAGATCCATAACGAGTCAGGGATACTGAGTCGCCCCTTTTGACCTTGAGTCCTCAAGCCTACCAGAGCTTGAATCGCGGTGGTGATCGCATCTTCGCGACCGCACGCAGCGGCTGTTTCATGCGCCGCAGGTAATCGATACTTTTCCCAAACGCGATACAAGAAGCTGAGCAAGCGATGATTGAACAGATCAAAGAACTCACGCATCGCGTAGTCTTTGTTCCTTGCTCGCTCCCTCAAGGTGTCGGTGTAGTGCATCGGCAAAGCACCCATCGTTCCGTACATTCCGAAGAACGATGCTTCCAATCGCGGACGTGCTCTACGCGGCTGCGTAGTAGTGGACGATTCTCTGCTCGCGGGTTCTCGAATGAACTCGGAGCGACCGCTTGAGGTAATCGGCTCTATTAGGCGAGCGATCTCCGTCGCCGGGAATGCCGTATCCAAATCGCCGCCAAGAAAGATCGGTTCAGAGGCCGGCGGCGTATCCGTTCCGAGCAGTGCCGGACCACCCGATGAGGAGCCTGTTTGTCGGTTGTGTTCAATTTGCAGACGACGCAAGAACTGAAAGAACCCCACTTCGCGAATCGAGTCCGCGGGAGTTCGGTCAGCATCGGATTGTTCGTCTAGTCTGGAGCTCATCGACCCTATACCTGACTGCTCTACAACAAGAATTGTGTTCCGGCCCGCGGCTTGCCGATAAACAGCGGTGCCGATCCGCCGACCGTATGCACGGTCAATCGTGTAAATGAATTGATGGTGGCGAAGTGAGAAAAGAAATGATCGAGCACAGCAGCGAAGAGGTATGCGCCGACGCCGATCAGTCGCTCTTCGTCGACGGTCAAATCGATTGCCAGTCCGCGGCAGAAGCCCGCATCACCGCGTCCGCGTACTCGAGCCGTATCGTGTTTGTATTTGATCGACTGAATCGATTCGATGATGCGGCGAGTTTCTTCTCGCTGCCCGACATCGTACAACCTGAGTATCTCTCGCAGCGTAGATGCTCCTGATGCGTTGTCCGAGAGGGCGATGTGATTGAGCGTCAAGTGCGAGAGAAGTCGCCAATGCAGATCGTTGTCTTCAGTCGGGCGTCGCGTCGGAGTCGGCGAAGTCATGAGCGCGGCGTCGAACGCTCCGCCGCCCTCCTGCAACGTGAGCTTCGGATTGCCGTCGCGGAAGAGTTTGTCGACCAAGTCGCGATTGGAGCAGATCGTTTCGATATGAAGTGTCCACTCCGGCTCCGGAGCGGGTGAGCCCGCCAAGTCGGTAATGGTCAAAAAGATCTCTGTTCCGCGATCTCCATCTCCTTCTGAGTTGACCAGTCGACGTCGCGATGCGTGCCAGAAACGGTTGGGCGGATCCGAATCTCGGCCGTGATCAGGTTGAAAGAACGGATGGTATTCCAGTTCTTCTTCGCCGCCGGGGCTTGAGGCACTCACACCCTCGATCGAGTGAATCTCAAAACCGAACGGCCTCCGCGGATCGATGCGCACTCGATACTCGGCCTGATTCTGTTTCATCCGTTCGCCCTGCGCCGGGTAGCGGAACAGGTTGACGATCGGCGTACAACCGAGCTGAATCGCATCGGTCGTCAATTCACGCTGAACCGTTGCATGATGTCGCTTGAAATAGAGGACAACGTCCAGATGTTCACTCGCTGTGGACGCAAAGTCTTTCGAGAAGTCGATTTCGATGAAACGGAACTTTTCGCGAAGGGCAAAGTACTCCCACAGAATTCGATAGGCCGATAAGGTTCGCGGGTCGTGTTCCACCAGACTTTGTGATGCGTCGAAACCCGTGGCTTGCACAACAGACGGCTCGAGAAAACAACCTCCGCGCCGTTTGGGAGAGAACAAGCCGACGGATAGCGTGTCCCGCAGGCACGCCTCGTACAGTTGATTGCCGCAGACATCTGAGCCGCCGAGATAGAGTCGCAGTTTCTGCAAGCGGATTGCTTCCAGCGGAAGTTTGTCGGTTTGGCTTTCCAGTCGAATGCGCAGCGCTGATTGCACGTCTTTGGCTGCGTGCGGCGGCATCGCAAACAGAAACGGAGGTTTTACGTATTCCGCTTGTGTGATGCGCAGCGGCAGTACTTGCGTCTCATAGCAAGTGCGAAACACACAGGCCTGCCCGCTCATCTCCTCCGTCTCGATCTGCCTTCCCCGTTCCACTCGCAAACCGTTCGGGTTCTCTGCCGCCAGATCGGTCAGGCTCAGTCTGCAGATCGCCGCCGGAGGTGTCGGCGCGAGGTATTGCGGATAGAGCGCCTGGAGCATCGATTGGCAAAGCTCGGGGAACTCGTCATCAATTTTCAGACGTAATCGCGCGCATAGCAGTGCAAAGCCTTCGAGCAACCGACTGACATGCGGATCTTCCAGTGTACCGGTGCCGGCCATGCGCAGCCTGCCCGCGATCTGTGGAAACAGCTTGGCAAATTCGTGTCCTTCTTCACGAATGAATCGAAGCTCGCGGTTGTAGTAGTCGAGTAATTGTTCAATCATAGGTCTGCGTTTCTCACGCGAAATTCTCCGACCGGCGCAGTCATGTGTGAATCGAACAAGACCGGCTCCGGCGCCGGTTCGGCGTGTAACGTTCCTTCGATACGAAAGCGTAGCGTCCGATTGGTGCGGTCCTGTCGGTCGCGAGCCAGTTCGACTCGCACATATTGAAATCGAGTTTCGAATCGCCGGATGGTTTCCTCCACTCGAGCCCGCAGTTGTTCTCGCTGCTCTTGGGACCCGGCAGACAATCCGCCGAAGTCGGGAATGCCGTAATTGACCAGTGAAGTCTGCAAGTGTTCGAGTTCCGGCGGCACTTCAACCAAGCATAAACGTGTATTGAGCAAGTTCTCGAGATCGCGACGCACGCTCAGCTTCAACTCTCGCAGCAACTGGCTGCGCGACCGAATGGAGTCTTCTCGCGAGTTCGGATTCTCATTGATCAACCGATCGAAAACGCTGGGCAGCAGCAGTTGATCATCACGGATACGCGTCATTGCCCGACGTCCCCGCTTGTGTCGCTCGCAGTCACTTCCGCTTCATCGATTTGCAGGTTCTTCAGTTCCATGATCGAGACGGCATCTTCGCCGAGCATCAGCATGCGCTGACCCAAGCCTGTCACGGCCGTTGATTCATCACCGCTCCAGTCGGTCGCACGCCCCAGTTTGAGCGCTTCATCCCAACCTGCTCCAGTCGGTACCGGGTAGCGCACCGGAACATAGACTTCACCTTCGGGACCGTCGATGACGTCGATCAATGTTTTACGCCAGATCAAATCCATTGGCCGCTCGGGAGCAGAGAACTCCAGTGAACGGACGTTCTTCCACGGCACCCAAAAATACTTGCCTGACGCCGTGATGACTTCCAACACTCCACGCAATCGATCGTCCATGTCCTGAATGCCGGTGAACGAGCGTTCGTCTACAGTGCCTGTCGATACAGTTCTCGCTTCTTCGCCGCGCGTCGTCAATGACGCAGCATCGTCTGTTTGACCCAATCTCAGTGCGGCCACCAATTCCAACTGCAACTTGGCATCATCGGTCAGCGGCACGACCAATTCCGGCGGTCGGCCTTCCGTAAAGACTTGCTCACGGATGACTTCACCTCGAATCAATTGCCTGAGCAGTAGGGCCAACATGGCTGAGTCGTCGGCTTGCTGCACGACGGAATCGAGCTGTCGGTCGGCTCGCTCCCATTCGCCTGAAAAGCACATCAACTCAGACAGAAAGAAACGTGCGTTGCGGTCGAGCGGATTACTTTTCACCTTGGCTAGGCCCGCTTCCAAGGCGCCGGCCAGCTTGCCGCTTTGATAAAGGTCCTCAGCACTCATCGGTTTACGCTTTCAAGTAACAGTGTCTATATATGTCAGGTAGATTTGAGTCAGTCGTTCGGTATTCGTTCTTGACGGTCTCGGTCGCGAATCTTCATCATGTCGGCATCTATCAGCGACGGTCCATGGGGCGTATCAGGCGAGTGTCCAGTCGCACAGTGGCCTGCATCTCGTCCCATTCGTGATGCGGAGCCACATGCATTTCGCAGCGATACTCGCCCGCGCGACCGGGGATGGATCGCACTTTGACTTGTCCTTCGATCAAAGGTTTCTCTGCTCGAATGCGCGGACTCGCATCGGGGTCGGCCGTAATGTAATTGACCAACCAGTCCTGCAGCATCGTTTCGAGCTGCTCTGGTGATGCGCATGTGCCGATCTGATCGCGCGAGAGAACTTTGACGTAATGCGCGAACCGAGAAACGCAGAGCATGTAGTTCATCATCGAGGAGAGCTTGGCATTGCTCGACGCTTCCTGCTTGTCGTAGGTCTTGAACTTCTGAACCGACGGGCAAGAGTAGAACGCTGACAGCGGCATGTCTTTGCAGGCGCACAGCGGCATGAAACCGAGTCTCGTCAAACTGCGCTCGAAATCGTCTCCGATCACAATGTCGGTCAACGGCTTCGCAGCGCTTCCGGATCGTTCCGTCGAGTATTCATCCGAAGCCGGTCCGATCACGATGCCGCCGGTCTCAAGGCCTCGCATGGCTCCGCGGATATCGGTGAACCAACGGCTTTCTGCAAACGAGCGCATGAGTACTTCGCCCATCGCGAAGGCAGCGCCGCCCCAGAGGCAATCGTCGGCCGAAGCAATCGACTCCTCGAAGGGAAATCCGAAGCAATACTCGACGTTGTCTCGATTGTACGGAGTGCGCATCAAGATCCGCGGCATGGCCATCGACACGAAACGCGAATCTTCGCTCTCCCGAAAGCTTCGCCACGTGGAATAGTCCAGCTTCTCATGCAAAGCGACATAGTCGGTAGTCGGACGCAGCTCGGAATAATCGTCGACCGAGAACATGGTCGGCGAGGCATTGATGATCAAGGGACTGAACGCTGCTGCCGCCGTTCCCGACAGGCCTCGCAAAATCATGATGTCATCGTACGGATGTTCGCGCGTCGGACGAGGATGAATATCGAAGTCGACGATCAATGCTGAAAACGGATCGGCACCCGGAGTCCCCAGCCCCTCTTCGTAGACTTTCTTGAAGAATTGGCTTTGGTCGAACTCGATCGCACCTTCGATATCGTTGCGCAGTTCAGTCCATGAAACGTTCAGCACTTTGACGATGATCGGCGCTTCTGCGAACCGTTCGCGACATCGCACCATATATGCCAAGCCGCGCCAAGATGCTTCCAGCTTTTGAAAGTCCGGATGATGCAACACCGTGTTGAGCTGCTTATTCACCAGGACATCGATCGCAGCCATGTCACGCTGCAACTGCCGCACGATCGCCTTGCGAGCATCCGCCCCCAGTCGCTCCAGATTGCGATCACCGAACCAGATGCGAAGTTGCTCCAGCCAATTATCCTCGGCTAGAAACTGTGCAAGAGTGTTACTGCTCGGTTCTTCTTGCGCCTCGCGACGACCGTTGGCTGCGGCGGTCTGCTCAAAGACTGAAGCCAATAAACTAAGAGGTTCGCGGCGAGCGGATTCGGTGACGGCGTTTTCCGACTGCGGCTGCGTCGTTTGCAGGACATAGCGACCTGACGACCCGCTCATATTCGGAAACAGTTCGCCGCCTGCCATATCGTCCCCGCCCGACATTACTCGATTGTACGATCATCTATGCGGCGCGAAACGACATGCGCCTACATACATGACACCAGAGCAAGACAAAAAGAGCCGCCGGTGGACTCGTACCGCACAAGCCTTGCGCGGCTTCGTCACCGTTACAGTCATTCGATCACAAGAAGCGTGTCAACGCGGGGCAAATCTTCATCCGTCGATTCGACAATGCGACGGTGTCAGAACATTGACTCGGGGATTTGAATGAAAGAGTTCGGTCGAACGGCTTCGACCGTTCGACCGACGATTTCTATTCAATCATCAATCGCCTAGCTCTTACCGCGCGGGATCTTGGCGACCATTCGAAGACTGGTCGTCAGTTCTTCAAATTGCAGCCAAGGACGCAGGTGAGCGACGGCATTGTAAGAGCCGGGCTGACCGGGAATCTCTTTGACTTCGATTCGTGCTTCGGCCAGCGGATAGCGGGCTTTTTGAATTTGGTCCGGGGACGGGTCCGCCGAAACGTAGTTCATTATCCAGTTGCTGAGCCACTTCTCGCAGTCCGAGCGCTCCATGAAGGAGCCGATCTTGTCGCGAGCGATCACCTTCAGATAGTGAGCGATTCGGCCGGTGGCCATGATATACGGCAAGCGAGCGCTGATCGCTGCGTTGGCCGTGGCGTCGGGACCGTCTTTGCCTTCGTACTTTTTCGGCTTCTGAGTGGTCTGGCCGCCGAAGAAGACTGCGTAGTCTTTGTCCTTGTAGTGGCACAGGGGCAGGAATCCGAGGTCGCTGATTTCCTTTTCGCGTCGATCCGGAATCAAGATTTCCGTCGGGCACTTCAGCTCGAGGTCACCGTCTTCTGCGCGGACGACGTGAGTCGGAAGATTCTCAACCTTGCCGCCCCCCTCATGTCCACGAATCGCCGTGCACCAACCGTTCTGCGCAAAGGCATCGGTCAAGCGAGCGCCCATGACATAGGCAGTGCTCATCCAGCAATACTCGTCGTGGCCGATCGTCTTCGGCTTGCCGTCTTTGCCGAGCTCAACTTCTTCGAATTGGAATCCGTCGGCTTGCTTGGTGTTCGCTCCATAGGGAAGACGAGCCAAAGTGCGCGGCATCGTGAGAACGACGAAGCGAGAGTCTTCGCTTTCGCGGAAGCTGCGCCAGGCGATGTACTCGGGTGACTCGAAGATCTTGGCCAAGTCGCGAGGATTGTTCAGTTCGGTCCAATCGTCGAAGCCGAACATCTGGCAAGCTGAGGACGCAATGAACGGACAAAAAGCGGAAGCGGCTACCGAAGAGATGTTTCGCAGCATGGCGATGTCTTCAGGATGCTTGGTGAACTCAAAGTCACCGATCATCGCGCCATAAGGAATACCGCCCGGCGAACCGAACTCGCTGGTGTAGATCTTCTTGAAGAACTCGCTCTGATCGAACTCCGATGCGTTTTCCAAGTCCTTCTGCAGGTCCTTCTTGGAAACGTTCAGCACTCGCAACTTCAGCATCGTGCTGGTTTCGGTGTTCGAAACCAAGTAATGCAGTCCACGCCATGATCCTTCCAGCTTTTGGAAGTCAGCGTGATGCATGACTGCAGCCAATTGCTTCGAGATTTTTTCGTCGAGGGCGTCGATCGTCTTCTTGATTGACTTCGTAACGTTTTTGTCAAACGTCACCGTCCCTTCAAGGGCCTGAGATGTAAAGTTGCGTAGCAACTCTTCAGCGCGTGATCGATCGGTTTGCTTGGTCGCGCTGATGGCCGCTTCCAAGATACTGCCGGTTGTATTGGTCGTTGTCGCAGCACTGCCGGCTGCTTGTCCCTGTGCGTCAGCCATTTAATTTTGATCCTTGAGCATGTCGTCGATGAAGTTCGGATGGATTCGACCGCAGGGCGAAATTACTCGCCGTCTTTCTTGAGACCCAGTTCCTCGGCCATCTTGCTGAGGTTCTCCGTATTCTTCAGGACCTGTTCGAGCTTCTCTTCCAGATCACTGCTGACGTCGACCTTCGAGAGCAAGTCATTCAACTGCTCGCGAACCTCCAACAGCTTCTTCAGCGGTTCAACTTGGTTGGCGACTTTCATGGGACTGAAGTCATCCATCGATTCGAACTTCAGATTGACCTTCATCGACGATCCGTCATCAGCGAGCGTGTTGGCGACTTCCATGCTCAAGCCCGGCGTCATTTGCTTCATGACGTCATTGATGTTGTCGCGATCAATGTTGACAAACTTGCGATCCTTCAGCTTCTTCAATTCCTGCGTCGGTTTACCGGAGAAGTCTCCGACGATCCCGACGAGAAACGGCAGTTCCTTCTTTTCCGTGGCATCTCCGGTTTCCACTTCATAAGTGATGTGAACTCGCGGCTTTCGAACTCGATTCAGCTTTTGATGTACGGAACTCATGGCTTCCCCGACCAGTAGACGGAAGGTTATCAGAAGAGTTGGTTAGATGCCGATCACAAAGGCCGGCCTTCCCGGAACGGGAGTAACATAACCGAGACAATTGGGGTTTGCCACTTTACCCCCCATCATTCTCATCGTTTTCGCGAATGCCGACTCGGCGGAAGACTCCGTCGAGCGCATCAGACCCGTCGAGCAGTTCTTTGAGCAACTCGGGTAGTGACATCCGTCCCCACCGTACCGCTTGTTCCAGCGCATAGGAAAGAGGCGAATGGGGTTCGGTCTTGCGAAAGTACTCGGCTACTTTCAGCAATGATTTCAGCGCCTGTTCGCGACTCTCGATAACAGAGGATACCGAGACGCCGCCGCCGACTGCGGTTGCCGTACCGGGGCCGTTTGAGCCGGAGGCTTCGCCGTCGGACAAGTCAGCAGATTCGTCGCTGCCGCTGCTTGCCGCTTCATCAGCCAGCTTCGCCTCGGCTAACTCAGCGAACCATTTTTGAACTTTCTCCAACTCAGCGATGATCGTACTAAATCCGAAATGCATCTTGCCCGATAGGCGATTCAGTATGTCGTCGGCGCTGCGAGCTTCTGCGATAGTCGTAGTGATCGAAGCGGCAAATCGTTTCAAATCGGATTTGTCAGAGTCCCGTATCGCGCGGTCGAAGTCCTCGTACGCCAGAGCTCCCGAGTCTCGCATCTCTTGACGCTGCTCCGGTGCTAATGATTCGAGCTGACCTGCAGCAAGATACGAAAAGTAATGGAACTGTCCGTACTCTGAGAAAGATACGCGAAGTATGCCGTCGAGCAGGCTGCGTGAACTATTCAGTCCGTCTAGGAACTGCAGGGCGAACTCCGGCTCCTCGGCTGATTCCGCTTCCGGATAGATCGATGTTCCGTACTGATCCAGCAAGTTCGTGCAAATTCGAAATGCTTCCGCCAGACCTGCGAAGTTATTGACTCGCAACATCGACTCGAACAGCCAAACCAAGACGCGCGTGTCTTTGCTGTACCTCGTCAGGATCTCGGCGCACTGATCGGCGATATATCCCCATCCGGGTTCCTGCCTCGGATCGTCGGCACGTCCCGCATAATCGCGGTAGACATCCTCCCGATCTTGCGGAGGAAGCATTTCCACTTCCGCTCGAGCTCGCTCGATCTTGCGAGCCGTTTGACCATCTAGCTGCAGCTTGGAAAACGCATTCAGTAGGTCGATGTTCTCGCCGGACTCTTTGGAATAGCCGCACGGTTTCGACTCCTCGATCGGAGCCGTCAACGCTGCGTGATCCAGGATGTACTTGTCACTCATCGGGTGCCCATCTCGTTCGAACAACTGCCATATTTAACAATCGATCAGGAATCATGCAGTCCCAGACGCTTCATTTCGGCTGCCAGCTTTTCCAGAACTTTTGCGTGCAGCCGACTCGTCCACGACTTACTAAATCCTAATTGGCTCCCCGCATCCTGCAGCGTCTGGCCGTCAAAATAGACTAATTCGACCAATCGCTTCTCTACGTCCGGCAATGTCGAGACCATGCTCTTGAGCCGCTCTAGAATCTCGCGACGCATGGTCAGCATCGGAGCGGTCGCTTCCGGATCCTCGGCCGCGTCCAGGGGATTGTTCTCCGGATCTCCATCGCTCGCCGTGTACACGACGACGAGTCGCTCAGTCGTTCTCGCAAACCACTCTCCGCTGGCTTCCGCTGATTTCGGCGCGCCGTCGTCTCCGGCCTGTTCGGACTCCAAAACGTGATTGGCCAAACTCTCGTATCGCATACGTCGATATCGGGCTCGACTCGTCCAGGTCATTTTGGCCAAACCGTCGTAAATCGCTCCGCGAATGCGATAGTAGGCAAAGGTGATGAACTGGTTGCCTCGGCTCGGATCGAAATCGCGAGCTGCTTCCGCCAGCCCCAATTCACCGTATGCGATCAGATCATCCAGTTCAACTTTGACCGGTACGCTCCGCGCGGCTCGCAAAGCCAGTGAGCGAACCAGCGCTTGCCCTTCTGCGATCAAATCATGCACGTCAGTCATCAGCGAACAACTTTCTATGACTGAAGCAGATGTTGTTGAAACTCTTGCATACGACCGCGAGCATAGGGATCGCTGCTGAGCGTCCCGGAGATCTCTCGGCACATCCGCTCGTGTTCTTCCGGCTGTGTCGACAGATCGGGGAAGCGCAGTTTGACGAAGGCCGATACCAGTTTGCGAGTTACCTCCGCAGCATCGTCCCCGCTTTGAACAGCTTCATAAGCGACCGTTTTGTAAGTCAGCCATTCAACGGCCGACAATCCGCGCTTTCGATCGCTGAACGCGGATTGCAGGAACTGCTGAGAAAGAGCCGCAGTACGTTCGGGAGATGATCCCCCTTGCCCGCCGCTCTGAAACGAAGAAGACATATCGACCTCTTGAGGCCTGATACCGTCTCGGGTCGCTGACGACATCAAGATGAATGGCAACCCGGCTCATCTGCCGCGACCGATCGGACTTGGTACGCGACAGTACGCTTTCACCGGGAAAAGCGGCCTGCATTCGCAACTGGAAGCACGAGGTCGCTCAATCAAGCGGTATGATATCGACGCAAGAGGGAGGTTGCAATCAGCCCGCCGACTTTGCATCGGACGGGCGTGCAACTGCAATCATTGATCTCCCTTTGTTGTTGACCGAGATCAGCGCTGCATAAATCAGCGCTCTTCGAACCGGCGCTACTGGCCGCTCGTCGGTGCTGCTGCGCTCAGTCCCTTCAGTGGGTCCGCTGACAACCAAGCCGACAAACGACTCTGGCTGTCGCCGGTCACTACTGTCTTGCCGTCAGCACTGAATGCCAAGCTGCGAATCGCTGCTCCGCGCGGTGCATCCAAGTCGAACAACTGTCGCGCTTGAGCATCCCAGCTCGGGCTGGCTGTCCACACGGTGACAGTACCGCCTACATCGCCGGTGACGAACACTGCTTCTGTCGGAGAAGCTGCCAGTCGCACACCTTTCAACTTGTCGCTGCCGATGCCGGTCTCCGACGTTTCAGCCGATGTGCCGTCGAGCAACACGAAGTGAACGAATCCGACCTGCGCGTTCTCCGATTGCACCATGGCGTAGTGGAGCGAAGGTTTGTCCGATGAACTCCACGATTCGGTGAAGTAGTGCACGGCCGTCACCTTCGCATCCGCGGCGATTGGCGCCTTGGCGGCAACCTTGACGTTGTCTCCTTCGATGACGGAAACTGTTCCTTGTGCATCGGAAACGATCAGGCTTGCATCGCTGCCGGGATTCCAAACGGCGGCACTTCCTTCACCGAGCACATGCTTTTCAGTTCCCGCTTCGGCATCGATTACTTTGGACCAATTTGCACCGCTCTCGCCCTTGCCGGTCACGAATAGCAGCTTGCCGTCCGGTGACAGTTTCACACTTTCAGCGCCGGGCAATTGATAGGCGACAGGACTCCATTCGGCTTTGTTCTCTCCGACCAATTCCAGTTTTCGGAGACTACCGTCCACGTACAACGAGAGCAGCTTACGACTGCTGCGATCTGCTGTGGCGGTTTTGATCGCCTGTCGTCCCAAACTGACATACGCTCGCGTGCCGTCGGTCAATCCTAGGACAACTCCCGACTTGGTTGACACAAACGTCTGGGTTCCGATCCGTTGTCGCGATCGGAATTGGGATTCCTTCAGTGCGAGCGAATCATGCAACCGATCGGTCAGCACCAGACGACCTCCGACATTCTCGAGCCATTGTCGTGCATCCACGACTCCATGCTCGCGAAGAGAAGGTTCTGCGCTGTTATCGCCGAAAGCCAAGGTGACGTTGCTCGTGCGCGGCTTGCTCTCCGATGTTCTTCGAACGACCGTGACGATGTCTTCGCTGCCGGAACGATAGACGGCGATGTCCAGGTCGTGATGGACCAGTACAGCTTGCTCGGTTCCTTTGAGCGCCTTCCACTGATCTGCATACGCGGTTCGACCTTGCCACAGTGAATGCGACCAAGCCAATTCGACCGACTTTCCATCCCAGTTGTAAGCGGCCAGCCCGCCGTTCGAAAGAGCCATGTAGAAGCGATCGCCGCGCGGGCTCCACACACCTTTAACCGGCGTTTCGTTACCTGAATAAAGCGCATCATTGCGGCGCTCTTTCGATTTCCACGATTCGGGATTCTTCAGATCGGCCAAAACCAAACCGCGATCGCGACGCACGAGCATCACCAGATCCGAATCGATCGGATTGGGGACCGCGAAATAACCTTGCGCGTTTTCTACTCGCAGAACTTCTTTGCCGTCGAGCTCCGTCAGCAGAATGTTCTTGTCGCTGGCGATGAACAGTTTGCGACCATGATCCAGCAGCGAGATACGGCGCGTAACCGGATCGTCCTTATCAGCCGCAGGCTTGGCCATGTACCAGCGATGCAGCATCTTGCCGGACTGAGTATCCCACACGCAGAATTCCCACTTCAGGTTCGACTCAGGCAGATACTTCGGATTGGCGAAATCGAGCAGAGCCGACGTTACGACGATATGCGATTCAGCATCGGCCGCTGCATCGACGCACTGAGCGCCCGGCGTATGACCGATGTAGCTCCAACGTGTTCCTTCCGTCGCAGCACTGCCGGTTAAAGCTGGGCTCGTCAAATTCTTAGTCTTACCATCGATCAAGTTCCACAACTCGACGGCGCCGTTCTCATCGACGGCCAGCGCGGAACTTGCATCCTGACTGCTGAACACTCCGACAACCGGCGCGGCACTTCCTTCTGCCAAATCGTTCGGTGTCAGTTGGCGACGTTGCTTCTGACGCTTGACGTCCCAAACCAATGCGGTTCCTTCTTCATCAACACCCATCGCCATTTGGGCAGAACCCATGAAGGCCGCGTTGTTAATGTTCTTCGGAGTACCAGTCAGGTAAGAATCGTATTGCCATGTTCCTTGGCTCGAACGCCACACATGCGACACAGGCTCTTCGCTCAATGTCAACAAAGCGTTGGTCGGATGCACTACGATGCGTTTGATGTCCGAACGATGTTGCTTCGGAAGAATCGATTTGGTTTCCACCAGATCGAGCATTTCAATTTGGTCCGATTCACGCTTGATCGCTTTGTAAGTCGCAGCCGCCATCGAGCCTCCGCGATAGCCGAGGATCACTTGATCGGACCCTACGACATGCGCTGCAGCCGTTACACCCGCGTCATCGGGGATCACCAGTCGACGACTTTCCTTGCTCACCAAATCGGTCAACAGAAACACCGCCTTACCGTTGACGTTCATGCTGAGGAACGCATGTGAGCCGTCGACGAGCTGCATGTCGAGCAGCGTGCCTCGCAAGTTCTCAATTTTGTTTTTGTCGGCCGACTTGTACCATTCCCCTTTGCGATCCCAGATCCAGAGACCTTCGTTGATCCCGGCGATCAGCTTCGATCCGTCCGGGGTGTAACCGAATCGTTGCAGCAGACGCTTCTCCGTCGCTGCGACAGCCATCGGCTTATTTTGGTTCAACGGCCAAACGAAGAATTGATTTCCTTCGGATCCGGAGGTCGAGAAGACTGCTTCGCTACCGTCTGGAGCAATCGCTACGCCTACGATCTTGGCTCCGGCAACCGACTCGGTTTTGTCAATCGTCAATCCACCTTGGCTCAGCTTAACGATATGCACCGTTCCATCAGCCATGCCGACGATGCCGACATCCGATTGAGATGCAAAGTCCATCCACTGCACGCTTCCCTTGAGATCTTGACGCGGCAGATCCGCGTTGGTCAACAAGTTCATACGCTGCCACGGCCAAGTATCGAACTTCGGAATCGAGCGAGCCGAAGGCGGCGCGTTCTCGTCCTTCTTCTCGAGCAATGTCTTGAACGCAGCCGCTTCGTTCAGCCCCTTTAACTTGGCCAGCAATTCGGTTCCGGCCGTAACGTCAAAGCGATCGAGCTGAGCTTTAACAAGCGCGACGTTGGCGCGATATTCACCGAGCTGCACTTCAGCGGCACGACGCTCTGCATCCTGTTTGGCGATTTGCTCAGCATTGCGGGCATTCACAGCATCGGTTCGCTCTTTTTCCGCGACTACTCTCAGTCGGTCCGATTCCTTTTTCGCATCGACCGCCTCATTCTTCGCTTTCTCTTCTAGTGCAGCTAATCGCTTTGCCTCGGCTTCTTTTTCTTCTGCGTCTTTACGCGCTTTTGCTTCTTCAGCCTGGGACTTCACTAACGCAGAGTTTGTTTCCTCAAGTGCCTTATTGGTCTTGGTAAGTCCTTCGTTCGCATCATTCAAACTCTTTTGCGATTGCTCAAGATCACTATTTGTTTTGGCCAACTCCGCCTTCTGCGAATAAACCACCACCAAGAAACCGCATGTCAACAAGAACGCGGCGGCGATCACACCGACGAACGCGTTACGCATTGCCTTAAGTCGTTTTTCACGACCCTGCGAAACCTGCTTGGCTTTCACTGCATCGTTGTACAGTTTGCCTTCGAGCGGTTGATGGCGATCGACGGTTTGAATGACGAGATCATAGTCACCCTTAGCGAATGCACACTGCGCATAAGCCAGGCGTGCCTTCTTCAATCCATCGGCGGCCGAAGTATTGCCGGCCCACATTTCGATTGCGTCGCGGAAACCGAAGATAGCCTTGGAGAACTTTTCATAGTCCTTCGAGGATTCTGCCAACGCCAAGGTCTCTTCCGACCGGCGGGACAGCGCCAAGCTCTCCGCGTGCTTGCGATACTCGCGAATCGCTTCTTGCATCGCATCGACCGATGCATAACGATCTTGCGGTTCGGTGGCCATCGCTTTGAGAGCGATGTTCAGTAGCGGATCTTCTTTGTCGTACTTGACGATCTCGTTGGCCACTGCGGCGCGCAAGCACTGAGTCACCGTGCGACCGGTGTGCGGAGCGCGACCGGTGACGATCTGATACAGGATGGCTCCGAGCACGTACACATCGCTCGCCGGGCCGATCTTGGCCACCACGTGAGCCGCCATTTCCGGCGCCATGTAGATCGGCGTACCGGCCAGACCGAACGGCTCATTGCGCTTGAGATTGATCGCCAGACCCCAGTCGGTGACATACACTTCACCGTACTGACCGATCATCGTATTTTCAGGTTTTAGGTCGCGGTGGATGATGCGCTTGGAGTGCGCATAGCCGACAGCGTCGGCGACCTTCATGAAGATTTCGATGTTCTGATCGCGAGACATCTTGGCGATCGTGTCTTTCCACTCACGCCCTTCAATCTTCTTCATCGCATAGAACAGAGCACCGTTCTGAGTCTGACCCAGTTCGTGAATCGGCACGATGTTCGGGTGATCGAGGTCAGCCGTGATCTGAGCTTCATAGAAGAACTTGCGGCGACTTTCTTCACCTGCTGCGTGCGAAGGCTTGATCATCTTCAGCGCGACATCGCGATCCACCACGCGCTGGCGAGCCGCATAGACTTCACCCATCGCTCCTTCACCGAGCTTTTTGGTGATCTGATAGTCGGCTGAATCGTCCGCTTCGGTCGCTGCCTCCGCGACTCGACGCTTTGAAATGCGTTCAAAGACCGAACTGGAGGCAAGCGCGCCCGAACCGGACAGCGAATGCATCGGGTTCTCGCTCGTGCCTGCCGCACCTTCCCACAACCGCTTCAATCGGCCCGCTGTTCCCGACTTGCCTTTCCCCTCCATGGCTTCTCGCAGTTCCGCTTCGTTGTAAACAGCGGTTCCCTGAGGAGCTCCCGAGTCGCTGAGTGGTGTGCTACCGTCTTTGGGTAGCACATACGTATTCGCATCGTCACCGATCGGCGGTTCGAGCCGCTGTGTTGCAAACGGTGAATCGATGGTGGCTTCCGTATCGGATCGCGGCGGCACCGTCGGGTCGACATGCGTACCGGACGGCTTCACGGCCAACGGACCTTCAGCCGTCAGGACGACATCGGCTGCATCGAGTGTCGCCTGTGTCCCCGAGTCCTCTTCGTTCGGTTCCGGTGCGGGTTCGTCATGCACCGAATCGATCGTGGCATCGAGATCTTCCGCCGGCGGAGCGGCATGCTGCACGACATCCAAAGTACCTCCGGCAGCGGCGTCGGTTATCAACGCGGCACCGCACTTGGGGCACGACTGATCCTCAGGCTTGACTGAGGCGGAACACTTCGGGCACAGGGCCATGTCTACTCTCCGGCAATTCGCGATCGAACTGATTGGTTATTTAAGTGTGTTAAGTGCCAGTGGGAATTTCAATGAGCTCGACGTCGTCGACGACGCGCAGCTCGGTCAAATCGCACGGTTCCATCCTCAGTTGCAGCCGCCGCCGACTCTTCTTTCGGTTTCGACTTCAAACCGATCGACCCTTGCAGCAGGAACAATGCTCCCGCTACCAGTCCTGCATCGGCAAAGCGACTCTCTGATCGCTCGATAAGCTCCGGTTCCTCGGTTTCACGACGATTCCAGTCCGGCAACATGAATGCGCCGCTGTTGCCTTCCGGCTTGGCCGGAGCAGGCTTGGCGTCTGCTCCGTTGCCCTCACCCTGCGGCTTGGGAAGCTCGATCAGCGGACCATTCACATCTTCTTGCTGGTTATCGTCCGGATAATCTCGCAGCGGGAAGACATCGAGAATGACCTGAGTCTTGTCCGCTTCGGTTTCGATGATCGCATACACGCCCGCTTTAGCTTGCGGGTTGTTGAGCAGTTCAGCCTTCAAGCGGTCGATGTCTTCAGCAGACGGCTTGCCGCCCGATGCAGATTTGAGCTTGGCAATTTCCTTCAAGCCCTTGGTCTCGGTCGCTCCGTTCTCGCCGTCACTTGAGCCCTTCTTGCCCAAGATGTCATCGCGATTCGGAATCTCATTGGCATCCGGCTGACCGTTGTGGTTTTCATCGTTGTACGGAACGAAGTAGACAGCCACTTCGGTCTTGGAGTCAGGCAGATAGACGAGTTCTACTTCTGTCTGAATCTGCTGCGCCGGTCGAATCAGCAGTGGGTCGACTGACGGAGTACCATGGTCCAGAGGACGTACCGGCGGAAGATCTTGAGGCAGCGGCAGACCGCCGACGTCCCCTTGGCTGAAGACGCCTTCGATTTTGTCCGCGGCAAACGTCAAGTCTTTCACCGCCGTGGCGGCGTCCTGGAAGATGAAGAAGTCGTCTGCGCGGCGAATCACTGCAACAGTCGGCAATATTTGATTCGCATGCAGGAAGTCGGCGTTGAATGCCGTCGCTCTCTGCAGGATCGCGCCGTTGTCTGAAAGGACATCCGGCAATGCGAATAGATGTCGGTATTCCGGAATCGACTGGATATCCGTCGTATCAAAGGTCGTGTGCGTCTTGTCTAGAATCAATCCGCGAACATCGAACTGTTGCACGACACCGTCTGCGTACCCTATGTAGGCAACAAAGCCGGCTTCATCCTTTTGTCCGAATTGCAACAACACCTTCTGATAGACAGCCGTATCATTCGGCAGCAGAACCGGTACGGCAGGCTTGGGCACAACGTATTTGGTGGTTTGAAGGAAGGCACTGCCGGGAATGCCTTTGCCCCCGTCATAGAACTCGGCCTTCAGATCATTACCTTTCTGAATCGTCTGGATTCGCTCGATGCCTCCCGGCAACGTCGAGATTGTTTCGAGCTGTCCGTTCAGCGTGAACGTGCCGCCGGCCACGAGCACGATACCCCCTTCTTTAGCATCCGCAGTCGTCGACTTCGTCAGTATCGTGCCCGATACGATCAGCTCAGCGAATGGATTGCCTGCGGGGTTCGCAGCCGTTTTGGCTCCGGTCTCAATGTAAACGTTCGGACGGTTTGCACCGGTCGCATTAACGTCCGCCACTGTCAGCGTACCGGAGTTCTTCACGAACAATGCATAACCCGAGCCGTCATATCGCAGGCTGTAGTTGAAGTTGTTCTTAATGTCGGTGAACGATTCCTTCGTCAGCGCCGCGATGGCTGCGTCCGACTTGTCGTTCGTGTTGTTTGTGATCACCTGATTCGCGGCGTCGGTTCGCTTCTCCGTGTAGGGGCTGCCGTCTAGTGACATCGCATCCGGCAAGAAGTTGGTTCCTGCTGTAGCCGCTTCACTGTTGGTCGTCTGCCAAGCCTGCAGCCCGCCGTTCGTGGTCACCGTCGCCTTCAGCGTGTTGACGGTCGTGTCATGCAAATGTGCGTACGTCCCGGCAGTTATTTCAAGATAATCACCCTCGATTTTCGCAATCGATTCATTCGGCGAACCGACTTTCGCCAACTCATCAATGAAGTTGCCGGCCTTGAGCACGATCCGATGATGGACCGGATCAACACTCGTCGGGACGTGAATCGTCGCTCCGACCAAAATCGATTGTGCGACTTCAAGTCGAATGTTATTTGCTGCCCCCGCAGCCGAAATACCATTCGGATTCAGACTTCCAGGTAGAATGACTAACGACCCGTTCACGACTCCGACTTGTACATCGTTGTTGACGGTCGTTAGATCTTCGCGCCCGTCAATCGACTGGGCGACTTGGACACCGTCTGTTGTGCTGTTGAAGTTTACCTTGACGGTGTCGATCGTTGCGGAGACCGGAGCAACCGAGTTCACAACGAGATCGCCTCCTGCACCCACTTCACGCAAGTAAATGCCGCTGTCGGCGCGTGCTGCGACGGTCGAAACATTCGTATCGACTGCGTTGGCATTAGTAGTCGGGCTAAAGCCGGGTGAATCCGATCCGATCGCCCCCCCTGCTCGCAACAAAAGGTTGATCGCGGTGATGTTGACAGTCGTATCCGATTTGGCGTCGAGAATACTGCCGCCTGCATCGAGCGCTGCAGTTTGTCCCGCGGTCAATGTCCAGATCTTTTGTGTTCCGGTGCTGATCGCGAGCAAATTATTTCCGGCTTGAACGGCCGATGCAGTCATCGTCCAATTGCCGGTCGTTTGAATCAGAACATCCTTGCCGGCGACAATACTGCCGCTCTGCAAGAAGTCATGTCCGGCCGTGATGCCGATGTCGTTTGTATCGCTGGTGATCAAAGCGCTGCTTGCGATGTCATGGTTTGCAGTCACGAGTACGTCGCCATTCACGGTATGGATCGAGCCGGCGACAGACACGTCATGCCCGGCCTGTACCAGTACCGTACCGCCCAGCTTGGTGCTTACCGCGGCGTTGATAGAAACGTCATGGCCGAGAAGCGTTGCACCGATCACACGGCCGGCGATCAAGCTGATGTGGCCCCCTTCTGCACTGATCGGGCCATTAACGATGATGTTCGCCGTAGCGGATAGCGTCTGCAACAGATTGTCGCCGTTGCTGAGATTCCGCACTCCGTACGTTGCATCGGCCCCTGGGTTGATCACGATGTTGCCGGTGACGCTCTGCAGCTTGATCACACCCGCATCGGTGTTCGTCAAATCGGAATCTCCGAGGCTGATCATTGCCGATGTATCCGATCGGAAATTGACGTGTCGCACGACGACGTCTGATGTTGTATCGACAACTACTCCATCCACTTCGCGGATGTAGATGCCTTGAGCCGCGGATGCCGACAAGACATTGACTTGCGTATCGACGGCCTTGATATTCCGATTGATCTCGCCGTTCAAGTTGTCCTTGTCACCGATCTTGCCGATTCCATCCCCGTCGGTATCAGCCGCCATGCGAAGTTCGTCACCACGAACATTGAGAGCGGTCAACGTTGCTTTCTGTGCGGTATCGAAACTGCCGATGACATTGGCCGACAGGGTCAGTGTATTTCCCGTGACGGCGGTGACTGTGAATACTTCACCTTCACTGTCGTCATCCAACAGCGACACGACGTCGCCGACCGCAAAGCCGCTTGCATTCACGACGGTGACTTGGTTTGATCCGGTGAGGACACTCGTCACCAGACTGAAGGCGTTGTTGTCGATGATCGAGCCTTCAGCGAGCAGACTCACATCACCAGCTTGCGCATCTACCAGTCCCAGGCGAATATCGCCGAGGTTTGCGGCTTCGATGAGGATGTTTCCGCCCGAGGTGTGAATGGCAACACCGGAGTCCATTCGTACGCCCGATTCGACATCGGTCGTTTTGTTGTTACCGGAATAAACGTAAACAGTTCCGTTTGCGCCGCCGGTCGTGACGACATTCGAACTCAAGAAGACGTCGTCCGCAGCTTGAACAGTCACATGGCCTTGGCCCGACTGAACGACGGCGTTTGCTTGAACGATCACGTCCGCTCCGGTATTGCCGACGGTATTCTGAGCCTGCAGTTGGATGTTACCGGTTCCGTTGACTCGAACTCCGTATCCATTTCCATCGATTCCCGGTTTTACGGTCAACGTACCGTTTTCCGTCAGGACCTTGATTGGTCCGTTATTTACCGTCAAGTCATTCAGCGTATCGAGCGTCAGCTTCGTGTTGATCGCCGTTTCCGTGCTGTTGAAGTTCACTTGCTGAACGTCCACTGAGACCGTGACCTTCGGGACGTTATCTACGTTCAAGTCACCACCGGCAACCGTTTCTCGCAAGTAGATGCCGTTCTGCGCGACCGCAGCCACGTTCGTGACATCCAAATCGATCGCATTCACGTTGCGATCGACATCAACGTTCAACAGATCCTGCTTTCCGATCGATCCCCCGGATCGCAGCGCCGCGTTAATAGCAGTGATATTAACCGTTTCATCAGCCTTAGCGTCAAAGATATTGCCAACTGCCGACAGCGAAGCTGTCTGACCGGCGATTACCGTCCATAGGTTTTGATCTCCGCCGCTCTCGGCGACGAGATTTCTTCCGGTTTGCACGGTTGAAGCGAACATGTTCCAGTCGCCGCCGGTGTTGACAAGAACGTCTTGTCCCGCTTTGACTGTCCCGTTTTGGACGAACGTGCCGGGCGTAGTAATCGCCACGTCGTTCGTTTGGCTTTCCACGGCATTGAGCGCAATCAGGAAGATCGTGGAATCAGAATGCAGTAGGATATCGCCATTGACGGCTTTGACCGAAGCACCGAGCGAAACGATGTCATGGGCGGTTATCTGAATGGTTCCTGCCGATTCCGCGGAAATCTCGCTGACAGTAAAGATGCCGCCGCCCGAGATAAGGCTGACGTTGTTGTCGACCGTCGGTGCACTAAGTGCGAGTACCGGCGCGAATACGTTGATGCTGCCGGTCGATGACAATGTCTCGAGGAGAATGTCTCCGCCTTTAAACGTAAAGACACCGTAGTTCAGATCCGTTCCCGAATTGATGTCGATATCGCCCGTGACGCTTTGGAGTTTGATTACTCCGCCTGACGTCGTCACCATGTCTTCCCCGCCGAAGCCGGTGAACGTAGTCGTATCCGAACGGAAGTTGACTCGTTCGACATTGACATTGGCAGTCGTATCGATGCGGAGTCCATCCACTTCTCGTACATAAGTGCCCTCGGCCGAGTAGGTCGAGAGCACGTTGACTTGCGTGTCGATCGCCTTGGCATTTCGAGTCGGAACACCGTTAGCCGCATCCGAGTTACCGATGTGTCCGAAATTGTTCAAGTTGCCGTCCGCAACCATTCTCAGTTCGTCGGCTCGCACATTCACTGCGGTCAGTGTTGCAGACATGGCAGTGGTAAATGCACCGCTTAGGTTCGCGGACAACGTCAATGTATTGCCTGCGATACCGAGGACCGTAAATACTTCGCCTTGGCTGTCGTTATCCAGTAATGAAACGACGTCACCCACTGCAAATTCCGATGCGTCGGTCAGCGTCACTTGGTTTGAACCGGCCGCCGCATTCGCCGACAACGTGCTGAACCCGTTGTTGTCGATGATCGAGCCTTCAGCATAGAGCTCGACCTTGCCTGCCCCGGCATTGATGAACCCGAGCAGAATGTCGCTTTCGTTCTGTGCATGGAGCAGCACGTTACCGCCGCTTGTGTAGATGCCGACACCGGAGTTCATCACGATTCCGGTCGCAGCATCGGTCTGATTGTTACCGGCCGCGATATAAACGGTGCCGGCAGTACCGCCGGTCGTAATCACATTCGAACCGAGTACGACGTCGTCAGCGGCTTGGATGGTGATATGTCCCTGCCCGGATTGAACGCGAGCATCCGACTGGACAATCACATCCGCTCCGAAGCTGCCGGCCGTGTTTCGTGCCAGCAACATAACGTCACCGATTCCGACTTCGTGTACCCCATATCCGTTGCCGTCCAACCCGGTGGTAACCGTCAGAGTCCCGTTTTCCACCAACACCTTGATCGGTCCGTCGGCGTGATTGGTCAGGTCATCGAGCGTAGCCAATGCGTCGCTGCGATTGACATCAAACTCGGTGCTGTTGAAGTTCACTCGCTTGACATCGACCGAAACGGCAACCGCCTTCACGTTTGCAATGTTCAAATCACCGCCGGCAGTAACCTCTCGCAGATGAATGCCGTCCTGCGCATCCGCCGCTACATTGGTCACATTCAGGTCGATCGCATTCAAGTTACTATCCGGGAGAACATTCCCCAACTCTGAACCGCCGATACGTCCGCCGGCTCGCAGCGCCGCATTGGTCGCCGTGATGTTGACGGTTTCATCTGCCTTGCTGTCGGTGATGTCTCCGAATGCTGACAACGAGACGGTATCACCGGCGATGATTGTCCAGATGGCCATGTTCCCGGCTGTACTGCGAGCGAGTGCATTGCGTCCGACCTGCAGCGTCGCGCCGGTCATCGTCCAGGTACGGCCTGTCTGAACAAAAGCGTCACGTCCCGCGAAGACAAGCGAGTTGTGATTGAAGTCGCGCCCGGCGATGACAGCGACGTCGTTCACATCGCTCACAATATCGCCGCTGGTCAACAGGGACGTCACGGTTGTAACGTCGCGACCGGCTTCCACTACGATGTCGCCGGAATGAGCAGTCACGACGTCGGTGACGGAGATATCGCGACCGGCCTTGATCAGAATCGTTCCCGAGTCGGCGGTGACAGGCGCATCGATAAAGACATCGCGACCTGAAAAACCTGCACCCGTCCCGCGGCCGGCGATGATGCTGATGTCGCCGAATGCTGAATAGACCATTCCGTTCACGTGAATGTCACCGGTCGTGGAAAGCGTCTGCAGCAGAATATCATCGGCGAAATTCAAGACACCGTCCGAAACCGCATTGTCCTGGTTGACTGCGATGTCACCGGTCACTGCTTGCAGCTTGATGACGCCTGATGTCGCGTTCGACAAGTTCGGACCGCCGGTCGTCGTTAACGCGGATGTGTCGGAACGGAAGTTGACTGAACGGACGACAATATCGTCGGTGACATCGATACGAACTCCGTCGACTTCGCGAATGTAGATGCCTTGAGCCGATAGGGCCGAGACGCGATTGACCTGAGTATCAATCGCTTGCGCATTGCGTTCCGGAACACCGTTGGCCGCATCTGAGTTCCCGATCCGTCCGACGCCGTTCAGATTCGTATCGGCGATCATACGCAGTTGATCGGCACGCACATTCAGTGCGGTCAACGCTGCGCCTTGAGCGACCGAGAACCCGTCGCTGAGATTGGCCGAAAGTGTCAGCGTGTTTCCGGCAATTCCTACGACGGTGAAGACTTCGCCTTCGCTGTCATCATCGAGAAGCGAAACAACGTCGCCGATCGCAAAGCCGGATGCATCGATAAGAGTCACTTGATTGCTGCCCGCACCCGCGTTTACCGACAACTTGCTGAATCCGTTGTTGTCGACGATCGAGCCCTCGGCGGACAGGAACACATTTCCCGAGCCTGCATCGACCAGTCCAAGCAGAATATTCCCCTCGTTACCGGCCTCGATCTGAACATTACCTCCTGAAGTTTGAATGGCGATTCCTGTCGCCATCACGACACCCGTATCAGCATCGACCTTGTTGTTGTCGGCCTTGATATATACGGTGCCGTTCACTCCGCCGGTTGTGTAGACATTTGCGCCCACGACCACATCATCGAAGGCACGCAACGTAATGTGACCTTGTCCCGTTTGGATTCTTGCATTGGGTTGCACGATGACATCGGCACCGATGTTCAGCGTATTCTGAGCTTGCAACAGAATGTCGCCGGTTCCGGTTATTTGCACGCCGTAGCCGTTTCCGTCCAAGCCGGGCGTTACGGTCAGCGTGCCATCTTCAACCTTGACCTTGATCGGACCGTCACCGGCATTCGTCAAGTCGTCCAGCGTCGCCAAGGAATTGTTTCGATTGACATCGAACTCGGTGCTATTGAAGTTCGCGCGCTTAACATCCACCGATACGGACACTGCCGAAACGTTCGCGACGTTCAAATCATGGCCGGCTTCAACTTCGAGCAAGTGAATACCGGCCGTTGCGGAAGCCGCGACATTAATCACGTTCAGATCGATCGCATTGACGTTATGGTCGAATGCGTTGAGGAGATCAGAGCCGCCGATTCGACCGCCGGCTCGCAGCGCCGCATTTGGAGCCGTGATGTTCACAAACTCAGCAGCTCGGTTGTCCGTGATGTTCCCGCCGGCGGAAAGCGAAACGGTTTGAGTTGCGGACAGCGACCAGATGGCTTGGTTTCCGCCGCTGATTCCCAGCAGATTATTGCCCGCATCCGTGGTGGCAGCCGTCATCGTCCAGTCGCGACCGGTTTGAATCAGCACATCATGACCACCGAAGGTCAGTGCGTTCTGGTTGTAATCTCGTCCGGCCAGGATCGCCACATCGCTGAATTCACCGCGAATCGCAGCAGTGCTCGAAATGTCACGAGTCGTTTCCACCACGATGTCGCCGTTGATCGACTGCACCATCGAGTTCACCGTCGCATCGCGTCCGGCTGTGATCAGGATCGTTCCTGACAAAGTCGTTGTGACTTGGCTGTCGATGAAGACATCCTGACCGACGAATCCGCTTCCTACACCGCGACCTGCCAAGATCGTTACATCACCACCGGTGGAATGCACTTCGCCGTTGACATGGATATCCCCGGTTAATGACAGAGTCTGCAGCAGAACATCGCCGCTGGTAAAGTTCAGAACGCTGTCGGTGACCAATGCCGATTGATTGACATAAAGATCTCCCGCGACGCTCTGCAACTTGATGGCGCCGGAAGTCGTGTTCCTCAGATGCGAAGTGCCAAACGCTGGCGCCGTTACCGTATCCGAACGGAAGTTCACGTGTTCGACGCTCACATTGTTCGTGGTATCGATGCTCAGCCCATCCACTTCGCGGATGTAGATCCCTTGAGCCGCAATGCCGGCGAGAACGTTGATCTGTGTGTCGATCGCTTTGGCATTACGTTCGACAACGCCGTTGGCAGTATCCGAATCTCCGATGCTTCCGATCCCGTCACTGTCGCCATCGGCAACTATTTGCAATTCATCGGCTCGCACATTCAAGGCCGTCAAGGTTGCACCTTGTCCGGTTGTGAAGTCACCCGTCAAGTTTGCAGACAGAGTCAGCGTGTTTCCGGCGATACCGATAACGGTGAAGACTTCCCCATCGCTGTTATCGTCCAGCAGCGAAACCACGTCGCCGACGGCAAAGCCCGAAGCATCGGCCAACGTGACCTGATTCGTTCCGCCGGCAGCATCTGCAGACAGAGTGCTGAATCCATTGTTATCGATGATGGAGCCTTCGGCGTAGAGGAAAACATCGCCCGTTCCGGCATCCGCCAAACCCAATCGGATGTCCCCTTTATTCAGAGCTCCGATAGCCACCGAACCGCCGCCGGTGAACAACCCGACTCCCGAGTTCATAACGAAGCCGTCAGTAGCCTCGGCTTTATTGTTGAAAGCGGCGATGTAAACAGTACCTGCCGTACCGCCGGTTGTGACCACATTCGAGCCCAGAGAAACATCGTCGGCGGCTTGCAGCGTAATATGACCACGACCCGATTCGATGATCGCTCCGGATTGCACAACTAGATCTGCGCCGGTGTTCAGACCGGAGTTTTGAGCCTGCAACAAGATGTCCCCGACGCCGATCACATGCACACCGTAGCCGTTCCCATCCAGCCCGGCTGTAACCGTCAATGTGCCATCCTCAACCAACACCTTGATCGGTCCGTTCGCGTTGGTCAGGTCATCAAGTGCTGCCAGGGTGTCGTTTCGATTGACGTCGAATTCGGTGCTGTTGAAGTTCACTCGCTTGACGTCGACCGACACTGCCACTGCGTTTACGTGAGCAATGTTCAAGTCGCCGCCCGCAGCGACTTCTAGCAGATGAATGCCGGACTGAGCAACTGCCGCCACATTGGTCGCGTTCAGATCGATCGCTTGTACGTTTGCATTTGGCGACACATTGAGAAGATCGGAGCCGCCGATGCGTCCTCCTGCTCTCAGTGCCACGCTGACAGCTGTGATGTTGACGTTTTCATCCACTTTGCTGTCGGTAATGTCAGCTCCCGCTGACAAGGAAACAGTATTTCCGGAGGCGATAGCCCAGATCGCTTGGCTGCCCACACTGTTTCCAAGGACATTGTTCCCGGCTTGCAGCGTCGCAGAGGTCATCTTCCAGTTGCTGCCGGTCATTACCAGAGCATCATTCCCGGCGGAGACCAAGGTGTTCTGATTGAAGTCGCGTCCGGCGATGACAGCCACATCGTTCACATCGCTGACAATATCGCCGCTGGTGAGTGGTGTCGCAAATGTGGAAACGTCTCGTCCTGCTTCCACCACGATGTCGCCGGCGTGAGCTGTCACACCATCGGTGACCGATATGTCGCGACCGGCCTTGATCAGAATGGTTCCGAAGTCGGCGGAGACCGGAGCGTCAATGAATACGTCACGCCCTGCAAAGCCGGCTCCGACATCGCGACCTGCAACGATGCTGATGTCACCGAAAGCCGAATAGACCAATCCGTTTACATGCACATCACCGGTTTGGGAGAGCGTTTGCAGCAGGACGTCGCCCGCCGAATTGAAGACACGATCCGTGACCAGATTGTCTTGGTTGACAACAATATCGCCGGTTACAGACTGCAACTTGATGACACCTGATGTCGTATTGAACAAATCGACCGAGCCGGAAACCGGAACCACGCTCGTATCGGATCGGAAGTTGACATGCTGTACCGATATGTTGTCCGTTCGGTCGATGCGGACTCCGTCTACTTCGCGGATGTAGATTCCTTCCGCCGCCGTCGCACTCAATCGATTGACTTGAGTATCAATCGCATTGACGTTCCGATCCGGAACACCGTTGGCTGCATCCGCATCGCCGATTCGTCCTAGCCCATTTCCGTTGATATCGGCAAACATGGTCAGTTGGTCGGCACGTACATTCAACGCGGTTAGAGTCGCACCTTGAGCCGCAGCAAAGCTGCCGACCAAATTGCCGGACAGAGTCAATGTGTTGCTCGTGATCCCGACGATCGTGAAGACTTCACCTTCGTTGGTATCGTCGAGCAGCGAGACGACATCGCCGACGGCGAATCCGGCGGCATTGGTCAACGTAACTTGATTCGTTCCGGCGGCTGCATCAGCACTCAGCGTGCTGAAGCCGTTGTTGTCCAGAATCGAGCCTTCCGCGGCCAGCGTCACATGCGCGGTTCCGACTTCGATCAGCCCCAGAAGAATATTCCCTTCGGTCTCGGCTGAAATGATCACATCACCGCCCGAAGTGAAGATGCCGCTGCCCGAGCTCATCGTGACGCCCGAGTCAGCATCGATCTGTTTGTTCATGGCTCGGACAAAAACCGTGCCGGCTGCACCGCCGGTCGTGATGACATTCGAATTCAGCACGACGTCGTCATAAGCATTGATGGTGACGTGACCCAAACCTGATTCAACCTTAGCATTCGATGCGACAGATACATCGCCGCCTGCTGTCTCCGTTGCGTTGAGAGCCTGCAGTTGAATGTCGCCCGTTCCCAGTACATGCACGCCGTAACCGTTACCGTCGGTTCCTCCGTTAACCAGCAGCGAACCGTTCTCAACCAGCACCTTGATCGGTCCTGAAGTGTTCGTCAGGTCGGAAAGGCCGGCAATGTTTCGAGTACGAGCATCGGTAAATTCGGTGCTGCGGAACTCCACTCGTTGCGGATTGACCGTGACTGTGACCGCTTGCACATCATCGACAATCAAGTCGTTGCCGCCGGGAATCTCTCGCAGATAAATGCCGGTGCCGGCATCGGCAGCGACTGTCGTTAAGTCCAAATCAATCGCATGTACATTGCGGTCTGTAACTCCATTCAGGAGATCGGAGCCGCCGATGCGTCCGGCTGCGCGGAGCGCCGCACTGACGGCTGTGATGTTCACCGTTTCATCGGACTTGTTGTCGATGATGTCTGTACCGGCCGACAGCGAAACGGTTGCTCCCGAAACGATTTGCCACAAGTTGATAGAGTCACCTGCGAGCCCCAGTACGTTTCCTCCGGCTCGGGCCGCCGCGTTGACCATGGTCCACTGCGTTCCGGCATCAACCAAGATGTCACGGCCGGCGACGATGTCGGCGAACTGATCGATCGCCGCACCGGCGATCGTTCCGACATTCCCGAATGTGCTGGTGATCGAAGCGTTGATGGTTAGGCCGCTTCCGGCATCAGCAAGAATGTCACCGAGATCTGATTGGACAGCAGCATCAATATGCAGATCACGTCCACTTACCAGATAAATCGTTCCGGCAAGATTCGTCGAGACTCCGCTGCTTGTCTGAATAAAGATGTCACGAGGTGCAATGACGCTGATGTCTCCTCCTTGGCTGGTCACAGCCCCGTACGCATTGATGTCACCGTTTGCAAAAGTGCTCTGCAGCAGGATGTCACCGGCACCTGTCGCCGTCACATGACTCGGTGCAAGCAGTCCCGTTCCCACGTTGATCGAGCCGCCGTCGACGACAACTTTGATCGGACCATTGGTCGTCTCGATACCATCGATCGTCGGAGCGGTCTCCGAACGTCCTGCGGGTGCCGTCGTACTGTTGAATTGGACCTGGGATGTTGAGACCGTGACGGTGATCGTCGGGACATCCGTTACGGTTAGGTTGCCGCCGATCGCGACTTGATGCAGATAGATGCCGTTGAGAGCTAGGGCCTCTACATTGGAAACTCGCAGATCGATCGCATTCACATTGTGATCGGGATCGACGTTGCCGACGTCGGAGTCGCCGATGCGATCGGCGGCATCCAGCGAAACGTTGACTGCCTGAATGTTGACAGTTTCATCCGCCTTGCCGTCTACGATCGTCCCACCCGAAGATAACGCAACCGTATTGCCGGCGACCAGCGACCAGATCGATTGATTGCCGAGGCTGATCCCCAGAATGTTGTTGAATGCACTCGCAGTGGCATTGGTCATGGTCCAGTCACGGCCGGTATATACCAAGACATCAAGGCCCGCAGTGACATCGGCGCTCTGGCTGAAATCGTTCCCCGCAACAACGCCGACATTGGCATTGCGGCTTGTGATCAAACCTGCATTCGATACGTTGCGGCCGGCGTCGATAAGGAGATCGCCTAAGATTGTTTGAGTCTGTCCTGCATTGGTGATTTGAACGTCGTTGCCTGCCTTTATAACCATCGACCATAAGCCGACGGTGTCGACCGAACTATTGATGAAGACATCGTGCCCGACAAAATTGGCACCGATATCGCGACCGGCGATCAGCGAAGCATTCCCTACGGCAAACACGGAACTGTTGGCGTTGATGTCACCGGTCGCCGAGAGTGTTTGCAACAATACATCGCCCGAGGTTGTCGCGACCGAAGAGTTGACAGCGATGTCACCGTTGACACTCTGCAGCTTGACAACGCCGATAATGGAACTCGCCAGACCGGAGGCTCCGGCCCAAGAAAATGGCGAGGTATCCGATCGGAAATTCACGAATTCAACGTTGACGTTGGATGTGTTTCCGATTTCGACACCGTCGACTTCGCGAATGTAAATGTTGTTCGGTGCTGATACGGCCAGCTTATCGACTTGAGTATCGACGGCATTGGCATTGCGATCAGGCACCCCATTCGCCGCGTCGGACGCTCCGATGCTTCCCGTGCCGCTGACATCGCTGTCCGCAATCATCGTCAGCTCGGATGCGCGGACGTTTAGGGCGGTTAGTGTGGCACCTTGCGCAATGGTGAAGTCGCCGACCAGATTGGAAGACAGCGTCAGCGTATTGCCGACGATTGCTGTCACCGTGAATACTTCCCCTTTACTGTCACCATCCAGCAGCGAAACGATGTCACCCACTGCGAAACCTGCTGCGCTCGTGACCGTAATTTGATTCGATCCGGCGGTCACATCCGAGCTCAATGTGCTGAACGCATTGTTATCGAGTATGGAGTCGCCGGCGCGTAGGTGTACTTTCCCGGTGCCTGCATCAACCAAGCCCAACAGGATATTTCCCAAACTGGTAGATACGGATACGTTTCCGCCGGACGTGAAGATGCCGGCTCCCGAGTCCATGCGAACTCCGCTGCCTGCATCGGTAAGCGCCATCCGCTGTGACCCTACGACGACGGTTCCGTTCAATCCACCGGTGGTCACGCATTTCAATTTGAACCAAGCACTACGTCATCGCCTGCCAGGATACTGATGTGTCCTGTACGCTCGATCTTCGCATTCGAGTTGACGATGACATCGGCCGCGGCTTGCAGCAGAATGTTTCCGGACACGGACGCATGAACCCCGTAACCGTCACCGTCAGTTCCGCCGTCGATTGTCAGATTCCCCGGCATCGAGAGAAATTTTGATTGACCTGAGTCGACTGCGCATCATCCAGCGGTAAGCGACGCCCCGTTGAGATTGTTCGCAGTCGGTGCTAATGCAAAGTTCACTCGTTGCGGTGTGACGTTGATTACCACGCCGTTCACATGACCAACAGTCAAATCGCCGGTCCTTTGCGGCAGGTACAAGCCGTTGACGGCAGACGCGGCAACCGTATCCACAGCCAATTCGATCGCGTTGTCGTTTCCCGTATGCGAAGGGTTACTCAGATCAGATGCACCGATCTGTCCACCTGCAGCCAGCGATGCTGACGCGGCCGAGATATTGGTAGTATTGTTCGCCGGGGCATTGATGACGCTGTTGCCGCCTCGGCGCCACGGCAGCCTGGGTGCTTGCAGATATGATCGACTGATTTCCGCCGCTCGAACCGAAGATCGAATCACCGGCGATCACTTGCACACTGCCGCCATCGTCCAGTCGTTACCCGACTTACTCAATACCGATGCACCTGTGTTAATGTCTGCATTCCGACTGAAATTGCCGTTGATCGCATTCACGCCGATGTCGCCGGTTGTACTCTGGCGGTCACATTGAGCGTGACGTTTTGTTGAGCCTCAATCAGCAGATCGCCACGCTCGGTACTGACGACATTGTCAATCGTCACGTCGGTGCCTGCATCGATCAGGAATCGTACCGGTGTTAAAGGTCTGAACGGCTGCCGTCGTTGAGATTGCGTTATCGGCATCCAAGGTGATATGGCCGGAGTTGCTGCCGACTTGCGAGTCGACGAACAGCGACCCGCTGCCGGCTTGCAGGAGTATGTTCCCCGCAGCGGTAATCACACCATGCGCTCCGTTGTTCGGCGCGAATGCCGGCGAAGGTATATTGAGGTTGCCGGCGGTCGTGCGGATTTGGACGTCGCCGGTAGGTGCAGCGTTCTCGGCGTAGACTAAGTTGAGTCCTCCCCCGGCTGCAGTTTCCGTTATGCGGATGTCCCCTGCTCCGCCGCCTCCGACACCATTTCGGACATCAAGTGCATAGAGCGCGGTTTCCACGGCTCCTGCACCCGAAATGCCGATTCCCTGGGATGCGGTCAAAGTCGTCAGGGCGCCGGGACGATTGGCAACCAAATTTGTATCGCCTGCGGCATCGCCCGCATCGATGATTTCACCGTTGGTGCTGGTGACACGGATCGCACGCAGGCCTACGTTCATCGTCTGGAGAGAACTGATCGTCGCATTACCTGTGCTCAGAACGTTGATCTCTGCTTGAGCGATCGGCTTGTCGACTGTTCCCAAAGTGATCGTTGACGGGGATGGATTGCCGTTGGTGCCGGGATCATACGCGGTCGGATTGCGACCCGCGATGATCTTGCTTCCGTCTTCCATCGTGACAGATCCGGTACTGGTGGAAATGTCGATGTTGCCGTTGATCGTTGTGATGACTCGCAGGTCGTCGTTCAGTTGATCATTGACGCTTTTGGTCGTACCGAAAATCACGTCTTTGTTTCCGAAGACAATGATCGGACCGTTGTCCGAGAGGATCAGGTCGTTGATCGTGACGGAAGAGTTCGCTCCGGTAGCGAATAGGGCGATGCCGGCGAAACTCGTGGAGGTGCCGTCATTTCCGGCGATGACATCGTCCGTCACCAAGATGTTTCCGGATGCTGTGATCGAGATGTTGCCGGTTGAATTCAACGACTGTACGGCGACATTGTCCCCTTCCAGGTCGATCAGCTCGACAGATCCGGTCGTATGGATATTCGCCGAATCGCCTGTCGTAACATCAAGCTGATTCACCGTCACGTTCAGCGTTTCGCCTTGTCCCGATTTGACCATCAAGCGGTCTGCCGACAGATCGATACTGCCGTCCGCCGCCGTGATGTCGGCTCCTTCCAGTCGCATGTCGCCGACAACCGAAAGCGAGTTACCGAGAGCCAGCGTACCTGTCCCGTTGTGGTCCGCGTCTGCGATCAACGCCAAGTTCTTGACCGAATAGGTCGGCGCGGCATTGATGTCACCGTTCGACTGGACCCAAGCCGTAGCCGCCGAGAGATTGATCGTTCCGGCGGCTGTGGCGTCGAGTGCAATAAGACCGGTAAGTGCATTCGCCGTCGCATTGATGTCGCCGCTGGAAACGACTTCGATCGGATTAACAACGGCATGGAAGATATCGCCCGTAGTGCCGCCGATGTTTTGTCCGGCAGTCAAAGTGATGTTGTCGCCGGTGACATCGACATCATCCGGAACTGTGTCCCCGTCCATGATGCTGCCGAACGCATTGATGTCAACGTCGCCGTCGACACTGCCTGCCTTCACTGTCTGAAGTGTGATGTCGCCGGCGGTCGTCTTCAACTGAATATCGTTGACGTCGCTGTCCGTATTCGACGAATCGACATTCACAACCGACATGTTTCCGCCGGCCTGAACGGTGATGCTGCCGTCGTTGGTCGTGATGCTCGTCAGTTCAACAGCATCCGTCTCCAGGATGCTGATGACACCGACGGTTGTCGTCGAAGCGGTAATCTTGTCGACCTTGGTGGAGAGCGCAATGCCCGAACCGGCACTCGCGAAAAGATTGTTGGTTCTAACAGCTTCGATCGGACCGGCTGTAGTCTTGATGGCTCCGCGCTGACCGTCTGCAACGCCCGCACCTTCCAAGTCTGCGTTCAGATTGACCGTGTGAACTCCTCCACCGGTTGTGACGACGCTTCCGGTATTGAAGTAAATGTCATCGCCCGCATTGAATGTGAGCGTGTGGTTCGCACCCGAGCTCAACGTCACTTTAGCATTGGCGTCGATCGTCAGGTTGTCTCCGGCAGCGTTGCTGTTGCCGGCCGTGAAAGTCATGTCGCTGCCGACGTTCACATCAGCGCTGATCGTCAGCGGGCTGTTGGCAGTCAAAAAACCGCCGCCTCCGGCACTCGATGTGCCGCTGACTTTGACTCCGCCGGCCAAGTCGGTGATCTGAACAATGCCGGCCGCAGTCGCCGCTGCATTGAAGACCAAGTTGATCGAATCGATGTCGATGTCGTTGGCTGCAGCGCCGCTGCCGATGGCTCCGTTGTTGGCGGTCAGCACAATGGTTCCCGCTGTAGCCGACAGCAGCGCCGTTTCGGTAGCGGTACCGTCGACGATGTTCTTGCCGCTGCGAATCTCGATTGCATTTGCGGCGGCTGAATTGGTCTGCACGGAAGACAGCGTCACATCACCGCCGGTGGCCGTGTTGTTAACGAGTTTGACGGCGCCGGTGTTGGCCTGGATGGATGACCCACTAGCCATGAAGATCGAGTCGCCGTCGTTGCCTGCCGCGGCATCGGAGTCAGCCGTGATCGTGATGTCGCCTGCTGCAGTTGCCTTGACAACACCTGCGGCTGCAAAGCGAACTTGATCGGCAGCGGTAAGGTTGATGGCCCCTGCAGCTTGAGTTGTTTGATTCACAACGATGTCTGAGTTCGTGCCGGACGCTTGAGCTGTTACCGTTGTGCCCGCGGTGACATTGCCGAGCAGCACGCTACCATTGGTGGCGGTGATCGATACAAAGCCGTTGGTACCCGTGACGCTGGTGGCAGCGATGTCACCGGCATCGGCAGTGAGAGTCACATTGTCAGCGGCTGAAACACTGGTTGCGGTGATGCCGCCTGTAGTTGTGGCAAGTGTAACATCGGCACCTGCACCCGTTGCCGACACGCTGGTCGCGGTGATCAGACCATTAGCATGGACGGTAACGTCGCCTCCGCCCGTATTCGAGACGTTGGT
>JAXMBQ010000049.1:0-38149 GCA_046349815.1 Pirellulales bacterium | reverse complement strand
CATCGCTTCCGGTGAAGCATTGCCGCCCGGGTAAGCACTCAGTCCGGCCGAAATCGCGATTGCCGGAGCAGGAGCGCCAGGAGCAAACAATTTGGCGAAACGCTGTTGCAGTTGGGCTCGCAACAAAGTTTCCGCCATGGGACTGCGGCAGGTATTGCCGGTACATACAAGTAACACGGTGAGCTGCCCGAGACCGACCAGCACGCTCTTGTCCAACACACCGGCTCGCGCCACCGAACAACAACTACCGTCGATGCGCAAGTGAGTCGCAGAGCCGCCGAAATGTGTTCGGCCGTCATCTACCAAGAAAGCCAACGACGGATCGCTGCTCTGTTCCGATCGTAGTTGCGGTTCACACAAAGGAGTGCCGTCTCCGGCATCGAGCTCAGCGGCGACAATCGGACCCGGGAGAAATTGCAACGCGTCGGCGACCGCTTGATGGGCCGGAACTTGCATGGCTACAAACCCGCCTTCGATGTTAAGCGCACTACGCACGGTTTCGGGTAAGCGGCCAAACAACGATTCATCGGGGTCGGCGGGAAGTTCAAGAGCCAGCGGCCCAGGCCAGCCGCGCGCGGCGACGCGCTTCGCTACCGGCGACATCTTCGTGGCATAGTCGACCACTTCGTCGGGCGAACGAAGCAACAACGTCAACGGTTGATTCGCGATGCGCCCCGGAAATTGCATCAGCCGTTGGACCGCCGATTCGTTCAAACCGCCTGCTGCCAACAGATACGATGTCTCGGTAGGCAACAACACCAAGCGTCCTTCGGCCAGCGCCTGGACGACGACATGGACGACATCGCGCGGATCTTCGCTGCGTTTCCAATCGAGAATACGAACCATGACGGGTGTGCGAAACAACCTCTACAGCGTGGGCGAAGATCCAAAGATCGCCTAATATAATGCGTGCCGAAGTCATTGGACAACGTGGCACAACCCTCGCACACCTTCTTTGCAACGGATTGACCGAGCAGAACATGCAACCCGAGTTCAATCCTCAAAACCGTTCCAAGAGTCATGATCGGCGGTCGTTCATCCGTTCATCCTGGCGAGCCGCCTGCGGTTTCGCACTCTCGTCTATCTCGATTTCCGGATGCAGCCGAGAGTCCGGCCCCAATCGCCAGCCGGATTTGATTTGGGGTCGGAAAGGGCTCTCCGATGGCCGGCTGATGAAGCCGCGAGCTATGACGATTACTGACGACGACATTATCTACTTAGTAGACATGACAGGTCGCATCCAAGCCTTCGACTCCGGTGGTCGCTTTCAAGTCGGCTGGCGCACACCTCAAACCGAAAATGGACGGCCGACCGGGCTGGGGGTCGGCATCGACGGAACGATTCTCGTAGCAGACACGCACTATTTCCGAGTCCTCTTCTGCTCGCAATCAGGTGAGCTCCAGGAAGAGCGGACGATTGGCTGGAACAACCGGCGATGAACCCTCGCAATTTCACTTTGTTACAGATGTAGCTCAGGCCTCAGACGGCCGCATTTTTGCCGGGCAATACGGGCAAATCGACCAGATCCAGGAATTTGATCCGACCGGCAAGTTCATTCGGCGCTGGGGCTCGCTCGGCAACGAACCGATGCAGTTCGCAAGGCCTCAGGGACTCTTGTTCGACAAACAAGGATTGCTTTGGGTTGCAGATGCGTGCAATCACCGCATTCAAGTTTTCGATGTCTCAAGTCCGAAGGTCGAACTCGTGAAGATGTTCGGTTCCGTCGGTGAGGAGCCCGGCAAGCTGCATTATCCGTACGGTCTCGTCTTTGACAGCCGCGGAAACTTGCTTATCGCAGAGTACGGCAATCATCGAGTGCAAAAGATGTCTCCGGCAGGGGAGTCGCTAGCAGTGTGGGGAAGTCCGGGAAGCGAACCGGGACAATTCAACTCGCCGTGGGCGATCACCATCGACTCGCAAGATCGAGTTTACGTGCTCGACACGCTCAATCACCGCGTCCAGCGGTTCCCGGCCTCCGTCTGAGTGGAATGCCGTGAGGAACAAGCGGCCAGCGACAGCCCTAAATTAGCCAAACCTCCCAAATTGGGGTCATTTCGTTGACACTTGCTTCTTAGCCGAATTATATTGCTAACTGAAGCCTATCTCTCTTGCCCAGGCATCAAAGGAAGTTCCGGCCGACCCCTCCGTCGCGAGCTAAAAGCGCGACATTGGGAGTTTCGTTCACCGGAACGCCTTTTACTTGGGAAAGAGAAGTCGAGCTCTCTCCTCTGTGACAGATCTTATCCTCCCTAGGACATCCTAGCGGATTTCGCCACCGGTCAGACTGTGTAAGGTAAACGCGCATGACACTGCTCGGAAAAGTATTCACCGGTATGTTGTTCGTGTTGAGCGTCAGCTTTTTCCTCATTGCGCTGATGGTCAACGCGTCGCATATCAACTACCGGGACCAAGTGGAGAAACCTGAAACGGGCTACGATGCTCGGATAAAGGCTGCTCAAGGTGCCAACCAAGCCCTGACCGAAGAATTGCAGATTGCAAAGAACAACTTGGCGCTGGAGCAAGCGGCTCGTCGCCATGCTCTGGCTGCTCTGCAAACCGAATTGGAAATCGCCAATCGCGATTTGGCTTCGAAGGATTCGGAACTGAGCAAAGTGCAGTCACAGTTGACAGCTCTGACTCAAACTGAAAAGTCGACACAAGAAGAGTTGCAAGCGCGAACCAAGGACAACGAAGAACTGCGTCAACAACTGATCGCGGCTCGCGATGATCGCAACAATCAGTACCAAACCTATCTGAAGACCTTTGATCAACTGCTGCGTCTGCAAGGCGAAAAGAAGTCGATCGAAGGCAACTACAAGGACCTGATTCGCGACCATACCGCAGCGGTTGAAAAGCTGAATATTCTCGGCCTGACCCCGAACAGCAAGCTGGATGGACCGCCGTCGGTCAATGGTGAAATCACAGCCGTGGCCACCAACCGAGTCGAACTGTCGCTCGGCAAAGATGATGGAATTCGCGAAGGTCATTCGCTCGACGTCTACCGGGGCGGTGCTTATCTCGGTCGCATCCGAGTTACCCGCAGCGAAGACGACCGCTCAGTTGCTGAGATTCTGCCCGACTTCCAAAAGGGCTTCATGAAGGTCGGAGATCGCGTCGATTCGCGGATCTCGGATCGTTACGTCAAACCCGTCACGACTCCGTAAGATCCTTCGAACTTCACGCTCCATCGGAAATTCACGAGGCTCAAATGGCTCAATCATCTCCAGCTCAAAAGCAACCCTATTCGGTCTACACGGTGATGCTCATCGCGTCGACCCTCTTCATGCTCTTCGCCTGTATTCTGATGGGCGTCGAGTTCATGCGCTGGCAATAGATTCTCAGGCCTAGTTCAGACGCCGGTTATGCGGCGATGTACGACTCGGTCGCTCCGGTGTTCCCAGCAAGCTGTATGGTGCCGGTACAGGTCGTGTGAGGTCTGAGAAGTCGATGTCTTGTTCAGCGATCGTCGCACTGGATATGCGGTGCATCGGTCCACTGACTAAACCGAAGTCGTCGAAGCCTACGCTCGGAAACATGGCCGTTACTGCTTCTGCCAGTTCTTGATTGAGCCGCGGACTGGCAACTTGCGGCGACAACGCGTGAGCCGCTGCCGATACCAGGCTGCTGCTGAGAACTTGGCTGCGAAACTGCGCATGGGGACTTAGTAGCGACTGGCCGGCCAAAATCGCTTGTTCTGCTTGAACAGTCGCCGGATCGAACGCGTATTCAGACAGTTCTTCGCCCGTCGGCAACAGACTGAGCAACTGGTCGCTGACCATCTCGACCATGCGTCGCAATCGATTGAGATTGACGGCATGTTCCACCGGCAGCCCCTGGCCGAAGACGATCAAGTTCAAGCAGCGGTTACGAGCTTCCTTTTGATTGGCCAAAGCTGAATAAGCGAGCGGAGCCCAATCGGATTCCAGCGCGCAGACTCGAACTGATCCGACAAATAGGCCGTGACGCGGATAAGCGGTTCGCTCAGCAGAATCTCTTCGAGCACCGGGCGTATAGAGTTCCAGGACTGAATACGCCGAGCCGTTCCGCACGAATCAATTCGGCTGCGATGTTCGCTGATCGCATGATGCCACTGGTCGCAACGAAAGCGTTGAGCCAGCCAGAATGCATGAGAGGCATCGCCGAGATTCGAACTCGATTGATCCGGCACGGCAGCAAAATGAGTAAGCGCGGCGGCGAGTCTCGTGTGTTCCAGTGCGTGCATGAATAATCCCGCTAATCGGTAGATTCGGAATCGATGCGATCCCAGACAGAACATCCGCCGCAGACGCTTTGTTCCAAAGTCGATTGATGACGACTGTCAGGCGGACGATGTTCCGTTACTGGGCAATTGCAATACCGATCGCGCAACTTGTATCATTCACTCGGAGTTGTGCTACGATGTAACGGCTTGCCAATATTGAGGTTGAGGCACGTCCGTCGCGGCTCGACGCATGATTTAAGTCCCATATCGCGCGTTGAAAATAATCAACATTCTCGTCTGGTCGATGGTGCGTTAAGGCAATGGCCGAAGCGAACACGAGCACACTATTTGCCGTCCGTTACCGATGTGTCTGCGGCGTCGAATTCTTAGTTCATCCGGACTCTCAAGCCGAATGTCCGGAGTGTGGTCGTAACTGGCACTACGCTGCCATTCGCCAATCCATGTCCGCCACGCTCAGTCTCGACTTGGCCCGTTCTCGTCATGCTACTCCGCATGAATACGACTTTCGAACAGACCCGTACAAAGGTCAACATCTCGATCACTTTCAACTCGATGAACGACTTGGTCGCGGCGGGATGGGCTCGGTCTATCGAGCCTTGGACACATCGCTGCAGCGCTACGTGGCGGTTAAGCTCCTACATTCCAAATCAGCCGACGATCCCGAATCGGATGTACAGAGAGTTCTCCAAGAAGCGATCACTCAAGCTCGCTTGAATCATCCTAACGTGGTGACGATTTACTACGTCGGTCGCGATGAAGAGCATCCCTTCTTCGCGATGGAACTGCTCGACGGTCACACGCTGCAGGAAGCGCTCAAGCACGGTCCGCTGCCGATGGAAGACGTGCTTGCTATAACCAATCAAGTTGTCAGCGCGCTCGAACACGCGACTCGTTACGGCATCGTGCATGGAGATATAAAGCCGGGGAACCTACTCCTGTCACACGATGGAACGCTGAAGCTCTCCGACTTTGGATTGGCATCGTCGATGATGGACGGAGAGCGAACGCAATCGCTCTCCGGAACGCCGAACTATTTGGCGCCCGAGATGCTGGACGGCCGAGCCAACTCGCTGCAGTCAGATATGTATGCGCTCGGCGTAACGCTGTTCGAGCTCACTTTCGGTCGACTTCCGTTTCAACTGGTAGGAAGAACACTCCGTGAGAGACTCGAGACACATCGCTCGGCGGAACCCGAGTTTCCTGAGCCGTGGCCTAAGTCCGTGCCGCATGCGTGGCGAGCGATCCTTGAACGTTTAATGGCCAAGGACCCCGGTGATCGATACGGTACCTATCAAGATTTGAAAGAGGATCTACTGCAGTTGCAACCGCTCGGTGCAACACCGGCCGGTTTCCCTGTTCGACTCCTTGCATATGCCATCGATCAATTCGGTTTGCTGCTGCCCATCGCCGGACTCGCAGCTTGGGCACAACGCAGCCAACTCAAGCCCGATGACTTGATGAACGCGCTCGTAACGCCATTGGTAAGTATGTTATTGCTACTCGTGCCCCTCGGCTTACTCGCCTTCATTTGGTGGGATATTCGAACTCCCGGACGATGGCTCAGCCAGCTCCGTGTGGTGGATCGGTTCGGCCTCCCGCTCGGTCGCTCCAAAAGGGTGACTCGCGAGTTTCTTCGCAATATACCGATGTGGATGGTAATTCTGTCGATCGTGGTTGATCTAGCGGGCTTCTCCTGGCTGCAGCTTTATCTTTACATCGGCACGGTCGTATTCATCCTGGTCGACTTTGCGTCGATGGTCTTCGGAGACCAGCGGCGCACTTTGCACGATTACACCTGCGATTCCAAAGTGGTGTTGGCGGCGAATCGATGACAGATAAACTAGTTCTGCTTCGTCGAAAGCGAGCTTGCCGGTGAAACCCGACAACTACAAACCACAATCACTCTACTTATGAATGCGATGCGAACGGATAAGCGACAAAGGTCCGCGCGCAGCGAGGATAACTCCATGACTACAACGGAAGCAAATACCCCAGATCTATCTACGCCGGGTAAGGCCTACAACTATGCTGAAAAGCTCAAGGACTCAGGCAAGCTTGCGGAAGCGGCCGAAGTCTGCGAACAACTGCTGAGTCAATGGCCTGACTATGTTTACGCTCACCTCATGCTTGGGAAGATCTACGTAGTTCTCGGCAAGCCGGAAGAAGCCGTTCGTCATAACGAGCGAGCCTGTGAACTCGAGCCGGACGATGCGCTGAATCAGTCGGCGCTCAGTGTCAGCTATCAACGAGCCTGGGAAGCCACCCGCGATCCGCGATTCATTCAAATGGCCGAAGAAGCCAAGGCTCGCAGCCATCGATTGCACGGCCACTAGGATCCACGCACCAAGACAGTGTCGCGATTCGCATCGTACTTCATCGGCGAAAATCGAGCGGACGGCAACTCCCCTCCGCTTATCTAAAAACGCCGCCTTCCCATCCGAAACGGGACGCTCAACGAACGTTACTCCTCCGTCGCCCAGGCCGGAGGAGTCGCTTCGAAGGTGCGATGTTCATGAGTGGCCGGATGGCGAAACCCGAGTTTCCATGCATGGAGACAAAGCGGGTATCGCTCATATTTACCGCCCGTACACAACGCGTCGCCGTAGGACTTGTCGCCGATGATCGGCAACCCCATAGCAGCAGCATGCAAACGAATCTGATTGGTTCGTCCCGTAATCGGCTCAGCCGACAGCAGAGAAGTCCCATCCGAAAAACGTTTCAACAAACGGAATCGCGTCTCTGCTTCTCGACCTTCTTCGTCTATCGAACGCAGGCCGTCGCGATCAGCGTGATCTGAGATCGGTGCAATACAGGTGAAGGCCGCTGAAGTCACCTCACCGGAGACTCGCAAGAGATACAACTTGTCGACTTGACGGTGAGTGAATTGAGGCTGCACTTCACGCGCGGACGCAAAGTTTCGACAGAAGATCACCAGTCCTGTTGTGTCTGCGTCCAGACGATGAGCCGTACGCAGCTTTTCGGGCCGGTATACCTCGGACAAAAAGCTGAGCAGTGTGTTGCGATTGAATCGTCCACAAGGATGAACCGGCAAAGGTGCCGGCTTGTTGATAACGATCAACGACGCGTCTTGATACACGATCTCGATGTCGTGTGCTGTCGGCGGTTCTACGACGCCGATCTGCACGTGCGAAAACTGCTGACCGTCTCGGACAGTCATCAGCGGATCGACCTTTGAGTCCTGACTGGTCAGCGATCCGTCTTCGATCCACGCCAGCCATTGTTCGCGCGGCGTAGGCGGATGATAAACACACAAAAAGTCGATCAGCGAACGACCCGCTTCGCGACGCGGCACATGGAGAAGTCGGCGATTGTCGTATGGTGTGCAACCGGCCTGTTCAGCGGCCACTTCGGCAAGCTTTCGTTGCCGTTCAGCCATCTCTTCCAGGCTCGCGGCTTCCGGCGTTCGGTAGCAGTGCGGACATGACACGCCGAATCGAAACTCCGGTGACTGAATATCTTCGTGCGTCAGCACAGCCTGACATGCGAAGCATTGCACCGTCGGTTCGCCGCGGGATTGCCGGCGACGCGTCCATCAAACACAAAGCAGTCACCTTGATAGTGATCCCCGCCGCATTCTTCAAAGTACTTCTGACTCTGCCGTCAAGCTGATACACCTTGGCGGTAGCCCTGTTGTTCCATGAACGGGCCGGCCTTCTCGCAGCGAATGCCGCCGGCATAACATCACCAGCGGTTCGTCTTACGCTTTGTAGCCTTGATCACCTCAGGGAAGTCCGAAAATGCGCAGCGGCAGCCTGATGGCTCCGTCAAAAGTCCCCAAATCGAACTCATAATCATGCGCACGTCGAGCAAGGGACTTTACGCCCTTCGCTGAGCCAACGACGTAAGCCCAGCGGCGGGTGAGCTTCTCGGTGACGTGCGATGTTCGATCTGCTCCCGGACGACCGAACGCAATGATCTCACGTTTCAGTTTGACGAGCATGCGATGGAACGGCTGATCTTCTGAAAAGCTCTCCTTCGGAGCCAGCATCGCAAAGCGTTCATCGCTGCGAACTTCATCGATAAAGGCATCGATCGACGAACGAGATCCGGCCAGGAAGAGATTGATCCCTTCTGGGCTGACTGTGAATCGTGCCTTTCAACCCGAGTTCCTCATATCGCGCTTTCCAAGGTCTACGCAGTGCAGCGGGATCTTGGATGCGCACGAACAAATAGGCCGAGATATTGACGATCGGTCCGGTGCCGATGCACTCCGATGTTGAAGCAGCAGTCATGTTACTCATAGATCGGAAAGAAGCAGCCGAAAGCTTGTTCGCAGAAAACACCGGGATCGTTGAATCGCCGATGTTGATCCAGGCCGCTGATGCGAGCCATCTCTTCGGCGGTCTGGTAGATTTCGGCTCTTTGTCCGCTCCGGTCGACTCGTCTTCGGAATCACCGAAGTTCCGCGCGTTGCACTGCCCAGCGCAGAACGACTTGAGCCGGCGTCTTTGAGCTCGTGCGGCGATTTTCCGGAAGAACAACCGGATCCGTGAGGACGGATTGTTCAGCGGATGCCATGTTCAGCGACACATACGAGCCTGCTCCCAACGGTGAGAGCAGTGAAGTCGATCTGTTCTTGCTCGGCAGTACCGCAGCAGTTTTTCTTGGACGAGGTACGGGTGCGACTCGACTTGCAGTACCGCGGGGCGGATGCGCATAGCTGAGTACAGGTCTCGAATCAGCGAGACGCCGAAGTTGGACACTCCGATCGAACGCACAAGACCCGCGTCGACGAGTTCTTCCATGGCAGACCAAGTTTCGGATATCCGAACTTGGTCAGAGACCATGCGGGGAACAGCAGCGTCAGGTTCGTAAAACCATCCCGGCGGGTACCGTTTTTCGATGGGAACATAGGCGAGCGGGATTGGAAAGTGGACGAGATATAGGTCGAAATAATCGAGCTGCCAATCACGCAGCGAACGCTCCAGCGCCGATCGCACATGCTCCGGACGATGGAAAGTGTTCCACAGCTTGCTGGTAACCCAAACGTCTTCACGGCGGCACATTCCGGAAGCTAACACGTTTTTCAGTGCCGCTCCGCAAGCTGCCTCGTTCCCGTAATCGCAGGCGCCGTCGAGGTGGCGGTAACCTGCAGCGATTGCCGATGAGATTGCCGACGCAACGTCCTCGGGGTCAATTTTCCAAAGGCCAAGGCCGACAGGAGGAATAGTGGTCATTTGGTCGCAGCAAAGCTCGAGGAATCGTCCGGGCTACCGACAAAAAACCAAGCGGCAAAGTAGCGGAAACACAATCGAAATCCAGTGAATTCGACTGATCGGACTTGCTGGCGAACTATACCAGAGGAATTAGCGGCAACCAACCCGCGGCAAAAAATCCCCGATAAAAAGCTTGCATCGGGCTTTTTTCGGGAAACAATACGGTCAATTGACGCCCGCCAACATTACTCCCAAACCTTGCGATTTACCAAGAGCGGGGCGATTCCCAGCAATATTCGCAAAATATTCGGTACAAGGTAGTTGCAATTCGCACTACTACCTTACAATGGGAACACCCTCCGCAACACGAAGTTACCGCACAACGATTCTTGTTGCTCGTTGTCTCCAACACGACACGAGCATATCCGGCATCCGAGTGCGTCCCACCTACAAGGCGAATTAACTGAGATGTCTATCGCTGGCTGCGAGCTGACGATTCCAGCCAGTCGTTTTTTCCTTCGTCGATTTAGTGCTGAGGATGGATTATGTCTTTATTTTCTCTGAGTCGGGCACAGACTCGAAGAAGCGGTTTTACACTTGTAGAACTGCTTGTGGTCATTGCGATCATCGGAATCCTGGTCGGTCTTCTTCTCCCTGCAGTACAGCAAGCTCGTGAAGCTGCTCGCCGCATGTCTTGCGGTAACAACCTGCACCAGTTGGGCTTGGCAGCGCACAACTTCGAAAGCGCTTACAAGAAATTCCCACCGGGTTATGTCGGTGAAATTCCGGTCGGCGGCGCAATGGATGCCCCGAACAACACCTACATCGGTCACCTCGTGTTCTTGTTCCCGTACTTCGAAGCTTCCCAACTGTACGACATGTGGGCTGCGAAGCGTTTGGTCAGCGGCGATGCGAAGGTCACCGCAGCAACGCCTACTGCCAGCCTGCCCCAATATCAGCGCTGGGTTGACGGTAGCTATCCGACCCAAAGCCTGTGGGATCAACATCAGTACAAAGTCTCGACGCTGCTCTGCCCGTCGGACAACGCTTACGGCAATGGTTATGCAACCGGAACCGAACTGCGTGCTACTACCACCGGCGCCACCATGCACGGTTGGTTGGAACCGACCAACCTCGGTCGTACCAACTACCTGGGTGCTTCAGGTCAGCTTGGTATCGGTATCGCTTCTCGCGAACCGTTGAAGGGTATTTTCTTCAATCGTTCGAAGACCAAGTTTGCTGACATCGTCGACGGAACTTCGAACACGTTGATGTTCGGTGAAGTTACCGGTGCGTTCGTCGATCCGCTCAAGGCAACCGGCCGTGACTGGTCGATTTCCTGGAACGCTGGTCCGGAATGGACCGAGTGGCACCGAACCGTTTACGGTTACCAGAACCAAAAGCGTTGGAACCTGTTCTCCAGCTTCCACTCCGGCGGCATCGTTCAATACGCCCTGGCTGATGCTTCGGTACGTTCCATCCCGACCACCGTTGATCCGACAATCCTGATCAACACCTCGTCGATGGCCGAAGGTAACGTCAACGCTCTCGATAACTAAGAAGCAAAGGATATTGAATTGCTCAGAATCGCATTGTGTGTCGTAGTCCTGTCAGCAATGGTAGGCTGTGGATATTCGGGAACTAAGGTCGATGCACCTTCGAAGTTCCTTCCTCCGACGCAACCGGCGTCCAGCGGATCGGGTGGAAACACCCAGGAAGATGGCAACACCAAGAAGACGAAGGACGGTCAAGCAGCTACGCTGCAGCCGTAATTGAATCTTGATTGCAATTTGAAAGACGCGAGCCGCAGAAATGCGGCTCGCGTTGTTTTTGTAGTGGGTGCAGATCTCGACGGCACCCGAGAGCCGCACTTCGGCGATTTATCGTGACGCCACGATTTCCGTGCCCACGCCGGAGGTCGTGTAAATCTCCAGTAACAAAGAGTGCCGCAATCGTCCGTCGATGATGTGGACCTTTCCGACGCCACGGTTCAGCGTTCCGATGCACGCTTCGATTTTAGGGATCATCCCGGCGTCGATAATGCCGTCAGCAATCAACTGCTTGGCCTCGGCGGCGGTTAACGAATGAATGATGGTGTTCGGATCGCGTTTGTCGCGACGCACGCCGTTGACATCGCTCAAGAAAATCAACTTCTCAGCGCCGAGGGCCTCGGCTACTGCCATAGCAGCGGTATCGGCATTCACATTGTATTTTTGACCATGGGCATCGATTGCCATCGAAGGAATGACCGGCACTTGATCTGCGTAAGTCAAGTTCTCGATCACGGCTCGATCAACCGAAGTCACTTGGCCGACGAAACCCAAATCGATCGGCTTTCCGTTCTCATCCGGTAGCATCAGCTTCTCCCCGGTCAAAACGTTGCTGCCGTTCTCGAAGTTCAAATTGACGGATCTCCCTCCCAGTCGCTCGATCTCGGAAGCAAGATGCCGGTTGATATCCCCCGCCAAAACCCGTTCGACAATGTCAAGCGTCGCTTCATCCGTCACTCGACGGCCGTTGATCCACTGAGGTGTGATCTTGGCTTCGTCCATCGCGCGATTGATTGAAGGTCCTCCGCCGTGAACGATAACAGGGCGCATGCCGACTGTTTCCATGAAGATCACATCGAGCAATAAGTGCTTCACGGCGTCTTCGTCTTCGAGCAAACTGCCTCCTAGTTTGATAACGGTGGTCTTACCGCGAAAGCGACGAATCCAACCCATGGCTTCGATCAATGTGTCGGCTTTGGCAATGGCATCTAGAACCAACTTGAGCTCTCCTCAGGAGAATCTTTTTGACGTCGAATCAGAAGCGGTTGAAGAAGGATCTAACCGCCGGGCCGTCATGCTACTTGCGCCGATTCCGAGGTGTCAATGACGGCCGCACGACGGAAGTCAAACGAACCGGACTTCGTTGACATTCCGATGAGCTCGATATAAATTGCCGCTAACGATTGAAGGTGGCCGACATCGCTTCAGGCGAATGTCGGTTAACAGGGAACTGCGGTGCAAGTCCGCGACGGCCCGGCCGCTGTAACCGAATGCCGATCGTTGCTCACTCAAGACAATCCATTGTCCGCATCGAACGCAAATGCGAATTCGATAGGGGGACGAGAAGGAAGCGAGCAACGGGAGTTCGGGAGTCAGAAGACCTACCTTCAGCCGCACGGCATGTGATTTTCCAGGGAGAATCGCCGTGAACGATTGCGTCGGCTCAGCCCCGCATTCGGAAAGTTCGATCGTCCCTTTCGTTTTCGATCACGCGACACTTCCCCGCGATACGCCAAAGATCCGGACTTCGTTGTCACCGAACGCACGATATGCAGCTTCGGTCGCAACCATGAAGTCGGGTCGATTGGCTTAGACATATGGGATGGGCCGTGACTCGAAAACGACTGTTGATCCGATGAAAGGACACAGGGGAAATCATGCGCACACGAACCACAAGAGCGAAAACCAGCCCTGTTTCCTTCGGCTTTACGTTAGTCGAGTTGCTGGTGGTCATCGCGATTATCGGCATTCTGGTCGGCCTGCTCTTACCCGCGGTACAAGCGGCTCGCGAAACGGCTCGGCGCACCCAGTGCGGAAACAATCTCCACCAAATCGGTATCGCGTTACAGAACTACCATGGTGCCCATAAGACATTGCCGCCGGGATGCTTGGAGTGGAGAAAGCCGGGCGGCCCTGCTTCGCTGAAGCAGTTCGCTTGGTCGGCCATGATTCTTCCCTACCTCGAACAGGAACCGTTGTACGAAACGATTGATTTTCACGTTCCGTTTGACGACTCGAAGAATGCAGTCCCGGCTTCGGTGAAACTGAGCGTCTACCTTTGCCCGTCTGCCATCTCGGCACCGCCGGGCGGTCGCGGCAAGACCGACTACGGCGGACTATACGGACAGAAGATTACGGTCCGTACGAATACTAACAATGGTGTGTTCATCTACGACAAAGCGATCAAGTTCGATTTGATCCGCGACGGTCTCTCGCAAACGATCTGCGTTGCGGAGGATACGCGTGGTCCGGATGCAGAATGGATCAACGGCTTGAACGTGTTCGAACAGTCAGGCGGCGTGAACGATTCCAATGCCTGGATCGGTGACAACGAAATCCGCAGCGACCACTACGGCGGTGCGATGGTCTTGTACACGGACGGACGTGTCGAACTTCTGGAAAACTCGACGGACAAAAAAATCGTCGCGGCTCTGATTACGCGCAACCTGCGCGACCGCACTTACTGATTTTCTTCGACCTCAACGGTTTTCGTTGCAATGTTTTATCCGCAATGTCACCTCGACATTGGCGCGGTCCGTCCCTCTATCGAATCATCCACATCAATAATGTTTCACATCACTAAGACGCTTCTCATACCGATTGTTCTTCAATATGCCTTCATTATGCTTGCGCAGTTTGCATCAGCAGGCATTGTCACAACGAACTTTGAAGAGATGACTTTTCCAAACGGACAGAGTTTTGACAACGGCAGCTCTGGACATGGTCCATTTACATCCGGACCGGACATTTTGAATCAAGTCACATTCAACAATTCGTACAGCACAATTGTTTTCAACGGAGTAACCTACGAGAGCTGGTATGGTTTCAGTTCATCGAAGGTCATTGACAGCACCACAGGCGGGTTCGGCAATCAATATGCATCCTTTTCTCCAGTGCTGCCTGGAATAGGTGCAGGCTCCGGAGGTTCATCAAACTATTTAGTCGCGTACTACGATAGCTTTGTGGGTGCGGCCAGCGGCGGAGCCTATTTCAATTTGCCGGCCTCTGCCAAAGCCGTTTCCGTGGACCTGGCGAATACAACTTATTCCGCACTTTACATACGAGATGGCAATTCCTCGCCGTTTACCAATCTTCCGTATGGACCGGGAGACTATTTCGATGTAATTCTCACCGGCTATTCTGCGAGTGACGCAACAGGCAGCGTTACCGGTTCCACTCGACTAAGGTTGGCCGATTACACAAGTAACCAATCGATTGTCTTGAGCGGCTGGACTACGCTGGATCTGACTGGGTTGGGAAGCGCTCAGTCGGTAGGCATTTCCTTTGATACCACAGACGTTGACCCATTTCTGGGTATCAATACTCCTACGTATGTGGCACTGGACAATCTTCGCTTCGACTCTTCGCTTAGTGCAGTCCCTGAACCATCTACGGTGCTGACGCTCAGCATTACGTCCGGGTTACTTTTGTATTACAGGCGGAAGCGGCGCAAGACTTCGAGCAACATTCCCAGTCAGAATGAGCCGGCAGCGTAATTCGATGAACCATTCTTCCCGAGAGCCACAGGCTGTTCAGTCCGGCACTACAACGACCAGCTCCGTTGAGTCGCCTTGCATAGGAATATGCAGACTGAATTCGGCACAGGTGTGCGAAGGGTGCTATCGACATGTCACCGAGATAGGCGATTGGTCTGTACTCAGTGACGAAGCAAGACGAATCGTTATTGCGAGAGTTAAAGCCCGACGAACAAAGGTCATGTCCAGTCGCCTTGGTTGAGGCGGTTCGAGATCTCGGGTATCCTCTGCCCAAACGCGTATGCTTGCGTTTTCGGTTCCGGTGATACCCTCTCATGGAAGGCGCAATGATGGCCATGCTCCGCTTTGATTCCTCTGCCGCATTTATTCCCGCGACGGGACTGGACGCTGCTGACGTACAGTCATTGGAACCGACTCTCGAAAAACTGCGTGACGAAGTAGTCGATATCGACGTGCAGATGCTGGCGGGCCAAATTCCCACACCGGACAGCAAGCAACCGCTGGATGCTGCCTTCTACCTACTGCCCGAGAAGCTGCTCGGCGAATACGAGAAAGATCGCCGAGGTAGCGAACTGGCTCGAATTCTAGCTGCAGCCAAGCGATTTCAAGAAAAGCTTGATCGCGTTGTCGTGCTGGGAATCGGCGGGTCCTATATGGGCGCGCGAGCCCTCATGGATGCTTGCTGCGAACCGTTTTGGAACGAGCTTTCGCGCGGCGCACGCGGCAGCCGACCGCGCATGTACTTTGAAGGCAACAACGTCGACAACGATGCGTCGCAAGCTCTATTGCGACTGCTTGCCTCGAAGCAGGGTGACGGCACCGATTCGGTTTTGAATGACTGGGGCATCGTAGTGATCAGCAAGAGCGGAGGAACGCTCGAGACTGCGGCGGCCTTTCGTCAGTTTCTTTCGGCGCTTGAAAAGTCGGTCGGAGGCGATGCCGCCAAAGTCCGCGAGCGAATCATTCCCGTTACGGGGGATAGCGGCAAGCTGTTCAACTTTGCCAAGGAACTCGGTTGCCCCGATGTCTTTCCCGTACCGGACGGCGTAGGCGGCCGTTTCTCCGTTCTCTCAGCCGTCGGCCTTGTACCGGCGGCGGTACTCGGAATCAACGTCGTCGAACTGCTCAAAGGAGCAGCGGAGATGAACGAGCACTTCCGTACGGCTCCGGCGAAGGACAATTTAGTACTGCAGTTCACGGCGGTCAATCATTTGATGGAAGTGAAGCGAGGTGCTTCGATTCGACTGCTTAGCATGTGGAGCAAAGCGCTTGAGACGGCGGGAATGTGGTACGACCAATTGCTGGCCGAGAGCCTAGGCAAGCATCAAAAGGGAGCCATGCCTCTCACCACCGTCAATACTCGCGACCTCCATTCGCGACATCAACAACATCAAGAAGGTCGACGCGATAAGATCATCAACAATGTGATCATCGAGAACTATCGCGAAGATCCTCTGCCGATTGGAGCCAGAACATCTGATCCAGATGGCTTGAACGAGATCGCCGGTAAGACATTACCGGAGATCATGAATGCGGCGATTCGTGGAACGAATCAAGCACTTCGGGACGACAATCGACCTTCAACGGATATTATTCTTCCGCGAACAGACGAACATTCGCTGGGCCAATACTTCCAACTGCTGATGCTGGCGACCGTGATCGAGGGACGATTGCTCGGTATGAATCCGTACGGCCAACCCGGTGTCGAGGCTTATAAGAAGAACATGAACCGTTTGCTGGGTCGCAAGTAATCGATCGCGATCATCGAGCTAATTCATCCGGAAAGCAAGTGATTATCGAATGTCAGAGCAGCGAGAGCTTTTTCCGGAAGAACCGATCGACGATAGTCAGGTCTTTGTCACCGTTGCCAAAGTCGGTGACATTCCGGTAGGGGAGGGGAGACCCTTCACAGTAGGAAATCGCGTTGTCGCGGTTTTCTGTGCAGGCAAAGACTATTACGCGATCGATGACTTTTGTCCGCATCAAGGTGCATCACTCGCCGGAGGCTTCCTTGGGGACGGGAACGTCGCATGCCCATGGCACTACTGGCGTTTTTCAGCTCGCGACGGACGATGGTTGGATAGCCCCCGCATTCGAATCGATGCATTCGATGTGCGCATCGTAGGCGATGAGATTCAAGTCGCGACGACTCCTCGCAAAGCGATCGACTCGCAACAAAAGTAGCTGACAATCGCTCCTGCGTGGCAGCATCGAAGCGAACGACTCCGACGCGAACTACGGCGTGTTACTTTCGCGGGGTCTGAAGCATGTTCATCTGCGCACAAGAAACAATCGGCATCGGATCGTCTGTGCGTGCGCTACTCGCACATCTTGGAGGCCGCCATGCGGAGCAGTGGCGGCTACCGTTCAGGCACTATCCGACTTGCAAAGTCGCTTCGACATGACGCATGGCATCGCGGACAGTCAGAGACCCGCGCGGCATACTCAAGGAAGCATTCTGTTCGAGCCAGGTCTCGACCGTCTTCTCCGCTGAAATGACTGTGCTATGTCTACGATTTCCGAAGAAGTCGCCGATCTCTTTATAAGCAGCCGGCGTGTACTTGCGAGCCAAAAACATGGCGAGCATCCGGGGCTGGCTGACCGTTCGGGTCTTACGCTCCGACTGCAGACTCTGTGGTTCTAACCCGAAGACTTCGCATACCACGCGCTCGATATCGCCCAATCGCACCACTGGTTGCGTAGCCTGGATGAGATCGAAAACGGCGTTCCAGCATTGATCCCATGTCAGTTTATCGCCGTGCACATAAGCGGCAGCCACCAATCGCTTGCTGATCCCTTTCAACAATCGACCGTCACCGATCGAACGAGCCGAAATCTGACGCAGCATGGCGTCAGCGATTTCGACTTGAGATTCGGACAGCTCTCGACTGAGCAGGCGATACCGCGTCTCCTCATCCAGCGGCAGCAGAGGCGTAACGAGTCCGCCGCGCAGTCGCGTTGTAAAGTCGCTTCCGAGCGCCTCCAATTCGTTGAGCGATCGATCGGCAGTAAATACAACTTGCCGACCGGCTTTCAACAGATTGTCCAGCGTATGTCGCAGCTCATTGATCGTCGCTTTCTTTCCGACCAAGAACTGAAGGTCATCGAGAATCAACGAGTCGACGTCACGATATTTTCTGCGCAGCATCGGCAAACCGCCGCCGCGAATAGCTTCGGTAAAGTCGTTCGTAAATTGTTCCGAGGTGATATGCAGCACTCGCCTCTGTCGGCGCGAAGCACGCAAACCGTGCGCAATCGCACTCGCCAAGTGAGATTTACCGACTCCATATGGACCATGCACCAACACCGGCGACATGCGACCCGGCTCTTGCAGAATCAAGCTGGCTGTAGTCCAAGCCATCTGATTGGAAGAACCAGTGATGAACGTCCCCCACGCTTCCGCCTTTCGTGAGGATTCAGCGGCTGGAACATCGTCCCCATTGCGTTCGTCACTGACTAACTTCGCACCGACAGGCGAACGAGCGGCGCGATCAATCCGCGAAGTCGATAGCGTGAACACTTCGCATGCATCGTCCGTGTCGCTTGCCGTTGCAGCAGTCGAGCCGTGAAGGCTGAGCGTAGGCTTGGGCGCATGCTGATACGACTCAGTCGAAGGCTCACAAGTACTCGTCAGCGACTGATCGATCGATGCAGACGTCTGTAGTACGCGAGCTCGGGACTCGACACTTGGACTTTTGTCGACCGCCGAGTCTTCTTCAGCGGGCGCTCGCATGATCAATTGAATCTGAGCGGTAGGGCCCGCCACTTCGTTCAAGACTTCTCGCAGATCGCGAAGGAGCATGCGATTGGCAATCTGCCTCGCAAAGTCTCTGCGGAATGCAAGAGTCAGTAAGCCGTCCTGCCAATCCCAACGGGTATCGGCAGGCACCCATAGTTCAAATCGCTCCGGGCTGATCCGTGCCACCAGAGCAGATCGCACTTGCGCTGCGACTTCCATTTCGCTCTGGTTCACATCGTGTGCCATGCTCGGCGCGCACTCCTGTCGGTCACGTCGCGCAAATTCCGGCGCGACTTGGTTCCTGGTAGAGTACGGGGCAAATCCTGCCCCGCGTAGTCCGCTACGCAATTGCTCAAAAAGAGGGCCACAAATCCTGGCAGTTGATCGCGACTACTGTTATGCCCGACTTGGGCTCGGCCGATTGTAGGTTTGCTAGCTTCAGTGTCAAACATGGGCCGACCACAATCACCGTGGCTCCGATCGGACATACGCCGGCGTTCAAGGCTTACTCGCTTTTCGCTTCGTCTAGCCTCACTCAAAAACTTCATCTTGGCCAGAGCAACATGTGGAAAAGTTGTCACGAAATTGAAATCTCGTTTCCACCAAAGCACGCCGGCTACGCCGTAACTCTTTGAGAGCAAAAGAACTTAGGTCGATTCTTCATCTCGCCCAGGGGTGGCGTGGTCGGAACCCTCGGAGCTTGCGACGGACCGAGCTCTTGAATGCCGCGGCCAAAGGGGAGAACGGCCTGCAAATCTGGTAAGATCACCGCTTCACAGTGACTGAGCGCTTTCGACCAAATGGCCCGACAGGAGGTTGATCATGTTCCAACTGGATGAGCTCGTAGATCGACTCGGCACTCCACCCGATGAGCTGTTGGAGGATTGGCTGCGACAGATCCGCGACCTTGAAAATGCACCCGACGAGCACTCCGTCACGTCGTTTTCCCAAGGCTCTGATAACCTTTCGGTGAGCCGTCCGCTTCAGTCGATACGCGTCTCGGCGGCAGGCATGTTGTCAGGACTCGACGATCTTTCACCAAGCGAACGGGTAGCAGTCGGCAGCGCCCTTCGGAATCTTCGCGCGAAGCGCGAACAAAGATTGACTTCGAATGAAATCGTCACGTCTGTAGTCACACAACCGTCGACTACGACATCCCTCGCAAAACCGGCGAACTCGCATTCAACTTCCGCATTTGCCGCTTCGACCTCATCATCGTTGCGAACGGACAAACGAGCCGATCGAAAGCGGCCGGCGAGATTCTCTCGCACGCAAATCACTTTGATCGGAGTCGGACTCGTGACGCTGGTCAGCGTTATTGTCTGGTCCGCCAGCAATGTGGTTTCGCCTTCCACCGGCGACAGCCCGCTTGCGGCGAGACCATCAAATAACGTCGCCGACGCCTCGGCATCATCTGCGAACTTCCCGACATCAAACGCGGGCGGAATCACTAGTGACGCGGAGCCATCCGGAACACCCGAGATCGAAAGCCCGCACAGTCACGCGGAAAGAAATGATCAGAACGCACCACAGCCGCAGCTCTTGTCGAGTGCGGACGTGATCACGAGTCCTATCACCACTACTGCTGCGATTGAGCAATCAAGCAATCCCCTTCTTCGCTATGAACCACCTCAGTCGTTGAGCATGGGAGAAGCAGCGACGAGTTCTAAGCCGACCGGCTCTGCAATGACTACTACGGATTCAGTCGCTGAGACCACAGACGTCACCACACAGCCGATGACATCGGGAACGGATGCAGCGCAGGCGGACCGACAAGGCGAATGGGAAAAGTCTTTGTTCGCAGCGATGCCGACAATCAATCTATCGATGAAAGGCGATGTAGCGACGGATGCAGAACAATCCAAAAGTGCCGACGAGGAAAACTCTGCCGACGCAAAGAACGACTCGACGGCTACCGACGATGAATCGGCACTCAACGCATCCGAATTCACCAAGCTGCCCGCGGCTATCTTGGAGCTCGATCGCTCCGTACAAACATTGGGCTATCCCAAGTCCTTTCATGCATCACCACGCCATCCTCAGTGGAAAGTCCGCATTGAGGGGCCATCTGATTTCACGACGGAGCCTGCAGAAACACAATTGATTAACGAACAAGCCGGTGGAGCATGGTTGGTAACCGATCCTGACGCTGATAGCCCTCGCGCCCAGCTTGTGCTGCATGCACAGTTGAAACCGGGCCGCAGCGGCGGCTTAGTATGGCAAGTAATTGGAACGGCGGAGGACTGCCCGTACTTACGACTGCCCGTCGATCGGGCATCGCTGGATGTGGTTTCGCAAACAGCAAAGAAGTGGACCACAGAACTGCGCACTCTCGAAGACGCAGCCGCGAACGATCCATCGCTGCTTCGACGTATGGGTCTCAGTCGGACAGAACTGACGCGTCGTCAGCGAATTCTCAGCCGCATCCAAGAGATAACGGCTGAGCTGGATCGAATGCGAATTCTGCTGGGGGGCGAACTTCGAGCTCACGCTGCGTTGGAAGAGCAATCGACGAATCAGTTGCGATTGCGATTCGGCGAACCGGATGGTCCACCTTGACGGTGATTCTCAGCGGCCCGTCAAAGGAATCGTTTCGGGCTTGTATTCGTGATTGCGTTTGAACAAGACCTTCGTCGATAGGATCTCATCCGGCGGGCTCTCTGACTCCCCCTTTTCGTCCGGATCAACATGGACGATGTCGGATAAGAGGTCCATGTTCCGCACGACGCGACCGAACGCTGTATAGCCTCCGTTCAAATGACTCCGCGTCGTGTAGCAGATAAAGAATTGCGAACCTCCGCTGTCAGGATCAACGGCGGCCATGTTCGGATCTCTCGTGGACAGCGCCATGCCGAGCGTCCCGCGAAAGAAGTTGCGATGGTCCGGGCGGGAATGCTCACCGGCGATCGTATAGGACGGTCCGCCCCTCCCATTTCCTTCCGGGCAACCTGTCTGAGCCATGAAGTGAGCCAACACTCGATGAAACGTCAAACGATTGTAGAATCCCTTTTCGCAAAGACTGATGAAGTTGGCGACAGTGTTAGGTGCCTGGTTCTCGAAGAGCTCGATCTCAAACTCGCCTTTGGTCGTGGTAATCAAAACGCGCGGCAGCGGTTCTCCGGCAGCATCGGCTTCGCGTGCTTTGAGCTCTGCCTCGAGCAGTCCTTTCTGACGATCGATGTCAGAAAGATCTGCAAGCAGCGAATCCAACTCTGCAGCTTGCTTGAAGACTTTTTCTTTCTGGTCTTTGTCCACCGCCTTATCAGCCAGCATGCGTTCGACGTTCTCCTGCAAATGAGCGCGAGCCGCTTCTGCAAAAGGTTTTGCGGCTTCGTAGTCTCCGGTTCCGGCCAGAGTCAATGCCGCACAAAGTTCGAACGTCTTTTGACGGAATTCATGCTTGATCAATGCTCTGACGACATCCACTGACTCGTCATACCGGTCGCTGTTGGCATTGCGAGCAGCCACGGCAAACAACACCTCCGCATTCTTCCCTTCATTGTCCGGCTTGGCTTCGTACTCCTTCAGTGTCTCCTCCACGAAACGTCGATGCAGCGAGCGTCCTTTGATGACTAGACTGAGCCAATCCTCGCGAAGCTGACGCTGCTGCGCCGAGCCTTCGGAAAGATTGAATTGCATCAGCAACCGCCGCATCTTCTTCATGTGCTCTTTCAGATCGTGCGTCGCGACTTGCAACTCCGTAGCGATCGCCATCATACGAGGATCGACTTCGTCAGAATGCGAATTCGACTTGTACATGTCCGCCGGATTGGCTTTGACCGGCGGAGCTTCCTGCTGCGCAAGAGTCGCTTCATGCGAATGGAGGACAAATCCCAAACCACAGATCGCAGTCAGCAGATGCGATCGGGCGATACTTCGGCGGATGCTTTTCATTTGAGAAAACCGGCTCCTTTGCCTCTTCTACGGTTCGGCCGTAGATCGTAGTTCACGACATTTCCGGGTTTACCGCTATAATAGCTCGAACCACCAGATATCGCCCATGCCGCGCCGTTCCCAAGGGAAGAACCTTCGATGAATTCAAGGCGACAGAATCGCCGACGCCCTAACAGGCCCAGCCCCAACAGACCCAGTTCGGACAGCCAATCCCCGAATGCTCCGGCATCTACAGGTCCCAAGGAACCTACCGGCCCCCGCAAAATGCGGATCGTCGCAGGCGAGATGCGAGGCCGTCTGATCATCTATAACGGCGATCCGAGTATTCGGCCGATGAAGGATCGTACGCGCGAGAGCGTCTTCAACCTGATCGGTGGTGACCTGAGCGGCATGATCGCGATTGATCTGTTCGCAGGCACAGGTGCACTTGGCTTGGAATCGGTCAGCCGCGGAGCTGTTCGCGCGATTCTACTAGAACTCAATCGCGCGGCCATCGGCACAATTATCGAGAACACCGGCACATTAGGAATCGCCGACCGCGTCGAAATTCATAACGTCGACACGCTGCGCTGGTTCAAGTATCTCGATACGACTACTAAAGCATGGCAAGGTCATCCGTGGGTAGTGTTTTGTTGCCCGCCCTATCGCATGTGGCACTCCGAACTGGAAAAGATTCGAGAAGGTCTGCTCACACTACTGCAACTCAGCCCGCCCGGCAGCTTGTTCGTGGCTGAAACAGAGCAAGACTTCGACTTGGCCCAAACGCTGCCGGAGTTCGATTGGGATATCCGCGAGTACAAACCGGCATACGTCGGGGTCGCCGAGAAGACGACAGCCGAACCAACCGACTCAAGTGCCGATAATCCTGACTCTGAATCCCTCGACTAAGCAGACACTCCGTCACCCAATTAAAAGCGGTACGGTGCAAGCCGTCCGGTTCTTCACGACTGATGGTGCGTCACGACCGACGGTGCTTCACAAAACTTCTTGTGACTCGTTAATTTGATCGCAACCCGAAGCGTAAGCTCGCGATGCGAGTCCCGCGTTTACGCTTAGGGCTGTAATAGGGACCATCATCTGTCGACGCGGATTCAATAAACAGACCGCGAAGCCGTCCGGTGAAGCTCTATCAGTCGTGAAGAACCGGACGGGCTTACCATTCCGCTTTGCGACCTCAACACGCTCGTAAGCGATACATCGAAGTGAGCAGCGGGTTTACTTCTTGATCGCAAACCAAGGCTCTAGCTTTGATCCTTCAACAAGCTTGAACACTTGAGCGGCGCGCGGATCGGTGACAATGATCTCATCACCAATCAGAGCCAGGCCGACGGGGTTATCCAGAGGAGCTCCGCTTACGACCACTTGCGGCTCCGAACCCTCGACGACTTTCCAAATCGCTTTCTTATATCCATCCGTTACGAAGGCTTCTCCTTTGGAATTGACGACGACTTGATGGGGAAAATCGAACGTCCGTTTGGAAACCACTGCACGAACTTTTCCGTCCGTTCCGATCACTTGCAACTGAGCGGCATCTTGGGATACCACCCATATTTGGTCTTTGCCATCGACGAACACACCGCGAGGATTCAGTGTACCCAGCTCCTTGATCTGCTTGCCGTCCGCAGAAACGCTCAGCACACGACGTGTTTCCATATCGCCTACGACCAAGCTTCCATCGGCTCGGACTGCAATGTCGATCGGAATTCCGATTTGACCGCCGGTCAACGGCTGCAACTTTCCGTCTCCGCCGATGCGATAGATTTCGCGCGTACTGCTGTCCCCAACCAGCAAATCACCACTGGCTTCCACCGCGATGGACCGCGCAGCATTGAGCGGTTGACGAAACTTTTTAGGACCTTGGATCAAGACGCTTAGTTGCCCGTCCTTCCACTGGAATAGACCTGGCAGATTGCGATCCACGATCACCGCTTCGCCGGTCGCTTTAACGATGCAGTCGAGCGGATAGACGGCCGTTGCACTTGCAGTTGCCGATGCATTTGACTGCGCATTTGAACCTGGCTGTGCAGTCCCAACTGCCGGCACCGCCCCGGCCGCATTAGCATCCGCTTGAGCCATCGCATGGCGATCATTCCACGCGACCGAAGTCAAACAACTAACTCCGCCGACCAGAAAGGAAAGCAACGATTGCCTAAGACTTGATCCGTTCCGTCGCATGCCTGCACCGCACCTGTTCTTCACCCATAAAAAAAGTAGGACGGGGAAAGCCCGTCCTACTCGTGTGACTTATTCAGTCTATGGCTTCGCAATCAGAAAATCATAACTGACCGCGATGCAAAACGCGATTACAGAAATTTAGCCAAACGCGCACAAAGGTCGGCGGTTCGCGAGCTGTAACCCCATTCATTGTCGTACCAACTGATAACCTTGGCCAACTTGCCTTTGTTACCCAGGATCTGGGTGAAGTCTGCAGCGAAGATCGAGCTATGGGGATCGTCGATGATGTCGGAGCTGACGATCGGATCTTCGGTGTAGGACAGAATGCCTTTCATCGGGCCTTCGGCAGCCGCTTTGATGGCTGCATTGATGTCGGCGACGGTCGCTTCTTTGGCGAGGTTGGCGGTCAAGTCGACCACGCTGCCTGTGGCAACCGGTACACGCATGGCGATACCGGTCAGCTTGCCCTTCAATTCCGGAATCACCAGTCCGACGGCCGAAGCAGCTCCGGTCGAAGTCGGGATGATGTTCTGTGCTGCACCGCGAGCACGATACGGGTCTTGGTGCGGCAAGTCCTGTACGTTCTGATCATTCGTGTATGCATGCACCGTCGTCATCAAACCGGACTCGATGCCAAACGTGTCGTTGAGCACCTTGGCGACTGGTGCCAAGCAGTTGGTCGTGCAGCTTGCGTTCGAGATGCACTTCAGGTCCGGGGTGAGCTTGTCATCGTTCACGCCCAGCACGCAGGTCAAGTCAGCGCCGTCCTTAGCAGGAGCGGACAAGACAACCTTCTTGGCACCTGCTTGGAGGTGAGTGTCATAGCCCGGCTTGCCGTTGGCGGAACGAGCTGTGAAGATCCCGGTGCTCTCGATGACAATGTCAACGTTTTCTTTGGCCCAAGGCAACTTAGCCGGATCGCGTTCGGCCAAAGCCAGAATCGGCTTGCCGTTGACAATCAAGTGCGTATCCGTTGCAGATACGGTTCCATCGAATCGACCGTGCACGCTGTCATACTTCAGAAGAGTCGCCAGCATTTGGTTGGCGGTCAAATCGTTGACGGCAACGATTTCAAACTCGCTCGATCGGCTGGTCAGAATGCGGAAGGTCAAACGGCCGATACGGCCGAAGCCGTTAATGGCAATACGAACTGGCACGGGTCAGTCTCCTGAGTACGATGTCGAATCCAAAGTGGGAGTGAGCCGAAACGGTTATTCTCATCTCTTCTACTTGGGGCGGAATTATACTTCCGACTCCCAAACCTCACAACGACCGATTCTGCTGCGTTAAGAGACCATAATCTACACAGCTTAATAAGCTTGCTCGGTCATCATGCAACCATCAGCAGTTGATCACGTTCACAGCTAATCCACCCAAGCTCGTTTCTTTATATTTGGTCTGCATGTCCACGCCGGTTTGTCGCATCGTCTCGATGACACGATCCAACGAGACACGATGGGTCCCATCGCCGTATAAGACGGCCAGACGGGCGGCATTTATTGCCTTAACAGCGCCCATGGTATTGCGCTCGATACATGGAATCTGTACCAGACCGGCAACAGGGTCACAGGTCAGACCGAGATTGTGCTCCATCCCGATCTCAGCAGCATTCTCGATCTGTTCCGCCGTTCCACCCATCACAGCCGCCAAACCGGCCGCTGCCATGGAACAAGCCACGCCGACTTCGCCCTGACATCCCATCTCCGCCGCAGACAACGATGCGTTTCTTTTGTACAGCATCCCGACAGCACCTGCCGTCTTCAGAAACTCATGTATCCCGGCTCGATGCGCACCGGGAATGAATCGTTCATAGTAGGCGAGCACTGCCGGAATCACTCCGGCGGCACCGTTCGTCGGAGCCGTTACGACACGACCTCCGGCTGCATTCTCTTCATTCACCGCCAGCGCAAACATGGCTACCCAGTCCATGTGTTCCAGCGGATCGGGGACATTCCGCTCCGTTAGGTCGCTGCTCAGTTTCCTGAACAGCTCCGGAGCTCGTCGTCGTATCTTCAGTCCGCCGGGTAGTATCCCGCCGGTTGAACAGCCGCGGTCTATCGAGCTCCGCATGGTTTGCCAAATGCGATCGAGTCGCTCTTCGATCTCGCTTTCCGACTTCGATGCCAGTTCATTGAGATGCACGACCTCTGCCGGCGTCAGCTCTTGCGATCGACAAATGTTCAGCAACTCTTCGCCGCTGGTAAACGGAAACGGCGGGTCTTTCGGATCGGCAGTCGCTGCTGCGCCACTGCTGCCAGCCGATATCGGCCCGTCTTCGCCGATGACGAATCCGCCGCCTACCGAGTAATATTCCCGCACCACTAGCGCCGATGTGTCTCTCGCAAACGCGCTGAAGCGCATCCCGTTCGGATGAGCCGGGAGACAGTCGTTGCGGTGAAACAACAGATCGCGTTCGAGCTCGAAAGGAACTGAATGCACGCCGTTCCAAGCGATCTGATGCTCGAGGACGATTCTCTCGTAGCGAGCCTCAACTTGAGTCGGGTCGATGGTCTCCGGATGCTCCCCGAGTATGCCCATCAAGACAGCTCGGTCTGTCGCATGGCCGAGTCCGGTTAGCGCAAGCGAGCCGAAGAGTTCGATGCAGATGCGGGACACTTCCGACGCCTGCCCCTGTGTCGCATGTTCCAGTTCGCTTGCGAACCGGCGAGCCGCAACCATCGGCCCCACAGTGTGTGAACTGCTCGGTCCGACTCCGATCTTGAACAGTTCAAACAGGCTGATCATCAGTGATCGCGTTTCCTTTTCTTGTCTTTCGCCGAACGTCCATCGTTTTCTCGGCGACGATCTTGCTCGCTGTTACGATGAGTCCCCGACTTCATTGCCGGCTTATCCAACATTTCACGAAGCTCAGCCATCATCTCGCTGAGACGCGACGGCGCCTTAGGCTTGGCGTCTTTCTTATTATCGACAACGCTTCCGACTGCCGCAGGACGCGTGGCGCGTTCAGCCCCTGCAGTAGTTGACGGAGTCGTCGGCTTCGGCGGCAACAAGCGCTTCACCAACTTGCGTTCGGCCAAGGACCAAAGGCTGGACGTAATGAAGTATATGCAAAGACCACTCGGGACTTTAAAGAACATCACCCCCATCACCACCGTCATGACTTGCATCATGTTTTGAGTCATGCGAGTTTGCTCGTCCGTGGCTTTGGGCATCAGCACCTTCTGCTGCACCAAGAACAAGGAGACTGTGATCACCGGTAGGATGTTGAAATAGGGGCCGAGATAACCCGTACCGCGACCTGCAATGATATCCGGCATCCAACTGCTCCAATCGTAGAGCATGTCAGGACCGGCCAAATTGGAACACCAGGATATTCCCGGAATGAGCGGTTCTTGCCGCAAAGAGATGTCGACACTTAGGCAGCGATACAGGCCGATGAAGATCGGAATCTGGAAGAACATCGGCAAGCAACTCGACAACGGCCGGAAATTGTACTTGCTGTACAACTCGCGCACGGCAGTCGCGCGGCCTTGCATATCGTCTTTGTATTGATCGTTGATCTTCTTCAGTTCAGGCTGCATCTCCTGCATCTTCTGTCCGTTGATCGCGGCTTGCCGTCCGATCGGGAACATGCAACCACGTACCAGTAATGTCAGCAGAATGATGGCGATTCCGTAGTTCCGTACAACCGAATAGAACGCGTACAGAACAAATGACAACGGTTTGGCGATCATCGGAAACCAACCGTACTCGATGAATCGATCCATACCGAAGTGAGCCAACATGGCCGGATCTTTCGGCCCGGCAAATATCCTGTAGCGTTTGGTGAGCGATGCACCGGGAGCTACGGTCTCTTCTTCCGTGTCGAACCAAAAGGTAACGTTCGTTGCTTGAGCTTGAGCCGGGCGCAAGTCCTTCACAACCGCGACAGCATCCGTGCCGGCTCGTACGATATTCTTCAGTCCGTCCGGCGCTTCGGGATGGGGCACGAGGGCGGAGGCAAAGTACTGAGAGTCGATTCCGAGATAGGAGAGATTCCGAGTCTCAGGCGGACCACCTTCCGAGATAAATAGACCGGGATCGCGCGGCGTCTTGAGCTTGCGGTCGTAGATCTCGCGAGTCAACACGATCTGGTGCTGATTCGTTCCATCCGCATAACGCACATCCCGTTGGCCCGCACCGCGAAAGAAGTAGGGGCTGATCTTGACGGAGTACCACCAGCCTTCGAGCGTCTCACCGGTTAGCCCTTCTTGACGCAGAGCCAACTTCACAGGTTGGCCGTTGTGATTCTCTACTGATGTTTCGTAATCGATTGCGTATGCATCAGCAACAGCAGCCGCTCCGGTTGCTTCTCCGACCGGCTTAAGACGATAACGCTTTACAAGAATCAATTCACTTGGAAGAGATGTTCCTTTGAGGAAGCGACTGAGCGGCAATCGAAATTCAATCCCTTGTCCGCCCGGAACCTCGAGCGGTACAACATCCCAGTGTTCGCTGAGTGTCGGTTTCAATTTCGGAATAGCTCGTAATCCGACCGGAACTCGCTCTTCATCGACTGTAGCCAATGTCGACAAGAGGCTCAATCGTTCGAGATTTCCTTTGACCTGTTCAGTGATGTTCTCATGAGTGCGAAGAACATCGAGCGGCGGTTGCAACAGCTCGGCAGTGAACTTCAAATTCGTTTTCTTGCCGTCGATGGTTCGAACCACTGCCAAGGTGATTGTCGACTCGGGTTTCTTCTTCAGCAACAAGCGTTGCAACCCATAGCCCGACAGCACCACTTGATCATCTACAGACTCGATGATGTCGCCGGCCTTCAATCCCCCGACCACACCATCAGCTTTAGCAGTGGCAGCCGGCGATCCGTCCGGAACCGATGTGATCTGCACACCTTGATCGACGGAACGAGGGGCGAGGTATCCGAGATATCCCCCTTGATGCTCCAGAGCTCGGTATCGAAATCGATCCTCTTTGCGTTCGTCCACCAACTCGACACGTTCGATACCTGCGCCTCGATTTGTCAACGTCACAAGCAGGCGGTAGCCCTTGGTCGGGTCCATCGATCCGAGCGTAAAGATCTGCTCCGGTACTGGCGGCTCAGCAGAAGGTTCGTCGTTTTTCAACGGCTCTTTGGAGGCATCCGGTTTGGGTGCATCGGACTTTGGTGAATCTGACTTGGGCGCATCCGAGGGAACATCGACCGGAGCCGACACCTTGGCCGCATTGGGATCAGCCTGCTTATCTCCTGACGCGGTTGCATCTGACTTGGCAGATGCATCAGACTTCAGGTCGTCGTCAGATTTCGCAGGGTCATCTGACTTCGTAGTGTCGTCAGACTGCTTTGTGTCCGAACTGTCTTTGTCGGCGGCTTTGGCAACCGGCTTCAATGCCGGTTTGTCTTTGACCAACATCCTGTTCAGGCCCATGTAGATCAAGAACAGGCCGATCGCCAGGATCAGAAACGTACGAAAGTTGCGGTCCACGAAAGGGGTCTCACCTTTACATGCAAGTGCGGAAGAACCACCGGCCCTCGGTGCGTTCTTCTACCAGGGAGCGATCCCCGAACGCAGTCGGCTTGCGAATGGTTTCAGCCGACCGCCGAATTAGGGATTTCCCGGTCGAGCTGGAAAGTCGCCATTGTCATACGGGCGAGGCGTCTTGACTAGACCAATCCCCGTCACAGAACCCTAGCCGAGACGATACACGTGTGAACATCAAACGGCGCAACCCGCGCCGACCTCGCCGTCGGTCGAACAGTATTTTTTCTAATCGACCAAAGGTTGAAATCAGTTCGCCCGCAACGTCGAATTATTGGGCCAGCTTGCGCAGAACGCTCGGTAGAATGCCGCCGCCGCGATAGTAATCGAGTTCAACCGGGGTATCGATTCGGACCCACGCCTTGAACTCGACTTTCTTCCCGCTTGGTGCAGTCGCGATAACGGTGATCTGTCCGCGCGGGCTCAGCTCTTCACCCGGCGCGCCGATGGTGAACTGCTCTTCGCCCGAAAGTCCGAGCGAACGATGCGATTCACCGGGCAAGAATTGAAGGGGCAGAACGCCCATACCTACCAAGTTGCTGCGGTGAATCCGCTCGTAACTGACCGCGATCACGGCTCGAATTCCCAGCAGCAAAGTTCCCTTTGCCGCCCAGTCACGACTGCTGCCGGTCCCATATTCAGCTCCGGCCAATACGATGAGCGGTACTTGTTCGTCGCGATACTTCATCGCAGCGTCATAGATGCTCATCACTTCCCCGGCAGGAAGATGACGAGTGACACCACCTTCGATTTCCGGCACCAGTTCATTGCGAATGCGAATATTTGCAAACGTTCCGCGAACCATCACGCGATCGTTGCCGCGACGAGCACCGTAGCTGTTGAAGTCCACCGGCTGCACACCGTTGTCCATCAAGTACTTTCCGGCCGGCGAGTTCTTCGCGATCGAACCGGCAGGCGAAATGTGGTCGGTGGTCACCGAGTCGCCGAACACTGCCAGGACGCGGGCATTGTTGATCGGCTTGACCGCATTGACGGTGTGACTGATCCCTTCCAAGAACGGAGGAAGCTGAATGTAGGTGCTCGATTCATCCCACTTGTAAAGATCACCTTTGGTCGTCTCGATCGCGTTCCAGCGCTCGTTGGCGGTGAAAGCACTTTCGTATTGCTTTTTGAACATCTCAGGAAGAACCGAGGACTCGACCGCATCGAGGATCTCTTGGTTCGTCGGCCAGATGTCTTTCAAGTACACCGGCTTGCCGTCCGATCCCGTGCCGATGGCTTCACTGGCAAAGTCGATGTCCATCGTTCCGGCCAAGGCGTAAGCCACTACCAGCGGCGGACTAGCCAAGTAGTTGGCTCGAGTCAGCGGGTTAACGCGACCTTCAAAGTTTCGATTGCCGCTGAGCACAGCCGCGGCCACCAGGTTGCCGCTCTTGATCGCGTCAGATACTGGATCCGGCAGTGGTCCGCTGTTACCGATACATGTGGTGCAGCCATAGCCGACAGTATAGAACCCGAGCTCAGCCAGCGGCTTGGTCAAGCCGGCTGCATCCAAGTAGTCGGTGACGACACGCGAGCCTGGAGCGAGCGAAGTCTTCACAAACGGCTTTACCTTCAGACCGCGCGCGACCGCTTTCTTGGCGAGCAAGCCGGCACCGAGCATCACCGACGGATTCGATGTATTCGTGCAACTGGTAATCGCCGCAATCACGACAGCACCATGATGCAGCTCCGTCGAATGTCCGTTGTCTTTCACTGCTCCAACAGCAGGCAACTGTTCGGGCGTTAAACCGAAACCGCGCTGAGCCACCGGAGCAGTCAAAGCTGTGGCGAATGAGCTCTTCACACTCTTGAGTGCAACGCGATCCTGCGGTCGCTTCGGACCGGCCAAGGCCGGCTCCACAGTGCTCAGGTCGAGCTTCAAAACTTTGGTGTACTCAAGGGCAGGGCCGTCATCGGTGCGGAACAGACCTTGAGCTCGGCAGTAAGCTTCTACGAGCGCCACGGTATCTGCGCTGCGACCGGTGCGACGCATGAACTTGAGCGTCTCTTCGTCGACAGGGAAGTATCCCATCGTTGCGCCATACTCAGGTGCCATGTTGGCGATGGTCGCTCGGTCAGCCAAGCTCATAACGCCGACACCAGGTCCGTAGAACTCGACGAACTTGCCGACAACACCTTCTTTTCGCAGGATTTCCGTGACTCGCAAAACCAAGTCGGTTGCGGTCGCACCTTCGGGCAGCTCACCGCTTAACTCCATGCCGACCACTTCGGGCAAGAGCATGTACAGCGGTTGACCGAGCATCGCGGCTTCGGCTTCGATACCGCCGACGCCCCAGCCCAATACGCCGAGACCATTAATCATCGTCGTGTGGCTGTCCGTGCCGACGAGCGTATCGGGCAAGGCAACCGGTCCGACATGGTCTTGCCGCACATAAACGCCGTCTGCCAGATACTCGAGATTGACCTGGTGAACGATGCCGGTGTTCGGCGGTACAACACGGAAATTATCGAACGCTTGTTGGCCCCAACGTAGAAACTCGTAGCGTTCTTTGTTGCGGTCGAATTCAATTTCGACGTTCTTTTGCAAAGCGTCCGGAGTTCCGAACCAGTCGACTTGTACCGAGTGGTCGATGACCAAATCCACAGGAATGAGCGGGTTGATCTTCTTCGGATCGCCGCCGATGGCTTTCATCCCTTCGCGCATTGCAGCCAGGTCGACGATCGCCGGCACGCCGGTAAAGTCCTGCAGGACGACACGGGCAGGCATGAACGGGATCTCAATTTCAGCCGGCTTAGCCGCATTCCACTGAGCAAGAGCTTCGACGTCCGCCTTGGTGACGACATATCCGTCACAGTTGCGGAGGGCCGCTTCCAGCAGGATTCGAATGGAAAACGGCAACCGCGATACTTTGCCGACCCCGAGTTCTTCCAACTTGCTCAGCCGGTAATAGCCGACCGCGCCTTTCGGACCATTGAATGTTGCACGTGCTCCAAAGGGATCTCGCTCAACTGCAGACTGTGCCATGTTGTATACTCGGACGCGAATTTCTCTAATCGGTGGGATGCGGTCGAAGAGGGGAACCAACGAATGCACGTTCGGTCGGGCAACCGTACGGCACTTCGTGCTTCCGCTGTAAAGAGACAGATTGTAACTATGAACGAGGCGAATTGCACAGACTAGCTCTTGCTCGTTCTTCTCGATTGCCGGGGAACTTTGCGTTACGGACACGGCGGATAAGGATTATGGAAACTTCAACGGCTCCCTGGCATCGATTCGCAACCGTGGAAACAGCCGCTTTCGGTTGGCTTCTGTTAGTTACATCCGCGTTCCTGACAGCCGCATTCATCGGGCCGAATCCCGCCGACCGGGTGGCCGAGCCAGTGGATGGTGCGGCCGCGACCGTAGCGGCCATCGCGTTGTGGATGGTCTCACTTTTGTTTCGGATTCGCCTCGAACCTTTCGCACGTGAGAATCGAAATCACTTGGAATCAGACAGTCCATATCGATTTCTGCTTCGTCTGCGCCCGAAGATTGACGACTTTCTATGGCGATCTTTGTCAGGCAAACAGGATGGATCTCCGATCGCCAGTAGGAAAGTAGGAGACTTCTCCCTCTCTTGCGCGGTCATGTATCGCTCTCCATGGTTGTCCTGCGCCACTTGGATGGCAAACATTACAGCCCTCGGGACTTTGGCGATCATCTGCGATTCGTTAACCGCGGCGCTCCCCGGCGCTTTCTTAGTTGCCTGCGGCGAAACGACCTTATTTCAGTTCACTTCAACAAACCGCTTTGCGACCGTACCGCCTGCAGCCCCGCTTTCTTCCAAAGAACAGTTGCAGACCCACGCTCTGCAGCAAGAGGATACGGATCACGCTCCCTGGGTGGACGAGGAAAACTCCGGAAGTGAAGTTATGTCCGAGCAGTTTGAAGAGATTTCGGCCGACGGCGCGCGGACTCTGCGCGGATGGACTCAGTTCCGTTTCTTACCGGGACAAAAATCACTGCACGTTTGCGTTGCCTTTACTCGACCGCTCTCTCGGCCGGTCGAAGCGGAAGTCGAGTGCGAATGCGAATCGGGCGACGCCGAGTCCGGGACGCCTCATACGACTCCCAGCGGACTACGAGTCGAACTCACTAGAACACCCGAGCCCGATGCACTCGACGGAAAGCTCCACTGGTTCGTGCAGGCAGATACCGCTGATGACAACCGGTCTGAAGCAGAACTCTTTGCAGAAAGCGCTTTGCCCTAAAAGCCCTCCGCGCTTTCGCATCGGACGCTTTGAGCCAGAATGCAAGCGGAACGGCGCGAGCCGTCCGGTTCTTCATGATCGATCTTACAGAACCGAACTCTCTCGGTAAAAACTTCCGTCGGTACCGGTAAATTCTACAAAGCGGATCGCTCCACTAACTGCAACCGCACTTATGCGTACGCTGTAGAGCAGCGTATTTGCAACATGCATAGGAAGACTTGGCAAACTTTGCCGATTGGTCCGCGGGATGCTCTTCTTCTCTTTCAAGCTCTAAGGTTAGAGCTCAGTCGGAAGGAACCTTCTTGTTGAGGAGCGGAAGATGAACAGATTAACCTCGGTGTTCGGTCTCTTGGTGACGGTATTCGGAAGCGCTGCGTTTGCGGCAGCCCAGTCGCCCTACTACGGCAACTCTTGCCGTTCACCTTATCCGCCGATGCAGACATACGCATCGGGCTATCCGACACCGGGTTACAACAGTTGGAGTCAACCGGTTATGCCGCCGCCCGCAGCGTCACCGTATATTGCGCCCTATCCGACTGCCTATCAAGGCAACTACGGATGGCCGAACAGCACGACGATTAACTACTATCCGTCTGCCCCGACCTTTCCAGCTTATCCGGCGCCCAACTACGGACCGAACTATCCAAGCCGACCTTCATACCCCGAACACCATCATCCTTGGCATCTGGGGCACTACCTGTTCGGTACCTAAGTAGATCAGATACCGACTAAACGAATCAGCCGGGAAGTTGATAGAACGAATTGGATTTGTAACTGACCGGTTTTAGTTTGGTGACAATGTCCACCATCGTTTCACCGGAGCCTAAGAACAGGTAGCCGCCCGGGTTGAGCAGCCGCTCGACTCGGCGAAGGATGTCTTGCTTCGTGGGCAGATCGAAATAGATCAACACATTGCGAATGAAGATCACATCGAATTGGGGCAGGCGAGGCCAGGCCTTGGTTAGATTCAACAGCTTGAGATCGAGCATGTTGCGCAGCTCTTCACGAGCTTGACTGTCTGTTCCGACTTGAGTGAAGAAACGTGCCTTTTGTGCGGCCGTTAATCCCCGCGTCATCTCGGTGCGAGTGAACTTGCCGTGCTTGCAGCGCTCGAGCATCGTCGGCGAGATGTCGGTGCCGGTGATCTTAACATTCCATCCGCCCACGCTGGTCGCTTCTTCGCGAACAACCATGGCAATACTGTACGGCTCTTGTCCGCTGGAACAGGCGGCCGACCAAATATCCAGATTGCGCTGCGACGAACGTCGAACGGAGAGGTCCGGCAGCACGACTTCTCGTAGACATTCGTACGGCCAATGATCGCGGAAGAACCACGATTCATTAGTCGTCATCAAATCGATAATCTCGCGAGTAATGGTCGGATTGCTCTTGGCTCGCAACTGTTGAACAAGCGTCCGGATGTTCGGAATGTCGTGCTTCTTCATCAGCGGTGCCAACCGCGATGTCACCAAATACTGCTTATCGGGTGTCAGCGCGATGCCTGATTCGCGATGTACTAATGCGCGAATGAATTCAAAGTCTGCGTCAGGCAACATGGGCGAACTCCAATTACGTTAATGCGAAGAATGATTCTGTGGTTTGTCTGTGAGTTATGTCTCGTTCGATCCGGCCGCCACTGGACGCGTCTGTCGCCTATTCAGGCCGTTCAGTTGTTCGGCTATCTGTTCCAGGGAAAAGGTTCGATCCGCATAGCCGGCAGCCGAAACTGCACCGGGCATTCCCCAGATCACGCTGGATGTCTCATCTTGTATCCAAACGTGTCCGCCGGCCCTCTTGATATAGCCGCACCCGTCCTCACCGTCGCGTCCCATGCCGGTTAAAACAATGCCGAGCGTATTGCGGCCGCATACGGAGGCGACGGAACGGAAGAGCACGTCGACTGCAGGTCGACATGAGTTGACCTTCGGGCCTTGATTCAGAATGATTTTCAGTTGCAGACCGGCTCGCTCCAGCTCCATGTGAAAGTCACCGGGAGCGATATAAATGCGTCCGATCTCAAGCGGCATTCCGTGCACACCTTGAATGGCCGGAAGTTTGCCGTGAGAGGATAAGCGAGTCGCCAGTTGCTCGGTGAAAGTAGCCGGCATGTGCTGAGCGATTAGGATCGGCTTATCAAAATTCTTATCGATCCTGGCAACCACTTGGGCCAGCGCGTCCGGCCCTCCTGTGGAAGATCCGATGCATATAACCTCGGGTCGCAACATCGACAGATTGAGCTCACGCCCCGCATGGGAACTGGGTGTGGGCATGCCGCCGACGGTGTTTGTGGTACCGAATCGAGGTGCAATTCCCTTAGCCGATCCAACCGCTCCTGATGCTGCGTCGGCAGGTTTCGCACGTTTGCGATCTTTGCAAACGTCTCGTAGCGTTTGTGCTGCGTATCGAGAGAATGTCGCGTCTTCACCGACTGCCGGCTTTTTGACGTAGCCGATGACACCTTTGCGAATGGCCGACTGCACAACTTTCGACGTGCGTTCTGCATCACCGCAGCCGACGATGCAAGCCTGTGTCGCCAGAGATTGAATTCGACCGATCGCTTCCAGCAGCGATTGTTCTTCGACGTCCGTATTCAACAGGACAATATCGGTCTGCACCGTCTTCAGTTGGTCGCAGGCCTGTTCGAAGCTTCCTGCCGAAGCGACGATTTGAAAGTCACGCTCCGACCCCAACGTGCGTCGCACGAGCGAACGAAAGGGCATTGACGGATCGACCGTCATCACCCGCAACGCTGCTGACTCATTAGTTCCGGAAACTGGTTTCATTGCTTCGTGCAGACACTTCAACGTGGTACTTGGCTAGAGGGGCAGCCGCGTCGATCCATCGATCTCTGCGGCTACTCTACTGTCGTTTTCGCCGTCGCGAACGGTTGTGACGGTTATTCCGCAGTTACTCAACTGTGTGCGTACTCTGTCGCCTCGGCTGAACTGTAGCTCGCTTTCTTAGTCGAGGCGGAGCTGATTTCAAAACGATGCACTACAGTTCGCAGATGGCGGCTCAGTTCCGTCACATGATGCGTCTTTTGAGTTTGGGCCGTCGCGTTATCCGAAGTGATTTCGGCGTTCTCAGCCATGCTTTGGATATTGGTGAAGATATCCTTGCTGCCGTCGGCGACGTTAGTAATGCTGCGACTGATTTCATTCGATGTTGCGGTCTGCTCTTCCACAGCACTGGCGATCGTGCCGAAGATCTCATTCATCTGACCGATGATCGAACCGATGCGATCGATTGCATGCACGGCCGATTCACTGTCAGATTGAATCGTCTCGATGCGTCGACTGATATCCTCAGTGGCGCGAGCCGTTTCCTTAGCCAGTTCCTTCACTTCGTTGGCAACAACCGCAAAGCCCTTGCCCATCTCACCGGCTCGAGCCGCTTCGATCGTAGCGTTCAGAGCCAACAGGTTGGTTTGTTGAGCGATCGAGGTAATCACTTTCACCACGTTGCCGATGTCAGCGCTGCTGTTGCCGAGCTTGCGAATAATATGATTGGTCTGATCAGCAACCTGCACTGCTTCGTTGGCGACTCGAGTCGCTTCGCCTGCGTTGCGGGAAATCTCGACGATACTCGTGCTCATCTGATTAACAGCCGATGCCACAGACTCGACGTTCTGCGTGACTTCACTGCAAGCCTTTGAAACCGAGTCGGCCTTCTCGAACGTAATCGTTGCGTTCTCCAGCAGAGTACCGCCGACGCGCTGCATCTCTTCAGCAGCACCGGACACATAGTCAGCGTCTTGCGAGACAGCGGACAACGATTGGCAGATCGCATCTAATGCCTGGTCGAGCGCTTGCGACATCTTACCGAGCTCATCATCCGACTCGAGTCCGCAGCGAACCGACAGCTTTCCTTCTTTCACCGCATGCAGAACTTTGACGGTATGCGTCAGAGGATTAGCCACCGACTTGTAAATCCAACTGGCGATCGGAAGCAGGAACAGGATCG
>JAXMBQ010000048.1:0-39108 GCA_046349815.1 Pirellulales bacterium | reverse complement strand
ATCGACACCTGGCTTAAGGCCTGCATAGATGACCGCATCGGGTTCGGCATCGACGATATACCAGGCCTCGGTTTTGCCGAGGTCGGGTGGATTCATTTGCAAAGCATAATTATCATCAGGGTGTACTTGAACGCTGAGTACCCGGCGACAGTCCAGGTACTTTAAGAGCAGAGGAAAACCCTCTGCAAATGACTGGGACCCGCATAACCAGTCGGACATCGTGCGTACTAACTCACCCAACGTCTTCCCGGCCAGAGCGCCGTTGAGGACGCGACTGTTATGTTCGGAGTGATCGACCACTTCCCAGCTTTCCGCCCAAGTGCCTGACTCGGGGATCGGCTTTCGCAAGCGATCCGCTAGTCCGCGACCACCCCAAATGTAGTCGCGAAAGAATGGTTCGAAGCGAATGGGATAAGGTGCGACAGTCATCGAACTGATGGTTCCGTTAAGTGAAGAAGGGTCGAGTGAAGCGGCGCCGAGGCCTTAGCAGATACGGAAAACGCCGACTATGGTCGGGCCGAGACAGGCGGCCCGGGGGCCCATAGACCGGTGCTCATTGTGGGTGGCAGGATGCCGGGTTATCATCGATTTCGATGATTTCCCCAGTGAAACTTAGCCTACTTCTTTATTGTAGCAGCCCCTCCAACAGCGATTAATCTCGGATGCTGAAGCACCCCAATCAACTGACTGACGACCTGTTCGAAAAAAGCTCGATGTCCTTCGGAGAACACCTCGAAGAGCTCCGTCGCGCTTTAATCAAATCCGCACTGTGGTTGGCTCTTGGTACGGGTCTCGGCCTGTTCGCCGCCAATACGGTCGTCAGCTTCATCAAGTCACCGCTCGAAGACGAACTGAACAAGTTCTATGTCGAGCAGGCTAAGTTCAAATATCGAGCCATCAACGGAGTCGATCCGTCGACGACTTTGATCGAGTGGATGACCTCCAACTCGGTGATGCCCGAACGCGTTTTCATCGATCCGAAACAGGTCGCCGACGCGCTGGCCCAAAACTCACCGACAGTAGATCCGAAGGCCGATGCCGTTAAGAAACCTGAGCCCGAATCGAAGCCGGCGGCGACCGACGACCAGGCAAAGGAAAAAATCGCTGACAAGGCCAAGGATAAGAAAGCACCCAGCCAAGCCGAGAATGCCGAAAAGGCTCAGGCTGAAGCTTGGAGCGTCCTCAATGAGGACAGCCTGACGCGCCTCGAGCCGCTGATCTTCTTAAGACCGATCCCCAATCGCATTCAAGCCTACAACGTTCTCGAACCGTTCATGATTTGGATGAAAGCGGGCCTACTGGTCGGCACGGTGATCGCATCGCCGGGCATGTTCTACCACATATGGCAATTCCTGGCCGCCGGACTCTATCCGCATGAACGCCGCTACGTTTATGTTTATCTGCCGCTTAGCGTCGGACTGTTCGTAGCCGGCGTGGCACTGGCCTTCTTCGTGATCTTCCGCTTGGTCATCGGCTTCTTGTTGACCTACAACATCGGACTCGACATCGACATCGCTCCGCGGCTGAATGAATACGTATCGTTCGCACTCTTCCTGCCGCTCGGTTTCGGCATCGCGTTTCAATTGCCGATCGTGATGCTCGGTCTCAATCGATTCGGAATCGTCAGTACTGAATTGTTCTGGAGCAAATGGCGAATCGCCGTACTCGGGATCGCATTCGTTTCCATGGTGCTGACACCGGCCGACGCATACAGCATGCTCGGCATGTTCATTCCGCTGACGATTCTCTACTTCTTCGGCATCGCGCTCTGCACTTACATGCCCAAAGGCCCCGGCCTCGGATCGCAAGCGTTCGATCCGCAGTAACGTCCGAAAGTCTGAATCGCATAAGAGTCTGAATCATTCAAGAGAATGAGTCGCTACTTCTTCGACAATCCGAAGACGCGGCTCAGTTTCTTCAGAGTGAGGACTACCGCTACAGCGGCCGCACCCGATAGTACGCCGACCAGCGTGTTGGCGATCATCCACACAGACATCTCGAGCAATCCACCGACAACCTCGACATGTCCGGCAGTTTCCGCGGCATGCTCGATGGCGTGATGCACGTGCTCGCTGCCGTGCGCGATGATGCCGCCCCCGACCATGAACATGGCAATCGTGCCTGCGACCGATAGGAACTTGAGCAGCAAAGGGGCAAACGCCAGGATCGCTTGCCCGATGCGTTTCCAGAACGCGCGCGAACTCTTCAACAAGCGTAGACCGAGGTCATCGAGCTTCACAATCACGCCGACCAAACCATAGACGCCGATCGTCATGATGACCGACACGATGGTGAGCACGATGACCTGCTGCAAGAACGGCACGTCCTTGAGTGATCCCAACGTGATGACGATGATCTCCGCCGACAGCACAAAGTCTGTTCTCACTGCGCCGCGAATTCGCTCCTTCTCGAAGGCCACCATGTCTGTCTGCGGATTCAGGCAGGCCGCTTTGCGCTCTTCGTGCTCGTTCTCGTCTTCCTCATGCGGATGCAAGAACTTGTGCAGCAGCTTCTCGACACCTTCGAAACACAAATACAAACCGCCGAACATCAACAGCGGCGTAATCGCGATGGGCAAGAAGAAACTTAGGGCCAGCGCGGCCGGAACAAGGATCGCTTTGTTGACGGCTGATCCGAGCCCCACTTTCCAAACGACCGGTAGTTCGCGGTCCGGCGTCAGTCCTGTGACTTGCTGAGCATTCAGTGCCAGGTCGTCGCCCAATACGCCCGATGTTTTTTGCACCGCGACTTTCGACAGCACGGAGATGTCATCCAGCAACGTTGCAATATCATCGATCAGAGCCAGTAAGCTCGCTCCGGCCATCGTAAACCTGTCTATTCAAAGTCCATGGGCTATTACTGCAGCGATTATTTTAGCGGTCGAGTCGGCAATGGAAGCCCGCGCAAGCGGATCTCGCGGCGATGAACAGCAAACAGTTGACTCGTCATCATCGCAACATCAATCGGGCAACGAAGATCGAATCACCGAGGAACCGACGACAGCCAAGCAACTCTTGCCATCGGACTCAATAATCAGTTCGCTCACCGGACCGCTCAACTTGGTGACCCGCTGGAAAGAAACATCGGTAGCGTCCATCACGGCCAGCTCACCGTCTTCACAACCCACAACCAACCGCTTGGTTTGAGGGATCCAAGCTAGAGATTGAGGAACGGTCGGCCACTTCTTGAATCGTAGCATTCTTCCTGCGGCTGCGTCCCACACGCGCACGGTTCGGTCTTCACTGCTCGACGCCGTCCAGAGCTTTGCACTTGTCGAACTCGCCGATTGCACCGCTGCCGTAATCACTCCGGCAGTATGTTGATGCAGGTTGCGCACCAACGATGTTTGCTTCCCCGCAGAACTCTCCTTTGTCCACTGCCAGACTTGCAACGTTTCATCCGATCCCGCCGAGAGAACTAAACCTCGCTCCAAAAACGCTACCGTCGATACCGGGGCCGAGTGTCCCGTATAGACACATTCCAAGCTTGGTAACTGTTTCTCGACGCGATACGTTCTTACCATTCGATCCCAAGATGCAGCCGCAAAGCGAGTTGATTGCTGACTTCTATTGGTCTCATCAGTCGGCTCCCATGCGAGGCTCGTTACGACATCATCGGCATCGCGATTTTCCCATAGCAGTTGCAAACCCGGGACGCGCCGGCACTGCACGATGCCGACTTCAGCAGGACTCCCTCCGCTGACCAGCAACTGCTGCCCGTCAAGTGACAGTGCCAAGTCATGAATGTGGTCCAGTCCGCAGTCGAGGGTCTTCAGCGGTTTGAGATCCTGCATTCGCCGAATGGTCAGTCCCGACTGTGACGCAGTGAATACGATCTTATGCTCAGTAGCAACTTCTATTGCAGTGATCGGTGGTTCGACTGCAATAGATGTACGAGCCCACGCAATCGCCAACATGAGAGCGGAGGCGTGTAACGCTGAGCACAAGTTTTCGCGTAACCAGTGGAGGACCGATCGCTTTTGCATCGTCGGCATCATGCAATGAAAAGTCATCACACCAAACCGGCGATCGGTGCGCCGTCTCGCAGGATCTTCATGGGGCGACCGTCATCCGTCATTAATTCATGATCCGGGTCAATGCCAAGCTGCACGTAGACGGCTCGCAGCAGATCCTCCGGAGTCACCGGATTGTCGCGCGGACTCTCGCCGACTCGATCGCTGGAGCCGATGACTTGCCCTCCCCGAATTCCTCCTCCGGCGAGAACGGCGCTGAAGACGCGCGGCCAGTGATCGCGACCACCGCGCGTGTTCACTTTCGGTGTTCGACCGAACTCTCCCAATACCACGATCAGCGTATCTTCAAGCAAACCGCGGTGATCGAGGTCTCGCACTAGAGCGGAAAATGCTTGATCGAACACGGGAATCAAACCGACTCCGACTTTCGCACCGCTGTAACCGTCTTGGAGTTGCAGTTTCAAGTTATCGTGCGTGTCCCAGCCGCTTTGCACGACAGTGACCAGACTCACACCGTGTTCGATGAGTCGTCGAGCCAACAGACAGCCGCGACCGAATGCGCGCTCGCCGTACTCCTGCTTCAATCGGTCCGGTTCAGCGCTGAGATCAAAAGCTCGTCGTGCCCGATCCGAGAGCAACAGTTGAAGGGCTGAATCGAACTGCGAGCGGATCGCGCCGTCAGCGTTTGCGACTCCGGTTTGATCGTCCTTGAGCAGTTCTTCCAATCGGCGACGACGTCGATCGAGTCGTTCGGGATCGAGGCCCGGACGAAAGTCGAGATCGTGCACACGAAACTCAGGTCGTGCGAGATCACCGGTTACCGTGAACGGTTCGTATTGCGAACCTAGATAGCCCGCCGACATGCTGGGTCTCAGTTCCGGCATCACGACATACGACGGCACATCGCTCGCCCCACGCATGCGTGCCGTCACAGCTCCGATGCTCGGGTAATCGATTTGAGCCGACGGCGGATAACCGCTCATCAAGTACTGGTTCGCAATGCCGTGTTCACCCAGAGGCGACGTCAAGGACCGAATGATCGCACACTTGTCGATCACCCGTGCCGTTTGCGGCAGCAGTTCGCACAGTTCAATGCCCGGTACCGTTGTATTGATCGTACCGAACGGTCCTCGCACTTCTTGCGGCACATCTCGTTTGGGATCGAACGTTTCGAGGTGACTTGGGCCGCCGTCGAGCCACAGCAGAATGCAGTTGCGAGCTCGTCTCGCGCCATAGCCGGCCGCCTGCGCACGCAAACAAGACAAGTGTTGATCGAGCGTCAGACCGCCGGCGAGCAAACTGCCGAAGCGAATGAAATCACGACGCATGACAGTCGAGTGTGAACGAGCTTGTATCAAGCGGCTCGGCATGTCTTCACCTGTTCCTCAGAAAAGCATCGGAACTGAGCAGCGCCCAAATGGTATCTTCCAACCAAGGCAATCGTTGATCGCCGGGCAATGCATCGTACTCGGATTGGTACACGCGCACGCGCTCGGCATTCAGCGGTCGACCAAGAGCTCGCATGCTGAACTCATCGAGAATCTCCGTCATCAGTTGCGCGAAGCGAGCGTGTGCAGTCGACCATCGCCGGAACCGGCAGCGCATTGATCAAATCACCGTTGACCCAGTTCAGCTTCGCTGCCGGACTTGAGTCTGCTGCACCTTCCGCAGCGGAACAGTTCGCTGCGCGGCATCGCCCGAGCAGATCGAGCTCGGCCGATACCGCGCCCGCCAAACCGATCATGTCCCGGACGGCGCGCGGTCTTGCGCTGTTCAGATCGCGAGCCGCGTCGCTGTCGATTAAGAGGACATCATTGATGGCGTCGAGCAACACTTCGGGAGGCATCGCTTTGGGAATCGCGGTTGCATACCACGGACTCTCATAACTTCGAGGATTCGACGCTACCCATCGAATGGCTCGATCGGCCATAGGCGCGGCTGGATACGATCAAACCCATCGTGCAGCTTGCAGATGTCCGTGACTCATAAAATCATCGTTGAGTGCTTCCAAAAGCGCCGGATGCGAAGCCGGATTGGTCACGCACGTCATCCACAGCATCGACTAAGCCGCGACCCATCAACCATTGCCAAGCCTGATTGACCGCCAGCTCGAGCCGCCGTGCGGTGTGACCGTCAAACAACCACTCGGCCACTGCTGTCGGAGTTGCTTGATCATTGTTCTGATGGTTCCATCAGGCAAGCGCGTACAGCCGCTTCTCCGGTCTTCGGATGCGTGATCACTTTGCCGAGCTTGAACTGCACGCAGCTTTCGCGCGTAGCACCAGCGAATAGAGCTGCTTTAAGCCGTGGTAATCGTCTTGCGTCCAGCGATCCAGCGGATGGTTATGGCAGTTCGCGCATTAAAAACCTTTTCCATGGCTCCGAACTGGCCAACTCAGCGTGTTTCCGCATCGAATAGCCGACAGCGAAAAGTTCGCCGGACCGATTTCTTCCGTGTTGCCCGGTGGAGGTCAATAAACTCGCGAACATGCTGTCGAACGAACGCCGCTCGCGGGACACTTCGCGTGCCCAGCCACTTCGTATATGCGGCTGTGGCCGTGAAAAGATTGTTTAAGGGATTACCGACGATGCGCGGCCATCAGGCCAATCGTAGAAGTGAGCATCTCGTCGAACTCTTCCGAGCTCATCAGCTCATCGATCTTCCGCCTGCGTTTATCCGCTGAAGTGTCATCTGAAACAATCTCCATTCCGTCGGATGCGGCAGTCTTCCGGTAAGATCAATGCGTACGCGTCACGAGCCAAGTCGCATCGTCCGCTTCTTTCGCGGCAACCAGTCGAGCTCCTGCAATCAGTCATCGATGGCTTGGTCTATGAAACTCGGCCCATTAAGTTGCTCAGTGGAAATGAGCAAGTTCGTGGTGAGCCTTATCCGCGTCGAAAGGAACGAGCATCGTGATCGGCGGGACTTGTTCGCCGGACCGTGACCAGTTGTCGACCGGGTGCCAGCGAAGTCACTCGCAGACGCGGATCGGCCGACGACGGACCATCGATACGAACTGCTGAAGGATCATCGGCCTGCATCTTGACCCATGTGTTACATCGCGGGATGCCGCCGGCAAACAGAGCCTGGCACATGTATCTCTTGCGGTTCGTGTTCAGCGGTGAAGGTCTGCGGGAAGCACTCGAATGCTCAGGAGTTGAGGTGATTCCAGATGCTGGCCATGGTCGACCCAGCGCAGCAAATCCGGCGGTTGGAGAGTCATCAAGATCATTACCGCCGCCGTGGGGATTTTTTCGAGCGGCTTGGTCAGCAGCAGACTCTTCTCCGGTCGAGCCAGATGAACACGTGACCTTCGGCTACCGAACAGGCGATCGATAGTCCGATGCCGGATCAGAACCGAACAACGAAGTCGCAAACCGCCGCGCTTGGCGGCTGCTCCGTGACAAGCGCGCCATTGCATCCGGCTTGAGTCCAGCGCGGGAACAATTTCGGCATCGAAGTCGACAGCGGGAGGCGAAGCGACGAGCGCTTACGCCTAACATCGTTGCCCACGAGCCGCCACTTGCCGCTCACTTTGTCTTTATCTCCGCCTGACTTTGGCTTTCTCCGCGGCTTTCTCCGTGGAGCTCTTGCCGTACTTAGTCGCCCATGACTTGAGAAACTCTTGAGCGCGCGGCGTGCCGTAGTCGTGACGCCGCTACCGACGATTGTCGTAGCAATGCGTCCGACTTCTTCGGCCGCAGCCGCATCAGCATCGGCCTTCTCTTCGACTTTCTTGGCCGCGGCATTCACACATTCTTCAGTGGCATTCTTTTGAATGACCGGTCGCATCAAATCGCGCATAGAAGTCGGAGCCGCATTCGAGCGGCTGCTCCAGGTTTCATTCAGGTTCAGCGGTCAGCAACGGGTCGAGCGACGGTGCTTCATTACCTACTGTTTCCGCGATCGATTTAGCGATCTTCGGCAAGTCGACTTGCAAGCTTGGCTGCACCAGCGTAGTTGGCAACAACCTTTTCATCGGCAATCGGCACTGTCAACGTCGCGCGATTCAGCCCCAGCAGCAGGGCCTTTACGACCTCAATGCGGCTGCCCGGTAACGACGTCCGCCGTCAGTGCGCGCTTGATCCGTTCGTAAGTACGCTCAACTCCGGACGCGTCATGCAGAAGACGACGGTCGTGCGTAAGGTGCTTTCTTCGCTAGTGTCTTGGTATGAGCGGAATGGATTCGAGTCATGCTGATCGATTGACGATTGATGTCGTGTACAAGAACTAACACCATCGGTTTGCCTGCGGCATCGCGCAGATCGATCTTCTGTTCCGCGCTGTCTGTATTCACCGCGCGAACTTGAAAGCTCCGGCAGTGGCTCGCCGACAGGAGTCCCGAAAAGGAATTTCATCATCGGCCGCGATGACGGCCGCGGAGAGAATCGCGAAAAGCGGGGTGAATTGCCAGTATGGGCGCGAAGTTCCAAAAGGACATTAAACGAAGCATAGCCGGCGACAACTCCTTCGATGAACCGAATGTTCGGATGGATCGACTAGCGCGGAATCAAAAGTGGTCTGCAGCAACGGAGGAAGACCTGTTGATTATCGGGTGAAGCGATGACCTGCAGTTCTTTGGTACCGTCGGCTGCGAACGGAGCCAAAGGAGCCAATTCCTTTTGCCATTCTTCCACCGTTCGCGTACCACGTGGAACGACGAACAAGCGAGGTTGCCTGCGATGGGCGAACGCGGTTGTTACCCACAGAGTGTGATCGTCTTCAGTCGCGATGACAACGCTCAGCGTCGATGCGAATAGTTCAAGCAACTGTTGCAATGATCGTTTGTCGGTCATCGTGAGCAGCGAACGTTGAGGAGTAAAGTCGACGGCAACTGTGTTCGGCCAATCGATCCAACATTCCAGCTTCGCCTCACGGCAGGCGCGTACCATGCTCAGCGCGATCGGTCGTTCATGCGTCGAGACTTCTTTGAGCTGCAATTGCAGTTTGGCTCGAACAGCATCAGCCGGCCACTCGCGCATCACGATCATCGCGGCACTAGGATCTGTCGGAGCCGAGCCCGATCGCTGCGCACGCCAGGATTCGACGAGGCGTAAGACTTGGAACCAAAGCAAGCGATTGGTCGCGGCGGAGTCGCTCGTCAGCTTGCCCCCCTTTAGTTCAATGTCGCCTTGCAATTCAGGCAGTAGCGTCTTCATCGTCGACAGCAGCCAAGCCTCCTGCTCGGCGCCTTGGATCAAGTCAGCTACATCGATCTCTACCGGTACATGTTGCTCGATGTCTGCGCCGCGCGCTTGAGCCAAGAGCAGCATGTTACCGACCGGCACCAATTCGATACCGGCGGATTCGGCCCACGAGCCGAAGAGCGATTCGATGGTCTGTTCTTTCACGGCGCGCAGCGAGGCAGTCTTGCTGCGATCGTATCGTCCGGCTCGCAAAGAATCGAAATCAACGCAGACAGGTACATCAGCCGCGACGGACAACACGGCTGCAACATCGCACAGCGGTCGATCTTGGATCGCGATGCCGCTGATATTCGTCGCGAACTGTTTATCCAAAACAGCGGGGAGTGAAGCCGGAGTCATATTATCTTTGTCGCTTGCACCGTTATCGGCGCTTGGCGGCGGCGGGCTCAGCGGCAGACTGGTATCAGGCAACACGGGTTCAAAGCTGCGGCTGAACAGTTCCGCAAAACTCTGAAGGGCAGGGGGCAGTTCTTCGGCCAGCTTGTTCACCGGCGGTTCGCTTGATTTTGGTTCTGTATCGGTCGAAGTCGAGTCGGGCGGTTCCGACTTGGGCATATCCACTTTCGTCGTTGGATCGACCGTATTGTTCGCAGGCTTTTCCGTGTTGTTGGAATCAGCGGGCACATTCGTATCGCCGGGCGTTACCGGTTCGACTGGAATCACCGTCGGTGTCGGATCCAGATTCTGCGTGATGTCGTTGATCGGAATCTTCGTGGAATCGGTATCGGTTGATTTGAGATCAGTAGGTTCAGTCGCTTGTTTGTTCGGATCGTTGCCTTGATCGATGGCAGCAGTACCATCCTTCGCACCATTTTTCTGTGGGTCGGTGCCGTTGATCGTGTTTTGAGCAAGCTGCTTCTTCGTGTCGGCTTGTCCTCCTTGCCAGCGCAGGAATGCATAGAAACCGATACATGCGGCGAGCAAGCCCACGGATGCGATGCCGGACACTAGCAGGATCTGCCGTCGCTTGGCGGCCTGCGCGTTGACGGCTTCACCGGCATCGGCCTGCTTGGGGTTCGCGACGATTTTTTTCGCAGTCGGCGTGACAGAGGGCGCAGCGGGTTGACCGGCTTCCGACTGCGGCGCGGCGTAGGACGGTGTCGGATCACCAAGCAGCGGATCGTCGTAACGGAACGGAGCTTCCATCGGCGCGAACTCGGAGAAATCTTGTTCGAGCAGCGGAATGCCGATCTTCGTTTCAGTCAACGAGTCGGCCGCAGAAGCACCGAGCGGTTCGACGCGAATTTGCTGCGGAGCCGTTACCTGGACAGTCGCATTGCACTTCGGACAGTTCACGGCTTGGCCGATCAAGTTCGGATTGCGCACCCGAATTCGGCTTCGGCATGACCCGCAGGTGATAGTAAACGTATCCACCTAAGTCGGCTTTCAAGAGCGGAAAGGGTTCGAGCGGCGATGAGTCTGAGGCAACTCATCCAGTTTAAGCCGGCCTGGATCGTCCGGCAGGGACAGATCGGCAGAATCTGCCGGCAAATTGGCAGCGCAACTCCGAAGCCCTAACGGCAAGTGTCTTTAATGAAAGCGGTACGGCGCGAGCCGTCCGGTTCTTCACAATCGATAATGCCCGACCGGACGGCTCGCGCCGTTCCGCTTTCAGATGTTACGATTCTCCGCTACGCAGGCTCAGCGCAGAATGAACTCTTTCAAGTCCTCGAGGGCCAGTTCAGGAGCGACCAGAATTGCCGCCAGTGAGATCACGGCGAGCACCGATCCGCCGCCGACCAACACTCCTGCCCAACCAGGATGACGGACTCCCGACACGCAGCGACATTCTTCGACAACGGCTTGCTCAAAAGCCATCCAAGTCTGAATGCTTTGCAGCCCGCCGACGCCGGTGATTTGAAACGTCGTTCGTGATCCGGTCGACTCTTCAACGAGCTGCATTCCCAGTCCCGGGAGATTGAGGATCTGACCTTCCCAATGAGAGGAAGGATCGACACGCTTGGCCGCGTTGAGCGTCGAAAGATAGAAGTCCGATTCGGCAATGCCGTAAACGATCAGCTTGGGCCGGCAATTCAAGATGATCAGCAGCAGACACAGGCCATACAGCACGATGAGCGCGATCCATACCAACCCCGGAAACCGAGCTCCGGCATAAGTCGGAAAGAATAGCTGCATCGGACCGATCGCAACCAAGCCCAAGACAGCGATGCCGAGCGCCGCCATGTCTCGCCAACCGGTCGTCACCAGCGGCTTGGCTCGCAGATGAACGCTTCCCATCAGCAATAAGTACATCGCTAACGGGACAGCAGCGATGGCAAAATGCAAACCGTTCATAACGCACAGCTTCGCAAGAAATGGTCGTAGAGGGATGGAAGTATTGTGACAACCCGCAGCAGTAGGTCAATTGTCCTCAATTGACTCCTATACCGCCCGAAGCACCAACACCGACGACGGTACGAACCCAGCACGGCCGCAGCCAATCGTTCTTCAGCGAGGGCCAAGCCGCGCATTCTTCCAAGAGCAGACTCGTTTTGTTACCGTTTTCGGGTGTTGGTGGTTCGGGCGGGTTGGGGTCAATTTGGGAAAATTGATCTACAACAAGGCTTCGCCTTGCGGCAACCAGTCAATTGTCCTCAATTGACACACACCGCTCGAAGCACCAACACCGACGCCGGTACTAACGCAGCACAACCTCAGCCAATCACGATCTTCGCCGAGGCCAAGCCGCGCATCGTCGAAACGGACACGTTTGTTACCGTTTCAGGTGTTGGTGGTTCGAACCGGGTTGGGGTCAATTTGGGAAAATTGATCTACAACAAGGCTTCGCCTTGCAGCAGCAATGAGTCAATTGTCCTCAATTGACACACACACCGCTCGAAACACCAACTTCACCGACGACGGTACTAACCCATGCAACCTCTGCCAATCGATCTTTCGCCGAGATAAGCCTCGCAATCGTCAGAGCGGACGTTTGTTACCGCAGCAGGTGTTGGTAGTTCAAACCGGGTTAGGATCAATTTGGGAAGAATTGTCTACAACAAAACATCGCCTTTACGGCAGCACTAGGTCAATTGTCCTCAATTGACTCCTATACCGCCCGAAGTACCAACACCGACGACGGTACTAACCCAGCGCCCTCTGCCAATCGATCTTCGCCGAGGGCAAGCCTCGCAATCGTCAGAGCGGACACGTTTGTTACCAGCAGGTGGTCCCGATGGTCGCCCGGGTTAGGGTCAATTGAGGGACCGCGATTACATTCTGGATGGCGTTGGTGTGCGTCGATCCTCTCAGGCCGCACAATCGCTACATCGCGAACGCCAGTTTGTTTCTGAGCGGAGCTGGCAGCTACAGCGGCGGCGTGGCGTGAGTTGGATGAATCCGTACTACCGCATGAACCGATCGCTTCTCGGTGCGTGCCGAAAAGATCGTCTGCGCGGCCAGCGACAACAACCTCCACGGAGCCGGGCTCAACCTGAGTCGATCGAAAGAGGATCACCGCTCGTGACCGCCGCACAACCGCTCCGACATCCACTTCTGCTACAAAACCGCTCCGGATCCTGGCCGGCTCGTCAACGCTTGCCGCTCAGTCGCTGGATCGGATCGAGCACATCGCGGCTGATCGAAGGCGAAACGGCGATGGATACATCGGCGCGCAAGTCCCCGAACTCACCGCGTAGTGATCCCTGTCTACAACGAACCGGAAACGGTTGCCGAGATCGTTGATCGCGTACGCTTCGACTACCGATCGCAAAAGAGATCATCGTCGTCAACGACGGCAGCACTGATGCGACTCCTGAGTCGCTGACGAAGCTGGCCGGGATGGCTGATGTGCAAGTCTTTCATCACGCGGTCAACAGCGGCAAGGGCGCGGCATTGCAAACCAGCTTTAAGCTGGCACGCGGTCGCTTTGTGATCGTGCAAGATGCCGACTATCGAGTACGATCCGGCTGACATCATGAAAGTGATCGAGCCGTTGCAGCGCGGCGACGTCGACGTCGTCTACGGCTCGCGCTACCTTGAACGCAGCGAACAAGATCCGTCGCTCGTCCATCGCTTCGGTAACTGGGTCCTCACGACCTTTTCCAATCTGTTTACCGGCTATCGGCTGACCGATATGGAGACATGTTACAAAGCGTTTCGACGCGAATTGCTGGAGCAGATCGATATCACTCAGCCTCGCTTCGGTTTCGAACCCGAGATCACTGCCAAGCTGGCTCGGCGCCGAGCTCGAGTGCAAGAGGTTGCCGTTTCCTATCAAAGCCGCGGCTGGGATGAAGGAAAGAAGATCGGAGTCAAAGACCTGATCAACACACTCTATTGCATCGTCCGCTATGCATGCTTTAAGTAGCGTCGTTGCTTGCAACGGCACGTGGGATAGCCGTTTCTAATCAGGCTTGTCTCAGCTTCGCACATTTCCTACCATCCCCGCGAATTACTATCGCCGTTAGGTGGTCCGCATTTGGTAGGGAAGCCATTATGCACGCTCTTAGTCGTTTGATTTTCAGCGCCGATCATGGGATCGTTTGGAGACGCGTGCTCGTTTGCCTGGCTCTCTTCAGTCAAGTCGGATGCCAATCGCCGTTCCGATTTTGGAAGGGATCGCGCGATGAACCGAACATCGAGCAATTCTTAAACGACGGTGACAAGTGGGATGCGGCTCGCAAGCAATCGAACTCGGATCGTCGAGTCGCTCAGCCGCCGATGTCAGCTCGGAAGAGCCCCGCTCAACTGCGTGAAGAAGCGGCCAAGATCGAAGCCGCTCGCAACTTGCTAGAGTCGAAAGACGCCAAGCCTACGGCGGCTTTCGCTGAGGAAGAAGATCCCGAAAACGTCGATGCCGAATACGAATCGGCGCTGGCTTCCGCTCCGCCTCACCTGCGCACGTTGCTCAAGCGACAATGGGAAGCCATTCGAGGTTCCAAGCAAAAGACCGGCGAATCAACGGATGAAGAACAGTTCGAAGATGTCGATCAAGCTCCGATCGGTAAGTCGCTGACGCGCCGCGCCGTGCCTGCTCAAGAAGGCACGCAGCGCACCGCGCGTGCGACTCAAGCTGAACAAGAAATGCCGGCCACCTCGGACCATCAACCGGTACGCATGTCGTTCAAAGATGAGACCGAAGAGTTCACCGATGACGCGGTGACGGCGAAGTCGCATGAGCTACCAAAGCCGCCCGCGAAGAATCGTACGAAGAGTCCGGTTGCATCGAATCCGATTGAGACTGAAACTCAAGACGACGCGCTGCTCGTACCGCCCGCTCGTAAAGCCACTCGGCCTCGAGACCAACTGGCCGGCGCGCGCGAAGGCGAACGATCGCCCGACCCGGCTGTGACTCCGGCTGTTGCAGAAGTCCATCGAGAACGAGTTGCCGACACGGTAGCTCCGGCTGTCGATGTGCGCGGCAAAGCACCCGTCGATGCCGCCTCGGTTGTCAATCAAGAAGCAAGTGCGACGTCGACTTCGCCGGCTGCGCAACTCGATTGGCGCGGACACGCTCGCGAAGCCGCTCGATTGCTGGCTGAAGAAGCCAAAGCGGAATCGGCGCAAAGTCCAGCACAGAAACTCAGCCTGAACCACAACCGCCGACTCATGCACCTGTCGCTCGGAGAGCTCGACAAAGCGCTCGAACCGATCGAAGGCCTGCAGCCTCACGAACAAGATTTCTTCCGCGATCAGTACACGGCTTTGCATAACGCCACGGATCCATCGGGCAATCCGGTGTTGTCGCGACGCTGGACATTAGCACTGGAAAACGATCGCAAAGCACTGGCTCATCTTTCAGCGGTCAGCAACCTCGAAGTCCGCAACGCATCCTTTTGTACTGAGGTAGAGAGCTACGGAGTTGTCAGCAAATTCGCGGGCGCTCACTTCCGACCGAATCAAGAATTGCTCCTGTACTGTGAGCTCGATAACTTCGCGGCCGAACCTGTGAAGGACGGCTTTGGCTGCAACTGCAAGGGAGCTATGAAATCGTCGATGGTTCAGGAAGGCGAGTGGCTGATCAACTGCTGCCGGGTAGAGCTCGCATATCTGCGCAATCAACGTCGCGACTACTTCATCGCTTACCGAATTTATATGCCTCAACAGATCAGTCCCGGTCGTTACCAATTAAAGTTGACGATCGAGGATATGAAGGGGCGTAAGTTCGGACAGACGACGCTCGATTTCCAAATCGTTCCGTAGTGTAACAGCGATATGTCTTTGCCCGTTGTAGATGCGATCACTGCTGCCGTCGATCAACTCATACGCGCGTTATGCGGTTGAATCTGAATCGATACCGATATCACAAGCCGGCGGCCGAGTCACAGCCGAGCCGCTGCTCATGGATCGCGACAGTCCGCCGCTCGATGTCTCTGCGATGGACGGCTATGCCATTGCAATGGCTGATTTACATCGCTTCGCATCCGACGGCCTGCTTGTTTCGGCTGTCGCCGCTGCCGGTCGTTCGCCTGGTACATGCATACCGGGCAGCGCGATCAAGATCTTTACCGGAGCTCCCGTCCCATTCGGTGCAGATTGCGTGATTCAGCGCGAGCACACCGAAGTGAACGGCGGGCGCGTCAGGTTGGTCGAACCGATCGACGCGATTCGTCCCTCGCAAAACATTCGTCGACGCGGCGAGAACGCAGCGCAGGGAACGTTGGCTATCAGTTCAGGAGTAGAGCTGTCGGCAACTGCGATGGCGGTGGCGTCATCGATCGCTCCGCCTCAGATTCTTGTTCGACGAAAAGTTCGCGTGGCTGTGATCAACACAGGCGATGAGCTCATCGAACCGGGCCGGCCAGCCGAGCTATGGCAGATTCGCGACTCGAACGGACTGACATTGCAGACCGCGCTCGAGCGATTGCCTTGGCTTGAGATTGTGCATCGATGCCGCGCGATCGATGATCTTCAGTCGCTGACCGAAGCGCTGGCGGAGAGTGAAGCAACAGTCGACGTCGTGATCCTGACCGGCGGCGTGTCGATGGGTGATACCGATCATGTACCGGCCGCAGTGCGCGCGATCGGCGGCGAGGTTGTGTTTCATCGCTTGCCGATTCGACCCGGCAAGCCGATCTTGGGCGCGGTCAGTTCAACCGGCCGATTGATCTTGGGATTGCCCGGCAATCCAGTCAGCGTGGCTGTGACGGCTCGACGAATCGCCGTACCGCTCTTGAGAAAGACAGCCGGGTTGGCAGTCATCGAGCCGCCAGTGCCGAGTGTCTCGCTCAGCAATCCAGACGACAAGCGGCTGAATCTGATTTGGCACCGACTGGTTCGATTGGGCCGAGACGGTCGAGCCGAGCTGATCGATAACCGAGGCTCAGGCGACATCGTTTCGCTCGCAGGCTCAGACGGTTTCGTCGAGGTCGCGCTCGGTGCCTACGGCCCAGGCCCATGGCCGTTCTACGCGTGGTAGTAGCCCTCTGCCAGGAGCGGTAACAAAAACGCTGAAGGCGTTTCACCCCAGTAGCCGGGGTTCGAGCGCAAGCGAGTACCCCCGGATTTGTCTTCTAGCGGAACGGCGCGAGCCGTCCGGTTCTTCAAAATCGATCGTACTTCACCGGACTGCTCGGGACTTGTTGGTTTATTCGGCCGCGACAGATTCAGGCCCCATCACAACCCGACGCGTAAGCGAGGGACCCGGATCCCTCGCTTACGCGTCGGGTTTCGATTAGGCCAACAGCATCCGCTTTGCGCCGTTCCGCTTGAATTAAATCATTCGGCCCTCTCGCTTCGAGTTGTGATTTTTCCAATGGCCTCGCTCTCTGCTGCAGCCGAATCGAAAGGCTCGATTTGGAAAATCGAGCTACAACGAAGCGCTGTTTGAACTTCGCTTGGAAAAATCGCGGTACGTCTAACAGCGGCGAAAGTTCAGCCAAGTTCTAGCTCCAGGGCGAGGCGTTGTTTACAATGGACCCGCGGTGTTCCTCTTATCTGGCTGGGTTCTCAATATGTCTACGAAGCCGACGGAACAAAACGAAGTAGCGAGTCTTTTGGCTGCGGTTGAGCTCGAGAGCATGTCCGATGAGGCATTGCTGTTGGCCTATCGCGATCAGCGGGACCGAGCTTGCCTGGAAGCTCTGATTCGACGATATCAAGTCGAACTGTACAGCTTTTTGCGGCGCTACCTGGGCGAAGAAGCCTTGGCCGAAGACGCTTTTCAGATGACTTTCCTGCGAGTCCACGAGAAAGCGGCTCTGTTCGACAGCTCCCGACGATTCCGCCCGTGGCTATACGGCGTCGCGACGAATCAGGCGATCGACCTGAAACGACGCGAGAAACGACGTCGGCACCATAGCTTGGACCTGACGTGCGATCAGCCTGATTTGCGAGAGTCGAGCCAAGCGGGAGCCTTGCCGGATCATCGTCAGTCGGACGTCGATCCGCTGGAAGCGCAAGAGCAAACCGAAAAGATTCGAGCCGCGCTGGACGAACTGGGTGAACCGGGCCGTAGTGCCTTGGAGCTCGTCTATCTGCAAGGTCTGCAGTACAAGGATGCCGCCGACATTTTAGATGTGCCGGTCGGGACGGTGAAAAGCCGTGTTCATACGGCAATCCGCAAACTCACCGCGATTTGGAAGCGTACAAACTAGAGTGACTCTGCGGCCGATCGATTTCGGTCGCGGATTCGGTTTGGACAGGAGACGCAGGAGCAGCCGAAGTGCTCACCCGCGTCTCGAATTTCCTTCAATGTCGGAATCCGCCGCCAAGATTCTTCTATGTCGTCGTTTCGCGAAGAAGATCTGATCAGTTATTTGCTGGGAGACGCTGACGAAGCGCTCTGTCGGCAGATCGAAGCGGCGATTGCCGTTGATGCTTCGCTGCGAGCTCGACTGACCGAACTCCGTGGCATGCTCGGTGAACTCGATGCCTATGCGGCCGAGGCCATCGATCCTCCGGCGGGACTCGTCGAACGTACGCTGTCCTACATCGATGCGGCATTCACCGAAGGAACGGTCGATGAACGGCGCGAACAAGACGCTGTTCGTCTGCAGAGCAGCAGTCTAGGCGGCGAAGGTCGCGGGCGTCGCAGCGGCTGGGATATGGCTGTGCTCAGCGTCTCGGTTCTCGTGCTGTGCAGTTTGTTGTTGCCGACGGTGCTGCGAGCTCGATTCGAATCGCGGCGAGCTCAATGCGCGTACAACCTGTGCGAACTCGGACGGGGCTTAGTGAGCTTGGCAACCGCCGACAAGCAGCAGCGTTTTCCCGCCATCCCTACAGAAGGCCCGCTCTCGTTCGCCGGCTATTACGCCATGCGCATGCAGGATGTTCAACTGCTCGGTTCACCGGCTCAGTTGAACTGTCCGAGCGTGAAGAATGTCGGCTTGGAGCCGCTCAAAGAAGTGCCCACCGAAGCGATCTTCCTGACTGCGAACGACGCGCAGCAAGCTGCTTGGCGGAAGACGATCGGCGGCGACTATGCGTACAACCTAGGAGTGATCGAAGAGGGCGAAGCGATGGCCCCGAAGCTTAGCGGCCGATCTTACTTCGCGATCCTAGGTGATTCGCCCGAGAGAGTCCCGGGCAAGCAGATGTTGATCGCACATGAAGGCCGAGGCATCAACATCTTCTATGAAGACGGCCACGTGCGCTTCATCAACTTAGGGATCAGCGACGTATCCGATTTACTCGATGACGGATCGAGGTCCAGCGGGACCGTGAAGCCTGTTCTTCCCGTTCGTCGCGAGCAAGCCGTGTGGCAGGATCATCCCTATCTCAACTACGACGGCAAACCCGCCGTCGGTCTCTTCCCCAACGACGCCACCCTAGGCCCCAGCTCGGCCCCACCCACGCTACGCTAACCCAAAGTCGCCTTTCGCGAGCAGCCTATCGCACAAAGTCGCTTTCGCTCCGCCGAAAGTGCGCTCCACCGCGAACCGACATACTTCGGTGTACCGCCCGCGCCGCCCAAGCCGTAGGACTTCGTCCTTACGCTCAGCAAGAAAAAACGTTCGAACGGATTTGCTCGCGCTGAGCGGCAGGGCAAAGCCCTCCGGCTAAGCGTTCACAACCGATCGACATAGCGCGCACCAACACGCCCGCACCGTCATCCAACCAAATCACCTGACCCAGCACGCGACTTGCTTCGGTGAACCGCACGCGCTGCCCCGAGCCGTAGGACTTCGTCCTTACGCTCAGAGGGAACATGCATTTCCCCAAAGTCGCCTTTCGCACAACGTCGCCTTTCGCTCCGTCGAAAGGGCGTAGCACCAAGCCTCGCGCTGCCCAACGAATCCAGCTCACATCACCCACATCATCATCCCAACCGCACAGCGCCAGCCCTATAACTTCGTCCATGAGCTCAGGGCAAATTCTCAGCGCTGATTTTCTTCACAGCTTCAACCGCGTACGGCAACCCTGACTTGAACAGCTCGAACATATCCTTCTTCTGTTCCGCCGAAATCTTATCGCCGGTCTGAATGTACAACTGATACTGATACGTCACCGGCGCTGACGCGTAATCAGGCGTAATCAACCGCTCAGCGACTCGGTCATCCAATCCGCTTTTGTACTTACCGAGTTCAATAGGTTTGCCATTCCGTTCGAACATGGTGAACCACAAGTAAGACATTTCACCGGTCTCGCTACGTAACTCCACGATATCGACTTGCCAATCATTCGACCCTGCCGCGGATACCGTCATCGCTTCGGGAACACCAATCACGGTATTGCCGGAATTCTGATAACAGACCCACAACGGATGAAAACCTCGAAATGGGAAATCGAGCGAAAGCATCGCGACCGATTCACCATTTTGATACTGCCAAATGCGAGAATACTCGCCGAAGAAATCGTTGAGACTTCGATGTTGTCCCCCGAATCCAGTGCGAGTCGATCCCGACATCTTCTCAGGCATGTCGTTGATCGTGATCTGCGATTCCACGATCGCTTCATCGAAGTGGGGCAATGCAACCGACGACTCAACTGCCTGCCTCTTCAGCATCAAGCCGCCGTTGATCGCTCCTATTCCAACACCCAGCATCGCGAACAGCGGCACGAGCCACAGGGCTGGTCGTCCCAAGACTTTCCACTCGGGGAAGGGGAGGGGAGCGAGCTTGGGTTTCTCGATCAGCGGCTTCTTCTTTTGCTCCTTGGCGAAGAAGACATCTTCCTCCGTCTTGAACTCGGGGGCTTTACCCGGCCAACAGACGAGTCTGTTATAGGCCAAATGCCAACCCCGATTCTCACGTGGCACTGCACCTGAAGAGAACCGAACAAAGAGCAGCCCCAGTGACTGAATCAGCGATAACAAACATAGCGCCGTGGCAGCGAAGATGACTAAACCCAGGATCGTATGAGCCGTCCCCTCAGAGAGATCGATCCCATAAGTATCCAGCAGCCAAGCAATCAAAGTCAGCCGAACAACGTTGCCGAGCCAAGCCCAAGCCGGAACGGATAGCAGAGCCAGAAACCCGACAACGAACGGCTTGCGTTGCAGCAAGATGATCAGAATCGTCACCGCGCTCAGCGAGTAGAGACTATCAACGCCACTGCACGCTTCGTCGACGAACAGCTTCTTAGGACGGACTTCGAAGAGGTTGCCTAAACGCAAGTGCGGTGTCCCGATCAGATCGAGCAACGAACCTGCGGACTCCGAAGAGATCGCCTGCAACCGCTGTACGAGCTCCGAATCGTAGCCGAGCGGCAAAGGCAGCGTGATCCAGAGCAGCAGAGTCCAACCCAGCCATCTCGGAGTCGGAACGGTATCGAGCCGCAGAAGACCCCAAGCCGCGATCCAGAAAATGGCGGATGCATGGAACATCCAAGGCGACCCTCGATAGGCGCCCAGTCCCATCGAGCCCACTGCGGCCGCGACCGCGATCGATGCAGTCCAAATGCGGAAACTGGAGCTCGTCCAAGTCGGAGCTCCGCTGCGATACAAGAGGTAGGCGAATGCGATCCAAGCGATAGGAAAGAACTGAAAGTGAGTTCGGCTCCACAAGTGCTGCGTCTCCAAGACCAACAGCGGTCCCAGCGCGACCAGCACCAGCAGCATACACAGTTCAGGCCAATAACTTTTAATTCGATTCATCACGCCCTGACCCGAACAAACACAACTCTAACCCAACATCACGTCTCGCCTCAAAGTCGCCTTTCGCTCCGTCGAAAGGACGTCCCCATCAAACTCCGTCAACCCCTCCAACCCCAACACCTAACCACTACTCAACAACACACCAGCTTCGCGGGCGGCTAGAGCACTAAAAATTCTGATGACGAGCTGAGAATGCACCAACATGATAAGCGTTCGCCTCAAAGTCGCCTTTCGCTCCGTCGAAAGGACGTCCCCATCAAACTCCGTCAGCCCTTCAACACCAACACTAACCACCACTCAACAACTCTCAGCTCTCGCGGGCAAAGCCGACACTGATAATTCTGATGACGAGGCACGAGTCTGTAAGATGAGCGTTCGCCTCAAAGTCGCCTTTCGCTCCGTCGAAAGGACGTCCCCCCATCAAACTCCTTCAACCCTCTCAACACCAACACCTAACCACCACCCAACACACCAGCTTTCGCGGAGCGAAAGCCGACTTTGCTCAATACTCAACCCGCCGTTAGATCCGACTCAACCATGGCTCGTACCATCGATTCAAAACTCGTCTCCGGTTTCCAATTTAGAACCGCACGAGCCGCCGAGGGATCACCGACCAGCGTCGCTGGGTCAGCCTTACGAACGAACTTCGGGTCTGTCCGCACGTAATCCTTCCAGTTCAAGCCAACTTGATCGAAAGCAATGTCGAGCCAATCGCGGACGGTGTGCAGTTCGCCGGTCGCCAACACGAAATCGCGCGGTTGGTCTAACTGCAGCATCGCATGAAAACCGCGCACAAAGTCGGGCGCATAACCCCAATCGCGGCGACCATCGACATTCCCCAGCGTCAGTGAGTCCTGAAGACCCATTTTAATTCTGGCTGCTGAGCGAGTAATCTTCCGCGTCACGAAAGACTCACCCCGCCGCGCCGATTCATGATTAAAGCAAATGGCGTTGCACACAAACAAACCGAAACTCTCGCGGTACACGCGAACCATCTGCACGGCAAATGCTTTTGCTACGCCATAGGGTGTCACCGGCTGCAAAGGGGTCTCTTCGTTCTGAGGCTGCGCACGAGGGGAACCGAAGATTTCACTAGAGCCCGCGTGAAGAAATTTCGGCGGCTTATCACAATCGCGAAGGATCTCGAGCAGTCGCAGAGTTCCCATCGCGGTGAACTCACACGTTGATTCCGGAATGTCAAAGCTGGCACCGACGTGGCTCTGACCTGCCAAGTGATAGACTTCATCCGGCTGGATCTTCGTAATGAGGCGACGGATGGTGGTCGTATCATCCAAGTCGGCATAGTGGAGGAACAAGCGGTTGTTGTAAACCGCATCGTCCACCGTCAAATGGTCCAGGCGCAGTCGAGCCGTACTGCTGCTGCGGCGAACCAATCCATGTACGGTGTAGCCCAGTCCGAGCAGATACTCAGTCAAATAGCTGCCGTCTTGTCCGGTTATGCCCGTGATCAAAGCGATTGTCAAACCATTATCTCCTCAGCGCTGAGCGGAAGGGCGCAGCCCTCCGGCCAAACGTCCACAACCAACCCGGCCCAACACAAACCACAATGCTCCCGCCAAATGTCCTCTACCTTCTAGCGGCACGGCGCAAGCCGTCCGGTTCCCCCTCGTAACAAGGCTCCAGCCTTGTCACGCACTGCCCAAGAGGCTCCAGCCTCGCGCCTCGACTACCGTTTCCGCGATCAAGCAATGGTAGCGGAGCGGCGCAGCCGTCAGTTCCGTCCTCGTGACAAGGCTCAGCCGCGTCACGCACTGCCACGGGCTCAGCCTCACACAAACCACTAACCTCCAACCTCTCTCAACAACTTCCCAATCTGCACGCGACGAGAAAACTCTCGCCCGTAGGTCTCCCAGCAGCGCAGCTTCATCGCCCTCTGAGCCTCCGGATCCGCCGCGTAGGCTCGCAACTCATCCGCCACAGCGTCCTCATCTCCCGCACTTAAGACCCATCCTACTCGGAACCGGCGAATCCATTGAGCGATCGCGCATCGATCGCTACCGACGAAAAGGACCGGACGTCCGACAGCCAGCGCGCCGAAGAACTTGGACGGGACCACTGTCCCTGTCCAGCTTTCTCGCAGCGACACGAGATGGATATCGGCAGCCCCGAGCCGCAGAGCGAGTTCTTCTTCGCTCGCGAACCCTGCAAAATGTATGTTGGAATCAGCAGAGTCGACAAGCTGTCGCAATTCCTCCATACGAGGACCTCGACCCGCAAAGCACAAGCCGATCTCGTCCGTTCGAAGTCTGCGAGCCAGCGACAGAAAGCCTTCGAACTCATGAGCGCGACCGAAGTTGCCGCTGTAGAGCAGTCCAAGCCGAGCCGTCCCGAACAGTTCCGCGCGAACACGAGCATCCGACTCAACAACCGATTCTGGCTCCACCAAAGACCAAGGAGTCACCGTAACAAACCGGTTCTTCAAATCTCTTCGCTCACAGTCTCCGTCTTCGTTGTCATCATGAGCGGAAGGGCGCCAGCCCTCCGGCCCGACTCGTTGTACGGGACGGTTCTCGGCCGCGCAAGAATTAGCGACCCCCAAGTCCCCCACCTCATCGTTGCAAGCGGAAGGTCGCAAGCCCTCCGGTAAGTTCCCGCGCCCCGGACCGAGCCCACCCGCGCGCAAGCCCTCCGGTTCCCCGTCCCCAACCGAACAACTCAAACCCACACCGCCAACCGTCGCCCCAACCTCCCCCCTAGCCACTAGCCCCTCGCTACTAGCCACTTCCCCTCTAGCCTCTAGCATCTTCCCCCGCATACACATCCCCAAATCTGCAATCACATCGCATCGGCGATAAGCAATCCGCAAAACTCGGTTCAGCATCCACACGACCAGCGAGTCCGCGCGCAGGACACCATCTGCCACTGCCGCTTGCGGATACACATCATGGCACCAATGGATGATCGTCGAGCGAGGACGAAGCAGACGCCAAGGGATCGCAACCAACACACCAAGGATCGGATCGGTCCCCACGATCATGACTTCATGCTTAGATCGCGGAGTCACCAGAGCTCGCCAAGTCCAGCCCACGAGCATTGCCAGAGCATTAAGGATGCGACCCTTATTAGAACTCTGTCGCCACCCAGGCCTCCAAACCCGACGAATCGATCCCCCCTCCCATTCCTCGCGCCGAGAATAAGCCGCCCGTCCATCATGGCAGCTCCGCACCGAAGGCATCGCCACCACATGGAGTCCCTTCTCTCGAGCCGCAACAGCCAAATCCGAGAACAGCCGAGCGCTCACCACATCATCCGGATGGAAATAGTGGTAGAGTACGATCAACGACGCGTGATTGCGCTTAGGCGTATCTAGTCGCATCTACTCGCGATTCCGTTCTTGCAACCGTTTCTCAGCGGCTTCGTAGCGTTCTGCAAGATCGGAAACGCCCAAAGCTCTATACGCTTTTGCAAGACTTGGGACGACTGCCGGCAGTAGAGTCTCATCCTTCAAGCCATACTCCAAATCGGTTATGGCTTCCTTGTAACGCTTTAGTCTAAAGAGAATTTGACCTCTAGTCTCACGAATCGATGGGTGATCCGGCAAGATCTCAACTGCGGCATCTGATAACTTCAATGCCTGCTCAAGATCGCGATCGTCTCTTTGGGCCAAAGCGACGGCTAGATTGTTGAGCATACCGGGCATCTTGGCGTTACCATTGGCGGCAAGCTCCAGATGCGTTTTAGCCTCGTTCACTTTTCCATCCATAAGTGCAAGAGTACCCTGGATGAAGTGAGTGCTCTTGGGGTCAAGACCGCGAAGCAGTCCTAAGCGAAGCGTCTCAAGTTCGTCGTCTTTGTTGCTTTTGCATTCAAGTATCAACTGAATAGTAGCCTCAATGACTTGAGGGTGATTGGCTGCTAAGTTAGATGCTTGCTGCGTCCACTCCAATCGTTGGAGTAGAGACTTTCGTCCTGGTTGTTCACTCCGAATTCGCTCTACCTGCGCTAAAAGTGCTTCAGCTGCAACGTACTTCAACTTCGGTTCGCTTGTACCCACGAAACCATCAAGTAAACACTGTACGGCTTCCGATTCTCGCTTAAGCAAGACCAACGCCCGCGCGAGATCAATTCTAGTAGAGACATCGTTAGGCGATATCATGGATTTTTGGGCATAAAAGTTGCGAGCGAGTTCTGCGTGTTTCGCGGCCAGATCAGGTTGACCGACTTGCTTGTAAAGAATTGCGACCGCGAGATTCGTTTCCGGTTCTTCCGTGGTAATGGAAGCAAGGTATCCAGCCGCTTCCGACATCGCTCCTGCACGCGATAGATAGCCGGCCATCAGCTTTTTGGCAGTGGCTAGGTCGCGCCCTTTCAATCCCGCCAATGCGATGGAGATCAGGCCACGAAACTTCGAGTGATTGTCGGCGTTCCACTCATCGAACTTGTTGACATCGAATCGCTTTGAAAGCAGCCACATAGCTGCAACGCCGTTACGCTGTGAGTTTACCAGTCTACTCATGAGTTCCACGGCGAGATTTTCGTTGCCGCGACGGAACTCGATTTCTGCTTGCTGGATCCGGTAGTCAGAGTTTTGTGGATCCATACTGATGAGGGTACGAATACACACGGCTGCGAGTTTGAAGTCTTGCAACTGGACAGCTGCAGCGAGTTGTCGGCTGTATTGGACTCGTCGCCAGCTTACGCCCGAATTCGCTTGCAACGAAATGGCCGCAATCACCATAGTGAAGCCGATGATCGCGGGCAATGATGGGAGCAAGCTGCCGTACGGGCGGGTTACTAACCACTGGTATGCGAATTTAGCCAGCCAGACACTTAGGAACACCGGATTGAGGTATCCGTACCAAGCGATTTTCCGGAGCGGAGGTCGTATATAAGAAATTTCAGACGCTGCCCAATCCGGTTGTTGGAACCTAAATGACCTGAACCATGCTCTCTGAGTCTTCTGCCAGAGCGTCGCCGGCGACCATCGAGAAGTGCCGAACCCATGTGAATCATTGCGACGAAACAGCCGTTTTTTGATGCTCCCAATCATTCCCGAGCCGGTGCTTCGTCGATGTCTAGCCATTATTCTTCACCGCAGGTGCAACTGGGAATCAATGTAAAATAGAGAGCGATGCAATAGGATTAATTGGAGCAAATTTTGGTGCTTCATTGAGTCTATTCATGACTCTAAAGCAAACGACTACTTCTGTGCGGCAGATCGTATCACTTCTCGGCTTCCGACGTGGATCTTTTCAAGCGATGCGATCTCATCGGATGCAAGCGGAACATCGCTCGTTGCCCACAATTGAATCATCATATACTTCGCTTCAGACCATCTGTTTTGTCGGTAGGGGTCAAGCTGCCGCATCCTATCTAGAAATCTCCGCGATCCACTTGCCAAATCAGAAATAGATTCCGCCCGATCATTCATGCAGCTGTAGAAAAGGTATCCGTATTGCCCATTGGCGTTAACAAATGAGGCACGGTTAAAGTACCATGGATTCATTCCTTGCTCGGTTTGGTTCACGACATCTTGCTCGTTGATCAACCATCCGACACCTTGGTAACAGACAACTAAACCGTGTGGTTCCGGGTAGGGCTGGCTGATCGCGATGCGAACTGAAGCATTATTCAACTGTCCCGACCAGATATCAGCGTACTGACCCATGGGTAAATCTAGCGTTCCATACTCTCGGTTATGGCTAGTAATTTGGAAACCCGCAATCTTATCGTTAAGCAGGTCGGGTTCCGGAATCCAAAATGGCTTGTCTGCGGCAACCTCAACCGGGCGCGTGTTCTTTGCTGTCAAATTCACGCCTTGCCCAATTAACGCAACTGTCGCTACAGTTGCCAAAGTAAGAAGTCCATAGGGTGCAGCGCTTGAAGGTTGTAGGATCGTTCCAGGACTGTTTGTTACCGGAAGACGTCGCTTTCGATAGTCAACGCATGGGAAGGTTGAAAACTGCACAAATCGGTTCCACGTGTTGATCGCTGGGTTGTATACGTCCTCACGCTGAGACTGGGGAACAGGAAACAGCGAGACTTTTAGAAGTCGGTCTGTAGAGGCCAGCAGGATTATTGCCATGCCCAAGCAAACATATCCCAATACCTGATGCGCAACCCCGTGTGCCAGATCGATACCATACCATTCTTGTCCGAGTGCGATTGTTACTACGCGCACAACGTTGAATCCACTCGCCCAGAATACGGCGACCGCTATATAAGCCGGAATTGAGAGAATCGGTCTGCGGAGATATGCGACCATAAGCAGCGAAATCGAAGACACCGCAAACACAGATTGTATTCCGCTGCATGCTTCTTCGACGAACAGGTTGCCCCCGGTTAGTTCAAATACGTTACCCGTAATCGAATGAGGGACCTTTAGAAGGTCCAGTACAAAGCTACCTAGTCGAGACGTCAATCGCTGAAGTACTGACGTCAAGTCGTTGTCGAGATTCAGCGGTAGTCGAAGGCACAGTGCCAGAGGAGGCAGCAGATAAAGGAGGCTTGCATTCGGAACTTGACGATCACAATGCGAAACAAGCCAACTTGCCGATATCAGTAGAAATGCAAAGCAGCCGAGCCAAGGAGACCAAATCGAAGTCGCAGCCGACAGCACCAGTACTCCTGTTGCCAGAATCGCCCAGCCAAGGGGGCGTTTTGGGGCGCTGCTTTGGCGGTCCCAGCGCTCCGCGATAATGAGTAGGGTAGCTAAAAACAGTACCGGCAGAAAACCGTATTGCTCAAGCTCCCACATTCCTCTGAGGTGGGCCAACAAAAGAGGAGCAGGCGATAAAACCAGAACTAACCAACCGACCTGAAGCCATCTAGATTTTCCGGATGTTAATTCAGGTTTATGGCGGCCGCTCATCATCTATCTTTATTCTCGAATTTGCATTGAAGCTCAATGGAAAATAGGCGGATGAGTCCCTCGTATCCCGCCATCATGCAGCAAAAAATCAAGCCTGCACGCCCATCAAGGAAACCGAGCTTGACGACATACTGATAGAAAAAGCGTAAAAGCAGGCGTCCAGGTAGCCATCTCGATATGCTGCGTAGAGACGATCGACGCACTTCCTTACGAATTGAAAACAAGCCTCCGAAATCTCTCAGAGCAAGTGGTGCGTGGGCACTCTCCAGCTTCGCTTCCCGTTCAGCATAATCGACATGACGGTGCGCCCAATGAACAAAGCCTTTACTAAACGGGTAGTGGAGGAAAGGCGCGCGGATTGTACCGATTTGACCGTCCACGGGTGGAATGGCAACTTCCCCGTGCCCACTGCTGACAAACCGAGCTCTACCAACCCGAACAAGTCGCATAATCCATACGGGATAACCGTCAGAGTACTTCAACCACCTATTTAAAAAGATGGTTTTGCGGCATGTACGAAACGCCACTGTGGATTCAGATGCGTTCTCGATCGCATTCAAGACTGCATCACGGAACTCGGGTGTCGATGCCTCGTCTGCATCGAGCATTAAAACCCAAGCATGACGCAGTTCTTCACTCGCCAAAGCAAAATTGCGCTGATCGGCAAAGGAGGTGAACCGATTAGTCAGAACTCTTGCTCCGAATCCACGGGCAACCTCTACCGTGCCGTCTGAGGAGTGATCATCGACTACAAGAATATCATCACACCATGATAGTGAAGCTAAGCAGCGCTGAAGATTTTCCTCTTCATTCTTCGCAATAATGACCGCGCTGACTGTCATTCCAACGGGCCCGCGGGGCGTTGTGCGATGACAACAAGCGACTTTGCCAGAGGAGGAATGCGACCTACTCGCAGACACCGTACCACACGAAAGCCTTGTTGAACCAAGAGCTGAGTCAACGTTGTTTGCGAGAAAAACTTGATGTGTCCCCCATCCCAAAGCGCGGTGAAGTGATCATCAAATTTATCAAAGATAGCTAGGCTAAGATTCTTGAGATAGCCGTGGTACGGAGTCGAGATGATGGCAGTTCCACCTGGCTTAAGCGACTCGAAGATCTTCGACGCGAATTGAGAAGGTAGAAAAACATGCTCGATCACCTCTAGTGACACAACTAGATCAAATGTGCCCACGCAGTCGGACTGCAGTTCGTCTGAAGATGCGCAGATGAATCGGGGAGCATTTGCCGTCGAAGAAGCCGCCTGCCTAGCTCTGTCGATTTCGGACGAATCCAAGTCAACGCCAACGACCCTGTGTCCAAGTTTCGCAAGCTGCAGCGAGAACGCACCCGCCCCGCAGCCTAAATCAAGAACATCAAGGTCGCTCCCGGAACTCGATATCGCATCAAGAACAGGAGCCCACAGGTATGTGTGCGTATGCTGCGGAAGCGTCAATTTAGGACGTGCTTTCCAAGGACCTAGCGGTGGTGCGTAAGCCTGGGAAGTCGAAGAATTACTTTCCGGCCTTTCGGCGGCGAATTACTCGGCAGGTTGCAAAGCCCGCAACCAAGGCAAAGAGCGACGCGGTAGTAGCAGGTTCAGGTACACCCGTAACTGTCGCGGAGAACGATCCTGCGCCGCTAAAAGCAATCGTGAAGTTCGTCGTACGATTGATCGTCATCGCCCTCAAATTTGCCGTGGTGATGCTGGAATCGGAGACCAAGTTCGCGCTGGTATACCCCAAACCAAACGTAGCGATGTCGCCGCCACTTTGGAAGCTATTGGTGAAGAAGTTAACCGTGTCGACGACTGGACCACCGCCATCGTTCAAGAACATCGATGCACTCGTAAGATTGAACGTTCGACCGCCCAAAGAAAGTGTGCCCGCAACGGCGTTCGCCACCGTGGTTCCGGATGGAGCTCCGAGAGTGTCTGGATAGCTTAGAACCAAGTAGAGTCCAACAGGGTCGACGGTTGACACCCCGATAATCGGCGCGCCGCCATTAAAGGTCGCTGAACCCGAGAATTGCACAGTGGCACCCCTGGCGTTTCCTGCCATACAGCTCAGAAAGACCAACAGGGAAGCGGCCGCGGAAGTTAGGAGTCGAGTCATGTTGTTCAACCTGGGTCAGGTGCTGGAGGTAGGAAATGCCCCACTCCCGGCGATGTTAGTTAGGGGGAGTCTGCCTGTCAAGCATTTTGCGTAGTTTGGGCCAGGGTTTCCTTACGCGTCAGACGGAGGATCCCGTTTCTTTAACACTCGCGAGGGGTTACCTCCAACAATCGTTCCGGAAGGAGCGTCTTTCAACACCACTGCTCGAGCGCCCACAATGGCACGGTCACCGATACTGACGCCTGGACCAATAAAGCTATCGGCACAGACCCACACGCTCGAGCCGATTCGTATCGGTGGCTTCATCAAGGGCATCGCTGGATCGCGATAATCGTGCGTTCCGGCACATAGATGGGCTCGTTGCGAGATTGTCGAGTTCGATCCGATCTCGATCTCGCCGAGGTTGTAAATCAGTGCCTCGAACCCGATGGAACTGTTTTCCTTAACGACCAGATTCCAGGGGACAAAGATCGTAACGGAAGGGTGGATGTGGACGTTTCGCCCGATCTTTGCGCCAAACAGCCGGAGTAGAGTTGCTCGCCATCCCCAGCAAAGTCGAGGGCTCAGACGAAAAGCCGGTGTGACAGCTGCCCATAGGACTCGTCCGAGTAGTTCAGTGCGAGTCCATTTGCGCGATGCGCGATTGGCTTCAATATCGAAGTCGTTGGGCATTTCAAATGGCGATCGTTGATTTAGGGGCGTCGGAGCTGAACAGCTCCACAGAATTTGGTGCGGATTTGCGACGATCTGCTAACCACTCGTAAACCTCAAGCATCGAGTTTGCGATCCTGGACCAAGTGAACTTCTCTTCCACCAGCCGTTTTCCGGCTTCTCGCATTTTTCGCGTTTGGACGTCATCCAGGGAGAGAAGGCATTGGAGTGCCCGCTCAATCTCTCGAGGAAGATTGTCTGGGCGGAGCGGCTGAGATTCACCAATTTCGATGGCGGCTCCAGCGACAAATCCTTCTGCTAGATTGCAGGCCCGCGTCATTAGAACGGGAAGACCATAAGCCCACGCTTCCAGGACCGAAATTGGAAGGCCCTCGCTGAACGACGGAAGGATGAATGCATGAGCGTTGCTGAGCAATTGATGTTTCAGCGTCCCGTAAGCCTGGCCGACATAGACCACATCGGCCTTAGAGGATTGACGCGTCTCGACAGATTGGTTCTCACTGCCGGCTTGATCGCAAAACGACAGGTCGCTCTTGCAAAAGTCTTTCATAGTTGTCAAGAGATTCTGATCATCCCAACCGGCCAGGATTAGCACATGCGTTCGCGAAATACTAGAGCTCCACTTTTGACTGAGCCCACGCTTCAAGTAAAGGCATAATCCCTTTTTTGGAATGAAGTCGGCCGAGAAAGAGGACGGCTTGTCGTCCATTTACTTGAGCGGCCAAACCTTGTGGAATGCAGGGCGGCTTTGGCAGTTGGAAGGTCGACACCATTGGGAATAACAGCTATTGAAACCAGTAACCTGCCGTACGGATGGCGTCTGATTCAGCGCGACAAAGCGAGTGCAGACAAGAAGCCCTTCGCAAATGCAAGTCCTGAAATAGTCGTAGTACGACCTTTTTCAGCAGACCTGAATTAGCAATGGCCCAGGGATCGAGCATGCCGCGGGGCGATATGACGACAGGCAGCTCGACTTTCGCGACTGATGCGATGCGTTGCAACGGAAGAGTATTGCCACAGCCCATGAAGGTGGATAATGTCAGGTTGAAAGGTTCGGATCGCCATAGGCATTGAAGGAGCATACCCAAAGCGTTTGGGGCCAAACCTTCGAAAAACTTCTGTTTCCACCGGTTCCCACGCGAGGCGATCTTCCGGAGTGAATTCGTCATACACGCCGAACACCCGCACGTGGAGCTTGGGGTTTGCGGCGAGTTCTCGACTCAGCTTGCGGACACTTTCGAAAAGTCCGCCGGCCTTTCGTGAAATCGATGTCGTAACAACAGCAATCCTCAAGACCGAGCTCCTGATTCAGCTCCGTCATTCTTCCTAAAGAGAAATAGTCGCTCTGAGCCTCGACCCAGAAAACCTCGACTGCAAATTTTCTCCAGAACGAAATTTCCCCAAGGAAATATCCTGTCCATGAACACATAACCAGCTCCGAAGACCCTTCTACCAGTCTCCGTGAATCCAGCGGCCGTGCAGAGGCGGTGATCTCCTGACTTGTGAAGTGGTTGATTCGATAGCCATGTTTTTCAAAATAGCGGTCGTCCGTTAGCCAGCGGGTTAACTTCGGGCCAGAGAATCCAAGACCGTGGACTGGGAATCAGGTGGCCTCCTGGTCTAATGCCTCTGCCAAGCAATCGCAACAGTTCGTCGAGCCGACCGGTGTGTGCAATCAACCCTAAGCACAAGACCCAATCAAAAGAATCTGGTACGATCGGAAATTCAAATATGTCGCTCTCGACAATTTCAACGTCATAAGGAGGTATCGCTTTTGAGTGTCGGTTGCGCGTGAGCATTTCCGCAGACAGGTCGACCAGGGTAGCGTTGAAAGTTTCCTATCTGGAGAATGGCGGACGTTATCTCTCCTGTGCCGGCAGCACAATCCAAAAGAGTTCCAGATGCGTTGGCAGCAAGTTCTCTCGCGAGCCGCAGTCGATTCTGAAATCGTGCCGCATTTCCGGAATAGGTCTTTTCGTAATGCGTTGTGTAGTGCTCGGCGCTGGACGAGAATAAGTCGCGGATCGCACTTCGCGGATCTGGATCGAGGTTAGAAGTTGACAACATTGAACGATCCTAATACCGAGTGCGAAGCCAATTCATCTAAGAATTCGCCGGGAGATGGAAGAGAATGCGTTACGATGAGAGTCTTCGGCAAAAGCTGCGCAAGGCAGTTATCGCTGTTGGACTGCAGGCCTGAGCCAGCGTGATTATGTTCACAGCGAGGATTTCAAGAAAGTAACATTCCCGTCGGATTCGCGAACATTGCTAGGATTCAGCTAGGTTCAATTTGGACCCTGCGGTGCAAAAGCAAACCTATCCCCACGCTTCAATGCTCTGAGCGACCGGGGTAATACTCAAGCGTCAAAGTTCCGCGACTTACTCAAAAATTGAGAGCAGCCGATCTTGAAGTTTTTCTAGGGAAAAGTGCTCCAAACGACGAGCGCAATTAGCTGATTGTTCCGAAAGTTGCGAGGGTTTTGCTAGGATGGCGCACAGGGTCTTAGCTAACGCGTACGAGTCACTGGGTGGGATGATCCAGCCCGTATGCCCCGGTTCGACTACTTCACCGCAGTTAGGCGTAGCGATTACCGGCAAGCCATGTGCAAGTGACTCGAGTTGGGTAAGGGCGAAGCCGTCGGACAATGTGGGCAGCACAAACACATCTGCCTTGTCGAACCAAGTATGGGCAATCTGACGTGGTAAGGCTCCATGCCACTTCATATTGTTCGGCGCTCCTGAAGTGTCGACACCTATCGGCCCAACTACTTCAAAAGATATCGGTTTTCCTTCGAGTTGCCGTGCAGTGTCCATCAAAACATGGATACCCTTGCGTACGATCGCTTGTCCCAAGAAAAGAACTCGAAGCGGTCGCGATAGCGAGAAAGACTCGACCGTTGGTTTAGTTTTACCGACGGGGGCCCTCTCGCTTGCTAACGGTACAACTTTGAAGTTCTCTGTAGGGATTCCCTCGTTGGCAATGAGTTGAAGGGTCCAAGGCGAGTTGACCATGACAACTTCAGCAAGCGAAATCTCGCGTCGCCAGGCATCCCAATATGACTGGGGAGCGACCTGTCTTAGAGATACCCTTTCCCCCCCGGAGCTACGTGTCATCTCCTGGACGAGTCGTTCCTCACCTAATCCAGGGTCAATCTGACAAAGCACAGTTCTCATTCCCAGTCGCTTGGCTTCGGTGAGTATTTCTAGTGCGCCGTAACTGTACATGAACGCTATCGAGTTAGTGTTCAAAAGACCCTTGCGAAATAGGTTGCGTAAATGTGCGGCGCCTCGCCTCTGAAACGACTCGTTCCATCGCGTGATCCTGCTCCATGGTGCTGCCCGTCGATTTGAAATCGAGTTCACTACAAATCGCAGGTTATGGGAGGCCACTAGCTCACGCGGGATCTCTGCATGCGTTCTGCCAAGCGTCGATGGTAAAGCGGCTCCTAGGAACTTCGAAAAGATCTTACGGGGGTCGTGCCAATAGTCAGTAAACAGGCCTGCGAGCTTTCCAGTCCTGTGAAGCACTCGGGGTATCGCATACTGCTCGCGCGAACCAATCTGAAAGCAAATCCAATTCGCTGAGTTCGTTATCATGCTCTTTAGGTCAATCTTCCCACGCGCGACGGGGCTGCTAAGACACTCGAGAAAACTGAGATAAGTATGCAGCGACGGACAGGCACAGCCCATCTAGAGATCGGCGCGAATAGGGGAATTGGAAAGCAATATCAACCGCTTCCCAGAATCCCTGGGCGAATCGTTTGGGACCCCATTGAGAAATGATTGCTCTGCCGGCTTCGCCAAATCTCGTACCGCGTTCCGGGTCGGCAGCCAGAGAAGCAATGATCTTGGTCAGGCAGCTAACGTCGCGTGGGTCAAACAGGCGGCCGTTCATACCATCTTGGACCAAGTCGTGTACGCAGCCGCAGGTCCGGGAAACAATGACTGGTATTCCGCTTGCCATCGCTTCGTTAACGACCAGCCCCCATTGTTCAGTCAGGCTGCCATGGATCAATGCTGTAGCAAAGGCGTAATACTTCGGGAGATTATTGTACTGGACAAAACCTGGAAAGTGGACCAGTTCGTTGAGGCCCAGCGACCGGACGAGTTGCTCCAAGGGTTCTTGAAGGGGGCCGTCACCGATGATAACGAGGTGCTGGACGTCTCCAACCTCAGCTTTTACATACCCTTTGTAAGCTCGAATGATTGCTTCGAGATTTTTCTTGGGAATGAATCGACTGGATACTAGGAAGTATCGCATTGGTAGGTTGAAAGTAGACTGTAGTTCCCGTGCTCGCAACCTTGCCTGAGTCGCGGCATCAGAAAAGTAATTGTTGTCGACCGCGTCGTATCCTAATGCGATTTTTTTGGCGGGAAAACCAAGGTTTTCTAGATAACTGCGATGTGGTGTTCCTCCGACCAAAGCAGCGCTGAAGCAATGCAGTACGCGAGACTTGATTGTCTCTGATATAATGTTTCTTCGGTCATCCAAATGCGTTGTTTCGGACATAAGAATAGCCGGAACCTTATGATCCAAGCACCAGCCGAGCGGCGCATAGGCTCTTGTGCCAGACCAACCCGGGACAAATACCGCATCTGGTGCAATTGAATCAAGTTCATGGCGAATTCGCTTCGTGAGCTCTCTGGGAGAAACGTTTGCGTCGTCATCCGCTACGACCCGTCGATCGACTTCAGGACCGCATGCGCATCGGTCCCACGAATAATCCCTCGATTTAGCCGAGATCTCGATCACTGAAACGTGACCGCTCTCTGTTGCAGCTTGCAGGCGAGCGCAGTGATAGGGACCGAGGCGATGGAATAGAACTGCAACTCGGCGATGCGATCTTTCGGTGTTTTTCAACAAAGGGAGATCTTTCTCCGTCCGTGTCTTGAAGCTGGGATCTGAAGTACGATTTCTATTGACCAATCACGCACGAAAATACTCTTTGAACGGGTATTTTATTGAGATGCGCTCATAGCCTCTTCTTGCGAGTATTTTCGAACGTAGCGGTCGTAGCAGTAGAACAGCAAGTAGCCGAACAAAAGCGGGTAGGTGACAAGGAGGGTAATATCGCGCCCCATGTTAAACGTGAGGGCAAGGCCAAGGACAAGAAGCGGTAGCCGCCCAATCAAGTCACTCGTCAAGTCCAGCCGTGCAAGAAACGCAGTCCAGACGCTCATAATTAATCCTGCGGCCAATGGTCCAAACCACGGGCCAAAGTTTACGACACCTTGTCCGATCATCCCGGTTGCAATGGTTGCGTATACGGATTGCGAACCACCCGCAAGGGTTCCTTGGCCACGGGCGATGCTGTAATCAAGACCGATTGTCGGTTTGTCTGGCCAGATCGAGCGCGGGATGGGATTGCACAATTCGGCGAAGTAACGTGATCCCCAGTTTGGTTTGTATGTCCCATCTTCCATGAGTTTGTTAATCCAACACAGCTCTTCAAACATGTTGAGTCCCTCGTGCTTAACTTTCTTCGACTTGTCTTGTGTTTCCGAAAGCACCGCACTGAGAACAGACTCGCCGCGATTCGCAATAACGAATCGAAACCAACTATCGATGGCAAGAAATGCCAACAATAGGACGGAAACCTGGGCAAGTATCCGTCCCCGCAAGCGAATGAAAAGAAGGGCCAAAACGGCCGGCAATACCACTGCTAACATAAGGTTGCGAGCTCGGTCGATCAACACGTTCGGCCAAGTTAGGAACATGAGGAGCAAGGCGAGCATTCGGACATTTCTAAACAGCGTCAGAACTGCTACCAAACCAAAGGATGCCAAACAAAATAGGTCTAGGTAAGACACCAGTGAGAACAAGAAGTCGATTCCACCGCCGATCCGATTGCGGTACCAGGGGAAAGCCTTGTAGCCAACTAGATAGGAGAAGAACAGGCCTCCGATGTCTCCTTGGACCCTGAAGATTGCGAAGGCCGTATAAGTCAGCCACGTGATGGATACAATCTGAAACGTCAAATAGATGAGGGGTTGCAGGCGGAAGATGGCATCCCTTTCGGATAACAACTCCGCCACGAAACCAGAATTCTCTCGAAACCGCGAATTGAGCCATCTGCATACTAGCCGTGACGAGAAGATAAAGCAGATCTGAAAAAAAGCTACCTCAAGCCATGCTTGATTCAATGTTCCGTCGTCAAACATCATCGCATGGCGATTGGCGTAGTCGTTGTAAACCGCATCCCCGTGATACCAAACAAGGACCGTGCCGTTCACTGCCATCATGGGAATACCCCAGCCGGTTGCGCGCTGGGACCATCCATAGACGATGCCGATCATTGCGATCAACAGCGTCAGGAAAAAGAGCGGGTTCTCTGGGATATTAAAATTCATTTCGATACATCCTGATTGGCTGTTCGCGGCTCAGCGATTGGTGTGAGCCGCTGACGTCGTCGCATCCTGGACACAGTTGAGTTTGCTACAGGTGCTCTTTGCTTTCGGTGCTGGAGAATCAACTTGGGGATTTGAAGTATTCCCGGTATTACGCCCCGGACCCTGCCGTGCCGGACGGAGTAACATACACGGCTGGCAATCTTTGCGCAGCCGTAGGGCCATTGCCGGTAGGGAAATCGCAGGAAACAAAATAGCGCTGTGTTGGCGATGTGTGCGGCTGTAATATGCTTGGTCCCATGGTGCTCAAGCGTCGTATTGTGAAACACCCGGAGATGGTCGGTGGTAACGACATCCCATCCCGAATCGACTAGCTGTAAAGCGATATCAATCTCTTCGATCCCATAAGGATGTCGCAGTGTAGTGAACCCGGTCGTCTTGAGAATCGCATCTCGTCGAAAGGCCGAAGCGCCGCAGCCGAACGATTGGGTTTGCACGATTCGCTCACCACGCGCCGGGGTTAGTTGGTTCGGGGTAGCGATGACAGCACTCAAGACCGCTGTTCCGGGGTGTTCGTCGAATAGCTGCTGCACTCGCGAAAAGTAATCGTTATCGAACGGGTAGGAGTCGTCGTCGAAGCTGCAGACAATGTCATACCCCGCTCTTCGAAGGAGAGCATTTCATTACCCTCCCGGCCCTCCCCGCGTCGCGTTCTGCTCGTAGAGCACCTGTCCTCGATAGTGTCGATCAAGAAAGTCAATCGTCACATTATCCGACGCATCCACTTGGACCAGGATTTCGGATGGGGCAGGGTCGCATGCTAAAATTGCCTGCAGCGTTTCTCCAAGTTGTTCCGGCCTGCGCCAGGTTGGGATGATCACCGAAACCAGCGCGTTACTCTTCTGCTTTACGACTCGGCTCACGATTGCTGCCACTCTATCGATCGCACTTTTTTCAGTGTTTTCCCACTCACGGGCTGACGATAGTTGCGATACTTCCAGCACAATTTGGGGATGTTTACGATACCCGCGCCAATTCCCTGAAATCGTCTCTCGCGAATTGCGTACAAGATTCGACTAGCCGTTTGCGGGATGATCCACGGTAAGGACACGAGTGGATACCGCAAAAATCCAAGTAGCGCCACGTTGGATATGTGCGCACTATTTATTCGGGTATCTCCATGTCGGTTCAGATCTGTGTCGTGGTAAACAAGCAGGCTACAAGTGAAAAACACTTCCCAACCTTTGTCAAACAATTGCAGAGCCAGATCGCTTTCCTCCATGCCGTAGGCGTACCGTAGTGGTACAAAACCAGCTACCTCAAGCAGGGCGCTCCTGCGAAAAGCGGCCGCGCAGTTCTCGAACGACCTGCTTTCGAACGTACTATCTCGGCAAGTCGGCGCGGCCTCCCCTTGAGCGTATGCCTGGACGCCCAAAACGGCAGCTCGCGGATAGTTGTCAAAGAAACGGAGTAGACGTTCAAAGTAACCCATGCTCGTCGGGAAGGAATCGTCATCGAACGAAGCAATGACCTCGTTCTTGGATCGCCGTACCAGCAAGTTCCTCGACCCACCCGGACCTTGCGTTACGGAGTTCTCCTCGACTCGCACTTGAACAGGAAACTCCTCGCGCAATCGTTTCGAGGTCTCAGAATCTCCAGCATCAACCTGGACTAAAATCTCTTCAGGTTGAGGCACCTGCGCCAGAATCTTCTGAATCGTTAATACTAACTGATCCGTTCTCCGCCAGGTAGGAATCACAACGGATACCGGTACCTTGGGGCATGATCCCGAATTCAGCAACATGCTTGCTGACTCATGCAACATCAGACGGAAGGCCTCCTATTCAGAACGTCTGACAGCCTGCGAGAGGTTCTCTTGACCAGCACCCTCATTTCTTCAACAGCAATTTTCGCAACGCCAGTCAGCGGCCAGCGGAAGCGGGAAGCGTTTCTCATGTGGAGTAAACGGAACTTTGCAAACAATCGT
>JAXMBQ010000047.1:0-41144 GCA_046349815.1 Pirellulales bacterium | reverse complement strand
GCAGATCGAGTGATTCAGGAAGTAACCAAATCGGACAGGTCGATCGGCATGTTTCCAGGTGAACCTGCCAAGATCTTCGAATTCACTTCGGAGCATCCGCGATGTTGGATTGCCGTTCCATTTCACCAGCAAGATGATGCCTTAGTGGTCAAGCAACGGCTTGATCGCAATCCGGGTTCGAAGATATTCAGCACATTGCCGAACTCTACCAGCCTCAGAGCCGGTCCGGTCAGCTTGCAGGTTGACGAAGGAGTACTGTTGCACGCTTCTCACCATCGTTTGTACACAATTGGGTACAACAACGCTCTTCTCGAACTACCCGAGAATCCGAATGACGAACTGCTTCGCCTTCCGTTCATCGATCTCCGAGATCAGGTCGAAGGTCGGGATGCTGGAGGCCCTCCGCCTCCTCCGGCAATAGATCAGAATCTCCAAGAATCCATCGGCTTGCCGCCCGTCGTGCCATCGACCTCCGGACTCCCGACAGGCGAAATACCGAGTACTCCATCCACGAGCCCAGCTTTACCAATTCCAGGCGGTTTATTACCGACTAATGAACCGATTGGAAACGATTCTGTCGGTTCGGATTCCGCTCCGCCGAAACCCGAACCATGAGTGATCGTCCTGAGAAAGCCGATCGCGAGCCGATTTCGAGATTCATGACGACGCGCTGGGATGATGTGTTGGCGTCGCGCGGTAGGACCGCCGAAGCACGCAAATCGCTGAGCGAGCTGTGCGCTCGCTACTACGCCCCGGTTCATGCCTTCATTCGATCTTATTCAGGCAACGAACAGGATGCTCTCGATTGGACTCATTCGTTCTTTGCCAAACTGCTTGAAGGTCGATCGCTCGACACGGTTCGGCCGGAGCAGTCACGATTTCGATCTTATTTGTTGGGAGCGGTGAAGCATTTTATCGCTGATGAACGCAGTAAGGGGGCGAGCGTCAAACGGGGCGGCGCGGCTCTGCATCTTTCGTTCAGCGATAAGACTGTGGAAGTGGCAAGCTCGCCGGCCGACTCATCAACGGTGAATGATGCTTACTTCGATCGACAATGGGCTCTGGCGATTCTCGACCAATCGCTGCAAGAGTTAAAAGAGCGAGTCTCGTCGACGGAATTTGGCAAGCACTTCGAGCTATTGAAAGATTGCTTGATCGGTGACTCCGATGCGCTCGACCGCAACAACTTGGCGGCGAGCATCGGGTTAACGAAAGAAACCGTCAATCAAGTTTTGCATCGCTGGCGCAAACAGTTTCGCGAGATTGTCAAATCGGCTGTAGCGAGTACGGTCAGCCGGCCCGGTGAAGTGGACGGCGAAATGCTGTACTTGATTCAGTGCTTGACCGTTGTCCGAGTTGACGACTCAATCGATCCCTGAATCGTACGATGAAGTGACGTGTTCACTTAATTGCGTAGTGGTTGATCTTGGAGTGCTCTGAGAACGACGAGCGATTTTTGCACGCCGTCTCGAAAGTCAACCTTGGCAGATTGAACCGTCAAGCACTATTTCGCAGGAGACGCATCGATCACCGGCAAGATGATGCGCGACATTCCGGCCTCGTTGTGATGAACTTGTTCGCGAGACGTCTCTGACTTCGACCCGAATGGTCCTTCGGCAGTGTTCGGGTTGCGATCGAACAAGGGAAAATAAGCACCGCAAACATCGACTCTCAATCGATGTCCCGACGCGATCTGTGCCGCGATCGGACCGAGGTCGACGATCAGCCGATAAGTCTCACCCGGCTTCATCGGTTTGGGATTCAGTTCGGATTCGCGGAATCGTCCTCGTAGGATGCCGATCGCCAGGTTGTATGCGGTACCATTCTCATGCACATCGACAAGTTTTACGACCCAATCGGCATCGGGAGTCGATGCAGAAACAGTGAGCTCTGCTGTCGCGTTGCCCGCAAACGTCAGTGGTTCGGTCAACGTTTCTGTCGTGTAGCATAGGACATCGTTGCGATCCTCGATCGAAGTTTGATCGATAGGAGCCCACACGGCTGCTTGCAACGGGCGTTGCGGTGTGACCGGACAGGCAGGCGTCGGGTTGGATGGGTCGGCCAAAAACTGGTCGCTTTGCTCCATGGCAGTCGGAGCCACTCGATCCAGTCGCCCCGTTCCCGTTCGCGTGTTGGCTCTTCCGTCGGAATGGAAGTAGTAACTCACATCCTTGGTTTCGACAGGGGGCCATGACTGTGATTCATGCCAACGGTTTTCTCCGATGACAAAATAACGTACCGGAGCGAACGGTTTCAAGCTCTCGGCGGTCTCTCGTTTGAGATGGCGATCGAACCATTGCAAGGTCGAAGCAAACGAATCCCATTGAGCTTCGGGGCCGAAGTCGAGCTCACCGACTTTCGAGGCTCCGATCGTTCCGTGGTCCCACGGGCCGAGAATTAATTGTTGCTGAGCCCGCGTGGCTTCATCGTGCGCAAGCGTTTGCATACGGACAAAGTTGTTGACCGACTCGCGTGAAAAGAAATCGTAGTAGCCGACCACATGCTGCATCGGCAGTTTCAATTTCAACATGTCTTCAGTGAGATCCAGTCGCTTCCAATCACCGGAGAAGATGAGTGAGCATCCTCTCCAACCCACGGAATCGGCTAACCGACTTGATCGTCTACTTCGCTCGCCATCGGCAAATGCATCAGCAGGCAGAGGCCAGTCCTGTGTCACGACAGCACTTTTGGGCTTTGTGAATTGCCTGCTGCCCATGGCAATCAACGTGTCGACAGGCTCCTCCGAGACAGTAAGCTGTGGTAGAAACTGCTCCACGTCGCGGTCGGAGGATCGTCACCAATCCAGCAGGCAGACTTTGACGGCGGTCGCCATTGCGTCGCGCCGACATATGAACTGCCCCACATACGCCGATACGGCCGTTGCACCAATTTTGTCGCCCGATCCATTCGATGCAGTCGTATCCATCCTGTCCTTCGTTGTTATACGGAATGAAGTCACCTTCTGATTCGAACTTGCCGCGGCAGTCCTGAACGACTGCGATGTAGCCCGCCGCAGCGAACTTTTCAGCAGCCGCTTTATTGCGCTGCTTGTTATACGGTGTTCGCATCAGCACCACCGGTGCTTTATCTATCGCCGGGTCGCGATAGATGTCCGTCGCTAGTCGAACGCCGTCGCGCATGGCAACACGATCGTTCGTCAGCGTAACTTCGGCTGAGAGCGGCGAACACGAGAACGAAACGAGGATGGCGACAAGGTAGAGGAGTCTATGCATGGTGGGTGTTCCAAGGAGGCGGGGATCGGATCGGTCGATGACTCGATCGATCGTGGTTGTACCGAGGAGGAGGTTGTTTAAGCTAAGTCGACGGACGCATCGTGCCAAGCGTCCACTTCGCTGCGAGTCGGAAAAGAGGATTGAGCGCCTGGACGTGTTACAGTAATCGCTGCAACGGTGGTTGCTCGTTCAGCGGCATCGCGCAGGCTGAGTCCTTCTGCACTGAAGACGGCGAGTGCGGCAGTAAACGCATCGCCGGCACCGGTCGTATCCACCGGCCGGACGGCTTTGGCCGGTATGGTTGTGAGGCCTGCTTCATCGAGAATCATCGCTCCGCGACTTCCCAGAGTCAGAACAACGGTGCCCACGCCGCGGTTTCGGAGTTCGTCGGCTGCTTGCTGTTGTTCTTGCGAATCAACTAACAATCGGCCCGTCAAGATTTCGAGCTCACTGTGATTAAGGACGCACATGTCGCACAGTTCCAGCAGTTCATCCGGCAAGGGAACGGCGGGCGCAGGCGTTAAGACGGTTCGCACACCTGCGGCGCGGGCGATCCGAAACGCAGTCAGAGCGGCTTCGATCGGTGTTTCGAGTTGGCAGAGAAGCGAGTGGCCGGATGCAATGCGATGTGCGGATTTGGATACCAGGTCAGCGGACACATGACCGTTGGCTCCTGCGGCGATAACGATGCTGTCCTCACCTTGGTCATCGACCACAATCGCCGCCGTGCCCGTCAGAAGATCCGTTTGAATAGCCATCGAGGAGGTATCGATGTTTGCGTCTTGCAGGTTCTTCATGGCTCCGGAGCCGTGAGCGTCATTGCCCACGCTTCCGATGAAGAGAACCTCGCCGCCCAGTCGAGCTGCGGCTACGGCTTGATTGGCTCCTTTACCGCCGTATCCGACCACAAGCGATCGGCAAGACAATGTTTCACCGGGGCGCGGTAAACGAGCCACGCGAAAAGTCATGTCGACGTTGACGGAGCCGATGACGCACAGTTTCTTGGGCAGGGTCGCTTGCAAGTGCGATCACACATTCAAATGGAAGTATGAATGAATGTGGGGATAGCCGCGGAAGTACCAGACCATGTCCGGACCTTCGATCTGCCATGTGTCCCAGACTTTGTCCGATCCGATGTCGTACTTGCCTTGATACCAAGAGACATGCAACTGATCGACGATCTTATGTTTCTCAATCGAGGAGATCGTGGCGTTGACGTCGTCCTCGCGAAACATCGCCAACATACCGCGCATGGTATCGACGAATAACTTCTTTTGGTCGGCGCTGAGCTCAGCACAGTTCAAGCCGCGGGCATGGCCTTCCTTCTTAATCACATCTTCCGGTTGTTCGCTGCGCGGTTCTGTCGCCAGCAGTCCGGCGGCTTGTTGCTTGCCGTCCAGTGCAGAAACGAATTTGTTGAAGATTTTGCCTTGGTACCAGTACGGATTGCCCGGGTGTTCCTTGGCTTCGTTAAAGTTCTCGCGCATGTTCGTGACCGGATGCGGATAGTGGCCGTAGAAGACTGGGTTACCGCCGAAGCCGACTCCCTTATCGGTGTGCGCGCTGCAGCGACGAGTTACATGGTGACCCGTGAAGATGAATTCAAAATCTTTGTCTTCCGGTGTGCCGAAGAAACCGGCGGCCGGGGCGTTCTTTTCGTCACCGTATTGATCGGCCAACACCTGCTCGTTCACTGCCGCTTGATGTTCTTGGCTGTGCATGCCGTCGAAGATCTGCTTGATCAACTTCTGCTGATCCGCGTTGAACGTCGTCGGGATGCGATGTTCGGGATGGATGTACCACCAATTGCTGATGTACTTGCGACGCGGGTGATCGGCGGGGAGGCAGATGAGTTTCTTTTGGTCGGAGGTGAGGCCCTTGTAAAGCTGCATCGCCGCAGATTCGGTCTGTGCTGCTCCTGGTTCGATCGCGAATGAGGAGCGAGAGGCGGCAAGCGCGGCCGCGGATGCAGACCCGACCACGGTCAGCCATGAACGTCGATTCAAACCGGACATTTGCCTACTCCTCAAGCCTGTTATCGCGAACGCAATTGAATGGATGTGCGAAAAGTATCGCCCTTTGAGAGCGATGACCATGTGGGACATTAACACATCGCGCAGGGCGATGCAACAAATGCTTATGGACAGATGCTAAGCGAGAATGCCATCCACGACTTTGGCCGGTCGCTTGGCGGTGATGATTTCCTGTCGACCGTTGACCGAGAACTGCAAGTCTTCGAACTTGAGCCCGAACAAGTGCATCACGGTCGCTTGAAAATCATTCGGCGTTACGATGTCTTCGACCGCTTTGTGTCCGACTTCATCGGTCTTGCCGAAAGCGATACCAGGCTTCACCCCGCCGCCGGCCAGCCAAATGCTGAAGCCTTGACCGTTATGATCGCGGCCGGCTTTCTCAGGTGAACCATGTTCTTGAGTCACCGGCAGTCGTCCGATTTCACCGCCCCAATGAACCAATGTCGAGTCAAGCATACCGCGTTGCTTCAAGTCTTTCACCAGTGCCGCCGCAGGTTGATCAGTCTTGCGGCAGATCGCAGGCAACCCGTCGCGAATGCTGCTGTGATTGTCCCATGGTTGTCCGTTGTGAAAGAGTTGCACGAAGCGCACACCGCGCTCGACCAGTCGTCGAGCGATGAGGCATCGAGTACCGTACTCTCGCGTTTCATCACGATCGATGCCATACATGGTCAGCGTGGACGCCGACTCCTTCGAGATATCGAGCGCTTCGGCGGCAGCGGTTTGCATACGAGCCGCGAGTTCATAGCTGGCGATGCGTGCCTCAAGCTCGGCTTCGCCGGGATGCGCTTCCATATACTTGGCGTTCAGTTTCTCCAGCAGCGCGAGATTCTGCTTCTGAACCATGCCGCTCAAATGAGTCGGCGGTTGCAGGTTCAGTATCCGCGGTTCGCGCGGTCGCAGCACCGTTCCTTGAAACATGGCCGACATAAATCCGTTTGACCAGTTCGCCACTCCGTCAACCGGCAGTCCACCCGGATCCGTGAGGACCATATATGCGGGCAAGTTTTGCGACTCGTTGCCGAGCGCGTAGACGAGCCACGATCCTAGGGTCGGTCGCCCGAGCACGCCGGGAATGCCGCCGTGAAAGTAGCGAATCGAGACTTCGTGGCCGTTGGCGCCGGTATGCATACTGCGAATTAAGCAGAGATCGTCTGCGATGTCAGCCGTATGAGGCAGCAGCTCGAAGATCTCCGTCCCGCAATTGCCGCGGTTGAAACTTCCAAGGACTACCGAGCAGTTTCTTACTGGCTTATTGACGAAGCTGAAATGGACATCGCCCGTGTAGTCACTGCCGCTGAGCCGTGTGAGTTCAGGTTTGGGGTCGGTTAGATCGACATGCGATGGGCCGCCATGTTGGAACAGTGAGATCATCGCTTTGGCCTTCGGCGCAAAGTGAGGCGCGCGCGGCAACAAATCATTGTGCGGCTTGTCAGCGATCCCCTTCGGCTTGGCATGCGCTTGTTCTGCTGCATCATCCAGCCAGCGCATGCCGCCGACTCCCATGCCGGTACGTTGAAGCAGTTTACGTCGGGATTAGTTGAGCATCATCCATCGTTCGCATCTCCGTTAATCGACGTAAAGAAATTCATTGCAATTCATGAGCATCTGGCAGACGTTGTTGAGCACCTGTCGCTCCGGCGTGTTCCCCTTGGAAACATTCTGCGGATTGCGTCGCAGCTCATCTAACTGTTCAGCGGCGAACTGCAGTGCAGCTTTGATTCTTCGAGCGTAGCCGGGCGACGAAGTGCGAGTTGCCAAGCTCGCAGTATCTGACCGGCGGTCTCCGGGCGTTGAGCAGGCCGTGAAAGGCAGATGTGGAATCGGTCTCGTAAGTGTTGCCGTCCGGTTTGTTCAATCGAATCTTTACAGGCCAAGTGAACGAATCCGAGGTTTCATGTTCGATACAGTCGACCATCAAATCGATGACTTCGCCTTCGGCAACCTCTTTGGCATCACACGCAACATTCTGCTTTGCATTTCTTGGCGCGTCCCTCAACCAATAATCCTTGACGATCCGAGACTACGCGAGCTCGAACACCGTCGCCGTTCTCACTGTGATGGATCAGTTCACCTTCGATGTGCAGTTTGCCGGCTTGCGGAACAATCCAGCGACGTACCGTAGCGAACTGCGGATTGCCTGGATGACCTCCTGCCGCATGCAACAGTGCCCAACCGGTTCGTTCGCTCGGGACGTTCGGTCCACCTTGCCACTGGCTGCCGGTCCAATGTGCGAGCGGCGCGAAATCGACAACGCGCTGCGCGGCTTCGTCGAATCGACCTGACCCAAACGTCCAAGCTGATGTAGGGCTAGCAGGCAGCTTCGGCATCTGAGCGATCCAAGCCGCGTCGGGAGTAATGGCTTCTCTTACGGCTCGCTCTGCCATCTTCTCTGCCACGCTGACCGTGAACTCGCCATTGAGGAGCATTAACGATTGTGTAGCGACAGTCGAACTGGATCTCGCTTCGCAATTGATGTCCATGACCGGAGCGTCGAACGATTGCAGCATCGCGACCGGCTGAGTTCGCTTTACGCGTACATAGAGACTGCGTCGCGTCTGCATGCCGTCGACGATGACTTGGCCTGCATCGTCTTCTTTGATGGCAGCCGGCGGTCCGAACGATTCGTTGCTCAGTCCTCCCGCTGCAGCGAGCATACGATCGCGAATGATCTCAGCCTCTAGCCGCAGGAGTCCGCGACGTGAGTAGTAATAATTGTCAGGATCAAGCTGCTGAGACGCAGGATGATTGAGCGCAGATTGACGCCACGCAGTCGACTTCATGATCACTCGGTGCAGCCCTTTGAGACTCCAACCGTTGCGTATGAATTCGGCTGACAACCAATCGAGAAGCTCCGGATGTGTCGGTGTGCTGCCGAGCCGACCGAAGTCACCCGGCGTGGCGACGATGCCTTTGCCGAAGTGGTGCAACCAAACGCGATTCACCAAGGCTCGTGTGGTGAGCGGATTGTCGGCGGCTGACAGCCATTTGGCGAACGCGAGTCGTCGGCCCGAGGTCGGTAGGTTCGGGTCATCCTCAGGGAATTCGGGGCGCTTCCCTTCCGGTGCTGCAACGGTGAGACCTGCAGGCACAACATCTTGTTGCGGTTGTTGGTGGTCGCCTCGATGAAACAGCTTAGCCACCGGCGCTTTATTAGGAACTTCGTTGAGGACGCTTAGAAACTCTTCGACCGGCTTCTTCTTGCGAGCCTCTTCCATTCTTGCATCGAACTTCTTCAGCTCTTCAGCCGCAGTGGGCAGATACTGATAGAGGACTCCCGGCGAGATGTTCACGCTGGGATATTTTTTTAGCAACTCTTTCTGCACTTCCGACCGATCTTTATCGGGTGTTTCATACGCGGTTCGCAGTTCGGCTCGCAGCGGTTCTTCGTACTTCATCAGCTCTTTGTCGAGAGCTTGTTTCATATACTCCGATTGTTTGGTGTTCTTTTCAGCCGCGATCGCTTGAGCCTCTTTCTCGATACGTTCTGCCTCCGCGCGATCGGCTGTTGTGTAGAGCGACACCAAGCGCTGTCCGGGTTGACGCCACTGTTGCCAATCGAATGCCGGTTCGAACACAGATCGAATCGCGGTGTAGTCGATTTGTGAGATCGGGTCATAACGATGGTCATGGCACTGAGCACAGTTCAGGCTCGCAGCCATTAACGAGTTGCCGACGATCTTCAACGTGTCGGCGATGACTTTGTTACGAGCATCAGGCGAATTGTCTCCGCTGCCTGTACCGTCGGCGGCCATGCGCAGAAAGCCGGTCGCCGTCAGCAACTCAATCTGCTCAGCCGACCAGTCGCCGTTCTGCGGACCGGCCAGTTCATCACCCGCCAATTGTTCGGTGATAAAGCGATCGAACGGCTTGTCTTGGTTGAAGGCTCGAATCACATAGTCACGATATTTCCAAGCCCATGGTCGGTCGGCATCGGCGATCGTTTGGCCTTCTGAGTCAGCATAGCCGGCGACATCTAGCCAATGCCTCGCCCATCGTTCGCCGTAGTGAGGCGACTCGAGCAGCGAATCGATCATCGCATCGAACCATCCGTCGTTAGGATCGTTCATCCAGCGCGCGACCGTGTGATCGTCCGGTGGTAGACCGATCAGATCGAAGTGAGCTCGTTTAATCAGAGTCAATCGATCCGCATCGGGTGCGAACGAAAGTCCTTTCGGCATCGCGCGACGCAGCAATGTATCGATCGGAGTGCGATCGCGATCAGCTCCGGATTCCTCTGACGTCGGAGCGGGAATGCCGGGGGATTGGATCGGTTGATAAGCCCAATAGCTGCGATCTTCGTCACTGATCGGCACGCCTGGCCCGATTGATTCGGGTTCAGTTCGCAAAGTCGGCGCGCCGGCTGCGATCCAGGCTTTTAGCACTTCAACTTTTTCCGCAGGCACGCGAGCTTCACCCGGCGGCATATCGCCCGATGCGACCAGTTCGATCAGATGGCTGTGAGCCGCATCACCGCGCACGATCGCCGGCCCCGAGTCCCCTCCTTTTTCGAGAAAACGCACCAGCCGCAGGTCGAGATTGGCCTCAAGCTTGGCCGCGGCTCCATGACAGTCGAAACAGTACTCGCGGAAGATCGGACGAATATGTGTTTCAAACTTCGGCGGGTTTGCCGTTGCGGGCTCAGCACCATGGCAGATTGCAGTCGAGATTGTCGCTACCGAAAGAATGGCAGCCAAGCCGCTGAAGACGGCCAGGTCAAAACGCTTCATTGCGTCCGTCCGTTGGATGGTAGGAAAGGCGGGAGGTTGAAAGCCGCGGTGTCGGAGGACTCAGCATCATGTTGCGAGAACTCCGACCAGTCTATCGTTCCAGTTCCTTGGCTCGGATAGACAGGCTCTCAACCCGAATGGTTGCGGGCAGCCCTTAGATTATGACCTGCCGTACCGCTGCGTTCAATAAGCAGGATCTTCAACAAAGTAGTTGCCACAGACTCCGACTGACAGCATCGAAGCGCCCAGCCTCGTGACAGAATGTTGACAGAATAAAAGCGGAACGGCGCAAGCCGTCCGGTCCTTCACGATCGATTGTGACCTACCGGAAGGCTCGCGCCGTTCCGCTTTGATTAGATCAACATGCGCTTTCGTGTCAGTGTTTGATTTGTTCGGCATGTACCTAGAGGCTGCGGATGATCACTACGGAGTTGATCCCGAGCATACCGAACGAGTTGTTGAGAATGTATCGAGCTCGTTGCATTTCTCGCGGTTGATTCACAACTAGACCCGGTAGAGCACAATCGGGATCGAGGTTGTCGACGTTGATCGTCGCGTGACAAATCTTATCTTTAAGGCTTGGCAGGTTGCCGGCCAGTTCGAGTGCTCCGGCGGCTCCCATCGTGTGGCCGATGAAGCTTTTCGTATTGTTGAAGTGGATTTGTTCGCAGCCGTCGAAGACTCGTCGCAAGGCTTGGCACTCCTGCGCGTCACCGCTGGCCGTGCCGGTGGCGTGAGTGCTCACGATATCGATCTGGTCTGCGGCTAATCCACCGCGCTTGAGAGCCAGTTCGACACATTCGGCTTGTCGTTCCGGATTCGGCAAAACGAAATCGGTAGCGTCGGTGTTGATCGCATAGGAAACTATTTCAGCGATGATCTCGGCTCCGCGTTTCTTGGCATCGCTGAGGCGTTCGAGCACATAGATGCAAGCTCCTTCAGAGACGACGATACCGTTTCGGTCGCGGTCGAAGGGACGCGAGGCTTTCGTCGGATCGCTGTGAGTCGCCAGTGCGCCTTGGCTCTTGAAACTTGCGAAGATCCCGAACGTATGAATGCTTTCGGAGACGCCGCCGCCCAAGGCTAAATCACACTCGTTCAGACGAAGCATCTGGACACCTTGAATGATCCCTGCATTGCCGGCGGCGCAAGCGGCACCGATCGTGTAATGCGGACCGGTGATCCCCATGTTCAGAGCGATTTCGCCGGCGGGGTTATTGGCGACCGTGCGCGGGTTGTGATGATGCGACCAATACTGCGTGTCGTAATCAAAGCCCTTGATCTGGTAGATCTCGTTTTCCGTTTCGACATTGCCGTGTTCGGTGACGCCGATATACACGCCGACACGGGACTTCTCGACATTGCTCCATTCAAGACCACTACGCGAGATCGCTTCGTTGGCTGCCCACACGCCGACACTCCCCGCGCGAGTTCCGCGGCGGACGTCTTTCTTCGATTGGTACTTCGTTGCTTGGAAATCGCAGACCCCTGCCAACGTCTTGCCGACGTAGCGGATCTCGTAGTCCCGGACGCCGCTTCGGCCGTTCAATAGGTTCTCTCGATATTCCTCGAACGAGTTGCCGTTCGGGCTGGTGAGCCCCACGGCCGTAATCACAATGCGTTGTTCGTCGGGTAGTTGAGCGGCTTTGTCGATGGCGATCATGGACGGCGGAGTCGACGAAAAAAGGCTGGCGAGCATGGAAAATGGGCGAGAGTCGCAGCGGCTGGTCTCGGAACTTAAACAGTATCGTGCGAATCCCGAATTGACAATGATCAGCCCCGCCGGGATGCAGCCGAGCGGATTGCTTTCATTTTCGACTCCATGGGGTCGAAAATAGCCTTGTGGCCCTGAGCGAAACGGCTAGAATACCGAGTCTTGCTGAACCCGGATGGGTCGCATTATCCCACTCTAAACCACTTGATATTGCGTTTGTTACGAGGTGTGAGTTTATGTCAACGATGCGTCGACGACCGACGGCGAAAAGCCGTGCACGGAAGCGTTCGCGGATTCGTTCGCGGACCAAGAAGAAGGATCCGCTGTTCGTCGACGGCAAGCGTCCACGTCCGATGTATGTCGATTACAAGGACGTCGACCTGCTGAAAAAGCTGGTGAATCGTCACAGCCGAATCGTCGGACGCCGCAAGACTGGTTGCTCAGCCGTCAGCCAGCACGCGATCACCGCTGCCATCAAGCGAGCTCGCTTCATGGCCCTGATGCCCTACAGCGGCGAATAAGACCGCACACTCCGACGACTGATCGGTCGGTTTCAATTGCCGACAGTCGGAAATTCACTCAAAATGGTGACGTCCCTTCCAATCGGTAGGGACGTTTCCGTTTGGTGACGTCTTGAAGAACACCGGGGCCGAAACACCGGATCTAAGTTCCAGATCTAAGTTATGGTGATCGGGCGAGTCGACCTATGAGTTCCGTCTTCCGCACATCGCGCCGCGTTGAGTTTGCGGAAACGGATGCGGCAGCTATTGCCCATTTCGCTTCCTTCCTGCGCTACATGGAAGAGGCCGAGCACCAACTGCTTCGATCGATCGGCTGGTCCGTCATGCATCAGCTCACCTCGGGGCAGCATTTGACTTGGCCGCGAGTTCATGTCGAATGCGACTTTCAAGGCGCTGCTCGCTTTGAAGATGTGCTGGATATTGCAGTCACGGTCGCTCGCCTGGGAACTCGCAGCGTTACTTACGCATTTCAGTTTTCGCTCGGCGAGCAAGCGGTGGCATCGGGCAAAATAGTAGCCGTCTGTTGTCATCTGACCGCCGGCGGAACTTTGGCACCGGCCGATATTCCCGACGAATTGCGTGCAAAGCTTCAGCCGTTTGTCTCAGCTAGTTGAACGGATCAGTTGTGGACCCGTTGTCACTGACCTACCTCGAACGGTTGACGTTGCGCCTGACGCTCGGTGCCGCTCAGTTGCCGGACGAAATACTCTCGCTGCATTCTCGCTACATCCTTGATGCGCAGCGAGGTGACGGCGGTTGGGCGGGTCGCGAAGGCGACAGCGACATCTACTACAGCAGTTTCGCATTGCGCTCGCTTGCCATCCTCGGATTGCTCGAAGGTTCTGTGGCAGAGCGGGCCGCGTCGTTCTTGGCATCACGTCTGAATCAACATGAATCGATCGTCGACCTTTTGTCGCTTGTCTACTCAGCCAAGTTGATCGAGGGGTCATGTGGGATCGATGCACTGTCTGGTGCACAGTCGAGTTGGTCGCAGCGCTTGGCCGGATTACTTGAGCGGCTTTACTGCGAAGACGGCGGTTACTCGAAGACGCTCGAGGGCCGAGTCGGAAGTACGTATCAAACGTTTCTCGTGCTGCTGTGTCTTGAGTTGCTCGGTGAACCGATTCCGCATCGCGAACAAACGATTGCGTTTGTTCGATCGCAACGGCAAGATGACGGCGGTTTTCTGGAGATTCGCGTCGGTAAGCGGGCAGGCGCGAATCCGACGGCTGCGGCGATCGGCTCGCTGCAGGTGCTCGATGCGCTCGATGAAGCGACTCGCTCTTCCGTTACCGCTTTCTTGGCTGATTTGCAAACCGACGAAGGTGGTTGGCAAGCGAACACTCGCATTCCGCTTCCTGATCTGCTCAGCACGTTTACTGCATGCGTGACCCTTTGTGATCTTGATGGGATGCAGCAAGTAAACTTACGCGCGGCGCAGCGTTACGCAGCATCGATGCAGCGATCAACCGGTGGCTTTGCCGGTTTTGAATTCGATCCGGCCCAAGACGTCGAGTACACGTTCTACGGACTAGGCACGTTAGCATTGATCGCTGAGCAATCGGCTTAGTCAGTAGATCACGAGAGTTGAATAAGGGCTATGTTTTGAGTCGAAAGCCGAATAAGTCGTTGCCTTGGTATCACGAAGGACTGCAGTTCACTTGCACTCAGTGCGGCAAGTGCTGCAGCGGTGCGCCGGGCTTTGTGTGGGTGGAGGCGGAAGAAGTCACCGCCATGGCGGCAGCGATGAAGATGGAGGAAGAGGGCTTTCGTGATAAGTTCATTCGCCGCGTTGGGGCTCGTGAAAGCTTGATCGAGTACTCGGACGGTGACTGCATCTTCCTCGATCCGCAGGCGAGGCATTGCATGGTCTATGAGGCTCGCCCGATCCAGTGTCGTACGTGGCCCTTCTGGGATTCGAATCTCGAAACACCGATTGATTGGGAGCAGACATGCGAGGTCTGTCCCGGAGCAGGCAGCGGCAAGCTGTACAACTTTGAGCAGATCGAAGCGCAGAGAAAGCGTAAGAGCGTGTAGCGGCTTCGCGTCATGTAAGAGCGGGCGATCGTCATAATCCGCTGACAAGCAACCGCGCGTTCATGGCCGCACGGTTGCTCTTTAATAGCGGATTCATGCCGCTAGGCAGCGCGGCGCATGGTGCCTTGAGCGTAGAATGAACGGATGCCGTCGACGACTCGTACTTGTTCATCGATGGTCAGTTCAGGATAGATCGGCAGGTGCAGGATCTCGCGAGCGGCACTTTCCGTTTCAGGGAGTGAACCGAGCTTGCAACCGAGGTTGCGGTAGCACTGTTGTTCGTGCAGCGGAACCGGGTAGTAGATTTCACATCCGATGCCGCGTCCTTGTAGGTAGGACTTCAAGTCATCGCGCCTGCCGTCAGTGACTCGGATTCCATACTGGTTCCACACGTGATTGGCATGTGGGTCATGATACGGAAGCGAGAATTCACCAACCAGTCCCGCGTCTTGGAATAAGTAAGCATATCGAGCCGCATTGGCTTGTCGAGCTCGCGTGTATGAGTCCAGTTTGCGGAGCTTCACTTCGAGCACGGCAGCTTGAATCGTATCCAAGCGACTGTTGATACCGATGGCTTGATGGTAGTAACGCGGTCGCATGCCGTGAGCTGCGAGCAGTCGCAGGCGATCGGCGATCTTTTCATTCCGGGCGGTGAGCATCCCGCCGTCGCCGAAGCCGCCGAGGTTCTTCGTCGGATAGAAGCTGAGACATCCGATCTGTCCCCAACTGCATGCTGGTCGGCCGTGATATGCAGCTCCAATGGCTTGAGCAGCATCTTCGATGACCGGGATATCGTGAGCGTCGGCGATGCGACAAATCTCATCGATCTGGGCGCACTGACCGAACAAGTGGACTGGAATGATGGCTCGAGTGCGTGGCGTGATGGCTGCTGCAACCGCAGCGGGATCGATGTTGTAGGTACGGGGATCGATGTCTGCGAAAACGACTTTGCATCCGATCCGCGACACACACGATGCCGTGGCGAAAAATGTAAAGCTCGGGACGATGACTTCGTCGCCGGGTTCGAGATCGAGGGCCATGAGAGCCAGTAGAAGTGCGTCGCTGCCGGATGCGCATCCGATCGCATGCGGTACGGCGCAGACTTGGGCGACTTGTGCTTCCAAGCGGACGGTTTCGGGGCCGTGCAAGAATTTTCCTGAGTCGACGACCGCGGTGACGGCGGCCAAGATTTCATCGCGAAGCTCGCGATTTCCCCGATTTACATCAAGAAGCGGAACGGGGACACACGGAGTTCCATGTGATGAACTCATGCTGCAAACATCCTTGTTTCTGCATGCGATTTGCCGAACATTCGCCTGAAATCCCTTCATGGCGAGATCGGGTCGCATCGGTTTAGGTTACACCGGATTGAACGGTGCCGGGATTGCCTTCCTTGGGCAGAGCCACAGCCGGGACGCAGAGGTGATCTTGCGAGTACGGCATAGATGCGGAAACTAGCCTAAATGCCCGATTTACGTCAAGACGAAAAGCTTTGCAGGCAATAGGTTGCATCTATGGACGGCACTCAATCAGACTCCGTTCCACCTGGAGTGTATCGGCATTATAAAGGGCGCGAGTACACCGTAATCGGTACAGCTCGCCATAGTGAAACGGAAGAAGAGTTCGTGGTCTACCGACCTGAATACGGAGATCGCGGACTGTGGATCAGACCTAAAGCCATGTTCCGTGAAAATGTATCAACCGACAAAGGTTTCGTTCCTCGGTTTAAATTGATTTCCACCTCGATCGATTGATTTCGTATTGAGAACATGGATGAACGGGATGAACAGGATTAAATCGCCGGTCACTGCTCATTTCGATTGTCCGTCCAGTTCACATATACATCGAAACTTGTGAACGGGATTCGGTACGCGAAGTATCTAAGTCGCGATTGGTTATGGTTGCGCATCGAAAGCGCTCGTTTCCCGGAAGGTGTCAGGCAAAATGGGCCGATTACTTTGTCTTGTGCTACTGACTTTGCCATTCGTCGTTTGCGGTTGTGACGCGAGGTCGCAAAGAAAGTCAAGCACTGCAGCTGAAGTGTCTGGCACGACAAAGCGACACATACCCGCGCCGAATCCGGAGATGGTGCTCATCAAAGCCGGCAGATTCGTCATGGGGTCGCCGGCCAATGAGCCGGGTCGAGATTCATATGAATCGCAACGAGAAGTGACAATCGAGAAAGATTTCTTGATGGGTAAATACGAAGTCACGGTTGGGCAGTACCGAAGCTTCTGTGCGAAAACCGGCTTTCGAACCGAACATGAGCGAGACGGCGACGATTACGATTGGGACCATCCTCTCAGCCACATGCATCAAACAGATGATCATCCCGTCTTGGCAATTAGTTGGGACGATGCAAACGCTTATTGTGCGTGGCTGTCCAAGGAGACGGGAGATCAATATCGTTTACCGACCGAGGTGGAATGGGAATACGCTTGTCGTGCAGGTACAACGACAGCTTTCAATACGGGTGATACACTTGCGCCGAGCGATGCAGCTTATCACGGCGCCTTGCCCGCTGTCGGTCGAAAACAGAAAACGGACAACTCGTTGTCCGGCAGCGTGCCTGTCTGGCAGTTTAAACCGAATGCGTTTGGACTGTACGACATGCATGGGAATGCATTCGAGTGGTGCGCCGATGTTTTTAAGGAACAGGAATATACGGAGTCGCTGTCGGGAAAGTACCACACGATTCGGGGTGGGGCTTGGAGCATGCAAGACACGACGTATTGCCGGTCCGCACATCGCGAAGGCTTCCTTGGTGGAAATGGCATGACCGGATTTCGAATCGTAAAGGAGTTGAAACCTGATGCCGCCGTTCAGCCATGAGTTCGGATCGATCGACCTGTCCAACCCACGGGCGATCAGCGAATGCCCATGGCTTCCAAGCGATTGATCTCTTGTTCCCATTGGGCTCGCTGTTCATCGCTTACATTCGGGTCGGGTAACAGACTGCGTCGAGTGCAATTGATCAAAGCCTGCAGCGTTTGGTATCGGCGAGTCTGTTCGATAGCCGGCTGGATGAAGTCGCGAACGACCGCTTTTACTTCTTCTTCCGACTTCGGCGGAATGGCTTTCAGTTGGCTTCGCAGCGCTGAATAGCCGGCTGCGGAAAAACCGACGGGCAAGCCTTCCTTGTCGAGCCATTCCGTTAGGTGCTCACCTGCTGCTCCGGCCGGTTTGAGCATCCAGCGTATGAAATCGATCCGGTCTTCGCCGGTGGGATCGAGAACCGGAATGATCAAGTCTCCGACTCGGCCTGGTCGACGGATGTCGGGCGATAGTAAGTGAATGCGTGCCGTCATCAGCAACCAGATCACGCGACCGCGCAACTTCGGGTCACTCATCATCCCTTGGACTTTTCCGGTCAGTCGCCTCTCCGTCTCATGCGATCCCTCTCCGACTCCGCCGAATTGCGTATCGGCTTCATCAACGAAAATGACCACCTTTTCCAGCGCCTCTAAAACTCGTCGCAAGCGTTCAAAGATCACGTCGGTCTGGCCGAACCATTGGCTGCGAATATTCTTCAGCACGAGAACCGGCATATCGAGTTCTGCAGCGACCGCTTCAAAGATAAACGTCTTGCCGCCGCCGATCGGACCGGCCACGGCAGCACCCGGTAAAGCTCGATCGTCGGGTAATCGCAGTCGCGGCAGCATCGTGTCGGTCAGAAACTGTTTCAGCTTCGAAAACCCGATCACTTCTTTTAGTGTTTGAGTCGGCTTCTTGAACTCGACGACATCATCGCCCAGTTGAGCTTGAATGAACTGCTCTACCTGCGCTACTACGTCGGTTCGAGAGACGGAGCGCTTGTTGTAATGAGCCGCCAAAAGCAATTGACGCAGAGCGTGGATGCTTAGTCCGGCTGTGCTTTCTGCCAACCAATCCTTGCTGTCACCGGCTGTACCTTCTAAGCCTGAGGCACTCGGCGAATCCGGAACCGGTATCGCTGCCGCAGTAGGTTGCGAGGCTTGCCAAGCCGCAAAGTGAGCTCGCGCGTTTTTGTCCGGAGCCGGAACTTCCACTGAGAGAACCTGCGGCAGTCGGCCGATGCGTGGGTGTATCAGACTTCGCGATTCACACATCAAACAAACGGTGTCTCGACCCGAAAAGAAATCGGGATCGCTGAACCAGTCCGTCACAATGGCCACGCGACGCACGAGCGCATCGCTCATCTTTGCCACATCTCCGTCACCGGCAGGCAGCAACATGTCCGCTGCTTCAATGAAGATCAGAAGATTCTGCTTCAATGCGGCGCGCGAACAGATGGTGAGTTGCCTCAAGAACTCGAGAGCTTGAGTGCCGTTGCCGATCGCATCGCGCAGGTACTGATCGAACTCTCGTCTTCGGAGTTCGATCTTTGAAGCATCACCGGTCAAGTCTTTCAGCGGCAAAGAACCGGCGTCGATTCCGGTTTTCCAAGCGGCCCAAGCCTCGCGCAACTTAGCACGATCTTCTTCGCTGAGCCGCACGGGGCCGTTCAGTTCGTACACGACTGGGATAATGCCCGGCACGCGCGTCTTGCTGAGCAGGAACGGCACGATGGGGACGTATTGCGAACCATCGAAGTAAAGGTCGTTGACGTTGCCGGAGGCAGTGATCGAACGCACTTGGCTTGTCCCGAGTTGATCATGCGGGCCGCGCTGAAGAACGGATAGCTGGGGCCGGACGAGCCGCCCGTAGAGGCTTGGTTGCTCACAGCTCCCTCGGCAGCATCCGATGAAGAAATCACTTTGCCCGCGTCCGCGTTCGATGTCTCGGCCATGAATGGGTCTCTCGAACTGACCTTCAATCAGACGATTAGGTCGCACGTTGAAGTAAAAAGAGTCAATGTGAAATGGCGAGCCGGCAGTTTACCAAATTAACGGAGGGTTGCTTCGTCGATACCGCAACGAACGGCTTCTACGAGCAACTTCAGCTCGTTGCTTCCGATGCACAGCGGCGGCATGATGACGACGACGTTTCCGAGCGGTCGCAACCAAACACCATGCCGGAGCGCCGTCGAACAGACGCGATGCCCGCGGCGTTCCGACCATGCATAAGGCTCCAGCGATCGCTTATCCCGAACTAATTCAACTGCAGCCGCCAAGCCGCGTATGCGCACGTCGCCGACGTGTGGATGCTCAGTCAGAGGTTGCAATAATTCGGTGAGCTCACTCGACATTGCCGATACGTGCTCGAGCGTTCTATCGCTCTCGAATAGGTCAAGCGTTGCCAGCGCGGCGGCGGCGCAAACCGGATTTCCGCCGTATGTGTGACCGTGAAAGAACGATCGAGACTGATCATAACTTCCAAGAAACGCGTTCCAGATGCGACGTGTGGTGATCGTAGCGGCAATCGGCAATGTTCCGCCGCTGAGTCCTTTGCCGGTGCAGAGAATATCCGGCTGGACATCTTCCCATTGGCAAGCCCACATGCGACCGGTGCGGCCCATGCCTACGGCTATCTCATCGGCGATCAACAGGACATCGTACTCAGCCGCCATAACGGCAAGCCCCTTCAAAAAGCCGGCCGGATGCATGACCATCCCGGCGGCCCCTTGGACCAGCGGCTCGATGATAACTGCTGCCAGTCGATCACCGAACTGTCGAAACAACTTGCGATACTCGGCTAAGTAAACCTCGCAGGCTGAACCGGCATCGACACCATCGGGATATCGAAATGTGTCAGGACATGGACCGCGCTTTGACGGAGAAAAGCAACAGGTCGAACCATAGCATGGAAGCGTGATACACCTCCGACGCTGACACTTCCGATCGTATCTCCGTGGTACGCATTACCGACGGCAGAATAGATCTCGCTGCAGTCGCGGTGACTCGCATTGGCGCTGAAACTGAAACGCCATCTTCAGCGCGACTTCGATCGCACAAGCTCCGTCGCTGCTGAAGAACACGGCCTCTAATCCGGCCGGAGTGATGTCGACCAATCGCTTCGCCAGCTCAATAGTCGTGGGATTGCCGACGCCGAGTGAAGTGACATGAGCCACGCCCGGTTGAGCTGCTCGATGATCCGCCGTGATCTCCGTGCGATTGTGGCCATGAACATTGCACCACATACTGCTGACCCCGTCGAGCAACCGACGGCCATCGAGATCGATGAGCCACACACCTTCGGCTCGTTCAATGATCAGCGGATCATACTCCGCCATCTGCGTGAAGGCATGCCAGTAGTGTTCACGATCCCACAGGTGCAGTTCTTCGTGAGTGGGATTAGAGCGAGCGGAAGTCATGCGATTCGAGAATCTACCAAGTCACTTCGACGGGGGCTCCGGCTCGCACGCCCAACATCATGCCGGCGCTGTCTCCGACCAGTTCGACTTTGAGTGGTCCGGCGGCACCGAGTATCGCGATCAGAGTCATCGCCGCTTCATTATGTTCCGGCGGAAAGATGCCGAATGTTTCGTGTTCATCGACGACGATGCGCACAGTTGAGTCGCGCGGCGCCGCACTTAACTGGGAAGCGTCAATATCCGTGACTAAGCTTCCCTGAGCATCGATTTCGACGACTTTCCCTTGAATCGTACCCGCCACAGTCGGCTTCCCGTCTTCGGATTTGCGATCGCACATCCTTGCGACCGGGGCACAATCTTCCATGCTTCGCGAATGGCCCCTGAACCGGGCTGATTGTCAACTGTGTAAGGGGCCGCGACAAGGTGTATAGGGGAACCTTCAGAGAAACTTCCCCATGGTTTGGCTTTGACCACACGGCCTCAGAGAGCTAGACTTGAGCCTGTGTCTTACGCGCGGTTCCCGCCTGTCGGATCACGCCAGGTCCAATGGCAACTCTCGCAGAACTGTTTCTTGCGTCGATACATTCGGTCCTGGAAAACTCTCAATTTCCAGCGTTTTCAGGACCTTTATGACCTTTGAGTCTCTCGGGCTGCCGCCCGGCGTTCTACAAGTTTTGGCCGAAGAAGGCTACACTTCCCCCACTCCAATTCAAGCCGCTTCCATCCCTCCTCTGCTTGAGGGACACGACCTACTCGGGTCGGCTCAGACCGGAACCGGCAAGACCGCTGCATTTTCACTTCCGCTGATCATTCGATTGGATGCGGCTCGACCGAAGAGAGATGCACAAGGCGATTCGACCGGCGAAGGGGCTCAAGATCGAGCCGCTCCCGATGCGGCTCGCAAACCGAACAACCGCTTTCGAAACGATGGTCGCGGACGCGACTTCGGACGCGCTGACGGCAGACGAACGCCGAGTGCCAGACCGATTCGCGGGCTCATCCTGGCTCCGACTCGCGAGCTGGCCATCCAGATTCTCGATAGCCTGAAGACCTATGGCCGAGCAACTCCGTTGCGCTCGACGGTCATCGTCGGCGGTGTCAGTCAGTTCCAACAAGAGAGGGCTCTGCGTCACGGCGTCGATATCGTCGTGGCCACGCCGGGTCGATTGGTCGACCTGTGCAATCAAGGGCTGGTCGATCTTTCGCAAGTCGAAGTCTTTGTGCTCGATGAAGCCGATCGCATGTTCGATCTCGGCTTTCTGCCCGACCTGAAGCGCATCGTGGCGAAGCTACCTGAGCGACGCCAAAACGTGATGTTTTCAGCCACCATGCCCGAGCCGCTGGAAGAACTCGCCAACGGAGTATTGGTTAATCCAGTGCGAACAGCCATCGAGCCGGTGACGGAGACGACGGAGCTGATCGATCAGCGCATTTGCTTCGTCCCGCAAAGCGAAAAGACTCGCCTGCTGATCAAGCTGATTCCGCGCGAAAACAATTCTCGTTGCATCGTCTTTGCTCGCACGAAGCATGGCGCCGACCGAGTCGCAGAACAACTGACTCGCGCAGGCTATCAAGCTTGGGCACTGCACGGCAACAAGAGCCAGAATGCACGGCAGCGCGTGTTGGCGGCATTCAAGTCGAACAGGCCGCCGATTCTTGTCGCCACTGACCTGGCAGCTCGAGGCATCGACGTCGACAACGTGACTCACGTATTCAATTACGATCTGCCGATGGAGCCGGAAACGTACGTACATCGCATCGGACGCACCGGTCGCGCCGGAGCAACCGGCATCGCCATCGCGTTCTGCTCGCCGGCCGAGATGAAGCAGTTGATCGCCATCGAGCAAATCACCGGCGAGACGATGCCGATCGATCCGGACCATTCCATGGAGCGACCGATCGTAGCTCACGAGAAACACGCGGGCAAAGGATCGAATCGTCGCCCTGCCGGCGGTCGACAACAGCGATACTCCGGTTCGCGCGGCGGCTATGTACCGGCCCATGCACGCGAAGAGAGCAGTCGACCTCGGCGACCGAAGCGCCGAGTCAAAAACTAGCCCACTCCATTCTGGACCTTGCGTACAACACGCTGCGTCTTATGAACCGTCCTGCCGGTACTTCAATACGGCGGATCGCGTCACACATTCGCGATCTGCCTTTCCGGTTCGTGCCGCAACCGACCACCATGTGAACGCCACATCGTTCCAACGTGACAGCAACGCATTCTTCAAGCGTGGAAAGTTCGGATTCTTCCAGCGTGGAAGGTACGGATTCTTCCAGTGTGGAAACTTCTCGCATTCGACCATTTCGGGACCGCTTACTGCTCCCATTTCAAATCTGAAATCTCTAATCTTCCATCCCAAGCCCAGGAGCTCATATTGAATCTTCGCGATTTGAGCCTTGTTGATTCGATGGTTCATCTTTCACGAAGCGAATACACGCAACTTGCCGGCGTTGCGTTGGGCGACATTTGATGCATCGGTTTTATCTATTGGTTCACAAATGCGAAGTTGCCTGCGCTATAAATCCGAAGCGTATGGATTTCGCTGTGGAAAAACGATTGGTCACCTAGGTTTTTGGCGTGTCCAAATCCTGGCCGGCAGAATTTCGCATCGATATCGGAAATCCATTTGAACGGCGACATGTTCAATGGGTAATTCCACCAGGCGCGCGGCTTGATGCAAAGAATGACTCGATTTTCTTTTGGCTTCTAAGACCATCGTTCAGGGTTCTCGCGAGAAACGAAAACTTGTCTCCTTGTCGGCTACATGGGGGAGAAACGTCCTTTATTCCATGTCTTGCGGCATCCAAGGCGACACAAATCGAAATCTTGCATCGCGGCATCTCTATCCGTTCCAACATCTGAACGACTGGGGTACCCCATTTGAATTGCGCGCGGAAGAGGCCGGATGGCATGCCCTGTGCAACGCGGTCGAGAGCGATGCCGCTGATGAGGTCCTTCGTGGAGGCGGCATCGACTATCACAGCGCCGACAGGCGCGACACACCGAAGCAAGTGTTGAAAAAATGAGAACGCTAGTTTTCCTGCCGGCCGCCTGCGCGGTCCTGTTAGGATTTGCAGGATGCGATCACAAAGAACACGAAGTTCACATCGAAGCTCACAAGATCGTCGCCACGTCGCCCGTTGTTCGAGATATGTGGACGACGCAACCTTATGTAGCGCAGATTCACTCGTGCAGACATATCCAAGTACGAGCGCTCATGAGTGGTTACCTAGAACCGATTCCGGTAAACGAAGGTCAACAGGTTAACCAGAGCGATATTCTCTTCAACATCTTTCCTGTTCTCTACCAAGCGCGTCTCGATACAGACATCGCAGAACGGAAGCAGGTCGAGATCGAGCTCAGGAATACCAGGACTCTTTTTGACAAGAAGATCGTTTCTCAACAAGAAGTGGCTCTGGCCGAAGCGAAACTGGCTAAGGCCGAAGCCAAAGTGAAACTGGCCAGTGCTGAACTCAACTTCACGCGTGTCTCTGCCCCTTTCGCCGGCATCATCGATCGCTTGCACGAACAACAAGGGAGCTTGGTCGAAGAAGGCGATATTCTCACGACGCTGTCCGACAACTCGTTGATGTGGGTCTACTTCAATGTCCCCGAAGCACGTTATCTCGAGTACATGACGACCCTGAAGCAGCGAGCCGATGAGCTGAAGATCGAATTGAAACTCGCAAACGGCTCTGTGTTTGATCAAGTAGGAAAGATCGGAGCCATTGAAGCTGACTTCAACAACGAGACGGGGAATATCTCCTTCCGCGCCGACTTCCCCAATCCCGATCGCCTGCTGCGACACGGTCAGACCGGTACGGTGATGATCAGCCGCGTACAGCGAGCGTTGGTGATTCCGCAGCGAGCCAAGTTTGAAATCCTCGCTAAGCAATATGTGTTCGTGATCGACAAGGACAACAAGGTCCGCCAGCGCGAAATCACCATCGATAAAGAGCTCGACGACATCTATCTCGTCAAAGATGGAATCTCCGTCGACGACAAAATCGTTCTCGAAGGTGTGCGTCAGGTGCGCGACGGCGAAGAAGTGGAATTCGAATTCCAAGCTCCGGAAGAAGTCCTGAGTCATCTGAAATATCGCGCTGAATAGGTTCGTCACAAAGAACAAGTTCAGAACCTTCGAAGCATAGGTAACCGATTTCGTGTTTGCCAAGTTTCTCCATCGACCCGCTCTGGCCATCGTCATTTCGCTGTTGATTCTGTTTCTCGGCGGATTGGCGATCAAGACGCTTCCGACTTCGCAGTTCCCCTCGGTTGCGCCGCCGAGCGTCGTAGTTGCTGTCTCGTACCCGGGCGCCAGCGCCGACGTTCTGGTCGACTCTGTACTCGTGATCCTGGAACAAGCCATCAACGGCGTTCAGGATATGCGCTACATGACGTCCGCGGCCACCAGCGCCGGGGAAGCCGCCATCACGATTACGTTTGAACCCGGAACCGATCCCAACGTCGCCGTGTTGAATGTGAATAACCGCATTCAAATGGTGAAGAACCGACTCCCTCCGATCGTCGAACGCGAAGGGATCATCGTCATGCAGAACATGACGAGCATGTTGATGTACGTCAACGTATACAGCAAGGACGAGAAAGTCGACCAGAACTTTCTCTACAACTATGTGACCGTCAATATCCTGCCTGAGATCAAACGAACTCAGGGGGTCGGGACGGCGAACATCCTCGGTAACCGTGCTTACGCGATGCGCGTCGAACTGAACCTCGAACGCATGCGGGCCTACAGCATATCGTCGGATGACGTGATGCAGGCGATATCCGATCAGAGCCGAATCGGATCACCCGGACGACTTGGTCAAGCGACCGGCCGCACCAGTCAATCTATCGAATACGTGCTCACTTGGGTCGGACGATTCAACAAGCCGGAACAATACGAGAACATTATTCTCAAAGCCAACTCGAAAGGGAGATTCTCAGACTGCGCGACGTCGCCAGATCGAGCTCGGCTCGTCATTTTGCGACTTGTATTCAGATATAGACGGCGACCTTCTTGCGCCATCGTGCTCAAACAAACGCCCGGTTAAAGATAAGTTGTGATCGAAAAGAGTGAAGGAAAAGCTGAAGGAGATCAAAAGCAAATCTTTTCCTCCCGGCATGGACTATGAAGTCAGCTACGACGTTTCCAAGTTCCTCGACGCGTCGATCGAGAAAGTCTTCACCTGTTTGAAGCTTTCATTCTAGTCGCCATCGTCGTCTATCTGTTCACCGAGGATTTTTCGATCGACGCTCATCCACTCTCGCCGTCCCCGTATCGCTCATCGGTACTCTTCTTCATGTTGATATTCAACATGTCGATCAACCTTATCACCTTGTTCGCACTTGTCGCTGCGATCGGTGTGGTGGTGGATGATGCGATCGTGGTGGTGGAAGCCCGTACACGCAGAAGATGCACGAAAACACCTTTCGCCGTACGCTGCGGCTGCGCGAAGTCGTGCATGAGATCAGCGGCGCGATTATCGCCATCACGCTCGTTATGACCTCCGTGTTCATTCCCGTCACGTTTATGACCGGACCGGTCGGGGTGTTCTATAGACAATTCGGTTTGACGATGGCAATGTCGATCATGCTCTCAGGTATCGTCGCTCTGACGCTCACGCCCCGTGCTTTGTGCGATGCTGCTCAAACCGCACAATCCGAATGCCAAGCGAGTGCGCGGGCCGCTCTCATTGGTCCTTCATCTGTTTGATCGCGGCGTTGAAAAAATCACCGGTGGGTACGCGGCGATTCTCCGTCGTATCATTACCTTCCGTTCGTTTACGATTCTCGTCATCGTTGCTTCGGTGTCGGCATCGTGATGGTCAACACGGTTCTCCCCAGCGGCTTCATTCCGTTGGAAGACCAAAGATCATCTACGGCATCATTCAAACACCTCCCGGCTCGACGCTCGAATACGCGATAAATCGAAGAAACTGCAAAAGGTCTGTAAAGAGTTCGAAGAGATCACCTCCGTTTCGTCACTCGCCGGTTACGAAGTGCTCACCGAAGGTCGCGGTTCCAATGCCGGGACGTGCATCATCAATCTCAAACCTTGGGAAGAGCGCAAGCGGCGAAATGATCCTTGAAGAGCTCGAAGCAAAAGGGGCTGAGATCTCGAACGTGGCTCGAGTTCTTTGAACCGCCTGCCGTTCCCGGCTTCGGTGCCGCAGGCGATTCTCTCTGCTTGCTTGATCAGACCAACACCGGCGACTACCAGCAACTTGGACAAGGGCCATAAGTTCATGGGCATCTCCGAAATGAAAAGAGCTGAAGGAGCCTCTTCACCTTCTTCGCCGCGAACTATCCGCAATACGAATTGGTCATCGATAACGACGTAGCGATGCAGAAAGGTGTGTCCATTAAGGATGCGGCACCCGGACGGCCTGTCGATCGTCGTCAAGCGGCTTGCCAGGAACAGGGCTTCGTACGCTTCGGCCAGTTCTTCAAGGTCTATGTACAGTCTTCACCCGAGTTTTCGTCGCTTTCCCGACGACCTCGACAACATGTTCGTCAAGAGCGACTCCGGCGAGATGGTCCCCTGCTCTGCCTTTATGAAGCTCAAGAAAAAGCAGGGGCTGAACGAGATCAATCGCTATAACCTATATCCGACCGCAATCATCCAAGGGGCGCCGGCACCGGGATACAGCAGCGGCGAAGCCATCGCTGCTATTCGCGAGGTTGCCAAAGAGACGCTGCCGCACGGCTACGACATCGGTTGGCAGGGCTTGTCGTACGACGAAGCCAACAAAGGTAACTTGGCGATCTACATCTTTTTGATCGTCGTTATCTTCGTGTACTTGGTGCTCGTCGGCCAATACGAGAGCTTCCTCTTACCTCTGGCCGTCATCGTTTCCTTGCCGGTCGGTCTCTTCGGGTCGTTCCTGTTTCTGAAAGCAATGGGATTGGCAAACGATGTCTATGCCCAGATCGGTTTGGTGATGTTGGTAGGCTTGTTGGGCAAGAATGCGATTTTGATTATTGAATTTGCCGTACAACGTCGACATGAAGGAGTGAGCATCAAGGATGCAGGAATCGAAGGTGGGAAGCTGAGGTTCCGCCCCATTCTGATGACTTCCTTTGCTTTCATTGCCGGGTTGATCCCGCTCGTGCGAGCTACTGGTCCCGGTGCGATCGGAAACAGAACTATCGGTACGACGGCGGTCGGCGGAATGCTGGTCGGTACTGTGCTGGGTGTTCTGGTTATCCCCGGTCTTTACTATCTGTTCGCCAAGATGGCGGACGGTCGCAAGTTAATCAAGGATGAACACGATGAACCGCTCAGTGAGCTGTTCGAACGCGACGAAGTCGGTCATGGGGGTTCCCACCATGAGCACCCCGACGACAACGGAGACAAGCCGACTCCCGGAACGGACACCGCGAGCGGCCACTAGACGTCAAATGCTCGCGACGTCGATTGCATCGGGCATGTTTCTCTTCTTGCCCGCCTGCAAGATCCCGACGTTGCGACGCCCCAAATGTGCCAACGAGCTGCCGGCGTCATTTGAACAGACAACGGCGGTGAACATCGGCGAGCCGTCAGCGGACAGCTCGGCACAGATCCCTTGGTGCGAATTCTTCAACGATCCGACGTTGATATCGCTGATCAATGAAGGTCTTGCCGGTAACCAGGAGCTTCGCATTCTGGCCGAAGACATTCGGATCGCGCAGAACGAAGTGCTCGCACGCTCCGGTGCGTACCTTCCGTTCTTCAGCCTCGGAAGCCGAGCCGGGCTGGATAAAGCGAGCCGATACACGCGCGCCGGTGCAGTGGAAGATCAACTGCAGGTCGCTCCCGGCAAAGGCTTCCCAACTCCGCTGCCGGACTTCATGGTAGCCACGAACATCACTTGGGAAATCGACATTTGGAAGCGGCTTCGCAACGCTCAGAGCGCCGCGGCGTATCGTTATCTAGGCACGCGCGAAGGTTGGAATTTCGTCATCACGCGTTTGATTGCCGACATCGCTGACAATTACTACGAACTGCTGGCTCTCGATAACCGCATGCAGATCCTAAATCAGACCATCGAAATCTTTCAGAAGAGTCTGACGATGATGGTGGATCTCAAGGCGGCCGGACGCGACACCGAGCTCGGCGTGCAACGTTTCGAAGCGGAAGTCCGACGCTACGAGAGCGAGAAGTACATCGTTCAGCAGCGCATCATCGAAATCGAAAACGAGATCAACTTTGCCGTCGGTCGTTATCCGCAATTTGTCGAACGCAATAACGTTGACTACATCAATTTAAACCTCCACGCACTGAGCGCGGGAGTTCCGTCCCAGTTGCTGCAGAATCGAGCCGACATTCGCGAGGCCGAGCGCGAGCTTTCCGCAGCCGGTTTGGAAGTCTCCGTCGCGCGAGCTCGGTTCTATCCGTCGCTGGTGATGTCTGCGGGCGTCGGATACGAAGCCTTCAACACTCGCTATCTATTCAGCAGCCCCGAATCGTTGATCTATAACGCAGCCGGAGAGCTGGTGGCGCCGCTGATCAACCGGCGAGCCATTCGCGCGGACTACATGACGGCGAACGCTGAGCAGTTGCAAGCGGTTTACAGCTATCAACGCACGATCCTAAACGCATTTACCGAAGTCATTAACTACATGACGGCGGTTCGCAATTACAGCGAAGCGATTGAACTTAAAAAGAAGCAGTTGACGGCTCTGCAGACTTCGGTAAGTATCGCCAACGACATGTTCATGACCGGCCGAACGACGTACATCGACGTGTTGCTGGCCAACCGCGACTTAATGGAAGCGCGGATGGTGATTGTCGAAACCAAACAGAAGCAGCTCGCAGCAGTCGTGAACGCGTATCAAGCGCTCGGCGGTGGCGGTGCTCCGACTCGCAGCACCGGTCCTTCGACGGCGGAAGGTGCCATTGAAGAGATCTTGGTGAATCCGAACGTCGAAGTCGATCCCCAAGCCAGTGCCCAGCCAAGTGAGATTCGTCCTGCCTCGGCGCCGTAGGAACTTTGGGAGTATGTCGGCTTCGCAGTAGGTTCGGGGGGTGAGTAGAGGCCCCAGGCAGCTATCGCCTCCGACCCGCCCGCTGTGCCGGTGCTATATGACTCGAACGGGACGATCTCGTCACTCGCGAGAGTTGACTTACCGTTCGAGCATGAGAGAAGTATTGAAGGACGTTATGCATGGATGCTATGCGCTGCGAGTCCATGCGATTTCTTCTCTTCGAACTCGCCAGACATAAATGGGAACTAAAACGACGCACGCCAAGCAAGTGACCCAAACGGCGCGCAAGGTAAGCGTTGCGCCGAGCGTGAACCAGAGCGTTCCGAGCTCCGATGGATGTCGCATCCAAGCATAAATGCCGCTGCTCACCCGTTCCTCATGAGCTCGAATATCGCTGAGGAAGCGATGTTTTAGTGTGCGGATCGAAACAACTCGCAGTCCGGCTCCGACGACCATCGCTACGACTCCCACACCTGTTATCAGTTGCGACTTCAAACCCGGTTGCAACGGGTGGACGTAATGCTCGATCTGTGACAGCCAAAACATCCCGATGATCGTCAAGCCGACGACTTGGGCCATTCGGAGTGCGAACGGGTCGAGCTCGCGAGCCTCGCGCGGATCGAAACTCGATACGACCGACATGCTTTCGAAATACGCAGCCGCCGACACACCAACGGCAAAGAGAATTGTTGTCGTGTCGAGTGCTCTCGCAAGGACAAGTGTCGGCGTCAATAAAACTAGCGCATGGCAACCATGACCGAGCAGCGTGCGCATTCGATCACTTGTATCAATGCTCATGGCAGTGCAGCGTGTCGGTCATGATACTTTTACTCTTCGGATGCCGTCTCGCTGATGTGACGGATCAGTTCCTTGTACTGTTCCGCAGGGATTTGCAGCGTCGTGGCGAGATTGCTCAACTGCAGTTTGTGTCCGGCAGTGAGTTCCGGGGATGCGGACATCGTAAGGAAAGCCAGTCGAACGATCAGCCCTTTGCCATGGGCTGAAAAACCAGGGGCGATATTTGCGACGTAGGAGTTCAAGTCAGCTCCCGATGCACTGGCCATCCGTATCTCATCGTCCAGCACAGATTGGGTAACAGGAAGGCCGGCAATCTGCATGTACTGCTTTTCGATCTCTGCTCGTTCATTGGCATCGACCACTCCATCCGCCAATGCAGACATCACCATGATTCGCAACAACTGCGTGTTGGTCTTTTCGACTTCCTGCGCGGGATTATAGTCCAGGATCTCTTCACCGAATGTGCCGTTACAAGAGTCGCATTCGATGTAGCGTCCTCGAACATTCAACGGAATGATGGGGATGAAATACAGAGTGAAGAAGGTTCGTACTTGTTTGAGAAGACCTGACCGCGGAGAAGAGCAACGCGGACAATGGAATTGATGCGACGATAACGTGGAGGTTATGCCGCGAGTTCCATAGATGATCATGGGCGTGGATTCCGATGAGGTTTACTTAGTGGAGGGTAAGGAAGAACTTGGCCGCGAGATTTTAGCACATTCGGATGCCGAAAGTGGTGGAACTAAAACAGCTCCGAAAATGAAAAATCAGATGCTGATTTGACTCAAAGATTTCTTGGCGAAACAAGCAAATGTGAGAACCCGTTACAGAATGTCAAAACATTCGCATTAAGGGAGCGAAAGTCCAGATTCACAGTCCACTGCATCACGCTCTAGAATGCATGCGACACAAAGGGCATGTGCGGTACAACGCGCCGCTTGCGGGAGGTTCGGACACATGAGCAGCCGTGGGGAGGGCTTCCGCCAAGAGTGCTCTCAAGCTCTCGACTCAGATGCGTTCGAGCTCGTCGACGCGACGGCCTACTTCGGTCGCTTCTGCAGATCGTTGCTCGTGTTCGAGCAAGCGTTTTTCATTAACTAACGATTGAATCAACAGCAGCGTTTCGCCGGCCGCGGCGAATTGGGTTTGAGCTGCATGCAGAACATTCAGACCGGGCTCGGTGTCGCCGATGATCAGTTGCGCAAGAGCCAAGTCCGCGAGAGCGCGATGTTTGCCGGGCCATTCGACTTCGGGTGATACGGATGCCAGCCCCTTGGTGAGCAACTGAGCTCCTTGCTGATAGGCTCCGCTCTTGAGTTTTGCACTGCCTAAAGTACAGGTCGCTGCTGCAGAGGCTGACGGATCGCTGCCGGCGGCGGGGCCGCTCAGCAAAGCTGCGGCCGCTGCCCCTTGGTTCATCTCCACAAGGCAACGAGCTTGGGCGATGCGCAGCCATGGATGATTGGCTTGCAGCGCTGTAGTTTCTGCTCGCTTGAAACATAGAAGTGCCGACTGCATCTCGCCTCGTTCGTATTGCGATTGTCCCACTCCGACCCAGAGGCATGTTTCCGGATTCAGCTCTCCGGCGCATCCGACTTGTTTGCATTGCCGACTAAACATCGACGTCAGAGCTTGCGGCCATGCAGCAGTTACAGGGCGAGTCTTCTCGGCAGTTAACCAAAATGCCGTGTCGATCGGCGACGATTCGCCTCGACCGGCCATGTGAATTTGAATTGCAGACTGCCAGGCCTCTTCAGCCTGCTCGCGCTGTCCGCCGCGCATCGTGGATTCTGCAACCATCAACTTCAATTCGGCACCGATCTGAGAATTACCAGATGCCAAGGCGCAGTCGACTGCTTGCCGACACAACGATTCGGCCCATCCGTTCCGTTCCGCAACTAACTCGCGAAGACCGAGCAAGCGTAAGCAGTCGATCTTGACGAGCGGATGTCCGATTTCCTGCGAAGCTCGTTGCAACTCGCCGGCGCGCTCGTTCGAAGGATCTACCGACTGCAACTCACGAGCAAACGCGTTGCGTATCTCTTGATAACGCCGAGCCGGTTCGGGATGCTGCTGGGCGAACTGCAGTAACGAAGTCCAATCGGATTCGCGCGAGCTGCAACGTCGACTGCATACGAAGGCGACGAATTGCACGACTGCTTCAGAAGGACCGGTTGCCCAGCGCTCGGACAACATTCGCTCAGCCGTTTCACGATGGCCTTCGATAACGTACGCTGCCGACCGAAATCGCTTTTGTGCCGTAAAAGATTCGACAAGCGTAACCAGTTGCACGGTATCCATGCCGGAGGTCTCAGCGTCCCCGAGCACGATTTCGTGGCCGTCGAAACGAATGGTCCGAGCCGGCGGGTTCTGCGTTCGGAGCTCGCCGGCTCCCTCCGCGGGAATCGGAAGTGCATCGGTAGCCGTGTCGGTTATCGTAGCGCCGATTTTCGAGCTGTCGGAGAGCATCGAACAACCGCACAGGAAGATGCAGCAGCTTGCAACGACGAGCCCACGATACGGAGCAACGCCGCCGATTGCACTCGAACAGGATCGGTAACCGCTGAAGAGTGATCGCAGTCCGACTGCACGCCATGAAAAGATGCGCGCGCAGTTCGATCCCGAGTGTACTCCGGCGTGGTGCAGTAGCGGTGACGGTGTCCGTACCATGGCGATGCCTATCGTTTCAGGGGAGGTGCCCCCGAGTGGAGTTCAAAGAGTTTGGCCCTTACGTTGCATTCCGAATCGGATCGAGTCACGCGGCAGGGCTGCAGCAGTGAACTGGAATCCGACACCGCGCGAGCCGAAGGATGATTGCTTACTTCGCCCAATAACAACTCCGTTGTCGCGGCCGATTCGGTAGGCGTGTTAAAGACGTACGGCCGAACAATCACGACCAATTCGCTGCGTGAGCGACTGATCGCCTGCCGCCTGAAGAAGAACCCGATCCCCGGTACATTGCCGAGCATGGGAACTTGATCCCGAGCATCGCCGGCCTGTTCTTCGATTAAACCGCCAAGTGCCACCGCCATGCCGTCTTGAGCCACCACCGTTCCGCTGATCGTCCGCCGCCTGACCGTATCGACATTGACGTTCGTCACACCGGTACCGCCGGTCGCAGGAACAGGAATCGATGATCCGCCGACTACACGTTCCGAGTTCTCTTCTACGACGCGCAGTGTGACCGTGCGATCTGCATTGATATTCGGTGTGATCAGGAGTGACTGTCCCACATCTCGCAGCTCTGTGATCGGTGTTCCCGCTACGGCACCATTGACCGAACCGATGCTGCTCAATACCTGCGAAGGAGTGAATCCCACGGTGAACGGAATCGTATCGCCGACAAAGATACGGCTGACTTCGTTGTTGGCAGTCAAGATCAGCGGAGTGGCCAACGCGGTGACGCGATTCTTGCTTTCCAGCAGCAGACGCGGCGAAAACATTGTCGGCTGGTTTGAAACGACAGCGATCCCGGTACGGCTCCGGCCACTCCGAGCCCGTTGCCGAGAGCTCGTGAAGCAGTGCTTCCGCCGGCAAAGGCAGGAGCTAACGCGCCGTCGGACATCGAGACATTCGCATCACCGACATTACCAAGAAACTCAAACGCGGAGTTGAAGCCGTCGGCCAGCAGAATGCGCATCACTTTGACTTCGGAGCGGTAGTGCGGGCGTTGGAACATCGAGCTGCTTGATCAGGGTTGCAATCTGCTCCATCGATCGCAAATCGCCCGTACGCACGACGACTTGGTTGTTGCGTTTGATCGTAGAGATATAGATGGTTGCTTCGCTGTTATTCAACAATCGTAGAATGCACGGAGCCCGCTGATTGCACCATCAGCAGCTTCTTCATTTTCCAGTTTCTTGAATCATGTCAGCCGACATGCCTGCTTTACCCGTGCCGCCTCACGTTGTGGTTAGCGAGCCGGAACCAATCTCGGAAGCACTCCGTTGTTATTGTTCAACCCGATCTGAGACTGGCGGCGTCGTACGGATTATTGAGTCCGTTGAGTGGCTGCGCATGGACATGTTATTGTTGTTTCTGCTGGTCCCCGATCGATTCGATGAATTGATCGCCCCAACCCCAGCGATCGTCCGTCGACGGATCAAAGCGGTTAAAGCGACGTGTCAGATCGACGAGGTTCTGGCGTCGCCGTCGGCTCTCCTGAGCTGAACGCGGTGACCGAAAACGTGCTGAATGACGCCTCGCGACAGCGTTCGATTGGGATAAAGCAGTGTAAAGACGCGAGTCTGTTCGTCGCGGAAGCTTGCCAAGTCCTTTTCGTATTCCTGCAATGTGGCAATACGAATAATCGATGAACTTTCATCCATACCCGATAGAAAAGTCCGTTGGCTTTCATGCCAACGTTTCTCCTGCAGCGCATCAATCGCAGAAACATTCTTGAGATAGACGGTGATCTTTGTCTACCCGCTTCCGAAGAAGTGATGATATTCAGCCCCGATTGCTCGGAGAAGACTCGCATCGCATCAACCAAAGTTGTGTCATCAAACTGAATAGATTCCAAACGCGTATCTGCGGCTTGCGCAGCACGTCGGCCAGCTTGGCGGTCACCGCCTCCGTCTTCAGCTCGACATCCTTCCGACTCGAAACATCTTTTCGGAGGAAGCTTTTCAACTGCATCCTCTTGCTGTACACCGATCTTCTGGACTGCACGCTTTTGCACGATAACTTAGGCGGCGAAGTCTGCGGTTGAGGCGGTGAGGCTGAGGAAGGGGCGGCAGTTCCGATTCGACTTGATCGCCGAGCTGAGTTCGCCGTCGTTAGCGTGGCACAGGCTTCAAGATGATCTGTGCCGACGACGATGCCGCACCCAGCAATAGCATTGCGACTATTGCACTTTTTTGCGGCGACCATCAGTCTTACGAGACGAAACAACATACTACCGATCCGATCCATCGAACGGTTGATCCGTTGAGTCATCGCTTAAATGATGACAACCATGGCGGCGGAGAACGCTGTTTCCTGCGGGATAAACATGTTCCGCTTTATTTCGTGCGGATGGTACATTCCTGCTTGCATTCCTCGCAATGGCGAAAAATGCGTTCGGGCGCAAGTGCCAACTAAACGCATGTTCTCACAGCTCTGCTCAGCCATCCTATTCTTACATTTGATGTCGCCACACATTCGGCATGATCTGAACGCGGCCGGGGACCGGAATGGGTCAGCCTCGTCGAGTCGGAGTTGGTTCAGACTTCAGGCTTCAGGACTTCTCAGGCTTCAGGATTCAGGCTTCAGATTCAGGCTTCAGGATTCAGGATTCGAGTTGGAGTACGAGTTGTGAGTGGCGGCGTTGGAAAAGACCGCATTTGACGTGGATTCTTCTAACCCGGATCACGTCTCCTGTCCGCGTTTTCGAGACGTTCTCAGCGATCTGCTAGTAATAAGGAATCAGTGAGCCAACCTGCCGTACCTGTTTCGTGGAAATACAGCGATATCCGATTTGAAGAAATCGGGTGTGGGCGGAGATAGTTTGTAATCCAAGCAAAGTTTTTTGCTATTTCACCCTGCATTGCAACTTGCGCACTAACTGCGAGTTAGAGTTCTCTGATTGCACAAGCAGAATCACTTCCGATCACAACCGGATTCGGGGTGAAATTCGTTGATGGCGAGGCGCAATCGTGGCTTAGGAAACAGATAAGAGATCACGTTGCACTGTCCTTCACAAGCAACATCTTCGTCGCGGTTTCACACTGGTAGAACTGGTCGTCGTGCTGATGATCCTGGTCGCTGGCTGCCGTCTGATTCCGGCAGTCACCGATATGGTCAACCGTACAAATCGCAGTACGGCGGCGTCCAACATTGCCGGCATTGCCGGTGCCATGCAAGCTGCCATGATGCTCAGTACATGTCGCTGCCGGATATCTGGACGGTCTCGCGGACCGACCTGACGGCACGGACTTAGATACTTTGTCCGCAGAACAGGCATCACCGCAGATGTGACGCTGACGGCCAATATGCCAAAACCTTAACAACCCGGCATCATTTATACCGAAGATACACGCTGGGTGAGCGCACATTTGATCTACCCAATTATTACAGCGTTGACTAACACCACCAAGCTCAAAGGTTGACCGCCAGCTCAAGCGCCGCTGGGGCTGGAAACCACAGGCGTACTTGGCAAGGTACGTCGTCGGCGTCGGTCTCTGACATGAACGGTAAAGACCATAGCCTGATGCACCGGTTCACTTCCCGCGTGATCCGAACACCAATCCGGATCGATACCTACCGCTGATTCATCGTCGTCCTGCAAATCACCGACGGCACGACCGCCTCAATCGAACCAAGTCAGGGCATCCTTAATGCCCGGACGGTATCGACTAGCGGAAGAACTGGACGGATGCGCGATTGCCCAACTGGCAGACCCACATCATGCCGGAATAAGTCGCCGACTTTGAAAGAGTCGCGATTGTGAGGCCGCAAATGCAGAGTCATTCATCGGGGGGTGAAGGACTGTGTCGAGACGGGGAACATCACTGGCTGAAATGGTCGTCGTACTGACGATCTTAATCGCTTTAGGGAGTATCGTACTCCCGCTTTGCAGCGAGCACGTTGCCTCAGCCGAGAACAGCGCAACATCATCTTCTCTAATCGCAGTTCGCGATGCGCTGGTTCAGTATGCCGAAGATACGCAGCCTTTAACATTCGACGGTCTCACAACGGCCGCAACCGAGTCGAATCGCTTTTCGATTCAATGGCTGTTTCTCAATCCAGTCACCGGGTCTGCGCAAGTTTCCTTTGATCCATCCCTTCGAAGCGGTTGGCGCGGGCCTTATCTCCACTTGTCCGGTAACGTAGTCGACGGCAATAACGGACATCAGGTTTTGGACGGTCGACGCCACGAGTTAGTGACGCAGTTCGTCAATCCGGGCAGTTCACCTCGAGACATTCGCATCGTCTCACCGGGAACCGACGGAGTCGTCGATATTCCTTCCAACATTGCGACCGCCTCATTGACCCCCGGCGACATCGGAGATGACATCTATGTGTCTGTCCGATTGCCGTAATGCAATGCGAGGTCGGCGTTCGAGCCTCAACAGCCGTAGCGGTATGACGCTGGTTGAACTGGTCGTCGTACTGGCGATCCTCGCCATGCTTGCCGGTATCGCCGTACGATCGATGAACGCGGCGGCCGAGCAGGTTCGATACGAATGTACTCGGTCGGTACTCGAGCAATCGCGAATTGCCATCTTGGGTGATCGCATGCGTCCTGACCACGAACCCGATCATTATGGCTATTTCAGCGACTGCGGTTCATTGCCCAGTGACTTGGATGATCTTTTGTCCAAGCCCATCGGTATCACGGCTCGCAGTCTCTTCACTTTCGATTCGGATCGCGACGGGACGAATGATGTCTCTTTGTCCGGAGGATGGAACGGTCCCTATCTCCATCCCGGCGTCGGACAAGCAACGATCGTTGACGGATGGGGTCGTTCAATCACTCTATCGATGGATGTCGATGATTTAGTGATGACCTCTACGGGTTCCGACTCAGACAGTACCGCCCCGGAAGACGGCTACGCGGCCGACATCGCTCAGCGTCTTACCGCAAACGAAATGTCCGGCGACTTGGTCTGCCGACTGTTCGCGATTGATTCGTTGATCGGTTCACGCATCGATCCCTCTCCGACCGGAACTCAGCAACTTGGCATCCTTTTGTACGCAGTCGGTGCGGCCGGGTCTGTTGACGGCTCTGTCGAGGAGCTGTTGATCGCCGTTCCGAACAGCGGCAGTTTCGAGCTGCGACATGCGGACATGCGAGTCGGTCGAGTGGCTGTGCGTGCCATTCTCTGGGACGATCTTGATTCGGATGATCATTTGGATCTCGGCGAGACCATCGACAAGAAAAGCTACGTGCACTACGGTTCCATCTCCGGTTCCGGCGATCTTCGTTTGGAAATGGAGCTGCGGTAACGCAGTATGGCTATGACTTCGCCGAGACTAACCTTTCTCTTCATAACCGATCACAAGATCGCTCGTTCCGACATCCGAGGCCGCGGCAGCCGTCGCTACGTCCAGAGCACGCTCATTGAACGCGATGGTCGATCTTTGTCAGAAGCGGTCGACACCGCTCTGCAGCTCGACACCGCCTCGCCTGGTCCGACATGGATCGTGACGTCGGATGCATGGAGCGGCAAAATACAGTTACCCGCCGACTCAACCGCAAGATTGCCGGCTGATGCATTGATACAGGCCTTGCGGAAAGAAGCTGAACTGGAAAGCGGATTCGATGTCCGGTCGTCGGTCTTCGGATTCATTGAACAGTCGAACATTCCAACAGATGCTTTAACGTCGGTGCGAACCTGGGATGCCATCCAGTTGGATCGCGATGACTTCGTCGCTGTAGCCGGCCGGATTGAAGCGGCAGGGGCGTCGTTTCTCGGTGTTCTGCCTCATTCCGAGGCCGCCGCGAGAGGTGATGATGAATTTGCCGACGAAAACGAATCGACGGAGGCCGGCTACAACGAGCTGGCTGATCGCTGGGAATCACGATTGAATTCCGATGAAGCCCTGTTGTGCATCGCTCACAAAACAGCTCGCCGGATGTCTGCGCAATTCACGAAGCATGTATCTCTAGCTACGCTCGTCGTTTCTTTTGCGATTTGCGGATGGATAGAGTTTACGATGCGGCGTCACATCGATGCCGTACGTGTCGAATCGGCCGAATGGGCTCGTCGATCCGGCAATCATGCTGATCAAGAAGAACAGTTGCAACTGGAACAACGGCGGGTCGCAGAAATGCGCAAGCAAGTTGAGTTGCTGGTTCAGCATAACGCGGAGTGTGAGGGGCGATCGCGCGCAGAACGTCGACGGAGATTGCAGAGCAATATACGCTGGACTTCACTTTTAAACGCTTTGCCCCGGTCGATCGACGGGGAGTGCTGGTTGCAGCGCATGGTTCCCGAAGAAGACCAGTCAAAACTGTACGGTATCACCTTAAATCATGCAGCGGCACATCGATTCGCCGCCAAGCTGGAACGAGAACTGACCGGACGCGGTTGGCGCGTGACACCTGCAGTAACCTGCGAAATGGAAAATGGGTTGACCACTTTTGAAATTCTTTTGCAACCTGTAGATGCAGACGTTTCAGAAAGCCTAGCGCAACAACCACACGTTTCTAATTCTCACTCCGAACAAATAGCAGCCCGCAGTGTTACGGTGGGAGGAGCCGAGTGATGAACGAACCGACGTTCAAAACAGAGCTGCGTCGCTTGCTCACAGCTATTATGTTGCCGCTGATCGGTTCGCTGGCTGTCTACTGGACCGTCCGCTACCAGGGGCTGCAAAAATCCTTGGCAGACGGCATTCAAAAGCGAGAGCAATTGAAGTCGGCAAGTCTCAAAGCAGAACAGTCGGCAGGAAAGCTGCAAAAGAAGTTGGACGAACTCCGAGCTCAAGCCGAACTGCTTGCAGCGGCCGGGGCTGAACCGCATTCCAAAGGCGGAACGACTGCACTCCAGGTCCAGCCCGGTGCGACCGCCGGCGAATCGACCCGTCTTGTGATCACCCCTTCGTTAAGACATGCAGTCGATCCATCTGACGATAACGCGAACAAGTTACCGGCCAACCAAACAGGACAGATTCTCGCGCTCATCGAACAATCGCACGTCCACTGTCGACAATCCATTTCAAAATCCTCTACGGCTTCAGGAAAAGCGGCGAAGGGCACTCCCGGCGCCGCATCGGCATCCATGGATGCCGGGGACATTGATCAGCACATCGACTTTCATTTGTCGGGACGATTCGCCGATGTAACGCGAGCCGTGAATCGGATGACCGAATCAATGCCCGACGTGACGCTGCTGTCACTGACCATGGAAGCCCCGTCGATCCAGGAATCAGAAACGAGTGATCCGGAGCGATCATGGATCATGCAAGTCGCCGTCCCCGGAGGCTCGCATGTCCATTAGTGTTCCACCATTCGATGTGACTGCCTATAGCTCGAATGCAGAGACGAACGATGTCGCAATCGGAGCCAAAGAGGCCGAAGCGACGACGATTTGGGACTTGGACCAAATCAAGATCGATCCGGCTTGCGCGCTGCGAGTTCCCAAGCAGTTTGCACAGCGAAAGAAACTACTGCCGCTGTGCCGAGTCCATGAAAAGGTGGTCGTCGCCGGCACGGGGCCGATTGATGCGGCCACATCGCGCAGTCTGAAGAACTTGCTCAAGTCCGATTTTGAAATCATTCAATCGACCGACGCCTCGCTGCGACGCGCGCTCTCCCGAGCATATGATCGAGCTGCACTTCCAGAGAGCCGGCCGGATGAAGAATTGCCTTCTACCCTTCGCACTTCTGCGAATCAGGCAGACCGCGACGTTGCGGAGCAGTTGAGCGACGAAGTGATCCGAGCCGCGATATTGCGGAACGCGTCCGACATTCACTTGATCCCGGGGTCATCGCATTCCACGATTCGCTTACGAGTCGACGGCGAATTGGAAACGTATCGCGAAATACCGCCATTCGACCACGAACCGTTGCTCAATCGGTTGAAAGTGCTCGCCGGTATGGATGTGACGGAGCGACGTGTCGCGCAAGACGGTCGCATCACGGTCAAGTCCGACAACGGTCGTCGCAAACTGGAGTTGCGAGCCGCTTGCATTCCGACGCGATTCGGCCAGCGTATGACTCTACGACTGTTGAATCTCGAACGCAGTGACGTTTCGCTGAGCTCGCTCGGTATGGGCAACGAACAGGTGCGATCCGTCGAAGATGTGCTGCGAACTTCGCACGGACTGGTTCTAATCACGGGCCCGACCGGTAGCGGTAAGTCGACGACCTTGTTGGCGGCAATTGAAACATGGATGAAACAAGTCGGCGGCAACGTACTGACCATCGAAGATCCGATCGAATAC
>JAXMBQ010000046.1:0-45263 GCA_046349815.1 Pirellulales bacterium | reverse complement strand
AAAGAGGGTGTCAGATATGATGCCCGAAGCCATACACAGCGCGATCGAAGGCGCAGGAATCAACCCCGCGGCTCTGTATTGCTTGGCCACCAACGTACATGTCGATCCCACCGGTTCATTGACGAAGCGAATCGGTTCCGATGACTTCAGGCTGCCGCCCAGCCGGTGATGGTCGAGGACTTCGATGATCTCCGCTTCGTCGGCTCCCACCACAGCCTGCGACATTTCGTTGTGGTCTACCAAAATCAACCGCGGTCGAGGCGGATTAACCAAGTCGGTCTTCGAGAGCACGCCGATCAATTGCCCTTCGTCGTCCAGCACCGGAAACAGTCGCTGTGGACTGCGGTCGACTGTCCGCCGGATGTCCGCCACCGGGTCTTGCGCATGCAGCCGCAAAGCATCGCGATCGATGGCCGCTTCAATCTGTCGCGCCGACTTGATGCGCATGGTGGTTGTAGCGGTATCAAACGGACTGTTGATCACGGTGACGTTGTTCAGTTTGGCAAGCTGCAGCAGCCCTTTGGAAAGCGTATAGCCGCCGGTTACGACCATGACGCGCACACCGTGCTCGAGCGCCGGCAACTGAATCGTCGGACGATCTCCGCTCACGACAATCAATTGCGAAGCCGGGAACTTGTGCAGTCGCTTGGTAAAGCCCTCCGCGCTCATGGCTCCCACCATGATCATCATTTCGGAAGCGGCATGCTCTTCGACCACATGCTGAAACTCGCCCTTGAGCACCTCACGAATTTTGCCGACCGTCGTGACGACTTGTCGGAAACGAATCGGATCGGTGTCTCCTTCGAACACGAGTTTGAGCAGATCGAGCAGCGTCAATACGCCGACCAACTTGTCATCGGTATCGACGACCGGCACCGCGCCGATGCCGTGCTCGCGCATCCGCTCGTAGACTTCGAAAAAGACTTCGGTCGTGCGCGCGGTGATCGGGTTGCGCCTGCAAACGTCACCCACTTCGGGGCGAACATCCATGACGATCTTGGGAGGCTCGAGCCCGGCTCGCTCCAGCGCGAATTCAGTCCGCTTATTCGGCGCACCGCAGCAAGCGGCTACTGCCGACGGCTGAGTCGTCTGCTTGAGAAAGTCCGCGTAGGAGAGGGCCGCGCAGATAGCATCCGTATCAGGATTGCGATGCCCGAAAACCAGAACGGTCATGTATGTTCACTAATTGAGATAGGAATTAGGACGGAATCGACTCCGGACCCAGCAGATCGTCGAGCGTTTCTCGCCGACGAATCATCTTGGCTTGCCCGTTTTCAATCAACACTTCCGCAGGTCGGAACTTGCTGTTGTAGTTACTGGCCATGACGAAACCGTATGCGCCGGCCACTTCCAGAATCAAGTAATCACCCACGCCTGCCGCCGGCAATTGCCGACTGGCCACAAACCCGCCTTCTTCCTGAGTGAAAATATCGCCCGAGTCGCAGAGTGGTCCGCCTACGACGACCGGCACGGTTTCATCGCTGGTCGATCCGTCGCGGCGCGCGATCGAGATCGGATGATGCGATCCGTAAAGAATCGGACGAGCCAAGTCATTAAAGCCCGCGTCGAGCAGATAAAACGTGTTCGAACCCATTTTCTTCACGGCTCGAATCTCGGCGATCAAGAAACCGCTCTCTGCCACCAAATAGCGACCGGGCTCGATTTCCAAATGGATTTCGTGATCGAAAGCATCCTGCAATCGATTGCGAGTCGCGTTCCACAGTTCGTAATATCGATCGATGTCGACATACGTTTGCTCCGGTCGATATGGCACGGGTAACCCGCCTCCGGCGCTGATGGTGTCGACCGTGCGACCCACTGAACGACAAGTGCTTTCGAGTGCCGAACAGACTTGCGATAGGTGTTCCAGGTCTGTTCCGCTGCCGATGTGCATGTGGATGCCGGTTACTGTCAGACCATAACGATCGGCGCGACGCAAGCAGTCATCCACTTGCTCGTGCCAAATGCCGTGCTTCGATTGCGGGCCGCCGGTGTTCGTCTTCTGCGAATGACCGTGACCGAAGCCGGGATTGATGCGGAGGGTGATGTTGCGACCGGGAGCGGCTTGTCCCAGTTGATCGATCATGTCGGGAGAGCCGACATTCACATGGATGTTGTGCTTGACGACCAGTTCGAGTGCATTGCGATCGAACACGTCAGCCGTATACACGATCCCTGCAGGTTTCGAATGCGGCACGTAACCGGCTCGCATCGCGCGTCCGATCTCGCCGGCGCTGACGGCATCGACCACGACACCGAGCTTGCGCAATCGATCCAAAATCGCGATGTTTGAAAGCGCTTTCTGTGCATAGCGAATCGTGCCGAATGAAGCCAAGTCGGCTACGCGGCGATCGATGATCGATTGATCGTATACATACGTCGGCGTACCGAATTGAGTCGCCAAGTCGGCAATCGATACGCCGGCGATCTCCTGCCGATTGAGTGAAAAGGAAGTGGGACAAACGATCGTGCGTTGAGACATGCTGAGGGGATCCGCTGTGAATTGGCACCTGCCGTGAACGGCTGATGTACGGCACAAGAATTCAGAGTTTACTTCTTAGAAAGAATGATGCATCGTCGGTACGACTGTCGGGGCTGTCAAGTCGACCTCATTCGGATTGCACCGAGACTGTGAGCTCGCCTGAGTTATCGGCCAATCCGGAGGAGGCTTCGTTAACGCGAAACAAAATTTCGCCGGAAGCTGTTGCGGTCACATCAGCCGCTGCCCCCACCGGCGTCGGGCGCAACGTCTCTGAAAACAGCGGTTCCTTTTCAGGTTTAACCGCGATGACCATCATCAGCTTTCCGAGCGGTGATCCTTGATGATAGCGCAGCGTCACCCCGTCGGGCTCGCACTGCCATGGCTTGGGCTTGGTTCCGATGGTGTAACGACCGGTCGCCTTAATCGTCAGCTTTTGCCCCTCGGTCACTTCGATCCCTGTCGGTTGCCAACCTCGATCGGCCGCAATTTTGAAACTCTTCGCCTCTTTCAACGGCGTAAGACGATGGTTGAGCTGAATGAGTTCGCGATCGAGATCGTATCCGTAGTCGAGTTCCGTGAGCATGACCGACCACTCGGCCCGCATCAGCGGCCGCCGCGTCTGCAAACCGCGCAGCAACTTCCGAGTCGTGGTTTCATCAGGTCGCAAAGGGCCTTTGAGCAGCTCTTCGAACTCTTCCCGAGCTGCAGGATGGTTGCGCAGAAATTGCACAGCGGCCCAACTCCATGCATAAGCGTCGACCTTCTGATGCGCCCTTTGGTCGTACCGCAAAATCGCCTTCCAGTGATGGTGCCGTGCCTTCGTCGAGTTGCTGACGGATCAAGCCTATTCGTCCCCAGTACGGCACTTCCTCACGCGTCGCCGCAACGCCCAGTGTCAACTCTTTCTTTCCCAGCGATGCGTGGCCAGCCAGTCGGCAATGCCTTCCATCAACCAAGGAGGCCCTGCCGCCATACTTGCGAACCATGAACCAGTGTGTTCCTCGCAGCAAGCGCGCCGACGATAGTACTGACTTCAAGTGCTGCTCGTCTGACCCACAGATCATTGTTGAATTGATAGCCGTGCGGAAACGGCGGCAACGAAGCCGGGAGGTAACCGGCGGCAGCGAATCGCCTCGCGAGCCACCATCAGCGGAAGCCAGTCGCTCGCCACTACGCGGCTTCGATTCCGAAACATGGAATCGTTCGCACCAAATCGGAATTGCGGCGTCGAAGACATCGACCAGTTCGCGAATGTCCGGTCCATCCGGGAAGGTCTGTTACTGTCGATGTGCTTGCCGCTGACCTTGAACCTGTCTTGAGATCGAGCTGTTTGTGCGGCCGAAAACAGAATACCCACGACTGCCCAAACGCAGACGGACAGTCGACATCGAATCCATGAATGCTCACTCACTGACCATGGAAAAACCACGCGAGCCTCGCTGATTAGGTGCCGGATAAGATCGCTGAGCAACGCAATCTTATTGTAGCGAGACGCAAATGAAACTCGAACTGCGAGTCCTGGCGATCAATCCTCGATGTGCCATTGCTTTACAGACAGGCAGAGCGGCTGGCCGAACGGAAGCAATAGAGCGGGCTGATTAAAGCCGATCTCGGCTTTCAAGCGACCGCCGTCGAGGTGGTAAACGAAGGCATATTCGGAATCGACCGCCAATGGTCGACATCACGACAACGGCCGCGGTCGAGCCGAATAACATGGCCGCGATTGCCTGAAACATGGCCTTCCAGATCGAGATAGGCCATTCGATGATCCGCTAGTCGCTTGGCGATTACCGTTCCGGGACCGTTCGGTAGTCGCTCCAGTTCAAACGTCAGCAACGTGCCGTTCTCTTCGAGCATCAGATCCCAGTGATCGCCGCGACCGGCGTCCGCTTCCATTTCATGACGAAGCAGAACGAATCGAGGTTGAAGGCCGACAGGCTTGGGACGGCTATTGAACATGAGTGCACGTGTATGCGGAAAGGGGTGGGGGCAACGGCGGGAAGAGTTCGTGCTGCTCCCATAATAACCGCAACGGTTCCCTGTCCCAACGCAATGCAGTGCATAATGCCGCGACAATCGAGCAACTGAACGTGCGACCAATTGTCTCCGCAGAGGTTGCGCTAGGCCACTCGCCGATCGGCTCGCACTATCGGATCAGGGGATGATTCATGCATCCAGCGTCGGATGCGATACCGTGCGATCAAGTAGAGCCGCGAAGGTAGAGCGTGTCGCTTGACGGCCGGTGTGAACACTTTGCCGAGAGGTCCGGCCAGCAGTGCAGGCAACATGATCAGTTCGGAAACGACACCCGCGACCAAGATCGAGAGCATCAACCAACCGAAGCGCTGTGTCGGTGTGAAGGTGCTGAGCGCGAACACGGACAATCCAAGTCCGCTGATGAGAGCGGCTTGCAAAGTTGGTGTGCCGCACTTTTGGTACGAAGCGATAATCGCGTCATGACGATTGCCGATGCGATCGATGTCATCGCGATACCAAGACAGGAAGTGAATCGTATCGTCGACCGCCACACCGAGCGCGATGCTCGCCGTCATCATCGATCCGATGTCAATCGGAACGTCCATCCATCCCATAGCTCCGAAGATCACCACGACCGGCAGCACGTTCGGGATCATCGCCACGAGCCCTGCTCGGAAGCTGCGCGACACGAACATCATGAGAGGTGTGATCGTGAGGAAGGACCACATGGTGCTGGTGATGAGGCTGTCGAGCAGCGCTCGCTGGGCTTTGTATACGATCGGAACGACGCCGGTGTAAACGGCTTCCAAAGCCACGTCGCGATTACGAATGGCAAGTGGTGTAACTAAGCCGCGTGCTGTGGAGCCGGTGAGGTCCTGTTCTCCGACGAGAATCGTACGCGGCAGAGCGCCGCCGATCGTTCGGAGGTCGGCATCCGTAAAGCTGCCAACCAGTACCACCGCGTCTTGTCCCTTGAGTGTTTCCAACTGCGTGAGCGGAATCGATGCGGGATCGACTTTGACCGTGGTCACACGGCAACGAGCTTTGACCAGCAGGTCGCTCATCGTCTTCACATTGGGGTCGACCATGGCCTGGCGATCTTTACCGCTCGACTCTCCCGTTCGATCCCAAAGAACGATTTTTGAACCGGCGTAATTCTTGTTCGGCGACCACTCGGATAACTGCCGTAGGATGCGGTCCCGATCGATGTGGGCTTGGATCACCGGTTGAACTGCGCCTCGAATGTCATCGACGAATTTGCCGTAGTCGACACCTTTGAAGGCGGCGACTCTTAGGCTGATACGCCACAGTTCGCTGCCGTCTTCGGGATCGATCTTCAAGAATCCCGCTTTGTCAAATTCTGCTTGGCTCGATTCGAGCCGCATATTGAGGGCTTTGCGATGTACGAAGCTGGCGGTATTGCCCGATGCATCAGGCAGCGGCGGTCCGAATGACACGGCCGACATGCTTGGGCCGACGATGCCTGCCCCGGATTCGCCGAACTGATCTTTGATAATGCTCTGAACTCGAGCGATCGTTTCCATGCGCTCGAGGAACGTCAGCTTGAATAGATCCTCTTCCGCTTCGTGATTGTTGGCGTCGCCGTTCAGTCGATTGTTCGGATCGAACTTGACCACCAGCTCCATGGGAACGAGAACGCCCAAGTTTCCTTCCAACCATCGGTAGTCTTGGAGGATGCGAGCATTCTTGTCGAACAGTTCGAGCAAGTTGATGCTCGTGCGATTCTTCGTCAGACCGAACCCGACGATCGCGATCATTCCGAGGCATGCGGTCATTACGAGCGCATGATTGTTGACGATCTTGGTGGAGACGTACCGCCACATTTGCTCGCCGAAGCCACTCGGCTCAGGCAAGCCTTTGCAGACGGCACGGACTTCTACTTTTCGTTTCAGTTGACCGGCATCGACCCAGCGTTTGCCGATTCTCAAGTAGTGCAAAGCTGCGGGGAGATACAAGTAGAGGATGCCGAGGAGCGTCATCATTCCACACGCGGAATAGACGCCGAATTTTCGGATCGGCACCAACTCACTCGCATACAACGAGACCAATCCGAGGGCGGTTGTCGTCGAGCAGAGCAACGCAGGTTTCCACGCATGCATTACGGCGCGTTCTGCAGCTCCATGTAGACCGCCCTCTTCAATGGCATCGCGATAGTAATTAATTAAGTGGACCGCGCCGGAAATGGCCAACACATAAACCAGGGAGGGCATCGACATCATGATCGCATCGATATGCTCGCCAGTCAGCCAAACGGTTCCGAGCGAGGCTGCAGCACTCATCACGCCGCAGAAGAAAACGACCATGGTCAGCAATACGCTGCGCAGGGCCCACCATGCCAGCCCGAGGCCCAGCAATCCTGACACGCCCGCCAGGCGTACCAGCGTGCGCTCCCCTTCTTCATCTATCGCCGCGTTATCGACCGGTGGACCACCGAAGTGAACCGCTTCGGCAGGAATGCCGGCGGCTTCAACGATGCGATGAATCACACCCGGAGGAACATTGGGACGAAAGATTCGTCGCTGACCTGAACCCATCAGTCCCTTCAGTTCGCGAACGGCTTCCGAGTTCAAAGTGACAACGACACAAGTTTGTTTGCCGTCGGGTCCAACCAGGCTGCCGGACAATCGCTTCATGGCTTCAGCATTGTCGATCGACAGCGGCGGTCCTTGAAGTCGCTCGAGGACGCGTCGACCGGTGGTCACCGACTTGAAATATCTTTCACGACCTGCGAGGAGTTCGTCGGAAAGCGGGGGAAGCGGATCAGGGGAAGCTTGATCTACCAATGCGGCGGCTTGACCTTGCAGCGCATCGGGCGAATCCGGCACGAGCAGTTTGGCGAGCCGTTCGATACGAGGATCGTCTTCTCCGGCGTTTGTTCCGAGCTTGCAACCATCCCAGCTAATGATGATGAACTGGTCGGACATGAAGTGTTTGCGGAACCAACCCAATTGTTTGGTTTCTTCAAACGTTTTCGGTAGCCAGTCCTCAACTTTGTTGACGTTGCTCTGCACTGCCTTTCCCGCGGAATAGAAAATCCCCGGGACCAAGAGCATGGTCAGCAGTAGGATGGCTTTTCCCCAGCGGTCGTAAAAAGTGGGCTGGAGTTCTGACTGAGTGGATTCGCGTCCCAAAGGACTCTCCTCACGCATTGCAAGTCTGCAGCGCGACAAGTGCGCGCATTATCAACGCCGATCGACCATGAGCGGAGTGGAACAATCGACCCCGAACGGAGCAAGAACAAGATGCTCATCTTAACCGCAGTTTTCTATTGTCGTCTCCCCCATATTGATACTGTCACCATTTTGTGAATCCCAGGAATCCTTCCCCAAGGCGACAGTCTTTACGCAAACTGCACAGCTTAACGGCAGTCCTTCCCGCCTAGCCGTCGGCGCTCCGTCACTCCCCTGTCACTCGTTCTTCCAGCAGGTGCCACCCACCTTTCGCGGTGCGGGTGGAGCGGTTTGGCGCGCGTTGGGGATTCGCTGTCAATTTGACAAGCGACGAACGGTGCTCGCCGGCATGTCCAAATGCCAGGCGTTGCGATTTTTCTAATTCATTTGATCGCAATGACTTGCGACGAACTCGCGGGGCTTCTAGGGTGGCGTGGCACAAGGGTTGCACGGCGGGCGGGCAACCTGGTTGTGCTGCCAGAGCGGCGCGACTGCAATCCTTGAACAGTCCTGCTTTCTTCGAAATAAGCCTTAACCGCTTCGGCGGTGGCAGTCGGCTGCCTTAGTGCCGACAAGTTGTCCCACTGGAGGAACTAAAACGTGGCAAAACAGATGGTATTTGATGACGAGGCACGTCAACCGCTCTTGGCGGGCGTGTCCAAGTTGGCTCGCGCAGTGCGCAGCACGCTCGGCCCCCGCGGCCGCAACGCGGTGCTCGACAAGGGCTGGGGATCGCCGAAGGTTACCAAGGACGGTGTCACGGTTGCTGAAGATATTGAACTGGATGATCCCTTTGAAAATCTCGGTGCACAGCTCGTCAAGGAAGCTGCCAGCAAGACCAACGACGTCGCAGGCGACGGCACCACGACCGCTACGGTGCTCGCTGAAGCCATCTTCCGCGAAGGTCTTAAGATGGTCGCTGCAGGTGCTGACCCGATGGCTCTGTCGCGCGGTATCGCCAAGGCAGTTGAAGCTGTCGGAGAAGAGCTGACCCGCATGTCGATCAAGATCGACGAGAAGAACAAAAAGGAAATCAAGCAAGTCGCGACCATCGCCGGCAACAATGACCCGTCGATAGGCGATGTCCTCTCGGACGCTTTCCTCAAGGTCGGTAAAGACGGCGTGATCACGATTGAAGAAGGACGCAGCAGCGAAACGACTGTCGAAGTCGTTGAAGGCATGCAGTTCGATCGTGGTTTCCTCTCGCCTCACTTCGTCACCAACTCAGACACCGTGTCGGTCGAACTGGATGATTGCTACATCCTCCTGTTCGAAGAAAAGATCAGCACCAACAAAAAGCTGATTCCGCTCTTGGAAGCAATCAGCAAGGCCAAGAAGCCGCTGCTCGTCATCGCTGAAGATATCGACGGTGAAGCGCTGGCGACCTTGGTCGTCAACAAGATGCGCGGAATCCTCAGCGTCTGTGCCGTCAAGGCTCCGGGCTACGGCGATCGCCGCAAGGCCATCATGGGTGACATCGCTGTTCTGACCGGCGGACAAGCGATCTTCAAGGATCTCGGCATCGATCTGGAAAGCGTCAAACTGACCGATCTTGGCCGCGCTAAGAAGGTTCGCATCACCAGCGAAGAAACGATCATCGTCGGCGGTGCCGGCAAGAAGGACGCGATCAACGGTCGCGCCGAACAGATCCGTCGCGAAATCGATAACACCGACAGCGACTACGATCGTGAGAAGCTGCAAGAGCGTCTCGCTAAGCTCGCCGGCGGCGTGGCACAAGTTAGTGTCGGTGCAGCAACCGAAACCGAAATGAAAGAGCGTAAGGCTCTGCTCGACGATGCCAAGGCAGCGACTCAAGCCGCTCTGCAAGAAGGTATCGTTCCCGGCGGCGGTGTAGCTCTGCTTCGCTGCGAGGAGACGTTGAAGAAGTTGAAGCTCGAAGGCGATCAAGCTCTGGGTGCCAAGATCATCCTCAACGTACTCGACTACCCGCTGCGAAGTATCGCCAACAACGCAGGTGTCGATGGCGCTGTGGTGGTCAATCGCGTGCGTCAGCAAAAGGTGAAGACCGAAGGCTACGACGCCAACGCTGACAAGTACACCGACATGGTGAAGGCCGGCATCATCGATCCGGCTAAGGTCGTTCGCACTGCTCTGCAAAACGCATCGAGCGTAGCTTCGCTGCTGCTGACCACCGAATCGCTGATCACCGACATTCCTAAGGAAGAAGAAGACGAAGGCCACGGCCACCACGACCACGGAATGGGCGGCGGCATGGAAGGCATGGGTGGCATGGGCGGCATGGGTGGAATGGGAGGCATGGGCGGCATGATGTAAGGGAGTGGCTAGAGGCTAGTGACTAGAAGCTAGAGGGATACCTCTGCGGATGCTTCTGGTGTTACAGCCTCTGGTTGGCTTCTGCGGTGCTTAGCCGATTCCATTTGTTTGCAATTCGACTTTGTTAATGCGGCGCCTTGATGAGTTTCTCTCAGGCGCCTTTTTCAAATACAACAACTTAAAGATTTAGGATTCATGACTATGGCAAAGATCAAGATTCGTCCCCTCGATGACCGTGTCGTTGTTCAACCGGTCGATGCTGAAGAAACCACCGCCGGCGGTATCGTGCTGCCTGATTCGGCTCGCGAAAAGCCGCAGCGCGGAACGGTTCTGGCTGTTGGTCCGGGCAAGCTACTCGATAACGGCAACCGTGGTGCTCTGTCGGTGGCTGTCGGTGACGTCGTGATCTACGGCAAGTACGGCGGAAGCGAAGTTGAAGTCGACGGTCAGGACGTCAAGATCCTGCGCGAGAGCGACATCCTGGCGAAAGTCCTCGCCTAGTTTCATTCGCCTGTCGACAGCCGTCTCGGCAATTCGCAAGACGGCCATCGACGTCAGTTCCATGCAACGACACACAAATCAAAATAGGTAGAGGAATCCAAGCGTGGCAAAGCAATTGATGTTTGAAGATCACGCTCGCACCCGCATGCTTCAGGGTGTGGAGAAGCTGGCTGATGCCGTGGCAGTGACCATGGGTCCGACCGGCCGCAACGTGATTATCGATAAGAGTTTCGGCGGTCCCACGGTTACCAAAGACGGTGTCACCGTCGCCAAGGAAATCGAACTGGAAGATCGCTTTGAGAACATGGGCGCGAAGCTGGTCGTCGAAGTCGCTCAGAAGACGAGCGACCTGGCCGGTGACGGCACCACGACCGCAACGGTGTTGGCCCGAGCCATCTTCAAAGAAGGTCTCCGCAACATCGTCGCCGGCAGCAATCCGACCGCCATTCGACGCGGTATCGACAAAGCCGTTGAAGGTGCTGTCGAATACCTGCACTCGATCGGCAAGAAGATCAGCGACCGTCAACAAGTCGCTCACGTCGGCGCCATCAGCGCCAACAACGACATGAAGATCGGTGAACTGCTGGCCGAAGCGCTCGAACGAGTCGGCAAAGACGGCGTGATCACGGTCGAAGAAGGCAAGACTGCCGACACGACCGTGGAATACGTTGACGGGATGCAGTTCGACAAAGGCTTTGTATCGCCTTACTTCATCAACACGCCTGCAGACATGACCTGCACGTTCGATAACGCGCTCGTTCTGTTATACGAAAAGAAAATCAGCAACATCCGCGACCTCGTTCCAGTTTTGGAAAAGGTTTCTCAAAGCGGCCGCTCGCTGATGATCATCGCCGAAGACGTCGACGCTGAAGCGCTGACTCTGCTCGTGGTGAACAAGCTCCGCGGCACGCTCAATGTCTGTGCGGTGAAGGCTCCGGGCTTCGGCGATCGTCGCAAGGCCATGATGGGCGACATCGCTGTTCTGACGGGCGGTACATTCATCAGCGACGATCTCGGTATTCAGCTTGAAAAGATCTCGCTGGAACACCTCGGTCGCGCCAAAAAGATCGTGGTAGACAAGAACAATACGACCATTGTCGAAGGTGCGGGCGAACGCAAGACGATCGATGCTCGCGTGGCTCAGATCCGCACTCAGATCGAACAGTCTGACAGCGAATATGATCGCGAGAAGCTGCAAGAACGCTTGGCAAAGCTGGCCGGCGGTGTGGCTGTGATCAGCGTCGGTGCTGAGACCGAAGCCGACATGAAGCAGAAGAAGGCTCGTGTTGAAGATGCTCTGCATGCGACTCGCGCCGCTATGGAAGAAGGCATTCTTCCGGGCGGTGGTGTGGCACTGATCCGTTGCCGCGAAGCAGTGGAAAAGGCGATGAATGAATGCAAGGGTGACGAAAAGATCGGCGCTCAAATTATTCTTCAGTCGCTGACCGCTCCGCTGCGTCAGATCGCTGACAACGCAGGTATTGACGGCTCGGTGGTCGCCGACGAAGTCAGCCAAAAACCGCTGACCCACGGCTATGACGCCAACAAGGGTGAATATGTCGATATGCTGAAGAGCGGCATCATCGACCCGGTCAAGGTCGTTCGCACGGCTCTGGCCAACGCGGGCAGCATCGCCGGTCTCTTGCTGACGACCGAAGCTCTGGTCACGACCTTTGACAAGGACGACAAGAAGAAGCAACGTGCTGAAGGCGCGATTGCCTAGTCTTTCGTCATCACGATTGAAAATCGGAAAGGCCGCCTTCGTTTCGGAGGCGGCCTTTTTCAGAGAATGGATTTATCTTCTAGCTGCGTACTGAGCCATGGCTGCTGCCAAGCGTGATTATTACGAAGTGCTGGGTGTCAGTCGCGGCGCCTCGCAGGATGAACTGGCTCGCGCCTATCGCAAGCTGGCCATCAAGTACCACCCCGATTCCAATCGCGATGATGAGTCGGCCACTTCGAAATTCAAAGAAGCCGCTGAAGCCTATGAAGTCTTAAGCGATGCCGACAAGCGAGCTCGCTACGATCAGTACGGACACGCAGGCGTCGACGGCAGAGCGGGGGGCGGCTTTCAAGAAGTCGGCGACATCTTTGAGGCCTTCGGCGATGTCTTCAGCGGCACGATCTTTGAAGACTTCTTCGGTCGATCCTCGCGCGGCGGTCGCGTCCGTCGCGGTGCCGATATTCGCTGCGATGTGACGCTCGAACTGGAAGAGGCCGCGAAGGGAACTCGCAAGCAAGTCTCGCTCACACGTTACGACAAATGCGAGCCCTGCTCGGGCACCGGAGCTGAACCGGGCTCGGAGCCGCAAGTCTGCCCCAAATGCCGAGGTCGCGGCCAAGTCGTTCAAGCCACCGGAATCCTCCGCGTTCAGACGACGTGCCCTCAGTGTCGCGGTCGCGGTCGCGTGATCAGCAAGCCGTGTCGCAAGTGTGACGGCTCTGGTCTACAACCGCGCGAAGTGTTACTTGACGTTTCGATTCCTCCGGGCGTCGACGACGGAATGCGCGTTCGGCTGGCCGGTGAAGGGCAACCGAGCCCAGATGGCGGTCCCGCGGGCGACGCTTACTGCTTTATTCATGTCAAACCGCATCCGATGTTCAAGCGGGACGGCAGCGATTTGATCCTGCAAGTGCCGCTTAGCTACAGCCAAGCTGCTCTCGGTACGGTTTTTGAAATACCGACCTTAGATGGGCGCAAGAGCATCGATATTCCCGCAGGCACCCAGAGCGGCGAAGTCTTTCAACTGCGAGGATTCGGTATGCCTGACCCGCATGGCGGCGCTCGCGGGGACCTCCTGATACAGACCTTCATCGAGGTCCCGAAGAAACTCAATCCGCGCCAAGCGGAGCTATTGCGAGAGTTGGCCGAACTCGAACACGAACACGTTACGCCCCATCGCAAATCATTCTTGGAACGCATGTGGGATTACTTCCGCAGCGGTTCCGAGGCCGACAAGACCAAGACGACTAAGGAGTAGATAGATGAACGCTGCTCATAATGCTCACGCTTCTGAAGAACCGATCCCCGGTAATGAAGGGGCTGCGGCACCTGATAACTTGAACACAGAAAACGGAGCAGTCGACAGTTTCTTTAATCCTGATCAGCGAGTTGCTGAGCTCGAACAGAAACTGATCGAGGCTGAGAAAGAAGTGCTTAAGGCTCACGCTGAGGTTGAGAACTTTCGTAAACGTATGCAGCGCGATGCGGAGCAGACTTTGAAGTATTCAAACCTGCCTCTGCTGCGTGATCTGCTGGATGTGGTCGACAATTTGAATCGAGCCACCGGTTCAGCCAACAAGGAATCGACTGGTTCTTCTGCTCTGCTGGAAGGCGTTCAAATGGTCACCTCGCAGTTGCAGGGTGTGCTCAGCAAGTTCGCCTGCAAGCCGATCGAATCGGTCGGTCAGCCCTTCGATCCGAACATTCATTCGGCGATCGCGCAGGCGCCCAGTGCCGAGATTCCTTCCGGATCGGTATTGCAGGAAGTCGCCGTCGGATACATGCTGCACGACCGCGTGATCCGCCCCAGCCAAGTCATCGTCAGTACCGGACCCGCTTAATCGTACCACTCCGCAAGCCGAGAACGCTCAGACTCGAATCCGATTTCCAGTGAGCATAACCAGGAGCTTACAACGGAATGCCGACCTACGACTATCAATGCGACGCCTGTGATCACAAGTTTGAACACTACCAAGGCATCAATGATGCCGTGCTGAAGAAGTGCCCGGAGTGCGGTAAGAATAAACTCCGTCGCCTAATCGGTACCGGCGCGGCCATCGTGTTCAAGGGATCGGGGTTCTATCAAACCGACTATCGCAGTGACTCCTACAAGAAGGCACAAGCTGCCGACAAGCCGTCCGGCGATTCATCGGGCAGCAAGAGCGAGTCGAAGTCGAGCGACAAAAAGTCGAAGAAGTCCGATTCCTAATCGACGGCCGGCATAGAGTGCAAAGTGCCTACGAGTTCGCTTCCAACGAGAACGATACATCTATGAAGCAGCAGTTGCTCCACCGGCAGTTTCCGAACGGTCTCGTATTGCTGGGGGAGCACATGCCGTGGTTGCGCTCAGCGGCATTCACGTTTTTGCTTCCCTCGGGCACTTGCTATGAACCGTCCGAACTCAGCGGCTTGGCGTCGCTGACGTGTGAGATGACGCAGCGCGGTTGCGGACCTTACGACAGCCGGGCCTTTCTCGAAGAACTCGATAACGCAGGTGTTGAACGGACCAGTTCTATCACCACGCACCATGCTGCGTTCAGTTGCGCGATGCCCAGCGAAGCGCTCGAGCATACGCTGTCGCTCTACAGCGAACTCGTTAAGAACCCGCATCTGCCGGAAGATCAACTCGACGATGCGAAACTGCTCGGTCTACAAGATCTGCGTGCTCTCGAAGACGAACCGACGCATCGTTGCTTCAACGAGCTGAAGCGATTTCGTTTTCCACAGCCGTATGGCCGAACGGCTCAAGGTTCAGTTGAAGGATTGGAGCAAATCACGCCGGACGATGTGCGTGCGTATGTGCAAAGTACTTATCGCGCGCCCGGTAGTATCCTCACTGTCGCCGGCAACTTTGAATGGCAACGTGTGTGCGATGCAGTCGAACGAATGCTCGGTGATTGGAATGGGGGATCGATCGTCGAGCTGCCGCCGCTGGTGCCGCAGTATGGACGACGACACTCCGATCACCCTTCCAATCAAACGCATCTGGCACTCGCATACGATTGTGATTCGTATGAGAGCCCGAACTACTACAAGACGCGAGCGCTCGTCGGAATCTTGAGCGACGGCATGAGCAGTCGACTGTTCACCGAAGTGCGCGAGAAGCGAGGCTTGGTGTATTCGGTCTTTGCCACATGCTTTTCACTGGCCGGCCAAGGGAGCGTCCTCTGTTACGCGGGCACGACCACCAATCGTGCTGATGAAACTTTACAGGTGCTCTTGGAGACGATTCATTCTCTCGGCGACGGCATCTCGGAAGACGAATTGGCCAGGCTGAAAATTCGCATCAAGAGTTCACTGGTGATGGAGCAGGAGAGCTCGGCGGCTCGCAGTCATCAGATCGCCGTAGACTGGTTCCATCTCGGCCGCGTGCCGACGCGAGAAGAAGTGCTGCAGGAGATCGATTCGTTAACCTGTGAAAACCTCCTCGAACACTTTCATCAAAACCGACCCAAGAATTATTCATTGGTCACCGTAGGTGCCTTGCCGCTGGAGCTGCCAAGTGGAATTGTTGACGCATAAATCGCCGGGCGGCCCTGAAGTCATCGCTCTCTGCGATCCCGCTGCATTCACCACCTCAGTCGGATGGTTCGTCGGTACCGGCGCACGCGATGAGACTCCGGAGCAAGCCGGAGTCAGTCACTTTCTCGAGCACATGGTCTTCAAAGGGACCGAGCGTCGTACTGCCGCGCAGGTGAACAGCGAACTCGATCACTTGGGCGCTCAGTCCAACGCATTCACCAGCGAAGAAGAAACGGTCTTTCATGCCGGCGTGTTGCCGGAATGCCAAACGCAAGCCGTTGATCTGCTGACGGACCTGATGCATCCGAGCTTGCGCGAAGAAGATTTTGAAACCGAACGCCAAGTGGTGCTGGAAGAGATCGCCATGTACGACGACCAGCCTCCGTACGGTGCGATGGAGCGAGCGATGGAGCTGTTCTTCGGTGATCATTCGCTTTCGCGTCGCGTGCTTGGCACAGCCGAGACGGTATCTGACCTCTCGGTCGATATGATGCGAGCCTACCATGCACAGCGCTACACGCTCGACAATATGTTTCTTGTGGCGAGCGGCAAAGTCGATTTCGAACGTTTGGTTGAACAAGCCGAATCGTTGGCAGGCAAGTGGCGACCGGTCGGAGCTCCGCGTCAGCACCTCGTTCCGAAGTTCGGCGCCGACAGCGCGATCATCGAACACTCGTCCACGCATCAGCAGTACACGATAAAGATATGGCCCGGCGTAGGTTGCAATGATCCGGCTCGCTACGCTCTGCGGCTGCTCAGCAGCGTGATTGCGGATGAATCGGGAAGTCGCTTGTTCTGGGAACTGATCGACACGGGATTGGCCGAAACGGCTGCTCTGTGGCCGCAGTTCTTTGATGAATGCGGATGCATCGTCGGTTATCTCTGCTGCGCGCCGGAGGATACCGAACCGAACGTCGAAACGATGAATCGCGTGTTCAAGGATGTTCTGGCTCAAGGCATTACGCAGCGTGAATTGGATCTGGCTCGCAACAAGATGACCGCCAGTTTGATCCTCAGCGATGAACGACCGGGCAACCGCTTGTTTGCGCTCGGGCAAAGCTGGTTGGCTCGGCGTCGCTATGATCCGCTCGATGCCGTCTTGGCCCGGTATCAAGCTGTGACGGTCGGTGACCTGCTCGAAACCGCGGAACGCACTTTGGCTGTTGAACCGACTACGGTACAGGTCGTCTGCGTCGACTAGAATCAGCAGGATCTTCATCGCACTGCATGCCGTCGAGGGACCTCCTCGCTCACATGCAGGGCGCATTTCTTTCTCCTGCGAGACGACCATGCGAAGTTGCTGCCTGCTCTGCATCATTTTCCTGTCGATGAGTAGTGCCATTGCTTCGATTCGCGCGGCGGACGGCGGGACGGTTGAAGTATTCATCCTGGCCGGTCAATCGAATATGGAAGGTCAAGCTGTCGTCGACCTCAAAGGGAAAGACTACAACGAAGGACGCGGAACGCTTGAGTTCCTGTGGAACGATCCGGCCAAGCGACCGTTGATCAAGCATCTGCGAGATGAGGACGGGAAATGGAAAGTGCGTGATGATGTTTTCGTGCATTATCAGCGAGAGAAACACGAGCTGTTGGCGGGGCCGCTCGGCGTCGGCTTTGCCGTTTACGGAGGTACGCATCACTTCGGACCCGAGCTGCAGTTCGGGCATGTGGTCGGTGATAAGCTCGATGCGCCCGTCTTGATCATCAAGACCGCGTGGGGTGGTAAGAGCTTGATGAAGGACTTTCGTCCACCGAGCTCCGGAGGTGAAGTCGGACCGTACTACGCGTTGATGATCAGCCAAGTGCGCAGTGCGCTGGCCGGCTTGAACGACAACTTTCCTCAATTGAAAGATCACAAGCCGCACATCGCCGGCTTTGTTTGGTATCACGGTTGGAATGACGGAGTCGATCCTCAAAATGCTGTTCCGCAGTACGAACAGAACCTCGTAAATCTCGTGACCGATGTACGCCAGGAGTTCGCGGAACCGAAGCTGCCGGTTGTCGTCGGCGAGATCACAGGTCCCTGGGTCGAGGCGCCGAAGGAATGGACCGCACTGCGTCGCGCTCAATCCGCTGCGGCTCAGCGCTTGCAAGCAGCCGGTCCGACTGTGTTCGTCGAGACGCATGACTTTGTGCGCCGCCCGGAAAATTCACCCAATCCGACTCACGGTCACCATGAGTTCGGTAACGCCGAGACCTATTTCCTAGTCGGCGATGCGCTCGGCAAGGGGATGGTCAAGCTTTTGCCCTGAGCGAAACGACGAAGTCGTACGGCATCTTTGAGCGTAATGGCGAAGCCATACGGCCGTGCCGCCGCTTGACTCTGCTGACGGGCGTGTCGTCGACTACGTGGAGGTTTGCCGTGTGGGGTTGGGCGGGGCTGGGTTGAATGTGCGTCCTTTCGCAGGAGCGAAAGGCGACTTTGGGCGAAGGGCGACTTTGAACATTTGTGGCGGGAGAGCTTGACTTTGCTCTGTGCTGGTTGTATTAATACATTGATACAACACTCGGGAGTCGAGCCGTGCAGATACACATCACCACTCAAGACGGCGTGCCGATCTATGTTCAGATCGTGCAGCAGATCAAGCTGCTGGTCGCATCGGGTCGCTTGTCCGCCGGCGATGAATTGCCGCCGATCCGATCGCTGGCGGAGCAACTAGTCGTCAATCCGAATACGGTGGCTCGCGCCTATCGCGAATTGGAACTCGAAGGGATCGTCGAGAAACGTCGGACCGCAGGGACGTATGTCTCCGAGCAAGGTTCGCCGCTCGCCAAGCGTGAGCGCAATCGCATCTTGAACGAACGCATCGACCATCTGCTGGCCGAAGCGGAGCATATGTCCGTGTCGATCGACGATCTGATTCAAATCGTTCGTGATCGACATCAATCTGTCATACAACGCAAACAAGTTCGGAACTCTTGAGAGCAGGGGGCAACATGTCAGACCATTTCACCTCCGAACCGGTGGTTCGCGTCGATCGCCTGACGCGATCGTTCGGTGACAAACGAGCGCTGGATGAACTGACGATAGAGGTTCCGCGCGGCGGGGTCTTCGGACTGATCGGCGGAAACGGAGCGGGCAAGACAACTTTGCTGCGGCATCTCACGGGCATGCTCCGAGCGCAAAGTGGAGCAGTTCGTGTCTTCGGTATGGATCCGGTCACACAGCCGGTTCAAGTCTTGTCACGCATCGGTTATCTCTCTGAAGAGCGAGATCTACCGAACTGGATGCGAGTCGGTGAGTTGCTGAAGTTCACTCAAGCCTTCTATCCTGATTGGGATGCGAAGTACGCAGAAGAGCTTCGTGAAGCTTTCGACCTTGATCCGAAAGTCCGGGTTCGCAACTTATCGCGAGGCCAGCGAGCCCGCGCCGGTTTGCTGACCGCGTTGGCTCATCGCCCCGATCTCTTGATTCTCGACGAACCATCGTCGGGTCTCGATCCCGTTGTGCGTCGCGACATTCTCGGAGCCATCATTCGCACCATCGCAGACGAAGGTCGTACTGTTCTTTTCTCGTCTCACTTGCTCGATGAAGTCGAACGTGTCGCAGACCGCGTCGCGATCATTCACGAAGGACGCATCTTGCTGAATGCAGACATCGATTCGCTGAAGGAAAGCCATCGACGTTTCACGGTTCGCTTTCGCGAATCGTTCGCCGATGCGCCCGCGTTGGTCGGGATGATCGCTTGTCGCGGCAGCGGAATGGAATGGACTTACACCTGCAATGGTGATGCCAAGCAGATTCGCTCGGCTGCCCAAGCTTTGGGGGCCGAGATTCTCGATGAGAGTTCGCTGAGTCTGGATGAAGTCTTCGTCAGCCGCATCGGCGTCTGAAAGTGCCGGCTTTGCGGCAGTGAATGTCAGCAGTGAGGGTGAACATGCAATCTTGGACCATCGCACTAGTGAGTGAGGGATTCCGTCGCGGATCGCGAGTGGCTTTGGCGCTGCTCGTCTTGGCCTTCACTCCGTGTCTCCTCTACGCGTCGTTGCCGATCCATCCCTCGGAGATGAGTGACGCCGTGAAAGTGACGTTTGAATTAGTGTCACTGCCGGCCACTATGATGCTCGTCGCCGCTGCGGCAGCGAACATCGTCGGCGATCCATCGAAGTTGTTTCTCAAGCCGCTTACGAACTTTCAGATTGCTGCTTGGCAGTGCGTCAGCGGTTCGCTGTTGGTCTCTGCACAAATGGTCTTGGTGGCCGTGGCGATCAACGCGGTCTATCAAGCCCGATGGCCCACGCTCGGCGCTGCGTTTTACATGATCGCTCTCTGGTTCGCTGCACAGCCGATGATTGCAACCGGAACGAAATCGCTGCGCTGGTTGGCGGTGTCATCGATGCCGATCATTGCTCTGTTCGTGTGGTTCGGCATTCAATACGGAATGTTCAGTCGCGATGGTCGGCATTCATGGAGTGAAGTTACGGCCGTAGATTGCCTGACTCTCCTCCTATCGATGATGTTGACATTTTCGTTGACGATTAAGGCCGTTGCCTCGAATCGTTGCGGCGATGCATCAATTCCGACTTCATGGTCCATTGTCGTTTGGAATTGGTGGGAGCAGCAGTTTCACCGCGACGATGCAGAGAGCATGAAGTTCAAAGATGGCAGTGCAGCTTACTTGTGGCATGAACGAAAATGGAAACGTTGGTTGTTGCCTTTATCTACAGTCGCCTTGCTGGCGTTCGGAACAGTCGGGACCGGTATTGAATCGTATGCCAAGGGGACAACCTGGCTGCCTGAGCTGGCAGAGTTCGGCTTTGTCTTGGCTTTCGGTGTCGCCGGCCAATCCATTTTTGTCGGTCTGTTTGTCGGTGCCTCGTTCAATAACCTCAGCGAGGTGGCGATCAAAACGGCGAATCGTGAGGGTCGCATACCTATGTTCGACGAAATAACAAGTTTTTACGCGTCGCTTCCGATCTCTGACCATGGCATGGCCCAAGCTACAACGCGTGTCTTGTTAAGCAATTACTTCCCGGCGTGGATGATTTGGTGCGCCATGTTCGGATGCGTATTCACGACGGCTCAGTTCCATGGCGTGAGCCTTCACGAGCCCTTACGAAGTAACTTAAGAGCAGTTCCGCTGATGGCGTGTTTGTCATGGTGTGCGCTGGCCGGTACAGCTGCTGTGATGACATTCGGTGACTCGAGAATTGTCATTCGAAAAGTAATCACTCTGATTCTATCCGGCTTCGCAATCATTCTTTTCACTGAAGTGATGGGCTACTACGTTCCGCTATTTGCTCAGATCGCATTCGTGATCGAGGTTGCGATCCATGTTGTTATAAGTGCCTTCCTCGCAGGTCTGTTGTTTGGGGCAATTCGCCGAAGTGTGCGACTTCGGATGATCGGCCCGCGGGAAATCTCGGCCGCAGCATTCTTTCTCATCAGTTCCATCGCTGCGTTTCTGCCGCTCGCACCGAGCCTACAAACCGGTTCGTGGGTTTGGTATACGTGCGACTTGATCCTCGGCACGACACTGCCGATCTTTTTCCTGCCGCATGCAGTCTACGCAAATCGACATCGTTAAGACCGACGCTTTGCAGCCTCGGTTCTGAAATCGTAATAGCGGCGCTACTTCTTACTTTTGCTCACCTTGTGTGACTTCACGAATTCGATCAGTTGCTTCGTCATCGTGTTATCGAGATCGAGCAAGTCACGTGCAATCAGACCATGAGCGGTTAGCTGGTTTTGATTCGGATAGTCCATCTGAATCACTTTGGCTTCGGGCAACACTTGACGCAGTTTTTCGGATTCCGAGATCGCCTCCGGTCGTTGCTTGGCTGCGGCGATCAAGAAAGCTGGGCAAGTGTCGCGATGTTGCTTGGCTTGAAGGATCGGCGATGCTTCTTCCAGTGTTTTCGCGTCATCGCCGAATGCATCGCGAATCATTTTTCTGACGAGCAGAGTTCGAGTGGTGGTCAGATCGAAACTGGCCGTGTCGATCGGCATAATGCCCGCCAGAGTTTGATTCGGAACGAGTTCGTGCTTTTCCAAGAATCTCGGATTCGTTCCGGCGAGAGCCACTAAGTGAGCGCCGGCAGAATGTCCCAACAAGAAGATTCGACCGGTATCACCTCCGTACTTGGAAATGTTTTGATGAACCCATGCGATGCCGGCCGCGACATCTTCGATGTGCGCCGGATGCTGCACCTCCGGAGTCAAACGATAGTTCAAATTGACGACAACCAGACCGACTGTCGTCCATGTTCGACAGAGCATCGAACCGCTTCGATTGTCTTTGTCCCCGTTTCGCCAGCCGCCGCCGTGAACCCAGATAACAACAGGCGACGATTCAGTCGCTTTCACATTCTGAGCCCGATAAACATCGAGACGCTGCTGCTCATGCTTGCCATAAGCAATGTCAACTCCGTTTGAATCGTCGGCCGGCAGAGCACCGGCACTCAAGAGACAGATTAGACAGGCCGACCAAGTTGCTCGAACGATCACTTCATGCACTCCGAAAACTCGAACTCCAAAACGCGGCCGGTATCACTTGCGGCTAGATTGTACGATGGGATGCTTCGACTACGACATCATCTGTTCGAAGGATGCATAGATGTCCCAGTCAGGATCTCGCTCCGCCATGCACTGTACTTCGTGCGATGGAACTTGAGCTTGGAGCGACTCGTGCAAGGTTTTGATGTCCACCCCTTCCGGAATGTAGAAAACGAACTCTTTCATCTCACCGTTGGTCAGCGCGAGCACCTGGATGCTGATGGTTTGAGCCGCTACGGCTGCGACGATTTGGTCCTCGATGTCATCGAGCGCGGCGTTCTCGTCCGGATTAGGAAGTCCGCCCGGGTTCGGTTCTCTGAGCGGAATCGCGAATCCGAGTTTGATCGACAGCTCGGGATGCTTTCTCCAATCGGCGGCTGTCGTATTCAACCTCACGATCAACGGGCCGGACTCGCCATTTTCACTGACCCCGACGGACCATGAACAGTCTTCGGACGAGGTCGGCGGCCACGGCGCCGGTCCTCGATTCTTTTTTCGGAATGGCCAAATCATGGATTCCTCCCTCGCTCAATTCCAACGTGGTTTGGTGATGAGGATCATTACGATCCAGCCGACATACAGCAGGCACGGGACAGCAGGTATGCCTGCGATCCCGATTCCGATCAGCGTATATCCTAAAAGTTGGAAAAACAGTCCCGCTGTCGGAGCGGCCGCGGCAATCCCCAAAATCTTGGCCCACAGCGAGGTGTTTCGCGAGGTGACCGTGCCGCGCTGAAGCCCTTTGAGGAAGAACCAAGTCAGCACTGCTAAGGCTGCAACATCGATGGCCCACAACAACCAAAACATAACTGCGGTGAACACATCTCACCGCACGTAGAGGTTAGCCAGTTGTACAGGACCGTCCGCAGTGATCGACAATCCCCGGCCCGATTCATTTCGCTTCAAAGTGAATTCCGAGTCGTTGAGTTTCAGCGTCAGTTCTTTTTCGCTCGGCGATATTTCCAAGCGATTCCAACTGCCGGCCTTGGCAATCGCGGCGGCGAACATTTTGTCTCCCGCCGCTTGAACGACGATTTCGTCTTTTGACCAGGGTGTGTTCAGACGCAGGACCTCGGACTTTTCACCGAACTGAAAATCGAGCAACGCCCCTTTGATTTCGGCGCTGTTTTCCAAGGCCAACGCTGCATCGCCACTGGATGCTTTGCCGTCGAAGGCCAGTACCCAATCGTTGGCCTTCCAGCTATCCGCCGCTTTGTCTCCGAGTTTCCAGCCGCGAAGATCCAGACCTGAATAGACCGAGCGATATCCGCGATCAGCGATCGCCGTGTCCTTTGCGTCTACCGGAGAATCGGGGAGGACTTTGAGGCGCATGTTGCGGTACTCAACAACTCCTCCTTCCGATTCGATGCAGATGTATCCTTTGCGCGGTGAAGCCTCTTTCCCCTGCGTCACCACCTTGCCGTTGACTGCAAGGCTGATCGTGCCGTCGTTGCATACGATCCGGTAGTGATTCCATTCCGGACTCGGCTTGGACCGTTCCTCGGTCGGGAATGCTCGACTACCGCCGCGACCGTTGATCGGTGTCATCTTCGCACCGTGGATCGGAAAGATGTCGCCGTGTGTCGTGTGGCTCTGCGAATTGCCGTACGCATTCTCGAGCACTTGAACTTCTACACCGCGATGGAACGGAACACCTTTGGAAGTAATGTCATCGGCCCAGACAAAGATCCCTGCGTTACCGCGCGGCACCATGTGTCGCCATTCGAGTTCCAATTCAAAGTTCTGAAACATCTGCTTGGTGCGAAGCTCACCGATCGGCTTGCCGGTACAGTACAAAACGCCATGCTCAACGCGCCATGTCTGGAGGTGTGTTCGTGTATGTCCAGCCTTCGAGATCCTTACCGCTAAACAGCGGTTGGAATTCCTGAGCCGTCAGTCGGTGACTGCAGATCATCTGCATCGATGCAATGCAGATGCAAAGGAGCGAGTGTCGATGGAATGTCGTCATGAATCGTTACTCTCGAGTAAGTTTGCCGGCGGGAAGGGCTTGTTCGAGTTCGGGGAGATCATAGTGTGCGAGGACACCGTGGATCGTGGTCGTCAGCCACGCGGCTGATGTCGGATCTTCGGCAACCGACTGCCATGACTTCGGTCCGCCTCGCAAGCGAATCGATGTGAACCGCTCGGGATCGAGGCAAGCCGCGTGTAAGGCAGCGACAGTGACTCCGCCGCTTGCAATGACATGCACCTCGCGCGGCATCTCTGTTTGATAGTGTGCGACCCATGCGGCCGCATCCAAGATATCCTGTGCATGACCCGACACTGTTGACTCGCCGAGCAAATAGCTGAGATAAAAACTCCGGTAGTCACCGACCTTGGCATCCGGCTTACCGAATGCCGTTTCGCCTTGGCCTCGCAAATCGACCGACACGACCACGTAGCCTTCGTTCACCAGTCTCTCGATCTCGCCGCCGACGTCGCTGTCCCCGATCTTGCCGCTGTCGTGAAGATAGAGATAAGCTGCGTCCGACGGGTCTTTCGGATGAAACGTCAATGCAGGGAGCGGCACGGGACCGCTGCCGTGGATGACCAGCTTGTCGATATGATAAGTCTCGCGCTGCACCTTACCGGCTTTGTTCGATTTCGGCCGGGCCGTCTTGAAATCCCCGGGCAACTTCAAAGCGTTCAGCAGTTTGGGACGAAGTTGTTCCAACGAACGAGCTTCGCTGTTTGAATTCCGAGAATCAGCCATACGTGCCGCTGTTTCCGCGTTGAGCTGGAAGACCGAGCGCTCGCCGGGAAGTTTTAAAACTTGGCCTTGGTCGGTGCATCGCAGTTCCTCTTCGGATCGCAGCACAAACTCTTTGAACGGTCGCACGGCGATCGGACGATCGATACCGACGAGCCATCGTTGCAGCCACTGAACGATTGCGGCCAAGTTCTCCGGTTGAACGCCGTGTACACCTTCGGCTTCTACGAGATCAACGCGATCGGATGCGCCGAGCCGCGTGTAGATTCGCTTGGCTTGACGAAAACAATCCCAACTTCCTTCGATCGAAAAGAAGTCACTGGTCGTGGAGCTGATCAGCGTCGGCTTTGGAGCTCGCATGATCACGTAGTCGGGATGATCCATACCGAAACGTATTTGATCAAAAACGTTTTGTTCCGAGTCCTGAGGGCCGAGCGTATCGATCAAATGTCCGAAAGTGGTCAAGTAACAGGCGGGGGCAGCGCATGCGATGCGATCATCGAGGGCCATCGTGTAGCTGGTCAACGTACCGCCGCCTGAGCAGCCGGTCATTCCGATTCTCGCGGCATCCACATCGGCGCGCGAAATCAAATAGTCGATCGCGCGCATGGCATCCCATATGCGATAGGTGGCCGTGTTCGTTCCTACGACGATCGAACCGGAGCCGACCAGGAAGTGCTCGAGCGTCGTGGCATCGAATTGCGGTTTGCCCTCGTCCGTCAATACTTGCGAGCGTTCGCCTTGTCCGATCGGATCGTAGGCCAAGGCGATCATGCCGTGCTGTGCGCAGAGGATCGCACAGCGCTGGTTGTAATCGGCTGTCTTCGCAGTGCGGGAGTGGCCGCTTGAAATCAGTACGGCAGGAAATCTTCCACCGCCGTTCGGCACGTAGACATTCCCGGTGACATGATGATTCGGTCGGCTCTCGAAGATCACCTTTTCAATGCGATAACCGTCGCCGGTCAATGTGCCGACCGTTTGTGCATTGAGCGGCGTGCGCTGGGGAAATCCGCCGAGGCTGGTTCGAAAGAACTCTTGGCGTGCGGTTGCATATGCCTTGATCTCATCCTGCATTTTCAATTTCTCGAATGCCGCCCGCCGTTGAGCCAAAGCCGCATGGGCTCGGCTTTGCAAAGTGGTGTACCAAGTGGAGCTCGGACCAGTCGCGTTTTCTTCGGACTTCAAGCACGTCAAATCATCAGCGGCTGAGCCAAGGATCGTGAAAGCCAGTTGTAGGGCGATCGCCATGCAGAACGGCAGAGTGCGAAACCATCGACGGCAATTCATGAAGCGCTCCGAGGCGGGAAGGTCGTGGAAGGGCGGGTAGGAGGAATCGCCATTATCGCTGTTCGATTCCCATGATGGAATCAATCGGAGCGGTGATCGGACAAAGAAACATCTAGAAGCGGAACCACGCGAAAGGCTTGTTGATCTAATTCAAGCGGTACGGCGCAAGCCGTCCGGTTCTTCAAGGTCTATGCTGCGTAACGGACAGAGTGCTCTGTTCTGCTCACCCAAACCGACACGCATCTAAAACCCGAAGCGTAAGTTTAGAAGTTGCGATTTTCGATGTATTGTCGTACTCGTACTCAATGAAATGGTACTCGTGCTCGTACTCGATGCGTCATGATCGAGGACGATTACGAGTACCGCCTGCGGCTGAGTACGAGTACGAATATTCAGGAAATGCCAAAGCCTTCTATCAGCATCTCTCGAAAATCGCAATTTCTAAACGCGTGAGCGAGGGACCAGCATCCCTCGCGCACGCTTCGGGTTTCGATTAAGTCGACAGGCCCCAAGCCGTCCGGGTAAGCAATATCGATCTTGAAGAACCGGACGGCTCGCGCCGTGCCGCTTGAATGAAAACAAATAACCCCAGCGCTTTCGGGTTTTGAAAGCGCTGGGGTTTATCTGTATCGGACTTGTTCAGAACTCAGGCTGGTCCGTGTTTTAGAAACCGCGACGATGAGTGTGCGGGTACGGAGCGTAGTAAGTCGGGCGACTCATCGGTGGCGGAGCGTAGACTGGGACCGGTTCTTCGACCACGACGGTTGTCGCCGGACGAGTTACAACGACCGAAGGCGGGGCCGAGGCGACATAGCTGCCTCCGCGTACCGGTGCTTGTTGCATGGCGTTGATGATGTTTTCGGAGACGCCTTGCTGGAACATCGAAACGACTTCATTCGAGGTCGGACGGCGCTGCACGCCGTTGGTGTAGATGTGGTTGATGACGATCGATTCGCTGACACCGCCGCGCGTCATCGACAGGATGTCATTCATCGTGACACCGGGAGTCGTAACTGCCGGCGTAACGATCGTCTGTTGTGTCGGATAGGATTGATATGTCGTATAGCGGCGCTGATTCTGCGCCTGCCATGCCTGTTGCTGATAATAACGTTCGCGAGCCATCTGCTGATCGCGTTGATTACCGATCAGGCCACCGGCTACCGCACCGACAGCACCGCCGATGAGTACCCCTTCCGTGGTCTCTTTGTTTTGATGGCCGATAATGCCGCCGATTGCCGCACCGCCGATGCCGCCCAGCACGGCTCCGTCTCGCGTTCCGTGTTGTGCGAAAGAAGATTGAGCCGAAACAAGCACCAACAGAACAGCCAACAACTTCCGTGTCATAATCTCTGGCTCGCGTGGTTTTAAAAGCTTCGAGTGCCTAACGCCTCGCTGTCCCACCATCATGGGAAACCGTTCATGGCAAAGCGATCGATTCGTTGCGATCGCATTACACAAACTGTCCCTCGTTCAAGCACTCATCGCACCCCGCCGAGTGATCATCGCTTGAACGCATCCATACTCTGTGGAGAGACACATCTCTGTTCATCGGCAAACAGCAGGTCTCTTCCGGAGTAAACTCGGAAGAAGCCTTCGGAGTCAAGACGAACTCAATCCGTCTGCACAGCACAGCTTCTCCAAGTTAAAAACTGCGCCGCGCTGCGAGGCTCGTTGCTAGCTCGGGATATTACGCAACTTGGCCGTCATAGGATGCAGAAAGCGTTTGAACGCAGCGGTGCGAGCGACGAGCAGAAAAGTGAGCAGACCTAAAACGGTTCCGCCTGCATCAGCGATTAGATCGTAAACATCCATACTTCGACCTGCGGCGAATTGCTGGCTCCATTCGTCAAAGCAAGCATAGCCGAGGGCGACGGCCAAGACACAGAATATGTGCAGGCCTGCTCCCACCTTGCGCACGGGGATTACAGCAGCGAGCAAGAATGCCAAGCCGCTGAAAGCTGCCAAGTGATAGAACTTGTCCGAACTCAATCGCGGCAGCAGTCGAGCCGGCAAGTGAGTGGCTGTAAAAATCGCGACCCAGTACAGTACTAGGACGGCTCCTGCAGCTCGCAATACCGGATAGACTGCATCCCATGAACGAGCGGCGAGAGCTTTGCGCATTGAAGTGGAGTTCCGATGGTCGCGATCCGGAGCCGGCATTTAGCCGGTACCTGGGTTGCATCGGATTTCTAACGGCGATGACTATAATCATGCATTCTTCTTCGACTGAATTAATCTCCCGTTGTCGTTTGTCGCGAACTCTTTCCTTTGCTCAATGAGGCTAACTATGCGATATCGCTTGCTGACCGTCGCCTTCGCTGTGTGGAGCGGCTTGGCCGTTACCGGAACACTGGTTACCGGGATAGTGTCGGCTCAAGACAAACCCAAGGAGACCGAGAGCAAGCCGCCGGTTGAAGAAAACAAGCCCAGCGACGCGAAGTCGAAAGAGAACGCAGCTAAGGAGAAGTGGACACCGCTCCTCAAGAGTGATTCGCTCGACAACTGGACGGTCACTAACTTCGGCGGTGAAGGAGAAGTCACCGTCAAAGAGGGAGTGATGACGCTGGATGCAGGCAATCCACTCTCCGGCATCACTTGGACCGGCAAAGAGTTTCCCCACGAAGGCTTTGAAATTCGACTCGAAGCCAATCGTCTCGAGGGAGGCGATTTTCTGTGCGGCTTGACATTCCCTGTCGGTGAAAAGCATGCGTCGCTCATCGGCGGCGGCTGGGGCGGCGGCGTGGTCGGTCTATCGAGCGTCGATGGTAATGATGCATCTGAGAACTCGACGAGCACTTTTCGCGATTTCAAAAACGGCAAGTGGTATAAATTCCGCGTTCGCGTCGATGACAAGAACGTGACCGCGTGGGTCGACGATGAGAAGGTCTTCAGTCAAGAACGTCAGGGACATGATTTTTCTGTGCGAGCCGAAGTGCTGGGAAATCGCCCACTCGGATTCTGCACATTCATGTCCAAAGTAGCCGTCAAGAACTTTGAATGGCGATTGTTGCCCGCTCCGGCCGGCGACTCTTCGGCTGACTCTTCGAAACCTGCGTCCGAGAAATCGGGAGATCGCAAGCCGAAGACGGCGACTGTTCAAGAAGCAACGATCATTGACTAGCGTTCAAACGAATTGTGACTCGAAATGAAAGATGAAGCATGAGTCGGCGCGAGCCGTTCGAGGACGATGACGATGAGGCCGTCGCGGAGACCTATTACCGAGTCGAGCCGACCGAGGCTCGCTCGTTCACCTCATCGCCGCTGAACATTCAGTTCGACGATGATGGGAACTTTGATCAAGACGCTTACTTCATGCAGCGAGCCATCAAGCTGGCTCAGCAAGCGGCTGCAGAAGACGAAGTCCCGGTCGGGGCCGTTGTCGTTCATGGATCTCGTATCATCGGTGCCGGCTACAACCAGCGTGAATCGCTCGACGATCCGACGGCACATGCGGAGATGATCGCGATCACGCAAGCTGCCACAAGTTTGGCTGACTGGCGGCTCGAGCACACGACGTTGTATGTGACGCTTGAGCCCTGTCCGATGTGTGCCGGAGCCATCTTGCAGGCTCGTATTCCGCGCGTCGTCTACGGCGCACGCGATCCGAAGGCGGGAGCAGTAGATAGTCTCTTTCGCCTGCTCGACGATCCACGGCTGAACCATCGAGCCGCAGTCACTCCGGGCGTGCTCGGCGATCAATGCGGAGCTATGTTGTCCTAGTTCTTCATCGCCAAGCGCATACAAGGGTAGAAGTAGGCGATTGCATTCCTTTGCATTCCTTTGCGTTCCTCATGCCCGTCGTTGTTATCCGACGTCCTCGGCATCAGAACGCGTTGATTTAATGCAAGCGGAACGGCGCAAGCCGTCCCGTGCTTCACGATCGACAGGGCCTTACCGGACGGCCTGCACCGTTTCGCCACAAGACCTCTCGCGTAAGGGCCTGTCGATTGAATCAACAGGCTCATATGCTTCGGGTTTTGCTTATGACAACAAGCCGATCGGTGCTGGGGCGGTACACACGAGAGGAGGAAGAACCACGAAGTTCACGAAGAACACGAAGAACACGAAGAACACGAAGATGAAGACTGGATCGTGATCGATCGTTTAATTCGAACAATTGTCCAGTTCTTATTCCATCGGTCGTGTGCGACTCATCAAGTATCCGAATAGATCGCGAATCTCTTGCTCGGACAGGGTTTGCAATAATCCGTCAGGCATGATTGAGGTGGTGCTCGCTTTCACGCTCGTCACATCCTCTTCTTTTGGCAATCGTCAAGCGTTCTGTTTGAGGCTCAGCACGTAACGATCATCGTTCTTTTCCACGATGATGCCCGATAACAATCGTCCGTCTTCGAGGCAAATTGAGACGCGTAATCGGCGGTCACGACGATGCTCGGGTCGATGATGTTATCGACAGATAAGCCGGATTCTGTCGTTGAGCACCGGTGAGGTCGGGACCGATCTTGCCCCCTTCGCCGTAGAGCTTGTGACAGTTTGAACACGCTTTCTTGAATAGTGCCGCGCCGACTTTGAGATCGGCTTTCGGTTCACCGGCGGTGATCAATTTCTTGATGCGTTCGATTTGATCCAGTTTGTCCTGCGGCGTCGATTTGACTTGTCCCCAGACTTTCTCGAGCAATCGGTCGACATCGTCATCGCCATGTGCGTTCATTTGGCGAGCTTGCGATGCAGTCAGGTCGCTTTTCGGTATCTGGTTGCTCTCGACGGCGATCAGCAGACTGCGAGCCCATGCCGGTCTCGACGCTAAGACTTCGATCACGCCGGGTCGATCGGTCGGTGCGAAGTTCCGATAGCCTTTGACAAGTTTGTCGCCGATGGCCGAATCGTTCTCGCGAGCGAGTCCCTTTGCAGCAACCGCGTTGAGGTAGCGTTGTCCGATCATCTGTTCGCACAATTCTCGCAATCCATCAGCACGGATTTCGACCAGCGATTCAAAGGCGGATAATCGCGAAGCCATATCCGATTTGCCGTCTCGCACGATTCGCTTCAGTTCATCGAGAGTGCGTCCATCGCCGAAAAGTGCACTGAGCTGACGTACTTGTTCTTTGACGATCGTGTCGGAGGATTGTTCGAATGTTCGTGCGAATGTTTCCCAGTGCGCGGGGCGCTTGGCCTTGTGAACTCCGGCCAGTGCCTGACCGATGCCGTACGCCATGGCCGTGCGAGCTGACGGATCTTTCGACAGAGCTGCCTCCAGAACCTTGTCGAGATGTTCCGGATTCTTCGTGCTCAGTTCACCCAGTCGGCGAGCCGCGAGGCGCGAGACGGTAGTCAGACGCGATTCACGTGCGACGTCGATGATCGCATTCGGATGAGTGTCACCCAGCGGAGCGATACCGTACCAGATCATCAGCGGAATGTTGTGGTCTGTATCGTCTTCTTCATGAGCGGCTAAAGGGGTGGCAATCGCGCCGCGAGCAGCGTGCGGTAATCGTTGCAGTACCGAAGCCAGAGTTAAGCGCACTGCGGCCGAACTATCGGACTTTGCCAAGGACGCAAATTTGCCGAGCATGTCGGCTGATGGATTCGCTGCTTCGGATGCGCTAGGCCTCGTTCCACGCGGCGTATCGATCGGCCATGCATCGCTGAGCATTCGCAGTCCGGCGATTCGCACAAATTCATTTTGATCGTCGAGCAGCTTGAATTGCTCTTCGGTAGTCAAGCGTCCCAGCGCAAAGAGTGTCCAAAGAACATCAAGCTTTACGACGTCGGTGGACTTTGCCGAAGCAAAGGTACGCAGCTTTTGTTCGACTTGCTTCAACGTCTCATCACTGAATGAACCATCGAGCAGAGCACGGCGAGCTTGTCGAACGAACCATTGATTCGGATGGATGTGCAGGCCGGCGAGTTCAATCGGGCTGAGAGCCTTACCTAGCGGTTCTGGAGTGACTGGTGCATTGGGCGTTCTCGTCGCTTCGTCATAGACAATCTTGTAGATGCGTCCGCTTGTTCGGTGAACTCCGTCAGAGTCATGGCACTCGCCGGTATCACTCCAGTCGATCACGAAGACATTGCCGTCCGGACCATAATCGAGTTCCATGCCGCGAAACCATGTATCGCCGAAGAGAGCAAAGTCGGGCTCGTGCTTTGCCGAGTAGCCGCCCCCTTCTCGCTCCAGTCGTTCGACATTAATTCGACGGCCGTGCATGTTGATCGTGAACAGCTTATCACGGTACTTTTCTGGCCAAGATCCTCCTTGATAGATCATGCATCCGATATGCGCATGACCACCGCCGTAATCGTTGGCCGCGCCGCCGCGAGAATCGGTCCAGCTTTTTCCTGTATCGAAGTGCCAGTGGTCGGCATGCATATCGATTAGTTGGTAGCTGTGCGGATTGGCATCGATGGAATGAGGGCGAACAAAATGGGCGCCGGGAACGACATGCCAGAGATGACCGTTGACGGTGTTGATGTAGAAGGGTTCGCCGACCGAGTTCCAGTCGTGTCCCCACGGATTCGTCGTTCCTTGGTTCAGCGATTCAAAAACTTGTCGGACCGGATGATATCGCCACAGACCGCCGCGGAGCGCGACGCGATCTTCAGGGGCTGAGCCGGGCAAGCCGACTTCCCCCGGACATGAAGCACCGCATCTTCCGTATAGCCAACCATCGCGTCCCCATTTGAGGCCGTTGGCAAAATTGTGGTAGTTTTCTTGTGCGACGTGGAAACCATCTAGCACTACTTCAGCCGGTCCGTCCGGTTTGTCATCCCCGTTTCGATCTGGAATGAACAACACCTGCGGCGGACACATTACAAAAAGTCCACCGCGACCCAGTGCCAAGCCGGTCAGCATCTGGAGATCGTCAGAGAATACAGATCGCTTTTCCGCGCGTCCGTCTCCGTCGCTGTCTTCGAGAATCACCACGCGGTCTTGCAATTTCAAATCAAAACGCAGCGCTCGCTCTGCGTAGGTATAGTTTTCTGCAACCCACAATCGGCCCCGAGCATCTTGAGTCATGGCGATCGGGTTCTGCACGTCGGGTTCTGCTGCGGTGAGAACAGCATGAAAACCCGGCGGCAAAGTGACCGCTTGGACCGCTTCAGCCGGTGGCATCGCTCCTTTGGTATCCCGTTCGCTGTTGTACGGCGCGGGAAATTCGGCTGCCGCCGCTGACTCGACGCTTTTCGTTTCTGCCTGAGGCTGGACTGACTGAGCCATAGCGACTGCAGGAGTCATAGCTGCCAATGCGGCAAACAAGATCAATGCGGCTGGGGCGAACTTGCCACAGCGATGCGAGTGTCCATAAGAGAATGCGTGTCCGTGAGAGACACAGCGTGCACAGTTAACACAGTGTAATTGAATCAAGACAGGCGAAACCATTGGTCGGTTTCCTTGTTTGAGGATGAGGGTAGGGAGTGCGAGACAACGGGTTCTCAGAATGAGACTCGCCGTCTCACCTCGGCGAAACAAATGGATTGAGGATGGTAAGCAGAAGATCGAGAGCTTGACCTGCTCTAAAAATTTTGAAGTAGCAAATCCTTGTTTTTATTGATGAAACAAACAGTTGCGATTTTTTTTGAAGTCGGTCGCGTCGGCCGGCACACAAGTTGAATATAGCTGATTCCGTCGCAAGCGATCGAGGAGTGTCAGAATCCTCGCGACCCATGATTGGGATATCGCTCGCGACACATTGTGTGGGGGGAAATCATGAAAGCCAAACTAGTCAGTGGAGTATTTGGAGCAGCGCTCCTGAGCGCCGCCACCGCCTGGGCACAGCAGGATCCGGTTGCGCTGGTCCCGATGAACAACTGGTCGTATCAACATCATTCCAGTACTGCAGATGAAGGTTATCTGCGTGGTGCAGGAGCATTGGTGCAGAGTGCCGGGCAAGCCAACTACGCGAATTCGCTGGCCGCGGTGAACTTTGCAGAAGCGTACCGTCGCCAAATCGAAAACAGCCGACTGTATGTGCAAGTTTACCTGGAACGCCGAGAGATGGTGCGAGCCTACTTGAACAAGTACGGTAACCATCCGCCGACTAAGGAGCAACTTGAGCGAGTGGCACAGGCCGCGCTGCCGGACCGATTAAGCAACGAAGAGTATGACCCGGCCAGCGGCAAACTGGTTTGGCCCCACATCCTGCGAGACGAGTCCTACGCCGCGTTTCGCGAAAAGATCGATCAACTCATGGCGGTCCGCACGCCGGATAACAGCGGTGACGGCAGTCCCTGGCAGCGCGAGATGGCTCTGCTGGTGGACAGCCTGAAGCGGACCTTGAAGCAGAATATTGATACCGTCACGCCGCAACAGTATGCCCGAGCCAAATGGTTCCTGTTGTCGCTGGACTACGAAGCCAAACAGATCCCAGGTAAACCAGTCTCGGTTCCGGTCGTTGCCAGTCAGCCTCAACCGGCTGCTGTAGCTGCACAGCCTGCCGCAGACGCCGCCAAGCCTGCGGAAGCGACACCACCGGCCGTGGTGCCTGTGAGCGACCCGGGAGCACCGAAGCGAGGCTAACGCCGAGCATCATCACGAAACTTTTTTCGGGGAGTCCGTAGAGAGATACAAATTTTTCCTCACCGCAATTGTGTATCTCATGTCTCCCCACCACGGGCGTCTTCTCACTTCGAGGGGGCGCCTTTTTTCGTATCAAAATCGGATTTTCGTGCTTCGTCGGCTCGCAGGCTCGGATCGCCGAGCAATGTACTAGAGCCGAGTGCGGAGTCGATTGACGAAGCCTGCAGCTGAGCCTAAAATCCGACAGTCGCTTCGAAAAAGCGACAGAGAATTTGACGGGGTGGCGAGTTCCTCAACCGACACCCGACAAACACGGTGGACGTAGCTCAGTTGGTAGAGCACTGGATTGTGGCTCCAGGTGTCGTGGGTTCGAGCCCCATCTTCCACCCTAGTCAGCTTAGTCCGCGATTCTGTGAGGCTGAATAACACCCACGCGATCGACGAACGTTGCTGAAGGGTACAAAGACATTCAGCAATCCGCGTTCGGCAGGTCGACCTAAGCCGATCTATTCTCACCCGAGCGCGGATTGCTGGATTTCGTTGTAACGATTAAACGGCCGAGATGGAATACGCCAAGTGTCCATCTCGGCCTTTTCTGTGCTGGAAATTGTACCGACGATTGCTACATTGGAGGCATGAAGATGCAGCCAGCAGACGTGATGACCACCGAAGAAGCGGCCAAGGAACTTGGTTATGCGGTCGATACAATCCGTCGTTACGTTTACCGTGGGCTGATAGTGGCAAGTAAGTTCGGAAACCAAGTTGCCATTTCGCGCGCTGAGGTCGAGCGGTTCCGCAAAGAACGCCGGGCACCGGGCCGGCCGGTTGAAAAGAAGCCGAAGAAAAGCGCCTGATTCTCTCTAGTCCCTCTTGATTCCGTGCCGACCGTTGGTACAAATATCAACGTCGCAGCCAACAAGCCGTGAGAAGCGAGTTGGACTGTGTGTAGCTTAGGTTCTTGTCCCTCTATGGACGCAAGAGCCACGGAAGTAGTCGATAGCCTCGGTTCCGATTCTCGCTCATTCGTTTCAATCGGGTGGCAGTGGATAGCCCTCGTAGCGTGTGACGTGCTGCGCGGATCGATCGAAGCATTCGACGTAATGCCCCGGAGGGTGCTATGTCTGTTGCTGCTCAAGTCGTATCGATCGACTCTCGACCATGTGTCGATTCTCAAACGGTCTGCCTCAAGGCGGCCGAGACTTCAGCCAAGTGGGCTGATGGATGTGTTCTTCGATTGGCCCTCGCTGTTCGCGAATGGGCGAACGAAGTCGTAAGTCAGCTTGCCCCAGGTGTTCGCCCCGAAGTGCTCGAGGGTGAGATTGTCGAGTCTTCGCTCCGCTATGTGGCCTTCACGAAGCTGAACGCCGCTTTCAGTCCTGACGCGATTCGTGATGACATCGTGAATCGGTCTGCCTTTATGAGCAAAGCGCCATCCGGTGACGTTCTCGCTTATGAAGCCGCATTGCAATCCGCATCCGACCTCGTGGACGCGAAACGGTTGTGGGTTGCTCCTCAGTAATTGATTCGCTTGGGCCGATTGGTTTTGTCCCTTTGCCTTTCGATTAGGAGGTTCTCTATGTCCCCGGTGTGTGTGGTCGCGATATGCGCGGGCCTTGTGCTCTCTGGTGTTGCTGCGGTGATCGTTCTTTGTGCGGCCATGTCGCGCGGCCGACCAGAGTTCGCGCCGCTTCAAGTGGAATCAATAGACGTCGAGGTCGTTTATCACGACATGACACCGCTCAACTACCTTCCGCTCGCACAGCTGCTGATGCGGTCTCAAGACAGTCGAACCGAACTGGCTCGAATCGAACGAGCTGTATGCGCTTCGTTCGGTATTGAGCCTGGCGGGTCGACCCCCTTGCATGACCAGATTTGGCGAGCCGTACGCGACGGCGAGGGAGGGGCCGAGCTGCTTGCAGAGCACAACCGACAGACGTTCGGTACTCGATGGGATTCGCGATCGCGACACCTGCCCTACTTCGTGTGATGTGATCCACCGCGCCAGCAGCGATGTAAAGAGCTGGGATGGTCTCGGCCACCGAACGGCCGAACTTTGATGGATCGTCAGGATGAGGAGTCGCATGAAGCGATGGAAGGCTGAGCCGACAGCCAGTTGGATCGTTGGTCCGGGGTGAGGCATGGTGCCAAGCCCCGCGGTCCAACTGTGCATGTTTAGTTCGTGTTCAAACCTACAGGAAGCAATGAATGTTAGTTCTTAGTCGCAAAGAGAATCAGCGCATCGTTATCGGTGACGACATCAAGATCGTTGTCGTGTCGGTCAAGGGGGACAAGGTTCGATTGGGAATCGATGCTCCCGAAAATATTCCCGTTCATCGGCAAGAGGTTTACGACGTGATCGCCCGTGAGGGGCAACGTAAGTCATCGGCTAAAGCCGCGAGGGACGGTGCAGCTTGACCATCACTATCACTCAAGTCGGAAATCGATTCGACGTCGAACATGAAGGCCGCATTGCTGACGGTCTGTCCTTCGACGAACTGCTGGGCCTCGTCGCCTCACTGACGATGCCCGAAGTCCGTCCATGTCGAGCCTGGCTGAAAACACCTGAAGAGCAAGAGGCCTGGCGTGCCCGGCTCACCAGCATGGCCAAGTCCGTCGACGAATGTGTCCCCGATCCCGTTTTACTCGGAGCTGAAACCAAATGATTAGAGCTTTGACCATAGCCGACCTCGAGCGTCCAGAAACCGCGCTCGGCATTTGTGCAACTGAAGGTTCCATCACTGCCGATGCCTATCACGCTTTGCCCGGCGTGAGTAACTCACGGCTCAAGGTGTTCATGGAAGATCCTCGCAAGTACTTCTATCGGTTCCTGAGCGGTCAGTATGTTCAGCCGCAAAAGGACTGTTTCGATTTTGGGTCTGCCGTGCATGACCTGGCTTTGCTTGGAACCGATGCCGGAATCGTGTGCATCCCCGACGAAGTATTAACTTCAAACGGTTCGCGATCCGGCAACAAATGGAAAGACTTCGCGGCGGCGAACGCAGGAAGCATCCTTCTAAAGCGTGCCGACTATCAGGCCGTATTGAACTGCGTCAATGCCGTACTTGCGGACCCGGTTGCAGGTGCGATGTTGCTTAGCCCCGGTGTTAGTGAAAAGCTCTTTCAGTATGAGGATTCTCTGACTGAGCTTACTCTCCGTTGCCGTCCGGACCGCCTCGTGCAGTTCAACGGCGTCACGGTTGTTCCCGATCTTAAAACGACTCCGGATACAACCGCCTCATCCTTTGCCAAGTCAATCGTGAACTTTGGATACCACTACCAAGCGTATTTCTATCGCAAGGTTCTGAAGGCGTGTGGCATTGATACTGCTGAGTTTGTTTTCATCGCAGTCGGAACCGAACCGCCGCATACGGTTGACTGCTATGTGCTCGACGAAGAGTTCATGCGAATCGCCGAGACGGATGTTGAGAACTCGCTTGCCGACCTGGCTGAACGCACCCGGCATAACAACTGGAAGTCGCATTCGCACGGCTCCCTCGTTCGCCTCTCCCCGCCTCGCTTCGCTAAGTACGCAAAGGAGTACACACTGTGAGCACCGAAACAACGAATGGCTCGAAAGCGGCCACCATGTCGCCCGACTCCATCGGCAAGCCAAAGGAGCTTGCGCCGGTGAATGATCTGCGCCGGTACATGGATCAGATGAAAAGCCAAATCGCGGTCGCGCTTCCCAAGCACATGAATGCTGATCGCGTTTCGCGGCTTGTGCTGACTGAGTTTTCAAAGAGCCCGAAACTTCAGTTGTGCAACATTAAGTCGATCGTCGCTGGGGTCATGACCGCATCGCAACTCGGGCTTGAAATTGGTGTCGGTGGTCAAGCGTTTCTGATTCCGTACGGAAAGACTGCGACTCTAGTACCTGGCTGGAAAGGCCTCATCGACCTTAATGCCCGCGCAGGTCGATCGAGCGTTTGGACCGGCGCAGTCTTTGAGGGGGATACCTTCCGATGGGCTCTCGGGGACTCGCCGTTCATCAAGCATCAACCATGCGGCGAGAACGATCCCGCAAAGCTGCAATTTGCGTATGCAGTTGGACGTATCAACGGTGCTGAGTGGCCCATCATCGAGTGTTGGCCGAACGCCCGCATCCTGAAGCACCGCGACAAATACAACAAGGTCGGGAAGGATCATTACTCATACACCAACTGGGAAATGTACGCCCGGAAAGTTGTATTGCTGCAAGTTCTGAAGTACTTGCCGAAGTCGATCGAGTTGCAAGCGGCCGTCGACATTGCTGAGCGCGAGGAGGAGGGTCGCAACCTCATTCTCGACGCCGAATTTATCACCATCGAACCCGATAGTCTCCCAGAACCGGAAGAAGAAAAGTAACCATGTCCACGACTCTCGATTCAACGGTAGGCGATCCGGCCACCGAAGTGAAAGTTATTACGCACGGCGAACTCATCATCGGCGACCCGGTGCCTGCGACTAAGGAAGTGACGTTTGCCGTCACTGACAGCAAGATCGCCGAGCTGAAAGCCGAATTGACCGGCCTGAGTGCCGAGACCAAAGAGGGATACGAACGTGTTCGCGATGCCATCGGCTTAGTTCGCAAAGCCCGATATGCGATTGATCATCGTCGGAAGGAATTGAAAGCGGACGCATTGGCATGGGGCCGCAAGGTCGAAGCTGAAGCGAATCGCTTAACGGCTCTGCTCGTTGCAATAGAAAATCCGCTCGTCGATGAGAAGAAGCGGATCGACGATGCCAAGGCCCAAGAGAAGGCCGAGCGAGAAGCCGAAGCCAGGCGGAAGAAAGAAAATGAAGAACGCCAGCTACGCGAAGCCGAAGAGACTCGATTGCGGCTAATACACGAAGCGAACGAGCGCAAGCTCGCTAAGGAACGTGAACAGCTTGCAGCCGAGCGGCAACGGCTGGCTGATGAAGCTGCAAGCGCAGCAAGTAGAGCGGGACCGCATCGAAGCCGAGCAGAGAGCTGAGCGTGAAGCGTTTGCGGCTGAGAAGAAACGGTTTGAGCAAGAGCTGCAGGAGCACCGTAACCGGATCGCGGCCGAGCGACAAGCTGAACAGGATCGCATCGACGCGGCGAATCGTGAGATTGAAGCGAAGCGGTTCCAACTTCAGCAAGAAGAGGAAGAGCGACTACGCAAAGCTCGCGAAGCCGAAGAACAAGCCGAGCGAGAACGAGCCGCCGCCATCAAGGCCGAGCAGGATCGCAAAGAGGCTGAAGCCAAAGCCGAGCAGGATCGGCTCGCCGAAATTGAACGCCAACGAGTTGAAGCGGAGCGGCTCGAAGCTCTGCGGCCTGACATCGAGAAGATCCATCGGTTCGGTGAAAGCCTCGCATCGCTCGAGTTGCCGACTATGGCGACTAACGATGGACTGATGTTCATCGAGTCGATTGAGACTCGTATCAACGAGCTGGCTGTCGCATGCACAGCGTACGTGGGTTAGGTCTGGTGATCCATGTCGCAAGTCACTTCCGAGCAACTTACAGCGATTGACGAATGGTTCGAGGCGGATCGCGGTTCGTATTCGCTTGACTGGCTAGCGGGCGAGTTTGTTCGACTGCGTGCCCTCGGCTGTGATTGGCCGCTGGGCACGAAAGCAGATTACACAGCCGCGATCGTTCAACGTGTTAACGAAGGGCGATTGCGACTGGTCGACGGGCAGGCAACACGAGTGGGTGTGATCGAGACGGTGCCAACAAAAGCCAAGTTTACGCAGCTCAACTTGTTTTGAGGATTCGACATGAAAGAGCTTACACGCAGAATCACGCGACGTATTGGACACGCCGTAGTCACGATGTCGCCTGATGGAATATCGCTTCGCGGCTATCGGTGTCGCAAAGCTATACGACTGAGCTGGGAGCAAATTGCCAGCCTGTCAACCGATGAAACTCCCGTGCTGGTTGCGGCCGAAGCCGAAGCGGGAATCGAGAAGCTTAAATCTCTGAATGCAGAATTATCAAAGGCGGTAAGGAGTGATGGCAACACTGATGTTCATGGGCCGCTTCGCGTCAAAGGTCACGGAAGGCACGAAGCCTCATACGATACGCCCGAAGCGAAAGCGTCGGATTAAGGTCGGTGATGCGCTGAGCCTTCGCAAGTGGTCGGGTACGGCTTATCGATCGACGCAAATCGTATTGAGGGAATCAATTTGCGTACGAGTGTCGGACGTAATGATCTTCAAGCCCCGCAACGCCTCTCCCTCGATCCTTATCGACGGCTTGGCTCAGAACGCAAGAGCCGCTGAAGTCCTTGCGGTCAATGATGGATTCAGCAGCAAGGCGGAAATGCTTGCGTGGTTCGAGCAGACGCACGGACTTCCCTTTCGCGGTGACCTGATTGAATGGAGTGTCGACGAATGAGCGATCTACTTGTAGCTGTCGATGCCAACAGCCAACTGCACAAGCTGTATCATGCCATGGGCGCTCAAGCTGCTGCAGGGGTGTTCATGGCGTACCTCGACGCCTTCCGCCGGTTGTTCGCCGGGAAGCGTGCTTCAAACGTGTTCGTTGCGTTTGATGGTGCAGATGGAACGAAGTGGCGGAAAGAACTCGATCCCGATTACAAGGGCAATCGAAGCGAGAAAGCTGCGGACCTCCTCGAGCTGCTTGAGCATGCGATGGTCGCGACAATGGACATGGGTTACGAAGTTCTCGCTCCGACCGACTGCGAAGCTGACGACGTGATTGCGGCGATTGTGACGCGGCACCCTGGCCAGCGTGTGATGATGGTCTCGGCGGATAAAGATCTGTTTCAACTGCTCGAGCCCGGCCGGGTCAACCAACTACGATCGTTTTCAGTTGTCGCCGGCTCGTTGAATAAGCCTGTGTTCTTCACGGCCGCCCAGCTCGTCGAAAAGTTCGGAGTACATCCACATCAATGGCCGGCGTATCGCGCCCTCGTCGGAGACAAGAGCGACGGCATGTCGGGAATCCTCGATTGCGGTCCTAAGAAAGCGGTCGCGATTCTCAGCGGCCGTAGAGACCTGGCGGATGCTCTCTCGGATCGATGGCGAATACCGGACGGCATTCGTGATCGTGTGATGAGGGCATGGGAGTCGGGGCAGCTCGCCAATTGGGAACGCATCGCAACGCTTCGTCGTGACTGTCTCGATTGCGTTTATGCCGAGGGTGGAGCATGAGCGCTGAGACTGATGCGGTCCGTGAATTGTGGGCGTATGTCGAAACGATCGGCCGAGGCCTTCACGTACTTGAGCTGCGAGTTATTGCCGATCGCCATCGTTGGGGGCTGTTGGTCCGTGTTCCGTACTGTCGGTTCGCGCGTGCGATCGTGAGTCGCGAAGAACTCGCAACGGTTCTCCGCAGCGTCGACGAATGGGAAGCAAAGCAAAAGACATCAGTGCCCGTGGTGGGGCCTGTTGAGGAGCCTTCGACCGTCGCGCCTTTGCCGGCGGTCGAAGTGCTCCCGGTTGAATCTGTAGACAGTGTGTTCGGGGAAGCCGAGCCCGGCATGCTGTTCTAAGCGAACGAAAGCGAGCTGCGTGGTGGCGGTTCGCAATGGATCAGGATTACGGCCCGAGTTTTGGATGGGCAGAGGATGATGATGGAAGTATTGCATGGCGACTGCCTGCAGGTAATGCAGGGCATGACGTCGCGATCGGTCGCGATGGTCCTATTCAGCCCGCCCTATGCGCTCAAGACTGAGCGCTACGACGGGTCTCGGAAAAAGATGATTTGGCCGGAATGGGTGAGCTGGCAAGCAAGCGTCATTGCTGAGGCGAGCCGTGTTTCCGCCGGTTTCGTGATCGTCAACGCGAACAATCCAGTTCGTGACGGCGAAATGATTCCCGCCAATGAGTACCTCATCGCTAAGCTTCACGGCGAGTTTGGTATCAAGTGCGAACGGCCGGTGATCTGGCACAAGAACGCGTGTTCCAATTGTCGGCCGTGGTGGGTCAATGACTGGGAACCGGTGATGGCCTTCTATTCGGGCGATCGGCCGACCGTTTGGAATTGGGAATCGATCGCATCTGCTCCCAAGTACTCCAAGGGTGGCGCGTATCGACAGCGAGACAGCAAGGGCAATCGCAAGCTCGGCAACGCATATCCGGACAGCAAGCTAGCGCGGCCTCTAGACGTTTTGCGGGTCACAGTCGGCGGCGGTCACATGGGCAGCCCACTAGCGCACGAAAACGAAGCGCCTTTTCCGGAGCGACTCGTCGAGCCGTTCATTCTCTGCCGACGAATCCCGGCGACCTGGTTTTAGATCCGTTCTGCGGATCTGGTACCACCTTGGCCGTCGCCATCAAGAACCAACGCCGAGCGATTGGAATAGACATTCGCCTATCGCAAGTTGCACTATCGAACCGCCGGCTAGCAACGCTGTGTGCGGTTGTGCAGCACCGTTGCACAACTGCGGTTGAAGGAACCTAGACCATGGCACGAAGCCGACCCCCTTCGTTCGATTTCTTCCACGAGGACTTCATCGCGGGAACAATGCATCTACATCCGACAGCGATCGGTATCTACATCCGACTCCTTTGTTTCCAGTGGTCGCATGGCGCGATTCCCGGTGACACTCGGCAGCTCGTACAGATAACCGGCGCGATGCCTGACGAACTTGAAGAACACTTACCGCAAGTGCTCGAGAAGTTCGACCAAGGCGACGATGGGCTCTACCGTAACGCACGGCTAGAGCGAGAACGCGACCGTAAGACTCAGTTTGCAAGTAAGCAACGCGAGAACGGTCAGAAGGGAGGGCGTCCTCGTAAAGCTGAATCCGATATTGCATCGGAATCGGAAATGACGCCTGAGAAAACCCAAAATAACCCATGGGTTTCTTCTGGGTTATCAAAAGAGGAACCCAAACAAAAGCCTCCTATTGGAAGTAGGAAGATGGAAGAAGGGGATACTACAAAAGAAAAAACGAATGCCGCCGATTTCGGTTCGGATTGGGACATCCCGGAGCGCCTCGACACGCCCCAGATTCGCGAATTGCTCGCCGAGTTTGAGGCCATGCGAATCCGGAAGCGAAAGCCGATTCGCGATCGGAAGGGGTCGAGCAAAGTCCTCAAGCATTTCGACGATCAAGAGCACCTGATTTACGCTCTCGAAACGTGTATCGCGAACGAGTATCAGGGCCTCAAACCTGATTACCGGAAGCCCGATCGAGCGAAGCCGGCTGGCCCGATCACGTTTGAGCAGCAACGCATACTGAACACTCAACGAGCGATCGAGGACTTTGCAAATGGATGAGCAAGATCGACCCGAGTTTGCGACCGCGATCGGCGCGATGCTTGCGACGTTTGGACGTGAGGGGAGTCGGCCCGTACTGCATGGGTACTGGCTCGGACTCTCCGACCTTCCGCTGCAGGCCGTGCAGATGGCCGTAGCGAGCGCCGTACGTCAGTGTGAGACTTTGCCTCGGCCGGTCGACCTAAGACGCTTGGCAGGCGAGCAGACGCACGAGCAGCGAGCTTTAGCGGCCTGGTCCGACGTTCTGCGAGCCGTACCGCTCGGCGCGTGGAAGTGGATCGACTTTCAAGACAAGCTTTGCAATGCGGCCATACGCAACCTCGGCGGCTGGCCGACGTTCCTTGATCGCTTTGCCGGCGTCGACGGCGAAAAGTGGGTTCGGATCGATTTCCTCAAAGCTTATCAAGCGTTCTCGGCCAGTGGTGTTACCGGCGAGCTGGTGAGGCCGCTGGTTGGGCTGTCTCAATCGACATCGATCGGCGGCAAGCAATGCGAGCCGATCCCTGTTCACATCGAATGCGATCAAAGCCGACGTTCGATCGCCGTGCAGTATCGGGTAGGCATCAGCGACAACGAAACCCCCAAGCTGCATTTGCGAAGGTCATTGCCGTGAAAGTAACACTCGAGAAAGTCGTCTCATTCGTTGTGCCTGGTCGACCTCAGCAGCGCGGAAGCAAAACGGCCGTCCCTGTCGGGAAACGCGGGGGTGGTTATCTGACTGCGAAAAACGGCCGTCCGCTCATCAGCGTTACGGACAGCAACAAGAAGTCAAAAGCGTACATGCAATCTGTTAGCTTGATTGCGAAGCATGCCCACGCCGGCCGACCGTTGATCGAAGTTCCGATCGCCTTGTCCGTTCGGTTCTACTTCCGCCGTCCTCAGGACCACTACGGGACCGGCCGTAACAGCGACAAATTGAAGCCGTCCGCGCCGATCATCCATAGCCAAAGCCCGGACCTCGCGAAGCTGCTCCGCTGCATTGAGGACGGAATAACGGGCCATGTATGGCTCGATGATCGATTGGTATTCCGATACCTCGACGACACGGGCCGTTATTGGACTGAGGGCGAAGAGCGGGCCGAAGTGACGATCTTCAAGGCCTTGCCGGCTGCCCCTCTTCTCGATCAAGGCGAAGTGCTTCAATGAGTCTGAATATCGAGACAGTCGACGGCGAGCCCGTTCTCTGCAAGACGTGCCGACACTGGATCGCTAGTTTCCCGGCCGCGATCATCGCCGCATGCGCTCGTAAGCGTGCGGACATGATGGATTGGGAGACGTGCCGACAATGGGAATCGAAATCAAAAGGGCTGAAAGACTTCTCAAACAAAACGACAGAAAGGGCAATGGCCAATGACAAAGGGTGAATGCACTTGCGAACAGTGCGGATACTCGAGCTATGTT
>JAXMBQ010000045.1:0-48551 GCA_046349815.1 Pirellulales bacterium | reverse complement strand
CGGGGCTGGGATCCATGTACTTCGGTTACGGCAAAGTCACTGACCCGGTACGCGTCGGGGTGATCGGTGTCGGCGACGAAGGAAACGTGCTGCTCGGCGGTTGCACGCCCGAGTATGTACAAGTAAAGGCGATCGCTGATATTCGCCCCAGCAGCATTCATCGCGCGTTCAACGGAGACTGGTCGAGCGATGCGGCTCTGGCGGCTCGCCCCGGCTTGGTCAAGCAATACGGTTATTCCAGCGAAGCCGAAGCACGTAAGAACGTCAAGGTTTATGACGGCTCGAACGGCGGGATGCAAGCACTGCTCGACGATCCCGAAATCGAAGCCGTGATCATCGCTCTGCCGCTGTTCCTGCACGCCCCGGTGGCAGTCCAAGCCATGCTTCGCGGCAAGCATGTCCTCACTGAAAAGCTGATGGCTCACAACGTAGCTCAGTGCAAAGCAATGGCTCGCTACGCCAAGCAGCTCAAGCCGACGAACGGCGAATTCATGCACTTGGCCACCGGTCACCAACGCCACTACAGCGTGCTGTATGACAATGCGGTGACGCTCGTCCGCGAAGGACTGCTCGGTCAATTGCATCACATTCGAGCTCAATGGCACCGCGGTAATCTTCCGGGCGGTGACAGTTGGCAAATGCCTTTGCCCGGCGGCGAAGTCCTGACTGTCAACGGTAAAGAGAAGAAGGTCGACAAGATCAAGAGCCAACTCAACTCGTTTGATAAGGCTCTGCAATCGGAAAAAGATCCGGTGGTCGTCGAGCAACTCAAGAAGAAGATCGCTCAGTGGCAGCGCTGGGATGAAGACTCCAAGGTTGATGCGTCCAAGTTCGGTTACGCTCAGCGTGCACTCTCGGGCGGTTACATCGTGACCGCGTTGGAAGAACTCTGTCGCTGGCGTCTGTGGGGTCGCACCGGCGGCGGCTTGATGGCAGAACTCGGCTCTCACCAGCTCGACGCTTCCACCATTTTCTGCTCGGCACTGCGCACCGACGGCACCAAGGCTCATCCGCTGACCGTGCATGCCGTCGGCGGACGACACATCTTCCCGCAAGACCGCGATGCCGAAGATCACGTCTACTGCATGTACGAGTTCCCCGGACCGGAGTACTCGGCTGAGTTCGATGTCGGCTACTACAACGAAGCTCTTAACTATCCTCCGAAGGGCAAGCCGATCGAGGCCTACGAAAAGGATCCGAATAAGAAGATCGTCGTCACCTATTCGTCGATCAACGGCAACGGATTCGGCGGATACGGTGAAGTTGTGCTGGGTACCAAGGGTGCCATCGTTCTCGACCGTGAAATGGAATTGATGCTGTACAAAGAGTCCGACACGTCGGCCAAAGTCAGCGTCAAGAAAGAGAAGGGGCGCTACGCACTCGATACCCAAGCCAGCGGCAGCTACTCGGCAGCCACCACCGCCAAGGCTGCTTCCGAAGGTCCGGTCAGCCGCGGCTATACGGAAGAGATCGAACACTGGGCATGGTGCATCCGCAACCAGGCTCCGGAAAACAAGCCTCGCTGTTATCCGGAAGTCGCCATGGCCGACGCCGTCATTGCACTCACGACCAACGTCGCGATGGACAATGCAGCCAAAGGCCAAGGCGGATTCATCAAGTTCAATGAGAAGTGGTACGAACGCGATGCCGATGAGACTCCGGACGGCAGCAGCGTTCAGGAAGAAATGGATCGCCTGAAGAACTGGAAGATTACCTAGTTCTCCTGCTCGCCGTTTTCTTGTTCAACCGCCTGTTTTTGGTCTTGCCGCCATAGCGTTCCGCTTGCTAACGTCCCGGGCGAAAGCTGATTTCCTCGGGACGAGCGACGCATGAGAGACTGCACAGCCCATTCAAAAAGAGACTCGCCGCCGTGCATTGCTTGTGCGGTCGGTGTCTTGTGGTTGCCTCGGTTGCAATCGCAACCTTAGCGCAACCTGCACATGCAGCCGGAGCCTATCCGGCCACTCCGTTCGGTGCTCCGCCTGCAGGTACTTGGCAACCGCTGACCGCCGCAGGGGCTCCCGGCTTCATTACGAGCGGTGCCTGCTGAACTTTCGAGCGGACGCGTTCAGCAATTGGACGTGAACAATCGGCAACTGACGACTCAACTAAATTAATCGCAACAGCAGATGCAAGTCTTTCGCGATCGAGCCGATCTACTGCAGAAGCAATTATCTGATACGGCTGCGCAGCTTCAAGCTTCCAGGCTGGCTCAACAAGAACTGCAAGGCCAAGCTCGCGGTCTGCAAGCATCGATGAACCAACGGGGCGGTGCCACACTGCGCCCCAATACATCGCAGCCCAACACGATGCAACCGAACTCCGTGCAGCCCAATGCACTGCAACCGGGTGCGATGCAACCCGGCACGATGCAACCCTATCAACCTCTGCCGTCTACTCAGATCAGCAACCGTCCGACGCTTCCACGGCGGCCGGCATTCAGGTACCGGGAGCCATTGTCGAGCAAGACGGTGAACTGATTCGCTCCTGCATTCCGTCAGATCAGTTGTTCGCCCGGCACGGCTCAAATAGGACCTTCGGCGCATCAAGTACTCGATGCATTGGCCGCGTCGATCGCTCGCAGCTATCCGCGTCAGCGCATCACCGTGGAAGCGCATACGGATTCAGGCAACCTGTACGGCGGCGCGTTCAGTAATCAAGTTCAATTGGGACATGCCCAGTCGCAAGCCGTGATCGATCAGCTCGTTCGACGCAATCAACTCCCTGCACAGCAGATGTCGGCAGTCTCCCATGGGCCGAACTATCCGCGAGCCGATAACGCGACAGCGGCCGGGCGAGCAGAAAATCGACGCATCGAGTGCGTCATCTATCCCGCCGGCTTCTAGAACATGCGCGACTCTCAAAAGCAAACCATCGCCCGCTATCACAGCTTTCTACATACTCAAGCTATCTCCGCAGCGCTCAAGGCGGCGAGGGAAACAGGCTTGGTCGATGTCCTGCGCGACGGGCAGCGCGAGCTCGATGAATTGGCGGAACAGTGCAGTTGCGATTCGGCCGCGATCGCGAACTTGCTGCGAGTCCTCATCGCCATCGGCTTGGTCGAACACTACGGTGAGTTCTTTGCGCTCTCTCAAGCCGCGCGACTAATGATCGGCCCCGATACCGATATGGGAGCCGAAGTGTATCGCGACCTGTCGGCCTTCATGCGCAGCGGTGAAGGGACCGGCAGCATCGACGAGTATCGACGTCGCATCAGTGCTCGCCAATGGACTCACACGGGTGCCGCCGTTCAAGCCGCTGAAGTATTGCGCATCGGCCCTCCCGAAGCGAGTGAGAGCAACACGGTCGAACCGGAAGGAAGCGGCTCGCAACGACGACGAGGACTGAAAGTGCTCGAGCTCGGCAGCGGAGCCGGCGTGTGGAGTGCCGCACTCGCCTATCGCGATCCGACTCTCACAGTCACCGCCGTTGATGACGGTCTCTCTTTACATCACTGCAGACAAACGTATGACAGTATCGATCTGCTGTCTCGCCTGACGACGATCGACGATGACTATCGCACCTGGGATGTGCCGCTGGGCGAGTTCGATCTAGTGGTTATCCCCGAGATCCTGCAACTCGAATCCGATGCCGATGCGGTCATACTACTCGGCCGAGCCTGCGATGCGTTGCGAGTCGGCGGCGAGATCGTGATCTTGGAAACGCTGAACGAGGCCGACGGGCCGCGATTACCTTTGGCCACACAAGCCTTTGAACTGGCGATAGCAGCCCAAAGCGGCCGACAGCGCACGGCTTCGCAGATTCAACAACTGCTCCGCGGTGCCGGCTTTGCGGACGGGCAATGGGGATGGCTCACCGCCAGTCCACTCGGCATCGGTCTCATCTTAGCTCGCAAAGAAACGCAACCTGAGTAGGTCGCCTGATCTGCGACTGCGTTCCTGTCGAAGGCGAACGTGAGTCGAACATGCTCGCGAGTGTGGCCTTTCGACAGAGCACTTGCCGGCGTAGGCTTACGCCGTTTTCGCTTGAGCCTAATCCCCATGCTGCGCATCGGAATCGCTGCCCATGTCCGCTGACTCCTCATCGAACGCCATATCGACCCCGACTCCACCGACCGATGCGAATAGCAAAGCTCAAGCGTTGGTGCTCAGCAGCGTTACATGCGCGCTCTCGTCGCTGATTGCTTTCGTCCTGGGAGCGGAATGGACCAGCGGGATCTTAGCAATCTGTGCATGGTGTGCCGCAGCACTGCGTCTGGAATTGTCTCGCAACTGGAAGCCTTTCGCCTTTTCGTTGTGGGTCATGGCCTTCGTCACGGCTGCGTTCGCCTTTCCATGGCTGTTCGACAAGTGGGGTTCGACTCCCGCATCCAAGTACATCGGACCATTGATTCAAGTGATCATGTTCGGCATGGGTGCCACGTTGAGCGCGGCGGACTTTGCTCGTGTCTTGGTTAGACCCAAAGCAGTCTTCATCGGCATGCTGTTGCAGTTCACTGTCATGCCCTTCGCAGGCTACTGCCTGACAAAGGTCTTTTCCTTTCCGCCCGAGATCGCGGCCGGAGTCGTACTCATCGGAGCCTGTCCGGGAGGTGTGGCATCGAACGTCATCACGTACTTGGCTCGAGGCGACGTAGCGCTGTCTGTAACGATGACTGCCTGTTCGACGTTGATGGCTCCGATCATGACGCCCCTAATGATGCGTTGGCTCGGAGGATCGTATATCGAAGTCTCGTTCTACGACATGATGTGGTCGATCCTCATGACGGTCATCATTCCGACAGTCGGCGGTCTGATCGTCAACATGATTCTGGAGAAGACAAAACTGCGAGGTCCATGGGTCGACAGTTGGTTATCGGCCTTGGCGATCGTATCAATCTGCATCGTGATCGGCATCATTGTGGCGGGCGCCAAAGCATCGCTGATGCAAGTCGGACCGCTTGTGATTCTATGTGCCATGCTGCATAACTCGATCGGCTACTTCCTTGGTTACTTCGGCGCGAAAGTCTGCGGCATGAATGAAGCGGAAGCCAGAACCATTTCCATCGAAGTCGGCATGCAGAACGGAGGGATGGGTGCCTCGCTGGCCACCAACGTGCTGAAGAGCGAACAAGCGGCTCTCGCGCCGGCGATCTTCGGTGCTTGGATGAGCATCGCCGGATCTATTCTGGCTTCATTCTGGCGGCGCAGTGCCGAAGCGTCTGCATCAACGCCTGACAAAGCAACCGATGTCGTCGCCGAGAAGACTACTTAGCGTAGACCTGCTTGCCACCTATAAACGTCTGCAGGACTTGCATATCGCGAAGTTCTGTGTCGCTGCACTTCAGAAAATCATCGGCCAGCACGGCGAAGTCCGCTAACTTGCCGACCTCTAGCGAGCCGCGATTCTTTTCATCCAACATCACAAACGCGTTGTCGATCGTGTACAGCCGAAGAGCCTCGCGGCGATCGATCTTCTGCTCAGAATGTAATGCATGATCACCGCCGCGCGGAATTCGGTTGACGGGGATCCACATGCCGAGAAATGGATTGTAAGGATTGATCGAACGCAGCGAGCCGATCTTCTGCATGTGATCGGAACCGCCGCCGACTATCACACCCGCATCGCGCAGCGCTCGATAGGGTTGAAAGTAGCTCAGTCGCTGGACACCGAATTGTTTCTCCAGTGTCACGCCGTCGAGCCATAACCAAACTGGTTGCAAATCGGCGGTGATACCCAAGCGCTGCATCTTCTCGATCGCTTCGCGGCTCATAAAGTTGCAATGGGTAATGCAGGGCCGAGCCGGTCGCACGGGAAAGGATTCGTTGACTTGTTCATAAGCCGCGATCAGCGCGTCCACGGCTCCGTCACCGACACTATGTGCCGTGAACTGGAGATCGTTTTCCAAGCAGAGCTTGGCGAGTTGATAGAGCCTCTCCGGTTCGATGTACTTGAGACCGCGGTATTCGGGATCATCGATCGAGTAGATGCGACTGACACCCCACGGCTTGCGCATGTAGGCACTACCCGTCAGCATCCCGCCGTCGAGAAAAACCTTCACACCTCGCAACCACAAGCGATCGTTGTAGGTGTGCAGCGGGTGATCGATCGCTTGGCGAACTTGTTTTTCCACATCGGGCCAAGCTGCATTCGGATCGACGCTCCAATTCAGGAACACGCGACAACTCAGCTTGTCATTGTCGAACAGATTTTGAAACGTCTTCAGCGAATCAGGAGACACGCTGCGCTCAGCGATACTCGTAATTCCCACCGAGTTGTAATCATGCAGCAGTTTTTCCAGCGCTGCAGCTTTGCCGTCGGCATCCGGATCTTTGGCCGTGGAACCGACTTTGATCAGTCGCGAATGGTTGCGCAGAATCCCGGTGGGTCGTCCTGTGGTCGGATCGATTTCGACTTTTGCGGGAACACCATCCGGTACGCGATAGTTTTCATCGATCTTATTGGCGGCCAAGGCAAGCGAATTGAGCGATGCATCGGGCCCTGTTCGGAAGCATACCGGATGATTCGGAGCCGCAGCATCCAATTCGGCTCGAGTCGGAAAGCGCTGTTCGGCCAAGCGAGTGATGAAGACTTGATTGATGACGATCCAGTTACCGGGCGGCACAACAGCGGCACGCGATCGAATGTAGTCGAGCACATCGGCGATGTTATTCATCGTCGGAACGGGATGATCGTATTCAAAGACCGAAGCGCCGGCGGCATGAACGTGCGAGTCCATCAGACCGGGAATGACGGTCTTGCCTTCTAGGTCGATCAGCTTGGTATTCGGACCGGCAGTCTTCAAGACACCTTCGTCACTGCCGAGGGCAGTAATGCGCTCGCCTGTTACTGCGAAGGCTTCCACGATCGTGAACTGATTATCCACAGTGAGCACTTGCGCATGATGATAAATCGCATCCGGAGATTGCGCAGTCGCGAGCGAACAACAATACATTGCCGTCGCAGAGAGTATCCATCCGGTGATCGATCGAGTGAGCATAGTCGCAGTCTCTCCAGTTGGGAGTGGTGCGGCTATTGTAAATCGGCTCAAAGACAGGAACGAGAGAGAGGGCGTGGGAACGGGTGGGTGAGGTAGAGAACTTTGGATGAAGTAGAGATCCGGTAACGAGGTGGATTACTGGTAACGAGGCTCCAGCCTCGTTACCCACTGCCGGCGAGGCTCCAGCCTCGCCGTATCTTTCGTTACCGCCCGAGGTGTTGGTGCTTCGTGCGGTGTTGGGGTCAATTGAGGACAATTGACCTACAGCTTTTTACCTACAGCTTTTGACCTTCGGCTGTTTATGATCTCTACTGCGCTTGTGTGGTTAGGCTGCCGGAGAGGAGTAGGCCGTTGATCTCAGCTTCGGCGACTCGGAGCGATTCGGCGGCGTCGAGATAGAGCAGCTTCTGTTGGCTGTAAGAACGCTGCGCGATCAAGAGATTGGTGAAACCGATCTCTCCGGCTGCGAAAGTACGACGAGTCAGGTCGAGCGTCTCGGCTGCAGCCGGCAGGATGCGATCCCCATAGCGGCTCATCAAGTTCTTAGCGTTACTGTAACGCTCATAAACAGGAGCTAATCGCTGTTGCAAGGCGAGATCCAGTTGAGCATACGATTGCTCGGCAACTGACACCTGGTACCGAGCCTGTTGAATGGCACCTTGATTGCGATTCCATACGGGAACCGGGACCGTCAGACCTACGCCGCCGTCAGATCGACCGCCGATGCCTTCGTCGCGTACGTTGTACAGCGCTTGCACACCGAGGTTCGGTTTGGTTTCAACGAGTTGTCGTTTCAGAAAACTGCGAGCCCGCTGCACGTTGATAGCGGCTTCGCAGAGCTCTGGGCTGCCGGCTCGAATCTGTCCCAGCACGGCATCGAATTCAATCGGGGTCGGCGGGGCAAACAAGTCGCCGGCCAAGGGTTGAACGGGTAGGGCAGGATCAGCGACTACAGCGGCCAGTTGATTCCATGCCGACTTGTGTTGGTTGAACGCATTCTCGAGCAACGTCTGAGCCACGTCGACTTCGATCTGTGCCTGCAACACATCGGTGCGAGCCACTTCTTTGGCATCGAACAATGCTTGAGCAGCCTTTAAGGCTTGCTCGCTGATGCTCACTAAGTCGCGCGTCACATCGATCTGTCGTTGAGCTCGAACCGTGCGATAGAAAGCAACGCGGACATCGGTCTGTACGCGATAACGAAATGCATAGTAGCGCTGTTCGGCCATTTGCACTTCGCGCTGCGCTACCTGACGATTGAGAGTTCGCTTCTCGTGACGCAGGAACTCTTGATTGACCTGAATACCGTCTTGCTCGGCCAAGCCGCCGCTGCCGATCTGTTGTCCTTGATAGCCGACGGTCGGGTTGAGTTGCAGGCCGGCTTGAACAGCGGCACCGCGAGCCGCAGTGACGGCGGCGGAGGCGGCTCGGATCGAAGGATTGTTCGACAGCGCCAGCGATTCAAATTCTTCCAATGTGATCCCGGCCACGGTCGGTTCAGATGGCTGTGCAGCGGCGGTTGCAGGCGCGGAAGGTGGGTTCGCACTCTCGGCAGACACAGCCGGATCAGCAGGCGGATCGATCGGCTGAACCTTCTGCAGCGATGGAGACAAAGCCAGTCTCATGGCTGCGTCCGCTTTGCGACCGTGAGCGGCAGCTTCCGCCGCTTCATCTCGCAGTTCGCTCTCCACAGCAGGCAAGGCGGCGCGGCGCGAAGCGCTCGAGAGCTCGATACGCACATCTTGAGCCGCAACCGGGGACGCGAACAACGCGGCTGCGAGAGCGATGCGAAACCGCCATCTTCCGGAAACGGCGGAACGAGACATCCTTGTCGTGGGCATGCGGCAATCCTTGCCAAAGTCGGCCTGTTAACATCCCTAAACCGAAACGATCTCGCCGTAGAATCAACTAGAGTGAGTGAATATCGGCCTATCGCTCTAATCCATCGTCACGGCAACGTCGGTAACTCAGGTTACATCGCTAATGCGGGAACAGCTTGCCTATCCGGCACGACAGGAAGCCCAGCCGCCCGACCAGACGTTTCAAAGCAAAAAGCTCTGTTAAAATGGGCGACCTATAGGTTTTCCGGCGAGTCCACTTTACTTGCGGAGTTTCCCGGCCGAATTGAAGGAATCGGATCTCCTCGGTACCGGCGAAGGAACGAGAAATGGCATCGGACATACGACTCAAAGAACAGTTACCCACGCTAACTAGTGCGATTTTGGCTACCTACACCAAGGAGGATCGCATCAATCATCTGGGTCACTGTCCGCTGCCCAAGTACGAAGTCGTGGTCGAAATCCTCGAGGACCTGAAAGACATTCTCTATCCCGGCTTTCGTCGTCGCGAAGGTCTGCACATCGGTAACGTCGCTTATCACGTCGGCAATCTCATCGATGGTCTGCATGACAAGCTGATGTTGCAAATCGCCCGCGCGTTGCAACACGAAGACCGCGTGCGTAAAGTCAAGAGCGACTGCGATACGTTTGTCGACTATGAAGCCAAAGGCCAAGCCATTGCCATCGCGCTGCTGGAACAGATTCCAGAACTGCGTCGTACTCTGGCCACCGACGTAGAAGCGGCCTTCGACGGCGACCCGGCCGTGAGCAGCCGCGATGAAATTATCTTCTGCTATCCCGGCCTGGAAGCGATCACGGTCTATCGCATCGCACATCAACTACGAAAACTCGGCGTCCCGTTCATCCCGCGCATGATGACGGAATGGGCTCACCAGCGCACCGGTATCGACATTCATCCAGGTGCGACGGTCGGTGATTCATTCTTCATCGATCACGGTACAGGCGTGGTCATAGGTGAAACCTGCGATATCGGCAGCCATGTCAAAATCTATCAAGGTGTGACGCTCGGCGCGATCAGCTTCCCGACCGATTCAGACGGACAACTGATTCGCGGCCAGAAGCGACATCCTACGATCGAAGACCGCGTGGTGATTTACGCCAATGCGACGATTCTCGGCGGTCGAACGGTGATCGGAGCCGACAGCGTGATCGGTTCCTCCGTGTGGATCACCGCCAGTGTCGCCCCGAAGACGACCGTCGTGCTGGAGAAGCCGCGGTTAAAAGTTCGCAGTGGCATCCCGGACGAACTGTCGCCGGAAACGAACTATCAGATTTAGGCCGAGGAACGCTGCCCCCATCGAGTCGACGCGGGTGCGGCAGAGCACAATTAGTCGGAACTGGAAGGCTCGCGGTTGAAAAGCCATCCCGCGGGGCCGGCCTGGTATCTATGATGGAACGGTCGCGGTCTCTCCGCGGCTCGACTCAACCACCGACTTCCCAGCTCTCCACTCCGAACACAATGACTTCGATTCGCGACCGACTGCTCACTGGACTCAAAAAGCAAATCCTCCCCGAAGTGCCGCTGCCGGAAGTGGTCGACGGGAACTGGGTCACTTATCCCGATCCGATCGCCAAGTTCAAAGAGATGCTGGAGTTCGTCGGCGGGAGCTGCATCCGCGTTCAGTCCGAGGACGAAATCGAAAAACGGCTCTCCGTTTTCCCTCAGTGGCAGCAGCGAAAGCGGACGTTTTCCGCAGTGGAAAGCGTCCCGGGCAACGTCACAATCACAGATACAGCCGATCCGCATGACCTCGAAGACCTGGACTTTGTTATCTATCGAGGTCAGTTTGCGGTTGCTGAAAATGGAGCTGTGTGGCTGACCGATCAGTCGTTGAAACATCGCGTTGTCTTTTTCATCACGCAGTACCTGGTGCTGGTCGTTTCCGAAAAAGACATCGTGCACAACATGCATGAAGCCTATCGTCGAGCTCAGCCGCCGAGACCCGGTTTCGGATTATTCCTGTCGGGTCCCAGCAAGACGGCGGATATCGAGCAGTCGCTGGTCATCGGAGCCCACGGTTGCCGTCAGTTGCAAGTCTATTTGGTTCCCTGATCCCAGAGCAGATTCGTCAGGCATAGGTCGAACTATGTCGGCCTACGAACGGGACTGCGATGGTGTCGTAGAGAAGCGAGCGGCATGATTACGGTAGACAAGTCGGGCGGTCGAGTGCGTCACATGTTCGAGCAGATCGCGCCGCGCTACGATCTGATGAACCATGTTCTGTCGCTCGGCATCGATATCCGATGGCGCAAACGAACTGTGCGCGAATTGCGATTGGACATGGCCGATCCGATTCTCGATTGCTGCACAGGCACGGGCGATCTGGCTCTCATGATCGCAAAGAAGATGCACGGCAAAGCCAAAGTGGTCGGCAGCGACTTCTGCTTAGGCATGCTCCGGTTCGCCCATAAGAAAGGAGAACGAGCCGCAGCCGATTCGGATGCCGATGTCGAATTCCTTGAAGCCGACACGATGGCTCTTCCGTTTCATGATGGGACGTTTCAAGCCGTCACCGTCGCTTTCGGACTGCGCAATGTCGAGGATACTCAACGCGGTTTGGCAGAGATGGTTCGCGTCTGCAAACCGGGCGGACAAGTCGCAGTGCTCGAGTTCTCCAAGCCCTCGTTGCCGGGACTGAAACAGATTTACAGCAGCTACTTTCGATATGTGTTGCCTCGCATAGGACAAGCTGTTGCGAAGAATAATCACGGCGCGTATGAGTATCTGCCCAGCAGCGTGGCGGAGTTTCCATGCGGCGAAGAATTGGCCGCGATGATGCGCGAGGCGGGCGTGCAGAACGTGAGATTCATCCCACTGACGTTCGGCGTCGCCACGCTTTACATAGGGGATCGATAATGCGCCCCATCGTGCTGGCTATGACCGGCGGTAGCGGCGCACCGTACGGAGCCAGACTGCTGCAGATGCTTTTGGCCGCCGGTCGAGATGTGCATCTGGTGATCAGCCCGGCAGGCGCTCAAGTCATTCGGCAAGAGCTGAACATCTCTTTGCCCCCGCCGGAGAAACAGATCACTCCCGAAGAGTGTTCGCCGCTGGTCGATTATGAAACCGGTCGATCAACTGCTGAAGATGCTCACCTGCGCGCGGCTGCACTTGAATCGTCCTCAGCCGGTCGGTTAACCGTTCACGGACATCGTGACTACTTCACTCCAATAGCCAGCGGTTCTTTTCTGACAGCCGCCATGGTCATCTGTCCGTGCTCAGGTGGAACACTCAGCAGCATTGTTCGCTCGGCCGGATCGAACTTGATCGAACGAGCCGCTGAGGTGCATGTGAAGGAGCGTCGCAAGCTGATCATCGTGAACCGCGAGACGCCGCTCAGTACGTTCCAATTGGAAAATATGCTGCGAGCCTCTCAAGCCGGCATCGTGGTCTTGCCGGCGATGCCCGGCTGGTACCACGGCGTGCAGAATCCGGCTGATCTGGTAGATTTTGTGGTTGCACGCATCCTCGATCAACTCGATGTCCCGCATCGCCTCATCCAACGCTGGCAAGCTTCGGATCAAATCGACGAGGAATAAGCAGGCGCGGCGCTCAGCTTCTTTAGTCCAGTCGCCGAGCCGCGCGCGTGCATGCGTGTTTATCGCCGCGAGCTTCGCAGCGGTTTTGATTCCTTGGTGACTTAGGATCGGAAGTGTGAAATGACGTTGGCTGGTAAGACGGCAGTGGTAGTCGGCGGCGGAACAGGTATCGGTCGAGCCGTAGCGAGAGGCTTGGCACAGCAGGGGTGTAAGACCGTGATCGGCGGACGACGCGCCGATGTACTCGCCGCCGCCGCCCAAGGAACGTCCATCCTCACGAACACTGTCGACGTGGCCGATCGAGCAAGCGTCAATGCGTTCTTTGCCTGGGCGAAACAACAACTGGGTGAGATCGATTTTCTGATCAGCGCTGCCGGAGTGAACATCAAGAATCGCAGCATGTCCGAGATGCCTCCCGAAGAATGGGACCGCGTCATGGCGATCAATGCGACCGGTGCTTACAACTGCATCCACGCCGTGTTGGCTGATATGCGAGCAAGACACACCGGTACGATCATCAATATCTCGTCAGTCGCAGGCAAGCGAGCTGCAGCGCTGGGCGGGATCGCTTACTGTGCCAGCAAGTTCGCAGTGACCGCGCTCGGTACTGCCGTGTCGAACGAAGTAGGTGCCGAAGGGGTCCGCATCACCAATCTCTATCCGGGCGAAGTCAACACGGAGATTCTCAACGAGCGACCGCAGCCGGTGAGCGACGAACATCGCGCCAAGATCCTGCAGCCTGAAGAAGTCGCTCAGTTGGTGTTGAACTTACTCGCCTTACCCCAAAGTGTGCACGTACCGGAACTCGTAATCAAACCGCTTCATCAGCAATACGTTTGAGGTTGAGAACGAAAAGAGCGAATCGGCAACCGAATCCCCTTCGCCTCTTCTCTTCTTGCCCTTCGTGTTTAAGCTCTTCGCACGTTGGACGAAATTGCGAGTCTGCGGACAGAAACAGTTGTCAGACGTACGGGTCCCTCGCTTACGGGCGTGTTGAATTTATCCACAAGCCCCGTTTTTTAGGCCTGGAAGGCCGATACAGCGTCAGCCGGCGGTGTCAACCGCCGGACCATGCACCATTGAATCAGAAAGACCCGAAGGGTCGAAACACAGGTTTCGATTCCGCATTGTCTTTAATGTTTCGCCCCTCAAGGGCTTCGCATCCACGGTGTTCGTTGAATCCGGCGGCTTATGCCGCCGGCTAACGATGTGCCGGCCCTCCGGGCCTGATAAACCGGTCATGACAGTGTTGTTGACTTAATCAGTCGCGACTAAATCAACAAGCCCCTTGCCGTCCGGTAGGGCACTATCAAACGTGAAGAACCGGACGGCTCGCGCCGTACCGCTTTCATTGAAGAAACTCGCAATCACACATCGGTTCGTCGGCGGGTCGGGCGCTGTACTCCGTTCGGCTTCCCCGAAGGTGCCGGCTTTTCTGAAGCCACATCGGCCGGCAAGGTGACCTTCGGCTTGGCACGGAACCAACCCGATGCCGCGTTTCCAGGTCGCTCGGTTGTTCGCGCAGGTGCAGCTTCCTCAGCTCTTCTTTCTTCCGGTCGTCTTTGCGAAGAACTTGCAGGCGACTGCATGGGTGCCGCCATCGGTCGCGGTTGAAAGGAAACAACAGACGGGCTTGAGCCGATCTCGTCGACAATGTCTCCGAGATACTCTTTGCGCACATCCGGATGCTGCTTGACCGTCTCGGGATCTCCTTCGCAAAGCACCGTGCCTTTGTTGATCACATAGCAGCGATCGACGGTCTGGAGAATCTCGCGAGCTGCGTGATCGGTGATGAGAATCGAGATACCTTGATCGCGCAGCTTGGCAATTACCTCTTGAATGCTCTGAACCGTAACAGGGTCGATGCCGGCGAATGGTTCGTCGAGCATGATGATCTGCGGCTCGGAGACGAGACAACGAGCGATCTCTAATCGCCGACGCTCACCGCCTGACAAGCGGCCCGCGCGGCTCTTGCGAATATGTGTGATGTCGAACTCTTCCAGCAACTCTTCTGTGCGCCTGCGGCGTTGCTTGTAAGGAACGCCGAGCAGTTCAAATACTGCCAAGATGTTCTGCTCGACAGTCAACTTGCGAAAGACGCTGGACTCTTGAGCCAGATAGCCCATGCGACCTTCACGAGCTCGACGGTACATCGGCCAGTCGGTTACTTCTTGGCCGCCGAGGAAGACTTGTCCGCGATCCGGTTTGACGATTCCGCAAGTCATACGAAAACTCGTCGACTTACCTGCGCCGTTTGGCCCCAGCAATCCGACGATCTCCGCCTCTCCGACTCGCAAGTTGACGCCGCTGACGACCTTGCGACGGCCGTAGACTTTTTCGAGCCCGCGAACTTCCAGCACATCCATGCGCAGTTCCTGTCGACTTTCGCGTTACGTCGGCCCGGTCACCGAATCAAACCCATCCGCGCAAAATTCGGATGGGGCACCGGACTCATCCATACATGCGGAAAGGAAGACTAACAAAGCTTTGCCGATAAGGAAACGTCGTTCGACGTAATTGTGCTGCGTCCATCTTCCGTCAATCTCACCGCTCCAAACACGAGCATCCGAGCTGGCGGCGCTGTTGTCACCCATCGGAAAGAACTGATCTTCCTGCATTTCAAATTCGATCATACGACGACGAGCAAACAAATTCGTCTTGTCCCATAAAGTCGGCTGCGAATACCACCAACTCAAGGCCACACCGAACTTCACCGTTTCCTGACCCGGCCCATGAAACGAATCGATGATCGATCGGACCTCTCTGTTGGGAATGCTATCAATGATCTCGTCAGTGCGCAGACTGAAATCGGTAAAGTATTCGTTCCGAGTCGGAGGGACTGCGATGTAGTAGATGTCGCGCCAGACCTGAGCTCGAGAGACCTTTAGTTCCACACCGGCGCCGCCCAGTCCGATCGGAGCCGCATCCAAGGGATCATTCGCAGTCCAGTAGGGACGACGAGCCGCTCCGGTCCGAACCTCGCGCGAATCAAACGCAGTGGAATGATCGAAGTTGACCAGCCGACCATCGAGCCACAGGAAGATTTGATCATCGACATTAGACATGGTCACGCGATGCTTGCCTCGACCGCGTATGCCCGAATCCGACTGAGGCTGAACCGCTTTGCCGGCTGAATCGCGAAACAATTCGAGCGGCTTATCAGCTTCAGTCGCTGTTAACGTCACTTTGCCTGACCCGACATCGAAGGCGCAGGTGTAATGAATACCGAACTCAACCAGATCCAAGCTGACGGTACCCGAATCGCTTTCGACCTGAATATCGAATTCTGCCGCCAAGTCACCGACCCAGTGCATCCCGTCCTGAGGTTGGCCGGTGAATTCGTATAGGACTTGATCATCGCGCAGAATATCTCGCGCGCGATTCTCACTGGTAATCTCCGGCACCAAGCGACCATTTTCAAAGAGAATGTTGCGCGGACCGAACTCAGTCGTGTTATATGCCAAGAAGTCGGTGATCAAAGTAGATTCGGTAGGGGAAATCCGCTGAATCGTTTCAGCTCGCTGCGCATCATCCCTACGCAAATCGCTTGCCAAGTACTTGTGATAGTAACGCAACCACCGCGTTCCGTTCTTTGCGTCCTCCGCCTTGAGATTCGCGGACCACTTGCCGTCTGCTTGACTGACTTGCCATGGATTGACCGGCGCATCAGCCGCCGGAGGCAGCGGCTGCCAAAGGCTCGGCCAACCCGATGCGATCAAGTCCGCGGCTAAGTGATTCGTATCCGACACAACTTGCATCATGGGACGCACTTTGTGAGCCGGCTTGCGGGCCAACTGCCAAGGCTGGTCTGAACTATTGCGAACGAACACGTCCCCTTCTTCGATGTGCAAATGTTCTCCAGGCAGACCGACCAATCGCTTGATGTAGTTCAATCGCGCATCGAGCGGATATTTGAAGACAAGGACATCCCAGCGCTTCGGCGTTTGGAACAAGTAGTCAAACTTGCTGACAAGAATCCGGTCGCCGGAAAACGTCGTGTGGTTCGCTTGTCCCTTGAGATCAAAGCGGTTGACGGCGCGGCAGATGGAACAGGTTCCGGCCACGGCCACTTTGTGCGTCAGAGCCTGGGTTTCGGGGTCGAACTCCGGGCTGGCGGTACTCTGGAACGCAGCTCCGCAGTGGGGGCAAGTCGTGTCCTTATGCGCGCCCATCAAGGTCGAAGCCATCGATCCGGTCGGAATCACAAAGGCTTCGGCGATGAAGGCGCGAAAGAGAAAGGCGAGAATGAAAGCGACCAACACCGACTCGATCGTCTCTCGAGTGGCGGTAAAGCCGAAATCTCCATCCTCGTCCGCTTTGGGCTTCTTACTATTTTTCTTATTGCGATCAGTCGCTGCTGCGAGCGCACTTTCGGCGAGCGATGCGGCGTCGCCGGAAGCGGCTTGAATCGCTTTGTTGATTTCTTGATTCGACATGCAACTTCATTCGATCCAAAGCGGAACCCCTTGGAACGGGATTCCTTTTTATGTGGCCAAAGCCGATCTTGCCTTGGGGGCCGGACCGACACGGGGCTGATTATAGCCATCCCGGCCGACCGAATGAACGCGAAAAAACGGCTGGGAATCCTAGGAAAACCACATCTTCTTCACGAAACAGGGCAGGGGGCTCGCGTCGGGATGCATAGAGTATTTGCCGAGGCGACTTCCGAAGAATAGACTGCACGCTTCATTCCACCTATCCCCATTGGCCCCTTGTTCCGATCAACGGTTTCACCATGCGTTTTGCAATCTGCAATGAGACATTTCAAGACTGGCCTTGGGATCGCGCACTGGAGTTAACCCTCGAATGCGGCTACACCGGCTGGGAAATCGCCCCGTTCACGATCGCCGGCCGAGCCGACCACGTACCGGCGGCTCGTCGCGAACAGCTTCGCAGCCAAATCGAACGAGCCGGAGTCGAAGTCGTCGGACTGCACTGGTTGCTCGCAAAGACTGAAGGGTTTCATCTTACGACGGAGGACCAATCGATTCGCGATCGAACGGCAGATTATCTCGGTAAGCTCGCCGAGCTCTGTCGTGATCTCGGTGGAAGCGTCATGGTCCTCGGTTCACCGCAGCAACGGAACTTTCCTCCCGAGATGACTCATCAACAAGCGGCCGACAATGCCGTGACGGTCCTGGAGCAACTGCTGCCGCACTTGGAAAAACATCGTGTGACGCTGGCGATCGAACCGCTCGGTCCCGGCGAAGGGAACTTTCTCAATCACGCTTCGGACGCTGTCGCCATCATCGAACGCTTGAACTCGCCCTGGATTCGGCTGCATCTGGATGTGAAGGCGATGAGTACAGAAGGGATTCCAATTCCGCAGATCATCCAAGACAACGCGCGGCACATGGCTCACTTCCATGCGAACGATCCCAATCGCCAAGGGCCGGGGATGGGTGACGTGGACTTCGTACCAATTTTCGCGGCGCTGCGTGAAGCCGAGTATGATGGCTGGGTCAGCGTCGAGGTCTTTGACTACACGCCCGGCATCGACCGCTTGGCTCGTGAGAGCATGCAGAACATGCGCTCCGCGCTCCGCAAGCTCGAAGATTGATGGCACGCCGAATGAATGCAAGCGGAACGGCGCGGGCCGTCCGGTTCTTCAACACGGATCATGCTTCACCGGACAGCTCGCGCCGTTCGGCTGGAATTAGATCAACAAGCCCTCACGATTCAGGTTGTGAATAAATCAAATAGCCCTTCTCGCTCGGGCTGACATCCCACCTTCGGAACCCCTTCCATGTCGCTCAACCGTCGACGCTTCATTGCCGCAAGCAGCGCACTCACAACCGCTGTCACCATTCCGGCCGTTCACACTTCGGTTACCGTCGCTCAAGACAAACCGAAGAGCCCAAACTCGAGGCTGGGCGTAGGTGCGATCGGACTGCGTTATCAAGGCACCGTCATTACCGAGAAGGCTCGTGAGTACGGAGACATTCGCGGCTTGTGCGATGTCGACCGACATGTGCGGGAACAGGCGCGAGCCTCGTTCGGCAGCACGCCGTTAATCTTCGAAGATTATCACGATCTCCTGGCTCGCAAAGACATCGACGTCGTATTGATCGGCACGCCCGATCATTGGCATGCCAAGATGATCATCGACGCATGTCGCGCAGGCAAAGATGTGTACTGTGAAAAACCGTTGACTCTGACAGTCGACGAAGGCAAGCACATCATCAAAGCCGCCAAAGAAACCGGTCGTGTCGTACAAGTCGGCAGTTGGCAGCGTAGCGATTCTCGTTTTCGCACTGCCGTCGAAATGGTCCGCGGCGGCCGCATCGGAAAACTACAACGAGTCGACGTCGTGCTCGGCAAGAACGTGCTTGGAGGCCCGTTCACCAAGTCGCCGGTACCGCGTCATTTCAACTGGAACCTTTGGCAGGGCCAAACGCCTGAGGTTCCGTATATCGAAGAGCGCAGCCATTACACATTTCGTTGGTGGTATGAGTACTCAGGGGGCCAAATGACCGACTGGGGAGCTCATCACGTCGACATTGCGCATTGGGCCGTGAACTCCGATCCGATTCGCTTCGAAAGCAAAGCGGTCTTCCCCGACACTCCTGACGGTTACAACGTCGCCAAGGACTTTGAAACGACCGTGACTTTTGCGGACGGAGTGGTGATGACGATCAGCGATACGGGTCGCAACGGCATTCTGTTCACCGGCGAATCCGGACGTATCTTCGTCAATCGAGGCGACCTCGAAGGCAAGCCGGTAGAAGACTTGAAGGCGAATCCATTGCCGCGTGAAAACTACCGACTGTACGACTTTGATAATCTCGACCGACCGCCGCGAGCCGGCAAGCTGGACGCGATCATCAACCATATGGGCAACTTCTTCGATTGTGTTCGAGAGAAAAAGAAACCGCTCTCCGATATCGAAAGCAGCCATCGAACGATCAGTACTTGTCACCTATCGAATATCTCTCAACGCCTCGGCCGAACGCTGGAGTGGAATGCGAAGGAAGAGCGATTTGTTAACGACGAGCAAGCCGACAAGATGCTCCGCCGAGAACAACGCAGCGGCTTTGAAGTGGGATAGAACACCTGATGTCCCAACGTCTGCGGTTACTCTCGTGACAAGGCTCCAGCCTTGTCACGCACTGCCCGCGAGGCCCCAGCCTCGCCGACATCACTCGCGATGATGCATTGCCTGTTGTTACATCCTGACGTATTGGTACTCCGCGCCGGGTTAGGGTCAATTTGGAAAATTGATCTACAGCTTGGGCTTTACTCTTCCTTCCCCGCAGGGGATGCACACCAGTAGCCGTGGGTTCGAGCGCAGCTCGTACCCACGGATTATTTGCAATTACAACCGGCGGTGAGTGGGAGATTACCTCGAAGATTAGCGGTTCATCGAGCCGCAATCATGCGACCGCCCATAGGGCGAAACTCGTGATTGCGGCTCGGCGAAACATTCAACTCTCACAGAATCGTTTGCTCGCCGCTGAATCATGCTGTAGATGTGCCGTGGGTACGAGCTGCGCTCGAACCCACGGCTACTTGAGTGAAACGCCTTCAGCGTAGAACACCTTATCGCGCTACCTCTGTTGTTACCGTCTCAGGTGTTAGTGCTCCGCGCCGGGTTAGGATCAATTGAGGACAATTGATCTACACTGGGGGTCAATTTGGAAAATTGACCTACATTGAATATCGATCACCTACCACTCGAGCAGCGATTCGATCTCGGCGGCGGAGCCGTCGCGGAGCCAGCCGTCGAGCTGAGCTTGCTCTTTCAATTGTCGGCCGCGCACAGTCGAGACGGCAATGAACTGACAATCGACTTCCGGCAGACTTGTCATGTCGCCCCACAGCTTTTCGAACTGCGAAACAGGGAAGACATCCTCTTGCCCGTTCCCCCAGCGCTTCTTCACATCTTTAAGAGTGATGTAAGTCGGCAATCTTCGGCCCAGTGTTCGAACTGCTTCATCGACAGCATTACGATCCGCCAACTTGTTGCGAGTCAATCCGAAGACTCTCAACAATTGATCGACGTCGATCCACGTCGTCATCGAATTGTAGAACGACAGCTTGAACTCTTCTTCCTCGCTCGGCATGGCCAAGCCTTCGACCAATCGCAGGCGACCGTCGACTTTAGCTAAGCCGCCTCCGCGGTCATCCAGTCTGCGCGTGATGACCTCGAACGACAGACATGCGCCGGAGGCCATGTGCAAGCCGAGTACGGCAGGGTCGATCGTCGCGCCGAGCGTATCGACATTGTGTAACAACAGGTAGCGCACTTCGGGGTGATCGGTGAGCAATTGATGCAGTACACCGCTGCGAAGCATGTTCGGAATCTCATACCAATGTCCGACCGGATGCATGCACTGCATCGGTAGATTGTCGATATAGTCAGCCGCTTCGCCGCATTGCTTGGCCCAGTTCAACAGCGCCGCACGACCGCTTTGGCGCATCTTCTCCTGTTGTTCGTCGAGCATCTGCTGCGGCATCTCGTTCCATGCAAAATGCAGATCGCGCTGCGTCGGAATCATGCGCAGCCCCACGCTTCGCCCCGGTGCTGCAACGGTGAACCCGCGATAATCGACTTGTTGTAAAGCCTGACGAATCGGTTCTTCGGTCAGATAACCGGTCGTGAAGACGTGCGCGGGAGCTCGACCAAATTGCTTGGCCGTTCGGCGACTCTTGGCCAAGTGCACTTCTAAGAACGTACGATGCTTGCCGCCGAACTTATGAAACGGATGGAGCGCTTTGACGACGCCGGCACCTTGAGTCCATCGACTGCCGACACCTGCGGCGAGCGCCTGACGGCGCACTCCACCGCCGGCGATCACATCCTCCGCCGCTTGCGAAGACCGCGAGCCACACGCGCGCGCATCTTGAATCTCGCTCGGCGCTACGTCTTCAATCTGTGCCGTCGCCGGCAAACGATTCTGAGATAACCCTAGTCGCCCGTTGAGAATATCTTCGCGGATTTGCTGATGCGCGATGACATCGAATCCATATGCCTTGAGAAGCGAGTCGAGCGACTCCGATTGCTTGGTCGCTTTGGGAGCACCGGGGAGAATCCGATCGAGTAACCGAGCTGCCAAATCGTTCGACTCAGGCGCTCGACACGCTTTACCGACTTGCTCAAGTTGCTTGCGAATCGATGGGCTGAGCGATTGGATGTCGGAGCGCAACCAGCGCGGCACCATGAGCGGATAGTAACCGCGAGGCATCTCGGCATCGGTCTTCAATTCCGCTTGAGTTCCGCGATCATTGACGGCGAAATCGTAGACGACAGGATCCATCGCAAACGGCAACGAAGATTCCATGGCTCGCTTCGTGCGGAGCATTGTTTCGGCCAGCCATTCACCGGCTTCGGCTTTCTTTCCGGAGCAAAGATGAACCCATGCCGCCGCCAATGCCCCCAGCATCCAGAATCCCCAAAAGTCATCGCCGTATGCAAGCGCGAGCTTGTTCGATCAGCGATTCGGTGTAGCGATTGGAACACCATGGAATAATGCGCTGCAGCGGACCTGCAAAGTTGCGATTCGTTGCAGTGCCGACCGCTTTGATGTCGCCTGACTTGAGAGCAGCCGTGATCTCCTGCAGGACTTCAATCGCTTCCTGACGCGCGGACCACTCGGCATCACCTCGCAGCAGATACTTCTCCGTGACCATCTCCAAGATCGGTCCGACGTTCTGAGCCATACCGCCGTGAACGAGGATCAAACTGTCTTGCAGCTGACGGCGAGTCGCTTGGCTCACTTCTTCTTCTGTGAACACATGATGTCGAGGAAGCAAACGTCCGCGACTGATTCCGAACTCGGGGTCACCTTCTTCAGCCGCAGAGCCGCGAATCAACTTGATGCCGGGCCAAACACCGCCTGAGTCTTGCCAACCGCCGCCGGAACCGCCGATCCATTCACCGAGAATAGCGCGCGCGGCCACGATGCGACGATCGTCCTCTTCCAAGGAACCGACCAACTGCGACACTTGCCCCGTGGCTCGCATACAGACCGAGATCAGCGACCCGAGCAAATTAGTCGAAACGGCCAAGCGTGATCCCTTGGGAATATCATTGACGCGGCTCACGATCTCCAGTCCGCGACCGGGACCTACGAGCGAATGCAGCACGCTTTCGATCGGTTCATCGCAGCCCTCCATACCCGGCGGAATCAAACCGGCAGCGATGACGGCTGCTTTGAGCAACCCCAAGTAGTCGCGCGCAAAATCATAAACTTCGCTGAGCGTTCGAATGTCTGCGGTTGCATCCAGATCGATACTGACCAATCGCAGAACCGGTTCATCAATGACCCGCAACGCCGATTCGATCGGCGGCTGCGGCGCTTCATGCCTGCCGCGCACAGCCAAGTCGATCGACGCATTGATGACTTGAGCTCCCTCGGGAAAATCCATTCCCAAGAAAAAGATGTCGCTCCAACCACTGTGTGAAAAGTCCATACGCACACTCGTGCGTTCGACCAATACCGGATAGGAACCATCTTTGCGCTGCGCGGCCAACTCGCTTCGGATGCGCAGCGGCAAGTCATCCGGATGGCCTGTTCGAAACATCCATTGATTGCCTCGCACGGTTCGCACGCTGCGGCGCACTTGATCGGCTAACGTTTGAAACGCGAGGCGGTGATATGCGGTTGCCAATGCACTCGACAGCGAAGTACTCGGACCATCCGTTTTGAGCTGTGCCGCAAATTGATCGATCGCCTCATGAAAGCGGCGATTCAGCAGGCTCTCAAAGCCTTCGAACGGAATATGACCACTCTCGCGATCTCCGAGGACGGCCGGCAAATGGAAGCGATGCAAAGCGTAGAGAAAGAAGAGAGCTCGTACTCGCTCGTACAAGTTCTCATGGTGTCTGCGAAACGCATCCAGATCGCTGCAGGCTCGCAACAGTTCATCCGCCGAGCGACCGCGACACCAGCTCTCGAGCGAGCGATTGCGAACGTCGGAATCCGAAGAGCAGATGATCTCGATCAGCGATGCGTCGCGAGCTCGATTCGGTGTGTCGGCAGATGTTTCAGCGGGCATGTCGGTGGATTCCGGCATTGCGATCTACCTCTTAGCCAGAAGTTCGACGAGTTCGGTCAGGATACGATCACGATCTTCGCCCGACAGTGCGATCGCCAATTGAGCGATCAGCAGGCCGTACTTCTCACCGATGTTGTAGCGCTCGCCGTCGAGCTGAGCAGCCAAATATCGTTCGGATCGCGCGAGCTTGTCGAGCGAGCTCGACAGATTCGCCGACTCGCCCGGCTGCAACTGAGCCACACGTTGTTCCAACAATTCAAAAATGCTCGGCGATAACACATGCATGCCGAACATGCACAAGTAATGACCGGCTCGCTGGCCCGCCACGATCAATCTTTGTTCAGCCACAGTCGGCGTCGGTTTTTCCATCACCGTGTGGACCTCATAGAGTCCTGTCTGACGCGGCACAGGCACACCGCCTACGGCTCCGAAGAAGGCCAGTTGGTTCTCGCGAGTCGGCTGGATCGCCGAAACGGAACATTGCTCGCGATCAGCCACTGCTACGAGTTGCGCGGCGCACGACTTTTCATGGCGACTGACATAGAGATGATCGCTTACCAGGTGCAAAAAGCGATCGGAATCGACAAAGCTTCGAGCTCGCAGCAGCGCATCGCCGTAGCCGCGCGGATCGGTCTGCTCAAAGAACGTCAGGCGCGGAGCATGCGGCCCGGCGGCTTGCGCGTATCGCTCGGCTTCCCCCGGGCAGATGACGATGGCCACATCCTCGATCCCCGCGCTCAGGACCTCCTCCATAACTAACTCGAGCGCGCTGCGAACTTGGCCCGAACGATCGACAACTGTCTGCAGCGGCAGCCGGGCCTGAGAACGGCCGGCGGCAGTGATGATGGCTTTATTTATCGGCATTTGAATTGCAAAAAGAGCCTGAAAGAGTTCCGAGGTTCGCCTGGTCACCGTACTATAACCGACATGCGGAGGGTTCCGGCGGCAGTCGTCCAGCTCGGCCGGAACCAGGCGCGAGCTGAAATAGGAATTGATAAGCGGAGTGCAATGTCTTCCCAGGATGAGTTTAACGACGAGGAGTTTTCCGGCGAGGATGCCGCGCAGCAGGCAGGCGACTTTCTCCGTAGCCATCCCCTGAGCGACGATGACATTGCCGAGTATGCCGACTTTGACGACTCATCGGCCCTCGATTCCGATGAGCCCGTAGATACAGTCGATCCCGAAGAAGCAAGCGAGGCCGAGGCTGAGACAGGTAGCGAAGAGGTTGTAGAACCCACCGCTGCGGAACTGGAAGCGATGCCGTTCGGGTTCCGTCGAGCCGCCGAGAAAGTTCGCTCCTTCCCGCGCAAGCCCGGCGTCTACTTGATGAAGGACAGCGCGGGTCGCGTCATCTATGTGGGCAAGGCCAAGAACCTTCGCAGCCGCGCAGGCAGCTACTTCCTTAAAGCGGCTCAGCACGATTCTCGCACCGGCCACTGGGTGCTCGAGATCTGCGATATCGATTTCCTCGAATGCGAAAGTGAAGTCGACTCGCTGCTGGCCGAAAGTCGACTGATCAAAGACATTCAGCCGAAATACAACAAAGAACAGAAAGACGACAAGAGCTTTCCGTATCTGATGATCACCACACGCGAAGACTTTCCTCGCGTTGAGATTACCCGTCAGCCGCGAGATTCAGGTGTGCGACTGTTCGGCCCCTTCGCCAGCGCCGGTGCGTTGAGAGCGGCCATGCAAGTGCTGCAGCGCATCTTCAAATTCCGCACTTGCACGCTCGATATCGAAGAGAACGATCCGCGTTGGAAATGGTTTCGTCCGTGCTTGCTCGCTTCTATCGCGCAGTGCACCGCACCCTGCAACTTGCGCATCAGCAAAGATGATTATCGACGCGACATCAAACGGCTGCAGACCTTTCTGGAAGGGGGCAAAACGCGGCTGCTCGAACAACTGCGTGAGGAGATGCAAACTGCTGCTAAGAATCGCGAGTATGAAAAGGCAGCCAAACTGCGCGACGAGATCAAGATGCTGGAACGGCTCGACGAACGAGGCGATCTGGAAACGCATGCGCAGCCGCAGGTCTTTTACATCGATCCGAAGAAAGGACTGGCCGGACTGCGCAAGGTGCTCAAACTGAAAGAGACACCGCGCGTCATCGAAGGAGTCGATATCGCTCACCTCGGCGGCAACGAAACCGTGGCCAGTTTGGTTCAGTTCATCGACGGCCTACCGTTCAAACCGGGCTATCGCCGCTATCGCATTCGTGACGTCAAAGGAATCGATGACTTCCGCAGTATTCATGAAGTCGTATCTCGCCGCTTTCGCAGATTGAGCGACAATCAAGCAGGCTTTCCTGACATATTGCTGATCGACGGCGGCAAAGGTCAATTGAATGCGGCTCTGGCCGCGTTTCGTGATCAACAGATCACACCGCCGACACTGTTGTCATTAGCCAAACGAGAGGAAGAGATCTTCCTACCCGGCGAGTCCGATCCGATCCTGCTCAGCCGCCATTCATTTGCGCTGCGTCTGCTGCAATATGTGCGCGATGAAGCTCATCGCTTTGCTCAGCACTACCATCACATTCTTCGTAGTAAAAGTCAGATGGAATAAGCCAAGTGAAAGCGGTCGAGTTCTGGGCGGCATGGCGTAACACGTTAATCGTCGGCGGCGGTTCTATCGCCTGCGCCGTACCGCTCGCGCTTCTCATTGCGTTTCTCCTTTTGCGCACCAATGTCGTCGGACGACGCATCGCATGGATCGCAGTTGCTTCGCAGCTCATCGTCCCGCTCTACGCACTGGTCGGAGCGTGGAGCGCAGGTTTCGGAACGCTTGGATGGTGGCCCCTCGCACAAGCCTCTGCCATCGGATCTTATCCGCATTCGATCGCAGCAGTGACGTTCATTCACGCAGTCGCCGCGATTCCCGGCTGCGTGCTGATTCTTTCGTGCGGCATGTTGTGGAGCGATCGCAGTACCGAAGAGCTGGCGATGCTCGAAGGAGGCATTCCGTATTTGTGGCGATACGCGCTGTTGCCCGGCCTGCTTCCGTGGATGGCATGTGCCTGTCTGTGGACGATGATTCCGATCATGACGGAAATGGTCGTGACCAACTTGTATCGCGTCAGCACCTTGGCCGAACAGGTGTATCTCGACATCAGTCTGGGCACCATGAATTCGTTGACGATCTTCACTGCCATCGTCGGCAGCCTTGTGCCGCTCCTGATCGCTGCTCTGCTCGTCGCACGCTCACTGCCCGACTGGTCATCTGCACCGGAACAATTGAAAGCTTCGCAATCGTTTGCGATCGACCTGCGCGGTAAGCGATGGGCGGCAAGCTTGCTGCTGTGGCTGATCGTCGGCGCTCTGACTTTAGTTCCGATCGCGAACTTGATTTACAAAGCCGGCTGGCAGACGATTCCGATCGGACCTGATGAACTGACTCATCGCTGGTCTCTGTATCGATTCGGACTGACGTGCATGACAACGCTCACCGAGTACACCGATGCATACCGCTGGACTGCGGTCCTGGCACTCGGATCGACATTCACGGCGCTCAGCATTTCGATACTACTGCGCATGTGGCTGACCAGCCCGCGATCGCGAGCGGTGATGCATTTCTTTTGCATGGCGCTGATCGCCGTACCTGGCCCGATCGTCGGGCTCATCATCACGAAACTGTTTCTCGATCTATCGATCCCCGGCATGAGTCGATTGTATGATCACACGATGCTGGGACCGATCTTGGCACAGCAAGCCAGATTATTGCCTACGGCTTGGTTGATGACATGCGGCATTGTAGGTTCGATACCGCGTACCGCTTGGGAATTGGCAGCACTGGACGGACTATCTCGCCGCGAGAAGTTTCGCGTGGTTTTATGGCCCGAGACTCGATCACTGTGGCTGCTGAGCGCTTTATTGCTTTGCGCGCTGAGCGCCGGAGAATTGAGTACGCACCTGCTGCTCTTACCGCCGGGAGTAACAACTGTATCGCAACGGCTCTTCGAACTGCTTCACTTCGGAATGCGCTATGAAGACTCCGGGCTCTGCTTGCTCTTGATCGCCGTCGGCTGGTTGATCGCCGCGGCGGCCTGGAAGACGCGTTTCGGTTTCAAGTGACCCGCGGCATCGATCTCCATGACGGCAGCTAGTCTTCCGTCCGGAGCCTGCGCCGCCACCACCTTTGCCAACGCTGTATTCGCGTTGCCTTCGTCGGGCAGTATCACACTCAGTCGCGCACCATCAAGCGTCCGTCCGTTCATCACCAACTGCAACTGCTCGGCATCAAGCTGCACACGGCCGGCACCGACCAGCCCATCGAGCGGCGATCGCAAGTGTTTTTCGATCTCCTCGCGGCCGGTCAATTGATCCATCGATATGGCCGACGCGATAGAGAACGGGCCGACGGCGGTGCGAGTCAATTTTGTCATGATCGCAAAAGTATGAAGAGCCGCGGCCAGATCTCGTCCTAATGAGCGGACATATGTACCACTGCCGCAGTCCATATCAAGATTCAAAAACGGATACTCGTAAAGGGTAACGGAGATGCGATCGATACGCACTGGACGAGCCGCGAGCGGAACTTCTTCACCGCGTCGCACTAGATCGTAGGCTCGTTTGCCGCCGACTTTGAGTGCCGATACTTGCGGCGGAATTTGCTCGACTTCGCCGATCCAATAGGAAGCGGCTTCTTCGATCGATTGGAGTGTCGGCACCGGACCATCAACGACTTCGATCTCTTCGCTGTCGCTATCGAGAGTCGGACTCCGCTTACCGAACTCGAACTGAGCCGAATAGGACTTGGGGAGTTCATGCAATAATTCGACCAGACGAGTCGCTGAACCTACAGCTACGAGAAGCACACCGACGGCCATCGGATCAAGCGTCCCCGCATGACCGAACTTCACACCGCGAGCCACTTCCATCCAGACGATTGATGCAATCGCGACTGGTCCAGCCTGCGGGCTTATCAACCACCAGCAAGCCTGCGTGTTGCCAATCCCCGGACATATCGCCTTTATCGGTGTGTTCACGAGTTCAGGATCAGCTCAGCCGCCAAAGCGCGGCGTCTCAACATCCTCGGGTGCGAACAACCCGTCGAGACCGGTTGAGGCTAACCGCACAACCAGCAACACCCGCTCAGTCGTACGTTCGTTGGTATGCGTGCTGAACATGGCTTGACCAAGCCCGAGGGAGCCGGATCGGATACTGTACAGAAGAAGAACTGGCCGAGTGTCGCTTCCATCGCCAAAATTATCCCAGCGTTGGTGATCTCGACGCATTTCACTTCGCAGACCAAATCGTTAACGGCCGATCCGCCGCTGTTGTTCACCGTGTTCGATTTCGGAGTCAACTTGATGGAAGCTCGTCCGTCGCTGAGCGGAATGGCTCGCCAGTAGACAGCATCACCGGCTGATTGTAAGTGGCCCCATGCATCTCGCCGCGGCATCCTGCAGGATTGTGACGGCATCTGCCCATCATGCCGACGCGCAGGAGTAGATCTTTGCGCGATTGGCGTGGCGGTGAAGTCGCATCGTCTCGCTGGAGATATCGGCAGCGCGCGGTCTTTCCAGCAACCCATAAAAGTCGCTGGTTCGCTGCATTCGATCGCGAATCGCACGGCATTTCACCCATCAAGACTCCGCATCGAAACCCGTTATCGTGCAGCGCGCGAACGCGTTTTCGAGGGCAAGGCAACTCTCGTCGACCACTTGCCAAATCTTTTGAAACTCAGCGGCCTGCTCTTCCGGATAGCGAATCAAGGTTGCTTCCATGACGACACTATCGGGTGTCTGCTTAGGCGGCGGCAGCGGAGATTTTGCTTCCGCCGGCGGATCGGGTTTCCACGATGCACAGCCGAGAACTCCCACTAAGGCCCCGACTGTCATCATTACTGATCATCGCGCCATGCAATAAACTTCATTTCGGGCGCATACAATACCGGCCGGAAGAGAGCAACAAATTGCAACGGCCAACCACGCATTTGGGCGCAGCCTCGGCATTCTCGATGAGCAGGAAGAAAGCGGAAAGGTAGCGGCGGGATGCTAGCTGCCGGGCTGCGTCCATGTCAACAGCGACTGCCATAGCACTTTCACCAAATGTGATTGATTGCATTGGCGGCGGCGTTCCCCCAGCAGCCGAGAGAAACGAAAGCGGAACGGCGCAAGAGATGTGTGGTTTCATTCAAGCGGAACGGCGCGGCCGTCCGGTGAAACACTGTCCGTCTTGAAGAACCGGACGGCTTGCGCCCCGTTCCGCTTTCATTAATATCAACAGACCGCAAACGGTCGGTGCCTTTCGTGTTCCTTTCAAGAACCGCACAACATGCCTTTCCGCAACTGAATTTCCTGACGAGTGAACCGCCGAGTCGTTGCATGAGGAGGGATTTAATCGCAGATGATCGGTAGATCTTCGCAGAGGACGCATGCATTGTTGTTTCATCTGCGCACATCTGTGTAGATCTGCGGTTCAAATCATTGAGCCATGAAACGGCGTGCAAGATCGTAGTGCTTTCCAGATGCGAAGCACACCTTTGCGTGCAACCCGAAGAGTTCCACGCACGCGGAGTCGCGGAGGCGCGGAGGCCAGGTGATAGGTGAATCGTTTCCTGTGAATGAGACCGGCTGCGTCGATCAAGAAAAGCAGTTTATTGCTCCCGGCCACCTTATTGGTTATCAGCCGGCCCAAACTGCTGAAGTCTTGATTTCAGTGACTTCAAGGGTTCTACCTCCACGTGACAAATCCAAATGTCGATCTGCGACGCGCCTCCTTCTTTCCTTTTGTGGTAGTAGAGACGTCGGCCATCCGAGGAAAAGGTCGGTAGGTCAATCTTCTCACCTGCAGGCATCATCACTGGACGACCTTCGTCATAACCATCACCGGTCGCACTGAGGCGATGCAGGAAAACTTTGACCGTAGCGTCTGATTTGTCGACTCGAATCAAGCTGCCGTCGGCGTGAATCCCTGCTGCGATCTTCCATGCTCTCGTCGCAGGGCTCAAGTAATGGGAAAACTGAAACGCTGATGAGAGATCGCTTCGGCGAAACAAATGAACTCGCGAGCCATCTTTCTCGGGCCGAGTCATCGCTAATGTAAGGCCATCGGGGGAGATTACCGGAGCTCGGTTCTGTTCCGGGCCCTCTAATGAGAACCCTCGTAGCAACTCAGCTCGTCCGAAAGACTGATCGCGGGATTCTCTCGTCACTTCGTAGAGTCCGCTGTGCGAAGCGTCTCCTGCTCGAAGGATCAGCCTAAGTCCATCTGCGGTCATCGAACAGTTGAGTAGTTCAAAGCTAGGAGGCAAGCCTTGAAGAGCGAGATTCTGAACGTTTTTGAAATCTTGCGAACTGTCGGATCGTCGCGCTTCCCAGAGCTCACGACGATTGTGAATGAAAACCATGTTCCCTTCGTCTTCCGTCAACGTCGGGTTCTTGTTCTCGTTCCCTGTCGAATTGATTCCGTCGCGCAGCAGTTTCGGGGCAGACCAAGTGAGCTGCTCACTTGTCAGACCCGCCCAGGTACTGCGACTGGCGAACTGCGCCGGACCAGGATTGCCGGAACTTGTACCCGAGTCGGATTCGGTCGGCTCGGCAGATTGTCCACGCGCGATGCTGTCGCGATGCTCGAAATCGAACAGCCCATTGAGATAGGCCAGAGCCACAAGAGCTGCACCCGCGATGACAACGACAACGACGAGCGGTACGAACGATCTAGTTCGCGATGAAGACAATCGCATCGATCCTGTCGCGGTATCGGATTCGGCTCGAGCTGTGCTCGCGACGTTTCTTGAACCGGTTGTCGTCGCGTCAATACTCAGCGTATCCCCGATCACTACGGACGGAACGCACGTGACCCTGCCCGTCGACATCCATTCTGTTCGACACTGCTCAAGCAACTCAGCCAATTCCTGAGCCGTAGCGAAGCGGGCGCGGGGATCCTTTTCCAGTAGCTTCAACACAATCGAATCGAACCACGGCGGAAAATCGGCGACACTACTGCAAATCGGCACCGGTGGCTCGTCTACCACTTTGGCGATGATGCCGAGCGGAGTCGGCGCTTCGAACGGAGGTCGACCGACAGCCATCTGATAAAGCACAACGCCGAGGCTATACAGATCGGTGCGCTCGTCGAGCTCTTCACCCTGCGCTTGCTCAGGTGCCATGTACTTCGGCGTGCCGAGAATAAGTCCTGATTGAGTTAAATCGTCATCATCGGGAGCTCGTGCCAATCCGAAGTCGGTGATCTTGATTCGCTCACGCCATCTCCGTTCCAGAAGAATATTGCACGGCTTGATGTCACGATGAATAAGCCCCTCGGCATGGGCAGCGGACAAGCCATGGGCCAGTTGCACAGCGATCGTCAGCAATTCATCGACACCGATCCTTCCGGCGCGATGCAGTTTTTGTTGAAGAGTCTCACCCTCGATGTACTCCATCGCGATGTAGGGCAGGGGACTCTCTTCCACACCATAGATCTGTACCACATTCTCATGTCGCACAGCCGCAGCAGATCGAGCCTCGCGCAAGAATCTTCGGCGTGCAGGAGCCGATGCCGCGGCATGTTCGTCCATAACTTTCACTGCCGTCAGACGATGCAGCTTGGTATCGAAGGCATTGAATACGATCCCGAATCCACCTCGACCGATGACTTGGTGAACTTCATAGTGAGCCAGTCGACCGAGCGAATCGTCTCGCTGCGCCGGAGAAAGAAAACTGAGATCGATTTTGGAAGGAGCGGCATTCCCGTCACCTCGCTCAGTTGGCGGAGTCAGGTGCGATTCGTCATCGGGATCAGAATCATCCTCGGGAGTTGCTGCCGTCGTCATGCATCTATACCTGGAAGGCGATTCAAAATCGCATAAGGCGCATTCGCCAACTTAACCCATGGGCTCATTGCCGACTTGGTCGCCGAACGGTCATCGACGGGTTTCTTTCATAACAGCAGCGTCCGCCGCACGCAATCAGAATTGCAATCCAAACGATTACATTCGCCGATCCGATCGGCAAAGCGCAGATCGTTTGCGACCTGACCACTGGTAAAGAATTGTCGCGATGTGAATACAATGGCCCGACTCCTTCAGAATATCGACTCGAGCGCTGTGATTGAACTGTCGTCGCGTACGATGATCGCTCATCTGCAAGCATGGCGAAACAAACGATCGATGCTCCGTCGCATGACCAACGTTTACCGACTCGTTCGCTTCGATCCTTAAGCTCGATTCAACATGCCCGGCAACTTGGCCGAGGGTGAATAGCTCGCGGCCGTCGAACGCGTCAACCTGGACGATATGGCAATCCCGATCTCACTGGCTCAATTGTCAGATAGAACCGCGCTGAAGGAAAAATGGATGGTAGAATCGATCCGCCGCTTCCCCCGCGCCAGCCAACTGCTGCAAGACGCCTCTCTTCGCAAAGAATACGCTCAACGCAACCGGTGAACTCTTTCGCGGTAACAGAGAGCCTTTGACAACTCGCGTCAGGTGCGAAGTGGTGCCGGACTTATGCCCCGGTGGATGGAGCGTTTGATCATCCCGTTATAGCAGGTGTAAGAAAGTTAACCGCAGACGAACGCTGATCTTCGCAGATGAAGCTACGCACTTCTTGTATCTGCGCACATCTGCGTAAATCTGCGGTTCAAACATTTCCGCCTGAAACAGTTTTGTACCGGGGATATTACGCAAACGCATAATGTAGACGGAAAGAGTCGGTGCTTCGGTTTGACCATGTGCCGATCTCGGACTCGTTCTGGTCGTTGTATCAACCCGGAACGCTTGAGGGCAAGCGTTCTACACTCAGCGTTCTACGCTTTTGCGGGACTCGTCGGCTTTAGTAGAGTGCCATCGACAGCTTACGTCGGTATTCGGAGGTGATCGGGGAATCTTCCGGCAATGAGCGGAACATGTCGATCATCAGTTGACGAGCTTGTTCGCCTGTCTTCTTTCGATCGAACATGACTAATTGCAGACAGACTTCGCAGGCTTCAGACCATTGATGATGGCCGGCGAATGCTTCCGCCAACTTCAGTTGCAGAGCAAAGTCCTTTGGAGCTGCTTCCGCCGCGATGCGGGCTGCATTGAGGTCGACAGCACCTAATTGCTGAACTGCCAGAGCCGCTTTGATCCGTTCGCCTGCGGGTTCCAAAAACCCTCTCGACTCCAAGCGATCGATCAGCTCACGACACTCTTCGATGTTTCCATCTTCAAGCAGAACTTCGGCCAGCGATAAGGCGACAGTCGCTTCATTCGGTGTCTCGGCGAGTATAGCGCGCAGGGCCGCTTCACCTTGAGCTCGGTCGGTCTCGAGCAACTTCTGCGCGCTGAAGATGCGAGTGCCTGACAGGAGCTTATCAAGCCATGACCGAACGGCCGTTTCAGGGAGAGCTCCGCTGAAGGAGTCGATTACGTCACCCTCAAGCACTGCAAACACGGCGGGGATGCCAGAGACGCCGAATCCGCCGGCCGCTTCTTGGTTCTGCTCCGTATCGGCTTTGACCAAGTGAAATCTACCGTCGTATTCATCGGCCAGCTTTTCAAGAATGGGTCCCAAAGCACGACACGGCGCGCACCACGAGGCCCAAAAATCGACCACGACCAAACCACTTCGCGAACGTTCGAGTACATCGGCTGCGAACGTGGCGTCTGTTGTATCAATGACGAAACGACTTTCACTCATTCGACTGGCTTCAACCCTAGAAGGCTCAAACAATACGAACTGAACATTCGGGCGAGGGCACACGTGACAAAGTTGCGCTGAACATGGCTCGCCTTGTTATGCAGCAGGCGGCGTGGTCGGCTGGGTCGTTTTCGGTTTCACCAGCGCTGCAATCACCAAGCCCGCTATCGACCATTCGATAATCGCCCCGAACAGACCGTCTAAAATGAAGTTGAACGGGAAGCGATACCATAGGTAATACGAATAGGTCAGCGATGCCCAACTGAGTGGAGCGAGCAGCGCGACCATCGACCAGCGTCGAAAGAAGCTAAGTCCCGGCGCTGTTTGCGACAACAGAATTGCAGCAATCAACGCGGCAATCACGTCCGCCACGAATTCACCTTGCAATTGCTTCGCTCCCATCGGCTCTTCACCGCTGGGGCCGACCAACAAGATGCCGACTGGCCCCGCCTGATAGCGCTCGATGAACTGCTTCTCCCAAGCTGCACGGGCCTCACCGGTGAGCGTCAGCCCTTGCTCGTATCCAGGATACGCATAGAGTCCAGGTGCCAATCCGTTCTTGGTGATCAACCCGCCGAACTTCGGCTCGTCAGGCAAATCCATCATCGTGCGGCTCTCAAGATTCAATCCCATGTGCACCGCTGCGCCGCAGAAGAAGATCACGAGCCCGCCGAGCAGACCCGCCAATAGAACTCGCACCATGATTCCGCCCTTCGTTTGTGAACAATAGAAACCGCCCGGAGTATTGTGACTCAGGCCGAGGCAGTTAGACGAAAAAAATCAACGAACGAAAGAAGTTCGCGTCTGTTGTCGAGCCGTGAGCGTCTCAATCGGCCAATTACTTCGACTCGGTCTTCTCTTTCGGCAGAATGATCTTGCCGAAGAGATGGCCCCCTTTGTCGTCGTGTTGCCAAGTACCGGCGTAGCGATCGCCGCTGAGCACGACACGAGAAGAGAACGTGCCGAAGCCGGGCAGGGTGATGTTGTCGAGAGTCAGAACAGGAGTCTTGCCGGCCCACTTTACTTCCAGCGGAACAGGGACCGATAGATCCTTGTCTCCGTACTTGATACGAGCGGTGATCGTCCACCAATCCCCTTCGGGTTGCTTTTCGACCTTGCTGATCTCGTACTCTTCCGGCGACAGTTTATCGAGCGGACGACCGTCGACAGTAAACATACCGACCAGCTTGGCGCCGGTCAGCAGCTTTTCGAACTTGTCGTAGAGCTTCTTCTGTTCGGGCGTGACCGCATCTTGAACAACCAGTCGCCCAGGTCGCTGAACGTCATTCAACAACGTGGTGTCGATTCGCAGCGTTTGCTTCGACCCGGACAGAATCGGATCCGTGATCGGTTCAACTTGCGGTCCGAAGTTATCCTTGAGCACAGGTGCCTGCGCTGAGCAAATGCCCAGCGGGCCCGAGAGCAGACAAACAGAAGAAAGAAGAGAGGCTGACGCGACCCATCGAACGTTCAGTTTGCTGCTCATGTTCAAACGCCTTTCGCAATAGTGATTGCTATGTCGTTGAGTGACGAAACCTCGACGGCTAGGTTGCCGATGACGAATCGGCCGATGCATCCTGCGAATCTTCCGGAGCCGGGTTTTGGAGGAGAGGGTAGCTCTCTTCCATCGCAGCAGTACCGCGATTGACCAGGTCTTCCAAAGCTTCGCGACGGTAGGAGACTTCCGAATCCTGGAAGGTACGGAAACCGGTACCGGCCGGGATCAAGTGACCGAGAATCACATTCTCCTTCAAACCGACCAAGCGGTCCACCTTGCCGGCGAGAGCCGCTTCGGTGAGCACCTTCGTCGTTTCCTGGAAGCTGGCAGCCGAGATAAAGCTGCTGCTCTGGACCGACGCCTTGGTGATACCGAGCAACTGTGTGCTGGCGGTCGAGGGCTTCGGCTTCTTACCCTTAGCAGGCTTACCGCCGAGACCTTCGATCTGAAGGTTAGTTTGTTCGAACGCTTCCTTCGGAACCAAGGTGCCGATCGTGTATTCGCTATCTCCCGTTTCGGAGACTTTGACACACTTGGCCAGTTCGGTATTCACGCGACGGAACTCGAACTTGTCCATCACGAGACCGGGCAGCAGGCTGGTATCGCCGGGCGACTCGATCTTCACCTTACGCAGCATGCGAGCGATGATGATCTCGATGTGCTTGTCGTTGATGTCCACGCGCTGGCTGCGATAGACCTGTTGGATTTCGTGCAGCAGGTATTGTTGCACAGCTTCTTCACCGCTGACGCGGAGAATGTCGTGCGGAACGAGCGGACCGACGACGAGTGCTTGACCGGCTTTGACGATATCGCCCGGGTGAACGAGGAATCGCTTACCGTGCGGAACGAGGTGCTCTTTCTCGGTACCGTTCTCGCTGCGAACGATGATCGTACGCTTACCGCGGCGCTTGGTGGCTTGCATCTCGACGGTGCCGTCGATTTCGGCGATCACCGCCGGATCCTTCGGCTTGCGAGCTTCGAAGATTTCCGTAACGCGCGGCAGACCACCCGTAATGTCGCTGATGCCTGATGCCTCACGAGGCATTTCAGCCAGTTCCGTACCGGCGGAGATCGTCTTTCCTTCCGGCACCGTGATCACCGCGCGTTCCGGTAGGTAGTAGACGTCGAGAGGCTTACCTTCGGCGTCTTCGACGACGATCTGCGGATGGAGTTCACCCTTGTGGTCAACGATCACGCAACGCGAACCACCGCTCGGGTCGCGTTCCAGGCGCATGGTGTCGCCTTCAACCACGTCGTCATAACGGACCTTACCGGTGACTTCGCTGAGAATCGGAATCTTGTGCGGGTTCCATTCGCAGAGAACATCGCCCTTGGTGACTTCCTGATTCTCCTGGACGTTGAGCATCGCACCGGTCGGGATCTCGTACTTCTCGAGTTCGCGACCTTTCACATCCAGAATCGTGATCTCACCGTTTCGAGTAAGAACGATTTCCTTACCTTCGTCGTTTCTCACAACGCGGAGGCGAGCGAACTTGACGATACCGCCCTTCTTGACCTTGATGTCGCTCTCTTCCACGTGACGGTTAACGGCACCGCCGATGTGGAACGTACGCATCGTGAGCTGCGTACCCGGTTCACCGATGGACTGTGCACCGATGATGCCGACAGCCATACCTTCTTCCACGAGCGAGCCGGTGGACATGTCCATGCCGTAGCATAGACGGCACACGCCGAGCGAAGCATCGCAAGTCATCGGACTGCGCACTTGAATGCGCTCGAGTCCCATTTCGTCGATCTTGCGAGCGATATCCAGAGTAATCATCTGATTCTCTTGGACGATCACTTCGTCGGTCACCGGATTGACGATGTTCTTCAGAGCCACGCGACCGTTGATGGCGTCGATGAGTCGAACTTCGACCTTCTCGCCGCGATACACGACTCCCTTGGTAATACCCTGAGTGGTACCGCAGTCATGCAGCGTGACCACCACGTTCTGAGCAACGTCAGCCAGCTTACGAGTCAAGTAACCCGAGTCAGCGGTCTTGAGCGCCGTGTCGGCCAAGCCCTTACGTGCACCGTGCGTACTGGAGAAGTACTCAAGCACCGTCAAACCTTCGCGGAAGTTCGCCTTGATCGGCGTTTCGATGATTTCGCCAGTCGGCTTAGCCATCAAACCGCGCATACCGGCCAACTGCCGAATCTGTTCGATACCACCTCGAGCACCGGAGTGCGCCATCAAGTACACCGGGTTCACATACCAAGGACCGCGATGCTCGTCCTGCTCCATCGCAGCCATCATGTCCTTGGTGATCTTTTCGCGAGCATGTGTCCACAGGTCGAGCACCTGGTTGTGGCGTTCTTCCTGGGTGATCAAACCGCGGCCGTAGTTCTTGTGATAGTTCATCACCTTCTTCTCCGCATCAGCCAAGTGCTTCTGCTTCGAATCCGGAGTGATCAAGTCGTCGGCACCGAATGAGAGACCCGAACGAGTCGACTCGCGGAAGCCGAGTTGGTTCATATCGTCGAGCAGGTTAATCGTGGCGCGACGACCCAAGCGCTGGTAGCAGTCACTGATCACCGCCGCCAAGTCACTACCCTTCAGCGCATGGTTGTAGAAGTCCATGCCGTTGGGGAGCATCATGTTGAACAGGATGCGTCCGTAGGTTGTTTCGATCACGGCACCCAGCTTAGCGTTGCCTTCTTCGGTCTTGAGTCGGCGATGCTTCGGCAGACGAACCTTGATGCGTGCATGCAGTTCGATGACTCCCTGATGGAAGGCCAAGTCGGCTTCTTCCATGCTGGAGAAAGTCATCCCTTCGCCGCGCATGCTGTGCTTTTCCAACGTGATGTAGTAGCAACCCATCACCGTGTCCTGCGACGGACTCATAATCGGCCTACCGTTGCTCGGCGCGAAGATGTTGTGCGTCGACATCATCAACGTGTGGGCTTCCACTTGAGCTTCCAAAGAAAGCGGCAAGTGAACGGCCATCTGGTCACCGTCGAAGTCGGCGTTGAAGCCTTTGCAAACGAGCGGATGCAAGTGAATCGCGTTTCCTTCGACCAAGTTCGGTTCGAAGGCTTGGATACCCATGCGGTGCAGCGTCGGAGCACGATTGAGCAGCACGGGGTGATTGCGGATCACCTGTTCGAGAATATCCCAAACCTCTTCGTCCTTGCGCTCCAGCATCTTCTTGGCTGACTTGATCGTGTCGGCGTGACCGAGATCCTTCAGCTTGCGAATGATGAACGGCTGATACAGTTCGAGAGCGATTTTCTTCGGCAGACCGCACTGGTGCAGCTTCAGGCGCGGCCCCACGACGATCACGGAACGTGCGGAGTAGTCGACGCGCTTACCGAGCAGGTTTTCGCGGAAACGACCTTGCTTACCTTTGATCATGTCGGTGAGCGACTTGAGCGGTCGGTTGCTCGATCCGAGCACCGGACGCTTGCAGCGGTTGTTGTCGAACAGCGCGTCGACAGATTGCTGCAGCATGCGCTTTTCGTTGCGAATGATCACTTCCGGAGCATTCAAGTCGACGAGTTTACGCAGGCGGTTGTTGCGGTTGATGATACGACGATAGAGGTCGTTCAAATCGCTCGTCGCAAAGTTACCGCTGTCGAGCAGCACGAGCGGGCGGAGGTCCGGCGGAATAACCGGAATCACGTCCAGCACCATCCACTCGGGACGGTTCTCGCTGTCGCGGATAGCTTCGACCAACTTCAAGCGGTTGATCAAATCCTTTTTCTTCTGCTTGCTGTTCGTTTCAGCCAGTTGCTTGCGGAGTTCATCACCGAGGGTGGCCAGATCGAGGCTTTGCAGCAGCTTGCGAATCGCTTCTGCACCCATGTCGGCATCGAACGAACCGTCACCCCACTTGGTGCGAGCTTCACGGTATTCAGCTTCCGTCAGGAGCTGCATCGGCTTGAGTTCGGTCTGCTTCGGATCGACCACCACGTAGTCTTGGAAGTAGATCACCTTTTCCAAGCTGGAGGTCTTCATGTCGAGCAGCGCGCCCAAGCGGCTGGGCATGGCTTTGAAGAACCAAATGTGAACGACCGGAGCGGCCAGTTCGATGTGACCCATGCGCTTGCGGCGAACGCGGCTGTGCGTGACTTTCACACCGCAGCGATCGCAGATCATTCCTTTGTACTTCATGCCGCGGTACTTACCGCAGGCGCATTCCCAGTCCTTTTCCGGTCCGAAAATGCGTTCGCAGAACAGACCGTCTTTTTCAGGTCGATAGGTTCGGTAGTTGATCGTTTCCGGCTTCTTCACTTCGCCGAACGACCAGCTCCGAATGTCTTGAGGCCGAGCCAACGAAATCTTGACGGAGGTGAAGTCGTTGACGCGGTCGTAGGTGATTTCAGCAGTTGACATAAACCCTCGCTCCTAAAAGCAGTGCCCCGCCGGGTAAGCGGGTGATCGGACTGGGTGTGCGGTTATGTGTTTCGTGTTGTTTTTGTTTGTCGTGCGGCGATTCAAAGTGCGCCGTCTGAGTCGCTCCGGCCGAGGACTACCTTTCGAGCTCTCAGCCGCATGACCGCCGAACTGCTTCGCAGCGAAGCGGAGCCGCATGTGAGGCACCGCTTCGCCGAGCAAGCTCGACGGCATTTTCAAAAACCTTAGATGCGACGCTTTTCGAGCCGCATGTTCAGGGCAAGACCGCGAATCTCATTCGTGAGCACGTCGAAGCTGGCCGGTGTGCCTGCCTCGAGTGTGTTCTCACCTTTGACCATGGATTCATAGATCTTGGTACGACCTTCCACGTCGTCGCTCTTGACCGTGAGGAGTTCCTGAAGGATGTAAGCTGCACCGTAAGCTTCCAGTGCCCACACTTCCATTTCCCCGAAGCGTTGTCCGCCGAAGCGAGCCTTGCCGCCGAGCGGTTGCTGGGTGATGAGCGAGTAAGGACCTGTGCTGCGTGCGTGAACCTTGTCATCCACCAAGTGGTGCAGCTTCAGCATGTAGATGTAGCCGACGGTCGTCTCCTGCTCCATCGCGTGGCCGGTACGGCCGTCGATGAGGCGGATCTTACCGTGACGTGGTAGTCCGGCTTCTTCCAAACAATCATTAATGTTCGTTTCGGTGGCACCGTCGAACACAGGCGTGATGGCTTGGAAGCCAAGCTTCGCCCCGGCCCATCCCAAGTGCGTTTCCAAAATCTGACCCACGTTCATACGGCTAGGAACGCCGAGCGGGTTGAGCAGGATCTGGAGCGGCGTTCCATCAGGCAAGTGCGGCATGTCTTCGATCGGCAGCACCTTGGAGATAACCCCCTTGTTGCCGTGACGACCTGCCATCTTGTCGCCGACGCTGATGACGCGCTTGGTGGCAATGTAGACCTTAACCATCTGCAACACGCCGCTGCGGAGTTCGTCACCGCGCTTCATGCTGTTCAGGCGTCGATCTCGCTTGTCGATCGACTCTTCCACCGCAGGCCACAGTTGCTTGTGCAACTTGCGGACTTCGTTATGGTGCTTTTCGTCGAGCTTGTTTAGCAGACGAGACAGGTTGAAGGCTTGAGCTCGCTCAGCGACGTACTTCGGATCCTGTCCGCCGGAGAGCGGGGTTCCGTCGTCGTCGGTGAGCTTGGAATTGATCGTCTTTTCGATTTCTTCCACCATAGCGGTGAAAGTCTGCGCGATCTCGGCATTGCCTTCCGTTTCGATCTGCTTGAGTTCCTTCTCGAAGACCTTTCGCTCGTCTTCGGAGAGGCTCATACGACGGCTGAACTTCTGCGTGTCAATGACGATACCTTCGATACCCGAAGGTACTTCCAGCGAATCGTTCTTCACGTCTTCACCGGCGCGACCGAAGATCGCATGCAGCAGTTTTTCTTCCGGAGTCAATTCGGTCTTGCTCTTCGGCGAGACCTTACCGACCAGAATGTCACCAGGCCGGACATAAGTTCCGACTTGCACGATCCCCGACTCGTCGAGGTTGCGCAAAGCCTTTTCGCTGACGTTAGGAATATCGCGAGTGAACTCTTCGCGACCGAGCTTCGTTTCGCGGATTTCTACGTCAAAGTCTTCGATGTGCAGCGACGTGTACGTGTCGGCTCGCACCAGCTCTTCACTGATGATGATCGCGTCTTCGTAGTTGTATCCGTCGAACGACATGAAGCCGACGAGCACGTTACGACCGAGAGCCAGTTCGCCCAAGTAAGTGGCAGCACCGTCGGCGAGAACTTGGCCTTTCTCGACCTTATCACCCAGTTTGATGATCGGCTTTTGATTGAGGCAGGTACGCTCGTTCAGGCCCTGATACTTCTTCAAGTGATAGATGTCGGAACCGACTTCGATGCGAGTCGCATCGACGAAGGTCACTTTACCTGCGCGGCGCGCACGAACCACCATCGCGCTGTTATGAGCCACTTCCTTCTCGAGCCCCGTGGCCACGATCGGCGGCTCGGTAACGAGCAGCGGCACAGCTTGACGTTGCATGTTGGAACCCATGAGGGCGCGGTTGGCGTCGTCGTGTTCCAAGAACGGAATCAAACCTGCGGAAACACCGACCATCTGGCTCGGTGCGATATCCATGTACTGCACTTCATCGGGCAGCACGATCTGGAAGTCAGCGCGGTAGCGAGCAATCAGGTTCGGGCCGGGAACCAGTTCGAGGTTCTTCGACTCGGTGTCAGCCGGACAAATGTAAACGTCGGCTTCTTGATCGGCTCGCAACCATTCGACTTGATCCGTCAGCTTGCCGCCGACGATCTTGCGATAAGGTGTCACGAGGAAACCGTATTCGTCGACACCGGCGTAAATAGCCAGTGAGCTGATGAGACCGATGTTCGTACCTTCAGGCGTCTCAATCGGGCAGATTCGACCGTAGTGAGAAATGTGAACGTCGCGAACTTCGAAGCCTGCTCGCTTACGATTCAAACCGCCGGGGCCGAGGGCCGATAGACGGCGTTCGTGTGTGAGCTGGCTGAGCGGATTCGTTTGGTCGACGACCTGCGAGAGCTCACCGCGTCCGAAGAAGTACTCGATTGCAGCGCTGATGCTCTTCGGGTTTACGAGACTACGAGGCGACATTTCGTCGGCCTCTTTCATGCTCATGCGCTCCTGGACAGTACGGCGCAGCTTCAAGAAGCCTTTGCGCAATTCTTCGCTGGCCAGTTCGTCGATCGTGCGCAGACGACGGTTGCCCAAGTGGTCAATGTCGTCGAAGTAGCAACCCGAATCGGGATCGAACAAGTTGATCATGTAGCGAATCGAGGCGATCAAGTCCTCGGGTCGCAGTGTCATCTCGTCTTCGGACACATCCAAATTCAGCTTGCGATTAATACGGAAGCGACCGACGCGACCGAGGCGATAACGGTTAACGTCAAAGAACTTTTCATGGAACAGCGTACGCGCTTTTTCCAATTGAGGCGGATTGCCGGGACGCAGACGTTGATAGATACGCAGCAGAGCTTCTTCGTGACTGCTGGTGTTGTCTTCGGCCAATGCGTTGGTGATCAACGGCGTCTTCGGGCCTTCCATCACTTCGACAGCGGCAATGCCGGAGGTGCTGATCGTCTCCGCCACGTTCTTGCTGATCTTGTTGCCTGCTTCGATGATGATTTCGCCGGCTCGCTCCGATTCGCTCGGATAGACGATGTCATCGACAGCGACCTTGCCTTCCAGCTTGGCGGCACTGCGACCGTCGACGATCTTTTCCTTCTTGGTTTCATAGAAGGCGCGGAGCAGTTCAGTGTCGGTGCTGTACTTTGGACTCATCGCACGCAGCAACGTCATCACGGAGAACTTGCCGCTCTGGTCGATACGAACGCTGAGGCTGTCCTTCTTCGTGACGTTGACTTCGATCCAACTTCCGCGCTCGGGAATAACGCGGCAGCTCGGCAGCTTACGATCGCTCGTACCGTCAATCTCTTCCACGAAGTCGACACCGGGGCTGCGGTGCAACTGACTAACCACCACGCGTTCAGCACCATTGATGATAAACTCACCGCCGCCGAGCATGATCGGAATGTCGCCCAGATAGACTTCTTCTTCGATCGGCTGCTCGCGGTTCAGGCGCAGCCAAACCTTGAGGGGCTTGCCATAGGTCAAACGCAGTTGGCGGCACTCTTCGGGAGTGTAACGAGGCTTGCCCAGTTCATAGCGCAAGTACTCGAGCGACACGGTCTTGTCGAAGCTCTCGATCGGGAAGATCTCCCGGAAGACGCTTTCGAGGCCGTGATTCTTGCGCTTGTCCGGAGCCAGGTCTTCCTGTAAGAACGCTTCATAGCTGTGCGTTTGCAGATGGGTCAGCTCAGGAATTGCCAGTGCATCCAGACCCGTCCCAAACCGTCGAACCTGAGTTGGATTTAGACGTCGCTGCGAAGAAGTGGCCATTGGCGAAAGGATCTCCTAAATGAGTCCGCAGATAAAGATTCGTCCGGCCCGGTCAGCCTGGTGAAGGTGAGCCCGATGGTTTCGACTTGTCAATCGATCGCGGGTGATCGACTGACATGCCACGATACAGTGTCTTCCCACGAAACTGTGTTTTCCAACATACCGGTACGCGCAGACCGGTAGCCCTCGCCCCGAGGACCCGTCATACGCATTGCTGGAAGACAGTCCTGACACAAACCGCGCCGGATAGAGAAATGAGGCAGAGACAGAAACTAAGCCGGGCCTACAACCACAACCGGAAAATATATCGCCTCCAGCCGGAATAGGTAAACCCCAATCCCGCCCGGCCTGCGCAAAATATTACCCTGTTGACCCATACCCGACCGGCTTGCCGGGTTTAGGGCGACATCTTCACCTTAATGCTAGCAATTACTCAATCGTCAACCACGTCGGAAAAGCTTGAAGCAATCCCAACCACCGACCTCCCTGGGTCATCGAATCACCGCCGACCGACCGTCGCCATCGCTGCGATCGACCTAACCGGTGACAAAATCGAGCATCGCCCAGACCGACAAACCCTGCGATAAAACCGCAGGTTGCGGACTGAGCGATGAGTGGTGTGAATCCGTTTTGAGCGGCTCTGCTCGACCTATGCGAACCGTCTATTCGCACAGCCAGTGAGAGCAGAGCTAAAATTGCCGACCGCAAGGCGTCGGTGCCGCGGCGAACCAAAAAGGAAACTACTTGAGCTCGACGGTGGCGCCGGCTTCAACCAGTTCCTTCTTGACCTTCTCAGCTTCGTCCTTGGATACCGCTTCCTTGATCTTGGCAGGAACGCCTTCGACCAACTTCTTGGCATCCATCAGCGAAGCACCGGTCAGGTTCTTCACGACCTTGACGACGTCCAGCTTCTTCTCGCCGAAGCTGGTCATGATGACGTCGAACTCGGTCTGCTCAACAACAGCCGGGCCTGCGCCACCTTCAGCCGGAGCAGCCATCATCACAGCGCCGCCTGCAGCGGGCTCGATGCCGTGAACGTCCTTGATGTAATCGCTCAGTTCCTTGGCCTTCTTCAGTGTCAGGCCAACCAGCTTATCGCCCAGTTCCTTGATGTCGTCTGCGAAAACTGTATCGGACATAATTCTCTAAACCTCGTAATCGAAAGTAGTGTGTATTGTTAACGCAAGTGATTGATTTGTTATGAGCAAGAGGCGGGGCACTTCGACCCGTCCGTCAGGCTCACGAAAGAGATCATTCTGACGGCGCGGCCTCCTCCTGCTTCTCAACAATTTTCTCCAACTGGCTAGCCAGCTTGCCGCCGGGGCTGAGCAATTGACCGAGCAGCGTGCTGCCGGGGCTGAGCACTTGACCGATGAGCAGCGAGATCTGTTCGACTCGGCTCGGCCACTTGCTGATTGCCTTCACTTGCTCAGGGGTCAGAGCGTCGCCGTCCATTACGCCGCCCTTGACTTCGAACTTCGCAAAAGTGCCGGACTTATCGATCGCGGCAATTTCCTTTGCAAGGCTCACAAAGTCCTCTGCACCCCAGACGACAGCCAGCGAACCGGCTTGATCATCGAACATGGGTCGCAGGGATGTACCTTCGGTCGCACGAGCTGCCAGAGAGCGCTTGACGACCAACATCTGAATATTCTTCGAACGCAACAACTTGCGAATGGCGAACGTCGAGCCCGAATCCATGCCGATGACGTTCACCAGGATGGCGTCGCTTGCTCCGTCGAGCCGTCGCAGAATGTCGCTCGAAATCAGGTTCTTGACATACTTACTCACAGTTCAACCCTCACTCCTAACCGGCCACACGCACACTAGGTGACATGGTGGCACACAGTGCGACACTCTTGACATACGTGCCCTTCACCGCGTTCGGCTTCAGGCTCTGTACATAGCTCAAAAACGCCTCGACGTTTTCAGCCAGCTTTTGGGGATCGAAGCTCAGCTTCCCGACGACGGCGTGCAAGTTGCCACCCTTATCGTTTCGGAACTCGACCTTACCCGCCTTGTACTCCTTCACCACGCGACTGACGTCGGCGGTCACAGTACCAGCACGAGGCGAAGGCATCAATCCGCGAGGGCCGAGCACCTTACCGAGCGGACCGACCAATCCCATCATGTCCGGAGCGGCGATACACACGTCGAAATCAGTCCAACCTTCGCGAATCTTCTTCGCCAAGTCTTCCTGACCGACTGCGTCGGCACCGGCTTCTTGAGCGGCAGTCGCCAGGTCACCCTTAGCGAAAACGACGATTCTCTGCTGACGGCCGATACCATGCGGCAGCACGACCGAACCGCGAACCAATTGATCAGCTTGCGCCGGATCGATCCCCAATCGAATGTGGATCTCGACGCTTTGGTCGAACTTACGGGCCGGAAAGCCCTTCAGAACCTTAACTGCATCGGCCAAGGGAAGCGGATTCTTACCGGGTGCCTTGGCGAGCATCGACTTCATTGCTTTAGATGGCTTAACCATTTGCTCGTCTTACCCCTCAACCTCAATGCCCATGCTGCGTGCCGTACCTTCGATCATGCGAACAGCGTGCGGCAGATCACGCGCATTCAGGTCGGCCATCTTCTGGCGGCAGATATCTTCAATCTGCGCCCGAGTTACTTTGCCGACCTTTGTCTTATTCGGAACACCCGAACCACTGGCGATGCCCGCAGCCTTCTTCAGCAGAGAAGCCGCCGGCGGACTCTTGGTGATGAATTCAAAACTGCGATCCGAGTAAACCGTCACGACGACGGGAATCGGGGTGCCGTTGAACTCGCGCGTACGCTCGTTGAACTGCGACACGAATTGACCAAGGTTAATACCGTACTTACCGAGCGAGGTACCGACAGGCGGCGCGGGGGTGGCTGACCCGCCGGGCACCTGGAACTTCGCTTGTCCCACTACCTGCTTTGCCATGAGTGACGCATTTCTCCGCTATCAATGATCGATTGATTTCGTTGGATGATCTCGTGAAGGTGATGATCTCGCGACTTACCGGCTCGCCGGCTTGTCAGTCTCAAAGTCGCAGTGCTTACCGACTCCCAGGACCACTCCGCCCACTCACGCGGCTTATACGCGTCGAGCTGCGAAGGACAGTCCGCGACCTATTAAACGGCTTCCACTTGCCAGTGATCGAGCTCCACAGGCGTCGAACGCCCGAAGATACTGATCATGACCGTGATCCGCCCGTTGGCTTCGTCAACTTTCTCGACGTCACCTTCCAAGTTTTGGAAGTAACCTTCCTTAACTCGAACTCGGTCGCCGACGCGGAACGGTATGGCGGTCTTCAGCGCCTGCTCGCCTTCCTCATCAGGCCGAACCGACTTGATGATCCGCTCGACATCGTGCGGATCCATCGGAGTAGGCTTGCCGCCGGAGCCGATGTAATCACCGACACCGGGAGTCTCGCGAACCAAGAACCAGGAATCGTCGCTGACCGACATATAGATCATGAGATAGCCCGGATAAAGCTTTCGCTTCACCACGCGCCGCGTTCCATTTCGCGTGAACGTAACGACGTCCTCAGTCGGTATCAGAATCTCGCCGAAGCTCGACTCCATACCGTTCATCTTGATACGCTTTACCAGCGCATCACGGACACCGTCTTCGCGATTGAATGACACCTTGAGAATGTACCAGTCCATCGGAGCAGGTACCGGTGCCGTTTTTTCAGAATCACTCACCATGACCCCCATGCCAGTACAGGCGACCGTGCGATCAATCCCGACTCTGAGCCGACTTGCAGCCCCGAACGGAACTCAACCCACCAGTCTCCTGGCTAGGAAGAAAACCAAGTTAATCGTGTCGCAGTTTTCGTGCCGAGCACTTCCACTGCAGACCCGCGAATTGTATTGAACACTTCAAGTTGCGAAAGCCCAAAATTCGGTAACTTCGCCAACTTTACACTTACCTGATAGGCAGCAAACCATGCGACCTGCGATCGCCCGCCTCTCAACATTCCCACCATTCGATCAAACGATTCCCAACCAGGTGAAAATAAGACCCCAGACGAAATCGTAGCCAAACAACAGGAAAGCCATAAAGAAAATCGTGAAGATCACCACCATCGATGCGCGATTGAGCTCTCGCCAACCTGGCCAAGAGACCTTATTGAGCTCGGCCTCGACAGCAATTAGAAAGTCCGCGAACTTAGGCCAGTTCACCAGACGATACGCACACCACATACCGATCGCCGCTACCGCCACCGCAATCAAGTATCCGGCAGCAGGCGAACTCACATTCGGCTCGAGAACCGTGGCATGGAAGCGCCAAGCCCCAACCAACACAGCCGCCCAGATTGCCAAACAGGTAATCTGACGAACCATGCGCCCTTGGTTCCGCTTGTAAATCGTCGACGCGAACAGCTCTTTGAGCATCGGTCGTTCGGCAATTACGCCTTCTTTGGTGGTCATGCGCCTCGCGGCTCCCACAACGGATAATCTTCAGTGAAATCCAGCAGGGGCGGAAAGGCTTGAACTCTCAACCCCCGGTTTTGGAGACCGGTGCTCTGCCAATTGAGCTACGCCCCTGGATAAAGCAACCTGCCGAAGCTTTTCTAAAGCCTCCGGCAGGCCACAAATCTTTTAGCTTGTTTGCGATTGCCGAGCAACGGAAATTGCCGACAACCACAGTTCAAGAACTACTCGACGATCTTGGTCACAACGCCGGAACCGACCGTCTTACCACCTTCGCGAATAGCGAAGCGAACACCGTCATCCATAGCAATCGGCTTTTGCAGCTCGACTTCAATCTTGACGTTGTCGCCGGGCATGCACATTTCA
>JAXMBQ010000044.1:0-50157 GCA_046349815.1 Pirellulales bacterium | reverse complement strand
GTCCGCAGCCGTGATCTCCGTAGTACACGACGATCGTGTTGTCCTCGAGCCCATCTTCCCGCAGTTGCGCCAAGACTTCACCGACTTCGCGATCCATGGCGGTGATCTGATCGTAGTACTGTGCCCAATCCTCGCGCACTTCCTTAGTGTCAGGATGATAGGGCGGAACTTTCACCTTAGCAGGATCGTGAACCGGAGTATGCGGTCGCTTGCGAATCTGACTTTCATGCGTGGTCGTAAAGTTGAACACCGCAAAAAACGGCTGACCCGCTTTGCGTTTACGCCAGTGAGCCTTGGCGCTCGATTCGTTCCAAGCCCCTTTCGGCTTGATGACGTTGTAGTCTTCCTTGACGTTGTTGGTGCAGTAGTAACCCTGCTGCTGAAACAATTGCGGATAGAGCTGCATCGAATCCGGAAGACGCACATGGCTACGCATATGCTGAGCTCCCAGGCTGGTCGGATACAGGCCGGTGACAATCGTGGTACGAGCCGGCGCGCAGACCGGCGCATTCGACCAGCAGTTGAGATAAATCTGACCTTTGGCAGCCAGAGCATCGATGTTCGGCGAAGTGGAATAGGCATCACCGTAGCATCCCAGTTCCGGCCCGTTGTCTTCCGACGTGATCCAAAGAACGTTGGGACGTCCGGAGGCCGATGCTTGCGCAGCGATCTGCGCCGCCCCTTTGCGAGTGAAACCGATGACCACAATGAAGAAACAGACAGCGGCAAGAAACGCTTTGCGGCAGAAACGAATGAGCGGTGCTCGATTCGCACGAGGCATGGTGCTGGACTCCTTGTCGACATGCGCAGGTCGTTGACATGCACTGGCGAGAATGCAGATGAAACTTCAGTCCTGAAAAACGAGTGATCGGGACCTTGTGTTCCACATGCAATCCGGGGCGGGTAACGTGAGCGGTGAAGCGATTCGCAGCTCGTGGGTGAAAAGCATTGTAGAGAATCGCGCAGCAGATGAGCTCAACGGAGCCGCGAAATGTCCCATAGCGGGTCGGGTCGAGCAAGTTAGAATGGTCCGTTCCTCGAGCTGCTCGAGGAGCTCGGTGCCCTGAGGAGACCGAGCCGCTTTCCCGTTTTTGTTGTTTTTGAGTAAGCATATCGAAGGCCGACACGTCAGGGTGAGGCCGATCGACGCCAGGAGCCGCCAGTGTTTTTGCTGAAAACCAGTTTGGGTGACATCAAAATTGAATTGTTCACCAAGGAAGCACCTATCTCGTCCGCCAATTTCGAAGCTTATGTGAAAGACGGCTTCTACGACGGCACGATTTTCCACCGCGTCATCGACGGCTTCATGATCCAAGGTGGCGGCATGACCGCCGACATGCGAGACAAGAGCGGCAAGAAACCTTCGATCAAGAACGAAGGGGGCAACGGACTGCAGAACAAGAAGTACACCCTAGCCATGGCTCGGACCTCCGCTCCCGACAGCGCCACCAGCCAGTTCTTCATCAACACGACCGACAACGGTTTTCTGGATCGCGCTCAATCTCGCGACGGAGTCGGTTACGCCGTCTTCGGTAAAGTGGTCGAAGGCCAAGACGTCGTCGATAAGATCGGCAAAGTCAAAACCGGCTCCAAAGCCGGCCACAGCGACGTCCCCGTCGAACCCGTAACTATCGAGTCCATCACGCTCATCGAAGAGTAGATGGATAGCGGTAGGTCAACGAGTGTAGGTCAATTGTCCTCAATTGACCCAAACTCGGTTCGACCCACCAACACCTTCGACGGCCCTAACTCACGCAACGAAACGCATCGACATCAGATCACGCTCGATCGAGCGTTGCCTCGGCATCTGTTCCCTCGTGACAAGGCTCCGGCCTGGTCACGCACTGACGGCGAGGCTCCAGCCTCGCGTTCATTGCGCACTATCGAGCGTTACCTCACTAGGAGTTGGCGATTCTGAGTTGGTTAGGGTCAATTGAGGACAATTGACCTACACTCTTGTCGGGACTTCGAAGCCGGGGTTGTTGGGGTCTTTCAGCAGCTTGTTGGCCTCGTCTGCGAAAGCTCCGGTGTGAGTTTCCTTCTGCGGGTCGAAGGTCAACCAGGGTCCAACTGTGTAATGATTGCCCTCTTCAGGCACGCCGACGCCGCTCTTCATGATCTCGTGCAGCCGAGCAAAGTGCTCTGCTGCATCGCTATTGTCACCAAACGCACCGGCTTTCTCGTTGAACGGAACTTGGTGACCTAAGCGATACGAGTTGTTCATCAGATGCCCGAGCACGCAAGCCGAATGAGCTTGCTGCGCGGTGCCGTTGGCCAGCTCCGGTTTCCCTTCTCGGCAAGCGGTGATGAACGCACCCCAGTTACCGCCGGGAGTTACTTTGCCGCTCGGCACATCGATTGGTTCGCCCGCCTTGCTGCCCGGCGCGTAGTATTTGTTGCGAACGATCTTCCCGCCGTCTTCGAAATAGTATTCGTTCTCAACCTGATTCTCGTACTCTTTGTAGTTCACGTTACGCACGTTGAAGAAGACCGATTGGCCGTTCGGATACTCGGCCACAGCCATCATCGTATTCGGCGTTTCTGCTTGATCTTTCCATTGAAAGCGACCGCCGATCGCCATCACGCGCACCGGATGAGTCATGTCATCGTCGAGCGCCCAACGTGCGATGTCGAGTTGATGCGTCCCTTGGTTATTCAAGTCACCGTTACCAGTGTTCCAGAACCAATGCCAGTTATAGTGCACATAGTTGCCGTGATACTGCGGCACGACGGCCGGGCCTTTCCACAGCTTCCAATCCAAGTTCGCCGGCGGATCGCTCGGCTGTTTGAACCCGATGCCGTTGCGAGGCTTGCAACAGTATCCGTACGAGATCTTCAAGCGTCCGAACTTGCCTGCTTTGATCGCTTCATGCAGACCCGCAATCTTGGCGTTGCTCCGATTCTGCGTTCCGTGCTGAATCACCACTCCGTACTTCTCTTGAGCCTTGACGACGATACGACCTTCCGCCACGTCATGGCTCATCGGCTTCTCGACATAGACATGCTTGCCCGCCTGCGCAGCCCAGATCGTCATCAACGAGTGCCAATGATTGGGCGTGGCAATCGAGATCGCATCCAAGTTCTTGTCTTCAAGCGCTTCGCGTACGTCGGCCACACCCTTGGTAGTGAATCGACCTTGGCTCTTTTCGCTCAGCCCCTTCAGCGCCGATGCCAAGACCTTTGAATCGGGGTCAATCAAATAAGCGATCTCGACATTGGGCTGCCCCAACCAGCCGCCGATATGACTTTGCCCTCGCCCGTTTACCCCCGCAACGGCAATACGCAATCGATCATTCGCACCGATGACTCGTCCCGAAGCTTGAGTACCTGCGAGGATCAGAGTTGAGCCGACAGCGGCGGAAGCACCCAAGAAATGCCGACGAGATAGAGCAGACATGCGAGAGCTCCTGGAGGAGGTGGGAAAGGGTTCAGTGTAGATCAATTGTCCTAACCCAGTACGCGAAACAGATCGACTTCCGACAGCGATATGTCAATCGTTACCGTAGAAGGTGTTGGTGGTTCGAACCGGGTTAGGGTCAATTGAGGACAATTGACCTACACTCGTTGACCTACAGCTTTTCGAACTACGCTTTTAGATTTACGGCTTTTAGCCTGGTAGTGGCGTGGAAGTGGGGTCGAGCCGGACTCTTGCGGTCCGCACTCGACTTGGCGGATTGTCCGCGGCTCTGAGCTTCGTCGATGATGCGTTGAATCAACGATCCGTAGCTGATCCCGGCTGCGTCGGCGATCGTACTGAAGGCTGAATCGACCGGATACAGATCGGGCAGCAACTTCACATCGACGACTTGCAACGAGCCCGATTCGTCGAGTTGCAGATCGACTTCACCCGCATCGCAACCGCCGACCGCTTGCCATGCCGACAGGGCTAGGCGCTGAGCCTGCATCACTTCCGGATCGCTGGTATCGGCGATTTGAGCCAAAGTCGGCGCATCAGTTGATTCAGCGTCGCGATCTGAGAGCATCACATCGAGAACCGAGGCGCATTCGAGAACACCGAGCACTTCCGATGCAGAACCGTGACCGACGATGCAGACGGTGAACTCACGTCCCGGTGAATCGGACTCTTCAGCCACAGCGACACCGACTTCGACCAAGACTGACTTCAAGGTCGGAGCATTTTCAGCGATGCAGCGACTGGTTATGTCTGCAAACGTGAACGGGATTCCGTAGGCTTCGAGAAGTGCCGGGATTTGGCCGCTTGCACCGCGACCGATTGTGCCTTCGCACAGATTGAAAACGAGATCCCAGCGATCACCGGCGGCGAGCTTATCGACCAGATCCGAAACGTCGCCGATCAAGACGGCATCATGCCCTGCGTCCGAGAGAGCGGAACAGACGGCCGCGAGCGTTTCTTCAGCACCTTCGCGAGGCGTGTTGCCCGACGCGGTTCCTTGAGCGAGAAAACGACTTCCGAAATCAAATGTCAAACCGACTCTCATATGTCCACCTTTTCAGCAATCAGATCCATGGCATGCTGCGTGCGTTGTATCAGGCACAGACGCATCCTACAATGTCGCGCTCCACTCGGCACAGCCCACATCGGCGGCTTTGCGCGATCCCGCCGTTCGTCCCTTCCCATCCGGAGCCGGATTCATCTTGTCTAGTTCGCGACCCCGTCTCAGTGCTTTCCCCAAGTGTTATCTCGATCAAATCTCTCAAGCTCGAACAATGAGCGTGTTCGACTGGATCGAACAAGCGAAAACGCTGGATGCGGACGGACTCGAAATGTACGAAGGTTTTTTCGTCAGCCTCGATCCGAGCTATATCGACGAAATTGCAGCCGCGATTCGCGACGCGGGTTTCGAAATGCCCATGCTCTGCTGCTCGCCTGACTTCACTCACCCCGAAGCTGACAAACGCGCCGCGGCGATCGCGCATCAAAAGCGCATGATCGAAACATCGCATCGCCTCGGCGGACCTGGGACAGTATGCCGCGTACTCAGCGGCCAGCGTTGGCCTCAAGTCGCGCGCGATGTCGGCCTGCAGTGGTCCAGCGCGGCGATTATCGAATGCATCCGACACGCTGAATCGCTCGGCATCGTACTGGGACTCGAAAACCACTACAAAGACGGTTACTGGTTGTATCCCGAGTTCGCGCAAAAGATGGATGTGTTCCTCGATCTGCTGGCGCTGATACCCGAGTCGCCTTTCTTTGGAGTTCAATACGATCCGAGCAACGCAGTGGTGGCGGGTGATGACCCGGTTGAATTGCTGAGACGCGTCGCGCCGCGCGTGGTCAGCATGCATGCCAGCGATCGCTACTTGGTACCCGGCACAACCGCCGAAGATCTGAAGAAAGCCGAAGGGACCGCCGGCTATACCGAACTGCTCAAGCACGGAGTCACAGGCCGCGGCGCGAACGACTATCCGGCCATCTTCGGATTGCTCAAGGATGTCGGCTATAGAGGCTGGATCAGTATTGAAGACGGCATGAACGGCATGCAGGAGATGGCCGATTCGCTCACCTTCCTGCGCACAATGGTCGCCAAGTATTTTCCGGAGTGAGTCCGGGGACTGTTGTGACTGCGAGACCGGAGCCTCGCCGGCAGTGCGTGACAAGGCTGGAGCCTTGTCACGAGGAAGGCCGTTACGAGTAGCAAGATGCTGATCCTGATAACACGGTTCCAGTACTGGTAACGAGGCTCCGGCCTCGTTACCCACTGCCCTCAAGGCTCCAGCCTTGAGGCCTGTCGATCTGCCTCGACCTATTTCGATACCGGTTCAGGTGTCGGTTCTTCCGACTGAGTTAGGGATCAATTGAGGACAATGGATCTACACTTTTCCAGGCTCGCCGGGGCGGGTGGGCCGCGCACATCGGGCGGGAAGTAATTAGCATAATGGCTTCAGCCGTTTACCCTCTGCTGATCCCACCGAAACCCATCCCGCCGCGCAACGATCGACAGCATCCTCCGCGACGTTCCGCCTACGCCATCGCCGATCGCCAGCGCGTCGTCCGGCAATGAGCATTGCGGTTCTTCGATCGGATCGGCGGTTCGTCCGTTTGTCCTTTGTATTTCGGAGTGCGTCTTTTGGCTCAGTCCAGCCCAACCATGACGGATAACGATGTCCGGCAAGCAGAACAATTGCGTTCCGCGTGCGCACGGATTCGAGAACAAGTCGGTCGAATCGTCGTCGGCCAGGAAGAAGTCATCGAGCAACTGTTGATCGCCATGCTCTCGCGCGGCCACTGCTTGCTCGAAGGGGTCCCCGGCTTGGCCAAGACCTTGATGGTCCGCTCGCTGGCCGACTCGATGGCTCTCACCTTCCATCGCATTCAGTTCACACCCGACTTGATGCCTGCCGACATCACCGGAACCGACATCATTCAGGAATCGCCCGAGACCGGACATCGGCAGCTCGTCTTCGAGAAAGGTCCGGTCTTTACGCAGCTTCTCTTGGCCGACGAAATCAACCGCACGCCGCCGAAGACGCAGGCCGCGCTGCTCGAAGCCATGCAAGAGCACGAAGTCACGATCGGCGGCAAGACCTATCGCTTGGCTGAACCGTTCTTCGTCTTGGCTACGCAGAACCCGATCGAACAAGAAGGAACCTATCCGCTGCCGGAAGCTCAGCGCGATCGCTTCCTCTTCCAAGTCATCGTCGACTATCCGACTCGCGATCAAGAAGGTGAGATCATCGATCGCACCACCACGGCCTTCAGCGCCAAGCCGCAAGCTGTCGTTACCGGCGAAGAGATCGTCAGCTTTCAACAAACGGTGCGCTTAGTGCCTCTGCCCGATCATGCCAAGCAACTGGTCCTCGACCTCGTACGCTCGCTTCGACCGAACGAAGAGAAGAGATTGCCTTGGGTCAAGGACTGGGTCGATTGGGGTCCGGGTCCGCGAGCCAGTCAGCAGTTGGTGATCGCATCGAAGGCGCGAGCTCTGCTGCACGGTCGATACCATGTCACCGTCGAAGACATCGAAGCCCTCGCCGCACCGGTTCTGCGACATCGTTTGGTGCCGACCTTCGCCGCTGAGGCAGACGGCATTCGAACCGACGACATCATCGCCCGAGCATTGAAAGAACTGCCGCGAGCCCGAGCCAAAGCCGTATGAGCCGACCTGCCGCTGATGCTCTCTTATCCGTCGCCGACCGCGACAAGCTGGCGCAACTGCAACTGTATGCGCGGCAAGTCGTCGAAGGTGTGACCGTCGGCATGCATCGCTCGCCGCATAAGGGCTTCAGCGTCGAATTCAAAGAGCATCGTCCCTACGTGCGCGGCGATGAAATTCGTTCGATCGACTGGAAACTGTACGGCAAGACCGATCGTCTCTTCATTCGCCAGTACGAAGAGGAAACGAATCTGCGATGTACGATCCTGGTCGATAAGAGCGGCTCGATGGCCTACAAAGGTTCGCGCAGCACATCGTCCAAACATGAGTTCGCAATTCGCTTGGCCGCTTGCCTCTCTTACATGCTGATCGGCCAGCAAGATGCCGTCGGCTTGGTCACATTCGATACTGAAACACGCGACTACATTCCGCCGCGCAGCAAGCCGAACCATCTACGCAGCCTGCTTAGTCTCTTGGCCACGTCGGATCCGGGAAGCGAAACAGCGGTCAGCAGCGTGCTCACGCAACTCGTGCCGAAGATCAAACGGCGCGGACTATTGGTCTTGATCTCCGACTGCTTTGACGACGTGGATAATTTGCTCCGTTCGCTCAGCTACTTTCGTCACGCGCGCAACGAAGTCGTCATCTTTCAAATCTGGGACCCGGACGAACTCGATTTCCCGTTCCGCGGTCGAACACAATTCCGATCGCTGGAAGTGAAGACGCATGAGCGTTTGACCGATGCAGCGCTGTTGCGAGCCGCTTACATGGAGAACTTGGAAAAGTTTCGTAAAGCGCTCTCCGCAGGTTGCGGACGACAGAAGATCGATTTGCTGAGCTTCACTACCGATCGTCCCCACGCCGATCTTCTGGCTGCGTACTTGGCGGCGCGAGGACGTGGCTCATGACTTTTCTGAACTTCATCCTGCTCGGCGGCAGCGCGGCCATGTTCGCGCCGCTGATCATCCACTTGCTGAACCGTTCGCGGTTTCGCACGGTGGATTGGGGCGCCATGCATCTGCTCGAATCAGCGCTCAAGATCAACTCACGGCGCATTCAATGGAGAGCTCTCCTGTTGCTGATGCTGCGCATGCTGATCCCCGCGCTCCTCGCCCTCTGCTTAGCTCGACCCGTTCTTACCGCATGGCGCACGGCAGGCACCGGACCGTCGTCCGTGGTGCTGGTGATCGATAACAGTCTAAGCATGGAAGCGGCCGCCGAATCACCTTCGTCATCATCCGCTGCAAGTTCCGATAAGCGAAGTTCCGCAGGCGCTTCCGTGTTCGATGCGGCCGTGGCCGCTGCTTCCGAACTGATTCGCGAATCTGGATCGGCAACCGAGCTGAGCATCATTGCGGCCGGCGGCGGTCCGGTGAATCAAGCCTCCGGCGCATCGTTCGATACCAAGCGAGCTTTACAGCGTGTGTCATCGATCGAACCCGGCGCGGGCTCTGTGCCCTGGGTCGATACGCTCGCGGAAGGATTGGCACAACTCGATCGCTCACAACAACTGCGGCGCCGGCTGATCGTGCTCAGCGATTTTCAGCAGAGCGAATGGGAGCGCATACCGACCGATGCTCTCAGCGCCCTGCACCCGGCCGATTCCGAAACGCGGCCTACGGAGATTACTTTTATTCCGATCGCGGCCAAGAATCGCGAAAACCTTTCCATTCATATCGACACATCTGCAGGATCGACCGTCACGGCCAAAGGTCAAACCCTGGAAGTGCGCGCAGTCGTTCGCAATCATGGCGAGACCAAAGTCAGCGGCGTGCCGGTGGTGTTTGCCGTCGATGATACGACCTTGGCATCGAAGAACGTGGATGTCGGCGGCAAATCGCAAGTCTATCTGGTCTTCAAGTGTATGCTTGATGCCGTCGGTTCTCATGTCATTCGCTTGTCGATGGACGAAACCGCTGCTCGCGCCGCGGCCGGCGAGACACCTGCGTCGGTCATTCGCACGGACGATACGGCGCTCTGGTCCGTCGATGTCATCGAACCCATCGAAGCCGTGATCGTGGATGCTCTCGGCCCCGATTCGCAAGAATTGAGAGACAGCATCTTCCTGCAGTTCGCTCTTGCACCCTATGCAGTCAGCGTCGCTTCAGCCGCTGTGGAAGAAACCACAGCCGGATTAGCTGAAGCAACGGCAGGTATCGATCCGATTCGTTGTCGGTTAATCGAACCGAAGAATCTCGACCAGCGAGAATTGAATCAACTGCAAGTGGTCGCGCTGGCCGACATCAAGCAACTCGACAATCAAACGGCTCAGCGCTTAACCGACTTCGTCACCGCCGGCGGAACCTTGATGCTCTTCCCTGGCGCGTCGAGCGACATCGAGTGGCTGAACAAAACATGGGGCGTTACAGCCAAGGTGCCGTTGCTGGCTCATGATTTCGATCGCCAAGAGACAGTCAAAGGCACCGATCGCAAAGAGCTGAAGATCGCCGTCGAGACGTTCAATCATCCGGCGCTGGCTCTCTTCAATCGCAGCAGCAACGGACGACTCGATACCGTCGACTTCAATACTTGGTTTCAAATCAAGCCGCGCGAACCGGCAAAGTCGGATGGAGCCGACGCAGTGAAGGATGCGAACAAAGAATCGAGTGCGACTCAAAAGTTCTCGACTCTACTGTCACTGGAAAACGGTGATCCGTTATTGATGGAACGCATTGTGGGTCGCGGCCGCGTTCTGCAGTGGACCGTATCGTGCGGCGATAAGTGGTCGAACTTGCCGTTGCGAGAAGTGGTCGTGCCGCTCATGCAACAACTCGTCATGCAATCCGCCGTCTCTGGTTCGCCGCGACTGAATCTCGAAACCGGTTCGACGTTGACCGTCACTGCACACAAAAAAGAAGCAGCCGCTTCGGCTTCAAAAGACAAAGAAAAACTGAAGCCGATTGCTGAAGTGTTAGCGGCGACGAAGGCCAAGTATCGATTGGAACTCGGAGAAGCCGATGATCGTTATGCAGCCAACTTCGAACGGACCCAGTTTCCGGGCGTGTACGCAGTCAGCGGCGTTCGCAGCGATGCGTTGCAATACACGGTCTCGGCACCGGATTCGGAATCCGATCCGACGCCGCTCGACGACGTACAGCTTGAAACGATCGCTCAGCGACTCGGTGCCGAGATTCATCGGTCGGTAAGCGATTATCGCGAAGCCGAGCAGATCAAGCTGACGGGACGCGAAGTGTTTCGCTGGTTGTTGATCGGGTTGGTGATCGCCCTATTTGTGGAATTGTTTCTTCAACAGAGTTTGACTCGCCCCAGCCCATGACCGACCTCAGATTCATAGGCGACTTGAGCCCCTTGGTCGGCATCGTGCTGGCACTGAGCGCCGGCGCGCTCGCCTGGTGGCTGTACGCTCGTGAGACGCGTGTGCTCAGCGGCCCGGCGCGGTATGGTCTGCCGCTGCTTCGCTCGGCTGCCATCGTGCTCTCGATCCTCATCCTCACAGCGCCGGTACTGCACCATCGTTACCGCGAAGGGGAACCGGGCAAGTTGGTTGTGATGGTCGATAGCTCCGCCAGTATGTCGATCAACGATACTGAAATGGCGGCTGATCGTAAGCAAGCCATCGCCGCGTCGCTCGATTGGGTCGATCGCGCACAAGAGAGCGACGGCGGTTCCAACTCGACCATATCGAGCAGCGCCGACGCCGGAGTGCTCCGTCGCTTTGACGAGTCGACACGTTACCAACGAGCTCTCGAGAGACTGCTCAGCGGCGCGGATGCCCTCTTGCCGCAAGTGCAAGACTCATTCGAAATCACGGTCTCTCGTTTTGATCGCGATCGCACGGTGTTGTGGGAATCCGGAATCGAATCCACATCGCCGCTGCCGGATTCAACACAGCCGTGGACTCCCGAACGATTTGGCGCGGCCTCGCGCATCGGCGGTACGCTCATTGAAGATGCCGAGCGGTCCATGCAGTCGACTCGGCCCGAGGAAGCGGCCGATGCGAATAAGAGCGACGAAGAGGCAGCCGCCGTATCGCTCGAAAACAATTCGTCCGAGACGGTCGTGCTGCTCACCGACGGGCGCAACACATTAGGCCCATCGACTCAAACCGCTGCCGAAGCCTTAGCCGCACAAAAGAAACGTGTTTATGTCATCGGCGTCGGTCACGACAAAGCACCGCAAGACATCTCGCTGGCGGCCGTGAATCATCCGGAACGAGTCTTTGAGCGGGATGTACTGCGCGGCACGATCGTACTCAACCATCGCATGGCAAAGAACGAACCGCTCAAGTTATCGATTCGCCACGCCGGTCAAGTCATATGGCAAGAGACTCACGCGTTGACGCCCGAGGATCGGGGCCGAGTGGACTTTTCGATTCCGGCCGAGCCGCTCGTCAAGCAACTGCGTGAACAAGCAGGTCGCAACGTCGAGTTCGCCGCGGTGCCGCTGCACCTAGAAGCCGTCGTGGAATCGCAAGCCGGTGAAACGGTGTTATCAAATAACTCACGACCCTTCCATGTTTCCGTTGTGACCAAGCGCAGTCGACTCTTGATCCTTGAAGGTCGCAGCCGCTGGGAAGTGCGATATCTTCGCAACATGTTCGAGCGCGATCCGGCTTGGCAAGTCGATACAGTGATGCCCGACTGGGACGCAAAGCCGCCGGTCGTGCGTCGCGGTGACGGCCCCGATCAATGGCCCGTCTCGCGTGAGAAACTGGCCCAATACGACCTCATCGTGCTCGGCGACCTGCCGGCTGAAACGCTACCGAATGACGCTCAGAATTGGATCAAGTATTTCGTCGAAGCTTCAGGCGGCGGCTTGATCGTCATCGATGGTGATCGCGATTATCTGCAGGCTCCGGCGTATAAGACGCTGCATGACTTGCTGCCGGTGAAGTGGTTGAAAGATGAGCGATCGCAACCGCCGCCTGTTGCGGCCATGTTGACCTCTGCGGCCAGACAAAGTTCCGCATTTCTTCTTACACCCAATGAACCTGCGGCCAGCGAACGAGCTTGGTCGGAGTTGCCGCCGTTGCACTATCACAGTCTGGTGGAAGCGGTGCCGGGAAGCGAAGTCCTATTGCAAGGGAAGAACGAAGCCGGCGAAGTTCCGTTGATGGTTACGCGACAGTTCGGCGCGGGTCGAGTCTTCTACGCCGCCACCGACGAAACCTGGCGCTGGCGATACAAAGTCGCTGATACATATCATCAGCGATTCTGGAATCAGATCGCGCGTTGGGTCATGCGCATGCCGATGTCCGTGCAAGGCCAATACGTCGGACTCGACTCGGGCAAGTTGGTAGTCGGTCCCGGCGACACGATTCCTCTGAAGGCTAGACTTCGAAACGCGGATGGAACACCAGCGGCGGATCTTGCGGTCGAGGCCATCGTCAGTGAAATCATCGAAGCACCTTCGAAGGGCGGCAGCGATGCAACTTCGAAAACAGAGCCTCAAGAACGTGTGATTGCCGTCGTACCGCTCGAGTCTGATAAAGCAGTGGCGGGTGTCTATGCAGGCCAGATGAATGCTCCTCGCGGAGGCAACTATCGCGTGCGCATCACTGCTCCGGGACTGACCAACGCTGCGCTCGATCTGCACACGGAGTTTTCGGTCGTCGAACCCGATGCAGGAGAGATGGACCAACCGGCCTGCGATACCGTCGCTTTGACGCGTTTGGCCGAACTGACAGGCGGAGCCTATTTGCCCGAGGAAAAAGGGCATGAACTAATCGGTTTGCTTCAGCCGCTCAGCCGCGGCAAAATTGTGGAGTCCGATACGCTGCTGTGGCAAAGCTATTGGTGGTTCGCACCGATCGTGATGCTGCTGTGCGCCGAATGGTGGATCCGTAAACGGGTAGGACTGATATGAGCGCTGCACTCGAGCCGGTCACACGTCAGAAACTGCATCAGTTTCGTCGCCGACAACGCATGCTGTGGGGAGCGAGAGGAACGGCGCTGTGTGCCGCGATCTCGATTTCTGCTCTGGCAGGCGTAGTCATCGTCGACGCGGGCATCGTGCTCAGCGAACCGGTCCGGTGGCTGCTCAGTGGATTGTTGTATCTAACCGCGATCGTCAGCGGAATCATTTTTCTCCGTCGCCTTTGGGCGGGTGAACCGCTGACGGAAACCGCGGCCGCGTTCGAATCTCGCGAACCGCAACTGCATGAACGCTTGTTGCCTGCAGTGGAATTGTCCGACGACTATCAATCTCAGATCGCCGGCTCGGTCGGCTTTCGCGCGGCGCTGCAAAAGCAAGTCGCACAACTCGTCTCAGCCGTGAAAGTTTCGAAGCTGCTCCCTTGGTCGCTCATCGCTCGATCCCTGGCGATCGGCTTAGTCGTTACCGGTGTGTTCTTTGCGTTGATGTTCGTACCGGGACTACATCTACCGCAACGGGTGGCTCGCGCGCTCTTCCCGGCAGCCAACCTCGGACGTATTTCGCGTTACCACATCGAGATCGTCAAACCTGACTCTCCTGAAGTAACACTCCCGGCAGGCGATGTGTCATCGGTTGTGGCGAGCGTCACCGGTCCGGAGCCGGATCTCGTAACGCTCGAAGCGAAGATCGACGGCGAAGAGCAGCGCATCAACATGCGACTTGCTTCTCCCGATCAACTGCTTTCCCTGATGACTGCCGATCAAGCAGAGAATGTGAATCGGGAATCAAGCAACGTACACTTCTATCTGGCCAATCTCAGCACCGAAGCGGAAACGATCGACTATCGCGTCGCCGCTGAAGATGCCTACACACCGTGGCAGCGCATTCGCACTCGGCCGCGACCGAAAGTCGAGTCGTTCAAGAAAACGATCATCTATCCGGCTTACGCAGGACTACCGAATCTGGTGGTGAAAGAAGATCACGGCGACATCAAGACGCTTAAGGGAAGTCGAGTTGAGCTCGATATCCAAGTCGATCAAGCGGTGCGATCAGCCGTCATGAAGATCGATGAAGCCGGCCAATCGCAATCGAAGATGGTGGAACTGTATCGCGAGAAGGATGACGCTCCTTCCAAATTTTCGGGCGTTCATGCCGACTTGGCCATCGAGTCAGAAGCAAGATACCGCGTCGATGTCGAAGCGGCCGAAACCGGCTTTACGAATGCGTTCAGTTCGGTCTATCGCATTGAACCGATCGAAGATCAAGCTCCGCAATTGGCGTGGCATCGACCGCAAGGTGCGATGGTCGTCTGCGAACCGAACCAGATCACGAATCTCGAGTGGCAGTTCAAAGACGAATTGCCGCTCGCCTCGGTAGAACTGGTCGTCCGCAAAGGGGTCGACGCAGACGTTGTGACAGCGCTGACCGCACCGGACACAGAGCAGGGGACAATCTCTCATGATTTCGATTTACTACCCCTGAAGGCCAAGATCGGAGACATGTTCAGTGTCTCGCTGCGAGCTACGGACCGCAAAGGACAATCATCTCAATCGGCTCCGCTGGAAGTTGTCATCACGAGTATTTCGATCAGCCCGGAGCGCCGACCTGCTACTGAGCAACGTATTGAAATTGCGACGAAGCTGCATGAGCTGACGGAAAAGCTCGAAGAGGACATGAAGAAGATTCGCGAGCTGACCGATCAAGTGCAGCGCGCACCGCAAGAATCGAAGTCGGTAGAGCTTCAGGAGATCGCTTCGCGCGTATCGACTGCAACCGAAGAAAAAGCAGCAGAGATCCGAGCGGCTGTCGTGCAGGCGATTAAAGAACCTCAGGACTCAGTCAGCCAAGCGGAACTCGAGCGTGTGGGCCTCACCTTATCGCGAGTCGAAACAGCGATTGTTCCGCAATTGAAATCGACCGTGGAAAAAGTAGCGCAAGCTGCTCAACAGGCCGATCCGAAAAGTGAACCGGCTCTCAAACAGACTCGCGAATCTGCCGCTCATCTGCGCCATCAAGCAGAACAACTTTGGGATGCATCTCGAACTCTCGATCGTCGATTCCGCGAATTCACGGCTCACGATGTGTTGTCCGAGATGGCCAGAAGTTTGTTCGCTGTGCAGAGCTACCAAGACGAAGTCGTGCGGCATGCCGATGAAACACCGCCGGAAACGCTCAAACGAGAACAGGCTGTGGTGGCTCGACAACTGCGTGAACTGGAACAAGCGATGGTCGATCGCTCTCCGCTGCTCCGTGAAGGAACATCGGGCGGACTGCGAGGATGGATTGAATGGGCGGGTCAAACAGCGGAGCGAGTCGAACGAGCCACCAACGATCGCGAAGAGAACATCAACTTCAAAGAGTTCACCAAACAGATCAAACAGGAAGTCGACAGTCGCCAACAGGTATTCAATATCGACGGCGGCCTATCTGGAGAAATCAACAACGGACGAAAAGAGCTCGACTCGCGCAGCGGCACTGCGGCACAGCCGATCGATGAACTGGCAAAGAATGCCGTGCGAGACATGAAGACGAAGCCGCAAGAAGCCAAGCAGCAACTGCAGGCAGGTCGCGCAGAACTGCTCGATCACTTGCAGCATCGCAAAGCGCTCGAGCAATCGCGAACCGACGCCGACACGCAACTGGTGAACGATCTCGGTTCAGCCTTGCGCGCCGCGAAGGACACGCTCTCCGATTCCGATCTACCGACCGACAAAGCTGTGGAGCAGTTGCAAGGCACCGCCGCGGCGATCAAGAAATTGGAAGCAGTGCATAACGTAAACGAAGCGGCCAAGCATCTTGTCGATCTCGAACAGATCGAGCGCTGGGAACCGACTTCGGTAGAGGCTCGCGTCGAAGCGCCGCGAACATGGGACGCATTCAACGAGCGGCTGGAACAAGCATCGCGAGCCGTACGTGAATCGGGTATCGATCCTAAACTGGCCGACGAACTCGATCGCTTACGCTGGAGTCCCGATGCATCGCGCGCCGGGCAAAAGATTTCGACGCGCCGATGGTCGAATGAATCGAAAGCCTCGGCGGCTGCCGAGGTCACGACCATGCAGGAACAACTCGACACGGCTCGTGCAAAACTGGCCGACGCCGCTGCTCAAGCACGCAAAGATCTCGGTCAGTTCGCACCGAGCGTACCGGAGTTGGCTCATCGTGCCGCAGAAGAGACTCGCAAGCTGCAAAAGGAAACGGAGAAACTGAAGGATGCGGCCCAAGCCGGCGAAGTGCCTGACATCAAACCGCGCATGGATCAATTGGCCGCAGATCAAGCCAAGGCGTCCGAGCCGATGCAGGATCTTCGAGAGGCACTCGGCGATTTAGCCGGCGTGCAGAACGTGCTCGACAAGCAACAGCGCGATACCGCTCGCGATGCGGACACAAGTGCGAAGATCGTTCAGCAAGCGTCCGAGCAAATCGACACCGCCATGCAGTCGGCCAAGCAAGCACCTGCAGCTCAAGAGGCCGCAGCGCCGCTCGGCAAAGCGGCCGACGCCGAACAGCGTGCTGCTGATGCACTCGACAAGATCGCGGCTCACTTCGAACAACTGCAATCGAACGAGACGACACCGGAGCAGATGGCCGATGCAAGAGCTCAACTTTCCGAACTGGCATCGGAAGTCGACATGGCCGGCATGGATGAATGGTACAAGAACGCCGAGATGCTGGCTGACTTGACCGGCATGGATCCGGAGAAGGCACTGAAGCGATTGGAACAAGAACTCGGACGCAATCCGCGCATGCGCGAGGAGCTGTCCGACATCTCGAAGCAAGCCGTCAACGAATCGCTTGAGAATTTGAAGTACTCAGCCAACCAAGAGAACAACCTGCGTTCGCAATTGGAACAATCCGACCCGACGTTCTTTGATCGCAAATCACTGCTGCAGCAAGATCTGCAAGGAGCTTCGGACCGAGTTCGTCAACTGATGCAGCAACTGACCTCCGATGCCGGTTCCGCATCAGCTCGCGCATCGCAGCGAGACTTGCAGAAGCAGCTCGAGAATCTGCAGACGAAGATCCAAGAGGCGGCTCGCGGTGCGGAACAGGCATCGACACAGAATCCATTGGAAGAGATGCAGCGAACCGCGCAGCAGTTGAACAAAACATTGCAGTCGGCTCGTGAAGAGCTGACTCAAATGGCTCAAAAACTGGACGAGTTGGCTACACAACAGGTCCATCCGAACGAACAAGATTTGAAGAATCGCAAACGCGAAATGGAAGATTGGCAACGTCGCGTTCAGCAACAGCAAGCGCGCGGCGCGGTCTCCGTTCAACGATCGCAAGATCAGCGACAACGCCAGACGGAGAACGAACTGAAGCAAGCCGAACAAGCGGCGCGAACGGCTCAGAAAGAAGTCGATGACGCCAAGAATCGCTTAAACAGCAAGCCCGACAATCCGTCTTTTAAACAGCAAGTCGCCGATGCCGAGGCTCGTTCCAAGACGGCTCAAGAGAACCAGGATCGATTGAAGTCTCGACTGCAGGCAGTGCAGGATCGTACCGAACGAGCCAAGAAGATGGCTGAAGAAATCGGAGCTCGTAAACCCGAGGACTTGAACCAACCGCAACCAACCGCTGAGTTCGCCGGACGACTCGCCAAGACCGCCGCGAACACGGCCGCAGAGATTGCCCGCGATCTAGAACAGTCCCTGGCCGACACCGGTTGGACAGAGCAATTGTCTGCCGCGCAAGCTCAACTGCAATCATCGCAGCAGAACCAGCAAGTCGTCGAAGGGGCCGTCACCGATGTTTCGGAAAACTTGGGCCGCGCAGCGCGACATGAGGAACGACTGGAGCGGCCGGCTGCAGCGGCGCAACTTGCTCAGCAGTCGGCGCAAGTCGGCGAAACGGCTCGCGGTGAAGTACACACCGCTACAGATCAACTAGCCGAGGCGGCTCAGGAAGCCAAAGCCTCCGCTGAGAACCAGGGTCAGCCGGCGGACCGCGGACGCGCTTCACCGACTCAATCGAAGGAAGCTCGCAATGCGATCTCGACGGCAGAGCAATCGATTCGTAGCCGAGCCGCCGATCTGGCGGCAATGTTGGCCGGAGATCGACCGCAGGAGAAACCGCTCGATCCGAATCAAGGAGCTCAAGAAGCGCCGGCCTCGCCATCGGTTCCCATCGACCCGAAGATGATGGCTCGCATGCTCGATGAACTCGATCGCGCTATGAGCCAGTCGGCGGGCTCGCAGCAGCAACAGCAACAACAATCGGGCAATCAACAGCAGCAACCGCAAACCTCGCAGAACGGTCAGCCGCAGGACGATAACAACCAGAATAGTAACCAACAGTCGTCGCAGCAGGGCGGTCAACAAAGCAAGCCGACGACGACGATGCAGGAAGCCGCTCGCCAGTTAGCGCAGCAGATGAATCGCAATCGCCAACAGAACTCGCAGTCGACCGCTTCGTCGCGCATGTCTTCGAACTCGGCTGATACCGATGCTGCACCTCCGACAGCCGTGCGTGTGATGGGTGTCGAACGCAAATCGAGCGACGAGTGGGGCAAACTGCGAGAGCAAGCTGCTGATCAGACGCTGGAGAGTTCTCGAACTACAGTGGCTCCGCAATATCGACAGCAGGTGGAAACGTATTTCCGAATTCTTTCGGAACGGAGCCAAAGACGTGAATCTCGCTAAGCGTTCGTTGTTAATAGCACTCTTGTTGTCGATGGCGCCGGTCGTACATACGGCTACGGCTCAAGAGAAGCCCGCTGCGGCAGACTCCGGACCGGATGGCGCAAGTAATGATGCCGTCGATGATACGGTACGCAAAGCGCTGAACTACTTGGTCTCGAAGCAGCGACCGGACGGCGCAATCGTCGAACACCAGAACGAAACGACGATGACTTCACTGGCCATCATGGCGCTGGCCAGTGCGGGAACGACGACCTCCGAATCATCACCGCGCGGCAACGCAATGCGCAAGGCACTGACCTTCGTCCTCGCGCCTGATCGCCAGGACAAAGATGGCTACTACGGCAATCGCGACGGTTCACGGATGTATGGTCACGGCATTACGACGTTGATGCTGACCGAGATGCTCGGCATGGGAACCGATGCGGAACAAGATCGCTTAATCCATGATCGTTGTCAGAAAGCGATCAATCTCATTCTCAGTGCACAGCGGCAGAGCAAACGTGTTCAAGACCGCGGTGGTTGGCGCTATACACCGAACTCCAACGATTCGGACCTTTCCGTTTCGGTGTGGCAGTTGATGGCTCTGCGATCGGCGAAGAACGACGGGCTCGATGTGCCGGCCGAAGCGATTGAGCAAGCGGTCGAGTACCTGAAGCGATCGTACACCGCGCGGCTCGATTCGCGCGGCAAACCGATCGGCGGTCCGGCGGGATTCAGCTACATCCCCGATCAGAACAATCCCACTTACACGATGACGGCCGCAGGTCTGCTGGCTATGCAAGTGTGCGGTGAATACGAATCGCCTCTCGTAGCCGGTGCGGCAGATTGGCTCATCGCTCATCCGCCGCAATGGAATGAACGGTTCTTCTTTTATGGAACCTACTATTACGCGCAAGGCATGTATCAACGTGGCGGTGATTATGCAGCGACCGCTGATCGACTGGTGCGACAGACGCTGATCGATCGTCAGCAACCGGACGGTTCATGGAATGCGCCGAGCGGAGAAGAGGGAGGAGCCGGCAAGATCTACTCCACTAGCTTGGCCGTGCTGAGTCTGTCAGTGAAATACCATTACCTTCCCATCTACCAGCGCTGAGCGGTTCTTCTTTCCTTCTTTCCTTCTTTCCTTCTTTCCTTCTTTCCTTCTTTCCTTTCGTACTCGTACTCGTACTCGTACTCGTTCTCGTTCTCGTTCTCGTTCTCGTTCTCGTTCTCGTTCTCGTTCTCGTTCTCGTTCTCGTTCTCGTTCTCGTTCTCGTTCTCGTTCTCGTTCTCGTTCTCGTTCTCGTTCTCGTTCTCGTTCTCGTTCTCGAAAAGAAACCCTGGAATCGAGTACGAGTACCGCTTCGCTGAGTACGAGAGAGAGAGAGAACGAGTACGAAGGGGACGGGAAGGGAAGTGAGGAATGCGATATCGGTCGCCACGGTGGTTTTGGGGCGAGTTATGATATAACGCTTGAAACGGCAACGGCTGAGAATGTCCGGCGGCCGATCCCACCTCAAACACACAACTCATCCCTAACCCACAGCGAGTCCCCCCTCATGCGCATCGCACGCACGCCTTTGCTTCGCAAGTTGTCGGCACTTGTCATCGCTTCGACGCTCGGTGCTTGGTCCACCGCGGCAGATGTACGATTCGAACGAGTTCAACTTACCAACGAGTTTCATAGTGAAGGGGGCACGACCGCGGACCTCGACGGCGACGGCACCGGCGAAGTGATTGTCGGCCCCTGGATCTATTGGGGTCCCGACTTTGAAACACGGACGAAGTATTACGAAGCCAACGCGTTTGATCCGATCGGATACTCCGAAAACTTTCTGATGTACAGCGACGATGTCGACGGTGACAAGCTGGTCGATACGATCGTGCTGGGCTTCCCCGGTAAAGACAGTTGGTGGTTCCGCAATCCGGGCAAGGACAAGGCTCGCACAGGACTCTGGGAACGATTCACGATTCTGGATGTGGTCGACAACGAGTCGCCGATGCTGACCGACATCGATGGCGACGGTTTGAAAGATGTGATCTGCTCCAGCAAGGGCTTTTACGGCTATGCCACGCATGCCGGACAAGATCCGAAACAGATGTGGCAGTTCCATGCCGTCTCGCCGAACAACAATTACGGCAGGTTCACACACGGCATCGGAGTCGGTGACGTCAACAACGACGGTAAGCGTGACTTGCTCGAGAAAGACGGATGGTGGGAGAATCCCGGTCCGCGCAGCGGAGACGCTGCCAAAGAGCCATGGAAGTTTCACAAGTTCGCCCTGGCGAATCCCGGCGGCTCACAGATGTTCGCTCTCGATCTGGACGGCGACAAGAAGAATGAAGTCCTGACCGGCCTATCCGCCCACGGCTTCGGACTTGTCTATCACAAGCCGACCGATGCGAGCTGCGACAACTTTGAAAAGGTCGACATCATGACCGCCGACCCGCTCAAGAGTCCGTGCGGGATCGCGATCAGTCAGTTGCATGCGGTCGATATCGGCGACATCAACGGTGACGGTGTGATGGATATCGTCACCGGCAAGCGCTGGTGGGCTCACGGTCCCGGCGATGACGGCTCACACATGCCCGCTACGCTGGTGTGGCTCGAATCGCAACGATCCGCTGGCGGTGTACGATTCATTCCGCATGTGATCGACAACTCAAGCGGTGTCGGAACTCGTCATGATCGCCGATGTCAATGGCGACAAGTCGCTGGACGTCGTTCTCGGCCAGCGCGCGCTGCGTATTCCCGCAGGTTCCAGCCGGGCAACCGGCCGATAAACCGCTTGTTCCAGGACTGGCCGCGAAAGATCCCTACGGTCAACGGCCGCCTCGCAGCAGCGTTGCCGTCAAGGATGAGCTCGGCGGCGAACGTCCCGGCGCTTTCGGCTGACAAGCCGCTGAACTTTGATTCGAGACCGGCGATACGCGCGACTGGGAACTGCGAGGCACATTCGCCTCGAAGGCTCTCGTTTCAGCCGACGGCAAGCATTCGATCACGACTTCCGGTCCGCAGCAGGATGGCGATGTCGGTGAATTGATCAGCCGCCCCTTCACCGTGACCAAGCCTTGGCTCAGTTTCCTGATCGCAGGCGGTACGGCGGATAACTTGGTCGTACAAGTAGTAAGCGAAGAGTCGGGTCAAGTACTCGGCAAGGCCACAGGCGGAGACAACGAAACGCTTCATCGCGAGTACATCGATCTCAGCAGCTACGTAGGCCGATTGGTCCGCGTGCGGCTCGTCGACCACAAAAAGGAAAAAGGTGGATCGCTGAAGTTCGATGACGTGCGATTGCACGAGAAGAAGTAAGCGACGCGCTGCGATCGATCGCGAACATTTTGAATCTTGCATGAGCGAGTCGGACATTAGTTCGACTCGCTCTTCTTTTGGGCGATGTGAGAACTCGCTGCGCTCGTGGAAACGCATGGTCGAGTTTTGCACGTGGTCGGCTGTTACCGTTGGGTGAGAGTTTGCTGCGGGCTCTTGGGGCTCAATTTGGAAAATTGAGCTACAAACTGCGGTTTTTGCGGCAGGTTAGTACGATGCGGATGATGTCGTAGGGGATTTTCTCGCCGAGCCGTTCGTAGAGGGTTCGCAAGCGGCCGTCGGTCCATGTTTCATCGGCTGCGGCGAGGACAGCTTCTTCGTCTTCGGGAGACACCCATGCGGAAACATCGGTCACGCCGGCGTACTCCATGAACTCTGCGAAGTACCCCATCACCGTCGAACGCGCGCGATTGACTTTCGCAGCGATTGCTTCGAACGGTTCACCGGCTTCGAACATCGGCAAGCATTGCGCTGCGCCGCCGCTCAGCTTGAGCACTCCAAGATCGGTGTCGTCCGATTCGGATTCTATCAATGATTCCGTGCTGATGACATCGCGCACGACATCGCGGCTCGAACAATAGGTGTCGATCGTTTCTAAGAAGATCTCTGCAAAGTCGGCGAGCTTCTGACGACCGACACCGCGTATCCTTGCGAAGGCTTCTGTAGAAGACGGACGTACACGAGCCATCTCGCGCAGCACCGCATCACCGAAGATGACATACGCCGGGACTTGTCGCTGAGCGGCCAGTTCCATGCGAGTTTGACGCAGGACTTCGAAGAGCTCGCGATCCACACCCTCCCACGACACTTGCTCACGTGCCGTCGACGACTTTGCAGCTTTCCGTTTGGTCGGCGGCAAGCCGAGCTTCGGAGTCTCTGCGCCGCGAAGAACAAGTCGACCGGTTTGCGTCAGGGTCAATGTTTGATACTCACCGCTGCGCTGCAAATACTGTTGAGCGACAAGTTGATCCAACCAAAATCGTACTTCGGCTTGCGTGTTCTCTTTCAAGAGGCCGAACGTACTGAGACGTTCGTGGCCGAGCTCGGCGATCCGTGCGTCGCTCGATCCCGTCAGAACTTTAGTCGTGTAGTCAGCGCGAAGCGTTCTTCGAGTCTGGCAACGCAGGAAAGAATCTTCTGCGCGAGGATCAGCGGGTCAGCAACTTGAGGAGATTCATCCAAGCACACATCGCATGCATCGCAACTGTCGGTATCCAGATCCTGACCGAAGTAACGCGAGAGGGCTCGATGCCTGCAAACACCTCCGGCACATAAGTCGGCCATACTGTTCACGGCCTGCATCGCTTGTTGCAGATTCGATGTCGACGAATCCTCGAGGATTCGCTTCCAAGTCATGACATCCGCACGACTGAACAACAGCACGCATTCAGACTCGAGCCCATCACGACCCGCGCGACCGCTCTCTTGCTGGTAGTGCTCGATTGACTTGGGCATAGTGGCATGGATCACGTAGCGCACGTTCGGCTTGTCGATCCCCATTCCGAATGCGACGGTGGCGGTGATGATTTCGATCTCATCGCGAATGAAGGCTTCTTGATGGCGACGGCGAGTGTCATCATCGAGCCCGGCATGATAGGGAGCAGCGCGCAGCCCTGCGGCCCTGAGAGCTCCCGCGACCTTCTCCACTTCTTTACGACTGATGCAATAGATGATCCCCGACTCGCCCCGATGACGTTCGACCACTTCTGCAATCTGTTGTATTCGTTGGTCGGCCGGCAGGAAGCGATAGGTTAGATTGGGTCGATCAAATCCGCCGACCAGGATTGAAGGATCCTTCAAACCCAACTGCACCGCGATATCGGTTCGAACATGCTCGGCCGCCGTTGCGGTATAAGCATGGACCGCCGTGTTCGGAAATCGCTCTTTGAGAACTCGAAGTCCTCGATACTCGGGACGGAAATCATGCCCCCAATCACTGACGCAGTGAGCTTCGTCGATGGCGAACAGAGAGACTTCGATCTCACTGAGAAACTGCAGCATTCGATCAGTCAGCAAGCGTTCGGGCGAAACATAGAGCAGTTTGACCGTTCCGCTGCGTAATTCGTCCGCGGTCTGCCTGCGCTCTTCCGCCGTTTGTGATGAGTTGACACAAACGGCCGAGACGCCGTTGGCTCGCAACGTGTCGACCTGGTCCTTCATCAGCGAGATGAGCGGCGACACGACGACGGCCGTTCCGCTCAGGCACAGCGCAGGAACTTGAAAGCAAAGCGACTTACCGCCGCCGGTCGGCAGGACGACCAAGCTGTCCTTGCCGGCAAGTGCCGCCTCGACGGCATCTTGCTGCAGCGGTCGAAATGAATCGTAGCCCCAAACGCGACGCAGCACCTCTCGGGCACGCGCGATCGAGGCGGGAGCGATAGCCATGGCCTCTCCTTCAGCGACAGACTCGGGACGCACCAAGTGTAAGCGTCCAGCGCTGATCGAGAAAGCCGATGACCTGCAGTACGACTCTCGGTTACCTAATCGACTTCGACTCGGGTTTGGTCACTTTGGCGGATTCAACGGACGCACCTTCAGCTTTGGGTGCCGGGGTCGGTTCGGCGGACGTCGAAGGTTCGGGGAGCATTTCAAAGCTGCCGGTCATTTGATCATCGGCTGCGCCGAACGATTCAACCGACTCACCGCTCATCGTGAACACGAGCGAGACACGGCGACCCGTATCATCCGATAGATGGCAATAAATCCATCGCACAGGTACTTCGCCGGACGTGCCGTCAGCGACGATGCGCAGCAGACGATGACCGGTCGAGTTCAACTTCTCGGCAACTTCGGCGAAGGCGACGAAGTTCGTGCCGAGCGATCGCTTAACATCTTCCTGCATTGCTTCCATCGTCAGTTGCTGACCGGCCGGAAGTTTCGGCAAGCGAGTGATGTTGCACTGTGCGACTACATTGTTGTTCTCAACCAAGCGCAAAATCGACTCTTCACCGGAGTCGATGATCGTGTGCCAACGCCGATCAGCGAGCATTTGATAACGACCGGCGGTGGAGATGACTTGCAACATCCAACGACCGCCGTCATCGTTTGCGGCGAGCGATTGCAATTCGTCCACAGTCACATCGAGACAGGCATTCAGTTCTTCCTGACGTACAAGCTTGACGAGAGCCGTCAATGTAAAGCCTGGTTCAGCTTGACTGATCGCGCGGACTTCGGTCATTGACAGTCCGACCCATGTCACCACTGCGCAAGCGGTGCCTAAGCGAGCTGTCAGGTTGCCTTTGATGTTCATCTTGGTGCTGACACCGCCGGCTGTACCGTCAATGGCTCCGTCGAATTCGATCGAGGCAGCACCGTTTTCGACTTTGGTGACATATGCCTGCACCGTCGATGAATGGACCGCTTCGAGCGAAAACAGTTCTGCTAAGACTCGTTCCGAGGGATTCCACTGGCTGTCGGGCTTGACCGGCTCCGTCGGCAGCAACTGATCCACCACTACGGTGTTGATCGGCATGCGCAGTAGATCGACTTCCTTGGCCGTCATTTGCTGAGTCGGAGAGTATTGCTGCCAGACACCTTCATGCAACAGCACGCGCACATCGCGACACGCATCACGCAGTTCGTGGCTGCTCGCATTTCCGGCAACCCAGGTGCTCACTTTGGCTTGGCTATAGTTACGAGCGGCGGCCACAGCGCTGCCGGCCTTGTCCATGGCGATACGCTCTTCGAACTCGACTGTCGATTCCGCTTTCACTTCCGCTTCGCGAGCCGGCTTTTTGGCAGCCGGATCGGGATGGGGAACGCGTAGCGTGCCGCTGAGCTGCAGAGTCATCTTGCTGCGAGTTGCCAGTTGATCAATACCGCGCGGAGCGACGAGCAGTGCAGGCCGTTTGGTCGGTTCACCGGCCGACAAGCTCCATCCGCCGGCCGCGGCGACCAGTCCGGTACCGACGGCGAGGAACCGACGGCGTAGCAGGCGACGAGCGATCACCGACTCCATGCTCTCTCGGCTCGGCTGGATTTCCACGTTCTGGTTTGAAGCAGCAAAGGTGCTGGATGCAACGTGAGACATAAACGACTTACCTTCCGTGAGTTCGTCAGTGAGGCCGTCTGCGGTGGCTTGATATCTTTGATCTATTACCGGCCGATCAGCGCGGGTTGCAAGCAGTGATGACCAACCCGTCCTCCTTGTTTTCGGCCTGCCCGTGTCGGAAAAGTCAAAAAACTCACCGCAAGCGGTAGATTTTTAGCCGCACCAGACGGCTCTTGAGTGGTGAGGAGGTCGAGCCGTGGCGCGAGTCGGTTCCATTCGACCTAGCTTGCCTGCGGGATAATGTCTCAATGCGAGACAGTTGGGACTTTTTTACACACGATCGGTAATTCTTTCCCTGGCGAACCGAACCTGGATTGCGGGTAGTTAGTTCGGGCTCTGGCGTAAATCACCGTTATTTCTCGGCTTAGATCACATTCTTAAATAGTCAAGGGGCACGAGTGAACATTTGGTCCCGTTTTTGCATCCTTCAAGAGGAGCGTCTTGGTTGATCTGTCAAATATGGATTGGCTCGGCCGCCACTGATGAAATGGGGCTGGAAAGAATCCGGAACGCGGAAGCGGCTTCGGGACGTCTACCACAGTGAACATCTAGGACATTCAAAAGGTCGAGTAGTCAGGCAACGCCTGCCGGAGCTCGGCAACTGAAGCAGGACAGATGTCGGGTGTGGGGACGGGTCCTTTCCGGCGACCGAGTAGGTCGCGCTGAAGTCAAATGCGAATGTCGCTCGAATGAAGGTGACACTCGCTGACGGACGAGGCGGAGAGCTGCCGAGAGGGCAGGCCACTTCGCGTGCGTCCGACTTGCAAAGGCGTTAGACTAAGTTGGTGGAAGGCTGGCGGGCATCAACCAAACTGTTTGACGCAAGTTTGAGTTTGCTGAGCTTCATGATGAAGTTCAACCCAGCCGCGAGAAGGGTCGGCGGTCGGAAGCCGCAGGGATCAAATGGCCTTTGGCTCGCATGCAGGGAAAAGGTTTTCAAAATGCATCAAGACTACCGCATCGCACTACTGCGTGATTTCCGTGATCAGCAGGTCCGCTTCGCACCGCGCAACAAGCGGCTCGAACAGGCTGAGCGTGCAGAACGACTGCTCAGCGAATTGGATGCGAAGCGAGAATATCCATACGAGTTCATTTTCTTCCGCGTCACCGACTATCGACCGACGGAGAGCGTTCGTCGAGTCATCAGCGGTGCGGATGCGGCCCACGACCTGCGCTTGTTCGTCGAAGATGTCAGCGACTCGCTCGACCTCCGTGTCGAAGAAGCCAGCGAGCCCGTCCATACAGTTGAAGACCTCAGCCGCATGTTCAATGTGTCCACCAAAACGATTTCGCGTTGGCGCGATCAAGGCTTGGTGTCACGACGCTTTGTCTGCGAAGGACGCAAGCGAGTCGGATTCTTGCACAGCAGTGTGGAACGATTCGTTTCAAAGAATCTGCAGCGAGTCAAACGTGGCGAGAGATTCAGCCAACTGACTGATGACGAGCGAGCCGAGATCATCGAACGCTCACGACGTTTGGCTGCAGAAGGTGCGAACCTGTCGGAAGTGTCGCGACGCGTTGCGGCAGAAGTGCATCGCAGCATCGAAACGGTTCGCTACACACTGAAGAACTACGATCGTCGCTTTCCCGGGCAAGCGGTCTTCCCGGACCAACGTCCTGAATTGACCGACGAGGATAAGCGATCGATCTACCAACAGAGCCTGCGCGGTGTCGGCGTCGGACAGCTCTGCCGTCGCTATGGTCGCAATCGAGGCGCGATCGTTCGCATCCTGAATGAACAACGGGCTGAACGACTGAACGAACTTTCGCTCGAGTTTATTCCGAACGAAGTCTTCGAAACGGCTGATGAGAAGTTGGTCGCTGAAATCCTGGGCCCGACCCCGGAACCGATCATTCCGCCGCGCAAGATGAAGCCGCCGGCCGGCCTGCCGACTTACTTGGCCTCGCTTTACGACGTGCAGTTGCTGACGCGAGAACAGGAGTATCACCTGTTCCGCAAGATGAACTACCTGAAGTACGAAGCCAAGAAGATGCGCGATCAACTCGATGCAGCCAATCCGAAGGCGACGTTGATGGACCAGATCGATCGCTTGTATCAAGCCTCGGTCGACGTCAAGAATCAGATCGTGCAGGCCAACTTGCGATTAGTGGTCTCGATCGCCAAGCGACACGTCGGCGGATCGGATGACTTCTTCAGCTTGATCAGCGACGGCAACATGTCACTGATCCGAGCCGTGGAAAAGTTCGATTACGCTCGCGGCAACAAGTTCAGCACGTATGCAAGCTGGGCGATCATGAAGAACTTCGCTCGGTCGATCCCGGACGAGTTCAAGCACAAGGACCGCTTTCGCACGACCGGTGAAGAAGTCCTGCTGTCACGCGAAGACGAACGAGCCGACCAGTTCGCCGAAGAGATCGCTCATCGTCAACGTCAGAATCAGATCCACAACATTCTGAATCGTCTCGATCAACGCGAGCAGCAGATCATCATTCGCCGTTTCGGATTGGACCACACACATGAACCGCTGACTTTGAAAGAAGTCGGCGAAGTCATGGGGGTCACCAAAGAACGCATCCGTCAGTTGGAAGCTCGCGCGCTGAGCAAGCTCCGCGAAGCCGCTTCGACAGAACACATCGAACTGCCTGACTAAGTTCGACGAGCTGTTTCTTCAAGAGTTGAGCCTGGTAACGAGGCTCCGGCCTCGTTACCCACTGCCGGCGAGGCTCCGGCCTCGCGTCTATCGGAACTGCCACGCGATCTGTCGACTGGTACCGTCTGAGGTGTGGGTACTTCAGACGGTGTTGGAGTCAATTGAGGACAATTGACCTACACTCGATTACCTACACTCGATGACCTACACTTTTTGAACTACGCGCTTTGACTTATAGCGACGAATCCAGCAGCAGGCGGAGTTTTCGGAGTTCTTGGCGCTGATCGATGTCGGGCATCGGTGCGATCTGGATACTGAGCGCGTGATCGTAGCGCACGCGTTGCAGCGAAGCGATCAGCTTGCCGTACTCGATCTCGCCTTGTCCGACTCGGACCTGCAATTGGTCCTTCTTCGAATCACGAAGATGGACGTGGAATACATACGGCATGATCTTGTCGAGATTCTTATTGCGGTAATTGCCGCAGTAATAATGGCTCGGATCGAGCGTCAGGCCCAAACCTTTGACGTTATCGCAGAGCACCTTCACCGTATCAGGGTCTTCGCCCAGTCGACCGATCTGGCTCTTCATCGCCACGCGTACGCCTTCACCTTCAGCGATGCGAACGAGCTCCTGCAGACGCTCGACCTCTTCATTGAAGGGGGTGCCGAGCTCGCCGGACGGAATCGTCAAAGTGACGACCTTGGTCGCTTTCGCTAAAGCACAAACAGTGGCAAATTGTTCGTAATAAGCTGGACCGACGACATCAATATGCACATCAAAGCTGCACAAATCCAAGCGATGGCTGTCGCGTACGATACGCACGGCTTGGTCAAAATCGGAATCGATGCGGCTGGGGCTGAGTATCGTACCATTCTCGCGCAAGGCGATTTCAATCGTCGTAAACTCTAAGTCAATAAAGACTTCAACCACATCGGGCATCGGGATTTCGGGGAAACAATCCGTCGAAACTGCGATAAACACTGCGAACTCCTTTGGGTCCTCACCCTGAAATCAGGCTTGATTGAGTGTCAAGGTTATCGGGATGCGCCCGATGTGGCAACATCCCCTGAATCCCGCCTCATTTCCTCAGGATGATCTAGCCCTCTCTTTTCTGTCGAGCCGGGCGAGTCTGCAGACTGACCTTGGCGCAGACCGGACCGTCGCGGTACGGTCCGCCTGGACCACTCTCGACTCCGCATTCTTCCCCATTAACATCAAACGCAATGCTTGCATTTCGTTCTCAAAAGACCGTTTGTCACAGCACCGACAGCGAGTCTCCGGACGCAATTTCGGATTCGATTCGGGCGGCGAGCCGTTCGATGTTGCATATGACAGGGGTCTGCAAGCGCTTCGGCGGCCAAACGGCTCTGGATGGGATCTCACTGACTATTGCTCCGAGCGAACGCGTGGCTCTGCTTGGCCCCAACGGAGCGGGGAAAACCACGCTGATCAAAGCTCTCAGCGGCCGAGTCCGGCTCGACTCGGGCTCGATTACTCTGGCTGGTCGCCCCTTGGCACAACCTCGCGCGCTGGAGTCCCTCGGCGTCGTACCGCAAGAACCGGCGATCTACCCGGATTTATCAGCTCGTGAGAACTTGCTCGCATTCGGACGCCTGCTCGGTTTGAAGCGGGCCGAATTGATCGAGCGCGTGAACTGGGCGCTCGAGTGGATCGACTTGGCCGATCGCCAACATCATTTGACCCGGACGTTCTCCGGCGGGATGAAACGCCGAGTCAACATTGCATGCGGCATCCTGCATCGACCGAAACTGCTGATACTCGACGAACCGACGGTCGGCGTGGATCCTCAGAGCCGTGGCAAGATCTTCGACATGCTCGACGAACTGCACAGCGAGGGCATGACGATCGTCCTGACAACTCATCACCTCGAAGAAGCATCTCAACACTGCGATCGAATCGTGATCATCGATCACGGTCGAGTCATCGCCGACGGTTCGCTCAACGACTTGATCTCCGGTGTGACTGGCCCGAACCAAGTCGTCACGATGCGTATCGAAGGTGAGTTTCAGCCGCGCATCGCCGGACTTACTTATTCGGCTGACACGACTGCCTGGTCGGCTGAAGTCAGCGACATAACGGAGGAGTTGCCCGATTTGCTTGACGCTGTGCGAGCCTGCGGCGGCAGTGTCGCTGAACTGGAAGTGGCCAAGCCGACGCTGGATGAAGTCTTTCTCAAACTGACCGGACGCGAGTTACGAGAATGATCTTCACCGTCATTTGGATCAGTTTGCAACGCTTGCGGCACAACAAAGCCGAACTGCTGCTGACGTTCGTCGTCCCGATCATCTTCTTCAGTATCTTCGCCTGCATCTTCGGAGCTCGCGGTGAAACGCAGAGTCGGCCGGCAACGAAGATCGTGATTTGCGATACCGTCGATTCCGATGCCTCGCGGCGTCTCGCTGCCGGCCTGTCTAAAGAAGAATCGCTGCAAGTCCGACGTCTGCGACTCGATCGCGATCAGAGCCGCAGGGCAGGGGACTCGCAAAAGGTTGCAGAACAACTCTTACGTCGCGGACATGCAGCTGCGGTAGTGCTGATTCAACCTAGCACCGCAGGCGAACTGGATGTGCAAGTGTTCGCCGATTCATTCGATCAAGTCGCATCGAAGATCGTCGCACCCGCCGTTCAAAAGACCCTCGCAGCGGAAAGCTGGTCCGAACAAGTCGAAGCTTTGCAGCAGGCACAAGCCCGTGCTGTACGGCTCGCCACGTCCACTTCAACACACGCTCCCGTGCAACTTGCCTCCGCAGAGCGACCCTTAGAAGCCGCCGGGGGTTCGGCGCCGAGCCCCACTGTCGAATGGAAAAAGATTCCTGAAGTCCGCATGCGCGATGTGCTCGGGGAAAGCAAATCGAATCCGGTCATCGCCATGTACGCAGCGGGTATCGCCGTCATGTTCCTCTTGTTCAGCGCCGTTACATCCGGCGGTTCTCTACTGGAAGAACGCGAGAACGCCACGCTCGATCGATTGCTGTGCAGTCGATTGACGATGGACCAGTTGTTGCTCGGCAAGTGGTGCTATCTGTCGATGATGGGCTTCATGCAAACGTTGCTCATGTTTGTCGTCGGAGCCGTTTGCTTCGGACTCGACCTAGTGGGCCACTGTGACGGATTCCTGATCATGACCATTGTCACATCGGGCTCTGCCGCAGGCTTTGCATTAATGCTGGCCGCCGTGTGCCGATCGCGAGCCCAACTGGGATGGGTGTCGACGGTGGTCATCCTCGCGATGAGTGCGCTGGGCGGAAGCATGGTCCCCCGTTACTTGATGAGCGAACAAATCCGCCGTATCGGTGGGCTGACGTTCAATGCATGGGCGCTGGATGGCTATAACAAAGTCTTTTGGCGAGAGTTGCCGGTCGGTGACTTGGCAATAGAAGTCGCAGTACTCAGCGGCTGTGCGTTGCTGTTCATGATCATCGCGCGAACCGCCGCCGCGAGATGGGAACGTGTGTAGGTCAATTGTCCTCAATTGATCCCTACACCGCCGGAGGCATCAACAACTCCGACGGTATCGATTGCTTCGCCTGCCTCGGTGGTCTTTTGGTACCAGATCGGGTGTTGGTGGTTTCGACTTGGTTGGGGTCAATTGAGGACAATTGACCTATGCTGTTGACCTATGCATGGGGCTCGATGCGGATGGTGTGCGATACCGGTTTCAGTGCGGCTTGGATCGCGTCGGCCAGGGGCTGACGTTTGGCTTCGGTCTCTGTTGCGGCGGCTTCAATGTCTTTCTTGCCGCGCTCACCGTGAAAAACCGCTTTGATCTGTTCGGTCTCGTAGGCTTGCTTCGCGTACACGGCTGTGTCGACGCGAGCAAACGACTCGCTGAACGGATTGACGTGAAACTCATCCGCCAGATTGATTCCGGCAGCGGCTTGCTCAGCCGAAAAGACCCGAGCCTCGGATCCCCAGGTCACTTTCACCTTGGGTGTCTTCAAGCCGCGGACTTTTAATGTCAGTCGGTTGAGATCCTTGCTGAACGGAACGAGCGTCATGCCTGAGCGGATGGAGTTGTCATCGTCGAGTGCTCCGGTTGCGCAAAACGGATATTGCGTGCTCTCGATGTTGAGCTCGCCTGCGGTAAACGATTTGACGACGTGACCTCCGGTGGCTGCGGCCGTACCGGCACCGAGGTCAACGTCATACGTTCCGAGGTCCCCGCTGAGTCCCATAGCTTTGAGGAATGCATAGGCCATGACCGTTTGTCCGGCCCAACCGGGATGAACTCCGTCTTTGCCTGCGACAGCGTATTCTTCCGGTGTCTTGCCGAGTCGCTTGGGGGTGGTAACTTGAGCTTGATACATGGGCCAAAAGATATCGGCGAACGCAGCCTTTTTGTCCTGCGCTGTTTCAAGAGCGATATCGCGTAGCGTGCAGAGATTCAGATTGTGCTCTTGCAGCGTACCTTGTCGGCTTTGTACCCACGCAGCAATCTTGCCGGTGCAGCCGGGAGAGCCCACGATCACGCGCACTCCGTCGGCTTGAAAATTATCAACGATGGCGGACAAGTGATCGCGATACCAACGACCGTTCACGGCGTCGTAGGGTCGATATCGACTGTCGTTCATGCCGTAACAAAGAGTGGCCACGGTCGGCTTGAATCGCAAGCAGTCCTGATCCATGCGGCGCAGAAAACCGTCTGTCTTCTCACCGCTCCATCCATATTGGCGAACGGTCACCTTGAGCTCGGGAACGCAGACCGTCAGATAGCTCTCGATGATCCGCGAGTACATTTTCTGTTCAGTGATCGAGTCTCCGACGATAGCCAAGCGATCACCTGTCTTCAGCAGCAGAGCACCGGCGGGAGGCGCTTTGGCCGGGTTGAACGGCGCAAAGGCATCGTCGTTCGGTTTGCCTTCGTATTCGTAAACGCCGAGAACTGCACGAACTTTCGCCGGCGCCTTGTCTTGAGCCCGGGTCGGTGACGAGCCGAAGCTGATCAAGCAAAGAACGATCGAACCGAGAGTGATGACGAAGCTGCGTTTCATTTCGCTGTTACTCTGATGCTGGAGGGAATCGAGCAGGGGGAGGACTTAGGAGGCTTGGTAATAAGCCGCTTCAGCTTAATCCAATCCGAATCGCTTCGCATGGGACTCGCCCCCGCCGACACGATGACGATAGGGACAGACATTCGATCCCGTTCATGAGGATTCGCATAATGTCCGGAACCATTCTTCCCGCCGACCATCCTGCCGACGACGGCTCGCCGATTCAGTTCGTTACCGATTTGATTCGGAATTCCAGCGAAACCAATTTCTCGCCGACTGAAAACTCGCCCCAGTCTGATTCATCATCCGCGAACTCAACCGATCCGAATTCGTTGCTCGATCGAGTCAATCGCATCGTGGATGAAACACGACAAGAAGAAGAGAACGTACGAAGGACGATTGCCAGGACAAAGCTGCAACTGGCCGGCGGCGGCGCCATTCTGATTGCACTTGGATTCAGTACTACCGGAACATTTTGGTATCATCTGGCAGAAACAGATTTGCGAGAGGGACCGACCGGATTGATGCAGATCGAACCGTTGCCCGTGACACTGGCGGCCTTGGCGACGACCGCGATCGGTGCCTTGCTACTCGTTGCGGCGCGATGTTACGGCAGTTTCGGTCGCTGATGAAAAGCGACTCCGCGCAGGTCGAGTCCTTCAACTGAACCATTCCTCGACGAGAAACGCTGAGCATGACCAAGCTGATCGAATACGAAGAGAGTACCGGGTTGGTGCGAGAAGTTTACGACGACATCCGCGCGGTTCGCAAAACCGATTTCATCAACAACTTTTGGAAGGCGCTGGCCAACCATCCGCCGACGCTCGATCGCGTGTGGAAGCAATTGAAGGAGATCATGGCGGGTCCAGGGGATCTCGATCCGGTGACTCGCGAACTGATCTACATCGCTGTCAGCGTTACGAACGGATGCGAGTACTGCATCGCTTCCCACAAGACGGCAGCCAAAAACAAAGGGATGACGGACAAGATGTTCGGCGAGCTGATGGCAATCGTCGGCGCAGCCAACATGACCAATCGGCTCGTTCAAGGCTACCGCATCCCGATCGATCCGCAGTTTCAAGACTGATCGGTTTCGATCATGACGAGATCACGTCTTCGGGAGCTCGCCGACGACGAGCTCTTCGCCTTCCTTCAAGTCGCCGGAGATGAGTTCCGTAGTACGCGAATCGGAGATACCGGTCTGAACGGCGCGAGCTCGAAGAAATCCGTCGCGAAATACCCAAACGTGCCGCATGTTCTTGCGAACCGCAGCATCGGCACGATCAGCGGCTGAACGATTTTGGCTTTCGCTCGACTGTCCCGAGTTGTTCTCGGTAATGTTGTCCACACCGTCGAGAATCGGTCGATCCTCCGGATGCACCCAATCGCGCTTCGGAGGATAGAACCGCAGAGCCGCATTGGGGATCTTCAGGATGTTCGATTTCTTTTCAATCTGAAACGACAGATTCGCGGTCATACCTGGAAGCAGCAACAGTTCATCGTTCGGCGTGGCGACGATCACCGGATAAGTGATGACATTCTGCGCCTCCGAGCTCTTGAGTCGGACTTGGAGGATCTTGCCCGATTCAAACATGCGTTCAGGATACGCATCGACGGTGAAACGAACCGGCTGATCTGCTTTGCGAGCCTCTTGAATGAGCCCGATGTCGGCTTCGTCAACCGCTGCATAGATGTACATCTCTTCTTCCATGCGCGGCGCGATGATGAACAACTCAGGGGTCTGAAACTGTGCCGCGATCGTTTGACCGACATCAACCTTGCGATCGATGATGATGCCGTCGACCGGAGAGCGGATCTCGGTGTAGCCTAGATTCGTCAGAGAGTTATCGAGGCTGGCGCGAGCCTGTTCGACGGCTGTCTTAGCCACGCTCAGATCGGCCTCATTAGCCATGCGGTTGTACTTCATCTGATCGATTTCAGTTTCCGAGATGAAATCGGCGCTCACCTTCTGCAGTTCCAGCGCCCGCTTCTCGTCATTCTGCGCTTGTTGCAGGCGAGCTTGCACGCGGAGCACTTCGGCTTCGCGAGCCGCCATCGTGGCGCGGTCTCTTTCGACCATCGACTGATAGAGCTTCGGATCGATCCGCGCCAGCAACTGATCCTTCTTCACTCGATCATTGAAGTCGGCATTCAATTCCGTGATCGGACCGCTGGATGTGGAGCCGACCGTGACGCGCTGCACCGGTTCGACAGTCCCGGTCGCATTGACGTTGAGCGTTATATCCCCGCGACCGATCGGCTGCATACGAAACTTCGGCTTACTGCGTTCTTTGACATACAGGGACAGCGGATAAAAAGCAGCTGCACCGATCCCGACCAGAATGCAGATAACCAGTAGAGTTTTCAGAGCTGTACGCATTGAGAATCCACAGTAAAACGGCGCAGCCCAATCGTGGCCGTTGAAGTATTCAAAACCCGAAACGTGAGGACTCGTTGATTGAATGCGAGCGGTACGGCGCAAGCCGTCCGGTTCGTCGAGATCGATCGTGCTCACCGGACGGCCTGCGCCGTACCGCTTTGATTAAATCAACAATCCCGTGCGCGAGAGCTCAAGCGCCCTCCGGCGACGACTCTAGAGTAATTGCAGAGTAAATGAATTACAGAGAGACGACCGCAGTACCCCAAGCCAATCCGGCACCGAAACCGCAGAGCAGCAAATTCTTACCGCGATGAGCTCGACCCGACTTGAGAGCTTCATCCAAGGCCAGGGGGATGCTGGCGGCACTGGTATTCCCGTAGCGATCTAAATTGACGAACACTCGCTCGCGCTCGACGGCCAGATCCGAAACCGCGGAATCAATGATGCGGATGTTGGCTTGATGCAAAATGAGGCACTCCAAGTCAGCCGCTGTGAGACCGGCGTGGGCCAAGCAGTCATGCGTACTGTCGGCAACGACTCGCACGGCCCACTTGAAAACGGATCGACCTTCCATCCGCAGATACTGATCACCTGCGTCAAGCCCCGCCGGGGTCAACGGCTTGCGACTACCGCCGCCCGGCACGCAGAGCATCTGTCCGCCGCAGCCTTCGGCGCCGAGTGTGTAACTGAGCAGCCCCTTGGATTGATCGGATGTCTGTCGGAGCAATACCGCGCCGGCCCCGTCGCCGAACAGCGGATAGGTTTTGATGTCGCTCGGATTGATAGTGCGGCTCATCACATCGGCCCCGATGACCAGAGCACACTTCGACGATCCGGAGTGAATGAACTGACCGGCAGTCACAAGCGCATACATGAACCCGGCGCAAGCCGCATTGATGTCCAGGGCCGGAGCAACACAGCCGAGTCGGCGCTGGAGGTGGCAAGCTGTCGAAGGCGTCACGTGATCCGGAGTCATCGTAGCCACGATGATCAGGTCGACATCTGCAGCCGTCGCTCCCGCGTCGTCGAGGCAGCGCTGAGCCGCAATCAAAGCCAAGTCACTGGTGGCTTGGTCTTCTCCCGCTTTGCGTCGCTGCAGGATGCCGGTGCGCTGGACGATCCAGTCGCTGTCGCAACCGAGGCGCGCCAAATCTTCATTGGCAACGATCGTGTCAGGAACGTAACTGCCGCAACCGGCCAGTTCCATGCCGGTAAGCTTGCCCATGCGACTGCGACCCGTCAGGGAACCGCGAGGGTTCGTCGAGCCTTGTTCGCTCGAAGTTTCCGTTTCCGACATGGCACTCGCCATCAGTTCCCCAACCTTCAGGCCATCCGAATCGTGTTTCAACGTCGAGTTCGGAGATATGAGTTACGGCTTCGTTGCGGTGGTTGCACCGCATGAGAAACGCCCATGATACTCCAAAGCCGAATCGGAGACTAACCGGTCGACGCGGGCATTCCCTCGTCCTACTCGCGAAGCCCACCGGCTGCATTCCCTGAGCGGATGGGCGAAGCCCGCCGGCCCGGGCAGCCGTTTCGCTTGCGGGTATTCAGGCTTGCCCGCAATCAGCTTGCCTGTAAACAAACGTATCACGAAATCGAAAGGCTCAACTCGGAGCGTTAAGCTACAGCGCGTTGTGCTACAACGTCTTGAGCTACGACTTTTTGGCACTGCGCTGTTTCGCTGCGGACGACTTGGCTCCGCCGGCTGCAGGACCGCCGCGCATGATCTCTTTGCGAGCCCCTTGGATGGCCGCAATGCGGTTCGGGTTGTCCGCTTGGCCGGTCAATTCGTAGAGGAATCGGCTGGGGAAAGTCGGCCGCGGCTTGCCCCACTTCATACGCTCCAGAGGGAGTGACAGAGTCAATTCGTCTTGAGCTCGCGTCACACCTACATAGCACAGGCGGCGTTCTTCATCGACGTCGTCGGGATTGTCGCGAATCGAGCGGCTATGCGGGAGCACACCTTCTTCCATGCCGACCATGTAGACGATCGGGAATTCGAGACCCTTGGCGGAGTGATAGGTCATCAGCCAAACAGAATTCCCTTTAGCCGCCTTCTCTTTCGGGCTGCCGAACTCGCGCCCGGCCAAAGTGACTTGATCGAGAAACCCGGCCATCGTCGGTTCATCGTTCTCTCGCGCGTACTCGGCGACTGAGTTCACCACTTCTTCGACCGAATCTTGTCTCGCCACCAGTTCTTCGGGGTTCGGGTACTGACGCGACAAGTCATTCATGTATCCCGTTTCGTGAATCAGCGATCGTACGATCTCGGCCATGTCTTCGCCGGAGTCGAGGCGAGTTCGGTAGCCTTGCCGGAGGTCGCGAAGAATCTTGCAACCGCGACGAGCGGGTTCCGGGAGATCGGCGACATCATTCGGGCGATTGAGGATCTCCCAGATCGGTTCGCCTGCCGCCACGGCTCGGCCAAGCAACGTTTCGATCGACTTGGCGCCGAGCCCGCGCGGCGGTGTGTTGATGATGCGGAGCAAAGCCACTTCATCGCGCGGGTTGTCGATGAACTTTAAATAGCTCAACAGGTCTCGCACTTCCTTGCGGTCGAAGAAGGACTGGCTTCCCATGAGCACGTAGGGAACTTTGACTTTGCGGAGCTCGGTTTCAAAGACGCGAGGCTGTTCGTTGGTGCGGAACAGAATGGCGATGTCGCGCGGTTCATGCACTTTGCGATCGATAATGCGCGCGATCTCGTGCGAAAGCGACTTCGCTTCCTCTTGTTCGTTCTTGAACTGCAGGACGCGCGGCGGCTTGCCTCCCATGCGGCTGGAGCGCAGCATCTTGTCGTGGCGGTGCTTGTTGAACACGATCAAGCGGTTCGCGGCATCGAGAATGGGACCGACCGAGCGATAGTTGCTTTCCAGCCGTACGACCTTGGCCTCCGGCCAGTCGTTGCGAAAGTTGAGGATGTGAGTGACCTCGGCACCGCGCCAGCCGTAGATGGACTGGTCGTCGTCGCCGACCACGCACAGATTGCGATGATCGCAAGCCAGGAACTTGATGATGCGATACTGGGACTGATTCGTATCCTGATACTCATCGACCAGCACATGGTCGAACCTTCCGGCCTCGATGCTTCGAATGTCTTCGCGGGTGGAGAAGAGTTCCTCGGTGAGCAGCAACAGGTCATCGAAGTCGACAGCACCGGCGAGTTTGACGGCTTGCTGATAGCGACGATAGCCGCTGGCAGCTACATGCTCCGCGTCGGTCCGAGCACTTTCCATGGCCCCATCGGGTCGCACCCCTCCGTTCTTCCAGCGGCTGACGTGTGCCAGGAGGTCGCCCGGACGCATCATGCCGTCGTGGACGCGGAGCTGTCGCAGGACTTCGCGGGCTACCGATTCCTGATCGCCGCGGTCATAGATTGCAAATCGCTCCGGATAGCCGAGGACTCGAGCGTGTCGGCGGAGGATTTGTAGGCAGTTGGAGTGAAAGGTCCCGACCACGGGAGCCGGAGGTTTGGGGGCTCCGCGAGCCGCACGTTTCGGCTTGCCGATCTTCTCCGTGACGCGGTGGAGCATTTCCTGGGCGGCTTTGTTGGTAAAGGTCACGGCCAGGATGCGGTCGGGTCGAGTCCCGTGGCGGATCAAATTCGCAATGCGAAAAGTGACCACACGCGTCTTTCCCGTACCGGCTCCAGCCAGCACCAACAGGGGGCCGGAAAGGGTCGCAACGGCGGCAGCTTGCTCAGGATTCAAGTGATCGGACATGGGGCCTGATCGTATCCCAACTCCGCCGCTTCGTCCAACCAACCCGCCCCAACTCCAGCAGGTGCCACCCACCTTCTCCGGATGCGCCAAGCGGTTTGCTTGCAAAGCGAGAAATCTTGGTTTTTGGACGAGAGGACGAAAAGTGGCAGGTCGAGGTAAATTGGTGTTGCGTAAATGGTCGAGTTACCTAAAATCCGGAGTTCCATGGCCGGCGCTACGAGCTGCTGATGCCTGAATTTCAATTTTTTGTCGAGTCCACTGAAGGCTGTCAGCCATGAAAGTTGTGTCCTCCATCGGTGCATTGAAGTTCCGCCATCCCGACTGCCAAGTGGTTCGTCGCCGCGGCCGAATCTATGTCATCTGCAAGAGCAACCCGCGTTACAAGGTCCGCCAAGGCGGCGCGAAGAGCCGTAAGACCAAGCGCTAAGGTTCGTCGCGGCGCACGCTCCATTGCGCCCGAACCTCCCGTTCAAAATCAATCAGGTCGCCGAGGACTTTAGATCTCGGCGGCCTTTTTGTTTTGGCTGCCGGCCGACGGCGCTGCTTAATCCGATGGACTATTCTCACGTGCAGCGCCGGGAGCCGATGATCTTCATCGCTCATTCTCGCGTTTTTCGACGCTTCCCTTCCGCCGGCAAGCTAGGCTCAAGCTAGCCGGAGATTCTCTGCATTCCGGCCGAATGTGCGGGTTTTAACGCATAGCCCGGATGTTCCGGCTGCTTCATGTTGGATGCAGTCGCAGACCGTCCCTCGTTGAACGTTTGGTGCTGAATGTGCGGAATAGTCGGTTACGTCGGATCGGGTCAGGCCGCTCCCTACCTTTTAGCCGGACTTCGAAGGCTGGAATATCGCGGCTACGACAGCGCAGGAATCGCCACGCTTAATAACGTTGATGGAATTCGCATTACCAAAGTCGCAGGCCGAGTCGATCAGCTCGAACAAGCCGCGGGCCGACGGCCCCTAGTGGCTTCGCTTGGAATCGGCCACACCCGCTGGGCAACTCACGGACCGGCAACCGAAGAGAACGCTCACCCGCACTTGGGCGGAAACGGGACCGTGGCACTCGTTCACAACGGCGTCATCGAAAACTACGAATCACTGAAGCAATCGCTGCAAGCCAAAGGCTACGTCTTTCGATCTCAGACCGACAGCGAAGTCGCGGCTCACTTGATCGCGGACACTCTCAGCAATCTACCGGCCGGTCCGGGCGGTTCGCATGACGACGTCGAGCGCTATGTCGAAGCAGTCCGCCTGACACTGCCGCAATTGCGCGGCACTTACGGCTTGGCCATCGTCTTTCGCGATCGCCCCGATCTACTGATCGCCGCCCGCTGCGGCAGCCCGTTAGTGATCGGCGTCGGCAAAGGAGAACAGTACTTGGCCAGCGACACTTCTCCGCTGGTCGGCATCACTGAGCGCATCATTTATCTGGCCGATCATCAGCTTGCGGTCCTACGACCAGACAGTATCCAAGTCATTCATCGCGACCAAGGTCGCATCCGACCGGAGATCCAGCCTTTGTCGGCTCAGTCGCAGGACGTCGAGCTCGAAGGCTACTCCCACTACATGCTGAAAGAGATCTACGAGCAGCCGCAGACCGTGCTCAACGCCATGCGTGGGCGACTGGATCGCGATAACGCGACGGCGAAGTTCGGCGGCCTCAACCTGACACCGCAACAGCTTCGTTCCGTTCGTCGCATCATCCTGACCGGATGCGGCACGAGCTGGCACTCGGGACTGGTCGGCGAATATCTCATAGAAGAGTTCGCTCGAATTCCAGTCGAAGTCGAATACGCGAGCGAGCTGCGCTACCGCAATCCTCCGGTCGACCATGACACGATCATCTTCGGCATCACGCAAAGCGGTGAGACGGCCGATACGCTGGCCGCACTGCGCGAGATGAAGCGGAAGGGTCATCATACGCTGGCCATCTGCAACGTGATCGGCAGCAGTATCGCTCAAGAAGCCGACGGCGGCATCTACTTGCACGCCGGCCCTGAGATCGGCGTCGCATCGACCAAAGCATTTACTTCGCAGCTCACCGTCCTCAGCCTGCTCGCTCTGTACTTCGGTCGCTTGCGCGGCCTGAGCTTCGAAGCGGGAACACGTATCATCTCGCGACTGGAGGAACTCCCCGAGCTGCTCGAACGAGCCCTGGCATGCCACGCTCGCGTCAAGGAAGTAGCGGCGCAGTTTGCCGATGCAACAAACGTGCTGTATCTCGGACGCAACTACAACTTCCCGACCGCACTGGAAGGGGCGCTGAAACTGAAAGAGATCAGCTACATCCATGCTGAAGGTTATCCGGCAGCAGAGATGAAGCATGGTCCGATCGCGCTGGTCGATGAACACACACCGTCCGTGTTCATCATTCCGCGCGGCACCGTATATGAAAAAGTGCTGAGCAATCTGCAGGAAGTCAAAGCTCGCGGCGGACCGGTGATCGCATTGGTCGATCACGACGACCCGCAAGTAGACCGCTTAGCCGATGAAGTCATCCGGATTCCGCAAGCCGAAGATTTCCTGCAACCGATCGTCGCAGCCATACCTCTGCAACTACTCGCGTACGAAATCGCCGTGCTCCGAGGTTGTGACGTCGACAAGCCTCGGAACTTGGCCAAGAGCGTTACCGTCGAATAGTCCGAGGCCGGCCTTTCTTTCAAACAAATCACCCAGAAGCGGAGTTGAGTATGAGTTCCCATCACGGCCTGAGTTATCAGACTCGTAAAGCCCTATGCGTGCAACTTGGAGAAGCAGCAGGTAACGAGATCGCCAACCTCTTGCAACGCATGGCCGCACAGATCGAAGAGCTGAAACGGAGCAAGGTCAATGTGACCCAGGTCGTTCCAGCCGGCAAATCAAACGAATCCGCCGAAATGGCCGCTCTGGAATACGAACGCTTCTAGTTCGTCGTAGCTCGAAAGTTGTAGCTCGATTTTCCAAATCGAGCGCTCGGGCGATCAAGTCACCTTCGACTCTGATGTCCTAACCACGTTCGACGAATGCTCAGCACTGCGTGCTGAACTACGTATGCGAGATCTCTTGGTCGTTGCTGTCTCTTTTTTCGCGCTACGTCTTGGGGATCAATTTGGAAAATTGATCTACAACGGCTGATGCAGCTTTCAGGCGAAGAACTTTTGCAATCGCTCTGCATCCGCGACGTTCAGTGGGAATTTCTGAGCGAAAGGATGATCGACGATGCCGGCATGTTCTCGGAGAGCTTGATGAATGTGCTCGGGACGGACGCGGATGCCGGTGGCGGCATTGGACTGCAATGCAGACGGATCGAAGGGCACTAGGAACTGCTTGTCATCGGTCGCGCCGAGCACTCGATTTCCGCGAATGCCTTGGCCCAAGAACATGATCGAGCCGATGGACCAATGATCCTTGCCGTTGCCGTTATTGTAGGTCGGCGTACGTCCCATTTCGCTCTGAATGACAAGGACCAGCTTTTCCCGAATCTGCAATTCTTCAGCGCGATGCATGATGCCCGCGATCCCCGCCAAGAACTCCGGGATCAACTTCATTTGATCCTTGTCGTTGTTCGCGTGGCTGTCGAACTGCCCGATCGTCAAGTTCGCCGATACGCAAACTCCGGCTTTGAACGACGCGAGTGCGATCTCGGCTTGCTGAGCCAACCGCTCTTTCGGAATCGAACGCGGAATATACTGCAATACTCGCTGCAGCGATTTTGAATTCCCTTGAGCCGCATACAGCATGTTCTCGGCGCGCGCCGCCCGCGGTAACCTCTCTCGCATCGCGGCAGCCTGGTTGTTCTCAGCCAATGCCTGCTCGATCAAGTTTTGCGCGAACGGATCGTGATAAGGACTCTTCACATTTCCTTCGACTGCATCGGCGGCCGCGATCTTCTGCAGTGACGGCAAGTAGGGAACACGGGACATGGCGATCAAGTTGCCGGTCGCGGAGTAGTTACCGAACGTGAGGAACGAGATCGGACAGTTCGGTCCTCGACATGCTGCGACCAAGGCGGCAAAGGTCGGATAAGCCATGCTGTCGAGCTTACCGGTGGCCATGTAACGCGCACCGGGCGAATGATTGTTGACCGAATAGTCGAGCCCGTTGAAGACCAACAGCTCGTTTCCGAACTCGGCGTAAAACTCCTCGTTGCTCAACCCTCCTTCTTTGTGCGCGGCCGTCGGTGCAAAACGATGCGGCCCCTGAGTGAGAATGTCACCGGCTTGGTAGAGCCGATTGATCCCGTCGATGCCTTTCGGGTCCATCAGATACGTGGTGTCCCAACCACCGGACGCGTTGAGCAATAGGTAGTACGGTCCTTCATACGCATCGCTATCGGGTTCAGCCGCTATGCAATCCGGATGGGGCAGGGGAGCGGCTAAACCGAGTCCTGCGCATACACACATCTTCAAAAAGTCGCGACGCATGATGGTTACTCGTATAAATACTCGGGACGTCGAAGGAGGTAAGTCACGACGCCGCGCCATGCACGAATCGTATACTCCGGGTCATTCGGTGAGTCCGGAAGATCACGACGACAGTGATAAGCCTCGCGATTGTCGAGCCCCTTGATCTCTCGAGCTTCACTGACCAAACCGGCAAAGAGTTTGAAGGAGCGATCTATCTCCTCCGAATCGACCGAGTCGTAGCGGCCGAGTATCAAATCGTGCAGATCCGCCAATTGCTCGCGAATCGCTGTATCGACGGCTGCGTCGCGCCTCGGTACCGCGCTCGGCTCAATCTTGCGAAACAACCTCCGCTCTACAGCAGGCTTTACAAAATCCTGCAACACATGGCGACAAGCCACATCGTTGGCCAGCGTGCGCTGAATCGCGCCCATCGCACCACTCGGATCGGTCGCTCGTTCCGTCACCTCTTTCGAATCGATACCGCCGTACAACATCGCCAACTGATCATTCAACTTGCCCCACCGCCGTCCGAAGATCGCGGCCGTCTTTCGCTCGAGCTGTTCAGGGGTCAGCAGATGCATGTGTCCGATGTCGTCCAGTTCAGCCAGACGTTCGGCTGATAAGCCATTCTCGGCAGGCGCATCGGCGCGATAGTAGTCCGACAGGATCCAACGCTTGAAAGCGACTTTCAATTGAAAGCCGCTTTCACGGAACGCAGCAGCGATCTCTTCGATGGTGCAACGTTGACTTCGGGCCGCGCGAAACTTGGCTTCGTAGTGCGGATCGGTCATGTCCTTCGGCGGCTGCAGGACTTTGCGTCCGGTCAGGATGAAGTACACATGCTCCGTCATCGCAACGGCGAATCGAGGATCGCGCGCGATCCGCTCCCCTAGCCACTGCAAGGCTCGCCAGCGCTCCTCGGATGGCAACTCTTCCTCTTCGTAACCGGCCGCGAACATGTCTTTGTACCAACCCTCTTTGCGACGGCCGTAAACCCCTTCGAACTTATAGTAATCCTGAAACAAGCCGGCGATCGGATCGATCATGCGATGACAAACAACGCATTCGGAGGCTTCCATGGTCGGATTGGGATACTTGGCGGTCACCGCTGCGGCATCGGCCACGCGCGCCGCCAGTTCGAGAGCATCGATACCGAGAAAATGCTGATAGACCATGCGCGCTCGCAGACGATTGCGATTGGTCTCCGTGGTCGGGTATCTCCGCAGATATTGAAACATGGTGAGCAAGCCGGCATGCGGATACAGACCAGTCTTCGATTCCTGATCCTCCGGGCGATTGCGACCCACCAGAGCTTTGAGCTGCACAGGAATGGACTCAAACGGATCGTCGATATTCTTGAAGCGGTCGCGGACTTCCTCGAAGATGCCGTAACCACGAGCCGTGTACGGGGTCACCATGATGTAGTCGGCGGTCACGATCTCGGTGAACGGTCGATCATTGCGAACAATATGCTCGACCAATCGCATCGGTTCAGCGAACAGAGCTGCTCGGTAATCATCAGCCAGTTTGTAACGCGCTTTGCGCTGAGCGTCTTCGCCTTCGATATGGCTCAAGTCAAAGTTCTGAGTCCAATGACGCGTCTTGCTGAAGTGATCGTAGGACAGAGCGCTTTCGGCGCCGTCATCGTAACCGACTGTGAGAAATATATCGTTGAAGCCTTCGCGGAGGCGATCGTAAAACGCTTCTTCGCTCATGAGACCATCAAGCAAGCGATCTACAGCCGGCAATCCTTCGCGCTCAACTTGCTTGATCTCATCTTCCGTCGGCAATCGAGCCGCCAGAGACAATGCGGCTCGGCGCAACAGCCTCCGATCATCGAGCATGGCAACGCCCTTGAAGATCGAGCGATCAGCGTCGCTCAAAGGGCGCATGGCGTTATCGCGAGCAACGCTGTCGGCAGTGTTTGAGTCCGCCGTGCGGCGAACGAATTCGGATAGTATGCGATACCCGGCCGAGTTTGGCCGGTAGATGACTTTGCCGCCGTGGTCGAGTTCACCGGCAACCTTGAGCAGCAACTTCGATGTTGCCCCATCTTTCTCCATCGCAGCGCGAAGGAACGCGCCGAAGTTGTGTCGCATAGCTTCGTCCCGCGCAGGCCCGGCTGATCGCGTGGGATCGACGAGCACCAAGTCGCTGTCCTCCGCATCGCCGCCGGCTTTATGACACGTCAAACATGACTGTACAGCCACCTTGGCCCAGACCTCTTCGGCGAAATAATTGCCGGAACCGAAAGCGCAACCGCGCATAGCGGGCGAAGGCTCCGATGCGCATGCCGTGATGAATGACACACCGCAGAGCTGTATGGCGCCGCAGAGAAACGCACAAACGGATAGGGATCGCAACATGAGCTTCACCATAAAACAGGAAACTCGCGGGCAAACAGGAAACTCGCGGGCAAACAGGAAACTCGAAGTTCAGCGTCTCGAACGGAAAATACGGTTAACCGTCTGAAAAACGCAGACTAGCGAACGGACTGTAGGAGAGACAATTGGCGGGAGGTGGGCTTCGAGACCGGGCGCACTCGATGTTCGGTCAAGTGTTCAGTCACATGGAGGGCTATGGCTTCGGCAAACACCGGCGGGACAGCGTTACCGATTTGAACGGCAATTCGAATTTTAGTTCCGCACCAGCGGAAAGTGTCGGGAAAGGTTTGAAGTCGAGCCGCTTCCCAATGAGTTATCGGTCGGTCTTCCGACGGATGAAGATAGCGACCCTTCTCGGGCTTGTAGAACTCTGTGCGAATCGTGCAGCGCGCCGGTTCGTCCCACAGCAAGCGACCGAACAGATCAGTTCCACCGCTGGTCTTGCGAATCCAACACGCCGGCGTCAGCTCCGGTGCGGCTCGCTGCAAATCAAATCGATTGCCTCCCGGTGGAATCAAGGCATATCGCTTGCGCGAGATGTCGGTCGGCTGTCTCGCGATATGTAAGTCCGCACCGCAAGCGGGCGTACGCTTTAGTTCTGTATGAGTCGGCTTGAGCGGCACGCCGTGCAGCGCTTCACGCACGGTGGTCCTTCGACCGCTGGGCTGCGGCAAGCGGATCAAACCGAGTCGAGAGCCGATCAGGATCGCACGTCTTCGATTCTGCGGTACACCGAAGTCGCTGGCTTTGAGTATCCCGCACGAATCATCGCCGATATGAAAGCCGAGTCGCCGCGCATGCTTGATGATGCCTTGCCCTTCGGGCGATGTCAGCAAGTTCGGAACGTTCTCGACGACGAAGACCTTGCACTCAGACGATTCCACCACATCCATGAAGAATCGCCACATCGCGCGACGCGGATCGTTGGCTTTGTTACCGGTGAGATTCGAAAAACCCTGACAGGGAGGTCCGCCGATGACTATGTCAGCAGGTACTTGAATACCACCACCGTCGACGATGTCAGCCACATCGCGAGCCACTACATGCGAGCCGAAGTTCTCCGCATAGGTCGCGGCAAAATCGTGCTCCTTTTCGACGGCCAAAATCGGTTCGCAACCTGCTGCAACGAATCCGTGCGTCAAGCCGCCGGCGCCGGCGAAGAGATCGATCACTTTGTAGGGCCTGTTCATCCTGCGGCTCTTAAAAGTGGCGTGCGTTCGAAACAAGTCAGAAGATTGTAACAGGAAGGATGGGGGCGAGTCTTTCAACTGGTCACGCGGCTAGGGACTCAATGCCATCTGCTTTGTAGTCGTCCGGCGCGAGTGACGTGTTGATTCAAACGAAACCCGAAGCGTAAGTTTAGAAGTTGCGCATTTCGAGAATGCTGATAGAAGGCTTTGGCATTTCCTGAATATTCGTACTCGTACTCAGCCGCAGGCGGTACTCGTAATCGTACTCGATGATGACGCATCGAGTACGATTACCATTTCATTGAGTACGAGTGCGAGAAACCATCCAAAAGCGCCACTTCAAAACTTACGCGTCGGGTTGTGATTGGAGCATTCTTCCGTCGAAGCGGATTAAATCAACGTCCCCCGAGCCGTCCGGTAGGGCATGAACCGGACCGCTTGCCCGTTCCCGCTTTCATGCCTCCGCCGGTTTGTGGTTACCGCGTCAGGTGTTGGTGCTCCAAACCGTGTTAGGATCAATTTAGGAAAATTGATCTACATAGAAGACGCACACGAAAAAAGGACAGGCCGATGGGACCTGTCCTTTTTGAGTTGTTTGATCGGTCGCAGTAGTCGACCAATGAGCGATTAACGCTTGCTGAACTGAGTACCGCGGCGGGCACCGTGCAGACCGTACTTCTTGCGTTCCTTCATACGGGAATCGCGAGTCAAGAAGCCGTCATCACGAAGCGGTTGGAAGAGGTCTTGGCTGTGGCTGCACAAAGCACGAGCAATAGCCATGCGAACTGCACCGGCTTGACCGGTGATGCCGCCGCCTTGAACCAGGGCGACAACGTCGACCGCATCTTTCTGACCGACGTGCTCCAGAGTCTCCACTACTGCCCGCTGATGCTGGATGCAGGGGAAGAACTCGTCCAAGGATCGGCCGTTCACGGTGATCTTGCCGGAACCGGGACGAACGCGGACGCGAGCTACGGAGGACTTACGACGACCGGTACCCAAGGAATCGCCGGTGATCTTATCTTTCTTGACCGCTACCATTTGGCTTCAAAACTCGTTCTGGGAAACTGATGCAACTTGTAAATCGGGTAACCGGCTACAGACGCGACTAGAGCGTCCGCGGCGATTAGGAAGCCTTCTTGCCGACAACCAGCGGCTGCGGCTCTTGGGCTTGATGCGGATGCTCAGCACCGCGGTAGACTTTCAGCTTGTCGAGCATGTGTCGACCCAACTTATTCTTGGGCAACATGCGGCGAACGGCTTCCATGATCAGATCTTCCGGCTTGCGAGCCTGACGATCTGCGTAGCTTTCCATCTTTTGGCCGGTGTAGCCGTTGTACCAGGTGTAATGTCGCTGTTCGAGCTTGTTACCGGTCATGACGACCTTTTCCGCATTGGTCACGATGACAAAGTCACCCGTGTCGACGTGCGGGGTATAGGTCGGGCGATGCTTGCCCATCAGGATGACAGCGATATCGCTGGCCAATCGACCGAGGATGACATCGCTGGCGTCGACTACAAACCACTGCTTCAGCAGTTCATTAGGCTTGGCGACGTAGGTCTTCTGAATCAGAGTCGTCATTGTAGAAACCGGCTGAATTCCAACAAAAATACTACAAATTGTCTGTGTTCTAAGCAGCTCACCTGCGGCCCGGAGCTCTCTACGGAGAACCCGCCGACCTTCAGGGAAGCCCAAGAGTCTATCGTCACCCGAATCACCTGACAAGCCGTTTTTTCCAGCGTTTGCAAGGCTTTCCGTATCTGACTCGGTCGCAAATGCTAGCAAACGCTTGCCGACTGGGCAGGCGTTAACAACCAATCCTGGGCTTCGACAGCCGCGGAGCACGCAATCCGACCGGCTTTATCCTCATCTTTAGAGCATCGAGAATCTCCGAAAAACCTAGCCCAGGCCGCTATCATCGATGTGGACAACCTGTCGATGAACATGCCCGCGGCTCTCCTTAACAAGACCGAAACCATGCCGAATTCGATTCGATTCCGATTTTTCAAGCGGCCTCTTCGCGACCTCATTTCGATAGCCTCACTATTAGTCCCGGCGCTGGTTGTTGCTCCCGCAGCACTCGGACAGTTCGATCGCCGCGATCTGGGACGCCGCCTGCTGCGATTCGAAGACGCGTGGCAAGCCGCTTCGCCGCGAGACCGCGCTACGGTGGTGGATCCTTTGCAGCAAGCCGTGCAGAGCTTCTTCTCCGTTCAGTTCGGTCGAGCCTCTGAGAAGCTCGACGCAGCTTATCTCGCGCTCCGTCCGGGCGATCAACCCGCCCCAGCCTTCGAGCGCTGGGCGATTCGCTTTAAGCTCGAGGTCGAGCCTGCAGTGGCCGATGCCGACCCTGCCGCCGACGAGCTCTCCGTTCGATTGATCCCGGCATATGGTTCGGATGACAAGTCGATCGATTCCGCGTCCATGGTGGCTCGCTTGCTGAATGCCGACGGGTCGGAAGCGGCTCAAGCTACATGGAGGACCGAAGAGCTGCAGAAGAAACAGCAGTGGAAGATCGGGCCGTTGGGTGCAGGCAACTATCGCCTC
>JAXMBQ010000043.1:0-50420 GCA_046349815.1 Pirellulales bacterium | reverse complement strand
GGTCACGAACACGACTCGGTCGCCTGATTGCAGAACACCACGCTCTCGGCCCCAACGACTGACTTCCTCGAACAGTTCTTGTGGATTGTCGAGGTTCTGGACAGCCAAAGGCATGATGCCCCAGAAGATCGCCATGCGTCGCAGTGTGGCTGCGGAATTGCTGACGCCCAACGTCGGTACAAAGTTACGTTGCTTGGACTTCACCCACGCCGTACCGCCGGTACGAGAGACGACGACCACCAGCTTCGCACCGATCGCATCCGCGATGTTGGCGGCTGAGTAAGTGACGGCGGAAGTGATCGGATGGACGCGATCGAACAACTTGGCGCGGCCCGTACTGGGCTGATCCTTCAGCATCTCTTCTGTCTTGGTCATGATGCGGTTCATCGTATCGACCGCCAACACCGGATACTGACCGATCGCCGTTTCACCGCTGAGCATACAAGCGTCCGCGCCGTCGAGAATCGCGTTAGCCACGTCGCTGGCTTCGGCGCGTGTCGGACGACGATTGGTATGCATGCTCTCAAGCATCTGAGTGGCCACGATGACCGGTTTCATCTTTTCACGACAAACCGCAATGATCCGCTTTTGAGCGACCGGAGTCTCAGCCACGTCGATCTCGACACCCAAATCACCGCGAGCCACCATGACGCCGTCAGCAGCTTCGACGATCGCATCGAGGTCAGCCAGCGCTTCTCGCTTTTCGATCTTGGCGATCACCAGGGCGTTGCTGTCCAGCGACGCAAGCAGGTTTTTCAGGGAAGCCACGTCCTGAGCCGAACGGACAAAGCTGAGGCTGATGAAGTCGACTTCGTTGCGAGCCGCCCAGATCGCGTTCTCCACATCCTCGGGGCGCATGGCAGAAACACTCAGCGATACCCCCGGCAGATTGATCCCTTGTCGAGAACGAATCGTACCGGCTGTCAGCACTTGGCAGCGCGCCGAATCTTTGTTCCGCTCGATCACCTGCAAGCTGATGGTTCCGTCGGCCAGCATGATCTTGTCACCCACACTGATCTCGTCGATCAGCCTGGAATAGTTACTGCACAAATGATCAGGCTCGGTGACTTCTTCCCCGCGCACGAATGTCAATTCTCTTCCCGGCTCGACCTCCAACGGATCTTGAACGAGCTTGCCGAGCCGAATCTTGGGGCCTGCCAGATCGAGCAACGTGGCGACCGGAAAACCCGTTTCTTCTCGGACGCGAGCCACCGCAGCCAATTTCTTGGCAAAGTCTTCGCGAGTGCCGTGCGCCGCGTTGATCCGAAAGATATCGACCCCATGCGTGACCATTTCGTTGAGCACGCTCGGGCTATCGCAGGCCGGTCCCATCGTGGCCACGATCTTGGTACGAGCTTCCATCAGACTGGGACGAACTATGGTCATGGCATTTTCCGTAATGAGTGGATCGAGCGGCCCGCTTGAGCGAAAATCATAAAGTGCATTGCGAAAAATATCGTATCCTATCGACTTGTTCCCGTGCGTTCGTCCAACAGGCCATTCGTGAATAACTCGCAATCCAGCTCGCAAACCGCTTCGTCTGACCGCGCATCGCGAGCGCTTGCAGCGAGCCCATGGCCGAACCGTTCAGCCGTGATCAGTGGCGGATCTTCCGGGCTTGGACTGACACTTGCCGAAGCATTGGCTCCGCAAGTCGATCGACTGGTCATCACGGGCCGATCATCTAAGCGCTTGGCAGATACGAAATCGCAACTACTTCTAACCCATCCGCATCTTGCAATTACAAACGTCGCCGTCGATGCTGCCACGTCGGAAGGATCTGCCGAACTGGCGCGCGTCCTGCAAAGCGAACTCGGCGGTCGCTTCGATCTACTGATCAATGCGGTCGGCTCAAGTGACCGCGGCCGTTTGATCGATTTGAAACCAGATCGACTGCACGAACTGCTCAATGCCAATGTAACGTCGACGCTCCTTACAACTCAGGCCGTATTACCGTCGCTGCAACCCGGCAGCGTCATCGTCAATATCGGCTCGCTGGCCGGGCTCTTCGCGCCGCGGTTCTTGGGCGGCTATTCGATCGCCAAACACGGTGTCACCGCGCTGTCTCAGCAACTGCGACTGGAGCTGGCTGAACAAGGCTTGCACGTGCTGCTCGTCTGCCCCGGCCCGATCCGCGGGCGCTCTGCCGCTGAGAGATACGCGCAGCTCGATTCGGCTTCGAATCTACCAGCGGAAGCTATGCAGGGAGGAGGCGGCGCGAAGATTCGCGGACTCGACCCTGAGCGGTTGGCTCGCGACATTCTGAGCGCCGCGATACGTCGTGAGCGAGTCTTGATTCGCCCTCGAAAAGCCAAGCTTTTACGGTGGATTTCGGCTCTTTGGCCCTGGCTGGGCGACAGCTTACTGCGACGGATGACCAGTTGAGCAGATTGCCTTCGGGCAGTACAACAACCTCTTTGAAAGACAGAGATTCCACTCTGCAGCCCCTCGCTTATAAGCCTGTTGAATTGATTCAAGCGGAACGGCGCAAGCCGTCCGGTGTCGTACGATCGTTCTTGAAGAACCGGACGGCTTGCGCCGTTCCGCTTCCAAAGGCCGTCCTTTCCGTAATCGCCGCTACGCCTCTCGAATAAATCAATACGCCCCTATGAGTTGTGGGGGAACCAGAAACACAATCCCAAAACACGTCCACCGCACAACCACCAAATTACTTAACTCCCGAGACCGCCATGGCCTATTTTCCTGACGTCAGCACCATCCAGTACGAAGGTCCCAAGTCGCGCAATCCCCTCGCATTCCGCTGGTACAACCCGGACGAGGTTATCGAAGGCAAAACGATGCGCGACCACCTGCGTTTCAGTATCGTCTACTGGCATACGCTGCGCGGTACGGGCAGCGATCCATTCGGCCCGGGTACTGCAGTTCGCCCTTGGGATGACGGATCGGACAGCGTCGACAACGCACTGCGTCGCGTCGAAGTGGCTTTTGAAATATTCCAAAAGCTGCAAGCTCCTTACTCTGCAGTCCACGATCGCGACGTCGCCCCGGAAGGATCGTCGCTGGCTCAAAGCCACAAGAACTTCGAACGCGTAGCTGCTTCGCTGAAGGAGCATCAAAACGCTACGGGGGTAAAGCTGCTGTGGGGCACCGCCAACATGTTCAGCAACCCGCGCTTCATGCATGGAGCAGCTACGAGCTGCAATGTCGAAGTCTTTGCTTATGCCGCAGCTCAAGTGAAGAAGGCTCTCGAAGTCACCAAAGACCTCGGCGGCGCGAACTACGTTTTCTGGGGCGGTCGCGAAGGCTATCAGAACCTGTACAACACCGACATGAAGCGAGAACTGGATCACCTCGCACGCTTCTTCCATATGGCTGTCGACTACGCCAAGCAAATCGGCTTCACCGGTCAGTTCCTGATCGAGCCCAAGCCGAAGGAGCCGACCAAGCATCAGTACGATTCCGACTCAGCCGCATGCTTGAACTTCTTGCGTGCCTATGACCTGCTGCCGTACTTCAAGCTGAACCTGGAAACGAATCACGCCACGCTCGCCGGACACACGATGATGCACGAGCTCGACTATGCGGGCCATCAAGGTGCGCTCGGTTCAATCGATGCCAACACCGGCGACCTGCTGCTCGGCTGGGACACCGACCAGTTCCCGACCGACTATTACCTGACGGCGCAGTGCATGCTGATGATTCTCAAGCACGGCGGTTTCACCACCGGCGGCGTGAACTTCGATGCCAAGGTACGTCGCGAGAGCTTTGAGCCGATCGATTTGTTCCACGCTCACGTCGGCGGGATGGACGCATTTGCCCGTGGCCTGAAGATCGCCGCAGCGATCCGAGCCGACGGCGTGCTGGCTGATTTCGTCAAGCAGCGATATAGCTCGTGGGACGGCCCGCTCGGTCAAGAGATCGAGTCCGGCAAAGCCACTTTCACATCGCTCGAACAACTCATGCTCGGTAAAGGCGAAGCGGCCCCGAATCAAAGCGGCCGCCAAGAAATGCTGGAAAACCTCATCAACCAGTACCTGTAACCAGCCGTTTTCAAAGCATCGATCAGCGCGCGCCACCCGGCGCGCGCTGACCCAAACACGCGATCTTCGGTCATCTCCCCGCGCTGCCCAAGCCGTACGGCTCCGCCGTTACGCTCAGCGCCCTGAGCGGCAGGGCGAAGCCCTCCGGCTACGTACCCACCACCAAAAACATCGCGCGCATCGACCCATACCCACCAAACTTCGGTCACCCAGTCCGCGCTGCCCGAGCCGTACGGCTCCGCCGTTACGCTCAGCGCACTAGCCACTAGCCACTAGCTTCTCCCCTCCAATACTCCGCCACGATCGTATCGATCAGCAACTGCCCGACGTGATACGCCACCATCGGCACAATGCTCACGCCGCAATTCATGGCCAGTTGCAGACCGACCATCAACGTCTTTTGGCTGCCGCTGATCGCCACGCCGATCTGTTGAGGTCGAGCCACACCGGTCGCGCCGGCTGACCACCAGCCGACAATTAACCCGAGCACATGGAGGGTCGATGTCAGGCCGATGGCGATCAGCATTTCGATCGTGCTGCCGGTCGACACCGACTGTGCTGTACCTGCCGTCGTGATGCGCTGCCCCATTTGGATCGCACCCAGAAAGACCATCGACAAGATGCCGACTTGGCAAGCGATCGACAACTGCGACTTCCGTTTCTCGGCCCACTTAGCAACTCGATTGTGCTTGCGCATGACCTGAGCTGCCGCCATCGGCAGTAAGATGACCAACAGCAGTTCCAGGATCAAGCCGCGGACATCCAACTGTACAGTTCTGCCGATCGCGATCATCAACCAGAGCGGTGTCACGATCACACAGGCCACGTTAGTGATGAGCGTCACTAACACCGCTACGGTATCATCGCCTCCTGCGCGCCGCGTCCAAACTGCCGCTGATGCGAGCGTGCAGGGTATAGCCGCCGCCACCATCAAGCCGCCGCCGTAGTACGTTGACAGAAAAGGAATCAGCCCCCAGACTGCGAGCGGAATGAGGCCCATGTTGATGAGCGAGGCGAGAGTCGAGGGCCACGGTTTGCGAATCGAGTTCTTGACAAGCTCGATCGGAATCGGCAGAGCCATCATCCACATAACGATGACCACGATCGCCGTTCGCAACCATCCTTGATCGGTCAGGATGCGGAGAAGATTCGATCCGAAAACACCGATCGGCAGAATCAGAACGAGCGCTATCAGGAACCAGTGCCGAGCCAAAAAGAGGGACGCGGAGGATCGTGGTTTCAACGCTCGAGTTCCGATGCCTTGGGAGAGTCACGGGGGGCAGCTAGAATAGTCTCATCCTAACCCGGATCGATAAAGCCCCGAAGCCGCCCGGCCCGGCTGATTCCGGTGTTTTCCCATCCCGACACCAATCACGCCCGTCGTCGAGCTCAGCCGCCGACCGCTCACGACCGACGCGACCCTTGCAATAACCATCCCCGGACGCCGCGCAACGTACCGGGATCGCAAAGAAACTCGATAGGCCAAGCATGTTACGTTATTGGACCGCCGGTGAATCCCACGGAAAAGCTCTGCTTGCCATGATCGACGGCTTTCCCGCCGGCCTCGATATCGACTGTGAAATGATCAACGTCGAACTTCGGCGTCGACAAGGAGGATACGGTCGCGGCGGTCGTCAGCGCTTGGAAACGGATACCGTCGATCTGCTCACCGGCGTCTGGAAGAATCGCACTTTGGGCAGCCCGATCACGATGCAAGTGGTGAACTCTGACTACAAACTCGAGCGATTGAAAGAGCTCGAACGACCGAGACCCGGCCACGCAGATCTCACCGGCGCGATCAAACACCTGGGGACAATTCGCGGAGTGCTGGAACGAGCCAGCGCGCGCGAAACCGCCGTTCGAGTTGCTGCCGGAGCGCTGGCAAGGCAACTGTTGCGAGTCTTCGGCATCGAGACGATCGGCTACGTGACGGAGATCGGCGGTCTTGCTGTAACGACACCCACTTCCGGCTCGATCGAAGAACATCGAACATCGCGCGATGCGAGCTGCGTTTACACGCTGGCACCCGAGCGAGATCAAGAGTTCATCGACTTGATCGATCGCATCACCGAAGAAGGTGACACAGTCGGCGGCGTGATGGAGGTCCGCGTCGAAGGACTACCGATCGGACTCGGAACTCATGCTCAGTGGGATCGCAAGCTCGACGGCAAGATCGCTCAAGCCGTAATGGCCGTTCAAGCCATCAAAGGTGTCGAGATCGGTATGGGTTTCGAAGCGGCCCGACGCCCGGGTTCGCAAGTCCATGACCCGATCCATTTCGACCCCGAACAAAAACATCTGCCGCACTTGGGATACACGCGACCGACTAACAACGCGGGTGGATTGGAAGGAGGCATGACGAACGGTCAGCCATTGATCGTGCGCGCCGCTAAGAAACCGATAAGTACTCTGCGCAAGCCGCTCGACTCGATCCGCTGGGATTCAAAAGAGGCTCAGCGAGCCAGCTACGAACGGAGCGACGTGTGCGCAGTTTCAGCCGCCAGCGTGATCATCGAGCATGTCGTCGCCATCGAAGTAGCCGCCGCATTCATCGATAAGTTCGGCGGCGACAGCATCGAAGAAATGAAAGCCCGCTACGAGCTGTACAAACAACAAGCCGCCGCCGTCTGAAACTATCGCGACTTCCTTCGATCATCACCCCGCGCTGCCCGGGCCGTACGGCTGCGCCGTTACGCTCAGGGTTTGCGAACTGGGCGGCGGGTAATGCCGATGGCCAAACCGACTAACAATGTCCCTAACACGGCTATTTGCCAGTTTCGCAACTTGTAACGGCTCGCGAACTGCAACTGCAATTGCAACGCGGCGTTTTCGGATACCTGCACGCTTCGTCGGAATCGATATACAGTTCCTTCTTCCGGCAAGCTGATCACGATGGCTTGCGGTGCCGGCTCGGTCGTACGCTGGTGCAATACGATTCGTCCGGCGATCTGCTGCAGGATCGCGTTATCTTCCTGGCTGTTGCCGGCCAGTAATTGAGCCATCTCCTGCGGACGATAGTTCAACTGCTCCTGCTGCAAAATCGGATTCGCTACGGCGGCTTGCCGTAACTGCTCGTTCTCCCCGGCCGCTCTATCAGCATGACTGGCATCCAAGAGCAGCCGATGCCGACGTGTATTCAAACCGACGATCGCTTGTTGAGTCTGAAGGTTCTCGAGTTGAACACGCGCGTCTTCGTTGGACGCGGCATCCAGTGCATAACGATTGGCCACGTTGTTGAAAGCCCATTCGGCCTTCGAGCGTTGACCTTCCTGCAACAATTGATTTGCTTGTTGCAACAAGTTGGCCGCTTGCTTCGCCTGATCTTGTCGTTTGCCTTTCAAAGCGGATAGATAGGAATTGCGATCGTAGTCCGCCAGTTGCGTATCTCCGACCAACTCAAGACTACCGTCGTGATGAGTCATCTCAAATTCGCGAGGTGCGATCACGGACCATTCGATGTTTTCGAGCGGAACGTTCAGTTGCGGGCTCACCAAATTCAACCGCGACAGAGAATCACCGGTCACAGAGTAAACAAAGCGAACTTGCGCTGTTCGATCGTCCATACCGGGCAATATATAGAACTGCCAAATGTTGTTGTCGACTTTCTGTCGAATCGAATGAACGCTTTCGCCGTTCACGAAGATACTAAACAACTCACTCCCCGCAGGCAGTTCGATACTCAGACTGCTGCGCTGAATGACTTCCATATTCACGTCGACGGCTGTCAGTTGATCCCCTGTCGGCGAGAGGATCGTGGTGATCGTGCCCGACGCGACGCGCAGCTTGAGCGATTCGGCGAGCGAATGGCGAATGATCTTTAAAGGTAGCGGCGCCGTTGTCGAGGCGGCTCGCAAAGTCAACGCAGGAGCGTTGCGGTTGCCTGTCTCTCGCAGCGGTTGTGGCACGGTGCCCCAGTCGATTCGCTGCCAACCTTGAGAGAGTGTTCCTGCCTCGACTTCCAATCGTCCGCCGGCGCGAACCGAATAGTAATAACCGACCTGCCGCGACTTGGGAAACTCGATCGGCACCAACGACTCGATATCTCCGCTGCGCGGATCGCGCCGTTCGTATTCAATTTGAAAACGCAGAGGCCCGATCACTCGTCGCTTTAATCGTAATTCCCATACACCGGGTTCATCGGCGGAGCGAACAAAGTCGCCGACGACTTCCCCTGTCGCGCGCACCGTATTCAACTTTCCGGCACCGTGATCGGCAACTTCACTTGCAGATCGCGTATCGCCGCTCTGCACGTTGAAGTCCGCCAAGATCAACGATCGCGTTTGTCCTTCGCGCAGCGTGACCTCGTGCAACACTTGCCCCGTCACCCAAGGCTCCAAGCGCTCGACCGCCAATTGCAAATTCCATTCGCGCTGCAACAGTCGAAAAGCCAATGCTCCCTGCCCTTCGGCACCAAGTGCGCGAGGGTCCACTTCAGTCACGTTCTGACGCGTTGCGGCTCGCAGACGAAGTCCGGTCATCGGTTGTACCACCAACTCGCCCGACTGACGTGTAGCTTCGTTCATTTCAAATCGAGGCAGATCCCATGTCTGCGGATCGGCGGGCGCAGCACCGGCCAGCGTTATCGAAAACTTCTGCGGGCCGACGGTTTTGCTCTTCAGATGCAAAACGATTTGGCGCTTGCCTGCTTCATCAGTCAGTTCCGACCAATGATGCAAAGCCTCTCCCGAAATCGATTCGACTTCCAATCCGGTCGGCAGCGGAAAGCTCAACTGGAACAGTCCGGTACGTGTGATCTCTGCCACCATTGTGATGCCGACGACGATGCGCTCATCACCCAGCGAAACAACTAACTTGTTTTGGACTCGCACCTCCGGGGCCACAGGCGAAACCTGCAGCGTTACACTGCCCGGTTCTTTGCCGTATCGATAGACGCGATGCAAAGTCACCGGCAAGTTACCGACCAAGCTACGATCAAAGTCGTCGATGCTGACTTGCGACATGCCTTCCACGTCGGTCGCATCCGGTTGAGCTTCCGTACCGAAAGCCAAAGCCAACAACCCGACCTCACCGTCGACACCTTCGACGCGCACCGGAGTCAATTGAACTCGTGTCGGTAGAGCATCCAGGCTGCGCTGTGTATCGATGATCAATGCAAACTCGCTCGGCGCATCGGGCTTGATGTTCACCAACATTCGATTCTTATCAGCATCGAACTGCCAATTGCTCACCGGCCCTTCGACGGAACTCACCGTATCGCCGACAGGAATGATGACGTTCAATGTGCGAACACGTCCTTGCGAAGCTCGAATGCTCAGGCGGTACTTTCCGTTCACAACGCCCGGACCCGGGATATACACGCCGGCTCCTTCCACGAACAACTGAGTTGCCTCCGTCGTCATATCGCGACTGCGCGGTCGCAGGGCGATGCTACCCGGTCCAGGCCCCAATAGAATCGTCGCCTTTGCCGAGTCTTTGGCGGCCGGCGCGGCGATTTCGATCTGAGTCGCAGCCTCGCACAACACTTCACGATCCGGTTCATCGTATGTGAGTTCCACTCGCTGAAGCGCGGCGCGACCTGTCAGCACTGGAATGCCGGCTGACGAGTCGATCGATTCGAATTGATACTCAAAGGCTGCCGAATATTGCCGAGCACGCAGCTGGGCGATCCCGCCGTTCGTCTTATCTTCAGCCTTTGCATCACCGCTCGCTTCTTCGTCGATAATCGTGACGATGTAGCCAACAACGTCGCCGGGCAGCTTGGCTTTGTTGAGCCGCAGACCAGGTCCATCGAACTTCGTCAGTACACCTGGTGCCTGCAAAATGAGGAAGCGATCTCCCGGCAATCCGGTCACTTTGCATTCCGCGTTCGCTGTCAATCTGGATTTGCGAATGGACAAATCCCATTTTTGAATCAGCGAATCGGCCGCCTGAATTCCTGCGGCCTCCGTCACTTCGATGGTCGTATTCTGCACGACGGAGCCATCGCGAGGCGGCTTGTCGTCCGCTTGAGACGATCGCGCTGAACCACTGAGTATCAACGCTGCCAACAACAACGAGGTCACCAAACCTGTCCCGGTGGAGTTCCTTCGCTGCTCGGAGCTACGTCATTATTGTCCGATGGTGCTTTTGCTCCACAGATCCTTCAAACGCGCTCATCAATAACGGCCACAATTGAAAGCCGCGATGGCCGCGGCACACAGCACCCAAAACAAAATCGCACCGTTGGTTTGAAGCAACACACCGACAACCATCGCGCCGAAGGCAACTAACGACAACCAGCGATTGGCATTACGGATCGCGACGACCAGCACCGAAGCACCGACGACAGCCATCACGACACCAGGCCACCAGAATAGAGCTTGCCACGTCGGGATGTTTGCAACTTCCATCGTCGCCGTCTCACCGGCCGACAGAACAGGCAAGTCGACACGCAGCGGTTGACGAAACGTCAGATGAGTCAACGATTCGATACCGCCGATGAATGCGGTGAATAGAGCCAAGAAGTTGACCATGATTTTCAGCGGCCTCCACTCGATCAATACCGCGACCAAGACCAGAACCACCAGCGCGATAAGGAACATAAGTCTGATTGAAGCAACTGATCCAACCCGTTCGGATAACGCACTGGGACCGTCGGCTCGACATTTCCTCCGTTCGGTATCAGCACATGATTCTCATCACCATTGATATTCCATTGCGTTTTGAGAACCGGCGCGAACACCGTCGGCAACTCAAGCGCCGCACTGCCGGCGTCGGAAGCAGGCTTGCCGAGCCGCAAGGAAACTTCGATCGACGTATTCGGATCAGCTTCGCCCGGCAACGGAATCAACGTATCATCGCCGGCTTGTCGAGCCGTCACTGGCCGCCCGTTCACCGATGCAGCCCACAGCTTCACAGGCTCGGCAGGCAATCGCACTTTCAACGTTCGCTGTCCTCGCGATTTGACGTAGTAAAGCAAATCGGTAACCAATTCTCCATCGGGCGATACGCGACTGTTCGCTTCTGCGAACTCGACGATTTGAGCCGTGGTTGTGCCAGGGTCGAACCACTTCACCGCCAAACGCAACTCGAAAGGTCGCTGTGTATATTGCCAAGTCCCCAGAGCAGGAGCCGTGCTTAACAGGCGCAGCTCTGCAGGAAGCTCGAGCGGATCGAGAACCAGAAGTTGATTGGAGACCAACTGCGATCGCATCTCGACTTGCACGGGACTGACGACTTCGATGTAACCGCGATCTTCTTGAACATCGATCGGAGCCACAAGCCCCGCTTGGAACGATCCATCGCTCGCGTTCGGCTTCTCTTCAAACGTCAGCAGCAATGTGTAGGAACCCAAGATCGGTCGCTGCAGCGAAACGATCAGTGTTTCACCGTCACGTCGCCATGTTCGTATATCGCGACCATCGACAGTGAGATTGGCAAGTTGCTCGGGGACCGACACTTTCAATTCAGCCACCGGCGCTCCGGTGATCGAATAGTTGATAAGTGAACTTCCGTATACAACTCCCTGGCTGAGCGAATACAGATGGAACATGTCCGTTTGGATGCTGCGATCTAGTTGCTCGATCTTGAGCACTGCCGACCAACCCGGTTCGCGAATTCGAAACGCTTGTTGAAGATCGGCGATCGGCTTCGGAAAATACGACAGAGGCTTTTCGACGAGCAGTTCGGTGGATTCGACCGTGGCGCGAAAACCTGCAGCCACAGTCACACCGACATCGCCGCGAACCGATTCTGCATCGGGAAACTCCAATCGCGGCAGTTGCCATGAACCGGATTGAGCCGCTTGGTTCTTTTCCAGTCGCAGACTGATCAACTGTCGCCCTTGGACGTCTTGTCCGAACAGCACCTTCAAGTTGCGTTGCCCCGCGTTCGATTCTGCCGACGCTTGATAATCGGCGACGGCGGCACCGGTAACAGTGACAATGGAATAATCGTCCGGCACGCGCATGCTCCATTCGCGAACAGGCGCTTCGCGAATGTCCAGCTCTACGTCAGCCAAGATGACTCGGTCTGTTTCAGTGAGTTGATAGAGCACAAGCTGCGAGACATTGACTTCCGGTTGCACTCGGTCCGCAGCAATCGTGGCGGCGTATTCGGCTGATGGAAATCGATACACCATCACCTGCCGAGCTTGAATCGCTTCCCCCGGAAACTGATCGATCGATAGTTGCGTCAGCCCTCGCAGCCCGGTCGGTTCGAAACTTACTGAGCCCGCATTCGAGATGCGCAAGTGTCCCGAACTCCGAATCGCGCCTTGCGGTTGAAGGCTGAGCACTTCGACTTTAGCCGGAAACTCACCGAGCGCCGTTTGCGTCCGAATGCGAACTTGGTACTTGCCGGTCAACGGTTGGTTCAGGGCGATCTCAAGTTGCCGCTTATCCCCTTCCCCGACGACCTTCCATGTAACGATGTGCTCCCCTTCGACACTGATCAGCTCTCCGGGTCCGATCATCGCTATGTTCAATGTTCGGATCTGCCCCTGCAACATCTGATAGTCGATGCGATGCTCCTGCCGCAGCAATCCGGGCCCTACCGATGTTTCGACTACGGCGCTGGTGGTGAAGAACGGTTTGCTCTCCGCAGTGTTGTTACGCGAACTCTGCCACAGCATGTGTACGTTGCCCGACGCAGGCAAAAAGCCTTGCCAAGTCTTATCGACCAACATCGGCACGACCGCTTGTTGACCTCGCTCGAATTCGAGATCCGCTTCCAATCCGTTGAGTCGCATTGGAACCACGGCTCCGGATGCGACATAGAAATCAAACTCTGTCGATTGTCCGCCGTCGACTTCAATCCGGCTGAAAAGTGAATGGACAATGGAAATCGGCCGGGCTTCAAGAAGACCAAATCGAAACGTGGACCTCCTTCAGTCGACTTCAGCTCCAAGTGAAAATCATCGCTTTGCGGCAGCTCACTGATGGCAACATTACCGCCGAGGACTTGTATGCGCGCGCCCGCTTCACGCACTGCGGCTGTACCGCGCAGTTGAAAATCGATCGACTTACCTGATGCGTGCAGAGTTCCTTCGAGAGATGTATCCAGCAACTCCACCATCGGAGCGACAGTGCTTTGACGATCGAGCCGCAGAGCCAGTCGTCCACCTTTCGCAGTCTGCAAACGGTCCGTACGGTCTTTCGATACCAACGGAGCAAACCCTTCGGCCTCGACGATCTTGCCTGACACACCTTGAAGGTAATGAATGTCGATTTGCGAATCGAAACCGAGCGCTTTGCCGGGTGTCAAATAAGCGGGCTCAACCGTCGTAGGCAACGCGCCATGACTCGATCGTAAACGAATCGTGATCGGTTTCTCCATGGCAGCGGCAACGATCTCAGGAGGAAACTGCAGATCGATAAACCGCTCGGCCTGTGTCTTTCGCACCGACCACGAAGCGATGGCTTCTCCCTGCACATCGATCACGTCACCGGTGCCTGCCAGTCCGATCGAGACCGTGCCGGGTTGTCCCTGCACGACGCGCACTTGGACTTGAATCGTCTGTTCGATCGAGCCGGTACTGACTTGCATTTGCGACTGCGCCGAAGCTGCATATAGAAACGCAGGCGGCTTGGTCGGCCCAGGTTTGACGATGATCGCTTGCACTTCAGAACTCTCGGTCTCCGGTGCCGGCGGCTGAGTCACTAAAGGCGCAACGACCGGCGCCGAGACAGATGCAGACGCCTGAGCAGGTGCAGGGGGATTCTCTCCCGTCTGTGCCGGCGCCGTTTGTGTTTCCGGCGTTGGAGACTCGGGAGCTTGCGCCAAGCAGTTCGAGCACACCAAGGCAAATAGCCAAGCGATTAAGTACGTTTTCATGATGGCTTCAATGATGTCGGAGAGAGTCCAGAAACGTCGTTCGTAATTTGAACTGCGTATTACTTCAGCGAGCGAGTTTGCTCGATCATGGTCTTCAGTTGCTGAACGCGAGGTTGTTCTGCGTAGCTGCCCGGCACGGCTGAAAAGATCCGAGCCAATTCGTTGAGGTCGACCGTATCGGCCGGAGCACCGCCCGCCAGTTTCTCAGCGAACAGGCCGGCTACAGCAGCCATTTGCATCGTCGGAGTCGATTGATCCAACCGGCAAAGGCCGGGCTCCATTGCAATCGGCCAGCGACGTTCCACCATTCGTCCGGTGGCTGCATCGCGGAAACGTACCGACACGCTGCCGATGTCACCGATCGGTGCGGCACCGCCGGTGGTCGGTAAGCTCTCGAACTGATAAACCGCAACGCCCGCTTCCTCTGCAGCCAGCTCAGCCGCATCGACTCGGTCGTTACGAAAGTCTTCTTGATTGAGCCGATGCTTTTCAAAGCCGAGCAGCTTGTAGTGTCCTACTCGTTGCGGATTGAACTCGACTTGTACTTTGACATTCAAAGCAGAAGGGCGCAGAGCGCCTGCGATCTGCGCAGCAAAAGCTTCGTCGACCGATTCGGCTGATTCGAGCAAGTAATAGCGACCGTCACCTTGCCGAGTCAGCGACTCAAGCACTTCGTCGTTGAGACCTTGAGCGCACACTCCGGCGGCATCGAATGCGATACCGCTGTCGCGCAGTTGAGTCACCAACTTCGACAAGCTCTTAGGATCCGCGTCACCGAGATTGACCGCACCGTCGGTGATCAACACGATTCGGTTCTGAGCATTATCCGTGCGCTGTTCGAGAGCCTTCTCGCGAGCCAGCTTCAGGGCAGACTCGATATTCGTTCCCCCTTCGCTCGGCAACTTCTCAATTAAGCCCGTCAGCGTCTCACGTTGATCTCCTGCGACTCGATCCGCCAACAGACGAGGCGACCCGGCAAAGCTGATCAACGTAACCTGATCCGCGCCGTTCAACTGAGCGAGCAACGTTTGAAAGGCTCGCAGCACTGCCGCGCGACGATCCGGACGCTCCATCGAACCGGAGTTATCCAGCAAGATCGTCAGCCGAAGCGGCGTTCCGGCCGCGCGACCGATCGCTGCTGTTCGCAGAGAGATGCGCAGCAAGTTCCGTTGCATCAGGAACGGATGAATCGCTTGTTCAATCCGGCATGCCACCTTCTCTTCATCGTTGGGCAGCGGATCTCTGTAGTCGAGTGCGTTGACAAACTCTTCGATGCGAATCTTGTCCGCTTCAGGCATCTGACCTTGATTCAGTGCGGCTTGAGCCAGCTTGAAGGAGACATCGCTGACATGCAATGAAAAAGTCGAGAAGGGTTCTTTGACCGCGGACAATTCGGAGAGGGATGGAGCGGGCACCTGGATCGAGCGCTTGGCTGGAGCAAGTTTTTTGCCCAGTTCAACGAGTTCTTCTTCTGGTACCTTCCCCCGGAATTCGATCCGGTTGCGTGCGAATGTATCAGCAACCTCACCCACCGCAAAATCACCCGCCGCAAATTCGGAAACCGATGATCGATTGTCCTTACCGTCGACGGACTTGCTCTTACTCCCTACGAAGTCTTCTTCGACGTCATATGCCGAGGCGATGCTCTCCGGCTTACTCGAGGGCTGGGCAGCTATCGTGTCCAGAGATCCGTTTGCAGCTTGCGGTGATACAGGTCCTGTCTGTGCCTGTTGAAAATTTCGTTCAATGTTATCTGAGAGGACTTTGACTCCGCCCATCGGCTCTTGACCTGACGACTTGCTCTCATCGCTCGGTGCCCCGGGCTTTCCTGCAGCAAGCTGCGAGAGTTCATTTTGGACGTGGGATTGTGAGTCGAACCATTTAGACTCTTTCACAGCGTCAGAATCTTGGTCGAAGAACGACTCTTTACCTTTTACGTTGCCTGCGGAACTCCCCTGCTTAAATCGAGAATTGTGCGTGGAGCCTCTCGTCACATCAATTTGCGCCAATGCGTCTTCTTGTTTGTTCACTTGCGATTGCGGCGCCGTTACGCTCGAAGCAACCTCTCCGGATTTGAAATCAGCGTCCGTACTCAACGCTTTACGTTCTAACTCCTCGCTCTCTTGCTTGAGTTTTGACAACCCATCGTCGAACCGATCCACTCCGAGCGCCAGGCGATCGCCCGGTACGCTTGACCCCATTGCGTTCGAATCCATTCGCTTCAAGCCGAGCTCTGCTTGCTCACCGTCACCAAGCGCATAGAGCTTTGCATCAGAACGACCGTTGCTGTCCATATTGCGTCCGTACAGCTCGAGCGGTTCGCTGTTCAGAGCTCCATTGGTCGGCGCGGGAGCGCCCGCGGCGCCGGCTCGGGACATGCGTCGGCCCGCGCTGGAAGGTTCTCGTGCCAAACTCGACTTGTCGACCCCCTCACCGGCTGATGCATCCGCCCGATACCTTGGCGTGGCGTACCCTTTGCTGCCCGCCGGTGCCGGCGGCGGTTCGCTAGCCGCGATAGGAGGCAAAGCGGGAATTGCCCAATGCGAGTCGCGAGAATTGGCGGTCGTATCCCCGTGACTGACATTCCCGTTGGCCGTACTACCCGGCGCAGGAAAATACTGAATGTCATCGTTCAGATAATACGGAGTGGGAAGCGATTGACCTTGTGCCGAGAAGGACATCGAAGAGGACATCGAAGAGGGCGCTATAGAAGGAGCTGCCGACTCGAAATAGTCGACTCGCATATCCTTTGTCGCTTCCCCCAGAGACTTTTCGGCGTTATCGGCCAGTTTCATTCTCCGAGCAGCAACTCTCGCCATCTGAACGGAAGGCAACATGAGCCCGAGCAACAGCGCTGCACAGCATCCGACCGTCGCAATTTCGACAAACCGGCGTTTGGTTACATAAGGTCGTAATCGTTCCGACCATCGAACCACTTTTGCAGAGGAAGGCTGAGCGACACCCGGCTGCGTCTCCAACACAGCCAATAGTTTTTCGCGAGCCGGTCCGGATAGGCGCCAGGATTCATGTTCCATATCGTCATCAGCTACGACTTCGCTTGCACCGGCAGACCATTCACCGCGACCGAGATCGCAAAGTAAACCGTGCATATGTTGCAAGTGCTGATGGTAAGCAGCCAAGTCGGCGCGCTGTTCCATCAAGGCCTGCAACTGATCGCGCTCGAAGTCGGATGTTTCGCCGAGGACTAGGTTTAACAACCGAACTTGCAGTTCGGGATCGATCGAATGATGGCTGCGAAAATCTTCGTTCATGATTAGTCTTCAATTTCCATCGACAACATGGACGCCGCCAACTTGCGCAAGACTTGATGCAGTCGGTAACCGACATTGCTGACCGTCAGCCCCGTGCGCTGACTGATGTCTCGATACTTGAGGTCTTCAAAGTATTTGAGTTGAATGAGTCGTTGATCTTTTTCGGGCAGTCGATTCACGAGCTGCCGCAGCTCGGCCACTTCTTCCATACGTGCGATCAGCTCATCGGGCGACTCTTCCCTCGAGTCAGGTTCGTTCGCCTGTGCGCCCTCATCGCCGATCGCTTCACGTCGGCTTTTACGCAAGTGGTTAAAAGCACGATTGCGAACGCTGCGGTAAAGCCAACTGCGACGTTCGGTGACCTTGGACCAGTTGGCATGCAGTTGCAGGAAGATTTCCTGCACAATCTCTTCAGCGACAGCGCGACGGCCGGTCAACGAAAACGCAAACCGCAGCAAGCCGGACTCTTCAGCTTCGAATAAAGCTCGCAGAGTCAACCCGTCCGCGCCCGACGCATCGCCGTCGTTTTCGCTCGCCTGTTCGTTTAACATGATCTCACGGTGCAAGTCCTCACAACCGACGCCAGTTGTTGTCCATGTGACAGACTAGACAAACAGCCCCGGAGTTTCTTAGGACCGAGCGAGCGATTTTTTCAAAAAGAGCTCTCCAAAGAGCTTTCCGCGCGGATCGATCAGACCGAATCTCACGCCGCCAAACGGAACGAAAAAGAAAAAGGCCGCCGACAATCAAGCCGGCGGCCTTTTGAGATGGAGGCGGCGGGAATCGAACCCGCGTCCCGCGATATCTCCATGAGAGCCTCTACGTGTGTAGTCGATTGTTTAAGTGTCGCCGGCCCCGACGCTCATCGACAAAGCTTCGTGATCGGCCAGCCGGGAGCATTTATTTAGCGTCGAACGTGCCCGGCGCGGTTCGACGCGATCTGGAATTGCAGCTGACAGTCGGGCGCCTCCAGCGAGCTCCCTCAGTCAGGGTTGCCTGTGTTAGGCAGCCAGTGCGAGGTTATCCTCGGCAGATAATTTATAGTCAGCTTTTTACGTGGCCAACTGACCAACCACGACACGCCACCCTCACTTCTAACTACCCGGTCGAATCCAATTCGCCCCCGAAGTTTTCAAACGGTCTTTACGAGTCTTTCACATCGGTTTTGAGCGCTCGCCGATCTGCTCCGACCAGGCGCTGTCCACTCGTCTATGAAAGGCCGACAGCCGCACTTACCGTGCGGCTGTCCGTTTGAATCACAGGCTTTGCATCGCAATCTGCACTTCGCCGATCGCGACGCTCGCCCTATGTCTCAACAAATTTCCTGTTCGGACCTATGTCCGATTATATGTCGGCTTGATCGCCTCGCCCAGTCGACTGTCTCGTCTGGGGATCGGTCAGCACGTGATCGGTATCAATATCATGCGGCTCTTCGAGGTACTGCTTGGCTCCGTAGCCGTAGCCGCCGTAGTTCTTGCCGTAGTTCTTGTAACCGTATCCGTATCGATAGTTGTACGCGTATCGGTAGTCGCGGTATCCGTAGCTGTATCCACCGTATCCTGCATCAGCCGAGACACCGTTCACGACGATACCCAAAACGTTGGCATCCACCGCCTCCAGGATTTTCGAAGCTCGAGTCACCAGCGGCTTGACGTTACGGCGTAGACGCATGGTCAACACCACACCGTCGACAACGGCCGCCACGGCGCTCGGGTCGCTCACTGCCAGCAACGGCGGAGTATCGACGATAATCATGTCGAACTTCTCGCGAAGCAGTTCGAGCAATTGAGCGAAGCGCGGGCTGCTGAGCAGCTCGGCCGGATTACTTGGACGCTTTCCACCGGGCATGACGGACAGGTTGGCAACCGAGCTCGCATGGATCGCTTCATCCAGCTCTGCGGCACCCGCTACCACCGTAGCCATACCGATATCGGAGTCGATACCGAACAGCTTGGCGATACGCGGACGACGGAAGTCGGCGTCGATGAGCAACACGCGACGACCCGATTGAGCCATGGTCACAGCCAAGTTCGACGACAACGTCGACTTACCGTCACCGGGCACCGGGCTGGTGACTTGGATCACCTTTAAGTCGCCGGTGCGATTACTGAAGAATAGACCCGTACGTACACCGCGATATGCTTCGCTGACACGACCACGACTGTGGTGAATGGTACACAGAGATCCGTCGGCCACTTGGTTCGGCTTCTTGATCAGCTTGTCCATTTCCATCACAGGGATATGACCCAACACCGGCGCACCAATTTCAGCCGCAATGTCTTCCGGCGTACGGAAGCTCTTGTCCGCCAGATCCAACAGCACAGCCAAACCGGCCATGATCAAGAAACCGATCGCACCGCCGCCCAACAAATAGGGTGACAGTTTCGGACCGTAGAAACCACCGTTCGTAGGCAGGTTCAATTCTTTCAGCGTGCGCTGCGCGGAAGCGGTCGGGAGCAATTCGATCTGATTGAGTTTTGCTCGGTACATTTCAAGAAGACCTTGCACTGAAGCAAGTTCAGCCTGATAAAGCTTATTATCCTGAATAAACTTGGACAGCTCTTTAGATTTCTGCTCGTTCTCGTCTGCTAGTTTTTGCAGCCCGACTTCCTCGATCTCCAGCGCTGCAAGATTCTCCACCATTGACTCCAAGCGTAATCTAAGCCGATCCTCAGCGGTCATTGGCTGGAATTCAGGCTCCGACGCCTCAATATCTCTTCGTTTTTTCAGTTCCTCCTCAATTTGGATCTGAGCAAGCTTTTCCGACTCTCTCATCTTGCCAATTTCCTCCTCCAACAACTGGATTTGCTGGCGAATTGAGGCGAGACGCGGATGACTTTCGCCAACCGAATTCAAGTATCTCTTTTCTTCCATCCTGAGTCGAAACAGCTCATTTTTTTCCAAACGCACCGAATCTGATGCAACTTGCGACATTGCTTTTTCGAAATCTCCCGCTCCGGGCGGAGGCTGTCGAACATGCTCAGTGTTAGAAAGCCAAAGCAGGATCGCCTCGGGATCCCGCATCGCTGCGAGCGCTTCTTTCGCATGCTGGAGCTTTGACGCGATCAATGTTCGCTGTACCGAGTTCTCAACAATGCGTGAATTCAAGTTCTGCAGATTCTTCGCGTATGGATCTTCCGTTCCATCTCCGGTCCAAATCAATGGCGCTCGCTTACGGAATTCTAGATTTCGATCACGAAGATCTTGATACGAGTTTTCAAGATTCGATTGCGCTTTAGTCACTAAGTCATAAACTTCATTTCCGACGTTGCGATACTCCTCCGTTAAGTAATCGCCATAACCATCAACTATCGCATTGACCACTGCTGCCGAGAGTGCCGCGTCGTCGCAAACAAAACTTATGTTGATGAGCGTCGTGTTAACGTCTTTTGCCCCAGGCTGAACGGACAACCGACTCCCTCGAATCCAGGAAACGATTTGCTCGGGAGTCATACCTTTCAAACGAGCATATTGACCCAAGCCACCTTTTTCGGCTGCTTTGCGAAGTACCCGCTCGCTGCTTATCACAATTGACTCATCCGAACGAGATACGCTAACAACTTCGTCGGGATTGTAAGGCTGCATGCGCGATGATGGAGGGATCGGCGAAACTACTTGCACGGTCGCGCTTGCAATGTACTCGGGAGGCTGGCGAGTAAAGTGCAAATACCCAAGCGCCATGCCTATCACGGTCCCGACGATCGGCAGAAACTTCCATCGCCATAAAACGCGAACGATGTCAAAGCCCTGTGCATCTGCTGCATTGGCGATCGGCATGGGCTGCGTTTTAGGTCCGGGTCCTGCCGACTGTCCGTTGTGCATTTCCATTTGTATTTCCCGCATGGTTGGTTGCCCGACCTCCCCAAAAGCAGGTCGGGTTGCGATGCAATTCCGGGTTTAGTCCGGTAGCATACGCTTGACTATACTTTCCTCGCGTGCGACTCAAAGCATTTTGGTGATGGCAAATAACGCCTTCTTCACGCCGAGCCCGCAGAACCCGACCATCCCGCACGCGCGCACCTCCATGCGCCAGTGACTCTTCCCCCAACATCAGCGATTCACAGCTGCCGAAGGTATCCTTCGATTCTATCGCAACTCGCTTATCGGTCTAGAACTTCGGACGATTTGTCCAGGGCATCGCGGTACGCGCGATTCGAAGGATCCTGAGCCTTGCAGCGCTCGAGCTCTTCCACCGCTTCTTTTACACGACCCGCTTCTAGAAGCTTGGTTGCCAGGCTAAACCTAATCTCGGGTCTAAGGGGCGACATGGCCACCGCTCGGCGCAAAAACGCAATTTCCTGCTCACTGTCCTTGAGTTCGGAAGCCACCCACGCCAACGCGCCCCACTCTTCGAGCGAAGCAACTCCCACGGATGCATATCGCTCCGATATCCTAGCGAGCAGGGAATCGCGATAGCCATCCCAACTTTTCAGACGACTCAAGCTCTGAGCAACAGTCGCTTGTACCTTCGGGTCTTTCGGCAACAGTTCGATCACATCTTCCGCCGGGAGTTTTTCCGCTACCATCGGCAGCGCATCGAAGAGTCTGCGCGGTTCGATTTCGATGGCTCTCAATACAAGGTCCTTACCCTCTTCGATGTCGCCGTGACTGAGCGCCGACAACCCGACATCCAAGATTAACTTGGCGTTGTTTCCGGAAAGCAAACTGACTCCCAACCGCGTTTCCGTTCTCGCTTGTGATGCGAGCTCTCCGCAATCCGATGTCGCTGTGCCCCAAGCGGCACGCCAATCGAACGGCGAGAGCGACCATGCGGCTCGGAATGCGTCTGCGGATTGCCCTGCCAGTTCGGCCCCCTCTGCATCCTTAGCCAATTCCGCTCGTAATACAGAACCCGCCGGATCCTCAACCTCACCGCGCAGCGCAGCGCTCAAGAGTATCGGATCGCTCCAAGTCATTCGCTGGGCGACGGTCAACTCTTTAGGCCAATCCCATGTGCGGAGCACGTGAGACCGCCATGCTGTTCGGATCACTTTACCCAATAGCAACTTCAATTCGGGATTCGTCGGATGCTGACCGACAGCTTGCTGAGCATCATTCAACAGGCGTTTAACAACACGCTCATCCGGATACTCATCGGCGGTCTTTACATCCGCCAGCGCGAGATTCAACTGCTCCTCAATCTGCTCTGCCTCTGCATAACCGCGCAGGTCCGGTGCGCAAATGAAAGACAAGCCGAACAGTAGAGAACCAAACAAGGCATGCTCGACGACTCGTTTCGCATTCCAACGATGAACGGTTCGATCATTCCAATGACTTTCCAGATCCCGATCTTTGCCCTTCCTACGCTTGCCGTCCTCGGATGCGGCTTGCTCATGCAAGGTCGCTCGAGCGCAGAAGCTACCGACCAGAGCGGCCAGAGGTAAAAAGATGCCGGGAAGTATGAGACTGAAGTCTACGGTGGATTGAAAACCGATCGCCGACACAGCGAACACGACTGCCGTTAAGACCAGTTTCTCGCCATCCAAAACGATGTGCTTGCGAATCAGGCTGACCAGCCGATACACGATCCATGCTGCGATCACCAATCCTACGAAACCCATCTCGGTCAATATCTCAACTGGGATGCTCTCTGCGTGATAAAACCAAACGTTGAGACCGTGGGTATGGAACGGAAGAATTGCGAAATGAAACGTGCCGAGCCCGGCACCGAAAGCTCCGTATCTCGAAAGGGAATTTAGAGCGTATGTCCACACGACCGTTCGGCCGTCATCTCCGACATAAGCCACTTCATTCAGATCATCCATTCGCTCCATCAACGGTGTATCCAAGCCGAGTCCGACCATCGCACCGATGACGAAGACCGCAAGTGCGACGGAACTGACCCAGGCCCTCATGATGTGACCGCGAGTTCCGAGCGTCACGATGAGCGTCAAAACTCCGGCACCGACGTTAGCCAGTGCGCCGCCCCGACTTGCCGTCGCAGCCGTCGCAAGGACGCAAAAGGCCGCACATGCAAAACTGCAGAGTGCCAATATGTCCAAGTCCACAAAGACTTCTTCCATGCGGTTGCGAATACGCTCCACAAGCGATGCTGAGGGATAACGCATACGAAACTCCTTGCGGCGCATCCTCCTACGGCGGCGATAACTGAACCCAAGCAATGCTAAGGCCGCCCCAGTCGCGATCGCGTAGTATTGGGGTGCCGAGTTTCTCGAGACGAAGGTTGCAAAGTACGCTCGGCCTTTCATCGGCAACAAGGTCCAGTGATTCCAAGAGACGGCTTGCATCAATCCCAAGAACGCATTGGCCGTTCCACCGACGGCCAGAGTGACGAGCAGGACAATCGCCCAGTTCCGATCTGCAAACAAAACGGAACCGGCCCAGATTACGATCACGGCCGCACAAAAAACCGCTAACGTGCCTCGAGTTTGAATCGGATCGACGCTGATCGTCCTCGCTTCAAAAGCCAACTGCACTGCGCCAGAATCGCCTGGCTCTGAACTAGCTGCTTGAGCATCGGAGGCAACGGTAGACTGACGTCCCGGTTCGGAAGCTTGCAATTGCTGAATGAACGGGGCCGAGCCCGATAGGCGCTTCGCCAAAGTATCGGGCAAGGAAACAACCTGCGCGACTCCCATCAGGATCAGGACGACAAAGCCCCAAAGAATCGAGTGGATCGGGACTGCCCGCCCCGGTGAAAGGAGCACGGCGCCCCAGGTCAGCGCTGTCAGACACCAGGCGGCTTGAACAAGCGAGTACTGGTGCTGCCAAGACGCTCCGCCAACCAGCCAGGGGGCAATACTGATGAGAACCAGCACCAGAATTCGAGCGCAGAAGGCGACGACGTGGTACGCGACATGTCGAAGTTTCGCCATTATCCGGGCGCAGCTTTATGAGTTGGAACGACAGGTGGAGCTAGATGAATCGGGACCAAAACCCGCTGCTCGGGACGGCGGATCGGCGGGCGCTACGACGCCCATGAAGGCACAAAGCCCAAAAAGGTGGGCTTTAGTAGCATAAATCAGATGCTATTAACCGCCAGCGAGCAGCGAACGAGGACTTGCAATATCTGTGCAATCTGCGGAGTCGACCCCATATATCCCGCTCGACCGGTCGCAGGTTGTCCGCGGCTTAAGCCACAACAGAAACCCAACTCCCCCCTCGAACGCTTCGCGTTGTAAAGGGAACAGGGGCGAGCATTGGAGGGAACGCCGTCATCCGTCGACTAGGAAACCCCCGCCCCGAACGACCGGCAAAACCCTCACGCGCCCGATAAACGAAAAAATTGCTCAACTCGTCAAGGCTTATCAGGCGATGTAATGGCTAACTGCAAACGGATTTCGATTTCGACAAGGATCTCTTTGCAGGTTAAGAGACCTGGTGCCGGTGCAGAACAAGCTTTGGGGGCAATCATGACACTGTCGCTGTTTTCAACGGATTCCGCCGTGAGAACACCAAGAGGCCGAACGAAGCGCCGATCCATCGGCTTCACCGCCTTGTTTGCGGCCCTAACCATTTCACTTGCCGGCGGTTGCACCATGGTTAGCAATGTCGGCAATGTCTTTCGCTATGACGACACGTGGAATGATGCAGTGGCGGGTTATCGCAACCACTCCTATTCCGCCAAAAGCTGGCATCGACACAAACACATTTACTGCAACGAACCCTGCCTGAATGATTTCTGCGCAGGCTACCGCCAGGCGTATGAAGATGTCGCCAATGGCGGTAACGGATGCACTCCGGCCTTCCCGCCGCGCGAGTACTGGGGCTGGCAATACCAGTCTGCTTACGGACAAAAACGCGTCGCGGCTTGGTTCGCGGGTTATCCGCATGGTGCGAAAGCGGCTGAAGAAGAAGGCCTGGGCAGTTGGTCACAGATCCAAATGTCCTCAGGTTTGCAAACGGAATACGTCAACGCGGGAGTATTGCCGAATCGCGGCGGAGTCGCCGTCTACCCGATTCAGGACAGCGTTCAGCGAGGTCCTGCAGCCGGACCGATCGGTGCACCGGGCGCGGCTCCGGTCTTAGTCGATCCGGGTGTTCAAGCCGTAGACCTTCCCGTTCAGCTTCCCTAACGAGAGCTGTCGGGCCGTTTGAAGATTGTTCGTCACACACTTGCCACGTTCCTCCGATTTCATCGGAAGGTCTCCGACCGGAAGACCCATCCGATTCGGCAGCAGGGATGCCATGACCATGAAACTGAACAAGCGGATTCACTACGCCGAGAATTTCCTGAACCGAACTGTGCGGCAACGCGTTTCGGGTTGGTTGTTGCTCTGCGGATTAACGCTCGGCGGCACCGGTTGTACGGCGCTCACGCAGCCGATCAACGGAGTGCCGGCGAATCGACTGCCTCCGCAATTCTTTGCTGAAGAGAAAAACAATCTCATCCCGATCGACTTCTCTCTGCTCGGGCAAGAAGCTCCGCGTCAGTACACGCTCGAAAAGGGCGATGTGCTGGGGATTTATGTCGATCGCGTTCTCCCCTTCACGGAACCCGATGCGATTCCCGTCATGCCTCCGGTAAACTTCCCTAATGAGAAGAGCAATCTGCCACCTTCCACCGGATTTCCGTTTACGGTCTTGGAAGACGGCACGATCTCGCTGCCGCTGCTCAAACCGCTGACGGTGCGCGGGTTGACCCTTGACCAGACTCGCGACTTGATCCGCAAAGCCTACGTAGATGGCCGCATTCTCAAAGAAGACGGCAATCAATTCGTCAGCCCCGTAGTAACATTGATTCGTGAGCGAGAATACAACGTCGTGGTGATCCGCCAGGATCAAGGCACGTCTTCTGTTCAATCTCAGGGTGTAGGTAACCGCGGCGTACAAGGTCCGGACCAAAGCGCGCGTGGCAACGTAGTCAAACTACCTGCGTATCAAAACGATGTGCTTCATGCACTCATGTTGACCGGCGGTCTTCCCGGCTTGACCGCTCGTAACGAAGTGAAGGTGCTGAAGGCCAGCCGAGCCGATCAACAGGCACGCGCCGAATTCATGCGGCGCTATGCCGAGATGGTGGCTTGCCACACCGATCCGTGCGGTTGCCCACCGCCACTTCCTGAGGATCCGACCGCGCTTCGCATTCCGATGCGATTGCCGGTCGGTGCAGTTCCGAGTATTCGGCCGGAGGATGTCCTGCTGGAAAATGGAGACATCGTGCTCGTCGAAACTCGAGACAACGAGTTCTTCTATACAGGTGGTTTGTTGCCACCGGGACAATTCGCACTGCCTCGCGACTATGATCTCGATGCACTCGGTGCTATGGCGTTGGCGGGAGGTGGAATCGCCTCACGTTCCGGTACCGGCGGAGGCGGCATGATGAACCTACAAGGTTTGACCGGTATTCCACCCGGACGTCTATACATCCTACGGCGCACACCGTGCAAAGGTCAGATCGCCATCGAAGTCGATCTAGCCAAAGCCATCAATAATCCGGCCGCTCGACCGATCATCCAGCCCGGCGATACCCTGATTCTGCAGTACAAGCCATGTGAAGAAGCCATGAACTTCGGACTCGGTACCTTCTTCACCTTCGGTATCCAGCAGATGTTCAACGGTCGCCGCTAACAGCCTGTTGAAGTCAATGAAACCAAAATCATAAGCGAGGGATGCGAATCCCTCGCTTATGCATTTGGTGAGGCAATCCAAACGTGATTCCTGAGGGCTTGATGAATTCATCAAAGCGGTATGGCGCGAGCCATCCGGTAGGGCACTATCGATCGTGAAGAACCGGACGGCTCGCGCCGTTCCGCTTTGATTTGATCCTTTTCCTAATGCGATGACTGGGCCTTCCGACGGATCGACGTTGTCCGTCCCTCTTCACAAAGCACTCCAGCCCCCCTGCCAGAACAGTCTTGACACCCGAAAAAGCCGCGGCCGGCAGTCGCCAGCGTCTTTTTCGTTACAACTGCCCAATTCTGCAAGATTTGGCTAGACTGTCTCAGGCGGTATTCGCTTCGTACTTTGTGCAGGCGAAACTCTAGGCGCTTGAGCCGGGAGCAAGCAAACTCGGACTTGCCGCACAGCTTGTGCAATCGCCAGAGTCATTCGCCCAACGAACTCTGACTGCATCGGCAAAGAGTCGACTTCCGGTAAGTTTGTCCGTTGCGAGAGTCGTGTATGCCAACTTACGTGACCGCACTACTCGGTGCTTTTCTCACAGCAGTCGTTGCGACTCCCGTGGCACGTAAGGTGGCGATTCATTTTGGTATCGTCGACAAGCCTGATCCGCGTCGCAAGCTCCATGGCCGAGTGATTGCTCGAGCCGGCGGTGTGGCGGTTCTCATCAGCTCTCTCGTCGGTTGCGCGATTGCTTGGTTTCAAACAGGCCAACAATTCTCACTAGAAAAGTCGACTCCTTTCCTCGGCATCTTGGCTGTCATGGTCGGCATTTGTTTGCTCGGTCTGGCCGACGACATCTGGACGTTGCGAGGGCGTCAGAAACTCATGGGCCAAGTCGTCCTGGCTCTGATGCTCACCTTTGCTGGTTTTCAGTTTCAGTCCGTTCATTTGATGGGGATCGATGTCCCACTGGGACTATTGGCAATGCCCGTCACAGTGATCTGGTTGCTTGGAACCACGAACGCTCTGAATTTGATCGATGGTTCGGACGGCCTATGCTCCACCGTCGGCGCCGTCATCACGGGATCTCTCGGACTGATGGCCGCACTTGGAGGGCACCACGCTGAAGCCGCTGTCGGATTCGCAATGTGCGGTGCGCTGGTCGGGTTCCTGGTTTTCAACTTTCCACCTGCGAGCATTTTCCTCGGTGATTCGGGAAGCTTGTTAGTCGGATTGATCTCCGGTGCGCTTGCGATTCGCTGTTCATTGAAAGGCCCGGCCACGGTGGCTTTCATCGCTCCGTTGGCGATCCTGGTGATTCCTCTGTTTGACTCGACGATGGCCATTGTTCGTCGCAAGCTCACGGGTCGCAGCATCTACACGACCGATCGAGCTCACCTGCATCACAATCTCAAAGAACGCGGACTGTCGGATGTCGGACTGCTGGTCGTCACCGGCGGCATGTGCCTGTTTGCCTCGATCGGTGCCATCGGTGGAACCGTTTTAGGTCACGACTGGATCGGTGCCGTTTCGGCCGGTTGCGTTCTGCTCTTGCTGATCGGAACCAAAGCCTTCGGTTTCGCAGAGATGATGTTGGTGGCGCGTCGCATCAAGCACTTTACGTACAGCATGCTGGAACCGGCAGCGAAGACCGATCAAATCGTCCGCCAAGAAGCAGTGCGACTGCAAGGCTCGCGGAGTTGGGAAATCGTATGGGCCACGCTGACCGAATTCGCTGAAAAGCAAGGACTCAGCCGCGTTCATCTCGATTTGAATGTGCCTTGGTTGCATGAAGGCTTTCATGCCACTTGGCAGCGCAGCCGAACACCGGACAAGTTGGAGCGCTGGTCGACTTCGTTGCCGATTCATACCGGCGGACGAGTTCTCGGTCGGCTCGACATCATGGGCCCAGTACCGACCGGACCTGTATTTGAAGCGATGAGCCAACTGGCTGATATTCTTCAGGATCTCGAACCGCAGATTGAGCAATTGCTCGCTGCGCCTGAGGAAAGCTTGCCCATGTCAGGCTCGGTTACCGAGATCGCGCATAGCTCCGACTCGGACAGTGCGAGGCTCGAGACGCTGTCGATTCCAAGTCGAGCGTCGTAGATCTGCGCTGTTGCCAAATCTGTAGATCAACGCAATGTAAATCAACGCTCCGAGTTGATCCCCACGAGTTTGCAGCGTCATTAACTGTCGCAATCGACTCGGTGAGTTTGGCCCACGGCTATGCGTTTTGCCGCATCGGTTATGCACAACGACTCTTTCGGTGAGTTACGTCGATCGGCTCAGTTTGGAAAACTGAGCTACGACTAGCGGCTCTCCCTATTCGCCATAATCGATACAGCCCGTGCAGATTACGAGACAATCGCGACTGATGAGGCTGCCTTCACTCCAAATTCTTCTCGGACCGAGACCGCCTCGCTAAACTCAACCTAACTCTTACATAACCTTCACGAGCGTCGGGCAAAAAAGGGATAACTGCCACCCAGGAGAACGAAGTACACCCACCTGGGAGGTTTGCCCATAGCCCTCCGCTGCCGCGGTTGCATCAACCCGGATGCAGTAATAGGGAATGCCAATATTGTGACGTCCGCGGATTTGAAACCGTAGTCGGACGGAACTTGCACGCGATAATAAAGAACCTGCTGCATGCTCGCCCCCTGCAGCCAACCATTCGAACTATGTAAGCCTCATCATGCCCCTACTCGGTCGCGAAATCGATCTCTATCCGGAAAGCCTGCTGATATCAGCTCAGGCGACCGAGCAACCGTGGTGGGCGCTCTACACACTCGCTCGACAAGAGAAGAAGCTGATGCGGATGCTGGTCGATCAACAGATCGGCTTCTACGCACCGGTAATCCCGCGACGATATCGTTCTCCGGCCGGGCGCATTCGAACCAGCTACGAACCACTTTTCACGAACTACGTCTTTTTATGCGGCGACGAGATGGCTCGCTATGCGGCCGTCAGCACCGGATGCGTCAGCCGCTGGATGCCGGTCGGCCAACCGCTCGACCTCGTCGAAGACCTCCGACAAGTCCAAAGCCTGGTGGCTATGGACGCACCTCTATCGCCTGAACGACGCCTTGAGCCGGGGATGAAGGTCCGCGTGCGCACCGGCCCGTTTGCCGGTTATGAAGGGGTAGTCTTCCGACGAGATCGCGAAACACGTTTACTGGTCGCAGTCCGCTTTATGGACCAGGGTGTCTCCGTCGCAATCGAGGACTGCCAAGCTGATCCGATCTAGCCGCCGTAAACTAGACTCCGTCTCAAAACTCGCATCTTCGTAGCAGCGTTTCTCCAAAACGCTGACGATTCCGCGTTTCGGAGAGACGCGGCTACTTGTTTTGGCCGCGGCAACTTGGCTGACTCACCAAAGGCCGGTCCGATGGGGCACGATCCCCAGGGTGGCGATTCGCCGCTTTTCGATCATCATAAGCTAATCACCGATTCTCCCGTCTTCGTTACGCAGCCGCTCTCCTCTCATGCTTCCATCATCGATATTCATCGCAGGCCACCGCGGAATGGTCGGTTCCGCCATCGTGCGCCGCTTGGCTCGAGAGTCCGGCGTGCGACTTATCACGCGCTCTCGCTCCGAACTCGACCTAACCGACGCGGATGCCGTGGCCGATCTGTTTCGCACGGAGCGACCGGAGGCCGTCATCTTTGCGGCAGCCAAAGTCGGAGGCATTCACGCGAATAATACTTATCCAGTTGAGTTTTTGACGGACAACCTCCGAGCTCAACTGGCGACGATGATGACCGCTTATGAAACAGGCGTTCGTCGCTTTCTATTTCTCGGCAGCACTTGCATCTACCCGCGCATGGCCAAGCAACCGATCACGGAAGATCAACTGCTGACCAGCCCGCTCGAAAAAACCAATGAAGCTTATGCACTGGCTAAGATCACCGGGCTAAAGCTCTGCGAATACTATCGCAAACAATACGGGGTGCTCTTTCACAGCGCTATGCCGACCAATCTGTATGGTCCCGGCGACAACTATCATCCGCAGCACAGCCACGTTCTACCGGCACTGCTGCGTCGTTTCCACGAAGCCAAACTGAACAACGCACCGAGCGTCGCGATCTGGGGAAGCGGCAGTCCGCGGCGAGAGTTTCTCTACGTCGATGACTTGGCCGATGCTCTGATCCACTTGCTGAACTTGGCTGATCCGCCTGACTGGGTCAATGTCGGCTCAGGTACGGACCTCAGTATCCTCGAGCTGGCTCAACTGGTCGCGCGAACCGTGGGATACACAGGTCGGATCGAAACCAATCCCAGCCAACCGGACGGCACTCCGCGCAAGCTCACCGACATCTCGCTGCTCAAATCGACCGGCTGGCAACCGACGATCAGCCTGGAAGAAGGCGTTCGTAAAACCTACGAAGCGTTCTTGTCCGAGCTGGCCGCAGGTTCGCTGCGAGAGGTTTAAGTCGACCACTCGAGACGTCTAATCGAATTCCGATCGCAATCACATTTCCTTTCACTCATACGGCTACCACACGACAATGAAGCGCGCACTGATCACAGGCATCACCGGACAAGATGGTTCTTACTTAGCAGAGCTTCTCTTGGGCAAGGGCTATCAAGTCCACGGCGTCGTGCGCCGCAGTAGCAGTTTTTCAACCGGTCGCATCGATCATCTCTATCGCGATGTGCATGAGCAGCCGCAATTGCTGTTGCACTACGGTGATCTCACCGACGGTCAAGCGCTGACGAATCTCGTGCTCGATATTGAACCCGACGAGATCTACAATCTGGGTGCTCAGAGCCACGTGCGAGTCTCGTTCGATCAGCCGGTCTATACGCTGATGAGCGACGGTGTCGGCGCGCTCAACGTACTGGAAGCGGCTCGTCTGCTCAACAAACGCAAACAAGTTCGTGTCTACCAAGCCAGCAGTTCCGAGATGTTCGGCATGGTGCTGGAGACTCCGCAAAAGGAAACGACGCCGTTCAATCCGCAATCGCCATATGCATGCGCAAAGGTGTACGCATTCTTCCAAACGGTCAACTATCGCCGCAGCTATGACATGTTTGCGTGCAACGGCATTCTGTTCAATCACGAATCGCCGCGCCGCGGTGAAACGTTCGTTACTCGAAAGATTACGCGAGCCGCCACGCGCATCAAAGTCGGTTTGCAAAAGAAACTCTACCTCGGCAACCTCGACGCCAAGCGCGACTGGGGATATGCCAAAGACTATGTCGAAGCGATGTGGTTGATGCTGCAACACGACCAACCGGAAGACTTCGTCATCGCCACCGGTGAGACTCGGACGATTCGTGAGTTCCTCGATATGGTCTTCGGACAGCTCGACCTCGACTGGAACGAGTACGTCGAAGTCGACCCGCGCTACTTCCGTCCGGCCGAAGTCGATCTGCTACTCGGCGATGCGACCAAAGCCAAAGAGAAACTAGGCTGGGTCCCCGCCACCGACGTCCGCGAGCTGGCTCGCATCATGGTCGAGCATGACTTGGATTTGGCTCAGCGCGAATTGCACAACGAATCTTTTAAAAAGTAAGAGTCTAGCGGCTAGAAGCTAGTGGCTAGGAAAGTCGCCGTTTGCGGCTTACACAGAACACACCATCTTTAGAAAGGCAACGCCCGATGCTTTTCGAGAACTTGGATGCGTGGAAACGCGCCGCTCGTTTAACTGTTTCTATCTACAGACAAACAGCTCATATCAAAGACTTTGGTTTCCGAGATCAACTAACGCGATCTGCTCTTTCAATTCCTTCGAACATCGCCGAGGGCTATGAGCGTGACAGTGGTCGCGACTTGGCAAGGTTCTTCTAATATGCGAAAGGATCTTGCGGCGAGCTCGTCACGCAGATCTACATCGGAATCGAAATCGGCTACCTGGATCGAGCATCGGGATTGCAGTGGATCGCTGAGGCAAAGGAGATTGCCGCGATGCTTGGAAGCCTTATCAAGCGATACCGCAGTCGAGCCGGATAATCATCAAAACCGCTAGAGTGCGAATGCAATAGTCATTCCCTTGGCTCATTGCCTCTGCGAAACGTCACTTCCGAGTTCATCTTGAACTTAGCTGTATAGGTAGTGGAACTATTTCTCCGTGGACATTACCTAGCTACTAGCCACTCGCTACTAGCCTCTAGTTTCTAGCCTCTAGCCCCTAGCCTCTCCTCCCATGAAAATCTGTTGTATCGGTGCGGGTTACGTCGGCGGGCCGACGATGGCCATGATCGCCAAGCAGTGTCCGGATATTCCGGTCCATGTCGTGGATCTGAACGAACCGCGCATCGCGGCTTGGAACTCCGACAACTTGCCGGTCTACGAACCGGGGCTGGATGAAGTGGTCCGCGAAGCGCGAGGCCGCAACTTGCGATTCTCGACCCAAGTCGACAAAGGCATTGCCGACGCCGACATGATCTTCATTGCGGTCAACACTCCGACCAAGACGTTCGGTATCGGAGCCGGTCGCGCTGCAAACCTCGAATTCATCGAGAAGTGTGCCCGTCAGATTGCTCGCGTATCGCACGGTCACAAGATCGTCGTCGAAAAATCCACACTCCCGGTGCGAACCGCCGAAGCAGTCAAACGCATCCTCGAAAGCTCAGGGAACGGCGGCACGTTTGACGTCTTGAGCAACCCCGAGTTCTTAGCGGAAGGAACTGCGGTTACCGATTTACTGAATCCTGATCGCGTACTGATCGGAGGCGAATCGTCCGCGGCTGTCGAAGCTCTCGCCTCGATCTACGGTCGCTGGATTCCGCGTCAAAAGATTCTCACCACGAACTTGTGGAGCAGTGAACTTTCGAAGCTCACTGCCAACGCCTTCTTGGCTCAGCGAGTCTCTTCGATCAATGCGATCTCCGCGCTTTGTGAAGCGACCGGCGCGGATGTCGACGAAGTGGCTCGAGCCATCGGCACTGACTCTCGCATCGGACCGAAGTTCCTCAAGTCGTCCGTGGGCTTCGGCGGATCCTGCTTCCAAAAAGACATTTTGAATCTGGTCTATTTGTGTGAGCACTTCGGCTTGCGCGAAGTCGCAGAGTACTGGGAACAAGTGGTCGTGATGAACGACTACCAAAAGCGTCGCTTTGCGGAACGCATCGTGAAGACGATGTTCAACACGGTCTCGGATAAGAAGATCGCCGTGTGGGGTTTCGCGTTCAAGAAGGATACGAATGACACGCGTGAGTCGGCCGCGATCCACGTCTGTCGCGATCTGCTGCGCGAACGAGCTCGATTGTCGATCTACGATCCGCGAGTCCCCGAGTCGCAGATCAAAGGCGAACTGACGGCAATCATGACCGACGCCGACGGACGACTCACCGAATCGGATCGCATGTTGATCGAGAAGAATGTCACCGTCGCAGCCGATTGCTATGCAGCCGCCGAGCAAGCACACGCCGTAGCTGTGCTGACCGAGTGGGACGAGTTCAAGTCAGCCGATCTCGCTCGAGTTCGAAGCTTGATGCAAAAGCCGGCCTTCGTCTTCGACGGCCGCAACATCCTCGACCCCAAAGCCGTCACATCCGCCGGCCTAGAACTACACAGCATCGGCCGAGAAGCCCGAAAGCCAGCGTAAGTCGATTGAAGACAATCGACCTACAATCTCGTGACAGGGCTCCAGCCTTGTCACGCACTGCCCCCGAGGCTCCAGCCTCGCCGTATCCAATGCCCGCTCTCGCGTCATTGGTTATTACCGGTTAAGGTGTTGCCTCTTCCTTCCGAGTTAGGGTCGATTGAGGACAATCGACCTACAATCTCGTGACAAGGCTCCGGCCTTGTCACGCACTGCACGCGAGGCTCCAGCCTCGCCGTCTATCCTCAACAACCCCGCGTCTCGCCTGTTACCGTTGAAGGTGCTTGTTCTCCGAGCGGTGTTAGGATCGATTTGGAAAATCGATCTACAACCCTAGCCTCTAGCTTCTAGCCTCTCTTCTCCTATGACTTTGCTTATCACCGGTATCTGCGGCTTTGTCGGATCGACACTGGCCCGCGAGTTCGCTCGGCACAATCTTGCTTCCAAGATCATCGGTATCGACAACTTCAGCCGCAAAGGCTCGGAGACTAACCGAGCTCCGTTGGAACAGCTCGGTATCCAAGTCATCCACGGCGACATTCGTTCTCAAAGCGATGTAGACAGCCTGCCGCCTGCGAAGTGGGTAATCGATGCAGCGGCCAACCCGAGCGTCCTAGCAGGCGTTGACGGCAAGACCAGCAGTCGACAACTTGTCGAACACAATCTGCTCGGCACCATCAACTTGCTCGAGTATTGCAAACGGCATTCAGCGGGCTTCAATCTGCTATCGACCAGTCGCGTGTATTCGATCAAGCCGCTGGCCGACCTGGCGATGCGAGTCCGCAACGATGCGTTCGAACCCGATACCGCGCGGATCAACGTGTCAGGGCTATCGTCACGCGGTATCGCTGAGGACTTTTCCACCGAGCCGCCGATTTCGCTGTACGGTTGCACCAAGCTCGCATCGGAGCAATTGGCTCTCGAGTACCACTACACCTTCGGCTTTCCGGTCTGGATCAATCGTTGCGGAGTGATGGCCGGAGCGGGTCAATTCGGTCATCCTGCGCAAGGCATCTTCGCTTATTGGATTCACAGTTTCCGTGAACGCAAGCCGCTCAAATACATCGGCTTCAGCGGCACCGGTCATCAAGTTCGCGACTGCCTGCATCCGCGCGACCTTATTCCGCTGCTCACCAAACAATTCGCCGCGACTGCCGATAACAGCATCCCACGCACGATCAACGTATCAGGCGGCATCGAGTCGGCTTACTCGCTCAAGAATCTAACTGACTGGTGCAGCCGGCGTTTCGGAGCTCAGACGGTTCAAGCCACATCGGAATCTCGTCCCTTCGATATTCCTTGGGTCGTGCTAGATCCCGCGCGAGCTCACACCCAATGGCAATGGCAACCCGAAACAACCGTAGAACAAATCCTAGAAGAGATAGCCGCCTTCGCCGAAACGCAACCCAACTGGCTATCGCTAAGTGCATAAGCTACTTCTCGTGACAAGGCTCCAGCCTTGTCACGCACTGCCCGCGAGGCTCCAGCCTCGCCGAACTGCGACGCAGTTGATCGGTCTGTACCGTTGCAGGTGTCGGTACTGCTGACGGTGTCAGGGTCAATTGAGGACAATTGACCTACACTCCAGCCTCGCCGAACAACTCAACCCATCATGCGTTACCAGTGAAGGTGTTTGCCCTCCACACGGTGTTAGGATCAATTTAGGAAAATTGATCTACAGCGATTGATCTGCAACCACCTGAACTACACAGACTCAATCGAAGTGACTGCGTGCTTTTGCAAGAGCAAAAGCCGACTTTGATCTCTCCTAGCTTCTAGCCACTAGCCTCTAGAATCTCTCCCTCTATGTTCTCCACTTCTATCATCGGACTCGGCTATGTCGGGCTGCCGTTGTGTCTGCAGTTCGCTCGCAACGGCTGCACAGTCCTGGGGCTCGACATCGATGGAGCCAAAGTCGAAGCGATCAACTCCGGTCGGTCGTACATCCATCACATCGGATCGCAGCTCATCACCGAGCAAACCGCATCCGGCCGCTTAACTGCCTCGACCGACTTTGCTCGAGTCGCAGAGTGCGAGGCAGTCATCATCTGTGTCCCGACTCCGCTGAACAAAAATCGCGAGCCCGACATCTCGTACATCCTGCAGACCGGGAAACAAATAGCTCCCCATCTCCAGCGCGGCATGTTAGTCGTGCTCGAATCGACAACCTACCCCGGTACGACCGACGAAGACCTGCGAGCCGTCCTGGAAAGCGGTTCAGGGCTGAAGGCCGGCATCGATTTTCATCTCGCGTTCTCACCCGAACGCGAGGACCCGGGAAACCCCGACAGCAAAGTCGCGAAGATTCCCAAAGTCGTCGGCGGTTACACACCGGCTTGCTTGGAGAAAGCGAGATCGCTCTATGCCCGAGCCGTAGAGCGCGTTGTCACAGTGAGCAGTTGCCGAACCGCGGAAGCCACCAAGCTCCTCGAAAACATTTTCCGAAGTGTCAACATCGCACTGGTGAATGAACTCAAAGTCGTTTACGAAGCCATGGGTATCGATGTTTGGGAAGTGATCGAAGCCGCCAAGACGAAGCCCTTCGGATACATGCCGTTCTATCCCGGTCCGGGGCTCGGCGGTCACTGCATACCGATCGATCCGTTTTATCTCACATGGAAAGCTCGCGAGTACGGCCAAGCCACACGGTTCATCGAACTCGCCGGCGAAGTGAACACGTCCATGCCTCAGTATGTGCTCGGCAAACTAATCGCGGCGCTCAACGACGAGCGCAAACCGCTGCGAGGTAGTCGCATCTTACTGGTCGGGTTGGCATACAAAGCCAACGTGGATGACGACCGCGAATCACCAGGCTACGTGTTGATGGAGCTGATCAAGTCGTTCGGCGGCGAGGTTGAGTACTTCGATCCGTATATCCCGGTGATCCGTCCCAGTCGCGAGCACGCGCACTGGGCCGGGCAGAAGTGCATCACGTGGGACCGCGAGACAATCCGTTCCTTTGATGCCGTGTTGATATCCACATCGCATGCGAACGTGAACTATGAAGAACTCATGAATTGGTCGAGCCTCATCATCGACACTCGCAACGCCACCCACAACAAACCCGGCACCGCCCGAGTCATCAAAGCCTAACTGCCCCACTGAAAGGAACACACATTCCAGCGGAACGGCGCAAGCCGTCCGGTTCTTCAAAATCGATCGCGCTTTTCCCAGAACGGCCTACACCATACCGTTTTCATCAAATCAACAAACCCACGAGCAAGCCCTCCAACTTCATGTCGCACCCGCCAACCTAGTGACACAGTCCCCAACCTAGTGTCGCACCCGCCAACCTCGTGACGCGGCTCCAGCCTCGACGTCTTTCCTCAGCAACTTCGCATCTGGCTTGCTACCGTTGAATGTATTTGTTCTCCGAACGGTGTAAGGATCAATTTAGGATAATTGATCTACAACCCTGGCTTCTAGCCACTAGCCACTCTCTCCCCCCCCACCACCTCTAGAGCCACCGGCCGCTCCGCAGTAACCACGTCCATCCGTACAACGTCCCAGATCCCTTCTCATCGCACTTCTTATCTCTATGGAACCCTTGCTGTCTTTCGATTTTGAAAGACATTAGAAAGGATCTCAAACGAGCTGGCGTCAATCCGCCATAAACGAGGAATCAGCTCGCAAAGCGGACTTTTCCATCGTTTGCAGCGACTGGTCACAAACGGCAACCTAGGGTCTGATAACCGCGGAAGTCGCACGAGTCCAGCAACCCGTAACCCGCTCTATCCAGCAAAACCGCTCCAAACAACGCACAACAAACGATCCAGCTCAGGGCAAAACGGGATAACTGCCACCCACGGGAACGAGTACGCTAAAGCACCATTAACCCGGTGTAGCCTTTCGCCAATGTTGCCTTTCGCTCCGTCGAAAGAAGGCAACCGAAGAACACGGCTCTTGAGCGGCGGGGCGCAGCCTCCGGCTACGCGTTCCCAACCGCTGGCCATCGCCGCCGCAAACCAAAGCCCCAACCAACACGCGCCCACTACCCAACCCTTACGGCTCCGCCGTTACGCTCAACAAAAAACCTAGCCTCTAGCCACTCGCAACTAGTCACTAACCTCTTCCCTCCCGTGCAACTAAAACCCTTTTCCTGGGACAGGATGATCGAAGCCGTGGAAGCAGTACGCGCCCGAGCCCTGCGAGCCACCCGCGCCCTAGCAACAGCGGGAATCCCTTACGCCGTCACCGGCGGCAACGCAGTAGCCGCCTGGGTCGCGAGAGTCGACCGAGCCGCGGTGAGAAACACGCAAGACGTCGACATTCTGGTACGTCGATCAGACTTACCAGCCATCCGGATCGCATTAGAAGCCGCCGGTTTTCATTACCGGGAAATCTTCGGAGTGACCTGCTTCCTCGATACCCCTGATTCGCACCCACGCGACGCCATACATTTGGTCTTCGCCGGCGAGAACGTCAAGCCGAACGATCTCGCCCCCACGGCCGACATCGAAGAACGCACCGATGCCGAAGACTTCGAAATCGTTGAGCTCGAAGCCCTAGTCCGCATGAAGCTGACTTCGTATCGCGATAAAGATCGAACGCACTTGCGCGACATGATCGCCATCGGCCTGATCGACACCACCTGGCCGAGCCGTTACCCAGCCTCGCTAGCCGACCGCCTCCAGCAACTACTAGACGACCCCGAAGGCTAACCCCAAAGTCGCCTTTCGCTCCGTCGAAAGGCAGCTCCCCAATCCCTAGCCACTAGCTTCTATCCAAAGTCGCCTTTCGCTCCGTCGAAAGCACGCTCCATCTCTAGCCACTAGCTTCTCCTCTCCCATGAAACGCATCCTAGTCACCGGCTCCTCCGGCCTCATCGGTTCCGAAGTCTGCATTCACTTCGCCTCCAAAGGCTGGCAGATCCACGGTGTCGATAACAACCAACGAGCCGTCTTCTTCGGCCCGCAAGGCGACACCCGCTGGAATCAAAACCGATTGGAATCGGCGATCACCGGCTACGTGCACCACGAAGTCGACATCCGCAACCGAACCGGCATTCTGGAACTAGTCAAGACCGTCAAGCCCGATGCGATCGTCCACACAGCCGCTCAACCCAGCCACGACCGAGCCGCAGCCATACCGTTCGACGACTTCGATACCAACGCCGTCGGCACCTTCAACTTGCTCGAAGCCGCACGCCAAGCCTGTCCCGAATCGCCGTTCGTTCACATGTCGACCAACAAGGTTTACGGCGATCGACCAAACGCCATCAAGCTAAAAGAGCTCGAAACGCGCTGGGACTACGACGACGCGAACTACGAGCACGGCATTGCCGAAGACTTTTCAATCGACCAATCCAAGCACTCACTGTTCGGCGCTTCGAAAGTTGCAGCCGACATCGTCGTGCAAGAATACGGTCGCTATTTCAACATGCCGACATGCTGCCTACGAGGCGGCTGTCTAACCGGTCCGAATCACTCAGGCGTCGAACTGCACGGCTTCTTGAGCTACTTAGTGAAGTGCAATCTCGAAGGCCGAGAGTACAAAGTCTTCGGCTACAAAGGCAAGCAAGTTCGAGACAACATTCACTCAGAAGACGTCGCCCGCTTCATGGCCGCCTTCATCGATTCACTGCGCTGCGCCGAAGTCTATAACCTCGGTGGCGGCAAAGCCAACAGTTGCTCGATTCTCGAAGCCTTCAAGATTACCGAATCCTTCACCGGTCGACCTCAGGTCTACACCTACGTCGATGAGAACAGAATCGGCGACCACATCTGCTACTACAGCGACTTGCGCAAGATGCGAGCCCACTATACAGCCTGGGATATAACCCAATCGCTGAAGGACACAATCGAACAAATCGTTACCGCCTGGAAAAGACGTCGCGGCATTTCCGGCGACAATCAGTAGAATCCAATCGACACTTCCGAGCTTGTAGAACCCACCGGTTTATGTCTGCATCTCAACAACAGGGATAGAAATCAATACAGACCTGTTGCATACATGCGTGACAACTCGCCTCACAACTCAAACCCATCCCAAATGAGAAGCAATGCACGCCCCTCGAAAACACGCCTAGGATCACTATACGATGACGTCACGATACGTTACAGAACCGGCAATATCGAACCCTCCGAATTAAATTAATTCTTGCACGCAGCAGAGAGCAGTGAAAGATTCGAAGTCGGAACTCCATGCGAGCTTGCCGAAAACACCTTAATACTTGACTTGAAGTATCGGCCACACAATTCAACGCTGTCGATTTCTAAATAAAAGCGACTTATGGCTGCGCCGCGCCTTGCAAGCGAGCACACAAAGTCTTGTCTCTAGGAATTTGGTTCTTAGCACTTGGATGCCGAACTGCTTCGCAAGCAACATAAGCATGTTGTCATGAAAATAGACTTTCAAAGTGCTTTTCGCGGGAAGCGAGTGTTCATTACCGGCCATACGGGCTTTAAGGGCGCTTGGCTGTGTCAATGGTTACTCAAACTCGGCGCACAAATCCGAGGCTACGCGCTCGACCCTCCCACAAATCCAAGCTTGTTTAATGAATTAGGTTTAGAAAACCACGTCGACGACATACGAAATGACATCAGGGATCTTTCAAAACTCAACCTTGCGCTGACACAATTTTCTCCGGATTTCGTTTTCCATCTCGCAGCCCAACCGCTTGTACGGTACTCGTACCAGGCGCCTGTAGAAAACTATTCCACGAACGTCATGGGAACGATCCATGTTCTCGAATCGCTTCGCGCCCTAACAAATTCGTGCGTTGCAATAATCGTAACGACTGATAAGTGCTACGAGAATCGCGAATGGGTGTATGGCTACCGCGAAGACGACCCATTAGGCGGTGCGGACCCTTATAGCAGCAGTAAGGCGATGGCGGAATTGGCAGTCGCCTCCTACCGACGCTCATTCTTCACGAGTTCGAAAGTATCCATTGCGAGCGTAAGAGCTGGAAATGTCGTCGGGGGAGGAGACTGGGCGTCAGATCGGATAGTTCCTGATTGCATTCGCGCTCTCAAGTCCAAAAATCCGATCGCTGTCCGCAACCCTCACGCAAGACGACCATGGCAACATGTACTGGACCCATTGAGCGGTTACCTGTCTCTGGCCGCTCAAATAGAAATAGCAAAATGTCTGCCAGGAGAGAATTTCCAGAAATTGCAAAACCTTTGTTCTGGATTTAATTTTGGACCTGACGGAGATTCGAACCGAACAGTCGGCGAACTCGTTGAGAACCTATTGGAAACGTGGCCGGGTCACTGGATGGACCAGTCCGATCCCCACGCTGTGCACGAAGCCCAACTCCTCCATTTGACAACAGACAAAGCTCGACACGTCTTGGGATGGAGTCCAACATGGGATTTTAAAACCACAATACGCGAAACAGCAAAATGGTATCTTGAGTGGAACAACGGTCGCAGCGCTTCTAGCTTAATTCTGGAGCAAATTGCTGCCTTCGAAAATGCGGCCTATTAGCTGTCTGCAAAACTCAATGCAGACTAGGTCTGAGATAATCTGAAGACACCACTTAGATCGCTTATAGTACATGTGATCAAACCAGCTGTTGATTCTTCTGCGATCTCTCGATCAACGCAGCAAGCCTGAGCCGAAACCATTTCCTTACTAAAGACGCACTTCACGCATCCCCACTTGGAGTCACGACCTTCGCAATCGACAAGGATTATATTCTATCGTTGCGAGATTCTCCGTTGTCGTTTCAAATGGCGAATCCTAAGAGCGGGTCGATTTAATCAATTTCGACTGACTCAGGTACGAATCGAAAACCGACGCGTAAGCTAGGCCCTGGATCCCTCGCTTACGCGTCGGGCTTCAATTAAATCAACAGGCCACTACCGAAAATGCCCGTCGTTTAGTGACTGACCTCACCTCGCCACGAACAATCTCGCAATCTACCTGACGACACCAACGACCGACGGGACGATCTACTCGAGCTCTACCGACTGTGAAAACGAGAACTCCCGCGCTGTGCCAAACGATCCCGATCGCGCGTAATGCCCTTTGAGACTTCTCCGACTCCGATTGCAAGTCAAACCAACGCCACAAAAAATCGCGTTGTCATCTTAGACCCATTAAGGGGAGCCGCGGCACTTGCAGTGTGCTTTTTTCACTTTGGAGCCGGTAATGGAGCGTTGCTGCCTGCACACGATCCTTTTCGACAAATCTCCGCCTTCGGCTCCTTGGGAGTAGAAGTATTTTTCGTTATTTCGGGCTTTGTCGTCCCGCTTACGGTTCAGAGCGAAAGAGGTTCTAAAGTCTCGAGAACAGGCTTCCTCATAAAACGACTCAAGCGGTTGCACCCCCCCTATTTGATTTCCATATTGGTGCTTCTCGCTGCTAATCACTTCGCTTCCCTGTTTCCTGGTTTCCGTGGCCCCAAGCCCGAAATTAATGCCGGTGAGCTGGCGGCCCACCTTGCATATCTAAACGGAGTATTGGGTTACGACTGGTTGAATCCCGTATATTGGACTCTGGGAATTGAGTTCCAATACTACCTCGTTGTCACGACCTGTCTTCCGCTTTTTGCTCACCCAAAACGTGAAGTCCGAATCGGTACCATTTTAGTACACGGGCTTATGAATGCTCTATTCCCCTTACCAGGTTACTATGTTCTGCACTGGTTACCGCTTTTCGGATTGGGCAGCCTAAGTTTAGAAGTCGTAAAACATGGTGCTCCGTGGGTCCCAGTCTTGATTTTCCAGTCGCTGCTGGCATTTGCGTTCGGATGGCATGCCGGTTGGCTGCCGGCAGTTGTCGGCCTGACGACTGCAATAGGAATCTCCGCAAGCGGTAAATTACAATCAGTCGGTCCATTCCAACCATTGACATGGGTCGGCTTGATTTCTTATTCGGTTTACCTATTGCACATTCCTCTGGGAAGTAAAATCATTAATTTATCTACAAGGCTTAACTTGCCCACCCCTGTCATCTATTTAGCACCCGCAATTGCGGTCGCCGTGAGCCTGGTAGCGGGGTACATTTTTTGGCGGATGGTTGAAACACCTGCCCAGAATTGGTCTCGTGGCAAGGCGCTGTTTGGACCTGCAAGCGGTCCACGATAAACGCGCCGAAGGCAGTTCCCGGCGGCCTTACCTATTTTTGCCACTAGGGGCCATAACTGGGAAAATACCCGAGGTCTTCGCTAGTCAAGTTCGTCTCTTGGATATTCTCTCATGCGAATCTTAGTAACCGGCGGTTGCGGCTTCATCGGATCAAACTTGGTGCGACTGCTAGTTGCAGAAGGCCACCAAGTCCTCAATCTTGATAAACTCACCTATGCCGGAAATCCGAATTCTCTAAATGACCTAGACGGAAACCCTAGTCACTCACTCGCTGTCGCCGACATTTGCGATGCTAAAGCGGTCGGCGACGCAATACAATCCTTCCGCCCGGATTGGATTATGCATTTGGCAGCAGAAAGCCACGTCGATCGTTCGATCGACGGCCCTGGTGAATTCATCCAAACCAATGTCGTCGGAACATTCAACTTATTGCAAGCAACACGTCACTATTGGCAATCGCTCGAGGGCGAAGCCAAAACTCGCTTTCGCTTTCTACACGTGTCAACGGACGAAGTTTACGGTTCGCTGGGTGAATCAGGCTACTTTACGGAAGAGACGCCTTACGACCCTCATTCGCCTTATTCGGCCAGCAAGGCGTCATCTGACCACCTAGCGAGAGCTTGGCACGACACGTACGGACTACCAGTTCTAGTGACCAACTGCTCAAACAATTATGGCCCTTATCAGTTTCCTGAAAAACTGATCCCGGTTGTCATTCTGAAATGCCTGCGCGGTGAACCCATTCCTGTTTACGGCAAAGGTGAGAACATCCGCGATTGGCTGTATGTTGAAGATCACGCTCGCGCGCTGCTCTCTGTTGTATCTCGCGGCCGAGTAGGCCAAACGTACAACATCGGAGGAAACAATGAAAAGCGAAACATTGACTTAGTCCACCTACTTTGCACCCTAATGGACGAGCTATCACCGGACACGATTCCACAAACGTCTCCCCTCGCCCCGCAAACGGGGAGAGGGGCAGGGGGTGAGAGGCTTCCTTCAGAGCCGACACACTCCTCGCTGATCACTTTCGTCACAGACCGCCCAGGCCACGATCTCCGATACGCGATCGATGCATCGAAGATAGAGCGTGAATTGAATTGGAAACCAGTACAGGACCACGAGTCGGGGTTTCGCAAAACAGTAGCCTGGTATTTGGAGAACAAAGGTTGGTGGCAAGACATCCTCAGTGGTTCTTACCGCCTCGAGCGCCTCGGGGCAGCGGCGCAGTAAGTAGACACTTCAAGCTCGCATCTTCATTCCTAGCCTCTAGCAACTAGCTACTTTATTCATGATTCTTCTCCTCGGTGGCACTGGTTACGTCGGCTCAGCCTTTGCAAAACTGTTCGACCGGGAGGCGATTCCCTATCGAAAAGTATCACGACGACAGGCTGATTACACTCGGCTGCCCATGCTCAGAACGATCATTGCCGAGACAAACCCAAGCTTCCTGATCAACGCGGCAGGTTATACCGGGAAGCCGAATGTGGACGCATGCGAGTTTCACAAAGCAGAATGCTTATTTGGCAATGCAGTCTTGCCGGGGGTGATTCGCCAAGCTTGCGAAGAGACGAGGACGCCATGGGGACATGTTTCTTCGGGTTGCATCTATTCGGGCTCGCGGCCCGATGGAAGTGGGTTTCGAGAAATTGATCCCCCGAATTTTTCTTTTCGAACCAACAACTGCAGCTTCTACTCCGGCTGCAAAGCCTTAGGCGAAGAATGCCTCGATGGAGCGCAGAACACTTACGTTTGGCGACTCCGAATTCCATTCGATCACATCGATTCACCTCGCAATTACTTGACCAAGTTGATGCGGTATTCTCGTTTGCTCGAAGCCACGAATTCGATTTCGCATTTGGACGAATTCGTCTGGGCATGTTGGCAAACTTGGCAGAAACGCGTTCCATTCGGAATTTACAACGTGACGAATCCCGGCGCAGTTACAACTCGCGGCGTGGTCGCGCACATCCAACGTGAACTGAAACTCGATCGCCCGTTCGAGTTCTTTTCGTCAGAAGCAGATTTTATGCGAGTTGCTGCTAAAACGCCTCGCTCAAACTGCGTTATGGACTCATCCAAGTTAGCCGCGACAGGAATAACACTCCGCCCCGTGGATCAAGCCATCATCGAATCGCTACGAGCCTGGTTACCTGCCCATGAGCTATTCTGATGCCCCAATTAGCCCTGAATTCTTTTGACACCCTCACCGCCTTCAATCAACTAGGTAGAAACACGCCATGAAAGGCATTATTCTTGCCGGCGGATCCGGAACACGACTCCACCCTATCACGCGTGCTGTAAGCAAGCAGCTCCTGCCAGTGTATGACAAACCGATGATCTACTACCCATTGTCAACACTTATGTTGGCAGGGATCCGAGACATTCTGTTGATTTCAACACCACACGATCTGCCTCAGTTTGAAAGACTTTTGGGCGACGGAACGCAGTGGGGCATTCGCATCACCTACGCAGAGCAACCGCGTCCTGAAGGTCTCGCTCAGGCCTTCATTATTGGTCGTGAGTTTGTAGGACAAGACAAAGTGGCCCTTGTGTTGGGAGACAACATTTTCTATGGCCAAGGATTTCGCTCGATCCTCAAACGAGCGGCATCGCTCGACAATGGTGCCGTCATCTTCGGTTATCCAGTCACCGATCCCGAGCGTTATGGTGTGGTCGAATTCAGCCAAGACGGTCAAGTTCTGTCGATTGAAGAAAAGCCCAAAGCTCCCAAGAGCAAGTATGCCGTGCCAGGGCTTTATTTCTACGACAACTCCGTCCTCGATATCGCTGCCAATCTCAAACCATCACCTCGCGGTGAACTTGAAATCACCGATGTGAATCGAATTTACCTAGGACAAGGCGAGCTTCGAGTCAGACTCTTTTCCGTGGTTTCGCGTGGTTGGACACTGGAACCGAGAATCTTTGTTGGACGCGGGAAACTTCATTACAGCCGCCATCGAACACCGTCGAGACTCAAGATCACTTATACCCCGAAGAAATTGCTTTCGTGAACCAGTTCATTGGCGCAAGCCAGCTCGCTGTATTGGCCAAGCAATTCAAAAACGAGTACTGCAACTATCTTCTTTCTATTTCAGCAATCCGCACTAATCCTTCGGTAACACCGCAACGATTGTAGCAACGGCGGCAGCCGTCCGGTTTCGCCCTGCACGATACAAGTTGAATTTCGCAATGCTCAGCGGCGATGTAGCTCAATGCAACACTCGAACAAACCGAAAACAACTCCTCTCAACCGCAATGATGCCGAAGACCACATCTGAGTGGACTGGTCGCTACGAGTAAACCGAATTCGCTTTGGGACCTGCAGATTCGTGAGACGTCGCCTTCCTGCGGCTTGCACCGCTCGGATCGAACGGCAGACTTCATTGCGGTCTGCAAGCAAACGATCCTCTGGACGCTCTGGTTCTTCATCCAGCCACTTTTAGCGCCACTGGTGGCTACAATCATTTTTTCAGGAGTTACTTCAAGATACCGACGGACGGCATGTACACCAGTTCTGTTCTATCTAGCCGGAACAACTCCTTGGAACTACTTTTCCGCGTCACTTGTTAAAGACTTCCAACACGTTTGTTTTGAATGTTGGAATTTTCGGCAAAGTGTATTTCCCGAGACTTATTGGTTCACTTTCGTCGTCATTTCCATCGTTATTCAATTTATGCTATTCAGTTTTCATTTGTTGCAGCTTCTTTGCCTGTACTTGTTGTCTGGCTCGGACATTCGACCTCAGTGGGGCCTTGTATTCGTCATGACTCCACTTCTCGTATGCATGAAAGTGGCCATACTCGGTCTCGCTTGTGGCTTGCCCGGCGTCAGCCCACACTTACCGCAAAGTACCGAGATCTGACGTTTTCACCGCTGAACTTCGGTGTCAGTTAATGATGTACGCGACGCCGATCATTTACTCATCCCGTTCGATTCCTACAAAATGGAGATGGTTGGTGATTCCAGATCCCATATTGGCTTGCTCGTGGAAAGCTTCAACGCATTTATTTGGGTGGGCCTCTGCCTGGTCCTTTGCTGGCGACTTCAACTGTCGTGACGATCATATTGTTCGCCAGCAGGGACCATTGCGTTCAATGCGCATCAGGCGTACTTTCATGGATACGTGTAACGTCCGAGTTAACATACCCACCACCGCCATCGAATTTGAGAATGTCTCCGAGCGCGCTACCGACTATGACCAGGTTGGCACGAGGGCAACACGACCTAAATCGTCTATGGGCCGACTTCGCAGCGCCAGATCCCCTCACGCATGATGTAGGAGCCGAGAACGACCGAACCGTTGTCTCTCAGAACCGAAAAGGCTGGGTGACGAAGGACATGTCTGGAGAAACATCTTCGCGATATTACGTTGGCGTCGACGAGGGGCAGGTACTCATCGTCAGACGAAACGGTGCCGGCTCAAATCCACTTTGCTAAAGCTACTTTCCCGGGTCACGGCGCTGACATCGGGAATGATCGGAAACAAGGAAGAATTGCAAGCCTGCTGGAGGTCGGTACCGGTTTTATCCGGACTGACGGGGCGGAAAAGCGCTCTACCATGAATGGTGCCGACCTGGGGATGCGAAAGCAAGAGATAAGATCACGTCTGAGCTGACATGGCCAGTTTTTCCGGCTGTGCTCGACTATGTCCGACACACCCGTAAGCGATTACAGCAGCAGGATGATGGTTTCGCCTGGGATTCGCAGATTGCCGCTCACGAATGCGAGATTCTAGTCGTTGATGAAGTCTTGGCGGTAGGAGATGCCGAGTTCAAAAGGCCTGTATCGGTCGATGAAGTCGGTGGCGAAAGACCAGGGACGCACAATACTCTTTGTAAGCCACAACATATCATCCGTGGCTACATATTACATTGAGGCTGTGTTCCTCTCCAAAGGGACAGTTACGGATGACGGTGACGTGCGGCAAATTATTGATAAGTACATCGCTCTGAAGGCTCCAGCGAAGATGGAAAGGTCGTTTTCCCCTGACGCAAGGCCCGGCAATGAAAGCAACGATTCACTCCCCGTCGAACTGCTCGTCCGACAATCAACCCACTGCAGACATCCCGCTGGACAAAAATAACTTTACAGGTCGCCTACGAAACGCATGTACCGAATCTGGACTTGTCCGCGTCCTTCCACGTGAATGACAGATGGGAGGCTGCATCTTTGCAACCGCAAATATAAAGTCGGCCATGCTCAATCCCGAATACGCATACCTGTTGCCGCCGTTCCGGGAATGTACCGCATGCTTCAACTGCAAGATACCAACCAACTTCTGTAGAATTCCGACTCGTACTTTGAGCATACCGCGTTTGTGGTTAGATCTAGCTGCAATTCTTGCCCAGCTCCGAACTGCCTGACCTTTATAGCTGACACTGAGGACATGCGCAGGAATTCCACAGGACATGGATCGGCACCATACGACCACGTTTCCATTGGCTCACAGAACAACTACAGGGGCTCCGTCATGAAGGTCGTCATTTTATGCGAGAGCGAGGAACACGGCTACGCGAGAAACGGAATATCGCCCCAAGCCCATGGTGCCCATTGGTGGCAAACCCATCCTCTGGCACATCAGCGAAAACGTATGCACTGGGGCCACAAAAGAGTTCATCCGCGCACTCGGATACAAAGGCGAGATGATCAAGATTATTTCCGCAACTACGCTGGAACACTTGCGACACCATCACGCTGAATCTTGAGCAGAGCCGAGCGGTAATCATTCCGCTGACCGCACGGCGAAGAAAGGCTTGGTCGTGACATTGGCGGACACCGGTGGAAGATTCATGACGGCGTTTCGTGTTCAAACCGATCAAGCGCTGGCGCAGAAAGGACACTCCTTCCTCTTGACCTACGGGGACGGACTGTCGACCATCGACATCAACACGTCGATTGACTCATGCAAGCTGAGCGGCAAAGCAGTAACTCTGTCAACCGTATCCCCGCAGGCGGGCGGTTTCAGACGGTAAGTTCGACGATGAAGGTCGCATTCACAGTTTCGAAGAGAAACCTCCAGTTCGAGCAGTCCTACATTAACGGCGGATACATAGTGCCAGCGACTACAACCTTTTCGACTATTTGCCGAACGATCCTAACGATGATCATGAGCGGCAACAATGGAAAAGCTTGCACAAGCTGGACAACTAAACGCCTTCAAACACGAAGGGTTTTGGAGACCCATGGACACGTACCAGGAAGCTCAACACCTCAATGCGCTCTGGAGCGAGAATAAAGCACCGTGGAAGATATGGCGTTAGTCCGCACTTCCCTTCGCCGTCGACCAGTCCAGGCCTCTACAAACATCCCTGACGCGAAAACAGACACACCGCGGTAAGTGACCGTTCATTTCTGTGTAGGGCGTCGACGTTCGCCCCTCTACGTACAGTGCATCCAACCTTTTCTTGAGCCGCTGGGAAGTAGATGACTCATCTCAGTACCGATCAGTTACGCAACCAAATACTCGAGCTAACACGAGAATACTCACGACGAGTCCACCGTGCTAATCGGCCGGGCTACGACTCGCATCGCCAAGCATTTGATTCCGAAACCGGAACAGTACCTTATGCTGGTCGTGTGTTCGACGAGGATGAAGTTGAGGCCGCTGTAGCATCCTGTCTTGACTTTTGGTTGACGCTAGGTCCAGAAGGAAATGCCTTTGAACAAGAGTTGGCGACTTTTCTGGGTGTGCGCAACTCCTTGCTCGTTAACTCAGGATCGTCCGCAAATCTGATCGCAGTGACAACGCTAACCAGTCCGAAGATACCGAAACAGAGGAGACTTGAGCATGGCGATGAAGTGATCACCGTCGCCGCTGGATTTCCAACGACGGTCGCCCCAATCATCCAAGTCGGGGCAGTGCCAGTCTTCATCGATGCTCTGCCATCGACAGGAAATGCAGACTGTACACAACTTGAAAACGCTTACACGCCAGGAAAAACGAAGGCAGTCATCTTAGCGCACGCCTTGGGGAACCCATTCGATCTAAAAACGGTATTGGACTTTTGCAAAAAGTTCGATCTTTGGCTTATTGAAGATAATTGCGATGCGTTGGGGTGCACGTACACCTTACCGCTCGAAGACGCTCGCAGATTAGAACTCAATCACTTGATTAATACAGCCGAGCGAAATGCGGCCGCAGTTCAGACCTCCGAAAAGCTACCTCGAATCCATGATGGCTTGCTAACAGCGTACACAGGATCATTCGGCGATCTTAGCACCCAGAGCTTTTACCCTCCTCACCATCTAACACCTGG
>JAXMBQ010000042.1:0-53848 GCA_046349815.1 Pirellulales bacterium | reverse complement strand
AGGTGGACCAGACGTTGCCGGATTTGAACGCAGTTTTTGTAATCCGCCGAAATCCTGCACCGGATAGGCTAAGAGCTCAAGCAGATCCACCTGTCCATCCTCATTCTTGTCGATTGAGGCGGGTTACACATCCAAATCAGAAATTGCGACATAGCCGTCGTTATTCTCGTCGAGCTCAACGAAGCGGTAAATCATCTCGTTCGTTATTGGAAAAGGTCGGACGTCGGAGTGAATGCCTCGGAGGCTGGTTAGCATTTGCATGCCGACGAACCACTTGAGCCAGTCGTCTCGCAAGCGCTGGTCGGAACTAAGTGGGTTAGTCCTGCCCGGAAAGTCCCAGTTCGTTCCAAGAATCCCATAGGTCGGCTCTTGCAGCCCAGTCGCATCGTTCTCGATTTTTTTCCAACTGAGCATGCATGTTTTCCAGATTGCGAAAAGCTCGTGTTCGGCTTCCGCAGCTTTTCCGAGCCGCAAAAGTAACGTGATCACGGCCAGCGGCTCAGAAGGTATCAGCGAGAGTCTGTTGAGACTGGTCCAGTTATCGTTTACAGAGTCAATCCTAGCCACATCCGGCCTGACCAAGGTGACATAGTGCAATGGGTGGACTTTTCGTTTTGACTGCAGATGCAGTAGGAGTAGCTCTTCCGGTCGACCGGCGATTCGGGTTAGGCGTTGCTTAAGGTGTTCGACGAGATCATCGTTTTTTTCTTCATCAATCCATTCGCTCGTCGTGGCTAATCGGCAAGCGGCAAAGGTGAGCTCTGCAGAAGAGCTTTGTGGATTGCGAATCACATTCATCGCAAAGCGGCCGACCGCTTCTTCGCGGGCAATCTGATCGGGTTGCAACTCACTAGGAACGATTTTGGAAGATAGGGCGAGTGGACTGGATTCGAGAACCCACAGAGCGCCGAAGTCAGGATGTCGGCTCATCGCCTGGAAGAGTTGATCCAGATTTTGAGTTCGCCACTCGGCATCTCGACGGTTGATTGTGTAAGCGGCGATGGCAACCATGGCGGCGGAGTCTTTCGATAGCTCCGCAAACTGCTCCGAGCGAATCTGGGCGGCGGTCCACTCCTTCATGCTTTGAGGCGTTGAGTCGAAATGGACAAACAGACTGACCCAATGTTCGGTGAGCTCGCGATCTTTACCGTCGGCGATGCTCTTGAACAGTTCGCTGAGCTGCTGAGGCGTGGAGTGCTTCAGAATCGGCTGCAGTATGTCCAGTTGAAACTGATGCGAACCCGTGCGTACGGCGGTCCATTTTGTCTCGTCGATCAAGGACTGAACGCAGGCGTTGATCGCATCTCTATTGCGTGATTGAGCAATTCGCTCTGTGAGACTTGATACCACCATGTCTCGGCTTGACGGAGTGGTTAATGTCTCGACGGCTTTCAGCGCTGAGCTTTGTAGTTCGCGATCTCGTTCCACTTTCAGTTTTACCAACCACTGAGCGAGCGTCTTATCTTGATACACCAATTCATTCGGATCTCTCGCCGTCATTGTTGCAGGTTGTGGCGTCGGCAGTGCAGGGCCCTGCGTTGCTTGTGATTGTTCAGTGATCGTAGCAACGACAGTCTCTCCGCTGCGGACTACTACGCTTTGTTTGTCGACAGCGACCGCATCGCTGGCTCCTTCGATCAAGATCTCGTACTTGTCAGCTCGCAGTCTTGTCGATTGGGCTCCGGGATGAACGGTCCACTGATCGACGATCTTGCCGTCTTGAGCGATACGGACTTGCACGTTGTCGACCTGCGACTGGATGACCAGTTGGCCTTTCTTCATTTCTAAGGTGATGACGATGCCTGCGATCAGCAGCGGGAAGGCTGCGGCTGCTGCAAGCCACCAGCGGAATTGCGATGTCGGCGGCGCGGAGCCCGGGTTTGCGCTCGTTGTTTGGAGGGCATGGTCCCGAGACGGTACCTCTGCGGTTGAATGCGAAGGTAGACGAACAGGAGACGCGACTTCGACGGACGCGGCTGACGAAGCTGTGGATTGCAGTTTCGGCAAGTCATGGCCTTCGCAATACGGGAGTAAGGCTTCGGCGACGTGTGCGGCACTCGATGGTCGATCAGCCGGATCGTGTTGCAGCAGCGAAGCAATGACTTGCACCAAGCCGTCAGGGCAATCCGGTCGCAGTGTCGAGACCAGTGGAGGTCGTTCGGCGGCGAGCAGCTTGATCTTTTCGAGTAGCGATAGGTTCGGTGTCGCAGCCAGCGGAGGTCGACCTGCGAGCAATCGAAACAGAGTTGCACCGAGCGCATAGATGTCTGCGCGATGATCTACAGAGCCGGCGCGTTCGGCTTGCTCCGGAGCCATGTAGTCGAGCGTCCCCATCAACTGCCCGATCGTCGTCAGCTCGCAAGCCGCTTCGTCCCAACTGCTCAGTTGCACCAGTCCGAAGTCGAGTATCTTGACTTGACCGTTTGCATCAAGCATTAAGTTCGACGGCTTGATGTCGCGATGAACGATCCCTTCGCTATGTGCATAAGCCAAACCGAGAGCGGCTTGACGGATCACTTCGCACGCATCGGCAATTCCGAGCGGCCCGGTCAACCGCGCGATGCGGCTGAGGTCGAGTCCGGTGACGTATTCCATAACCAAATAGTGCATGCCAGATTCGTAACCCGCATCGGTCGCACTGACGATGGCCGGATGATTCAAGCGACCGGCCGCGCGCACTTCGCGTTGGAACCGAGCCGCTAGATCGGCGCGATCACCGGCGAAGGTCGGCAACAGTTTGACGGCGACTTGCTTGCCGAGGCTTGTGTGACGCGCGAGCATCACGGTCCCCATTCCGCCGCGACCGAGCGTCTTGAGCAGCTCATAAGAACCGATCCGCTTCATAACATTGGGCGGTGCCGCCATGGGCTCGGATGTCGACATGATTTCTTGCGCTGCTGCGATTGCATCGGCAATGGTCGGGCCGAGCTGCGGTGCTGCTGAATTAGAATGAGAAGTCGGTTGGCGGACCGCTTCGCAAAGTGTGTCGGGCTCCGTTTCGAGCTCGACGATCGTTTGCTCGCACGATTCGCATTCGGACAAGTGTTCTTCGATGACGCCGGAAAGCTGTTCATCGGTTCCGCCGACGAGATAGCGTTTCAGTGTGGCTCGCGGCAAGCAGTCGGTGGCGGGCATATTCGTCAGCTCCGGAACTTGTGAGATGTTTGGATGTTAATCTGTTTGAAAAAGGAAAACCTGGTGGGCAAGGCTGGAGCCTCGTCACGAGGAGAGAATGTCGACTTTCGCTCCGCGAAAGGTCGTGTTGAGCGTTGTGGTCGTCGCTGTCGTTGACTTTTTCTTTGTCGTGGATTGCGCTTGTTGAAAGTGCAAGGCGAAGATTGAAATTGGAAGTGATGCGTCCTTTCGCCGGAGCGAAAGGCGACTTTGGGCTGTAGGTGAAATGCGACTTTGAAGCGACTTGAGCTGTAGATAGAAACGTTGGGGTGTGACACTTGGCTGGAAAAGATTGAGAGAAAACAATGAGCAGCACTTCGGCGGCGACTCGAGCGAGCTTGATCACACGAGCTCGGCAGAAAGACGATCAGGCTTGGCGCGAGCTTGTGGCTCTCTACAGTCCGCTGATCGTGAGCTGGTGTGCTCGATTGGGAATCACCGGCGAAGCGACCGCCGATTGCATTCAAGAAGTATTTGCTTCCGTGGCTCGATCACTCGATACCTTTCACACTTCCGGCAGCGCGGGTGCATTTCGCGGTTGGTTGTGGGTCATCACGCGAAACAAGCTTCGCGACGCAGCCAGGCGCAGAGCTCGCGGACCCGAGGCTCGCGGCGGCAGCACGATGCTCGGCATATTGCACGCAGTGCCGGATGAAAGCGATGGCGTATCGATCACATTCGGCGCAGATGCGAGCGACTTGGATCGCGACGCCGAACCCAGCTCCACCGAAGATGTCCGGCAACTCATGCATCGCGCGATGGCTCAGATCGAAAGGGCGTTCGACGCTATGACCTGGCGAGCCTTCTGGCGAACTGTCGTCGACGGAGTGGATACCGCGTCCGTCGCTGCAGAGACCGGACTGTCGCCGGCAAGCGTGCGGCAAGCGAAGAGTCGCATCCTCCGTCGACTGCGTCAGCAATTAGGTGATATGGAATAACAAGTTGTGAGTTACCGCAAAGCCCTTCGCCCTGAGCGGATGGGCGAAGCCCACCGGCCCGAACGTCTACACCGAAGCAATCAACTTCAATCTGGCGAAATGGGTGATCTGCGTCGACCGTGCCTGCTGGTTAACTTGCGACGGTAATGAAAGCGTGTGTCGGTTGAAACGGTTCGGACGGACGATGAGAGAATGCATGTTCGTGTCGCCAGTGCGATGACGGCTCAAGCTTTCCGCTCGCTGGGCAGTGCGATACACTGGACTGTGATAAACAGAACGGGGCGTCTGGCCGGAAGGTGCACTCTTCCGCTTAGGGATAGTAGGCAAAAGAAACAATGACCCGAAACGTAAACCGTCGTTCTCTGCGCCGGGCGGCATTCGCTGCCGCCTGTACAGCCGTATTGTTTGTCTCGACACCCGTTCGGCCTGCTATCGCACAGCAAACGCTTTCACAGCGGCCGGGAGCCAAGCCTCAGACCGGCCAAAAGTCCGCTGAGCAACAGAAGTCGGAGCCCGGTAAAGCTCAGACCGGCAAGCCGACCAATCCGAAAGGGGCAGGCACCGATACGACCGGATCCGATCCGGCCGCGGTGAACCATTATGCGGACGCTGCGAACTTTCAAAACAATGCCGCTTATAAATTAGCCGTCGAAGAGTGGCAGAAACTACTGAAGGATTTCCCCAAAGATCCTTTGGCCTCCAAAGCCGCGCACTATTTAGGCGTGTGCTACATGCAATTGGAGCAGCCCGATTACGTCAAAGCCGCCGAGGCATTCAGTCGCGCGTTGGCCGACAAAGAACTCGAAGTCCGCGAAGAGACGTTGGTGAACCTCGGTTGGTGCCAGTTCATGCAAGCCCGCGCTGCAGAGGTCGGCAGTCCGGCGCAACGTAAAGCGCTCGAGCAGGCCGGCGATACTCTGGCTGAATCGTTGAAGGCTTATCCGCAGGGAGGCTATGTCGACCAAGCTCTGTTCTATATGGGTGAGATTCAATTCGCATTGAATCATCCTGATCGAGCCGTCGAGTATTACGACCAATTGGTCAAAGCCAAGACGCTCAGCAAATCGAGCTTACGTCCCGATGCGCAGTATGCGATGGGTGTGGCCTACGAACAACTGAAGCGCGATACCGACGCGCAAGCGGCTTACGACGCGTTCTTGCAGCAGTATCCGCAGCATCGATTGGTGGGCGAGATCAAACTCCGTTCCGCTGAGATCATGTTGCGTCAAGGCAAAGCGGCTCAAGCCGAGCAGATGTTTGCCGCTCTGGCTGCAACCCAAGGGAATGCATTAGCTGACTATGCCATGCTGCGTCAGGCACAGTCGTTGGCTGAGCAGCGGAAGTTTCCGGAAGCAGCTCAAGTGTTCCGCGGGTTGAGTGAAAAGTTTCCGGCATCCAAGCACGCATCGACGGCTCGACTTTCTGCCGGTCAGATGTATTTTCAAAATGGACAGTATCCCGAAGCCGAAGCAGAGCTCCGTCAGTTGATCGGCTCTCGCGATGCGCAGGCCGCCGATGCAATTCATTGGCTTGCACTCACTTTGCAACGCAAGGGAGGCGCGGCGGAGAGCGTGAAGCTGATTCAAGATGCGCTCGCTTGGGCCGGCGCGACGCCCAGCGCACTCAACCTGCGCATGGACTTGGCCGATGCGCTCTACGAGATGCCCGACAAATTGAATGAAGCTCGCGAGGCATACGAGCGCATTGCGAACGAGCAACCTGACGATCCGCTGGCGCCGCGAGCCGCTTACAATGCGGCCTTTGCTGCGCTGCAGTTGGGACGGCTCGACGACGCGCGACGCATGTCGGAATTGTTTCTGAAAAAGTATCCGCAAGATCCGCTGCGTATCGATGTTGCTTACGTGGCATCGGAAACCATGTTGCAGCAAGGGCAGCATGCGGGAGCCATCGACGGTTATAGCAAGCTGATCGCGGGCGATCCGAAAAATCCGGCGATCGGCATGTGGAACATGCGCTTGGCCATGGCTTATTTCTTGTCGGGTAAGCACCAAGAAGCGATCGATCTGCTGACCTCGAAGTTGCCGCAGTTCACCGATCCGAAGCAGCAGGCCGAGGCCCGCTTTGTGATGGGGGCCTGCTACTTGAACATGGACAAGCTCGACGCGGCCATTGCTGAGTTCAATGCGGCCGACGCGGCAGCGAAAGTTTGGCCGCAAGCCGACGAAGTGCAACTGCTGCTCTCGCAAGCACAGCAGCGCAAGGGCGATGCGGCAGCGGCTGAGAAAACGCTGGCCGGCATGTTGCAACGCTTCCCGCAGAGCCGCATGCGCTTCCAAGCTGTGTATCGCATGGGGCAGTTGCAAGTTGCACAGAAGAAGTATGCCGAAGCGATGGCTTCCTACGAATCGTTGCTGAAGGAACCGTCGGCGAAGAACCTTCACGACTACGCGCAGTACGGCACCGCCTATTGCGCGATGCAGCAAGAGAAGTGGAGCGAAGCGCTGACGGCACTCGAACCGTTGCTCTCTGCCGGTCGCACCGATGCGCTGGCCGGAGAAGCTCGGCTCGCTGAAGGTCTGAGTCTTCGCAAGCTCGGACGTTTTGATCAAGCCGTAGCGTCGCTCGAAAAATTCCTGGCAAGCAAACCAACTGATACGGCGCTCGGTAACGGACTTTACGAGCTCGGTATGGCGCATGTCGAAAGCAAGCGTTTCGACGCAGCAATCGCCGATTTTGATCGCTTACAGAAAGAAGTTCCTGAATACCCGGCCGGCGATAAAGTGCTGTTCGAACTGGCTTGGGCCCACAGTGAAAAAGGGGAGCATGCCAAGGCGCTCGAATTGTTCGAAGCGATGGTCAAGCGATTCCCGGCCAGCGACTTGAAGGCCGACGCACTCTATGAAATCGGACAGCAGCGATACAAGTCCGAAGACTTTAAATCGGCTGCAGCGGCTTACACGGAAGCAAGCACTCTTGCGATAGATCCCGACTTGAAAGAGAAGGCTGTCTACAAACTCGGATGGAGTCTGTTCCAACAAAATGACTTAGGCGGTGCGTTTCGCGAGTTCCAAAGTCAAGCCAAACAGTTCAGCGGCGGCAAGTTGATCGTCGATGCACACTTCATGTCTGCCGAGTGCCTGTTTAAGCAGGATAAGTTCGTCGAAGCACTTCGCATTTACGAGCAAGCGCGCGGCCTGCTCGAAACCGCTAAGACCGATCGCGATGTAAGCGAACAAGTTCGCACGTTGATCTACCTGCACGGAGCTCAGTGTCTCCGCGAGCAGAAGAAATGGGCCGAAGACGAGCAATGGCTGCGCGAGATCATCAAGCGTTATCCGAGTTCACCGTACCTCAGTACCGTGATCCTAGAATTGGCCACGGCGGAAGAGAAACAAGGCCAAGCGGACGAAGCCATTCGTCTGTACGGAGAAGTCGCGACCAAATATCGCGATGACGTCGCCGCGCGAGCTCGATTCATGATGGGAGAAATCTACTTCGGTCGTCGTGAATTTGAAAAGGCCGTTCCCGAATTTCAACGCGTGATGTACGGTTACGGGGCCGACAAGGCAGCGGAGGCTGTGAAGAACTGGCAAGCTCGAGCCGGCTTCGAAGCAGGACGTTGTAGTGAAGTGCTGATCCAAGATTTGAAGGGTGATCAGCGAACCAAGGCTATCGGTCTGGCCCTTGAGTTCTATCAATACGTGATTGACAAGCATCCGACGCACGAAGTGGTCAAGCAGGCCCAAGTGCGCATGGATGAACTGAAGAAACTGCGCTGAGACGAAAGCGCTCCGTCGGCGATATCTCATCGATGGTGACAGCAATCGAGGCACTCCCTCTGATCCTAAGTCACCTTTGGGAAAGAGCAACGTGACGGAGTTGCCCGCATGGATGTCGGCTCTCGGTGCCCTGAAGATCAGAGTGCACAACTCGTGATGCGGATTCCATCGTTCGGACGATTCTCAGTTCCGATCTGCGCGGCAATTTGTTTTACTGTTTGCATGTTCGCCGCTCTGCCGGCCGACGCGCAAGTAGCTGAGCCGCCGGCGGATTCACCTCGCACTTCCGAGATTGAAGACCTCGCAGCCGCGGCTTCACGCAATCGATCGGAAGCGGCCAAGCCTCAGGCTCCTCAAGAGCTCAGTTTTTTGGAGCTGCTCAAGCAAGGGGGCGTACTGATGATTCCGATCGGAATCATGAGTGTGCTCGTGACCGCTGTCACCATCGAACGTTTCTTTTCCTTACAAGGCGGGCGCATTCTGCCGCGTCGCCTGCGCTCCGTCATTGTCGATCGCGGAGAGCGTGGCGAACCGATCGATCCTCAAGAACTGTATCAAGTCAGTTTGAAATACAGTTCGGTTGCCGGCCGCGTACTGGAATCGATGCTTTGCAAAGTCGGTCGTCCCGTCAACGAAATCGAATCGACGCTGGACGATGCTTGCCAACGCGAAGCGGATCGGATGTACTCGAGTGTGCGCTGGTTGTCGATGTCGGCCGGTGTCGCGCCGCTCATCGGCTTGCTCGGAACGGTGTGGGGAATGATCTTGGCATTCTTCAATACCACGCAATTGGCTCCGGGGAGTAATCGCGCCGAACAATTGTCCGAAGGCATCTACGTCGCGTTCGTCAACACGCTCGGCGGTCTGGCCGTAGCGATTCCGGCGGCCATCTTCGCACACTACTTCGAAGGTCGCGTGCTGAGCCAAATTGCGCGCGTGCGCAACGTGCTGTCGATGTTGTTGCCGAAGATGGAGCGATTTGAAGGCAAGGTTCGTTACGACTTGACTCCGGTGGGTCTGGTTCAACGCAAAGAGGATTTGTTGCAGCGAAGAGAAGAGGGCGGGGCGGCAGCTAATGTCGCTGGTTCAACATCCTCTTCCTCCTCGGCCGAAGCTGCGGACCGAGATCTTTCTGCGAGCGGAGCTCGGCGCGCTGCGACCTCTCGCGACGTGTTGCATGGTTCGACCTCTAAGCCTTCGACACTCGGCAAATAACCATGGCTATTCAACTGAAGCGCGGCAATGCGCTGGCCGCTCTCAATCTGACTCCTCTGATCGACGTGCTGTTCCTGCTGCTGATCTTTTACTTGGCTGCCGCCAAGTTGAGCCAAGAAGATCGCGAGCTGGATGTGCCGTTACCCTCGGCTGCCAATGCACAGCCGATGACGGCGGAGGTCAGCGAACTGGTGGTCAATATCGACAAGACCGGACGCTTCGTCATCGAAGGTCGCGATGCATCGGATCGTGATTTGGAAGATGCGATCAAGCGGGCTGCAGCCGACAATCCGACCGGCAGTCGCGTGATGATTCGAGCTGACAAGCATGTCGAGTTGCAACGAGCCGTCGACGTGATGGATATTTGCCTGAAACATCGTGTCGAGTATTCGTTGACCATCGCGGAAGAAGCATCATGAGCCGCGAAACGGCGCTGGAGAACCGGCGATTGTCGGAGATGGCCGGCATCCACCCAATTGCGGAAGGAGGTTGGCTGCTGAGCACTGTGATGCACGGCGTGTTGATGCTCTTAGCCGGCTCCGTTCTGTGGTTGGCTTTCAATTATCTCGATCGCAGTGATACTCGGGTTCTGTACAACCCTTGGACCTACGCTGTAGCCATGCCTTTCGTGTTGGTCGCCATCTCGGCTTTGCTCCGGCAGGTTGTCAGTCGAGTCGTCGAGCGCACGGCTCAGGTCGCTTTCTTGCTGAGCCTGGTGATTCACCTAGGGTTGCTGACAGCAGCCATCAACGTGGTCATCGGTACGAAGTTCATCTCGGACTTCTTGGATCAGATCGCTGAGGAGAACAAAGCACAATCTGTGCGCCGCGCAGCACCTCAGTACTTCAGCATGGTCGGTCCGACGGGCAACGCCGGTAAGAGCGATCTGATGCGCTATATGCCGACGCAGCATGCAGCCACCGAAGCCGTTTCAGCGGAGAACACGGCGGTGCAGTTAGCTCGGACCGAACGAGCCGATATGGCCAGTCCGGTTCCGAAGCCCGAATCGGTGAATCGAACTTATTTGATGGAGCGGATGAAATCGAGTCCGCAAACGGCGGCGGCGGCGGACTTGCAATCGCAACTTTCACGCGCTGAACCATCCGATCTGAATCGCGAACAACTGCCGATCGATACGCCTAGCGAAATGCCGCAGAGTTCCCGCCCTGCGCCTGAACTGCAACCTCAGGAATCGAGTACATCGTCAGGCAATCGCCGCGCGGCAGGGGCTTCGCCGCAGCCGCTGCCGGATAAGACACCGGGAGAGCCCGGACTATCGATCACGAGCGAAGCGGTGCGCGGGCCGAAAGCATCTGCGTCTCCGATCATCGGCAGTTATGCTCCCGATCTTCCCGCGCGATCAGTGCTCGGCGGACCGCAGCCCAATCGACCTACTGTCGAATTGCCGCCGGGGGCGGATGCGAATCGCAATGCGGCGGCAGGCTCGAGCGCGATCTCATCGGCTCTTCAAGCTTTGGATGCGACCGGGGGACGGAGTCGGTCGAAATCGATCGATCGTCCCTTCGGAGAACCGAGCGCTGCAAGCATGATCGATGGTCCTGCGAATTCGCTTACGATGGGAATCACCGGCGGCGCCGGTACGGGTGGAGCTAGACAGGGAAGAGCCATTGAGATTCCGTCGCAGGGGAGCGGCAATGGACAAGGGGGAGAAGCCGGCGGCAATTCGACCTTGGCTAAAGACTTCGGTGCGGCGGTTCCCGGTACAGGCCGTGGTCCGATTGCAGTACCCGGTGTGGCAGGAACAAGCGAAGGTTCGTCTGAAGGAAACGGCGCGATGAACGGCTTGAGCATCGATGCGGGTGCTGCGGGCTCGCGCGGCGATCGACGCAGTCGCGGTTCGGCCGCACTGCCGCTCGACATCCCTGCACCGGCAGGAGTCGGAGGGCTATCACCTGCCACAGTTGCCGGCGGATCGTTGCTGTCGCGAAACGTTCCCGCCCCGGTTGCGATCCCTGCACTTGAAATGGACACGCAACGCTTTCCGAAACAGGAAGTCGGCGGTCCTCTGGCGGCCGGCTCATCGGTACCGATTCCCAAGCCTGCATTCCAACAGCGAATTGATCGTTTGAAAGACAACGATATGGGATTGGATGGAAAGATCGGACCGCAGACCGAGCAAGCCATCGAGCGTGGTTTAGAGTTCTTGGCTCGCAATCAACGACCGCAAGGGCTATGGCGTCTGCAGGATCTCGATAAGGACGTCCTCATTCACAGCGACACGGCAGCTACCGGACTCTCCCTGCTCGCGTTTCAAGGCGCAGGCTACACGCACAAGCAGTTCAAGTACTCCGCCGTTGTCGACAAAGGTTTGAAGTATCTGCTCGCCAAGCAGCAGGCGAACGGTGACCTCTACATTCCGCAAGATCCGGCATCAGACCAAAACGCTTGGCTCTACAGTCATGCGATCGCTACGCTCGCGCTTTGCGAAGCCTTCGGAATGACGCAGGATGAAGAGCTCCGCGAACCGGCCGAGCGAGCCGTGAAGTTCATGATTAATAGTCAAGATCCGCAGCGCGGCGGATGGCGTTATCGACCCGGCATCGGTTCGGATACGAGCGTCAGCGGCTGGTTCATGATGGCTCTCAAGAGTGCACAGCTCTCCGGCTTGCAGGTCCCCGCGTCAACGTTCGATGGGTTGGCGAAGTATGTCGAGACCAGTCGTTCACCGCGCGGTGAACCCTATCTGTTTCGTTACAACCCCTACGCGCTCGATACTCCTGAGCAGCGGCACGGTTTGCAACCGACGCAGACGATGACCAGTGTTGGATTGCTCATGCGACTCTACTTGGGTTGGCGTCGTGATCGTAGCGAGATGCAGGCCGGTGCTGATTACCTGCTCAGACATCCCCCGAGTCCCGGTACGCGAGACGCGCCGTTGCGTGATACCTATTACTGGTACTATGCGACTCAAGTCATGTTCCACATGGGCGGCGAGCGTTGGCAGAAGTGGCATTCACGCCTGCATCCGATGTTGATCGAAGAGCAAGTGACTGAAGGAGAGCTCGCGGGCAGTTGGGACCCTTACTATCCGACCGCCGACCTTTGGGCTCGCTATGGCGGCCGGCATTATGTCACCACCATGAATCTTCTGTCGCTGGAAGTAACCTATCGGCATCTACCGCTGTACGATGCGACAGCGAAGTAGCATCGGCCCGACGTATAGACTACGTGCGGATGTGTGAATGTGTCGTAGCTACCCAATGATACCTCCCCGAAAGCCTGCGGCTTCGGGGAGGTCGAATCGAGCCGTAAGGCAAGATTCGGGAGGAGTCTTCGCAAGGTGAGCAGGTAACCTTGGCAAGCGACTCCCGAGAAAGGATCGGGTGGAGTGCCTGGGAACCGGCCATTAGGAACCGGCATGCTGAAGCCGTACGGCTGCGCCGTTACGCTCAGGAATGCATGAAAAGCCGAAATGTGGGTGGCGATTGTCGAGGTGACAGTGCGGAACCGCAGATTTGCGCAGATTTTCGCAGATGAAAAACCAAATCTTCTCCGCGCCGACGTCTGCGCTGATCCGAGTCCGTCCGGGGTTAACGACCTTACATCGCAAGAATCCGTGCCTTGGTCTGGGAGAGCTTCGGCCAAATCTAGTATCTTGCCGTATGCAACGGAATCGAGTGTTCCGACTACGATTCGAATCGTTAACGAATGTTTCCAAACGTCTCGCAGATCGGATAAACCTGAGTAATTGAGACGGTGGATCAGCGGGATCGCAAGGCGTTCCTTTACCGGTAACGCTTTGAAGAAGCTGTTCGCTCGCCGCTCGCTTGCCAACGCTCGAACCCCCGGCTACTTTTGTGAAAAACCTGTCGGGGGCTTCGAGAAATGTCCGTTTGCCCCGCACAAACCATACTTGGGGTGACACCTGTGCTTGATACGCCAAGAGCTATTGTTCTCTGGTACAACGACCCTGATCGTCAATAAAGCCATGCCTCCAGACATCTCTCACGTGTGAACACAAACATACATCTGATTCCTCCGCCAGCTTCGGCCTTACAGCAACACGCTCATGGTCGGCAGTCCCTGACCTTGGAACGTTCTATGGCTGTGTCGAACTGTAAAGATAGCCCCTAAAAAACTCGCCAGTTTTATTTTCGGGGAACCTCGTTCGTGGTTCCTCTGTCCAGGCCTGCTTACAACGGTTCAGCACTCCGCATCTAGTGAGGAATTATTTTGGCCCCCAAAAAGCGCTTTCGCTTCCCGAAAACTCTGGAGAAGCGGCTCGAAGACCTCGATCATCACTTGTACTTACTACGTCTAGGTATTCGTGGCCTCACCAACGATCCGGCACATATCAAGTCTATTGCCGCTGAGCTGCGTACATTAGTGTGCTATTCATCAGATACCGAAGGACTGCTTTGGCGATTGATTGATGAGTACAAGCTCTCGGACAAAGTCTTCATCGAAGCTCAAAAAGATATACCAGTTCGTTCACCGCTGCATAGGGGACTTAGATTCGCGCAAGCGCGTCTCAATCGTCCGCATGACTCTCCGCCGGGATGCCCCCCGCGAAGCCATTCCCTCCGACATGTTGTTAAATCGTACGAGTCGCTTTACGTTGCCACTATCGACGCCCGGAGGATCACAAATGAGATGCTAATTAAGTGCGTAGCGGAGCAGATGGGATCTTCGCATGAGGACGACGGGCTTGATCCATTCCTCCATCGCTTGACCAACTTTATCGTTAATGATTCGGAACCATACCTTGAGCCTCTCCGTTTTATTGCTGAACTAACCCTCCAAGTCGGCGAACGGGTTTTAGATGCTGCTGAAACGCTGGGTCACTACGGCAGAATGATCAGAGGCGATCTGATCGGGGATTTCTCGTTAATCGTGCAGATTATCAAGACCGAACCGATAGTCGGTAGGATAGATGTCTGTCGCTTGGAGGCCGACATTAGTGGCGTCGTCATCCTATGCCGAGCTACTCCGATGAGCTTCTACTTCAAGTTGTACCAAGATGGGAAGCACATTGCCGATTATGTGCTGCCATTCGAGGAGATTGGACAGGTAACGCTATTCACCTGGAGCTACTCATCAAGAATGCGCCGTTCCAAACATTACAAGAATAGTACGGCTCATGTTGAGCAGTCCTGCGGTATTGGATTCCTAGATACGTACGATCTGCGACACATACCGCTTATCAGTGATTCGCACCCGTCGTTACAGATTGCATGGATTCGTTGGGACAACAAATTGTTTTCAACATCAGAACTTTCATCGTTTGTTGGTATGGACCGTCGTACCGCAATTTCAAATCATATGGCGCGTTCTCCGTATTTTGCCTTTCCAGACTGACAGCGGAGAACGCTCGCAAAGCCCTTCTAGGGCTGGCTGTGAATGCTCCCCTGTAATGGAAACACTGCATATGCCACAGAACCATTGTTGTAAAACATGACCATCTTTGCGGCTTCTTGTTACGTGCGCCGAAGCCGCTCGTTCATCGGTAACGCTTCGAAAAAGCTTTTCGCTCGCCGCGTACTTCGCATCCAACGCATTTCGAGGTTTGCGAGCTGACGCTAAAAAACACCGGGCACTTTTGTGAAATCCGTTATCGCGGTCGTTGAGAACGATCCGTTCGCACATTGCAAACTACGGGTGGCTTGCACTTGGGTGAGATACGATTCTATCCGACCGCCGACCTTTGGGCTCGCTACGGCGGCCGGCATTATGTCACGACGATGAATCTTCTGTCTCTGGAAGTAACCTATCGGCATCTACCGCTGTACGATGCGGCGGCGAAGTAGCATCGGCCCGACGTATAGACTACGTGCGGATGTGTGAATGTGTCGTAGCTACCCAATGATACCTCCCCGAAAGCCCGCGGCTTCGGGGAGGTCGAATCGAGCCGTAAGGCAAGATTCGGGAGGGGGCTTCGCAAGGTGAGCAGGTAGGCCATGGCAAGCGACTCCCGAGAAAGGATCGGGTGGGGTGCCTGGGTACCGGCCATTAGGAACCGGCATGCCGAAGCCGTACGGCGCGGCCGTTACGCTCATGGGACGACGAAAGGGCCGGCGGAAAAAACTTCCGTTGCACCGGAAGAAACTTCTCATTGCACAGTGCAATCTCGAAGGCGGATTGGTCGTTTGATTTTGCCAGGCTCACTTATTTTCACGCGAATGATCTCTAAATCGCATGAAAATAGGCTCTTAATGCCGGGGTTCCATTTTTGGCACGCGGGCTGCTTTACTGTCGTGCGTCAAAGCGACTGGGTGCTTTGATGGATGAAGCCCCGGAGAAACTCCTCCACTTCTCAGGGATTCCAGTGTGATCTTAGAGGCGCATGGTCACCGCAGTATGGTGGCTGAATACGACGGCATCCGTCGAGGCCCGCTTTCACGCTTGAAGAGAGCCTGCTTGGCTGAGCCACCAAGCAGGCTCTTTTTCTAAATCCACGTGCGCGTTTCATATCGTTGAGTTCGCGTTGCGTGTTCACATCGCATTGTCAAAGAAGACACCACATATGTTCCGTGAATCAAACTCCGCGAGCCTCGGCGATCTTGGTACGAAAGGCGTGAGCCAATTCGGTAATGCGAGGCCAATCAGCGTTCTTGACGGCGTCGGCCGGAACGAGAGTACCTCCGGCTCCGATGGCGCATGCGCCGGCGGCGATGAATTTCGGGATGGCGTCGAGGGTGATGCCGCCGGTGGGCATCATGCGGATCTGCGGCAGAGGTCGGCGTACAGCGGCGAAGTAGTCCGGTCCCATCACGTCGGCCGGGAAGACTTTGACGATGTCGGCGCCTGCATCCCATGCGGTGAGGATTTCTGTCGCAGTCAATCCGCCGGGGATCGAGATCACATCGTAACGATGGCAGGTTTCGATCACGCCGCGGTCGACTGTCGGACTGACGATGAACTCGGCTCCGGCATTGATGGCCATGCGCGCCGTCATGGCGTCGAGCACGGTTCCGACGCCGAGCAGGATCTTACCGCGCCATTGATCAGCCAAGCGTTCGACAGCCTTCAGTGCGCCTGGGATCGTAAGAGTGATCTCGATGACTTCGATCCCTGCTCCATAGAGCGTGGTGACGAGCGCTTCGAGATGTTCCGTGCCGTCGGTGCGGACGACGGCGATCAGACCTTGTTGGAGCAAGCGATCGAGATTCCGGTGGCGATTCATGGAAATTACCCGCTGAATAAACTAGACCGAAGAGGTGGACATGGCATAGGATGAATGCGAAGCGGACGGCACGTGCGTGGGGCAGGCAAGTTCGAACGACAAGTTAGAGTTTAACGATGAACCACATTGAATGGCCGAGTCCCACGGTCTTGCAAGCCGCAGTAAGTGTAATCATTTTGTTGGTAGCAGCCTTTGTCGGATTTCGCGTTGCAGTATATCTGCGCGGCGCGACCAACAAAGACGACACGAACGTCGAGGCGCTGGTGCGGAATTTTGAAGAATTGCGTCGCAATGGTGACATGAGCGACGCGGAATTCCGAACTATAACCTCGGTGCTTGGGAAGAAGTCGACTGATGAGCCGGATACGTCCGGTCCCACTACCGCCTAGCGCTTGTCGCAAATCCCGACGGGAATCCGCGGGCGGTTCGTTCGGTCGCTTCTACCAGTCTGGGAGGCTGGTTCGACTGACACCCCAAATCAGGTGTTTCCCCTTTTTGGCTCGAATCCGCGGACACGGAAGCCCGGCCTTGAACAAAACGATGCACGCAGTGATCGCGTCATCGACTTTGCATCAAGGGCCTCGAGCAACAAACGTGTAAGCCTTCCGCGATCGGTATTGTGCGGCCTGACGAGCTCGGCTCAGGTGCCCGCAATCGCCGATCCGATTTACGAGCTAAGGAGTCGAGTATGCCTTCAGGTAAGGATGTCGTGTCAGGTCGTCGCAGCGGTAACAGTGGAACGACGAAGAAGAATGCCTTCTGTTCGTTCTGCCGTAAAAGTTACCGTGACGTCGGCCCCTTGGTCGAAGGACCGGGCGATGTCTACATTTGCGGTGAATGTATCGAACTGTGCCAGTCGATTCTCGATCAAGAGCAGAAGCGCCGCGGCCCGTCGAACAATAAACTCTTCACAGAGATCCCCTCTCCGCGAGAGATCGTGGAGCATCTCGACCAATACGTAATCGGTCAGACCGGCGCCAAGCGCGTCCTGGCCGTAGCAGTTCACAATCATTACAAGCGACTGAGCAGCGGTTGGGCCGGCTCGGATGTTGAGATTGAAAAGTCGAACATCCTGATGGTCGGTCCGACGGGCAGCGGCAAGACATTGCTCGCTCGAACCCTCGCCAAGATGCTCAACGTTCCGTTTGCCATCGGCGATGCCACCACATTGACCGAAGCCGGTTACGTCGGTGAAGACGTCGAGAACCTGTTGCTCAAACTGCTGCATGCCGCCGACTTTGATGTAGAAGCCGCTCAGCGCGGAATTCTCTACATCGACGAAATCGACAAGATCGGCAAGACCAGCCACAACGTCTCGATTACTCGTGACGTATCCGGCGAAGGCGTTCAGCAAGCGCTGTTGAAGATGCTGGAAGGTACGGTTGCCAACGTTCCGCCTCAAGGCGGCCGTAAGCATCCGGAACAACAGTACATCCAGATGGATACTTCGAACATCCTCTTCATCTGCGGTGGCACATTCGTGGGTGTGGAAGAAATCATTCGCAAGCGGCTCGGTAAGAAGACGCTGGGCTTCGGCCAAGCAGAAAGCCGTCGCAACGAAAGCTCGGCGGCTGAATTGCTGCCGCAAGTTACGTCCGATGACATTCTGCACTTCGGTATGATCCCCGAGTTCGTCGGTCGTCTGCCGGTCGTCTCCGCTCTCACGCCGCTCGATGAGCAAGGTCTGATGAACGTGCTGACTGAACCGCGCAATTCACTGCTGAAACAGTATCAAGCTCTGTTCGGCATGGAGAATTGCGAACTGCGATTCACTGACGGCGCACTTCGTAACATCGCTCGCAAAGCACTCGATAAGGGTGTCGGAGCTCGCGGACTGCGCGGCATCATCGAAAGTGTGATGCTCGACATCATGTTCGATCTGCCTGACCAAGCCGAAGGAACGATCTACACGATCGATCAAGATGCGGACGGCAAGCTGACGCACTTCAAGCTCGGCGCTCCCGAAAAGAAAAGCGCGTAACGCGCATACGCTCGCGCGTCGCTAGGCGACGACGTTCGAGCCTTTTCCAGCTCAATTACTCCCACGACACTCGTCGACCCCAATCGACGAGTGTTGTTTTTTTAGAAGCTAGAAGCTAGAAGCTAGAAGCTAGAAGCTAGAAGCTAGAAGCTAGAAGCTAGAAGCTAGAAGCTAGAAGCTAGTGGCTAGTGGCTAGTGGCTAGTGGCTAGTGGCTAGTGGCTAGTGGCTAGTGGCTAGGGACGAGAAGTTGCAGATCAGTTTTCAAAATTGATCCTAACACCGCTTCTAGCCACTAGCCTCTTTCTCCGGCATTTCATTTGCTTCTCGCCATCCCTTCGAATCGGTAACCGATGTTGGTTTCCGAACGACCATGCGCTGCATGTGCGAGGGGCATGTCATGAGCGAGCGACCGCAGACCACCAACGAGCCGCGCGATGCAAATGATCCGATTCTGTCGGGTACGGTGAAAGCCTACGACATGGGTGCGAGCAACAATCCGGACCCGTTGACCGGTGAGCCCGGTTCGCATCCGGTCGGTGCAGGGACCAGCGCTGCGGCAGCCGGTGTCCTCGCGGGTATCGCCATGGGGCGCAGCCACCGGGCCGATCGAGGCGGACACCGGTGCCGTCGTCGGCGGCTTGGCAGGCGGATTAGCCGGCAAGAATGTGGCTGAAGCTATCGAGCCGACGGCCGAGCACGAGTTCTGGAAGCACGAATACTCGCGCCGCGAGGCTACGACGCGGGCATTCCTTACGAAGTCATCGAACCCGCATTCCGATACGGCTGGGAATCTCGCAGTCGGTATCCCGATCGCAATTGGGATGAAGTGCATGACGATCTCCGTCGCGAGTGGGAAGATCGCAAGCCTGAACTCCCCGCTGGCGACATGGGAAGACGCGCAACGACCGATTCGCGATGCCTGGGATCGTGTTGAAGAACGCATTCGCAATCGGCGTTCGTCGCACGCTTGATCTGAAACACTCTTTAACAACGCCCTCTGTTTAACGTTGATGTCTAAAGACTTGGGAGAATCCAACGTGGCCACGATGAAGACTCTGGCAGATGCTTTTTATGATGAACTTCGAGATGTCCTCAGCGGCGAGAAGCAACTGCTCAAAGCCTTGCCGAAGATGGCGAAAGCCGCTTCCAACGCGCAGCTTCGAACCGCTTTTGAAACTCATTTGGCTCAGACCGAAGAGCAAGTGCAGCGCGTTGAACAAGCCTTTGAGGAAACCGGGAAGAGTGCCAAGGCGAAGAAGTGCGAAGCCATGGCGGGGTTGATCGAAGAAGCTTCGGGCATGATGGAGGAAGATGCAGATCCCGAAGTCATGGATGCGATCCTCATCGCATGTGCACAGAAAGTAGAACACTACGAGATCGCCACTTACGGTACTCTTTGCACATGGGCCGCTCTCCTCGGATATCAGTCGGCCAAGTCTCTGCTCGGACAAAACTTGGGTGAAGAAGAGTCGACCGATAAGAAGTTGACGCAACTCAGCAAGCAAGTGAACCAAACCGCCAAAGTGTGACGCAAGAAGAGTTGTAGTTCAAAAGTTGTAGATCCATTTTCCTAAATTGATCCTAACACCGCAGGAAGAACAAACACCTGTGGCGGTAATAATCAACACGAAATGCGATGTTCGAGCATACCGGCATAGGTACCGTCGGAGGTGTTGTCGCTAACGACGGTTTAGGGATCAATTTGGGAAAATGGATCTACAATGAAATTGATCTACAACGGCTTACTACTGACTGCGGCTTTGTGCAGCGATATACCGACTGAGCACATCGAGATTGCGAACGAACGTTTCGGATCGAATGACTTGTTTGACAGGGTGTTCGGTTCGAACGTAACGAAGCGAACCTTCTTCGACCCACGCTCCGCGATCATCGAGTGCATCGATCACTCGCCGGACTTCTGCTTCGCTGGGGGCAGTAGGCTTTTCAGCGGACGGTTTTCGATTCGCTCTGTCCTGCAGCTTGACGTCGGTCAGACCTGCAAGCTTTTCATAGCGGGTTCTCAACTTGTCTAAGTCGGCGGTGACTTTGAATCCGTAGTGAGTCGGCAGATCATCATCGCTGTAGGTCAGTTCGTAAGTGCGAGTGAAAAAGAGGGGACGATTCGTCTTCAGTTCATAGAATCGAGCCAATCGGCCGTCGGAGAGCCGACTTCGTTCTAAGTAAGCGAGTGCTCCCGGGATCGGTTTGAGAAACCGTCGCTCGCCGGTTCGCTCGGCCGTTTTCATCAACACGCGAATGACTCCCTGGGACTCATGGCCGCTGACTGCAGGTGGTTCAAACTTGCGAGCCCACACCGGATGCATGTCGAAATTGTATTGCTGCGCCCAAGCCGGCTGCGGTTCGGGGAGCTGTGCCCTTAGAAGAAACTCCGCGCCATGCACAGCAGCTTGGCGGTAACGTTCGTCTTCGTAAACGTCGTAGGATGTCCAGAGCGAATCCAAGATAGTCGCCATCGCGCCGTCGTTGAGTGTGTAGTAAACCCAATAGTTCTCACCAGGATGTTTGCGTGGCCAATCTTCGGGAATGGATGCCGATACGTCGGGGTAGCTACGTTTGCGATCGAGCTCTTCAAAGCCTTGAGCCCAAGCGCCGTTGGGGAATTGATTGGCCAGAACCGCGTCGAGCGCTCGCAACACAGTTGTGTGTATGTCTTGATCACGAAACTCGAGTGCTTGATCGAGCTGCGTGAGAAAGCGAATGGCGCATTGAGTCTGATCGTCATCGAAGCTCGACCAGTTCTTCGCTTTCTTTTTGCGAGGACCATCGATGATGTATGCGTTTTTCGTTCGCAGCGTCGGATCGAAATCGATGTGATTCTGCCAGCCGCCGCTGTGCAATTGCCCATCGATCAGACATTGTCCTGCGGCCTTTGCCGCTTGAAGAAGTTTCTGGTCATGAGTCAATCGATAGGCATCGAGATAGGCAGTTCCGACGGCAGGCGTTCCCGGAGGCTGTACCCACACAGTTTCCCGGCCGGCGTCTCCTTCCCCTTCGCGAAATTGCAGGTCGGCACTCACCTGATAGACATAACCGCCATGAACGGCGACGCGCTGCGAAAAAAATTCGACCGATCGACGCTCTGCCTCTTTCGCTCGTTCTAGCAGATCTTGAGCTTGCAACGCGGCCCCGGCTAAAAGGCTGATTATGAAACCGGCGGGCAAGATTGCTCGATTGCTTGCGAATGCGAAGTACGGAGAGTAGGAGGCAGTACGGTTATTCAAGGTCATCCTCCGCGATGAAACTTTGATTGTCGGCCGTGGAATGACGACAGTATAATGAGCCGCCGGTCGATCCACGCCATTGTGCCTGCTATGGTGGTTCGATGTCGCAAATCCGTGTTAAGCAAATTCACACATCTTTCGGTGAACGCTATGAGAATCGATCGCAGATCCTGTTTGCAGCAAATGGCAGCGATGGGGGCGGCGGTTGGTGTCGCCGGCGGTTGGCAGGCCAAGTTGGCATCGGCCATGCGAGCCGACGAGAAACGTCGGCATTTGATCGTGCTATGGATGCCGGGCGGTCCTTCTCAGATGGACACCTTCGATATGAAGCCGGGACATGCCAACGGCGGCGAGTTCAAAGAGATCGCCACGAAAGTGCCGGGCATGCGTTTCAGCGAGCACCTGCCGAAGCTCGCTGCAGTCGCCGATCATCTGGCTCTCGTTCGTTCAATGCAAACGAAGGAAGGGGATCACAGTCGAGGTACTTTCCTGGTACGCACCGGTCAGCGTCCCGGCGTGCCGGTCAAAGTTCCATCGATTCCCGCGGCCCTTGCCAAGGAGCTCACTGCCGGGTCCTCTTCAATTCCGGATTACGTGAGCATCCTGCAGAACAGCTTCATCAATCCGGCCCCTTTCGGAGCCGGGTTCTTATGGGCTGCGCGCGAGCCGCTGACAGTCGGTAGCGCGCAGCCGCAACAGCCCGGTGCGATCCCGAATTCGCCTGCTGCCGGCAGCTCCGATGAACCGGCTGATCTTCGAGTCGACAATCTTCTGCCGCCGCAAGACTTGAACGAACGTCGATTGGCGCGACGTAAGAAGTATTGGGACATGCTGCAGGGTAGCTACGATGCGAGCGGGCGCGGTGGGCCTTCGGCAGTTCACGACACAGTGTATCGACGCGCTATGCAACTGGCAGAAAGCGAATTGATCAGTGCGTTCGATCTGAAACAAGAATCGGATGAGGCTCGCCGCAGTTATGGAGTGTCTCCCTTCGGCCAAGGTTGCCTGTTGGCTCGACGGCTGATCGAACATGGCGTACCTGTTGTCGAAGTCGCTCTCAGTGAAGGACCGGGCGGTCTTTCATGGGATACGCATCAAAACAATTTCGACGGCGTGAAGCGGCTGAGTGCTCAGCTCGATACCGCATGGAGCCGTTTGATTTCGGATCTCAATGAGCGTGGCTTGCTCGAGTCGACGACGATTGCGTGGATGGGTGAGTTCGGACGTACGCCGGAGATCAACCCGAACGCAGGTCGCGACCATTTTCCCAATGCATGGAGTTGTGTGTTGGCCGGCGCCGGCATTCAAGGCGGCGCGATCATCGGCAAGACATCGACCGATGGAAAGGAAGTCAGCGATCGACCCGTAAGCGTGCCGGAGCTGCTAGCCACAGTCTGCAGTGCCGTCGGCGTGGATCCCAAGCGCGAGAACATTTCCGACGAACGCCGACCGATCAAGCTAGCCGAAGGCGAGCCGATCAAAGAGCTGCTTGCCTAGTGTAGATCGATTGTCCTCAATCGACTCCCATCAAGTCGACACGACCAACACCTAGAACGGTAATGACCAATTCAGATCAGAAGACCGCGAGGCAAATGCCTCGGCGTAGCAGGTTGCGATGAGGTTGCGATAGTTGGTATCGCCTTAGGTGTTGGTGCTTCACGCGGTGTTGAGATCAATTTGGAAAATGGATTTACAACGGCAAGGCTGGTGCCTTGCCGGCAGTGGGTAACGAGGCCGGAGCCTCGTTACCAGTTTGTAGGTTGATTGAGGACAATCAATCTACCGTTTTTCTCAAGCGGCAGCTTTTACTTGATGCCGGCGGCTTCGTGCATCTTTTTCAGTTCGGCGGCCGGGATCTTCTGGACTTCGCGGTCGTAAGTCAGCAGGCCGTTGATCTCTCCTTCGACGTCGGTCGTCTGTGTATAGACTCCCGCAGAGATGCCTCGCTGTTTCAGCTCAGCCAGCTTTTGCAGCGACTCGAGATAGCGAGCTCGATACTCTTCAGCGTTCTTCGGTAGTCCGCCGTATCCCCAATTGTCGCGATCCGCGTCCCAGATATGACCGGCGATCGGGAGGCCGTGACCACCGAACTCGCCGACTACTTTGACATAGTCCGCATAACGTTCTTTGTTGAAGGGGAAACCGGGATGAGGATATTGATGTTCATCCGCGATATCCCCGACCGGCCAGAAGTTGCCGCCGCTGGCGATGTTGACGAGGCGGGTCGGATCTCGCTGCTGAATCCATTTACCGGTCTCGACAGTTCGATGCTGGCCCCAGGCTTCGTTGAACGGAGTCCAGATGACGATGCAGGGATGGTTTTCTAAGTTGCTGACCATCTCTTCGAACTCATGCATGAACTGAGCGTGGTGTTCATCGCTCCACTCGGCATCGCGCGGATTGGGAGCGAGCCGAGTCCAAGCCGGTCCATGTCCGGCACTGACTTGATCTTGCCACAGCAGCATGCCGATGCGGTCGCAGTGGTAGTAGTAGCGACGAGGTTCCACCTTGATGTGCTTGCGGATCATGTTGAAGCCCGCATCCTTCAAGAATCGAATGTCACTTTGCATGGCGGCATCCGACGGAGGCGTCAGCAGTCCGTCGGGCCACCAACCTTGATCGAGCGGACCCCAATGGAAAATCTCTTTGCCGTTGAGTGTTAGACGCCAATTGCCGTCGGAGTCTTTAGCTTTGCCGACGGATCGGATACCTGCGTACGATCGGACTTGGTCGAGAGTCTTGCCGTTTGCATCGACGAGCGACACGGTCAGTTGGTATAGATGCGGATCGGCCGGCGACCACAGCTTTGCATTGGGGACGGTGATCACGACCGGCGAACCCGCAGCGGCTTCAGCGACCGGGCCGCCCTCGACGCTGACCTTCACCTTTTCGTGGCCGTTCCCTTTGCCTGAAATGATCGGGCGAACGGTGATAGAGCCCGCGCCGGCGTCGGTGGTGATCTTGAGATCGGTCAGAGCTTGAGTGGGGATCTGTTCCAGCCATACCGTTTGCCATATGCCGGAGACTTGCGTGTACCAGATGCCTTCCGGATTGAGATGCTGTTTGCCGTTGAGTTGATAGGCTTCGGTATCGTCTTCGACACGTACGATTAATTCGTTCGAGCCGGTCTTCATCGCATCGGTCACGTCCAAGCTGAACGGATCGTTGCCGCCGACATGCTCGCCTACGAGCTTGCCGTTGAGCCACACTCGACAGCGATAGTCGACTGCTTCGAAGTTCAGAATCGCGCGCTTGCCCGCTTCGGCCGCTGCATTGAATGTGCGTTGGTACCAGAGTGTTTCCTTCGAGCTCAGCAGGCGTTGGACTCGGCCGAGCTTTGATTCCAAGCAGAACGGGACGAGGATGTCGCCGGACCAGGAGTTCGGTGCTTCGGCTTGAGCGCGCGGCGTAATGGCATACTTCCAAGTGCCGTTGAGGTTCTGCCACACTTCGCGAGCCAGGGCAGGGCGAGGATACTCGCGCCATGCATTGTCCGGCGTGACTTCTTTACCCCAGCGTGTGATGAGCTGCGACTTGAAGGGAGTCGTCGGTCCTTGCACTTCCGGCAATTGAGGAATCTTGTCTGCATCGACGATATGAACATCGATGTACTGACCGCCGCCCGTTTGTTTGCAGTGCAGCGCGAGCGTGTTGGTTCCGGTCTTCAGAGTCGCTGCGGCCTCAGCCGAAAGCGGTACGACTTGATAGTCGGTCGAATATCCGTTTACTTTCGCCGCAGAGACACCGTTGATGAATACGTCAGCGTCTTCATCATGGTGCATGTACAGAGCCGGCTTGGCAGGAACGCGAGTCAGTTCGACTTTACGTCGCAGCCAGATGTCTTTCGTGCGCCACACAGTACCGATACGCGAAGCGGGAGTGCCGCGCGTACCGAAGCCTCCCATGCCGCTCTGCCACGATGCATCGTCGTAAGCGATCGACTGCCAAGCGCCTTGAGGTGCTTCCAATCGATAACGCCACGGACCGTCCGTGATCGTGTCTTGAGCAAAGCCGGATCGGTATGAAGACGCGGACGCGAGCACAAGCAGGCACAGCAGCCCGCCGAATCGCTGAATCATGATCGGGTTCTCGTTGTGGGTAGTGAGCTGAACCGAGCCTGTTGGGGCCGCCGGTCAGTGTGGGGGAAAGGCGAACTCGTTCAGGCGTAGAAGATCGTTTCGACGTTGCCGCGAAGTACTTGATGGCCGAGCGCTACAGCTCGCTGTTCACTCCAGCCTTGATCGCATACAAAGTGATCGGCCAGGACGCGAGCCAGGCAACGCTTGAACATTTTGAACTTCGGCAATGCGAACTCCAGCTTATACATATCGCTGTAGTAACCGATCTGTTTGTTACGAGGGATGGCCTCGAGTCTGGCTTGCAGGTCGCGAGTGATGAAGCTCGGTGTGTTACTGTACCACCAGTGTCCGTTGGTCACGACGTTCGGGAAGATCCACGAATAGCTGACCAATTCTTGATTGGTGACGCTCGCCAGAACCGAGATCGGAAAGGTGACTTGCGGGAACGCATTGAGGAGTTCTTTGTACTGAATCAGCGAGACACGGCTGTCATAGAGGTCTTGCCCTTGGAAGACCCCGGCCGGATAGACGGCGCGATTGACTCCGATCATCAAATCGAACGGCAGTTTGAACTCGACGCAGTTGCGAGCCAGCTCCCAGAAGATCCAGTAACCGACCGTCGCTCGCGCTTCGGCTGAGGCGTTTTCGCCACGGCTGAGCACTTCGCTCAGAGCGGCCTCAGCGGACACATCACTGATTTGTGTCGGAGTGAAGGAAGGAGGCAAGCTGATCGCGCAGGCTCGTACTCCGTGAGCCGTGAAATGTTCAAAGCGACCGCGCACTGCTTTGCGCAGATCGGCGAGCGACTGCGTTTCAAATCCCGAGCACTTGGTCAGTCGTTCGCGCACGGACGCTTTTGCCAAGTGGAATACGAGGTCATCGGTGCGCAGGCACGGGACATACTTCTGCGTGTCAAAGCCGGCCAACGGATCATCGAAGTCGTTCGTAAGGAAGACGGCTTCGAGTTTCGAGCGGTCGAGGACTTCTTGTTCCCAAGTCGGCCGTTCCATGCACTTCAAAGCGGAATCGTATAGACGCTCCCAGTTGTCTGTACCGATGTGATCGTCTTCGAAACCGAACAGGTCGTGCGACAGGTCGAGCAACCAGGCGAGCTGTGCCGTGTTGTCGATGTGACCGAGTCCCGAGACGAGTCGACCGACTTTTTCTTTAGGACTGATCCCGGGCTCCTCGATTCTATCACGGGGCATGCCGGCCGAATGGGCCAGTTCCGTGTAGTAGTGATAGCCCATGATGTCCGCCAGTGTTCGGGATGCAGGCGAGAGCGGGTTGATGTGCGTGTGCGGGTCGATCAGCACCAAACTGTCGAGTTCGGCAAACAGGCGTTGTTGCAAGGATTCGGACATATGGCGTCGGTCGCAAGATAGGGGGAATCGAATCGGAAAACCCTGGGTGCGGGGTGCCGCCGACGAAGACGACAGAGAACCGCCGCGCAGCGAACCCACGCCGGACAGTCGATGCCCGGCCCCAGACGAACTGCGCGGTTGAATTGTGCTGAACAGTTTACCTGTAGCGAGTCGTCCTGATAACCGGACCGATTGTCTTCGCCGATACCCCGGATGCTTTGCTTTCTGCTTCATCTGCGGGGTAAAATGCACTCGCCGGTCGAAGGTAGTTTCTGATCGCAATCCTTGACCGACGCACTGAAGAGGCATTTCGATGGAAGAGCAACACTCGAAACTCGATGGCTTGTCAGAGACTTCCGAACTGACTGGTGATTCGTCGCAGGCATTGCCGGTTGATGATTCGTTGTCGTTGCTCGGCACCCAAGCTCTGTCCCCGAGCGTTCCAAGGGGAACGGTTGCCGGTGAAGTGGTTGACGAAACTGCTGTCGACGCTGAAGGCGAGGACGGGGATGATGAAGTTCGAAGAACCGATTCGCAACCGCATCAGTTGGCATATTCGACGCTGCTCAGTTTGTTAGTGGTCCTCATATTGATCGTGACGATTCGGTTCACGGTCCCGCCGTTGGTCGAAAGCTTGCGCTATTCTTGGTATCGAGGTCAGTTGCGAGCCGAATACGATACGAGCGGCGAACGATTGAAACAGGTGTCGCTCAATTCGCTCAGCGATGTATCGCAACTAGTCAGTCGCCGAGTCGGACCGAGCGTCGTACACATCAATCTATTGCGAGATGCTCGCGAGAAGAGTGAAGAAGAGACATTCGCCGGCGGCGAAGCGTTCAAAGCCTTTTTGAACAAGTCGCCGTCGCAACCCTTGCAACTAATCGGGCAGGGAAGCGGCGTGGTGTTGGATGATCAAGGCCACATCCTGACAAACCTGCATGTGATCAAAGACAGCGGACGCATCGAAGTCTCTTTGGGCGGCGGTAAGCGTGTGGTGGCTCAGACCATCGGCTCCGATTCGCTTACTGACTTGGCGGTCATCAAGGTTGAAGCAGATGGATTGTTGCCGATTGCATGGGGCAACAGCGATCTATTGGAAGTCGGCTCTCCGGTCTGGGCCGTGGGAAGTCCATTCGGTCTCGAGCGGACGGTGACCTTCGGTATCTTGAGCGGCAAGCATCGCATCGATCTCAAAGGGACTCGTTACGAACATCCTCTCGAACGTACGACGACCTATGCGGATTTGATGCAGAGCGATGTGGCGGTCAATCCCGGAAACAGCGGAGGCCCGCTCGCGAACTCTTCCGGTGAAGTAATCGGTATCAACACGGCGATCGTCGGTGAGAACTATCTGGGCGTGAGTTTTTCGATCCCCAGCAACGTGGCCAAACGGATTGCGGAAGGGTTGATCAAGGAAGGGAATATCCCTCGCGGTTGGTTCGGAGCCAAGCTCGCCACCTCCGATGCAGTGGATGCGGCTCGCGGTACGACGATCCAAGGAGCCATCGTGATGGGCTGGGCTGAGAACTCGCCCGCCAGGAGTGCCGGCGTGAAGCTGGGGGACATCATCGTGTCATTTAACGGACGTGATGTGAACGGCGATGCTCAGCTTCGACAGTACATCGCTGAGACGCCGATCGGAACGTCAGCGGAAGTCGTGCTGCTGCGCGACGGAGAGCGAATGACACTGCAAGTCGAGATCGGCCGCCGTCCGACTGAGTAACTTTCTTTTCGAATCGCTCTCGCTCGGGGGCTTGCATTAGATCAACAACCCCTTACGCGAGGGATCAGCGAAACTCGATCTTCTGATAAAACAGGGCGACGCGATCGGCTCGGGTTCGCACATCTTCCAGCAGGACTTCGGTGTCGAATTCGACATCGAACTTCTTGGGACTGCCGCTGCGTCCGGATACTTCCACTTTACGTGCGATGTCGACCATGCCCGGTCGTATCCAGAGGACGAAGCTCTTGCTCGGAGCTTTGGTGACTCGCACTCCGTTGGCCGCAGGCAGAATCGAGGCGTTAATCGTGCCTCGCTTGCCGTCTTGAAAGAGATAAGGATTGACATTGAGTTGCGGGTCGAAGTCGAGCAGCTCCAGCCAGTAAAAGAAGCGGTCTCCCGAGCGCGAAGTGACGAGATCGATTTCCTTCGGAGTCAAATTGCGGCGATGGTTGGATAGCTCCATCCAATCCATGATCCGGGGCAGCTCTTCCAGAAAGTGGTCCTGCGGTCGGCCTCGATATTCGACAGCGATCGAATCGAACTTGGGACTCTTCAGATACGGGTCGACCGTCGTGCCGAGGTTCTCGAGAAATCGCTTGGCTGCGAACTGACCCCATACGATGTAAGAGGGCATGACCATCGCGTTGGCCTTGTACTGCACGATGAACTTTTCGGCGACCGGTGAGAGGGCGATGATGCCGGCCCACATATCGGGATGCGCAAGAGCGATGTCCCAGGCTGCAGCTCCACCGTCGTTGTGTCCGGCGATGAAGACTCGATCGGTGTCGATGGAAGTTCTGCGCATAGCATCGCGAAAACATCGCAGGATGCGGGAGTGTTCAGCTTCGCTGTAGTCGTAGCGTGTTTGGCTCTCCGTCCACCATGCAGGAGAGATGACGATGTAACCGTATCGCGATGCGGTTCCATGTCGAGTCTTCAGCTCCGCGTCGTAACCACCTGACCACCAACCGATTTCAAATTCGGGAGGCGTTCCCAGTGCGGACAGGGCGAGCACGCACGGATACTTGCGACGCGGATCGTATTCAGGGGGAAGTTGAACCACGTAGTTCGTCGGCTGAGCATTCATGTCGTCGGCCGGAATGGTCAAGCGGTAGAGACCTGCCGGATCGTCCGCGGCCGGTGTCGGCAGCGGCAGGGGTGGCTTCATGTTGGCCACGACCTTGCCGATCATCTCCGGCGCGCCGGCTTCTTCCTTTTTCAGCAAAGCCAAGATCTCTCCGCGCCGAGTGGAGTTCGCCGTGCTCAGGTATTCGGTGACCAGCGCGCGGACTCGAACCATCGATCGAGTGACCGCGAAGTTATCAATACCCGAGCCTGCACCGGCCAACCAACCTCCCAGCGCCAGCGACACATGTTGTTCGTTCGACATCGACGCATCGGCTCGCAGCCGAATGTAGTCGTTCAGTCGCGGCGCGGAATCGAGGTTGATCTCTTTAGTGATCTCTTCCACGACCGGACCGATGACTTGCGAGTCAGCCGCAGGCAGCTTGGCCACGTCCTCTTTCAGTGCCTTGGTCACATCACTGATGCGAGTGATGTCCTGCTTCATTTTCTCGATCTGATCAGAGACTTTGAGCTGCGTTTCCACCGGCAGCGTTTTCATGTCGATCTTCTGCAGCCAAGTACTTGCGAACTGATGTTGTCCGCTGCGTCGTCGCAATTCAATTTCGCGGAACAACTGATTGGCGATTTCCAGGTTCTGTTGCTCGATCAAATTCTGATATTCGGCGAGTTCAGGAAAGCGAGAGATGGCTTCCGTCAATTCGTCGCGAGCTTCCTTGTAACGGCCGGCTTGGATGTAGAAGCGAACTATCTTCATCCATTCGCTTGCCTTGTTCATGTCCAATTCATGATGCAGGATTTCTTTGAGGCGTACCGGAGGCAGCGTCGAAGTCGCAATGCGCATGTCCCAAGCTATCTCGGGGGATGCCCCTGACATGCGCAGCGTTTGAACCTGGCAATAGAGCGGCGTGATGCGCGTTATGCCTTGCAGCAAAGAAATGGTTCCGAGTTTGGCATCGGTGATGTAGTAAAGTCGCCGACCGTGCTTGTCGAACTCAGTGACGCCCGACGGAAGGATGCTCAGTTCGCGCGCCGCACGCGATACCTCGTTGCGACTCGGTAAGTCGATTACTTCAGGCGGAGGCGCGGTACTCGGACCGGTGCTCCCCAAGTCGATCGTGTTTTGATTGACATAGGTACGCCGCAGTTCGTCGAAGACTTCGATGATGGGAGCGGTGGCCGATTCGCCGGATCCCTTTTGAGCAGCGGTTTGAGTGATCGTGCTCACTTCCGTGGTTGCACCCGGACCGATGTGCAATCCGTTCTTGAGGACGATCTCAACCTGTTGCTGACCATAGGACGGAACAGCGAAGATAGCGCAGCAGACGAACGTCAAAGCAATGGCTCGACACGCTGCCGGTGTGGATCGCAGACCGCGATCACAACGCAGAGATTTCATAGAGAAGCTCGCAGAGCGGTGGCCGAATGGGTCGCGGTTTCGGTCGGAAGATGAGGCTAAGTTCTAGTATAGCACGCGACTCGGCCGGTCCAACGGAGTTGCTTGAACACCGCAGAATCCGGCCGCGATTACGATTCGGATCGATACCTGGTCAACACGCTGAAGTCGCGACGGCGCAGGTGTCTCCGCTTGCGAGTGTGTTCGACTGTTAACGACCGCCGAAGAACTTGCGCAATGTTTCCGATGCGGCGTCTTTGGAGTTCGCAGTACTCGGCTTGCTCGATGTCTTCGGGAGCTTGCCCGGTTTGCCGGTCTTGGTGTCTTTTTCCGCTTGCGCCTCGACGATCGTGTTCTCCTCCGGCAATTCGAGCTTTGCCGAATCAGAGAGCATGAATTGTCGAGTCACCGGATCACCTGATCGGTCACGTTTGATTTGATCGGCTTCTTCCAGCCAAGAGCTGACATCGACTTCTTCGTAGCGGCTGTCACCCGTGTTTTCCGCGGAGCGAGCGGCGGCTTCTTTGACGTCCTTGACCTCGGGTTTCTTCTTCTTCGCGATCTCGACTTGCAGGATCAATTCAAATTCCAGCTTGCCGACTCGGATCTTGTCGCCGTGCTTCAAGACCTTGGCTCGTGAAGGATCGAGCTGTTTATCATTGACGAAGGTGCCGTTGCGGCTCTTGAGATCGATCAACAGCAGCTTGTCATCTTTTTGAATGAAGGCACAGTGGCGACGGCTGATCGAATCGCTCTTCGGACGCAACTGACATTCATCGCTGCGGCCGATGAGGAACTTTTCGTGCGTCACCGGAACGAGGCGTCCCTCGCTGGAGCCGGAGAGTACTTTCAATTGGATCTGCACGCTACTATCTCCCCTCGATCAATCTTCGGGCGAAACTATTCCACCGTAAATCATTCTTCAGAATCCACTACTGACCTGTTGGGCTATAAACAGACCGGTCGAAGGTGTGGGGAAGAATGTGGGGGAATCACCAAATCTTAACAAAAAACTGAACTTATTTCCATCATTTCAATTCTCCCAGCGAAAGCAAGGAGGATAGTCCTGCCGTTGTCTGAGGGAGAATGTGCTTTCAGGAGGCCTTAGCCGCGAAGTCCACGAGTCAGCTTCTTGAGAGATTGCTCTTGGACGGGACGCGGGCTCCGGAAGCCCGTTAAGTCGACCGGAGCGAGACCTGCGCAGACTCTAACGAGCTGACGAGCAAGTCTGCGTCGGAGTGGTTTTCGTCAGGGCATCTTGTATCCAACATAGCAAGGGTTCGCCCAGTTCCAGCCAGGGCGTCGAAAAATTCGCGGCCAAAATAGATTCGATCTCCAGGGCACTCGGTGACAATGGTGTTTCGCTGTCGCGGTTGAGAGATCGCGGGAGGTCTAGGATGCCGGAAAGCTCCGGTGCCGCGGCGCTTCGGCACAGCAAGATGCTGCCGTGTTGCAGCACGCTGGAACCGAATCGTCGCTGGGCGCTTCCCACGACTTTGTGCTCCCCTATCACTATGTCGCCGCAACTTCGTCGCTCGAAGCAGAGAAAAGGTTGTTTCGACTCTTTTTTCTCACCGGCAGTTTCTTTTAACGGAACCGAGTTCGTGCCCTCAACGGAGTGAGTTGAGCAGGAGCGATTCCATTTGAAGGCGGGCCAGCCGAGCGAGCGCAGCAACTCGGTCAAGCGATCATGGATCAAGTCGTACAGTTCCTGCGATGCTCCAACCAAGAGCTTGGGTTGGGGCATCGCGATCGCGTAGGTCCACTCGCAGTCATGTACGATTGCGCCGCCGCCGCTGGCTCGACGCACCATGGCAATGCGCGACGAAGGCGCATGTTCACCACGTTGCTCGGGCTGCTGAAAATGCCCGAGCGACAAGGTCGGCTCGGACCAGCGATAGAGTCGCAAGTACGTAACCTGTTCTCGTTCTGCTCGCTCCAGCATCTCTTGATCGAGTGCCATGTTATCCTCGCCGGAGCGAGGAGGATCGAGACTGGCATGAATCATTTCAGTGCGTTTCAGTATCAAAGGCCTTACTGTTCACATTGCGCTTGATACTGTGCCAGCGTCAGCAAGTGATTGAGGTTTGCTCCGGCTGCGAGACGCACTTTCATGATCCACCCGTTTTCGTACGGATCGGCAGCGAGCGTTTCCAACTGGTCTACCAATTCGGAGTGAACGGCTACGACTGTACCGTCGATCGGGCTGTACAGAGGGCTGACGGCTTTGACGGATTCGACTTCGCCGAACTCTTGACCCGCTTTGACTTGCGACCCGACGGCCGGGAGAGCCATATAGACCAGGTCGGTCAGTTGTTCGAGGGCGAAGGCAGTAATGCCGACGACGGCCAGTTGCTCTCCGCCTTCATCGACAAGGCCGACCCATTCGTGGGACGCGTTATAGCGCAGTTGTTCCAGATTCATATGCCTTGTTTACTCCGAAGGACTTACGAGTTGCGTTTGTAAAAGGGTAGTTCGGTGATAACCGCCGCCGTGCGACTGCCTCGAATATCGACATCGACTGCCGAGCCGGGTCGAGCCATGGAAGCGGCCATGTATGCCATTGCGATCGGCTGTTGGAGCGTAGGTGAAAACGTACCGCTGGTGACTTCGCCGATCACACGTGAATCGTTATCCAGCAGCGATGCACCTTCGCGCGCGACGCGACGACCGTTGAGGATGATGCCGACGCGAACGGCCGATTGTTCCGCTGCGGCTTTCGCCTGTAATGTTTCACTTCCGATGAAACTACGATCCTTGAGGTTTACGGCGAAGCCTAAACCGGCTTGGAACGGGTCGATCGATTCGCTTAATTCATGGCCGTACAGCGGCATGGCTGCTTCTAATCGCAAAGTATCGCGAGCACCCAGTCCCACCGGAGCGATGCCTTGTTCTCGACCCGCCAGCAGTAGGTTCTCCCACACTCGCGGCGCATCTTCGGCGCGCACGATGAGCTCAAGGCCGTCTTCGCCTGTGTAGCCGGTGCGGCTGACGATGCAGGGCTTACCGAACTGTTCCGTCACCAGACCGCGATAGTATTTCAGCGAAGCGACTTTAGGCGGCAGCAAGCGACCGGCCAGCGACATAGCGAGCGGTCCCTGCACGGCGATCATAGCCGTATCCCCAGTGACGTCATTGACGGCCACATCGGGGAAGTCGGCTACGTGCGGCTGAATCCACTTGCTGATCTTGGCATGGTTTCCCGCATTGACCACCAACAGAAAATATTGGCGACCGCTGGGGCTTTCCAAGCAAGAGACGAGTACGTCATCGAGGATGCCGCCCGCTTCGTTGCACATCAGCGAGTAACGCACCATGCCGGTCTGCATGTCGGTGACGCGACGTGTCAGGAGGTGGTCGAGCAATTGATCGGCGCGAGGGCCTTCGAAACGAATGCGACCCATGTGCGAGATATCGAACAGCCCGGCGGCAGTGCGCGTGGCCGTATGTTCTGCGACGATCGTCGAATATTGAATGGGCATTTCATATCCGGCGAACTCTGCAAAGCGTGCTCCGTGACTTGCATGCCAACTGTGAAGAGGGGTGGTGCGCAGCGAGCCGGTCATCAAGTGAATCCGATGTACGAGGAATCGTCGGTCAAGCGCTGTCGAAGCAGCTTAGCCGTTGAGCGTGTTTGCGGCAGTGTTCAGGTGCCGGATTGAATTGCCAGAGAGCGACTGACGACCGATTGTAATCCAAGGTCGCTTGATGGGTAGCGGTAGTCGCAAGGCAGAAGAGCGGACCGGTTTGAGGACTCGAAGTTCCAGTTCGATGAATCGCAGAGCCGAATTGCCGATGTCGATCTGCCGATGTCGAACCCCCAGGGTCGAGCGAAAGCGGCTGGTCATCCGGACAAGCCAATAAAAAACGGCCCGCTGAAGTGAATCAGCGGGCCGTCTTTATTTTAACACGTCTCGTACCTACCGCCCTGTCGCGTTAGCGAACATAGCTGGTGGGTTGAATGACGCGTCGATTTTGCAGGTAAGCGCTCGGGTCGACAACCGGAGCAGGCGGAGCAGGAGCAGCACCTGCAGCAGCAGGAGCAGCAGCCGGAGCACCACCGGTGCAACCGCAGGAGCTGATCGCGTCACAGCAAGTGTCGCATCCGCTCTTGTGCTTGAACAGCTTCGACAGCAGACCGCACTTCTTCGGGCCGCATCCGCAACCGGTATCGCAAACCGGAGCTTCGCATCCGCAAGAAGGAGCAGCAGCACAACCGGCTGCACAAGGAGCTTCGCAACCGCAGCTAGGATCAGCAACACCGCAGGTCGGCTCGCAAGCCGAAGCGCAACCGGTGTCACAGCCCTTGTTGCAGAGCGACAAGCTGTGCAGACGATTCTTTACGTTCTTGGCCTTGCAATGAGCAGCTTGGAGCAGCTCGAGCAACGGCTTACGACGCGGCTTGCAGCATGCAGATTCAACTCCGCAGCTCGGTCCGCAGGATTCTACTCCGCAAGTCGGAGCAGCGCCGCAACCGTTTCCGCACGGCGATTCAACGCCGCAGGAAGGGCCGGCATTGCAGCCGCCGCAAGGCGACTCAACACCGCAGGTAGGACCAGCAGCGCAACCGCCGCACGGTGATTCAACTCCGCAGCTCGGATCAGCGCTGCAAGCATTGGTGTCACAGCAGGTGCTGTCACAGCCTGCGCCTTTGAGGCTCAGCAGGCGGTCCAGCAAGCCATGACCGGCAAAGCTGGGGGTACAAAGGCTAGCGCCGAGTACCAACGATCCAACAAGAATGTTCCATTTCATCGAGTCACAACTCCTAAACGATGAACCACTTCCCTGGTTTGGTTTGGCCTTCAGCGGGGGTGCAGTTATGGCTGAGACCGGTTTCGACGTACGAAGTCGCCGACGAAATCGCCCTCAAGCCGGAACGGCCACGAGCATCGAACGCATCCGGCGTCGTTGCTCGACTTCGTCGTGCCGCTAGACGGTGTCACTTCTTCACTGCGGGGTGATGAAGCGGTGTCCGCACTCGCGAAGTTACGGCTTATTTCCGTATTCACCTATAACCAGTCATCGGACGAGCCATCCCTGGGCTCTCTGGGTTATCCGATGTTTTGCCAGGTCTTCCTCCAACCGTCTTCCGAACACTTTTTGAAAACCTGGGCAGATGAGGGTATCGGCGTCCGGAGAAGAACGCCTTGAATGACGCAAGTCATTTTTACGCCAAGGACTTACGTCTCTCAAAACCGGGACTCTTTCGATTGCGGTGACTTTGACGACTGGCGAGCTTTTGCCGCCGGCCTCCATGGGAATAAACGTCATAGCTTGCCGACAAACACCTCCGACGACCCTTTTTCAGTCCCATTCACGGGCTCCTCGATGCGGCAAAATTTTTTTGCTCTGCCCTCGCTCACCCAGCCGCCCCAGCTACCAGGGCGAAAGCAATGAGCAAACGAGTACGACATTGGATGTGGCGAATTCGAGGTGTGACATCCGCGATTGGAGATTGGAGATTGGAGATTGGAGGTTGGAGATTGGAGGTTGGAGATTGGAAATCTGAAATCTGAAATCTGAAATCTGCGATTCGTGATTTGCACGTCGAAGCGGTCGGCGTTCAGTGGAGGCGCGGCATTCTGTTCTTTCCCGAACGCCAACAACTGTCACTGCTGTCCCGTTTGAAATTCGTTTACAGTGGTTAGGTTCAGCCTAAGATCAGTTCCTGAGTGGTTCAGCGCGCTCAGTCGTTGTTGTGTAGGAAGTCGTTTGGACGAGGGGTCGTCATGTCTATTTCGCATTCGCCCGTACCTGCTTCAGAATCAGTCGAATCGAAATGTTCATCAGGGAAGGCAGCGGAATCGTCAGCGGGGTCTCCACTCGCTGCGGTGGAAATCGTGCATCTGGATCGACTGCCCGGCATCCCGTGTCCTTGCGGAACCGCGCGACGCGCTTTCCTCGATTCCACTGCGGTCCCGTTTTCGCTCCATCTCACCCACATCGAATCGACCTCCCGAGCTCATTACCATCGAAACTTGACCGAAACCTATTTCGTGTTGGAGTGTGAGCCGGGAGCGTATATCGAACTGAACGGCGAACGGGTGCCTCTTGAGCCCAATATGGCGATCCTAATTCCGCCGTTAACGAGGCATCGAGCTGTCGGTCACGTGAAAGTGGTGATAGTGGCTCAACCCAAGTTCGATCCGGCTGATGAATGGTTCGATGATTGATGGTCGATTGGCGAGTTGATGAAAGCGTGGTTCTTGGGAGGGGAATTATGAAAGCGGTGCGAGTCTTGGATGTAGGCAATTGCGGACCGGATCACGCTGCGTTATCTCGCATGCTGAAGTCCGGTTTCGGAGCTGAAGTGCGACAGACGGATCACATCGAGGACACGTTGGCCGCGCTCACTGCAGAATCCTTTGATCTCGTTTTGATCAATCGCAAGCTCGATTGCGATTACTCCGACGGCATGGAAGTGTTGAAGCGAATCAAGCAGCATCAGAATCTGTCGACGGTACCGGTGATGTTGATATCCAACTATGAAGATGCGCAAGCGGAAGCAGTCGCCCACGGCGCGCTGCTCGGATTCGGTAAACTGCAGTTGAACGCGCCCGCAACGCGCGAGCGTCTATCGAATGTTTTTCAGCCGAAAAAGTCCGACGAGGTTTCATGACTGATCGATTTGCATGGTTGTTGCCCGCATCCGCCGTGGTAGCCGGGTTCGTATTAGCTGTTCAACCCGCCGCAAATGGTGCGCTGGCCAAGCGCTGCGGCCATCCTCTTCAAGCTTCGGTCATTTCGTTCGGCACGGGCTTTTTAGCCGTGCTTCTGATCGCCGGCATCCTGCGCATCGGATGGCCGACTTGGTCTCGCTTTGCCGGATTGCCGTGGTGGGCTTGGACCGGAGGATTGATGGGCGTCTATGTAGTGACCAGTTCTCTGTACACGGCTCCGCGAATCGGTTCCGCCAACTGGATCGCGTTGGTGATTGCCGGACAGATCGCTCTCTCTTTGCTGCTCGATCATTTCGGCTGGATGGGATTCGCTCATCATCCGCTGTCATGGCAGCGCATTTTGGGAGCAGTGGCTCTGGCGGTCGGTGTCGCACTCGTTCTGAAATCCTGAACCGATTCGCTACAATGTCGTCCCGTTCGGTTCAGCGCACTCCTTGCTGAAGCTGCGCGCGTTGTTGCCCCACCTCCAGAAAGATCGTTCTTCATCATGACCACAGCTTCGACATCCGGTTCTGTTTCTCAACCTTTGGCAGGGCAAGTGGCCATCGTCACCGGAGCCGCGCGCGGCATCGGCGCTGCAGCCGCCATCGCACTGGCCAAAGCCGGTGCCAAAGTCGTGGTCAACGATATCCTCAGCCCGGCCGACACGCTCGCGGCCATCAGCGCAGCCGGCGGGGAAGCCATCGCTGCCATCGCTGACATCACCGATCAGAACGCCGTGGAAGGAATCGTTCACAAAGCGGTTGCGGAATTCGGCAAGCTGAATATCGCCGTTGCCAATGCGGCTTACAGCGATCGCGAGCTGTTTTACAAAGCCAACATGGAAGGGTTCAAGCGTACGATCGATGTCTGCATGTGGGGACCGTATTACTTGCTGCGCGCCGCATCGAATCACATGATTCAGCAAGGGACCGGCGGCTCTATCGTTTGTGTCAGCAGTCCCCATGCTTACAAAGCTATCCCCGGCGCGACCGCTTACAACATGGCGAAAGCGGCTGTCGATCAATTGGCTCGCACGGCAGCCTGCGAACTGGCTGAATATCGCATTCGCGTCAACATCGTTCATCCCGGTTGGACCGATACGCCCGGTGAACGCAAGTTCTTTATGGAATCGGTGCTGATGCAGAAGGGATCGGAACTGCCGTGGGGTCGATTGGCTCGACCCGAAGAGATCGGGCGCGGCGTTGTGTTCCTGTGCGATCCGGCCAGCGACTACATCAACGGTACGACACTGTCCATCGACGGCGGTGCGCTGCTGCCGCATCAAGAGATGTATCGTCTGCGCCAATCGCCGGCATAACGCGGTTCGCACGTTGAGCCGTTGTTCGGGTGTATTTCCAGTGCAGTGTTATTCTCCGATTGCCCTGTCATTAACTGTTTGATTGTGAGTTCCATCGATGTCTGAAGAGCAATCCTCCGCCGCGTCCGCCGAACCGACTTGGCAAGCGATCAATTCGCGTCAGCGTCGCATCCTCGGCGTGCTGATGGAGAAAGCGAAGACAACTCCCGATGCTTATCCTTTATCACTGGCATCGCTGGTTTCAGGAGCCAATCAAAAGAGCAATCGCTATCCATTGATGAACTTGACGCCGGAGCAAGTGGAAGACGAGCTGGCTGTGCTGCGGCGGCTCGGCGCTGCCGCCGAAGTACAGGGAAGCGGCCGTGTGGCGCGCTATCGGCATTACGGCCATAACTGGCTGGGTGTCAAGGGTGTTGAAGCCGCAGTGATGATCGAGCTTCTACTGCGCGGTCAGCAGACGATGGGCGACTTACGAGTGCGAGCATCGCGTTTCGAACCGATTGCCGATCTGCCTGCCCTGCAAGCGATTATCGACAGCCTGAAAGCGAAGAACTTAGTCATCGCGTTGACACCCTCCGGACGCGGACAACTCTTTACTCACAATCTCTACACCTTCGATGAGTTGCAGTCTCTCAAAGGGAAGGTCGCGCGAGGCGAGATCGGCGCCGAGCACGACGGGGCTTTTGAAACGGATGTTCATGTGCCGGCTCCCGCGGTCGCTGCCCCTGCTGCTCCAGTCGCCGTTCACCGCGCCGATTCGATCTCTACGGCAAATGTCTCCATTGCATCGACAGCCTCTGCGAGCAAAATCGAAGAAGAGGCTCTGCTCTTGAGGTCGGAAGTTGCCGATCTGAAGGAGACGGTCTCGCGGTTGAGCGCGGACTTGGAAGATCTGCGCAGCCAGTTTGAAAGCTTGCGCACCGCGATCCTTTCCTGACGACGGACCGGCACGGGTTGTATCGCTCGGCTTCATCCGTCGGCTTCGATAATTCGGATGGCATCTGCATTTGTTAGTGTCCATTAACCGGGAGCAATTCACTCCGCGGCTCAGGAACCTGGTTTTTATGCTGAATCGATTGAAGGCGCTGATGCTGCTGTCCGAATGCACCGGAGACGACATCTGGTCGGTCGAGCACTGTCGTAGCCGCGGAGTTCCCGAAGATTGGATCACGGAGCTCTCTGATTGTTATGAATCGGGCTTTCATGCCAACACGCAGACCATCTATGTCGAAAATCGCGTCGTCAATCAGTATCACGGCATCCGCGACGTGGACCTCGCCATTCGACTCGGCGAGCAACTGGGTGTTCCGGTCCAGGCCTTGATGGAAACGTCGGCCACGCGCGCTCGATTGGTCACCGCGATTCGCGATGCGGTCATGGAAGATTGAGCGCTCCCAAATTGCGGCTTTGCTTTGAACTGATAACGGCTTTCGGCTCTCTTCCGAAAATCAGCCGTCAGTCATTAGCGAGCTGTTAATCTTCGAAAGCAGACTTTGCAGTGAACATCATCGCGGAATTCTTATCTCTCTCCATGCTGATCGGCTAAGCCTGTTTGCCTGTCGGCTCTTTTGTTAGATTAGGGCGACCATGGCTGCTTGCCCTGCACGCCCATTACGCCCAGTGACTCGGAGTTCGCTATGTCGGAAGAAGATACCGTTGATGAATTGAAGCCTGATTTCAAGAGCTGCGCGAGGCCGAAATACGATTCTCGGAGGCTTGCGATACAAGGCAGTCTGAAGCGACCGACGCGCGAGGGTCGCAAGTTGGCCAAGCAGGAGCGACGGCTGTTTGACTATCTCAATTTCAGTTTCAGCCTGCAGAACTCGACCGATTCATCGATCGATGGAGATGTGTCTCGCGATATGGCGATCGAGATGATGCGCTTCTTGAGGACGAGGATAGCCGCGAGCGTTCGGGCCCAATCAACTTAGACTATTACGAGCACACGCGGAGTTGGATGCTTCCGCTTGCGTACCATAAGCTTGGCGGATCTGACCGGGCAACTCGAAGGCTATAACTCGCCAGGTATGCATGCTTGTATCGCCGATGGCATGAATGTTTGCCGAAGGTTGGGTCATCTCAGGGGCATCATTCAATTTCGAGAGTTCTACTTGAAGTTTATCAGGCTGCGGACGATTTGGAATTGCCGCTGCATTTTATGCGAGAAACCATCTCGTTGAAGTGAGGGCGATGATCGTAGTGGCGAGCGCCGACGATGCGGCTCGCGTTCTCGGTTTGCAAGGGCGACTGAAGGAAGTTGTCGATCAAGTGCTGGCAAGGGTGGTCGCAATGCGAGGCCTTCCACAATCCCTATATGGCCAAGATCAACTTCCGCCCCCGCGCGAAACGTGTGCCGTGGCCGGTTGCACCGATCTACTTGCCCAGTTTCCCGAAATTCGTTGGCCGCATGAGTTACCGCGAGGCGAGAACGGAGAGCTTTTGGAAGGAAACTATTTCGTGTTTCCTGAGCGAGGTGCGGCTCCTTCCATGGAAGCCGTTGCTGATCGGTCATTGGCTGTTGAGGCTGCTTGCCGCGGAGACTTTGATCGAGCGATCGCGCTCATCAAGCCTTGGGAGCAAATGGCTTTCAAGTACAAAAGTATTCAGCCCCTGATGGAGAATCGTTGCCGACTGGCGGCCGTCTACCGTTTGGCGGGTCGAATGGATGAAGTGCAAGCGCTGGCCAAGGCCACCGAACCGATTGCCAAGAAGGCAAAGGATTGGCTGACGCTGCGCACCATGAAAGCTTTGTGCGACCCGGACTTCCCGGCCAATCCGCTGGCTTCAGTAGCGCCCGCAGACTGCGGACCTTTTGCTCCGACGCCGGTTCACGCTTCGGTTGTGGTGCCGGACCCGGCATCGGCGGTGGCGCTGGATGCTCAGGCTGAAGAAGCAGAGGGTAAGGCTACTCCCCTCACTCCATTGTTCCATAGTATTTACGAGCGACTCGAGTCGGCGGATGAGCAAGCGGCGAGTGAAGTGTTGGATCAGTTGCTGCAACTCGATCCGATGACCGTCGAACTCGCCGTCGACGGTGAACAGGCGATGCACATCGCCAACTACTTGGTCGACTCGGCTCGCGCCGAACTTGCCAAAACCTGGGGTGAAAAGTGGTTGGCTCGGTTCCCCGGGGATTCAGGTCTGCTGAGTGCCTTCGCTGGACTTTCGGCGACCTTGCATGGTCTTACAGAGCCCGAGGGGAATCCGGTGAGCAGTCCGGATGAAATCAAGCAGTTGTACAAGCGGGCGATGGACGCGGATTCCGAATGCAGTCGCAGTTATTCTCGAGCCGGTTTGTTTTTCTTGAATATCGGCGATTTCGGTGAAGCCGAGCGCTGCTTGGCTCGCGCATTTCGTTTGAATCGTCAGTCACCGGCTGCGGCCTCCGGGCTGGCGGAAGTTTATGCCAACACCGAACGACCGCGCGATGCGCTGGCTGTACTCGATATGGCTCTGCGCGAGGGTTGCGATGAACCGGGCTTGGCTTGGCAGGCTGCCATGCATGCCAATCTGCTCGGGCAATACGATGTGATGCTCACTTACTTGGATTGGTACGGCGAACGAGTACCGGATCAAAAATGGTTGAATCATTATCGCGGTTTGGCTCTCATCGAACTCAATCGCGCAGAAGAGGCGCTGCAGGCGATCGAGCAAGAAGCGCAGAGCAATCCCGATTCAACATATCCCGTGCTCGCGCAGAGGGCGTCGGCACTGGGACAGCTTGAGCGACTGGATGAGTTTCGCACAGCGCTTGCTCAAGTGCTCGAGGTGCCGCTGAAGGATGTGCCGAATGTGTCTCCTGCGGGGCTGACTCGCATGCTCAACCGGCTCTGGATTTCGGCCGGTATTCTTCCGGACGGCGACCCGGTGAAGGACCAGTTCGAGACGCTCCTGGTAAAGAGTTGTCTGTCGCCGGATGCCATGTTCGATTGCTTACGGCTCAAGGACAAGGAGCAGTCGTCGACGCGCGAGGTGATGCTGTATCGGATCGTTTTGGGTCAGCCGCTGGATGACTCTTGGTCCGGCTCGGGCGGTTGTCTGGCGGGGGAGGAGGTGTGGAAGTACTACAATATTATGTGGAGCGTCTTGGCTGAGAATGAAGATCAGGCCAAGTCGGAGGCGCTTGCATGGCAGGACCGATGCGACTTGGCGGCTTGTGAAGTGATTGACGTGGCGGTCGATCAGGAAAAATATCTGGACTTTCCAGGGGTGGTCGGGCAAGGTCCACGAGGAGGGTTTGTAGAAAAGTCCGAGGGAGACGCCTAGGCGGAACGTCTGGAAAGGGTTGGTAGGCGGTTGCCGACTTGGTATCGATGCCGGTTTCGGCTTGACAAGTTTCCGAGCCGGCCATAAGTTGCGGAGCTTCGCTGTGCCGCCGGAAATGCCCGAGCCGCGCAGGATCGACATTTGACGTGGAAAAACAGAAAAGATAGTTGAGGGTTTTGAGCCATGGCCGTTCCAAAACGACGCCATTCCAATTCACGCACCGGTCGTCGACGTTCGCACCACCACAAAAAGCCGAAGCAAGCCGGTTACTGCCCTCAGTGCAGCACCTCTGTTCCGACCCATGCCGTGTGCCCCAAGTGCGGCTACTACATGGGACGAACGGTCGTTGAAATGGCTGACGAAGCCTAGTCAAGCGAACGGTTGTCTGCTTAAAACCGGTTGAGCCATCGGCCTCGGTCGGCGTGCAAATTATCCGGCGGATTGAATAAGTCCGCCGGTAATTGTTTTTGGGCTGAGCGTTTCGCCTCTCTGAACCATTCGGCTTTGCCAAGCCGGTTGTAGCATGGATGAAGTACTGCCGACTCGATCGGTAGTGCCGGTTTCAGAGCGCCCGTTTTCCTACTGCTGTTTCTAAAAAGTTACCGGCCGGCGAAGTTGTTCACCGGAGTGTTGCAGCTTCCAATCCACGGATGCCGGTTCTGAATCGCCGATTCTCCGGGCTCAGGATCAGCCCGCCGGTCTATCGAGTGAGGGCAAGTTCGGTGTCGATCGCGTTACTGTTTCCCGGTCAAGGTGCTCAAGTCGTCGGCATGGGTCGCGAGTTGACGGCTCGTAGTTCCATCGCTGCCGACCTGTTTCGGCAAGCCGCCGATGTGCTGGGCTTTGACTTGTTAAAGCTCTGTATCGAGGGCCCTGACGAGCAACTCCATCGCACCGAGTTCTCGCAGCCTGCGTTGTTCGTTCACAGTTATGCTGTTCTCAAGCAGATCGAGCAGGATCGGCCCGATCTATGGATCGATGTTCGCGCCGTTGCGGGCTTGAGTCTCGGTGAATACACGGCGGTGGCTGCTGCCGGCGGATTGGAGTTTGCCGATGCACTGCGATTGGTGCAGACTCGCGGCCTGGCGATGCAAGCTGCAGCCGATCAAGTGCGCAGCGGCATGTGCAGCGTTTTAGGGTTGGATCTCGACGAGCTGCAGGAAGTATGTGCGCAAGCGACGGAAGGGGCCGACTTTGTCAAAGTCGCTAACTTGCTCTGCCCTGGAAACATCGCTGTCTCCGGTCACTTGTCGGCGCTCGATCGCATCGAAAAACTGGCTGTCGAAGCGGGCGCGATGAAGGCGGTTCGATTGTCGGTTGCAGGCGCTTTTCATACAGAGCTCATGCAGCCTGCCGTTGCGCGTTTGAATACGGCTCTTGAATCGGTGGCGTTCAAACCGACTCGCGTGCCGGTAATTTCGAATGTCGATGCAGCCGAGCATAGCTCGCCGGACGAGATTCGCGGCTTGCTGGCTCGCCAAGTGATTTCGCCCGTGTTGTGGGAAGCATCGCTTCGTAAGTTGATTGAGCTCGGCGTGTCTCAGTTCCTCGAACTTGGCGCAGGTCGCGTTCTTGCCGGCACGTTGAAGCGCATCGATCGCAAGTTGGCTTGTGAATCGATCGGCGATTAGAGCTATCTGATTCCCTTTGTCGGACCGCCCACCTCAAAGCGGCTCGGTCCGATACTGAAACATCAAACCAAACAAGAAAGACGATACGACTATGAGCAACGATTTGGGTTTGTCAGCGAATCTATCGGGTCAGATTGCCTTGGTCACCGGTGCCTCGCAGGGGCTTGGTAAGGCGTGTGCTCTGCGTTTGGCTCAGAACGGAGCTACGGTGCTATTGGCGGCTCGTAACGCGGAGAAGTTGGCCGGCGTTGTGGCTGAGATCGAAGCTGCCGGAGGTAAAGCAGTGGCTATGCCGTGTGATGTCAACGATCGCGCGGCCATCAAGAAGCTGTTCGCCGACGTCCAGGAAAAATATCAAAAGCTCGACATCCTCCTGAACAACGCAGGGATCACCCGCGACACGTTGCTGCCGCGCATGACTGACGAGCAATGGGACGACGTCATGCAGACGAACCTGACCAGTTGCTTCCTCTGCTGCCGCGAAGCCTCCCTGATGATGATGTCGGCTCGCTATGGCCGGATCATCAACATGGCCTCGGTCTCGGGTTTGATCGGAAACCCGGGCCAGTGCAACTATTCAGCATCGAAAGCCGGCATGATCGGTCTGACTCGCAGTCTCAGTCGCGAAATCGGCAAGCGCAAGGTCACCGTCAACGCGGTCGCGCCGGGCTTTATCGAGAGCGAAATGACGGAAGTTCTTGGCGAAGACATGCTCAAGCAGGTCAAGCAGCGGATTCCGGCGAACCGTTTGGGAGTTCCGGACGACGTGGCGGCTGTCGTCCTGTTTCTGGCTAGTCCAGCGGCCAGCTACGTTACGGGGCAGGTTTTGACCGTTGACGGTGGTCTGACCGTCTAGCCTCGGTAGCTTTGGAAAGTCAGCTAAACTGGCGCGGCAAACCGGGTGCAAGAACCTACCTGCCTTGACCAAACTTGTTAAAATCTTCTATCTTCTTGACTTCCTGCGGGTCACCGCACAAAAGAAACGATACAAACGGTCTCCGGTAAGTGGGCTACTCGGCAAGCGGGCGGCGGTGTCGGGGAACGATGACAAACCGGAATATTGCAGCAACATAACCACAGCTTCACAGAATTTGGGAGTTTTCTAAATGGCATCCGTTGAGGAACGCGTGATCGATATCGTGGCTGAACAGCTTGGAGTCGAGAAGGACAAGATCACGCGTGAAACGCATTTCGTGAACGACCTGGGTGCCGACTCGTTGGATACCGTTGAGTTGGTCATGGAGCTGGAAGAAGAGTTCGACATCAGCATCCCCGAAGATTCGGCTGAAAAGATTCAGCGCGTCGGTGAAGCCGTCGATTACATCGAGAAGGCTCAGCAGGCCTAGTTCGCCGCCAAGACCCGTGTTCGTCTGTCGGTGTCTTGAAATAGGTCAACCCTCGACTCTGCGATCGGCCGAGCAGTCGGTCGGTCCACTTAGCATTTGCTGATTCCGCTCCGCTTTTTCATCGTGAAGGCCGGAGCGGATCTCTTCAGTGGGCCAAGCAGACGAGGATTCGTTTTTTCGACTGGGTGGATGGGAACATGAAGCGCCGTGTCGTAGTCACCGGCTTGGGAATGATCACTCCCCTTGGCAACGAAGTCAGCCAAGTGTGGGACGGCATTTTGAACTGCCGCAGCGGCATTCATAAGCTTAGCCTCATCGACCCTGCCCCCTACAAAGTTCAAATCGCCGGGGACATCCCTGATTTCGATCCGGGGTCGTACGTCGACCCGAAAGATCTCAAGCGACTCGATCGCTTCACCTTGTTCGCCATGTATGCCGGCGGCAAAGCCATCGAGGATTCGGGGTTGGACTTCTCAAGCATGGATCCGTTCCGCACCGGTGTTATCCTCGGATCGGGGATCGGCGGTTTGGCGGAAATCGAAATCCAGGTCGAACGCTTGCTGCACAAGGGCCCTGATCGAGTCAGTCCGCTGACGATCCCGAAGCTGATGCTCAACGCGGCCGGCGGCAACCTTTCGATTCGCTACGGTCTGCGCGGCCCGAACTACACAGTCGCAACGGCTTGCGCGAGCGCTACCAACGCTATGGGTGATGCGCTCAAGACGATTCAATACGACGATGCCGATGTCGTGATCACCGGTGGTACCGAAGCGGCTATCACAGCCATGGGGTTGAGTGCATTTCAGAACATGCGCGCTCTATCGGATCGCAACGACGCGCCGGACAAGGCGAGCCGCCCTTTCGACAAAGATCGCGACGGCTTCGTGCTCGCAGAAGGTTCCGGCATTCTGGTCTTTGAAGAGCTCGAACACGCCAAGAAACGCGGCGCTCGGATCTATGCAGAGATCCTCGGCTATGGCGCTAGTGGTGATGCGGGCCATATCACCCAGCCTGACCCTGAAGGAAGCGGAGCGGCCCGCGCGATGGTTAACGCTTTGCGCGATGCTAAGCTCGCGCCCGATACGATGGACTACATCAATGCTCACGGCACCAGTACGCCGCTGGGAGATAAGGCTGAGACGCAGGCCATGAAAGCTGTGTACGGCGATCATGCGTACAAGCTGGCGGTCTCCAGCACCAAGGGTCACGTCGGGCACTCCCTGGGGGCCAGCGGCGGAATCGAAATGATTCTCACGGTCCTCGCGTCATACAATGACACAGTGCCGCCGACGATGAACCTGGAGAATCCCGATCCTGATTGCGATCTGGACTACACACCCAATCAAGCTGCATCACGCGTCATCAGAACCGCGATGAACAACAGCTTCGGTTTCGGCGGTCACAACGCCAGCATCATCTGCGGCAAAGTACGTTAATCGACGCTGATTTACGGTTTCCTACTCGTCGACCAGGACGTTTTCGTACTCGTTGACTAGGCCGTGAGAGCGGATCGGTTTTGTTCTGATCTTAAATCTTATTTTTGAGATTTGAGTACGAGTGCGAAATTCATTCGGCTGTGAGGTAAGCACTTCGGCTTCGTCGCTTTACGGCTCGATGTAGAACGGGTTGGTCAGCACCCAGATTCTTTCTTCGCCCGCGACTTGCAGCCGCGATTCGATGCGATAGATGCCCGGTTCCGTCAGTTCGCATTCGAATTGTTTCCCTCGACCAACTGCCACTTCTTCTCCGCTGCGCATCAATCGCCATGCGCACGGCAATGGCGAGCCGGCTTCGATCTTCATGATCGGTTTCCATCGCATACGGCTGCCGATCTCATAGCGCTCTGGTGTATCGGTTGAGATAACCGACGCATCAAAGCCGCTGGAATCAGCGATCCAATCGAACGCGACAAATGCTCTGCCGGCGGTCAGGGCATCCCAAACAGATTCGCGACTCAGGTCTTTCACTAACAAATGCGTACCGACATGACGCAGACTGTTCTCGTATTTGTCCAACTGCAGGCGAAACAGTTCGGCTCCCTCGGCCGCGTCCTTCGGAATGTTGAGCAGCGGAGCGACGATCAAGCGATTGAGCTTGATCACTTCTTCACCCAAAGCGTCTTCGACAATGACTTGGTTATCGGCCGCCAAGCGTAATCGGATGCCGACGTTTTCATGCGCATCGTTCGCAGCGACACCGGTATGCGGCGCGATCTTGCACAACTCATCCCATCGCTTCAGATAGTCATCCGGATAAGTCTGTAACGCCGACAACGATTCTTGCGGGTAGCGCCGGACCAAGTCGGCCATTTGCAGAAACCACAGTGGATTGCGCATGGCTTCGGCAATCCGCTTTTGCTTTTTGTAGTCAGCATGCGTGTTGTAGATCTCGACGCCCGTCAGTCCCGGGATCAGCCAATCCATTCGCTCTTCCAGATGAGACAGAAACATCAAACCGTCTCGGTTACGGACGATCCGGCACAGCTCTTCACGCTCCGCATCATGAAACGGTTTGAGGCTCTCCGTCGGATAAACCAGAAAGCCTTTCATCTCCGCACCCGGAATCAGTAGCACACCGTCTCGCAAACCGGAGTGCCCGTCGAGAAAGAAGTCGGCTTTATCCGACGGGTGCTCCGTGAACATCAGCACATCGGTTCTCGCCGCCTTCGCCGCGGCAACGATGTCTTCGATCTTGCCTCGACTGTCGTGGGACAGCAGCGAATGAACATGCAGGTTGGCTCGTACTTCGCGATAAGGTCCCGTGCGAGGCTCTAGTACAAGTCGCTCAGCGGCCAGCTTTTCGATGGCGACATGCAACTGCTCCAGTCGCTCGGCATTGATTTGCTTGGTCAAGTCCTGCGCCCGCATTGTGCCGCTGAAGCAGGTCAAGCAACTGATTTGGCACAGAATCATCCTTAACATGCGGCTCGCGATATTGCCGAGGCGAGGAACTGTCATGTTGCCACCTTGTAGAAGATGAGTCATCTTTCGCGACGGCCGATTGTAATCGACTGAAATTCGGCTCGGGGTGTTTCGCGTGTTGCGCCGGTCGAACAAACTTGTTGTAACCCCGATTGCACCCACCCGAGAACTTTATCCTCCCCCGACTGCAAGGAACCGACGCTGTGCGCCGCACTGTTTGTATTTGGCTGTGTCTCTGTCTATGCGCAATGTCAGGTCGCGCGAGTGCCGACGAGATGAGCGGTACGCGACCGAACATCCTGCTCATCATGGTCGACGATATGGGCTACTCCGATCTCGGTTGTTACGGCAGCGAGATCGAGACGCCCAGCATCGACGCGCTGGCTCGCGGCGGCGTTCGTTTCACGCAGTTCTATAACACGGCCCGCTGCAGTACGACGCGGGCTTCGCTCATGACCGGCCTCTATCCGCATCAAGCCGGCATGGGGTTTCTAGATAATCTGGTCAAGCCGAAGTCGAAGGGAACTTATGGTCGATTGCATGATCGTGCAGTAACGATCGCTGAAGTGCTCGGCCCGAGCGGCTATCACACCTCGATGGTCGGCAAGTGGCATCTCGGTCAGCAGAACGGTACGCCTCCTTGGGAACGAGGGTTTCAGCGGACGGCGAACACGCAATTCGGCGAACTGTACTTTCCGAAAGAGCGCGGCAAAGAGGCCGCCAAGTTCGTGTATCTCGACGGCAAAAAGTTTCCGGCCGATGCTTCCGAGGTCGGACAAGGCGAATGGTATTCGACTTTCCTCTTCACCGATTGGGCACTGAAGTTCGTTGATGATGCGAAGTCACAGAGCAAGCCGTTCTTCCTCTACTTCGCGCAAGGCGCACCCCACTTTCCGCTCAAGGCACCGCAAGCTGCGATCGACAAGTACCGCGGCCGCTATAAAGCCGGCTGGGACAAACTGCGCGAAGCTCGGCACGCTAAACAGATCGAAATGCAATTGGTTGACCCCAAGTGGCCGCTCGCACCGCGCCCTGAGGATGTCCCTGCCTGGGATTCTCTGACTCCCGAACAGCAAGATCGCTTTGATCACATGATGGCGATCTATGCTGCCATGATCGATTGCGTTGATCAAAGCGTCGGGCGCATGGTCGCGGGCTTGAAAGAGCGCGGCATGTTAGAAAACACCTTGATTCTCTTTCTCAGTGACAACGGCGGAAACGCGGAAGGCGGACCGAAAGGGATCACGGAAGGTGAGCAACTGGGCGGTCCCGACAGCAATGTCTTTCTCGGAATGCCTTGGGCGACACTGAACAATACACCGCTTCGTCGATTCAAGCACTTCACGCATGAGGGAGGGATCAGCACTCCACTTATCGCTCATTGGCCTGCCAAGATCGGTCAAGAAAGACATGGCCGCTTTGAGCGTCAGCCCGGCCACTTGATCGACATCATGGCCACTGCGGTCGATGTGTCCGGTGCCGTCTATCCGGCGGAAGCGCACGGCACGCGCGTCTTGCCTATGGAAGGAACCAGTCTCACTCCGGCATTCGCAGGCAAGCCTCTACATCGTTGGAAGCCGATCTTTTGGGAGCACGAAGGAAACCGCGCCGTGCGCAGCGGCAATTGGAAAGCAGTCATGAAATACAAAGGTGAATGGGAACTGTACAACATCGCAGAAGATCGAACCGAGCAGCGCAATCTCGCGGGCGACAAACCGGATTTAGCCGGCATGCTCATTCGACAATGGAACGACTGGGCGGCAGTCAGCTTCGTCGATGATTGGGAAGGGCCGGCACGGACCGATTGGGGATCGGAAATCGCTGCGGAGAAAAAGCCGTGATGCATCGAACTGGTTCCATCATCATCGCGGCCGCCTGCTATGCGCTTGGTTGTTTCATAGCGCCGCATTTGTCTTCAGCTCAAAATGCTTCCTCCGCCGGCAGTCGCACACAGCCGAATATCATCGTCGTGTTGATTGATGACATGGGCTGGTCCGACCTCTCTTGTTTCGGCGGCACACATACCAAAACCGAGAACATCGATCGCTTGGCCGCTGAAGGGATGCGATTTCACAGTTACTATGTGAACGCCCCGATATGTTCCCCTTCGCGGACGGCACTCAGTACAGGGATGTACCCGCATCGATTTCGAATCACATCGTACTTGGCTGAACGTCAGCTTAATGACGAACGAGGCACGGCTCAGTGGTTGGATCCGTCGGCACCGATGCTGGCTCGGGCACTGCAAAAGTCCGGTTATGCGACCGGCCATTTCGGTAAGTGGCATATGGGTGGACAGCGCGACGTCGGCGAAGCACCGTTCATTCAAGAGTACGGCTTTGATCGCAGTCTCACGAATTTTGAAGGGCTCGGACCGCGCGTCTTGCCGTTATGCGATACCTTTGACGGCAAGCCTACCAAGAAACATGATCTCGGATCGGGCTCGCTCGGTCGCGGTCCCATCGAGTGGCTGGAACGATCGAAGATCACAACGGCTTATTGCGATGCTGCACTGCGCTTCATCGATGACAGTATCACCGCGGGTAAACCCTTTTACATCAATCTCTGGCCTGACGATGTTCATTCACCTTTCTTTCCTTCCGAAGAAGGTCGCAGTAAAGCAGGGGATAAGAAGCGGCGCTGCGCCCTGCCGGTATTCAGTAAAATGAACTTTAACGCGAACAAAGATCGCCGGGCCAGCGCGCGGCGATTTCGTTTGCGCGACAACACGATATTGGTGATGAGCGACAACGGACATGAAGCGGGGGCAGGCATGTCAAGCCGTTCCGCGGCGGCAAGACGTGGCTGTACGAAGGGGCATCCGATCTCCGCTGATCGTCTGGGGGCCCAGTCTTCAATCGCCATCGGTTAAAGGCAGTGTCAACAAGCAGACCGTTTTCTGTGCGCTCGATCTGAATCGATCGTTGGTCGCACTTGCCGGTGCGACGCTGCACCTCAGCCCGATCAAACCGATGGTGAGGATATTTCTTCGGCGCTGCCGGGATGGCCTCCTGCGTGGGGAAGAGCTCCGATCTTCTGGCGACGGCAGGATCGTCCTGAAATGAAAACGAGGCATCGTCCTGTTGGCGGTGAAGATGGGCGTGAGTTTCGACCACTCCGGCCGATCGGATCGGCAACTTTACGATTTAGAGCGTGAGTAGAGTGAAACGACGAATGTTTGAAGGATAACTGCCGCCATCGCTGAGCGGCGGAGGCCAGTTAATCGCCTGGAATACGACTTTGCCGAAAGATGCCGGCGATCCCGCCTTTATTCGTCCCGAAGTGCCCTCCGCGTCGGACTCAAATGAACAAGATCGTCTCGTTGATTCGCGCTGCAATTCATGGATTGCAGCATCACGCTTTATTGCAAACGCCAACATTGTCGCTGAGCGTCGTCGCCGCGACTCTGTATTCCACCACGACTTCATCGGCGGCACCGTACCGATGCATTGTTCGGAAGCACTGCATCGAATGCCACTCGGGCAAGTCGATCGAAGGGGGACTCGATCTCTCATCGCTTGAGACCGATCTAGCGCAGCCTGCACTCGCCATTGCCGCGTGGGAGCGTATTCATGATCGCGTGGCCGCCGGTGAGATGCCTCCTCGCGAGGCGAATCAACCGAGCCAAGCAGAGCGGCTCGCCTATCTCGATCGATTGTCCGGCGCGTTGTATCAAGCTCACTCGGCGGTGAAAGGGACCGTGCTCCGCAGGCTGAACAGACGCGAGTATCAGAACACGCTCAACGATATGTTCGGCACGAATGTCGACATCGTCAGTCGATTGCCTGAGGATTCTCGATTTCACGAATTCGATAACATCGGACAAGCACTCGGTATCTCTCAAGTTCAACTGCAACGGTACCTGGAATGTATCGATGCCGTCTTCAAGCAGGCGATCGTGGCGACCATCGAACCGCCGCCGAGCAAGACGGTGCGAGCGAGTTACGCCGACACGCAAGGGGCAGAGCAGTGGCTCGGCAAGATCTGGCACAAATGCGATGACGGCGCAGTCGTTCTCTTTAAAGACTATGGATACCCGACCGGCATGCTGCGTGAAGCAACCGTGGACCGCGAAGGTTGGTACAAGATCCGTGTGATCGGTTACGCCTATCAGTGCGACAAGCCGATCACCTTTTCGCTCGGTGCCGTTACCTTCGCTCGTGGTGTCGAACAACCGACCTACGGCTACTTTGAAATGCCGCCCGGCGAGCCGACGACGATCGAAGTTTCGGCGTGGATACCTTCGCGTTACATGATCGAAGTCACGCCGCAGGGGATCAGCGATACCAATAACGAACTGAAGCAGAAGGGGGCAGACGCTTATCCGGGACCGGGGCTCGCCGTTCAAGCGATCGAAGTCGAAGGTCCCATCACGCAAGAGTGGCCCAGTCGTGGTCATCGCCTGCTATTCGACGGACTGGATCGAACGGAAGTGATGCCTCGCAATCCCGCTGACCGCACTCGTCCGCGATACGTGCCCAAGTTCGATATTCATGCGGCTGACGAAGAACAAGCGGTCATGCCGATCCTGACGCGTGTCGCCGTCCAAGCGTTCCGCCGTCCGGTCAGCGCGGATCAGCTTGCAGCCTACTGGCAACTATTTCGCGCGGAACGCACGGCAGGA
>JAXMBQ010000041.1:0-58278 GCA_046349815.1 Pirellulales bacterium | reverse complement strand
ACACGAGACTAGAATGCGATAACCCGTAATCAATGTCGATCATTTTCCGCGTTCTCTCCGAGCATGTTGAGTCTTACGAGACGCCGAGCAACGGACCTCGGTACATGAAACGCCTTTTCGATGATTACCACCCCAATCGAACCAGCCGCCATTCGGCTTACTGGTGTTGTCGGTGGGAGTTCGGCGTAATTCGCAATTGCCCATGCGCCGAGGCTTTTAGGATCAAACTGAGCACAGATCTCTAAGCTTGACCTAATCCACTCAGTTCCCTGCTCGTAATACACCCAAGTTCGTTCTTTCACTCGCTCTCCGCAAATCGCATCCATAACGTCATCAATGCTTAGTCCGAACGGCCAGTTGTTTTGTGCGAAGATGCGACATCCACCGGGCGTTCGTACAAGTACAAAGTCAAATATCTTGGTTGCGACTAACAGCATGATTCCCTCTGTCTTCTACGACTCGAATCATCAGATTTCATGTCGCTTAGACGAAGTCCATCAGCGGTTGATCTTCAAACCGAGTTGCCTCGCCGCGCCATACGACTTTCACGGTCCCCTTTGGACCGTTTCGGTTCTTCAAGAGAATGAGCTCGGTTTCTTGCTCCTTGTCGCCCCGGTGAATGGCAATCACGTTGTCCGCATCCTGCTCGATCGACCCCGACTCTCTTAGATGCGATAGCTTCGGCTTTTCCGATTCCGCCTCTCGATTCAACTGACACAGCACCACGAACGGGACTTTGAACTCCCTCGCGAGCGTCTTCAGACCGCGGCTCAGATCCGACACCTCGTCAGCTCGCGATTTGCGTCTTTCGTTCGGCAGAATGAGTTGCAGATAGTCAATACAAACGAGCCCGAGCTTGTACTGCCAGCTTGCCATTCGGACGGCCGCTTTGATCTTTCTCAGCGTCGCGTCCGGCGGATCGTAGATACTAAGCGGCTGACCTTCGATTCCTACGGCCACTTCGTCCATGGCCTGGATCTCCAACTCCTGCAGCGTTCCCGTTCGGACGTGCTGGTTATTCACGTTCGCCTTCGCGCACATGATTCGGACCGCCAGTTCGTCCGCCCGCATCTCGAGTGAGATGAATAGCACGGGTACACCCTTCATCGAAATCGAGTCGCATATCTGCATTGCGAGCGCTGTCTTACCGACTGACGGACGAGCTGCAATGATCGTCAGCTCTCCGGGGAAGAATCCTCCGAGAATGTTGTCTAGCGTGCTAAGCCCGGTTGACTGCGGCGCGAGTTTTTCGTCCTTACGCGCATCCCGAATCGTCTTTACAGCGTGCTTCGCGGCGTCAGATATCGACGTGAATGAAACGTCTGAACGAGTGAAAATCGTCTCGAGTTTCTCCATCAACGTCGCGCCGATCTTACGCGGATCAGACGCGGGTAGAATCAGTTCAGCGATCGCCCAGGAGGCTGCATCGAGCTGCGCTCTCGCCTGAGACTGCTTGATGATGATCTCGGCGTAATACCGAGCGTTCCCGGGTACTGCTGACTGAACCCACTTAATCAGGTCCGTGACGGTCACTTTTCCTCGACCAATCAGTCCGTATCGCTTCAGCGCCGCTATAAGCAGATTGACGTCGGATACAGGCTCTTTCATCTCCCGCCTAAGACACAGCGCGTCGAAGATATTGCCTGCGTCTTGGTCGAAAAAATCGGTCGATCTAAGCGTCGCAGACACCACGTCGATTTGCGTCGGGTCAGCGATCAACGAGCCTACCAGTAGGGGCTCGATGCTGATGTCCCGCTGGAAAGCCAATTGCTCTCCAGCGGCGGCCAAGATCTCGCTTGCCGTCCTAACTACTGCGCTGTCTCGTTCGGTCCGGCTTGAATTCGCGGTAGGCACCGTCGATCTCTTCTGATGACTTTCTTGCCCCTGCATTCGGCTCGTTTCCTTTCAACCACGTAGTAACCGCTGCCTTCCAATTACTAACGGGGACGCCACTGTTCGTCCTCCATTTACGCACTTCGTAGTACGCGATGAACCTTTCCGGATCGACCTTTCCTTCGGCTTTGATCGATTTCAGATGCTCCTTCACCTCCTCAATCGTCGGTGGGGTGAACTTAGGCCGAGCGTCTTTCGCTTTCGGTATCGACAGAGAACGATTCGCGATCGCCGTATCGATGGCCGCGATCGCTGCGTCTAGTGACCGATCACTGAGCATCTTCATTTGCGACTCAGCTACCACTTTCGTGAGCGGCTGCTTCGACTCGATGTTGAACTGGACCCATCGAGACCATGCGTCACGAAATCTCTTCCCGTCGAACTTATCCGGAGACTTCAGATCCAACGGGTCAAACTCAATTAGCGAATCCGTGTTCGGAGCGACCGCCGTCTCTACAGGCTGACGTTTCGCGAGCACGTCCAAATCAAAATCGATCGAACTGACGAGACTTTCAAAGTCTTCCTCTCCGAGTTCGCGCGCGGCTAATAGTAGAGACCTCACCTGCGCCATTTTTTCGGGACCGATGGAAAGGACCATCTTCTTTACCGGCTTCCATTGGCCCACAACCGGAACTGGCTCGACAACAATAGGCTCGACCCGGACTTCTGCCGCGGCTACATCCGAGGGCGCCTGCTTGACCGGTTCGACCGCGATGCTCTTGGGTGTGCTTGGATATGTTTTCTCGATCGCGTCTGCGATTCGATTCGGCTTCTTTGGCTCGCGTTCGGTATGCTTCTTGACTACGGATCTTGCGACCGATGGAGTTACCTTATCGCCAGAATTTGCGATCGCTCGCACTTCGTCGACGGCCGCTTTCGGGACGTCATCACCCGCCAACACATAGAGCACGGACAGAGGTAGGTCTGACACGTTCTCTGCGGAGAACTTTTCAGCGATGGCCATGTAGTTTCTTGCTGTTCTCTCAGTCCAGCCGAATTCTGCACTGACCCACGACTTCCAGTTTCCGTGCCCTACTTTCTGCTTCGCTTCGATCAGTAGATTGCCGATCGCTTTTGCGGACTGAACCATCGTGTATGCCGCTTCGCTACACGTCTTGCTTAGGCCACGTATCGCTCCTGCGATTTCTTTTGCGCGAGTAGCTGAACCATTGAGCTGAGCGTAATCAAACGCCTTGGATACCACGGCACACCTCCTGACCAGAAACGTTATGCGAGAGTCGCAAAGAGACCGGCAGCTTACCCAGCTACGGTCGAACGTCCATGATCGCGAGGTCGCGTGTATCTGATGTCGCGAGGTCCATCGAATGCCATCCTCGGATTAGTACTCCGCGTATGACGCACGAGATTTATTCTGACTTGGTCAATCAAAATTGAATCACCAACAGCGGCCTCAAACTCGACCGGCGAGTCTGGCGTTACGCTGGATGAACTCAGCGTGTGCTTGCCTCTTTTTACGGTGACGACGCACACATGCTTCGATTCGAGTTTGAACCGGAACGAACGCCGTTCCAAAGAAGAGTGATTTCCCACAGATGCGCGGCGAGTACAGATTCGCCTTCGGCTATGCTTAGCACGAGCATTCGATCCCTCCAATTCCGTGACGTATCCAATCGTCAATCGATCGGCCACTCACATCGACAGGGAATCTAGTACCTCGTGTCGCGACAAAATTTTTTATTCTCCGAGCCGCTTCCGAAGCGTGCGAACAGCACGGGATAGAACGCTACGAACCCTTGACGGTTCCGATCCGATACGAGCGGCGATCTCCATGTGATTCAGACTCTCTACGAATCGCATCCGAACAACCTCTGCCTGCCTTTTCGGAAGCTTCGCGAGCTCGGCAAGAATCACCGCGCACTGCTCCTTAAGCTCAAGAGTCGCCAGCGGGTCGGGCTGCTCGACGGCGATCATTCGCGGGTCAGCAGACTCGCACTGCCTGATCTCCATTCGGGCCGATCGCTTCTGGGCCAGATTCTCCGTGATGACCGCGTTGCAAGTATTGCTCGCGATCGACATGATCCAGGCTCGAATCTCGTCGAGGCTGGATGCCCGGCAGTTGTGCGCGTTCGTCACAGCCTTCATTGACACGATTTGATATAGATCGTCGGCGTCAGTCCTGGCCGCAATCGCTGACCTCACTCGTTCGCGGAACAAACCCTCGATGATTCCGCGTGAAGAATTCAGAACCAACAGAACATCGGCTCTGTTGCCATCTTCAATCTCCGGGCTTCGCTGCCATCCGGGCGAACTGCCCATCAGCCATGACGAACGGAGAATGTAGAAACTATTCCACAGAGCGCCAATACGCAGCGTGGAAATTTTTCCTCAATTGCCTTCGTGATGTGAAGACTGGGACTTTGGCTTAAAGAGACGCCAAAGATCCACTTCGAGAGCATCGGCCAGCTTAGACGCAGTCGCGATTGAACTGCTTCCGCCACTGCCATTGATGAGCTTTGAGAGACCGGCCCTATCCACGTCTGCGGTCCGAGCCAATTCGGTCACGGTCAGTCCGCGCTTGGACATGATCTCTCGCAGATTGGATGCGAAGACCTGCGTTGCCTCGTTGGCAATTCTCGGTGTGCTGCTCATGTCTACCATGCCCCGATCGTAGTTGTCGACTTGTACGCGTGCAAATCTTTCGCCGGGTAAATTTGGCGATATGGAGCTTTTGCTGCTATCGCCACAACTATCCAGCAACTACTCTCAAAAAACCTTGAGTGGGGATGACAGGAATCGAACCTGCACACCTTGCGGTACTAGATCCTAAGTCTAGCGCGTCTGCCAATTCCGCCACATCCCCGTACGCATCACTGACGCGTCTATGAAAATCGCGGCATCAATGCTGACGCCGCGATTTGTTCTTGGATTATATCCGCAGTGAAACAGCTTCGGAGATCTAGCTCCGTCGATTTCCGCTGCGTAGCACAACGATCTAGTTGGCGGTGGGAACAACCCAGACCTTGAGGTCGGCTTCGATCTCTTGATGCAGGTGAACCTTGACGGTGTACAGACCAAGTTCCTTGAGCGGACCTTGAAGACGGATCTGATCTGAGGTCACGGTGACATCGACAGCCTTCAGGGCTGCAGCGATTTCCGGGGCTCCGACGCTTCCGTACAGGTGACCTTCATCGTTCGCGTTGGCTTCGATAGTGATCGACTGTTGAGCGATCTTGTCGGCCAGAGCTTGTAGGCCGCTGAGACGTTGACGCTCGATTTCGTGCAAGCGAGCCTTGTGCTTCTCAACCATCCGCTTGTGGTGTTCGGTGGCAACAATCGCCAAGCCTTGCGGCAACAGGTAGTTGTTAGCATGGCCGGCGCGTACTTCTACGACTTGGCCTTGCTTGCCGACATGGTCGACATTCTGAGTGAGCAACAATTCAATGCCGCCGTTCTTTCCCTTGGGCAGGCGCTTGAACATCTTGGCGCGTCGCGCCGAACTGGTCGATGCCATCGTCAAATCCTAAGTAATTCTAAAGCCGATTCTTGGTTGCTTTGGGTGTCGATCTTTTCTTCAGGCTCAGAGCCCGACATGCCGCTTAGAACGGAATGTCATCATCTCGGAAGCCACCGTGATCACGATCTGAATCCGAGGACGACGAGCGACTCTCGGCGTACTCTTCATGATGATGTTGCACGGTTTGGGCGCCGCCTCGAGATCCTGCCTCGCCGCGCGCACCGATCAACTGCATGCGATCGCACACAACACGCAGTTTCGAATGTTTCTGACCTTCTTTTTCCCACGTATCGAGTTTCAGACGGCCTTCGACGAACACCGGCGAACCCTTGCTCAGGTATTCCGCCGCAACTTCCGCAGTCCTGCCCCAAAAAGTCACATCGACGAAAGTCGTTTCATCGATCCACTCGCCGTTTTGTCCTTTTCGGCGATCGTTGACGGCCAGCCCTACTTCAGTCACCGGCGTGCCGCCAGGTGTATACCGAAGCTGAATGTCACGAGTCAGGTTACCCATCAAAATGACACGGTTGTAACTGACCATCAGAAGACTCCTATGAGAATAGGTCGGGCGAAAGTTTATTCTTCTTCGGCATCAAACTCTTCTTCCCCGTCTACTTCGTCGCCCACAGCGACGCCGACTGCATCCGCGTCCTCAGCACGAGGAGCGAGCGAGGAAGGCTTGCCGAGAGCGTGAGCCACGAGGGTTTCCACCAATCGCGGATCTACTCGTGTGACCAGGAAGCGCATGATGTTTTCATTGAGCTGACAGTCGCGGTTGAAGTCCTTGAGCTGCAGCGAGTCCATTTTGAAGTAGGTGATCCAATACGTGCCTTTGGTATGGCCGTCGATCGGATAGGCCAACCGACGCTCGTCCCATAGGCGGCTTGCCAGAATCTCTCCACCGAACTTCTCGACGGAAGCTTGCACACTGGCAGCCACTCCGCCGGGATCGCGGTTGTAACGGTTGCTGTCGAAGAGAAAAAAGCAGTCGTAGGTTTGAGTCGCCAAGTTACCAATCTCCAAAAAACTCAGACCCGAAACCTCGTCGGGTCTTGTCCGGTTGCGTGTAAGGTAGTCTGCAGCCCCGCGGCCGCCGTCATCGATTGATCTTGTTCATGCAGTTGTCGATGCCCTCGCGACACCACAGCTCGACGGCATCCGCCGCTCGCTTCGTCACATCCGCGACTGCATCCTGCTCTTCTTTGCGGAAGCGGCTGAGCACATAGTCAGCCACATCCCATTGCGGCGGCGGAGGTTCAATTCCTACTCGCAGCCTGGCGACTTCCTGCGTTCCTAAGGATTGCAGAATGTCGCCTAATCCCTTTTGTCCGCCCGAGGACCCTCGAGCTTTCATCCTCAGCTTACCCAAAGGCAAACTAAGGTCATCGCATACAACCAGGACATCTTTCTCCACAGCGACTTTATAAAATCGAGCCGTAGCGGAGACCGCTCTGCCACTGGCGTTCATGTACGTCAGCGGCCAAAGCAGCATGACCGGTGTCCCGGCAATTGTGATCGAAGCCAACTCGCCGTCAAACTTGCCCCGCCGATCTGCAGGTCCATGTCGGCGAATCAAGTCTTCGAGCACATCAAAACCGACATTGTGTCTCGTTCCGACGTATTTCGAACCGGGGTTTCCCAGCCCTACTACCAACTTCGGCTTGACGGCAACATCCGACACAGGAGAAGTTCCCGTCCCAATCGCCGACTATTTCTTGTCTTCGTCAGCCGCCTTCTCGCGACGGATGAGCTCCGGCTCGGAACCGGTCGCAGCGGTTTCATCACCCTCAGCTGTCGGCGTCGCGATCTGCACGACAACGACCGATGCAGGTGTCACCATGGTCGCGCCTGCAGGCAATGTCACTTCGTTGGCATGAATGCTCTTACCGAGGTGCAAACCTGAAATCGATACGACCAAGTGCTCAGGAATCGCTCCAGCCGGACATCGAATGGTCAGCTCGTGAGTCGTGAACTTGAGTTGTCCACCTTCGCTGATACCAGGCGCTTCGCCATGCAATTCTACCGGCAGCGTCACTTCGACCGCTTCGTTTTGCGATACACGAGTCAAGTCGACATGCAGCACTTCAATGCCGAACGCGTCCCACTGAACTTCTCGCAACAAGGCGGTGTCTTGGATGTCTCCGGTCAAGGCGACCATCTTCGTCCCGTGCTTGATAATGTTGTTCAGCACATCTCTGGCAATCGCCAAGTTCACGTTCGTCTCGCCGTGTCCATACAGCACAGCAGGAACCAACCCCTTCGCTCGCAGCTTTTGAACGCGCGAAGAGCCGACAGCATCTCGCTTCTTTACTTCAATGGTCTCAATCATGCTTCCGCTTCTGATCCGTCACCGGCCGCCTACCGAATTCGGGGGGCGAGCCTCACCGTTGGGCTTTGGAAACGGGCAAGTATCTCAAAAGCGTCTTTTCTTTCAAGAGCAACCGCAGCATTTCCACAAGCACTTTACCTAAAAAACGGCTTGTCGGGCGGTCATTGCTGCATTACGTTGACCAATCCTAAACAGGCAGCCGAAACCTTATGCTGATTTGCATCCGAATCAACCGGTTCTGATGCCGCTCTCGGCTCCATCTCGTGACGCAACCGCTCGGCTCTTCCTGGAAAGGCAGCCTCTACTTCAATGGCTAAGAAGAACGCCCCGCTCCAATACATCGAACCGATAGGCGCTCGCGTCTTGGTCCTGAAAGACGAACCCAAGCGAGAAACTAAAGGGGGAATCGCCCTTCCGGACGCAGCCGAAATCCCCACCATAACCGGTCGTATCGTAACCATCAGCCGCCAAGTTGCTCACGACGAGGATGTTCCTCTTCGCCAGTACGACAAGATTCTCTTCCACCCGAAGAACGCCATCCCGGTCGACTTCGAACCGGACAACCAACTGTTCGTTGTCCCCGTGGAAGATATCGTGGCAGTCTTCCGCAAAGATAAACCGGTCGACGAGTAGCCCGCTCGACAGAGAGACGCCGGACCTCGGTCCATCGACCATGGGGATGGTGATTTAATCAAGCGGAACGGCTGATGGTCTGTTGAATTACTGCACAGCCCGCGTTGTTAATAACCAGTGTTGCATTTCGGAGTGAATTTGTGCGGGATGTACAGCTGTCCGTTATGGGCATCGCGCTTTATTTGTCGCTGAGACAGACTGCGCAGTCTCCGTACCCTTGGTCAGCCTGAATTTGGCGTAGGTTTGATTGAGATGCATCATCCTTATCAGCTTCTTTACATTGTACGCCGTCGACGCCCATCTCCACTCTTGCCGCACCTCTTCGAGTCCTCGGAGCAAAGTCGCCGCAAGCCGAAGAATGCTTTAATGACCGCGAACGGTGTCTCATCAAGAGTCGGGTTTGGCTACGCATGATTTTCCTTTGCCCTGTTTCGATTCCGGTTTCCGGCGACACATCTCAGCCAACGGGCATCCGTTGCATTCCTGACATGTATAGATGTATCGCGTGACAGGCTGGCCGCCGCGATACGCTGTATGCGCTCGGTCGTCTGATGGGGGCGCCTACCGGCCGGGCAGTAATAGCGGTCGGTCTGTTCGTCATAGATGAAGGCCAATTTATCGAACCGCTTCGTTTGAGGATTGATCGGCAACTGACCAATGTTTCCTGCAGGAACCGGTAGGGTCGTCAGCTCGAATCGCCGGATTGTTCTCGGTTTCGACTTCAGCCGTCGGCCCGATCAGCTCTATGCCTGCTTCCTCGGCTCCGCCTGCTGCTGCTGCCGGTCGTATACGCCGTGTCGGCTATACGATCTCTACCTTGAAATCCGCTTCAACGGCATCAACGATCGTCAGCAGTTGATCATGCCTGACGCTGCTGATCACCACATCGCAGGAACCACGAAGCCGTTTTCCGTTTCAGCTGTGGACATCGGCGTGTAGTTCGCCGCGTAACCCCTTCCTTGTTCGGCAATATCCGGCTGTCTGCATCCAGTTTTCGGAGCTGCCCTTTGCTTCACAGCCGCCGAGTCTCGTCCATCTCGTTAAGGAGCTTCGCCAGCAACTCGCGGCGTGTCTTCAAATCGGCAATCGATTTCGGCAATCGATCATGTGACTCCTCTTCCCCCATGATGTCCGCTTCGATGCGTCGGTAACTTCCAAACTTCCAACGCTTCAGCTATCTGATCATCCAGCAGCTTGATGCCCGAGCCAAGCGATCGGTAATGTCCATGTTCGGCATCACTGGCATCTGCCAAGACTCGCGTGCCGTCAATGCACAGCGATGAGCTGGCTACGCCCAGATCAATCGCTCGGCGAATTACTGATTGAATGCGCGTCGGCAAGCTGATCCGGCGTGCTTGCGGCGAAACTCGCTGAGAGTCGCGTGATCGATCTCCTCGGCCGCTTGAGAGCCAGCGTTGGCGAAGTCGATCGCGTGTCGCAGTTCATATTCGATCTGCCGGCTGGATCGAATGCGAATCATCGCGAACAGAAGAACCTTGCAGAGTACCGACGGGTGAATCGGCGGTTGACCGCAACGGCCGTGATAAGCCGATTCGTACTCTTCCAGTCGAGAAGATCAACCAGTTCGCCTAAGCAGTCGAACAGGATGATCGTCCGGAATCATGTCGTCCAAACGACTGTTGGGAATCAGCACCATTTGTCGCGCGGCATCGGTGCGTCCTGCCAATACACGGCCTTCGGCTTCCTGCGACTCACAGTTCTACTCTCATTGTGATTCCGGCGACAAACCGACCAATATAGCGCGATCAGTTCTGGAATCCACCCCAACTTGTGGATGCAGTAATTCAACAGACCGCGAGCCGTCCGGTAAGTTCCTATCGATCGTGAAGAACCGGACGGCTCGCGCCGTTCCGCTTGGATAAAATCAACAAGCCCTAACGAGTCGAGCTGGGAAGATTTCGAGGGGAAGCCCTTTATCGAGACTTGCTACTGAGCACCAGCAGTCGGCGCCTCGGCACCCAGCCATTGCACGCCCATCTGACGCTCGATGCCGGTGTACCAGTCACTGAAGTACTTCGGCAGATCCAGCCGGTTCAGCGAACGCCACATGCCGCGACTGCTCCTGACCGCTGTTGCAGGCTAACATCATCTTCGGCGTCACGCTCATTGATTCTCCTGCTGGCGGTAAGTGTTCTCCAGACCTTCATCCGCCGCTGTTACGACCTTGCCGGCTTCGCTTCCGAACACCTTCGATAATCTGCCGACGACGGTGTCCAACCCCTGTACGAACGAGATACGCGGACCGAATTACGTCGCCGCCGAAAGTCAACTCAAGTAAGTCATAACGTCTTGACGATGCCGCTTGATCCTCTTTATTCAACCGGCCCAAGCATCAATGCCCTGAACTCCGGAACTTTACAACTTCCCGGCAGCCTAAAAGCCAGTTTTCTGGCTGCTGCAACTTCCACGTGAGACACCCCCTCTTCACGGATATTCCTCGTGCCGTGGTGTAAGCCCGCTGATCTGAAGTTTTCCAGCTCGAATTCCTTTGAATCAGCGGCTCCCTGCCCGGAGAAGCGGATGTAGATCGACTGCACAGGAAGAACAAAGGAAACCTGGGGTTGTATCACAACATTGGCGAGCTGATTATTTCCGAGGAAACCGTGCCAAGCGGTTGTGCAGCCAACTGAACGCCGTCGATCAGCGCCGGTATCACCGTATTCAGGTCCTCGGCTTCAGCCATCTTCTTGAGATTGATCTCCGCAGTCTTCGCCTTACACCCGACTCAGCCGCAGCCAAGTCCGCGCTGTAGGCGTTCGAGTACTCAGCGCATGGCCTCGATGATCTTCTTTGAATCTTCTTCAATGATCGGTCGGATTTCCGCTTCACTTGCGAGCGACTTGACGATCTCTTCTCGCGCTTCTTCGCCATGTCTTCACTCGATTTCAGGTTCGGCCTGCGATGGGGCGCCGAGCCCTGGAAGTCCAGGCAATAGTCCGCCGACTCCAGGATTAGCAGCCGCGGGTGCTGCAGCGGCAGGCGTTGCGGTCACTTCAGTTGCCGGAGCGGGAACAGCAGGAGCCGGAGCTGCCGGTTGAGCAGGTGCTTCCGCAGCGGGCGGAGCCTGCGCTGGAGCTGCATCAGCAGGCTTGGCATCCTCAGCCTTCTTCTCCGCAGAAGACTCTTGCTGGTAAGCGACCAATCGCACTGCGCCGACCGATGTCACGGCAGACTGCTTCGGGGCGTCGGCAGCAGGTGGATCAGCCTTTGGAGCCTCCGCCGGAGCTTCAAGCTTGGGCGCATCCGCCTTTGGTTCGACGACAGGTGATTCAGCCTTAGCCGGCTCAGCGGCCGGCGCGTCGGCAGGCTTTTCGGCAGGTTTTTCTTCGGGCTTTTCAGCCGGTTTATCCGCAGGTGGAGCAGCTTCAGCCGGTTTTCCAGGAACCGGCGGCTGATCTCCTGCAGCGGGCTTATCGAGCGTTTTGGATGCATCTGTTGCTGCAGGAGCTTCAGGCGGAACCGGCGGTTTCGGAGGGTCGACCGGCACCTTCAAGCCGCCCAGAGCGACGCGACGGTCGTACTCGGCCTTGATCTGCTCTTCGGTGATTTTCGCGTCGTGTTCTTTGGCAATCTTGTCCCAACTAGCTGCGACGTACTCAAGTTTTGCGTGATAGCGACGTCGGAAACCAGGACGTGAATCATTCGGACTGGGGAAGATATCCTTGCCAGCCTCATAGATGGTTTTCAATTCTGCGTCGCTCGGCGTACCCTTCACTTCCGACAAGAACTTTCCAACATTCATCGGATAAGCTTCGACGGTGGCCGACTTGGAAATCGAAACAAAATTCTGCCAAGCCCCGCCGGGCGTTACCAGCGGACGATCCTCGGCACCGACACCCGCTGTCGCGCTCTCTTGCATGACGACAACAGTGAGTGCCAAACCGAGCTGCTGATAGAGATCCGACTTCGATAACAGCTTCCCGGCTGTCTCGTCGAGCAACTCAGCCAGACGACGGTTCGAAACCTTGCCGTCGCAGAATTTTCTCAAGAACTCGTTGATCGCTTCATCGTCAAACGAGACGCCCAACTGCTTGCCCCGTTCGGCAATGATCAGAGCTTGGCACATCTCGTGTTCGGACCCGAACTCTGGAATGCCTATCTGAGCGATAACCCGCTTTTGCGGATCGCGTTGATCGAATCGGAAATCGGGCACCTGCGGCTCGCCGCCGTTTTCCACCACTTCGGAAGCCAAACGCTGCATGAAAGCGTACATGCGCTGATATTGCTGACGAAGATGATACGCATCTTTCTGAGTGATCTTGCCGCCGATCCACCGCACGATGACCTGGTTTCCTTCGCCGGTTCGCGTGCCCATCAGTTCGGGAGCCATTTGGATGGCTGGAGCCACGATGAAGGAAATAATGGCGAGCAAAACCAGCGCGGCCATCCAGTACGTGCGGTTTTTGCGAAACGTTTCAAAGGGGCTAGACATCCGGCAGATTCCTTATGTGCTCGGCGCAACTCTCGTGCATGAACAGGACGCGCTTTGGGTGAATAACGGCCCTACAGGATAGCAGGGAATCGCCCCAGTGCGGAGACCTCTTTTTCAATCCAAGCCTGTTGACCTACTGGTACTCAAAAGGCTAGCGTGTACGCTCTCGAAATTCCCGCTCGTCCGCTCATCAATCTTGGATGCTATGAGTTCTCGCCCAGCCAAATCGCTAGTTATCGTCGAATCACCGGCAAAAGCTCGGACGATCGCCAAGTTCCTGGGGAAGGACTTTACGGTCGAGGCCAGCATCGGCCACATTCGCGATTTGCCCCAAGGGGCGAAAGAATTACCGGAAAAGTATAAGAGCGAGCCGTGGGCTTACTTGGGCGTCAACGTTAACGAGGACTTTCAACCGGTGTACATCGTACCGCCGGATAAGAAGAAGCAAGTCAGTAAGCTCAAGGATCTCCTGAAAGACGCTCAAAACCTCTATCTGGCGACGGACGAAGACCGCGAAGGAGAAGCCATCTCGTGGCACTTGCATGAAGTGCTGAAGCCGAAGGTTCCAGTCCACCGCTTAGTCTTCCACGAAATCACCAAGGAAGCGATTCAGAACGCATTGGCGACTCCTCGTCAGATCGACGAAGGCTTAGTCAAGGCGCAGGAAACGCGGCGCATCCTGGATCGACTCTACGGTTTCGATGTCAGTCAACTGCTCTGGAAAAAGGTCGGCCCCAAACTGTCCGCCGGCCGCGTTCAGAGCGTCGCGGTACGACTGATCGTCGAACGCGAACGGGAACGCATGGCGTTTCACAGTGCGACCTATTTCGACTTGCTCGGAAAGTTTTCAACAGCTTCCGGCCAATCGTTCGAAGCCGGAATGGTCAGCTATCAGGGCAAGCGTGTTCCGTCCGGCAAAGACTTTGACCCGGCCACCGGCAAGATAAAAGACGCCGGCCTTCTTTTGCTGGACGGCCTGGCAGCAGAGCGACTGGTCGAGGCTCTGCGATCCGGTAAGTACCACGTCACCGCCGTAGAAGTCAAACCGTTCACCGAACGCCCCAAGCCGCCGTTCACAACCAGTACATTGCAACAAGAAGCCAACCGCAAACTAGGCTTCACCGCGCGGCGCACGATGCAGATCGCTCAGAGCCTGTACGAAAACGGCTACATCACTTACATGCGTACCGATAGTACGTCGCTGGCGAAAGAAGCGGTCCAAGCGGCTCGCGATTTGGTCAGTCAACAGTACGGCAAAGATTTCCTGCATGCGACGGAACGCCAGTACAGCACGAAGGTCAAGAACGCACAGGAAGCTCACGAAGCCATCCGTCCAGCTGGCCATCCATTCCAATTGCCTGAAACGTTGCGGGGCGAACTGGATTACGATCAGTTCCGTCTCTTCGACATGATTTGGAAGCGCACTATCGCTTGCCAAATGGCTGACGCTCGTAAGCGACGTGTCACCGTCAGTATCGAAGCCGACGGCGCCGTCTTCCAGGCCTCAGGCACAAGCATCGAGTTCGAAGGCTTTCTCCGTGCTTATGTAGAAGGAAGCGACGATCCGGATGCCGAGTTGGCTCAACAAGAAGTGCTGCTTCCCACAATGGAACAAGGGGATGCACTAGACCTCAAAGCACTCGACGCCAAGTCGCACACGACTCAGCCCCCGGCTCGCTACACGGAAGCTTCGCTGACGCGAACTCTTGAAGAACGCGGCATTGGACGACCGAGTACGTATGCGTCGATTATCGATACGATTCAGCACCGTGAATATGTCTTCAAGAAAGGGAACGCATTGGTTCCCAGTTGGACGGCTTTCACGGTGATTCGCTTGCTCGAAGACCATCTCGGCTCGTTGGTCGACTATGACTTTACAGCTCAGATGGAAGACTACCTCGACTCGATCAGTCGTAACGAGCGCGGCTTCAGCGAGTATTTGAAGGAGTTCTACTTCGGGCAAGACAAAGGGCTCAAGCCCCTGCTTGAATCGAAGGTACAAGAGATCGATCCGCGCGAGACCAGCCGTTTCGCGCTCGGCAAAATCGAAGGCGAAGATGCTTTCGTTCGCGTCGGACGCTACGGACCGTTCATCGAGTGCGGAGAACGTAAGGCAAGCTTGCCGGACGGATTGGCTCCCGATGAGATCAATCTCGCCAGAGCGATCGAGCTGCTGGAGGGTGCGGCCAAGGGTGATGAACCGCTCGGCCATGATCCCGAAAGCGGCAAACCGGTATACATCAAGAACGGTCGCTTCGGACCGTATGTTCAACTCGGTCATGTCGATGACGAAGAGAAGCCGAAGAACGCGTCGCTGCTGAAGGGAATGACGCTGGAAGATGTCAACTTGGATGTCGCACTCAAGTTGCTCACTCTACCTAGAACACTCGGTGAACATCCCGAAAGCAAAGAACCGATCGTGGCCAGTAACGGTCGCTTCGGTCCGTATATCAAGTGCGGGTCCGAGACTCGCAGCTTGCCCGCCGGCACATCGCCGATCGAAGTGACGCTCGAAGAAGCTCTCGCGCTGCTGGCTCAACCGAAGACCGGCGGACGAGGACGCGGACCGGCAGCGAAGAAGGAACCACTCAAGGTCTTCGAAGCTTCCCCGGTCACCAGTCAACCCGTTCAGTTGCTGGCCGGTCGATATGGACCTTATGTTACCGACGGCGAGACCAATGCGAGCCTACCGAAGGAATCGAATCCTGAGGAGTTGACCTTCGCTCAAGCCATCGATCTTTTAGCCGCGCGAGCAGCCGCGGGTGGCGGTAAGAAGAAGACCGCGCGTCGCGGCGCGAAAGCGGCCGCCCCCAAGGCTGCGTCGAAGAAGACTGCCAAGAAGTCGACTAAGAAGAAGGCTGCAGCCAAGAAGAAAGCCAAGGAAGCGGACGAATAACCGCTACATTCGTTCGAGCCGCAACTTGGAGACCTCCAAAGGTGCGGCCGGTCGGCATGTTCTGCCGAGCGGTATCGGCCTGAGCCTTTGCGGCGTGCTACCTATTCAGTTGCACGTCGCATCTGCAGCTCGGCCTAGAGGCTCCCGGCCATGCAACACTTTCTTACACGCTATCACTTGCTCCTGCTCGGCGCATTTGTGGTCGTGTTTGAACTGAGCCAAGTCTACGTCAACGCCTGGCTGGGTAACGAGGTTCCGTTCTACGGCTATTCCCGCGACTTGAACATCAGCAACGACTCCGGCGAAACGATCGAGGAGCTGACGGTTTCGGTCAACGGCAGCGAACATCAACTCCGATTGATCGATGAGAATCTCCACACTCGCATCCTGGCATACGGTTGGGGTTCATTACACGGACACGTTGAAGGACGACTCTCCGGAAATGTTCGCATTGAACCGATGGATTTTGTGATGGCGGGAGACCGTTCCGGCGAGTTCCATGAGATCTCAATACAGCCCGGCGGATTCGTCAACCTCAGCGGACTCAACGTACCGCTCGACGCAACTCTTCCCAACTCCATCGACAAGTCGCCCGCGCGTTAAGCATGCGCTTGATTGCATGAAAAGCGGAACGGCGCACGAACCGTCCGGTTCTGCAAAATCGAAGGCTGAGAACCGGACGTCTCGCGCCGTGCCGCTTCAACATGCATAACTTTCAAAACCCCGTGCGACTATTCTCGAATAGATCAGCACGCCATCGAGCGTCGGGAAACGTACGCTCTACTTGCCCTGCCAAGTAGGAAAACTATTGAGAAAAGCCGGGCCTGCTCCTCGCAGCCAGATCCAGTCGCCGTCGATCTTCTTCACCGTCATAAGCGAGCAGGCGGTGGTGCCGAAGACCAGCGAACTCAAGAAACAAATGACGCCGCTGACGCAGCTGATGATGATTGCCGGTCCGACGGTTTCATCATTGGAGTCGGTCATCGTCACACCGCCGATCATTATCGCAAAACTGGCAATAACGAGCATCCACAGAATAACCAAATTGCGCCGCCATCGGCCTCGTTGCGCTAGACTGATCGGAATGTCGAGTACCGCCTGCTTGCGAGTCACAATCGCAGCGATGACGTAGGCGAGTACGCCCGCAATGATCAGCAAGAAGACCGCAGGATGGTGCCAGTAAAAGTTGCGCCTTACCCGGATTTCGGTAGGCTCATTCGTTTTTATGCAACGACTCGGCAGCACAACACTTGCATGAACAACCAACAGCTTTTCGGATCGATAAATCCCGAACTCGCTCGATGAGTCAAACTGCGGTTCGAGGGTTTCGTCATACGGAACATATGACACAGCGTATGGATTTACAGAAGCGGAGTTCTCGGGCGAGCTCACGTGAAGCTATCCTCCTCTCGATCTGGAGCCGATGAAAAGATTCTGCTTGAATGCAGATCATTCACAGCATCGGCCTGCCGACCGTACTAGGCGCTTACGGATCGATAGGGAATGGCCACATCGCATAACAGACCTGCTTTCGTCTGCGCTCGCAGCCGAGTACATTGACTCCTCCCTCCGTTGATCCCACCTAAGCGCTCTTCTCAGGCGAACACTCTTCAAGGCGAACACTGTGAATCAACCTGCCGCATCCTCGTCGACTTCGGCCGGCGGTCGCTGGATGGCCCTTATCGCTGCATTGCTGGGATGGATGTTCGATGGTGCGGAAATGGGTGTATTTTCAATGGTCGGCCGCGATGCGGTGATCAATCTATTGCCTCTTGATGCGGCAGGCAATCCTCCCACTGAAACAGAAGTCGGACGCTACTTCGGCATCATTATCGCCGTGTTTCTCATCGGTGCAGCCGCAGGCGGTGTGCTCTTCGGATGGCTCGGCGACAAAATTGGACGCGTGCGAGCTATGAGCATCAGCGTGCTGGTCTATGCGCTGCTCACCGGTGCCTGCGGTTTTGCTCAAACACCTTTTCAGCTCGGCATTCTCCGCTTCTTGGCGTCGCTGGGCATGGGCGGCGAATGGGCCCTCGGTGTGGCTCTTGTTATGGAAGTTTGGCCGAATCGATCGCGAGCTCTCATGGCCGGACTGATCGGTGCAGCAGCGAACGCAGGTTACTTGTTGGTGGCTTTGGTGAGTATGAGCCTGCTTCCATTTTTGGCCACCGTCAAAGAACTGCTGATCGACATCGCTATTCCCGCTGATACCGCCGAGATGCTCGTGGCTCATAAAGGCTGGCGCGTCATGATGATGCTCGGGACCCTGCCTGCGTTGCTGACTTTCTTCTTCCGGATCTTTGTGCCCGAATCGCGTAGCTGGGAAGAAGAGAAGAGTCGCGGGCATACCGACGGATGGCGCACGCCGGACCTGCTCGGAGTTCTCTTCGGATGCCTCGGTCCCGGTCTCATCATCACTGTTTGGAGCTACCCCGACACTTCGCTCCCATTGCGATTGATCGCTACCGCTATCGGACTGATCATTGCCACGGTCGGGTTCTCGTTCCCCGTCATGCGCTACATCGACCGCTCCGTGAAAGAAGCGGACCATGCCGTATCGCTCTCTCGTCGATCGATACTCAGTCGCATGTTCCTCGGCGCCGCACTCAGCGCCGTGGCGCTGCTCGGTACATGGGGCACGACTCAGTGGGCTCCGACTTGGACCGGTAAGTTGTGGGCCGCGCAGAGTGCTGAGCTTCAAGCAGCCGGCGTCACTCCGGATCAGTATGACCTCTTTCAGCGCTATCCGCGTGAATGGACGCAAATCGCAACCGCCGTCGGCGCAATCATCGGTACGATACTGGCCGCATGGCTCGGTGAAAAGTTAGGTCGACGCGCCACGTACTTCTTCATGTGCATCTTCTCGATGGTCTCTGTGTTCTGGTTGTATCAGTTCCACAGTGCATTCGATTCGGGACTACTGATCGCCGCCTTGGTCGCAGGCATCTGCTCCGCCTCCTTCTATGGGTGGCTGCCGCTCTATCTTCCTGAGCTCTTTCCCACGCGAGTCCGCGCAACCGGTCAAGGCTTTGCATTTAACTTCGGTCGGATCTTGAGCACTATTGGCACGCTGCAAATGAGCTCGCTGTTGCAGAATTTTGACAGCTTCAAACCTACGCCGGGCTCAAGGTGGATATGCAGTTGCTTGTAGTTCGCTGTCTGCCATCTACATCATCGGCATGGTCATCATCTTTTTTGCTCCGAAGCCAAAGGCAAACCACTGCCTGAATAACTGATGACAATCGCGCCTGGGCGTGTTCGTTTCCGTCTCCTCGAATCGGCGTCGTCCGGTTAGAATTCGGCATCATCAGCGCCCGACGATGCCTTTTGTGTCATCGCGCGGCGCTGCCCGATCGTAAGACTTACGGCACGCATACGTTGATTCACAACGTATACGCACCTTTCAGTTCTCACAACGAATGGAGCCCCTTGATGCTACGCGTTTTCTCCGCACTCTTCGCTTTGCTGATGACCTCCTGCGCTGCTTCGGCACAAATGTCACCATCGACCGCCGAAGTCACCAACAAGGTTTACTTCGATATCGAAATCGACGGTAAAGAAGCAGGCCGCATCGTAATCAGTCTCTTCGGTAAAGACGTGCCGAAGACCGCCGAAAACTTCCGCACTCTGTGCACGGGCGAAAAAGGAAACGGCAATCAGGCCGACCCGCTGACTTACAAAGGAAGTGTATTCCATCGCATCATCCTGAATTCATGCTTCAAGGCGGCGACTTCGCCAACGGCAACGGAACCGGCAGCGAGGAGCATCTACGGCGAAGTTCGGGCGAGAACTTCGATTCGTCCATGATGAGCCGGGTGTGCTGAGCAGCAAGCGAAGACGCCGGGCCCGCAACACCAACGGATCGCAGTTCTTCATCACGACAGCAGTTCAGACCAAGTGGCTGAACGGCAAACACGTGGTCTTCGGTCGCGTTGTCGAAGGCATGGAACTCGTCAAGAAGATTGAGTCGCTCGGATTCGAAAACGAGGGCGCCGCACTGGTCGTTATCAAAGACTGCCGGCGAAGTGAAGTAATCACCTCAGCGACGATTCAAGCAGGCAAAAACTCAAGGCCGTCGACTCGCGATGCGCTCGCAAGTCGACGGCCTTTTTCTTGGGCCGACAAGCAGAAATCGTATCTAACGCTGATTTCTTATGAATTCGACGAGCGACTAGACCAGTCGTTCAGGATTTGGTGCTATCACCCAAGCGTTCCATCTTCACGTCCATTCGCTGCGGCAGCATCCACCGAAGTTGTTCAGCGGTGTTTCCTTCGCATATCGAATGTGACGACCGGTCTTGATCGAACCGCACCCGCCGCCCGCCAATAAGATCGGCAGGTCGATAGCAGTTGTGCGCATTGCCGTCGAATTCACCGCTGCCGTAAGCGATCATGACGTGATCGAGCAACGTACCGTCTCCTTCGGGCACAGACTTGAGTTTCTCCAGCAAGTAAGCCAACTGCTTGATGTGGAATTTGTTGATCTCGAAGATCTTGTTCAGCTTCTCTTCGCTATTGCCATGGTGCGAGAGATCGTGGTGTCCGTCAGGCACACCGATGAACGGATACGGCTTGTTGCTCCCTTCGTTGGCGAGCACGAACGTGATGACGCGCGTCACATCGGCCTGACATCTGCAACACCATCAGGTCGCTCATCAACTGCTGGATGATGGCCATAGCCCGCCGGAATGCCCTCAGGCGCCTTCATGTCCGGCGTCTTCACCGGCGGCAGCTTCTCGGCTCGTACGTTCTGGAGTTCGATCTCGCCGCTTTCCGGGAGTTGAAATACTCGTCCAGTTTTCGCTGGTCATTGCAGGCCGAGCGATTCGTCAGATCTTTCCGAGTCTTCTTGTACAAAAAATCAAAGATGCTCTTACGCCGCGCATCGCCTTGCTGACGTTCTGCATTGGAGTGGTCGCGAAGAGGCGTTCAAAGACCAGCTTCGGATTCACTTCTTTCGGCAGCGGCTGAGTGGCCGAACGCCAAGCCATAGTCGACGAATAGACACAGCTATAACCGGAGTGCAATTACCTGCCATCGAGCCGGCTTCGGAACCGATCTCAAGCGAAGGCAGGCGAGTCATTTCAACTCAACCGCGCGCGGCGACTTGATCGACCGAGATACCGGCTCCACCAGATATCCATGCCGTCGGTCTTACGCGGCTGAGCACCGGTTAAGAATGCAGAGAGCACGAGCACTGGTCTCCTCCGCCGTCACCGTGCGGTCTCGCTTTGTCGGCCGTTAGACCGGATAGGACACAGATGTGGTCCTTCACGCTCGACAGTGCTTCGAGTGTCGGTGAGAGTGAGAAGTCCAGCCCCTCACCGGCCGGCGTCCACTTCTTCATGTTCACGCCGTTGAACATACAGGAACGCCATGCGTTTCAGCGCAACAGCAACTGCACCGGCTGACGAGGCAGCGTCTGCAGCCTTTAGTAAAGGCGTCCCCATTGCTTCCAACCACGGCAGCGAAACGGCCACGCCCAGTCCACGTAACACCGTTCTTCTCGAAAGGCGGGATGCTCCCGGCATAATCTATTCTCCTCAACTTCCGTTGCTTGGAAACCTGTTACTCGACAGCGGCCATTCCGCGACGCTGCATAAATGCATCGCTCACGACGATCTGTTTTATCAAAGCGGAAAACTTGTAGCCCGCGGGCTCCATAGACTGCACGATTTTCTCGACAGTCGGACGATCATAGTATTCGATTCCGCGTCCGATCGCATACGTCAAGAGTTTTTCCGTCAGGCAGCGAGCGAACTGAGTCTTCTTCGATTTGACGATTCCCTTGAGGTCTTCAGGACCTTTGAATGTCGAGCCATCGGAAACTTCCCGAAGCATCGATATCAAATTCGCCGTCTTTCGTCCGATAAGAGCTCGACGGCATCGAAGTTCTCGAGCACCGAAAATCCAGTGGATCCATCTTTGCATGGCATTGCCGAAAACTCGGGTTCTGACGATGGATCTCCAATCGTTGGCGAAGCGATCCCCGGCCACCGATTTTTCGTCACCGGAGTTCCGGTGCATTCGGCGGAGGAGGCGGCGGCGGAGCGCTGATATGCTCCAACGCAGCGGCCTCATTTCGCATTGATATGCGAGTCGGATTGGATGTCACCGTCAATACGCCGGCCTGAGTCAGCAGACCGCCGCAACTGCCGATATTTCGTACGACCCGTTTGAACTGTTCTCCTTCTCCACCGCGATTACCCCAGCGTCCGCGACCTCGTTGCTCTTGGCCGCCGGACCAGAGATCGGTCAATCCATAATGATCCGCTAATGTGCGATTGAGATAGGTGTAATCCGCGTCGATCAAATCGAGAATGCTGCGATCTTCGCGAATGATGGATTGAAAGAAGAGCTTCGTCTCCGACACCATCGATCGTCGCAGTTCGGGCGTGAACCGCGGAAACAATTTCGGGTCGGGCGAAAACGACTCGATGCGTTGAAGCTGGAGCCATTGCATCGCAAAGTTGTCGACCAATGAGCTCGAGCGATCATCTTCGGCATCACGCACGGTACGGAGTCCAGATTCAATCATCGGTGAGCTTTCTCGGCCAGTTCAGCAATTCATCGTCCGGCATCCAGTATACACAAGAAATAGGACAGTCGCGAAGCCAAGTGAAACTCGTCGATCAAGCCTGCATCTTCCGATTGAGTTCGATCGTCCAGTTCGACAGGAAGAGAAACCGGCGAGCACAGGGCCGCTTGCGTAACGGTGCATGGCTGCTTCCCATTTCGCTGTACTTGCATCGCACGCGCAGCAGACCGGCGTGACGATCAATCTCTTCGGAGATCGGCATGCGACGAAAGGCTTGTCGCAAGAATCGAGCCAGCACTTCACGCGTTTGTTGCTCAGCCGTTTGATCCGGTTTAACAGCCAGCGGCAGCCGCCGCCGCGATGCGGGTCGCATATCCATCGGACCTTCGAGCACAAAGGACTCGACACAGTTTAGCCGGCGGAGCACCCTTCATCGGGCTTTACGAGCAGAACCAACATACGATCCCGTCCAGGCATCGGTGGAATGCGCTTCGAGCGTGCGGGGCTTATACGCGATCGTTCTCTGCGACATACAAAAATCTCAAGAATGCGAGTCAGCTTATCGACTTCTGCCGACTATTTTGCAAGCTCCTCCGGCGTCGAAGGATGTTCAACTTTTCACCTTGGACGAGGATCGCAACTCTCACCGGCAGCGCAGTCGGCTTCGGTTCAGGTTGAGACTCAGACGGCTTATCGCTGTCCGCTTTGACCTGCTCGCTTCCTTCACCAGCAGGCGCAGGTTCCGTTTTCGGCGGCACAGGCAAAAAGCTTTCGCCGTAAAGCTTTGTGCGGAAGACATACTCTCCGTCGTCTTCCCATTTGTAAGGAGTATTCAGCGGTCCGGTAGCCGTCGGCTTGTTACCGTCCGAAGTAATCCAACGATAGTTCTTGGCGAGAAACTCTTTCTCGACGTCGCCGCCGGCAGGCTCGGTGTAACGTCCTCCTTGATGACGCTTGGTCGGGGGCGGGAGATCCGGGGTGATAGCGCGCGACAAGATCGACTCGGCCGCTTCCAAATAGCGTTCCATCAAAACCGGCGGCAAAGAGAGAACGTCGCCGATGTTGTCGAACCCGTGACCGATATCATCAGCCGGAAAATTCTCCGTCGGATCAAAGTCGATTCCGACCAAGTCGCGAATCGTGTTGCGATATTCGACTCGATTCAGTCGTCGCATCGTTACGCGACCGGGATTCGGTTTCGCATGCCGATCGGAGTAATCAAATACAGTCGCGATCAAGTCAGTAAATTGTTCCGCTTCTGCAGTGGTCGGTCGCTGAGCTTCAGAAGGAGGCATCTCGCCGGCCGCGACTAGCTTGAGCACTTTCTCCCAAATCTTACGACCTTTGGATACCGCCTCATAATCGGCCGTCGATGGAAGAACCAAGTCGGCTTCATGCTTCTCGGCGTTATGGCACTGCGCACAATACTTTTCGATGAATGCTCGACCATGGCCTGCGAAGTCCGGCGGAGCGTCTTGTGAGTAACCGCGCTGAGCCGCTATCGAGCCGAGTAGGATGGCCAACGACAGAGCCTTGAAGGCCGTTCCGGCTTGAAAAACTTCGTAGGGCCGACCGGACCGTGTCCGCTCGGCGCGCATCGAACGCAACATTCACTGAGTACCTTGTTATCGAGGCGGGAGTCGATTCCATCGGGCGTCGGGACCGACCGTAAAGGCGAGAGCTTCATTGTGCCTGATGACGAGGCGTGAATCAATGTGAACGCACTCGTTTCCCCTCGTTTGGCAAACGATATCGACGTGCGTAACTACCCTTCCGCGATGTAGACCGAAATTCGCTAGGGCTTTAGCAAAGAAAGTGTCGGCTGCCGTTCGTCGGCCTCGAGCGTCCATATGGTGCGTCCCGTTCCATAAGCACTCAGCACTTCCTTGACCCAGTCCTCTCGTTCGGCACGTGCCCACACGATGGGAGCATTCTTCGGATCGGGTCCGTTGTATACCCACTCGTCGTTCCCGAAATGTTCAGGGGAGTAGTGCACGAACACCAAGTGCTTACCTCCTTGCTCCAATAACCCCGCCTCTATTCCTTCTCGCTTCTTTCCCCATTCAAGCGAAGTGATTCGTCGGTTTATCCAAGATCCACCTGCAATCCCGAGCGCGTCGAGCATAAAGAGCAACGCGAAGGCCATTTCCAAACGCCGGCCCCGGGCCAGTCGTCCACTGCGATAAGCAATTCGTACTGAGATCAATGTCAACAACAAAGTCCAAGGCAACATGGGAGCCAGGTAGTGAGCGAAGACCCAGTTCACGCAGCTTGACGCCGTCGCCTGAACCAAGATCGCAACAGCCAGAGCCTGTACGACTCGAAATCGAAAACAACTTCGAATGTAAAGAAAGGCCGCGAAGACAAACGGACAACAGAGAGCGAGAAATAGTTCGACGACGGTGCTCAATCGATTCGACCATCCGACAACTCCCAGTCCTTCAGAAGCCAACGCAGCACTGTCGGACGCTTGAAACTCTCTCACGGTCGCAGGCACCATCGCTTGATCAATCGCATGTTCCGTGCGCGCGGGCGAAAAGACGAACAAGCCCGCGACGCCATACTGATCTTCATGAAGTTGATAAGGGAGTTTGTACCACTGGCCTGTCACCGAAACATTGTGAACGATCAAAATTGCGAGGCCGAGCAATACGATCGGTGATACGATAACAGCGCATCGAAATACTCGATCGATCGCCTCGCGCAGGGATTGCTTAGCGCAGATCAATGCGGCGACAGTTGCAAACAAGAGGCAACACACCAGTCCCTCGTAAGGACGTGAGTGCATGAAGATCACAATCCCGGTGCCGGCTGCTATGGCGCTCGGCCAATGAAATCGACGACGGAGTCGCAGAATGGCTCCCGTTAATAGTGCTGCGGCAGTCGCAGGCAAGAAGCCGTGCATCAGGCTCTGGCTCCATGCAACTTGCACAAACGGATGAAGTACCAATAACCAACCGCCCAGCAAAACCCAGCGCTTCGGCAGCAGCGCGCGGGTCATCCACATGGAGCTCGCAGTCATCATGGATGCTCCGATCCACGATCCGGCCCATGGACTTCCGAACGAAATCAAACCGATAGCGATCAATACACTGCTGCCGAGCGGATACTTCGATGCGTAACTCGGTTGCATGACTACATGCATGGACTGAAGCGCCTGCCATGCCGGAGGCGTCGGATTACCTGTAGCCTCCCCTGCAGCAACGCTTTCGGCGGCTAACCGATAACTGAATTCATCGAATCTGGAGAGCAGGCTGAATGAATGCGGACAGTAAGGCAGCGACCAGCCCAGCGGAAATCGATGTGACCCAAAACGCGGCGATCCAAATCCAACCGTTCAGCTCAACATGCTGCCGGTGATCTGCACTGGAGGATGCTGTCTGCGAAACAGGAAAGAAATGGAGTCAACGGCACCGAGCTCAAGGACTCGATCCGTTCTGCCACAACGACGTACCTGTGCCCCCAGCGGCACACGCACAAACCACTTCTCCAGTGTTCTCAACTTGCCTCAGCATCGCGCGGCGGGAAAAAGAATACGAAACGAGTTCAGATAACTCGCAGTCCCGCTCTCCGAATCCGCTGACGCGTTTCAATGGGACTGAGGCAGATTGCATCGCGATCGAACGGAATGCGCGACATCACCCACCGAGTTCCCGGGTTCCACGGATTGTTTTCAAACAAGCAGAGTCGCCCGCCGGGTCGATATTTAACTGCTCAAGCGGGATAACTCTGCGTCTCGTTCTTTCGGATCGATATGGTGGAACACACCAGTCGTAAAGACCAAGTCGAAATGGCGATCAGGAAGTTCGGCATATGCGCTAATCCACGAAACGCGCGAAGCATCGATTCCGCGACCATTCATGCGCTGAGAGGCTTTCGGACAGCGACTCCGTCGAGACATCCAAGCCGCTGACATGAGCTTGCGGAAAAGTATCCAAAAGCGCAGGGACCGCGTTGCCAACTCCACATCCGAAATCGAGAATGGACCGGACCGAAGACGAGTCACGCATCACATCCCGTACAACCGCGGTTCGACCTTCGACGAAATAATCCGCCGATTCGCCGCTGAGCGAAATGCCCATTTGCAGTTGGCGCTCGTATTCCGCAGCCGCCGAATCAAATGTTCCCGCTACAGTACTCATCGACAACCTTGTTTCGTTATGCCATCTGCTTTGTAGCGGTACGCGCGAGCCACGATCGATATGCCCTACCGACCGCTGCGCCGTACCGCTCTCAATCATTTCCCGGGTAACGAGGCTCCAGCCTCGTTACCCACTGCCCGCGAGGCTCCAGCCTCGCTGCTACGCACTAATCCCGTGCCGCGCTCGCGTCGCCGCATCTTCATTACGCTGATTAAGAAGCTGGTAGACACAGCCTGACATCCGATCGCAATCGCACCTACGGCGGGAATCAACGCGCGCATCGTTGAGGCATACTCAAGCGCTCCGAATCCACTACCGATCCAATAAGCCGTCTGACATGCAATGACGGCAGTACCGCATGCGATTAAGCCGAGTGATGAAATCAGGCCTCGCTCCAATGACATCCGCGTCGTAAACGCCTCCAGTCGCTGATCTACAGGCAGCAGTCCCTCTCGGCCCGCAAATACCTTCGCCAGTAAACCCGACGCAGCCACTTGAAAGGCCACGCATAGAGCTAAGGTAGCGACGAGCAGTGTGTGAACGTCGATCGGCAATCCCAACAAAGGTCTACCGAGATACACTGCCGCATAACCACCGATGCCGAACAACGTGAGCGCTGCTGACGGCAACAAGAATGTCCAGCGCGGCGATTGCAGTAGAAAGAATCTCAAAGTCTTCCAACCGTCGCGGAAGGTTCGCAAATGAGGACGATGCGCTTTGCGACCGTCTTTGTACAAAGTGATCGGAATCTGTTCGATGCGAGCGCCGAAGACAGTGCTCTTCACAATCATTTCCGTTGCGAACTCCATCCCTGTGCAACGCTGATCAAGTCGATTGTAAAGGTCTTTGGTAAAGCCGCGCATTCCGCAGTAGACGTCCCGAATCTGGGCTCCGAACATGCGGCGCACCAGCCATGAGAGTCCCGGATTGCCGAGTTTATGCAGCCAAGGCATGGCACCCGGCATGATCCTCCCTCCGCCCGATGGGAGGCGACAGCCTTGCACCAATTCCGCACCGTGTTTCAGGCGCTCATAGAATCGCGGTATGTCGCGAAAGTCATAACTGTCGTCAGCGTCGCCCATGATGATGAAGCGACCTGCAGCCGATTCGATGCCGGTCATCAAAGCCGCACCGTAACCTCGCTCCGGCACATGGACGACGCGAGCGCCCAGCGACGCCGCGATCTCCACCGAGCCATCGCGACTGCCGTTGTCGGCTACGATGACTTCGCCGGCGATCCCCATTGACTTGATCGTTGTGGCGGCTTTGGTAACACAAGCCCCGATGGTGTCTGCTTCATCGAGACACGGGATGACAATACTCAGCTCTGGAGTTGCGGGGCTTGGCAACTGCGACGAGACATCAAAGCCTACCGTTTCATCGCTGCACACATCAGCGCCGGTCGGTGAGCTTGAGTAAAACGAATCCGAAGCAATCAGATCGATGAGTTCATCGAGCTGCGCTTCCATCTGTGCGATGCGCGGATCGCGGGGCGTTTCTCCGACGACGATGCTCGGAGCGCCATTAGACGGAGCCTGAAAAGGCCGCGACCCTTTGGTCTGAACCATGATCACCCGAACCCGCCGAAAGCCCACCACTCCGATCCGCATGACCTCCTTGACCGCGGATTGCGCTTAAACGCTTCGGAACGATACCCCACAGGGGAAAGCAATCAAGGAAAACGGCGTAACGATTCGGCAAGCCGGGAAAAATTACCCGGCTGTATCAATCATGTCGGTTAAAGAGACTCCGGCGCGGCGATCCACATCAATGGACATCGGCCGGATTCGACGTAGTTGCCATTCGCCCCGGCGTACGACTGGGGCCCGCTTCTTTCAAAGCATCGATGACCATTTTCTCAGAGATCAGATCGCGCAAAATAATCGGTTCAGCTTTCGGGTCCGCCGGAAAGATGGCCAATAACGGAATCTGCTTACTGTTCAGTTTCTTCAGCTCCTGACGAATCTCATCGGAGCGATCCGTCCAGTCAGCCAACAGCGGCGCGACATTGTTCTCTTTGACAATCTGCGCTACTCCCGGACGATCGATGGCTATACGTGTGTTCACTTGGCAATTCACGCACCAGTTGGCTGTAAAGTCAACCATCACTGTTTTGCCGGAGGCCCGCAGAGCTTGAAGGCCGGTCGGCGTAAAGGGCTGCCAAGGCAACTTGGAATCAATCGGTCCGACCGTGTAAAAACTGGTCACACCCCATAACATCGCAGTCGAAACACCGATTCCCCAGGCTAGCGATTTCTTTGTGAACGACTCGTAGGCAGGTACTTTGCCGATCAACCAACAAGCGAACCATACACCGATCAATGTAGAGAGCATGGCAATTCGATAATCGGCACTGACGGCGCCTACGAGATAGACGACCGTTACCAGCAGTGGAAAAGCCAGCACCTCTTTCAAAGTCTCCATCCATGCGCCCGGCTTGGGAAGGATGCGCACAACGTCGGGCCATATACACAGCAGCAGGAATGGCAATCCCATGCCGAGCCCTACGAACGTATAAACCAAGAACACTCCGCTCGAAGACAGCGTGAGCGTCAGACCGAAAACGACACCCAAGAACGGACCGGAACAGGGTGTTGCCAACACCGTGGTCAGCAAACCTTTGGCAAAGGCGCCCACAACTCCTTCCTTTTCCATCAGCTTGTTCGACTTGTAGCTGGTCGCAAAACCGGGGATCGGTATCTCCCATACGCCCAGAAAGCTCAAAGCCATGGCAAGAACGAGGACTGCCAAGAAGACTTTGAACTCCAAGTAAGTGAACTGTTCGCCCCATCCGAAAGCATTGCCGAACATGACGGTGATGCCGGCCAGCGACCACATCACGGCTAGGATGCCCAGCACATAAGCCAAGTTGAGTTTGACGATCTCGCCGCGACTGCTTCCCGATTGTTCGACGAAGCCCATGATCTTCAGACCGATAACGGGCAACACGCACGGCATGAAGTTGAGGATGACACCTCCCAAGAGTGCTAAGCACAAACTGACGATGGTCACTTGTGACTTCTGCGGTTCATCTTCTCCGTTACCACTTTGCGCAACCGCATTGGAACCTCCGCGGTTTTCGCCCGTCGGCGGCGAAACTTGCTCAGCAGTGAAGTCCTGCCATGAACCCTTCTTTTCCAAAGACCGGATCGCAAGCGGTTTCGTCTTAGCGGCTGTCATCAACGCACGGGGAGCTCCTCCACTCGCTCCGACATTCAGAACGCCGCTGATGATGGCTGCGGTCGGAGGCTTGCATGACTTTTCATCGCAGGTCTGGTAACCGATGCCGAACTCAATTTTGTGTTCACCTTCAGTTGCGTCTGAAGGAATGCGAATAGGAATCGTCCAAGTAACAGGACCTACGTGCTCGAGCACATCCGGAGCGTCTTTGTTCTTTTTGGTTGGAGTCGAGGTCGTCGGCAAACCGAACAGCAGATTCCCTTTATCCACCGGAACGATCAAAGTCACGTTCGTATCTTTGGCGTCATCGGCGTAAAACGGGTACACGTGATAGTGATCATCCGTCACCAAGTTCACGATCAACTTGGCAGTTCCGCCAGGCTTCACTGCCGCCGGTTCGATCCATGCCGTGAGGATCGCATCGGCATCTTCATCACGATACGGTTGCGGCTCAGGCGCTGGGGATTGGGAACTGGTTGAAGGTTGTGCACCTGGGGCAGGAGGAGCTTGCGAATCGGAACCAAGCGAGGCGACGAGTTCTTCTTCTACTGGAATGCACTGACCACCGTCCGTGCACGCCAAGCCATCGAAGCTCAATGCGATCGTCCCTTTAGCCGGATCGAAGTCGCCGGTAACGGTGAACGGCGCGGACCATACGACTTTCACTTCGTGTTCTTCGAGCGGCACGCCGGGATAAACTTCGTGATGCTTGATGTGCGGCGGCGCATCGCTCGTGAACGCACCCAACTTGATGCTTGGCGTCTTCGTCTTGATCGTCGTCTTGAGGGGACCGCCCGGCGGCTGCGTCACGGAGTAAAGATGAAAGCTATCGGCGATCTCAGCCGTGACCGAAACGGTCCCCGACTTGCCATCCGGTGACATGCTGAATGATGCTGACAATGTCGCCGGGTTGTCGGAAGCGGGAGCACCCAGATCAGGTAATCCGAGTCCGCCGAAGTCGAGCTTTCCTTTATTGCCCTGCGCGATGGCTGCGTTGCCCGAGGCGACTAGCAAACCTAAAGCCAGCCAAAGGCTGAGCAATCTGTTGCAGAACATGAACAATCCCTTTCATCGGATCGAGTTTCATTCAGGGCGATGCCGGGTCTCGATTAGACACACAACTTCAACTTGCTGCTTGCACCGAACATGTTCCAGTCCGGCAAAGCTGCGGCAGCCGACAAACTCAGCAAAACTGCTATACTATTTAGCCCGGCTCGGGAGCGGGGGTCAACATGGATGACCATTTCTCCGCCCGCCGAGCCCCGGAACCCCCACCTAAGACCCTGACACCCGAGTGAGTTTAGCGTCGTGTTCAAGACCATTACAACCCTGCTCGCAGTCTCCACCCTCTGCCTAATCACCTCACAGGCCGCAATCTGCCAAGACGCAGCCAAGGGAGGAGATTGGATTCAGCTCTTTAAAGGAAAAGATTTGACGGGATGGAAACCCAAGATTCGCCACCATCCATACGGCGAAAACTACGGTAACACGTTCCGCGTCGCGGACGGCCTCCTGCAAGTGCGTTACGACGCCGACAAGTACGAAAAGTATGACGAGCGTTTCGGACATCTGTTTTATGAAACGCCCTATTCGAAATACCGCCTGCGAGTCGAGTATCGATTCGTTGGTGATCAATGCCCGGGAGGTCCAGGCTGGGCCATTCGAAACAGCGGCATGATGCTCCACTGCGAGAATCCGCTGACGATGACGCTCGATCAGGATTTTCCCGCATCGATCGAGGTCCAACTGCTCGGCGGCAACGGCAAGGATCCGCGTACGACTGCGAATCTTTGCACGCCGGGAACGAACGTGTTCCTCGACGGCAAGCTCTTCATGCCGCATTGCACCAATTCCAAATCGAAGACTTACCATGGCGATCGCTGGGTGACGACCGAAGTGGAAGTCCATGGCTCGGGTGAGATCAAGCACTACGTCGAAGGCGAGTTGGTGCTCAGCTATTCTGCTCCGCAGCTCGACGAGCGCGATCCTCATGCTAAGGAACTTTCCAAAGCCGCCGGCGGTGTGTTGCTGAACAGCGGATATATCTCGCTGCAATCCGAAAGTCACCCGATCGATTTTCGAAAAGTCGAACTGTTGGTCTTGCCGAACTAATCGGCTCGACATATCAGCCTAGCGAACGACAATTTGGACGCTGCCCGGCTGTTTTTCAGAGCCGTTCGCACTTCGGCATTCGTCTTTTCCTTTGATCTGTATACCTGCATCCAGTCATCCATCCTTAATCACTGTGAGTTCTGTGTCCGAATCTGAGTTTGAGTCCGAAGAACTGCCGGCATCCGTGGAAGCATCGAATGCCGAACCCATCGATGTCGATGCGGGCCCGCCGAGCAACAGCTTGGCTGAAGCTGCCGCCAAGCTGAACATCACTCTCCCCGACGACAAGTTCGCGCAGCTCGAAAGCTATTGCAAAAAGCTTTGGGAGACCAATCAAAACATCAATCTCACGCGTCACACGACTTGGGACCTGTTCGCTCGTCGAGATCTGCTGGACACAGTGGAACTGGCCAAGCAAATCGCAGAGGGCGAAGAAATACTCGATCTCGGCACCGGCGGCGGGGTCCCCGGAATTCCGCTGTGGATCATTCGTCCCGACTTAACCGTGAGCCTCTGCGACAGCGTAGCCAAGAAGGCTCGCGCCGTAGACGAGATTGTTCTGTCGCTCAAACTCCCCATCCATGTGCATGCGGCTCGCGTGCAGGATGTGCTGGAAGAACAAACCTACGATACGGTCGTGACTCGTGCGGCCGGATCGATTAAACAACTCTGCAATTGGCTGAACGATTACTGGCACTGCTTCAATCGTGTGCTGGCGATCAAAGGTCCGCGCTGGACCGACGAACGTGGAGAAGCTCGCCATCGCGGACTGCTGCACGGCATCAAACTCCGACGCATTCACGGCTATCGCATGCCGGGGACGAAGTCAGAGTCAGCCATTATTCAAATGGAAAAACCTCGCCCAGGCTCCACTCAGGCTTAATCAACACAGGTCATGTCAACTTATACCCTTACGCACCTGAAACAACTGGAAGCGGAAAGCATCCACGTCATTCGCGAAGTGGCTGCCGAGTTCAAGAATCCGGTCATGCTCTACTCGATCGGCAAGGATTCTTCCGTCATGGCTCACCTAGCCATGAAAGCCTTCTATCCGGACAAGCCCCCCTTCCCTTTCATGCACATCGATACGACCTGGAAGTTCCGGGACATGATCGAGTTTCGCAATCGATACGCGAAAGAAGTGCTCGGTGTGGACTTGATCGTTCACATCAATCAAGAAGGTTTGAAGCTGGGGATCGATCCCGCGGAGAACAGCGAGAAGCACACCGAAGTCATGAAGACCGACTCGCTGAAAGCGGCTCTTACCAAGTACGCCTTCGATGCCGCGTTCGGCGGTGCTCGTCGCGATGAAGAAAAGTCGCGAGCCAAGGAGCGTGTCTTTTCGTTCCGCGATAAGTTCCATCGCTGGGACCCTAAGAATCAACGTCCTGAACTTTGGAATCTCTACAACACCAAAGTAAATCCGGGCGAGAGCATTCGCGTCTTCCCGCTCAGCAACTGGACCGAGCTCGATGTGTGGCAATACATTCATCTCGAAAAGATTCCGATCGTGCCGCTCTACTTCTCCGCTCTCAGGCCCGTCGTCTGGCGCGGCGGCACTTGGATCATGAAGGACGACGAGCGTTTGAAGCTGCGCGATGACGAAAAGATCGAAATGAAGCAGGTCCGCTTCCGCACGCTCGGTTGCTATCCGTTATCTGGTGCCGTCGAATCCACGGCGACCACTCTTCCTGAGATCATTCAGGAAATGCTGCTGGCCAAGAACAGCGAGCGACAAGGTCGTATGATCGACCGCGATGCCGGCGGTGCCGGTATGGAAGAAAAGAAAAAACAGGGTTACTTCTAAGCCGGATTCCATCCCAGTCAGTGCATTGAAGCGTCGAGCAAAATGAGTCACCAAAGCGATCTGATCGCCACCGATATTGATGCCTACCTCGCTCAACACGAGCGTAAGGAACTATTGCGTTTCATCACCTGCGGCAGCGTCGACGACGGCAAGAGCACGTTGATCGGCCGTCTGCTGTTCGATTCCAAAATGCTGTACGAAGATCAGCTCGCACAGCTTGAAAGCGAATCGAAAGTTCACGGAACGACCGGAGGCAAGTTCGATCCGGCCCTCGTCACCGATGGACTCAAGGCCGAACGTGAGCAAGGCATTACCATCGATGTTGCTTATCGCTATTTCTCCACGGCTAAACGCAAGTTCATAATTGCTGATACACCGGGCCACGAGCAGTACACGCGAAACATGGCCACCGGCGCATCGACCGCCGACTTGGCCGTGATTCTCATCGATGCTCGCTACGGTGTGCTCACTCAAACTCGACGACACAGCTTTATTGTCTCGCTGCTCGGTATTCGCCACGTCGTGGTTACCGTCAACAAGATGGACCTGTGCGACTTCAGCCAAGATCGATTCGAAGAAATCTGCTCGGCCTATCGCGACTTCGCCTCGCGCCTCGATCTGCCCGATGTCCACTTTATTCCGATCTCTGCTCTCAACGGGGATAACGTTGTCGACCCGAGTGAGAATATGAAGTGGTATCGCGGCAGCACGCTGATGAATCTTTTGGAGTCGGTCTACATCGGTTCAGACCGCAACCTTGAAGACTTCCGCTTGCCGATCCAATACGTCAATCGTCCCGATCTCGACTTCCGCGGTTTCTGCGGCACGATCGCGTCCGGTATTCTGCGCTAAAGGGGATGAAGTCGCGGTGCTCCCCTCGCGGCGCTTTCCAGCCGTGTCGAACGCATTGTGACGTTCGACGGCGACCTCGACGAAGCCTTTTCCCCGCAGTCGATCACTGTCACGCTTGAAGACGAAGTCGACTGCTCGCGCGGTGACATGCTCGTCCGACCCGGCAACGTGCCGAAGACCGGACACGATGTCGACGCAATGATCGTGTGGATGAGCTCCGAGGCGATGGTGCCCGGCAAGACCTACTTGTTCAAGCACACCAGTTTGACCACGACCGGTCGAATCGAGACGTTGCGTTACAAAGTCGATGTGAACACGCTCCATCGCTCGCCGGCTCCCGACCTGCAACTGAACGAGATCGGACGCTGCGCGTGACGCTCAGCCAGCCGATCTTCGGTAGCTATCGACGCAATCGAGCGACCGGCGCTTCATTATCATCGACCGTATTTCTAACATTACGGTCGGCGCGAGAATGATCACCGATCGCGAAGCCGCCTCACGCTCCGGGAAATAAAGCAGCATGGGATCACGATGAATCGGCGGCAGTAATGATCAAACGGGCCTCGCGGCATCGGTTTCATCCGCCGAACGTGAAGCTCGTTACGGGCAAAAGCCTGTGACGCTTCTTCTCACCGGACTCAGCGGCAGCAGCCGTCGACCATCGCGCCGGAGTTGAACGAGCACTATTTGATATGAACCGAGCCACGGTAGTGCTGGACGGCGAGCAGCTTCGTCGGGGTGGAAATCGCGACCTCGGCTACTCAGTGGCTGACCGATCCGAAAACCTACGCCGCTGTGCTCACGTAGCTCATACGCTGAACAATCACGGATTGATCTCCATCATCTCGATGGTCGCACCGAACCAAGCGGTCCGCGATAAAGCGGGTGAGATCATTGGCAGTGATCGATTCTTGGTGATCCACTGCGACGCCCCCTGGACGTCTGTGCTCAACACCGCGACCCACGCAGGCAATTCGCAACCGATGCGGTACAGCGGCCTTCCCCAACATCGACCTCACGTACGAAGCGCCGGACACTCCGCACCTAAAGCTCGACACGAACACCAAATCGATCGACGAGTGTGTCGGCAGCATCATTCAATTGCTGCGAGACAAAAAGATCATCCGCTGATCCCAACTCAATCCAAGCGGAACGGCGCACGCCGTCCGGTTCTTCAAGATCGATCGCGCTTCACCGGACGTCTTGCGGCATGTCGATTCAAGCGAAACCCGACGCGTATGTCTAGAAGTTGCGATTTTCGAGAAATGCTGATAGAAGCTTTGCATCTCCTGAAGATTCGTACTCGTGCTCAAGCGCAGGCGGTACTCGTAATCGTGCTCGATCATGACGCATCCGGTACGAGCACCGACACCATTTCATTGAGTACAGTACGATAATACATCCCAAAAAGCCGCTTCAAAAAGCGTAAGCAAGGGATGCAAACGCGCTTACAGGCTTGTTGATTTATTTCAAGCAGTGGCAAAAGCCGTCTGTTTCTTCACGATCCACGATGGTGCATTACCGGACGGCTCGCGCGTTCCGCTTTCAACAGGCAAACCAACGCACTCAAAAAATAAAAACGGAGCCTCATTCCGAGACTCCGTTTTTCGTGTTTCGATTTCAACAACCGATGCGATCGGTCGCTGAAGACGGATTATGCATTCTGCTGAATACGCAGGCGCTTCTGAATGTCTGTTTCCAAAACACCGAAGACGGCTTCGTGGCGTTGTACAGACATTTGAAGAGCGGCCAGCAATCGCTTGGCGGTGTAGAAATTCATGACCACGCGTTGCTTGACGTGGATCGGGTCCTTCGGAACTCCGACCGGTTGCGGATTCAGACCGAAGTCTACGATCAGCTCTTCCGGCGAACCGGTGACGCGGCAGAAGTTCGCGTAAAGTGCCGATACATCATCGTCGTTCACTTGAACTTGCATCTGCTGTTGTTGAGCAGCGCGAGCAGGACGATTCTCACCGGCTTCTGCTGGTACTTCTTGTTCCATAACTTCGCTTTCACCCTTTGACATTTATCCATCTCCTTTTGCCGCCGCAGCAGCGTCTCACATGGCACCACCGTGCGGCGATGCAAACCATACAGAACACGATCGTGTCAGCGAATGCTCGTCCCCCGAGCTAGACAGTTCGCCGAACGATCCATCTCACGGACCATTACATTTCAAAGCGGAAGGTTCGCGCAAGGAAGCGATAGAAACGCCACCCCAGCGACTTCCACCCGGCATATATCTTGGCCTGACCGCGATATCCTGCACGCAGCGGCACATCAACCTTTTCCAGCGGGACGCGAACTTGATAGGACGTACTGATCGGTCGCAACCGACCTGACTTGTCCATCTCAACGTCAAGGGTTCCACCTTGGGCTGTAGCCAGGTGGGCCGGCGTCTCTCGCATGTCCATCTGCGAGATTTGCGCGATACGTCCGCTGATCGTCGTCAACCTTGCGGAGTCTATCATCATATCGACCTCGATCCCTTCACGGATGAGATCAATATCATGCTGGTCTACAACCAGTACAGCCTCCATATTTTCCGGATTCCCTACAAGACATAACAGATCAGACTGCGCGAACACTGCATCCTGATTCTTTTCTGCAAACGGATTTCCGTTCCATGTCGGTAACTGCTCCTTCTCATCCACACCGGGCTGAGCCGCTTTAGGTGGAGCAGGAAATATCGTACCGGCGCGCGGCGCAGTTACAGTCAACATGGCTACGCGCTGCTTGGTCTTTTCAACAATCTGACGCTTCGATTCAACCACCTCTCGCTGCGTCTGCAGCATCGCTTCTGCCTGCAGATCGGAGAACTTCACTTGACTGAGGACGTCCAGCTTTTCAACCGCTTGTTCGTACTCACCTTGCTGCTTGGCCAACTGGATTCTCAAATCGATATTGTCCAGTTCCGCGATCACTTCACCCGGTTGCACCGGGTCTCCCGCCTTCTTGTCAAAGCGAACCAAGTGCCCTGGAATCATCGCAAATACCTGCGATGCATTCTGCGGCTGTATCTCCAGCGCACAGTCGACATGGAATGGAAGCGGCAGGAAACAAACGCCGGCCAGCAGCGCGACTCCTGAAATCGTCGTGGCGATGACTCGATTGCGTTTCATCTTCGATGCCCTACCCGGAGTTCTCAAAACTTGATCGACTGCCAAATCGGTCCCACCACCATCCCTACCAAGCCGGACACCGCCATCAGTCGTCCGACGTTCTGCAAACCGTATGGTTCCAGCACTTTGCTCAAAAATACGATGATCGAGAACACAACCACCCAGCGATAGATCACTGCGGCGATCGTGTAGACGGCGAACCAAAATCGATTGCGATGCGGCAGGAACGGATTCTCTTGCAACTCCAGGCCAAGGCAGAATTGCTGGAACCAACGCTTCAGAATCTCCGTGCTCTTCTGCCGAAGATTCGGGATCTACAGTATGTCCATCACGATGTAGTAACCGTCAAAACGCAACAACGGATTGCCGTTGAAGACGACTGTGCTCACCGAACAGATGAACATCACAGCCAGGCACAAAAAGTTCAACATGCCCGGCGCGCTGTACCACCAAATCCAAGTGGCGATCGAGGCGAGTATCAACTCGACATACATCCCTGCCGCGCCGATGATCACACGATGCCACTTATTCGGCAACATCCATGAGTCGGACACATTGCAATACAAACAAGGTGTAAAGACGAGGAACATCAGCCCCATCTCATGACACTCGCCGCCGAACTTTTTACAACTCAAACCGTGCCCGAACTCGTGCGCGATCTTCACCGCAGCCATCGTCGCGCCGAGATAGAGCCACTTATCTGCGGCAAAGAACTGTTCGAACGTCGGCAGCTTGGCGCGGAACTCGTGGTACTCAAGTCCCACCAGCAGCAGAGCACTGAGGCTCAGCATCGCGACGAGCACGAAGCAGACCGGCGTAAACAGCCACCACGTAAACGGAATCAACGCGTTGAGGATCTTTTCGGGGTCGATCCCGCGGAATCGCAACGCGAAAATGTTCGTGAACTTGCCGAGCAGCTCTTTCCATTTCCGCTGATCACCGCGGCGGCGAAGCTGTCGGCCCTGTCCGCTCGATTGCGAGATCACCAGTCCGCTGCGGTGAAGCATACCGACGAATTGCTGCAAGTCCTGCAACGTGATGCGCTGCGGAGCGAATTGAGCTTGAAAACGGTCTTTGATTTCCTGGAGACTCGATTTTCCATCGAGCATCCGCAGGATCGCGTATTCTTCCTCGTGGAACCGGAAGTAGTTCAACCCGACCGGTTCTTTAACAACCCAGTATGCACGTCCGTGATAACGATGACGATTGGCAACCAAGTCCGGGCGACAGCGCAGCCGAAGAGGCCGCATTGCGCTGTTGACCAAACTATCTGCCATCGATGTCATTGTTGAATCCCGACTCTTCTATCTACTAACACGGCCGTCTAAAACGAATCATGCTCGATTTGACTTGATCTGATGAAGACCGCTTACGGAAGCGGTAATGGAACCGGTGCGATCTCGACATTCGCTTCCATTCCGTCGCTGAGCAACCAGCCTCCGTTGAAAGGTTGGTTTTCGATACGAGTTGAAACGCGGCACGATCCGAGTTCAACTTCCGGACTGACGAACTGAATATGTGCCTTACGAACAAGAGGCTTATCGCCGATCATCACCGTAATGGTGATGGGAGCATTCTGAAGCTGGATGGTCGAAATCCCTTTTTGCTTCAGATTGACTCTCGCTTCTACTCGCATTTCATTCAGATGCACCAAGCGCAAGACAGGTTCCCCGGCTTTGACCCATTCACCTTGGTCGCGCAGGCGTTCAACGATGATTCCGTCATACGGTGAAAAGACATTGCGCAAATCTAACTGCACTTTGGCCGCGTTGACTTTTTCTTTGGCAACTTCAGCCGTCAGTTGATCCTTCTGGTGATCGACTTCGGATACGCGAATACCGAGGCGTGCTTTTTGAGCCTCAAGCATCTTGCGGCGGACTTCTTGATACGAAGCAGCATTCCGCTCGTACAAGTCTTTCCACTCTTCATACTCAGCGTCCGAAACTTCGGCGGCTTTCTTGGCGAACAGCAAGTTCGCATCTTGCTTAGCCTGAGCCTCAGCCGCTTCTGCTTCTTTCGAAGCGACACCAAGCTCGGCTCTGGCCAAGCGATCGTCGATCTTCAGCAGCAAGTCGCCTTTCTTGACGATGGACCCTTCATCCACATTCAACTCTTCGATCAAACCGTCGGCTTGTGCAGCGATCGCCAGTTTGTGAATGCAATTGATGATCGCCGATTCGCCGGAGATCGTATATGCACCCTGTGTTACAGCCTGCGGTTGAGCCGTGACTGCGGGCTGTACCCCTGCGCCAGTCCCCTGCCCGAACGCCGGAACGGACAGTGCTCCGCAAACCGAGGCTGCCGCGATCCATTTCCAAGTTGAACGAAACGATTGTTGCATGAGGAGATTTCTTTCGAGTGACAAGATTCGTGCAGTCCACACTTAGAAAACGACGTTGGCGTATACCCACTCGACGACTTCGTGGAACCAAACAAATGCTGCGGATCGTTTTCCGCAAGTGACGTCGGCAGTTACTTCAGCACCCAGACGTTTATGCACGTTTGTAAGTTGCGTCGGATCGGGCTTAACATATAGCTTGACGATCGCACCTTCTTCTTGATCGAGCTCCGCACGATGATTCACCGAATCGATCGGCAACTCGCCCTTTAAAGTGGTGGTCGAGTCCGTGGCCATGATGTAGTTGACCGGGAGCGATTTGCCGGCCGCCGATTTGATCGCGTCATCCAGGTAACGCATACGCTTTTCGGGCATGAGCAATTCCAGTTGCCATTCCTTTTCCGGATCGGCGACAGTCACCAGAACTTGCCCAGTCACCACCGGACGACTTCGCAGGTTCCTGGCCAAGTCCCAGTTCATGACGATCCCGTCGATGGGACTGACGCGCAGCAACTGCTGCTCTTTTTCGCGCAGAAGCCCCAATTGCTTTTTGAGGGATCGCTCGCTGGCTTCGTACTCCAGCTTCTGAACTTGCAAGCGAATTCGGTCTTCTTCTTTTCCTTGCCGACTAGCCAACCACTGAGCACGAATACTGCTGATCTGCTCTTGGACCTTATTCAGTTCGCCACTGATGTTCTCGATTTCCAGTTCCAAGTCTCGGTTTCGCAGCTTTACCAGCGGCTGACCTTGCTTCACGATCGAACCATGGTCGACATAAACGTCTTCTACTTCACCGTCGACGTGAGCGAACACTTGTCGCTGATCAACCGGCTGCAACGTACCGTTCGCTTCCAAGTCGAGATTGATCGGGATAATAAACATCGCGATCAAGGCGAGGGCGACCAAAGTCAAGACAGCCATCGTCTTCGGCAATGCCGATCCGCGGAAGAACCAAGTTGCTCGACCCAGGGTTCGCCAAACAGGCATCAGAAACAAATGGTTGTATGTCAGCGAGTTCGCCAGTGCACGAGCCGTGTGTTCGTACACCAAGTCCACTCGAGCTCGCAGCAGATCGGCGGGCAGTTGGCTCTCGATCTGCTCGACCACCAACGCACCGATGATTTCGCGCGCGGACAAATCTTCTCGCTGAACGTGCTCTTTCGAATAGACGTCACCTTCGACCACTTTTTCAGGTCGACGGATCGGCAATACGGCAATAGTTCGTCCGTGTGACAGGTCGACGTAATCCTCGATCGCTTCTTCCAGTTGCGGCGGCAAGTCTTCAACGGAGCCGTCGTACCAGAGGGAGTCGCCTGCGGCCGTAACGCGCGTGGTCAACTTATTCAGCGCAGCGACGATGTTCGATCGACTTTCGATCGTGTCTTGGCCGCTGATCGCGATGACTTTGCACTTGCCACCCTTCTTGATCGCCAAGCTGACTCGGTCACACTCGATGACTTGTCGCCCTTCATTGGCGATCGTGTAAGCCGTGTCGCGCAGATCCAAGTTGTCATGGACCAGTCGCGCAAAATGGTCAGCCTGCTGCCATAGCTGCTGACGATCAGAGACCTGCTTGAGCGTGTGGCCTTTGAGCCATTCCCCGATCAAACCGGCCATCTGTTCGAGGAATCGCAGGTAACCGCGCTGAATGTTCGGAGCCGAATCCGGTCGCTGGAATATTTCAATCAAGCCGACCGATCGCTTGCCGGTCGACAAAGGTGATACAACCAATAGAAACCGAGTCGGATTTCCCTCGGTTTGATTTTCACCGATGTAAGCCCCCGGCGGAATCAGTTCCGATTGAGCTCGGCCGAATAGCCGCGACAACAGTCGCGCATGACGACCCGCATCGTCGCTTTCGGCCTGCAGCAAGTTTTGACTGACATTGATCTGGTAACTCAGCCGCAGATTTCCGGCTTCATCGATTAACCAGATTGCGCCGCCGACTGCGGCCAACGCATCGACGACTCGCTGCAGCACTGCAGGATAGTATTCATCGGCCGCATGATCAGCTCGCGACAGTTCCGCGATCTCGTTGATCAGCCCGCGAATCTGCTGCTTGGTTTGTTCTACAGTCTCGGGTGAAGGAGTCGAGGACATACGCACCTTGGACGAGAGAGGCTTCTAAGAATCCGTGATGTGCAATTATCGAAATTAAGCGAGAACGGCTTTGACAGACCTACCGTTCCCCTCATTTTCTACGTATTGCCGACCTTCGATCGGCAAGTCTGACGGTTATACCAATCGCGCCGCGGCTCGCGACTTTCCATCCCGTTTCCGGCCCTTCGACACTCGGTTTTATCAATAGTTCCCTTGGTTTCCCGGCAAAACCCGAAAAACCCGAAAATGTCAAACTGCGTCTCGACACGGCGGCGTGTTAGTACGTAGAGTATAAACATGTCGAGACCGTCGTGGGAATATCGAACCGGTACTTCCCGACGATTTTGCCGATCCGGAATTCCCGGCAAGATTGCCTATGAGGCCGGGAACTCCCTTTGCCGGACGGCATCCAAGCAGCACGCGTCGGACGCTCAGACGGGTTTGCTTCACGTAATAGGATTCGGTCCGGAATGAGTCTAGAGACACTTCAGCAAGCCCTCGCCGGACTCCCGTCCGACTCTTCGACGGCGACCGGAACGCAAATCAAGCGGCTTGCGAAACTCATCGACGGCGACCTGCCCTTGCAGCCGTTTCTCGAACAGCTCGTTCCTCAACTTTGCGAAGTCTACAACGCATCGGCCGGCGTCGTTTGGTTGCGAGCCGCCGCGTCGCAAGGTGCGATCTTCGGCGTCCCCTATCAAATGGACTCCGTCATCGCGAGCCCTCAAGATCAGAAGAAACACGAACGACTGGTTCAGTTGGCTTGGCAACAACGACAGCCCATGCTGGCCGAGCCGCAGGTCGGCGGCAAGCGATCTCCGACCGCAAACACCACGGGCCACGCGCTGATGTTCGCCCCGGTCATGCACTTCGGCGATCCGATCGCTCTTATTGAATTGGTACTCAAGCAAGCCGCGGAGCCGCTCGAAGCTGCTGCTCGAAAACTACTTCTCCGCAGTATGCAGTTGGTGGCTGAACGAGTTCACGGCGGACTCAAACAACGGATGAGCTTGCCCGCGGCTCGCATTGAACAAGCGGTCACGCAGTTCGAACAACTGAACGAAGAGATCTCCGTTCATCAACAACAACTGCGACGCGCAATCGAGAACCGCTTGCGGCAATTCCACGGTTGGTCCTTCGGCTCACTCGAAGAGAACCAACGGTTCGCCAAGATGATTCACCAAACGCTTGATACACACGGGCTCCGGGCCGCTTGCCCGGAATGCGGCAACCCGGCTATCTTACGATGCCTGCGAGCCGGGAATGCGAAGAACGGTGTGTTTGTATTTGATCACTACCTCGAGACGGGCCGGACCTTTCACGGCGGACCGACGACGGTTCCTCTCTTGCGCGTCGTACCGAAGCCGATGCGTCGCTCATCAGCCGCCGGCGACGAGTAACCTCACCGAGTCGATAAACTCTTTCGAGCCGTTCCGATGATCGCTTTCTGGTTGGAAAACACGGCGGCGATCTTCGGCTTCATCGCAGTCGTGCTGACGATCACTCGCCATCCTTGGTGCTGGCCCATCGGACTTGTTCAGGTCGCACTATATATAGCCGTCTTCGCACAAGCCCGACTCTACTCCGACATGATTCTGCACATCATCTATGTCGGCCTGCAGATCTATGGATGGATGTCGTGGTTGCGCAGCCCGAAAGTGGAAGAACAGGGTACGAACAAGGTCCGCATCGAACGACTTAGCTGGACCGGGCACATCATTGCGGGGACATCTGCGGCAGCAATTAGTCTCGCGGTCGGTCTCATGATGGCACGATTTACCAATGCTGCCTCTCCGATGATCGACGCCACCGTCATGGGCCTCAGCCTAACCGCGCAAGTCTTGAGTACTCGGCGTTATATAGAGAACTGGCCGTATTGGATTGGGATCGATGTCCTCTGCATTGGCCTCTTCTGGTCGCGCGGCCTGATCGCCACCACCGTGCTCTATGCGGTGTTTCTGATCCTATCGATCATCGGTTATATCGTATGGCAGACCGCGCTGAACAAGCAGCGAACGAGCAACGCAACTGTTCCTTCAGGAGCGAATCCGTGAAGATCGGGCTGACGCTCGGCAAGTTCGCCCCTCTACACCGGGGACATCAACTGGTCATCGAGACGGCGCTGGCTGAAATGGACCATGTCATCGTCATGATCTACGACGTCCCCGACGTGACACCAGTTCCACTACCGGTGCGAGCCGCGTGGATTCGCAAGCTGTATCCTCAAGTCACCGTAGTGGAGGCCTGGGACGGACCACTGGAAGTCAGCCACGATCCGCGCATCACGGCTCTCCACGACGAGTACATCTGCCGTCGCATGTCAGGACGAGGCGTCACTCATTTTTATTCCAGTGAGTTTTACGGCGAGCATGTCAGTCTAGCGCTCGGAGCAATCGACCGCCGCGTGGATGAAAATCGCACTCAAGTCCCTATCTCCGCCACAGCAGTACGTGAGCGACCGCATGCGAATCGCAGCTATCTCGATCCCGTTGTATTGCGAGACCTATCAACGCATATCGTGTTCTTGGGGGCACCATGCACAGGCAAGACAACAATCGCCCAGTTCGCCGCAGCAGCTTTTCACACGACCTGGGTTCCTGAATTCGGCCGCGAATACTGGGAACAACATCAAGTCGATCGTCGGCTGACACTCGAACAACTCGTTGAAATCGGAACCATCCATCGACGTCGAGAAGATGAATCGATCACCGTCTCGAGCGACATCCTGTTCGTCGATACAAACGCTCTCACGACGCGTATGTTTTCGCTCTACTACCACGAACAGTGCCATCCCGAACTGGAACGCATGGCCGACGAATGTCGCTCTCGCTATGACATTACGTTTGTCTGTGACACCGACATCCCGTACGACGACACCTGGGATCGCTCCGGCCAAGTCTTCCGAGAAGTCTTCCAGCGACGCATCATTGCCGACCTCAAGACTCGCAAGGTTCCTTTCGCGATGCTTCGAGGATCCATTGAACAACGACTTCAACAGGTGCAGGAATCACTACGTGCATTTCGGAAATACACGTAAGAAATAGCGGCGAGTATCGGACAAACTCTCTCGTATCCGATTGAAACTTCAAGCGGAACGGCGCAAGCCCTCCGGTTCTTCAAAGTCGATCGTGCCACACCGAACGGATCGGGGTGTGTTAATTCTCTCGCGGCTGATCGAGCCAACAACGCTGTCAGAACCCGGTTACGCATCTGTCCGAAAGTCGTTTATAAAAATGCTCGTAAGGTATCGGTTGTGTTCGCCGACCGAATACATTCACAGGTTGCAACTGTCCAAGTGGCGTAACTTGGATGAACGTTTATGAGGCAAGTCTGAATTGCATTTGTCAAGAATCGCGTAGCGATGTCAGCCCGTAGCCATGGGCGTGAGCCCATGGATCGCATAAACAGGACCACACCACTGAGCCGCGTAGCGGCGCTAGCAACCCTCTGTCGGTGCGATCCGTTGCTGCCGCCGCTCCGCGGCTTTTCGTAAATCGGTCCATGGAAACTGCGGGCTCACGCCCGCAGCTAAGCGCTACCGTCGCTACGCGACTGTTCACTTTGGAAAAACAAACGTAAAGCCCCACCCTGGCTACTGCCCGCAGTTGGACGACAAGACTGTTGGACAGGCGATTATCAGCCCCGGAGGGGCGAAACATCGTTAGCCGGCGGTGTCAACCGCCGGATGCAACGAACACCGCGGATACGAAGCCCCGAAGGGGCGAAACAGACAAGACAATGCGGAATCAAACCTGTGCTTCGACCCTTCCGCTCTTTCTGATTCAATGGTGCATGCTCCGGCGGTTCACACCGCCGGCTGACATAGAATCGGCGTTCCAGGCCTGAAACACGGGCCTTGTGGATTAAATCAACACCCCGCAAATCGTCCAGTAAAGCACCGTCGTTTTCAAAGAGCCTTTTGAGCAAGAGAGAGAAAGCCAAAAACAACTCGAGTCAATGAATCGTCTCGCCGCGCTCGAGCATTGCGATAAAATCAGCGATCTTCTTGGCCTTCGTTTCGGCTCGCTTGACTGAGTGAATCCGATAATAGAGTGCGTATTTATTGGCCTTGGATAACGTGTCGTAGAAGGACGCTGCCTTGCGAGACTTCCTCAGTGCAGCCAAAAACTCCGGGCTCTCGACAAATGTCGACTGCGACGCATACGCAGCATCCCAACGCCCGTCGGCTTTGGCCGCATCCACCACCGCTTGCCCTGCCGGTCTCATGCGCCCTTCCTTGATCAGCCGGTCGATATGCGACTTGTTCTTCTGCGACCAAACACTTTTCTTGCCGCGCGGGGTGAACTTGTGAAGCCAAGAGATTCCGTCCCCTTTGCGAATCGGACCATCGATCCATCCATAGCAAAGCGCCACGTCGAGTGCTTCGGCATACGCCACACTCGCGTGCCCGCTGCCTACCTTGAAGAATTGAATCCAAGCCCCGCCATGTTCACCGTGGTGCTTGGCTAACCAGCGTTCCCATTCGTCAGGCGACTCAAAAGCAATCACCGGCTTGCCGTCCGGCGAAGCCACTTCGCTCTTTACGCCCGCAGACTTAGAGGGACTTTTCTTCATTCGCTGGATACCCAATAACCTATCGCTGGTGAATTCGGATCGATGCAATGGCTGACACTTGATCTGCTCATGATGTCGTAGATTTCCTCGCGGCGCTCAGGTGCGTGATACGGACTAATGTATATCATTCCCATTTGGGTCGGTACGCCACCGCAGGTCCAACGGTTTGACGTTCGAAGGGCACATCGAGATTCATGACGCTCTCAGCCTGCCGAGAAAAAGGCCAGCCGCCTTCCCTTAACCAGAGTTACCCGGCTCCGTTGCATACGATCGTCACGCCATCGACTACGGTTCTCGCTCCCATTTGTCTAGAAGCGAATTGAATCGCTTTGCCTGCGACTCCCAAGTCTCGAAGTCTCTATATCGCCCTTGATTCTGCTTCGACTTCTCGATCATCACAGCAGACAAACTCTGTTGTCGTTCGGCTTCTTCTTGTTGCGACTTTGACAACTCCTGCTGTCGGCGAGTTTCCTCTGCTAGAGCTTTGCCCAAAGTCATCTGACGATCGAATTCGTCTTGCTGTGCCTTCGCCACTTCTAGCTGACGTTCCGTTTCGGCTTGCTGACGTGACGAGGATCTCCGAGTTGCCTATCGTATTCGGATTTACCCCAAAGCCCCGTTTGTGTTCCGTTCCTTTTTGGCGTAACGGCAGCGGTAACCGGGCGGCCGCCAACCCCCATTGATTTCAAACCCCGCGTCGCCGGCGGCTCCCGTTCACCGCATGGTTCGTTCATCTGCCTTGTTTAGGATAGGCCGAAAATCTCTTTCAGTTGGTGATCAACATTGGGCCATACGAGTGCAGTATACCCGCCAAGCGTTTGTTCGGGCGTTGTTGAGACACCCAACCGTATGACCCGTGCCTGCTCCTCTTTTTTCCGGGGCTCTTGGAAAAGGAACTGCGATATACCGCGAGGTGAATTCTCTCTTTTTATTTGTAGTTTCTCAATCATATCTTTGGACGGAAACGCTTCCCCAACCCAATCGAGTAGCTCGCAAACCGCCAAAGCGACCACCTTTGTCGGCGTGATGGCCGATCACGCGGAACATCGTCCAATTCCCAGACAGCAATTGCAATCCGATCGTCTCTCCAAGTTGCCATTCATTGGCTTCCCTAATGGTTCGAGGAACTCCTTTGCGGCGGCGGAGCAGCAAGCAAGTCGGCTCGCATTTTTGCGAGAACCGCTTCCCGTTTGACTCGACTTTTGCGTCGTCCCACCTCGCGAGATCAGTACCATCGTCAATGACCTGTAACGCCATTTTCTTGGTACTCTCCTCAAGTCGACCAAGTTTCCATTGACTCAACGCCAATGCAATCCAAAAAACAGGCATCTCGTCGGGATCAGCAAGCGATAATGCATACTCAGCCTTGAGACGGTCCGTTGCTTCGGATGGAGTCAGCCCATCACCGATCAGTTCACGAAAATCACCGCGGATTTCGGCAGCAAGATCATCCGAGAAAACCGCGACTCCCCATACACCCATTGAAATTTCCTCGGAAGGACGAACATTGACTGTAACCGATGCCGCCGGGTGTGATTTTGATGTCACATTCGGCGGGATCGACCGCTTCGGTTCACCGCTTGGTTCCCGATGTCTTTCGATCCCGCCAACACAGCTTCGAGTATAGCCGGTCCGAAATCGGGCCCGTAACTAGGTTCCTTAAATGGTTAGTCTGTCGCAAAGATTTCGAAACCACGAAGGACACGAAGACCACGAAGTTTTTTGGGCGGAGGCCTTCGTGCTCTTCGTGTCCTTCGTGTTAGCAATCTATGAGTCAGCTAATCCGTTCGCCCCCGTTTTTCATGAACCTACCGGCGTATCTCCCGGATCGCAGCATTCTACGATGCGAGTCATCTTGCACCTCCGATTACTCAATAATCACACGTTCGCATCATACCTTTCAGCGTGTCCGGTATATCAATCGCGGCATGTCCGTAATCCCGGGGCCCAATACCATTCCGGACGGGTTAGCTAGACGCTGCCTTTCATCCTCGCTTCCTTTCCGCCAGTGAAGCTCATTGGGCTTCAACGATGCACTTCGGCTCTCGCCTTATAGCAACGCTGCAACACTCCATACTTCGCTTCGGCTTACGAGCTACTCAGGCGGGAGCTCCACCCGCCAGTCCTCAAAAACCATTTCCAGAACGCACGTGCATTTGTCGTTCGATCGAACGGTGAAGGGCAAGATGTCGTCGGCTGCGAATGCTAGGTCACACTTTGTCAATGCGCTCGATACAGGACGACCTTCGAACCGGCGATGTGGTCATGCAAGCACCGGCGATCCGCGCCGAAAATAAACAATGCGTCGATGAGCGCAAGGAGGTTGACGAGTCCATCATCAGCTGTGCCGGGAATAAATGCCACAACCAACACGAGCGGCAGCATCCATAGGTAGCGGTAGACATAAACTCGGAGGAAGGGCAAGCGCCCGCCGCTTTGAGCGTCAACGATCTGGATTTTAGTTAGTAACTTCCCGATTGTTTGACCGCGAGTCGCCAGCAGATATCCATTCAGAGCCAGCATCATCACCATGCCGAGCAAAGACATTCCAATTTGCTCAAAGATACTGACTTGCTGAGCCTGTGTACGAGCGACAAAACCCGTTGCAAACATAACCGGCATCGTGATTGCCATCATGATGATGCCATCAACCATCGCGGCCGCAAAGCGAGTGAACCTCCCTGCCAATTCATCGTTTTCGGAAACCGGCAAGGCATCGGGACCACCGCTCGTCAACGGTGGAGCGTAGGGATTAACTGACATTCTTGACCTTTCGTTAAATTGACAAAACGTTGGCATTCACTGAGCCGCCGAACATGATTCACCAAGCAGCAATACACCGTCGGCGGCATCAGTGCAATGCATGGTTCCGATAGTTCGCGTTTGATCGAAGCGAATGATTATGGGCAGGTAGGATCGAGCGATGCAAGAAGACGAGCAAGATGCGTGCAGTCATTCTGGTCGAGTATGTCGTCCGCATGCGTTGCACCCGCCGCACCAGGAAGTGGATGGATCAGTATCTGAGCCCGAGAAGAAGCATAGACCGCCCTGCAGGCAGCGGATGAGCGTCGACAGTCAAGAAGGTTTCAGTGACGGTACATCGAAGAGGGAATCGATTGACGGGACGTTGGTGTGAGATTCCGTGAACGAAGTACGACTTAGCCGAACTGCGCTGTAGCCGCAGAAGAGTACTCGACGATGCATGCAAATGCGATGATGTTGATCGAGTGATGCAACGGTTTGCATTCACGGTTCAGATTGGATTCAACTTTCGTAACGGGCATGTCACGCAATCGGAACGACTCAATTCAGCCGCGCCCGAGGAGACGACCTCACATAAGTCAAATCGCCAGATCGAAGGTTTGTTTATAATCGTTTGTTCGTCGCCTATGAACTATGGTGATGCCAATTCAATCAGGAAATTGCTTTGCAATATAATCGGAAAGGTCCCACCACCCGCCATCGTGAACACGATCGTAATGCAGTTGGCCACCTAAGATTTCGTATTGGTCAATGTATTGTTCCTCATCACCCAACAAGAACATCGAATCTGGCAAATAAGCAGATAATGTAAAGACAAGGTTCTTAAAGTTATCGTAACCGCAACGCATTTTGCCTCCACTTTGTATGACCAAATGCGGAGTAAGCAACACGCCCAAATCAGTTGCTTCACCATCGAGGCTTGGAATGGTGCCATTTTCGTCGCGTTCGAGCAAGTAAGTATAAAAGTGTCCGACGTCGTAGCGCGCGAGTATCTCGCGAATGCGATTTGCGGCGGTTTCAGCCACAGGTACTGCGAATCCGTTTCGCCGGATCGGACGCAATTGCTTAATCTCTCGTTGGTTTCCCATGTGCTCTTTCGACGAACGGTGACGCTCAGCAGGCGGCGACGCAAGACCAACTGCTTCAAAATGCCCAAATTAGCCGCTCGGATGTACCGTTTTGTTCGTCGCTATCCGAGCGATGATGCTTGTGCCCGAATCGATTTTAGCTGCGACTTGTAATTGCCAATCGCAAGAAACGGAACAAACAGTGATCCATAGCTTAACATTCCCCAGGTCAAGTTGAACTTCAGCAGCCGTTTGAGCAATATCTCTGCATCGTCTGGTGTAGCGTAAACAACGTGCTCGTCCTGCGTCACCCAAATCAGTAGTCCACGATACGTGTGGTAGACAAATGATACGTCGCCAGCAGCGGGTTGCTCACGAACGGAGATTCCGTTGAACCGACGTCGCAGAGGACCGAGTGCAAACTTTGCCATCCCACCACCAAATACGAGGTAGAACGGAAGAATGAATACGATCAAAAGAACAACGATTCCAAATATCGCAAATGGCAAACGTTGCCAGAAAGTCATTGGTAGCTAATCCTTTGTCGACGAACGGTACCGATCACTCGGTCGCCGCAGAAGATCTTCAATTGTCCAAACGCCCGGTCGGCGACTCGGGTGTATCGGATGGCTCGTCAATTGTATACGCGATTTGTTGTGGCCCGTTCAAGGAGTCAAAGCTCAAAGTCCGAGACCACAACGTGATCATTTACAGTTAAAACATTCCGTATCACTAGCCCGAGTATAGCATCCGTTTCTCGACATGACACATGCTGCACAACGTACACGAAGGCATCACAGACACGTACGGTTACGGCAGTCTCTTTCCCGTCAGTGGTTAAGTTCAAGTTTCCGTTGTTATCGATACTCAAAAACTCAGGAAGCTTTCGAAGTTCTTGCTCCAGGTTCAAGCGTTGAGGATCGTAGGTTTCGAGTCGAAATTCCAATCCCACGTTGGTCCTACTTTGCTGTATCCAGTTGATCTGACGAACGCTTACATTCACCGAGCCGCCGTAGGTGATCGATCATGTGAAAACGCATCGTCGGCAGATTCGGCGGAATGTTTTGCTCCGATAGATCGCGTGTTGAACGGAGTGATGGATTATGGGCAGATTCGATCGGGGCATGCAATACGACAATCAAGATGCAAGCGGTCGCCAAGGACGAGCATGTCGTCCGCATTGATTGTTCCCGCCGCACCTATCACGGGGCGAATACGTACCTGAACCAGCTTTGAAGCATCGAGCGAACTGAAGGCAGTCAGAGAGTATCGACGGCCAAGATGGTTTCAGCGACTATACAAGAGCACCGATGGATTATGCATTGCCGATTTTATCTCGTCATTCAATCGAAGCCGCCGAGAATTTACATTGCCGGGATGTGGACAAGCGACGTAAGCAATATCGCATTTAGAACGTTGAAGAGAATATCGCGATCCCACGCCCGATGAGTTTTTGGAAGCAGAATGGTTAGGAGAATGGAGAGACCAGGTGGGAAGAGGGCAAACGCGTACCACAGTTCAGTGAGTTCAATCCAGCTCACTTCGAGCGCCATGCGTCGGGCCATCCAAACTCCTGTGGCATTCATCGCAAAAAAGAGAAGGCCGGAGATCAGAGACCATACCCAACGAAATGTCGCGGATTTGGGAGTAACCCTTTTGTGATCGTAGTCGGCAAGTCAGGCGATCGGAACGATTAGCATCACTCGACAGCCGTGGTGAGGCAGAAACTGGAAAATCAAACCGACCGGCGGCTCAAGTGGATGCGTTTGTGATCTGGCCTGCATGCGACGCCGCTATGAATGATTCTGCTCTGTTCGAGGGCGTTGCGGTAGAAACAGTATGGCAATTCCCGCGACGGCAAGTGCGAAAGAGCCGCCGCCGAACAAGTAGATTCTATTGAACGCCGCCTGTGCTAGTTCGGAAGGTTTGGCAGGCTTGGACCCTACATTCCCAGCTTCAAACAAATAGGGGTATACGAACCTCGTCAGCGGCATCGAGTCGGCAGTCGGGGCTGATTCTGACGTCACTGCGATCCGCAGTTCACGCCAGGTCATAACCGTGAAGACAATCAGCGCCAAGCCGAGCAGTCCGGCACATACTCCCAAGACTTTCAATGGCATTATTGTTTCTCGCTCGAAAGGTGGCAGTCGGATGTGAGTCGGCATGGACGACCTGTGTATCCTTGTTCGGATCACGCTTGGGTTCAGCGCGGCCGAGCAGTTGACTCAACACAAGACACAGCGGCTGATCGAGGACTTCGTTGCAACCCGTTGTTCGTCCTTACTGCGGCTTGCCTTCAAATTTGCGCACGCGGTAACGCACATCAAAGCTCGGCACGCTTTTGCCTTTCGGTGCGGTCAACTGTACCGTGTCCGTTTCGTTAAGTCTAACTTCGCGATCGACTGTCCAAACCTGTTCGTTCCAAGTTGCGGCGCCATTTGTTTTTTCTACGTCGGACGTGTGTCCGACAGTAAGTTTCACTTGTACGACATCGTTGGTAATCGAGACCACTTTGATTTTGCAGTAGAGACGGCTTGGACGTTCGGTGTCATATTCGCCGTCCGTTTTCATCGGTACACCAACATAAGATTCGATCCCTTTAGCGGCGACTGCACTATATCGAGGACTCTCCGAAGTTGGATCGCCAATTTTCAAACTATCATCATCCGTGGTAGGTCGAATGGAGACAGCGTATTGATACGCACCGTTCGCAATTAGGGAATCGACTACCTCAGGTGAAGCGAGCGGGGCAGCGGGTACATTGCTAATCTTCTTGTCTTGCGCATATGTCACACTGGACCTGTGAATCGTAACTGTGACGGTTGCGAGAAGGAAGAACGCTGCGACGAAAGACATACGCGTCATGATCGAGTCCCTTCAAACGGCAGAAATCAGAGAGCCTTTGAATCCCACGTTAAGATAGAGTTTTTAGCCATGCGTGTAAATCCGAAACCGTTTGAATAACGACCAAGGTAACCCGGCGGCGGCCAAAAACCTTTGACTTCAGAATCCGCCCGATCCGCCGCTCGGGTTGACCGCCTTGTTCTGCCCTATTCATCGTTGAATGCATCGTCCGGTTCGGGTCCTTGAATGAAGGATGCGAAATCTTTCGCGACAGATGTGATCTTGTAATCGGACTCCTGGTCTACGTGCACGACAGTTGGCTCACCTTGTGGACCGCAATCGCGGTAGTCGAGACAAAGCATATCGTGACCGGCAGACGGACAATTTGCAAAATACACACCAATCGGCGGATAGCCCCATTCTTCCATCATGAACTGAGAGCCGATCTCGCCGCACAAGCCATATCTCTTGCTGCGGCCAATCGCGAAAATGCCCGTTATCGCAACATGATCCGGAGCCCAAGATGTCGGTTCAGAGGTTCGATGGTTTGTTCGTTTGGGAATTCCGCCGTTTTGAATACGAGCGAGTTCAACGTACGCTGTCGGCAATTTGTACCCAAGCTCGGTCTCAATTGAGGACAGCAGCTCATCGGTCAGTGGCGCGTCAACATAAGACTCGTCGGCGTATTCCGATTGCTCCCAAAACTCATTTGGATTGAAGTCTGTCATGGCATGACGATCTTGAGGGCAGAACGTTGGCGGTAACCGAGTCGCCGGGTTTGATATTGATGTCACGAACGGCCGATTCGGCGGCTTCGGTTCACCGCTTCGTTCCCGATGTCTTTTGAACCCGCCAACACGGCTTGGAGTATAGCCGGTCCGAAATCCGGTCCGCAACTAAGTTCTGTAAATCGTTCGTCTGTCGCGAAGATTCTGATACCACGAAGTTCACGAAGACCACGAAGTTTTTATGCGGAAGCCTTCGTGCTCTTCGTGTCCTTCGTGTTGACAATCAATGCGTTGGAAAATCCATACGCCCCAGTTGTTCATGAACCTGCCGAGTTATCTTGCCGCTCGCAGCATTTTACGTTGCGAGTCATCGCGCATCTCTGACCAATCAACAAACTCACGTTCAAATCATGTCTTCGAGCAACTGCGGTATGTCACGCGCGGCATTTCGGTTCAGACATAGGGAACGATCAAAATCACCCGGTTGCCGCCAAGTGACTTTGACCTCAGGAAACGCCCGATCGGCAACTCGGGGCGAGTAGTTTGGATTCTCTTGAGTTTAGGCATGAGGTTTGTTTTCTCTGTTGTCCGCCTGATTTCTCGGCGGTGCCACATTATATCGTCCTTGCTCAATTGAGTGTCCGCACCCTCTCAGAACCGGACGTGCGCCGTTAACGCACCCGGCTCCCAGCTATCACTTGTCTACCGTCTGCATGTTCGCAGCCATTAGGCGTCCTCGGGCTATGAGATCCGTAAGTCTGCGAGGTCCGCACAAGGGATTGCGTTCCAGATAGCGTCCGTAGTCGCGCAGGCTCATGCGGCCTGTCTGGCTACGTCGGCAGATCCAGCGATAGGCCATACGCTTGGTCGCTTCCTGGTACTTGATCAGACTCGGCCAATTGTCATTGATGCCATAGTACTGATAATGACCCTGCAGCTTCCGATTTAGCGTCCGCCATACTTCAGTGATCGGTTGCGTCAGGTTGTGACGCAGCCAATCCTTCAGGTCGCTGAACTTACTCCGCAACTTCTTGCCCGAGGTTTTCCTCTTCAACTTAAATCTGCCGGAACGACTGTGACCGCAGTAATGCGTGAAACCGAGAAAGTCGAACGTACCGGGACTGGTGCCGCCATCCAGACGCTTTGTATCGCGCTCGGCGTGACGACCAAACCTCAGTAGCTTCGTCTTGTCCTCGGCTAGCTCGAGCGAATATCGAGCCAGCCGCTTCTTCAACACCTCTTGGAAACGCCTCGCATCACGCTCGTGTTCGAAAGTACAGATGAAGTCATCTGCGTAACGAACCAGCGTCGCTTCACCGGCCAACCGTGGTACAACTTCACGTTCGAACCACTGATCCAGAACGTAATGCAAGTACACGTTCGCCAGCAGCGGTGAAAGCACTGCGCCTTGCGGCACTCCTTCATCGGTATTTTCAAAGTGACCGTCGATCATGACACCGGCCTTGAGAAAACGCTGGATCAACCTCAGCATCTTCGAATCGCTGACGCGGATCGCCAGCAACTCCATCATCTGTTCATGGTTGACATGATTAAAGAAGCCTTTAATGTCAGCGTCACTCACCCAGTTGACTCTCCGGGTGGCGATGTCGTGGCCAAGCACACTTAATGCATCATGACATGATTTACCTGGGCGAAACCCGAAGGACCTCGGTGAGAAGTCTTCTTCGTAGATTCGTTCCAAGATCATCACCAGTGCACGTTGCACCAGCTTGTCTTCGACGCACGCTAGGCCCAGTGGTCGCGTCTTGCCATGCCCTTTCGGGATGTCGACGCGCAAGCTGGGTTTCGGCCGATAACTGCCGCGATGAAGCCGGGTGACAAGCAGCTCGAGATTACTCTCCAGCTCTGCTTCGTATTGCTCCACCGTTTCGTTATCGATGCCCGACGCTTTGCCTCGCTCAAGTCTGTAAAAAGCATGGCGCAGAAGATCTGCGTTGATCACCGAGAAGATGTTATTGAACACTTCACCGGGATTGCTCTTTGCTCGATCGGTGATGCGATTGAGCCGGCTGATCACTGAGTCTCCAACGCTGGGTCTGGTCAGTGGCCGACTGGTCTCGCGTGATAGCTTAGCCGCCTTCCCTTCACCGGAGTTACCCGGCTTCGTTTCATGTACTTGGTCTGTACACTGCTGCGGTACTATTCGGCTATCCGACTTCCCAAGATCGTTTGCAGGCCTCTCCTCTTCGGATTGGTGATGCATACTCACATCGACATGATTGGACTTCATGCCGGGCAAGAACCGTTGGGATCTCTCTGGTTGCTTTGATGACATAGTGTGAAGCGCGAATGGGCGTTCGACCCCGGGTCTCTCCATACGGCTTGCCGATAACGCCATACAGAGTATTGCCTTCCAGTTTGCACACACCTTGGGCAGAATCCGACAGTTACAAAAATTTCGGGGCTCAATACCATTCAGGGCGGGTTAGCTAGACCCTGCCTTTCATCCTCGCTTCCTTTCTGTGTACGCTTCAACGTTGCACTTCGGCTTCGCCTTATAGCAACGCTGCAACACTCGATACTGAGCCTCCGGCTAAGAGCTACTCAGGCGGGAGTTCCACCCGCTTGTCCTCAAACCATTTCCAGAACGCACGTGCAATGTTTTGTTATTTGCATTGTTCGGTGTAAAAGATGTCGGAACGAAGAACGTATTTTACCCCATTCTGTACGGATGTTCCTTCATGCCAGCGCTCATGTCGGAAGAGAAGCGCTGAACCGGTTTGTGGCACGACATTGTATTCGATGCGTTCACGAGTTCCGTTTGTGTCACGATACTCTCGAAATGAAGTAGAACCACCATCGCAGTCATCATTGAGGTAGATGAGATAGGTCAATTTGCTAGTTTGGCCTTTGTCATTTGTGACGGCCCCGTCCTTGTGTCGTTTGAATTGCTGTCCCGGGAAGTACCGGTAAATGCGGATTTGAGGATCGACACCACATGCGATTTGGTCATCGAGGGTGGGAAGAAAAGGACGTATTCGGAACCACATCTCGTGAGCAAGGAGATGATCGTTGAAGACAACGCGATCATTGTTGCGAATGTTGGTCATCATTTGTGGGCCAGCCGATGTCCGAACAGAGGCGGCCTCGAAGCCGATCATTTCAGCGCGTGCGATGAGATCGCGGCATTCGTCGGGTCCAAACACGTTGGAAACGGTGAAGATGTCTGCGTCGATCTGCTCGAGGTGATTATTCATCCGAGTCTACCGTCCTTTGCAAATAACGGTACGCATCACCGCGGTCGCGGCTAGTGATGCTTGCTTTGAGAAAACGGCCGACCCGCGACTCCGGTGCATGCGATTGTTACCCGACTTGCAGAGATGCAACAACCGCACCTATGACAGCTAACACAGCAAGACACAGCAGTATGGTAGCGACCCATCGCAACAATTTCGAGTTGGATGTGGATTCTTCGTGTATCTCATTATCAACGTACGCATCGCCGACACGATCAATTGCAAGCGTTTGGACATCCTCGGATTCGGCGAAAAGACGGTCCGTCAGGGTAGTAAAGGCGTCGATTGATAGTGAGGTCAACGTTTTGTTTCGTTGCGTTTGGTCAGTTGGATACGGCCCTTCGCCGAAAAGTTGCATTGCACCGCGAAGTATATTCGCAGCGTTTTGCGCGCCCATCCTGTCGAGCGCGGCAAGTGCGTCAATTGCTGAATCGCCGGTCGAATTCGAGAAATACTGGTGTAACGTTCCGTTACTTGCTTCGGCTTCAAGCCACCACACCAGAATAAAGTCGCGTTCCTCGGGAAGAAGTGCGTCGTAACCAAAGCGTTTCCAACGATCCTCAAGGCGATCGCGTATTTCATCAGCGTTAAGGGTCACGGTTTCTCTGTCGGGTAACGCCTGCCATCACCCGGCACGCGCGAGGAAAGCTTCCATTGGAAAACGGCCGATCGCGTGCTCGGCGTGCATGGCTTTGTTATGCGATTGTCTTCGGTTTCCACGGCGTAAGTCGATCGAGCAAGTCTTCGTTATTGCGACCCATGCCAAGTCCAAGCATCAGGAACTCATCTTCTGAGTTTGACGATTCTAGACCGAGTAGCCGAAGTGCCTTGTTGATTGTATCCGATTCCGACCATTCTGGAGGCATGATTTCATGTCCATCACGAACGACCATTGCGCCCTGTCCGCCTTGTCCACCGAAATACTCGGTTTCGATATACGCGAGTATTCCATCTTCTGATATCTTAGTAAGCAACCGTTGTAGCCCAACGGTTAGAAGCATGAAAGTCTCATCCGACTCTTGGGGCGTTGTGTCTGGCGTGATCTTGGCATCAATCAATTCAGCATCAATCGGGAAGAGGATGTGCTGACCGTTGTGTGTACAAGCCGACAGCTCTGGCCAGCGATCAAGCAGTCGCCTTGCGCTGCTTTCTGGTGCGACGATCGTTTGGATGA
>JAXMBQ010000040.1:0-60374 GCA_046349815.1 Pirellulales bacterium | reverse complement strand
CGTGAGCTCTGAGATCAAACGATGGAACTCTTCGCTGCTGCCGAGAGCTTCGGCTGTTCGCCTCAATTCACGTTCTGCCGTTTGCTTATCCGATAATGCGGCTTCTAGTTCTTCACTTCGCATGCGAAGTTGACGGGCATGGGATTCTGCAGCGTCCAGCGCGTCCTGCATACGTCCGCCGAGCCATGCAATGATCAGCCCCACGGTCGTATACATGGTCATGCCGAGCCAGAGCTCAGGCGTCGACAAACGATCGTCACGAAAGGGCATCGTCAACATGATCAATGCCCCGACAGTTCCTGCCGACACTGCGAAGACGGCAGGTCCGAATCCCCAGAACCTCGCCACGAACGCGACGGCAAGGAAGTAAATGGCAAACGGAAAGCGTGGGCCGATCACGGTACCGATCGCGACTCGCAGCGTACCGGCGATGAGGACGATAACGAGCGCAAAGGCGTATGGTGCCAGCCGCTTACGAAGGCTCGAAGATGAATCCGAGAGAATCAATCGCTCCAAGCGTACACCGTCAAGTAGATAGAGTCCTGCCGGCGCATCGACGTCCGGATCATCTCATCTTATAGGAATCTGCTCTCATAGCGCAGTTTCCGTCCGCGTTTTGTGCGGAAATGGAGTTCATGCCCATGCATTGCGATATCATGAGCTGACACCGCATGCCTGGAACAGAGTCTCCTGGACCAGAAACTCATGCTCGTAACCATAGTCGTTCGCTTTCTCACCGCGAATGACCGCAGCCATATCGGCGGCATCGCCGACATAGCGAGTGAATTTCTTCGGCTTGTCCAACGGGACATCTTGATAACCCTTTCGAAACTCCTCGAACGGCGTATCGAGTGTCAGTCGAGCCGATGGGTTATCGAGCGGCTGAATATGCAGAGTCCCTTTCGTGCCGCATAGCGTGAAGTGCCTGCGCTCGCCTCCGTCGATTTCAATACAGGACGTTTTCACGGTCGCTACAGCCCGCGGATACTTCAGCACCGCCAACATGTTGTCCTTCAATCCGTCGTCGATCGGAGATGTGTGCGTCGAATAGGAATGCACGGATTGCGGTTTGCCCAAAACCTTGACGACTAGATCGAGGATATGGCAACCGAGCTCGAACATCATGCCGCCGGGAAATTCGGCCAGTTCCGATCGATCCGCCGCAGGCAGTGTCTTGCTCATGACGGTATGAACTTCAAAGATCTCTCCCAGCACGCCGGCTTTTAACAATCGATGGAGTAGAAGAATGCCCGGGTTGTAGCGGTACATATAACCGACTTGTACCATCAATTTCCGTTCTGCCGCTGTATCCAGGACTCGGCGGAAGTGAGGCAGCGAGTTGCCGGCCGGCTTATCGATATGCACATGCTTGCCCGCTGACACGCACTTTTCAGCATTTGCAAGCAGATCGCGGACGTGAGTTTCGACGAGAACGGCTTCGAGTCCATCGACTGAAGTCAGTTCGTCGACCGTCATCCATTTCAGCCCTTGGTAGGTCGGGTCCTTTTCTACCCTGCGTCGCGCTTCAGCATCCGGCTCCACAATGCCGACCACTTCATAGTCGGGGCTGCTGCGATAAACGGACAGCTTGGAAGCATGGGCATGCAGCGTTCCGATCTGACCGATCTTGATGCGCCGCTTTCGGCTGCTTTCCGTGGCGTTGACTTGCGGCAGCGTCCATGATGCCGTTGCCTGAGAATGTCCTGCCGCAAGAGCAATAGCCGCTGATGTGGCGCCTGCGGCCGATTGCAACCAACTTCGACGCGACGGGTGTTCTGTGTGTGTCGTCAAGTTACGCGACTCCGTGAACGTGGTGCCGCACTGATCGTCGACACATCTTCAACTGAATAATTTGGTAAGGGGTTTCCCGTGATCGCATATTCGGAACGGTCGACCGTTCGGAGCATGAAACTCTTGGTCGAGAGGCAGACCGAGTCCATAAGCGATTGTGGCGTTGAAGTCTTCCACGGAGACATTATCCGTTTCAGGTGATGCTCCGATTTTATCCGAACTTCCGTAGATTGCTCCGCCGCTGACCCCCCCGCCGCAAAGCATTCCGGAGAATACGCCCGGATGATGGTCACGGCCTGTATTCTCATTGATGTCCGGCGTGCGTCCGAACTCGGTAGCCACTACGATCATAGTCTCGCCCAACATTCCCTTTGCCGACAGGTCGCGAATGAGCGCGCTGATGGCTGTATCGAACTTCTCGCTCAAGTCGCGGATGCGATTGAAGATGTCTTGATGCAGGTCCCATCCGCCGAACTCGACTTCGATAAAGCGAACTCCTTTTTCAACTAAGCGGCGTGCCAGCAGACATCCCTGGCCGAATGGGTTCTCGCCGTAATCTTTGCGAACATCTTCTTTTTCTTCCTTGATATCGAAGACCTTCAATTCGCTCGACCCCATCAGCTTCACCGCCTCGCGATAGGTCTCGTCATAGGCTTTGATCTCCTTGCTTTCGTACCGACGCTTAAAAGCTTCGTCGAAATCGCGAGCCAAGGCCATGCGTTTGCGGAATTGATTCTCCGCCAAGTAGGCGGGGCTCTGCGTGTTCTCCAATCCGCGAGCCGGATTTCCGATCGGCACCGGGGCAATGGCTGCGGGCAGAAAACCCGAACCTGGATGGCCGCCTGCAGGTCCGATCAACACATTGGTCGGCAGATTCGGATTCTCTTTCTTCAGTACATGGCCGGCCCAAGCGCCCAGCGCCGGATGACGAATCGAATTCAGCGGCTTAAAACTGGTGTGCATGATGTACTTACCTTGTTCATGCGCACCGGTGGTCGTCGATAGCGAGCGTACAATCGCGAGCTTATCTGCCAAGCCGGCGAGCTTCGGCAGGCGATCAGCGATTTCCATACCTGCCACTTTCGTTTTCGTCGGCTTGGTTTCGCCTTGGCTCTTCTCTCCAGGCTTAGGATCCAACGTGTCCAAGTGGCTCATCGCTCCGTTCATGTACAGATAAATGACGCTCTTGGCTTTCCCTCCTCCCGGCGCCGTGCCTTCCGCTGCCGCTGCAAGCGGTGTCCACAATCGATTCGACATTGCTCCCAGACAACTGACCCCCAGCAGACTCTTCGCAGCCGAAGTCATTAACGAACGACGGACGGGATCGAAATGGTCTCGACCAAGATGTACACCCGTGGTTGTGTTCATGGATTATTCCGCCGGATCGATTGCAAGGAATCGTTAATGAGTAAAGAAGCGACGAAGCGTACCGTCTATTGAATGAACAGGAACTCGCGCGTGTTGATGAGCGCCCAAATGATGTTGCCATAGCCCATCGCCGGGTCACCGCTGTTCATCTCACGCATGGCGATTTCACGATCTGCCGAAGTCGGCATGCGCTGCAGAATGCTCAGGAACATGACTTCCAACTGTTCACGTGCACCGGGAGCCGCCAAGATGTTGTCGTAGATCAACGACCCTTTCTCCAGCATCATGTGGGTGAAGGGACCGTTGAACATGGTCAAGATCTGAGGGACTGTCGGATCGGTTGTGTCGCCCGAAATGGTTTCGCGATCACATTGTCCGAACTGACGAATGAAGTGATCCGGAGGCAGCGGCGACGGGAGCTCGGAAGCACGTGCCAGCGTTTGCCCGCGATACGAGGCTTTACTCATCACTGTGGATCGGGCTTTCGGGCCGACCGCTGTATCAAATTTGTCAGTGAGCTGTTTCGCTTGGCCGGCATCGACTTTGGCCATATCCACGTCGATGACTTTTCCGAACTCGGAGGTTGCAGGCAAGTTGTAGGGATAGGGATTGTAGACGGCGATCGAAAGGATCGAGTCCCAGACTTGTTCGGCGCTCATGCGTCGCAGTGTCGGCCCCGGGAAATGATAGAACTCGGCGTCACCGGGAGCGAAAGCGCTCGACGCACGTTGATACGTTTTGGTGTAGAAGAGTATCCGTAGAAATTCTTTCTCGTTGAACTTGATCCGAACCATCTCGTCGGTCAGGAACTTCATCAATTCGGAATTCTCGCACGGTGAGTCTTCCTTAAGATCATCGACCGGTTCGATCAGACCGACTCCCATGACTTTTTTCCAAAGTCGATTGGCGATCGTCTTGGCAAAGCGAGGATTGTCCGGACTTGTCAGCCAAGTCGCGAACTGCTGTCGCTTGGTCTTATCCTTAGCAGCCGGAGGAATCTGTCCCCACAGAACCGCAGTATCGATCACTTGATTCGGTTTGCCGTTGTCGTATTGATAATCGTGCGGCAGCTTTAGATTTCGCTTCGCATCGTATGAAACGCGATACAAGTTGGCTGTCAACAACTGAGCCATCAAGCCTTGCACGTTGGCCTTCGGATCAGATTTCCGCAGTTCGTCTCGCACGCGATTGATCGGATTGCCGTTTGCGAAAGCAGGTGTATTTCCGCCGTCGCGGAGATTCGTGCCGGTCGTGAAAGCAGCCAATTGATAAAACTGCTTTTGAGTCCACTTGTCGAATGGATGGTCGTGGCACTGGGCACAACCGATCTGCGTTCCGAGAAAAACGCGGACGGTGTTGTCGACGTGAACCAGAGGCATGCCGTCGTCGCGGAGGACGTAACCGACGGCCGGGTTCTGCCAGATCTTCCCTTCAGCAGTCAGCATCTCGTAGACCCACGCATCATAGGGACGGTTGGTACGAAGTTGCTCCTTGACCCAGTCGCGATATGGATAAGCCCAAATGTTGGGACCGTCTTTATCTGTGATGCGAAGGATCGCCGCCCAGTAATTGTACATGTGGCTGACGTAGCCTTCCGTACCGAGCAGATGATCGATCAGCTTTTCACGTTTACCTGCTTCCGCCGCAGCCAAATAGTTTCGCGACTGAAAGTAATTCGGGATCGAACCGGTGATGTCCAAGTACGCGCGGCGCAGGAAGACGTGTTCTTGCGCGTCCGGATTGGGCTTCATTCCATTCTTGGCCAGATTGGCTTCGACCAGTTCATCGATGCGGGCCGCTGACTTGCGAATCTCTTCCTTCGAAATGCTGACCGGTGCTACGGTCGGCAGTCCTTGCGGAGGATGCTTCACAGCATCGGGCAGTCCGTAGCCTTTAAATGATTGGCTCGGGAGCGGTTTCTTCTTAGGTGTGAATTTCTTTTGTTGAGCCGTAGCGACTTCGGCCGGTAGAAAGAGTATGGAGACGCAAGATGCAACGATGAAAACGAAAACCGATCTGCGGACGTGGCGCAGCGCGTGCGAATCCATAGGCGACTCCGATTCAGCCGAAATGATGAGAAGAGCTGAAGGTCAGTGTGTTAGACGAGGACTGCAGATCCGTCGGGCCGTGACCTGCAAGTACTCTTTAGCGTAGCAGCCGCCACATTCGTCCTCAATCGCGATCAGACCTTCAGTTCGGCATCCTGCGGAAATTCATCTGCGTATTGATCACGGATCGGGAGAATCACTTCTGCCCAAAACTCATCGACCTGTTCCGGAGCTCGACCCACGTATAGCGCCGGATCGAGCGACTTATCAAGATCGATCCCTGCGAACTCGGGAGCTGACTTGAGTCGCGCAAGCAAATCGTTCGAGCCCGCTTCGAGTTTGACCTGAGCTGCAGCCGCATGGCTGTGTACTCGAATCACTTCGTGAATCTCTTGGCGATCTGCGCGCGCGCGAAACGGCTTCCATCATGATGTTCTCGGTCGCCATGAAGGGGAGCTCCTCCCGCAAGTTCTTGGCGATTGTCTTTTCATACACCACCATGCCGCCCGCGATGTTCTGCATCAACACCAAGCACGCGTCCACGGCCAAACAAGCTTGCGGAATCACCAAGCGTCGGTTGGCACTGTCATCCAATGTGCGCTCGAACCACTGCACGGCTGCCGTTGCCGCTGAGGAACTCTGGAGGCTCATCACGAATCGCGCCAACGAACACATCCGTTCGCTTCGCATCGGATTGCGCTTGTAAGCCATGGCTGAGGAACCGATCTGTTCCTTCTCGAACGGCTCTTCCATTTCTTTGCGATGAGCCAGGATGCGGATGTCGGTACCGATCTTGTGCAGGGTCTGAGCGATCCCTGACAAAACGTCGAGATATTGAGCGTCGACTTTGCGCGGATACGTTTGACCGGTCACTTCGTACGATGCCTCAAAGCCGATGCGCTCGGTGACTCGTCGCTCGAGCTCGCGTACTTTGGCATGGTCGCCGCCGAAGAGCTGCAGGAAACTCGCTTGTGTACCCGTTGTTCCCTTAACGCTGCGGGCTCGCAGTTCCTTCAGACGATGACGCACTTCTTCGAGATCGAGCACCAGGTCATAGGCCCATAGGCAAGCTCGCTTTCCGATCGTCGTCGGCTGAGCGGCTTGCAAGTGCGTGAATGCCAAGCAAGGGAGCGAGCGATATCGGACTGCGAATTCACCGAGCATCACGATGACGCTCGCCAATCGTCGCTCGATCATTTTCAGCGCGTCACGCATCATCATCAGGTCGGAGTTGTCCGTGACATAACAACTGGTCGCGCCCAGGTGAATAATTCCGCGAGCCCCCGGACATTGATCGCCGTATGCATGAACGTGAGCCATCACGTCGTGTCGCAATCGCTTCTCATGCTTAGCGGCCGCATCGAGATTGAGCTGATGTTCAAACTCGCGGAGCTCTTCCAACTGCGAGTCGGTGATCGGCAGGCCTAGTTCCTGCTCGCATTCTGCCAACACGATCCATAAACGGCGCCAGAGCTTGCTGCGCGTCTCGGTGCTCCAGAGTCGAGCCATATCGCGAGAGGCATAGCGGGTGATCAGCGGGTTCTCGTAGACGCCTGAGTCTGACATGGCTGTATTTCAGAAGCGGTAATTCAGAAGGAAGAAATCGGCCGTGGGATGTCGCCAACGCAGACTGCGACAGTAAAGCTCGCCGAGACATGGATTGGCTGCCGACCGGAAAGAAGTTCTGGATTGTCGACTGTTCGAAAAAAATCTCTAGGGGGCCGGCTGCGTTCGGGATTGAGATCCTAATCGGCCATCCTGGGTGACAAACCTTGGAATCGGTCTTCATCCATCCCCTGCGTACGTTGACAAGATTACAGTGCGGGCATACTTTTTCCATGCATACCCCTCCTCCAGACTGTGTAGGAGACATCTGTTCAACATCATTGCGGACTTCATGAGCGATCCCGACCTTTCCAATTCGGCTGAGTCTAACGCCCAAAAAGTGGCGCTCTGTCAGGAACGGGTCGGATACACGTTCCAAGATTTTTCGTTGGCAGTGGCCGCTTTGACGCACGCGTCCGGAGCCAGCAGTCGGCTCGATTCGAACGAACGGCTCGAGTTCCTAGGGGACGCGATCCTCGGCTTTACGATCTGTGAATGGCTCTACAAACAGCATGCCGAGTATTTGGAAGGTGAGCTGACGCAGATTAAATCAGCCGTGGTCAGTCGCCGCTGCTGCGCGAAAGTGAGTCGACGCCTGGGCTTGGAAGAATGCTTAATCCTCGGCAAAGGGATGCGATCGCCGTCCGGAGTGCCTAAGAGTCTGCTGGCAGACGTCTACGAAGCGTTGATTGCAGCCATTTATCTTGATGGTGGCATGGAGCCGGCTCAAGAATTCGTGCTGCGAACGATGTCCGATGAACTAGTGCAAGCAGTGCAAGGACACTCGATCGGCAACTACAAGTCGGCATTGCAGCATTTGGCTCAGCGCGAAACCGGGGCCGCGCCGTACTACCAACTTGTGAGTGAAAAAGGCCCAGACCACGACAAGACATTTCAGATAGTGGCTGTGCTGGGCAAGACTCAGTACACGCCTGCGTGGGGCCGCAACAAGAAAGATGCGGAACAGCGAGCTGCCGGCAATGCGTTGGCTGAAATGCAAGGGCTTGAACCACCCTATACGGCACTCGACTGAACGCGCGCGGACATGGGACATGCAGAAAAAACGCCGACAAACGCCTTCGCAGAACTGAACTGAGTAGAGCGGTCCGGTTGCAAGTACCGAAAGGTTTGGACAATCGTCCAGTCAAACCTGATCAAGCGCTCGTCCGGCGCGATTGCTTCATCGAATGAAGCACATCGCCGCCGAACATTGTTCGCAGTGAATCGGTGCTTTGCTTAGATCACGCCGCCGTGTACGCGGTACGGCGTCATATGGTCCGGTTGGTCCAAAAACCAAAAGCGTTCCCATTCTTGGATGAGGAGCCGCAGGTTTTCCGAGGTGTAGATCAACTGTTCTGCGCGTCGCTCTGGCAGTGCCGAGTAGATGGGCAGAGCACATCCGCCGGCAGTCATGCATCCGAGCATTAACGCAGCGAGAAACCAACGTCGCATTTTCTACTCCTCCGTGATATCCGATTTGCGTTCGTCCGCTTGCAAGTCTGCCCTTGAGACAGCCCGCGGTCCGAAGCGGCTTTCGAGCTCATCCAGGTGTGTTGTCCGACTTATTGGATCGAACTCCGCTTGAGTCCGTATCGTCTTCATCATCGTCGTCGGCATCCAGCGAATCGACCATGCCTCGCAGTCGTTCAACCAGCCCCTTTTCGTCGGCTAGTTTGACGCGAGCTTCCATTTCTTTCCCCGGCTTGAAAGTGACCACAGACTTCTCTGGGACGTCCACTTCGTGACCGGTGCGCGGATTGCGAGCTCTGCGAGCCTTACGAGTCTTGACTTGAAACACGCCAAAATCCCGCAGCTCTACTCGGCCCACATCGAGGAGAGTCTCCACGATGCCTTCCAAGGTGAGTTCGACGATTTCCTTGATCTGGATTTGCGGCAGACCCGTCTTGTCCGAAATCGTGCGTACGATCTCTTTCTTTGTCACTTCGCATGCTCCGAAAATGCATCCTGCAAATGGCGTAAGTCATTTGCAAGCCATGATTTAACATGACGAAGTGTACTGGTGTGCCGGTAGACCGTCAAGGCACAGCCCCCACTCGTTCGGGCGGGGAATGCATCGACCTCTTCCTTGCATGGCCTTAGAATCGGCACTACAACCGCTACACTTGATAAAATCGGACCGCAACGTCCGCAAAACCCTTACAGACGGACCTCTCTGGTCCTCGCGGGTGGCTTTTCTATTCCGGATGGGCAGCGGTACTCATAAATATCCGTTAATTTTTCTCTCACTCACACCGCCAGAGCGGAACTATTTGGAGTTGCGAGCATCGGAGTGTCATGTGAGTCGCCCTGAAGCCACGTTCACCGTTCTGCGGAGAATGACTCGGCAAGGATTTGGCTCGACGAGGCCGCGATCGAATCCGCGGTGAGTCCTGGACTTCCTGACCGTTTCTTGAGTCTAGACATTGGGACTAGAAGATAGATTCGGGTAAGCTGTTTCCGGTAGGTTCACGGAGTGGGGCTCGTCGAGGCGGAGGAGTCTCTGTCTCGGAGATGGGTGTATGGGGAATCAAAACCAATTCGACAGAGAGCTGCTGTCGGCATATCTCGACGATATGCTGGTAGGTGACGAGCTGTCTGCAGTCGAGAGTTTGCTGAAGTCCGATGAATCGGCTCGGCAATATTTGGCGGCACTGCGGGCTCAGTCAAGTTCTTTATCCGCATTGCCTATTTCGCGATTGCCTTCCGGCTTTGCCAATCGCGTGCTTGCGGCCGCTCGAACCGAAGCAGCTGCTCAAGGTTTGCCGTCTGATCACTTTGTCATTCAACGTGTTGCTGCTGCACAAACTGAGATCGCAAGCAACAAGTGGTTGATTCGCAATCGTCGTCATCTAGAGTGGATGACGTCGTTGGCCGCAGGTGTGATTATCTGTATTGTCTCGTCTTCGTACTTTGCCTGGTTTGATCGCGCAGTGAACAGTACGGCCGGTTTCGACAAGATCGCTTTCCAAGCTCCCGTGCAGCGTGATCACGTTGATCGCGATTCCGAACTAGGGCCCGGAATCGATTCACCCGGCGTTGAATCTCGTTTGGCCGATGGTCAGCGAATGAATGCTGAACCTAAGCCGGCCATTTCGAATTATCCTCTGTCGCCTTTTGGCGACGTAAACCGCAACGGCAACCCGTTGGCGTCCCAGCCCGCGCCGCAACCGAATCCGACGTTCGGTGACCCTTCCGGCGGCCAGGTAGTCAAAACGGCGCCGGTTGGTTTGAAGTTCCTGATGGTAGTCGATTTAACAGTGACTCAGGACGCTTTGCGAAACAAACGGTTCGACTCGATCTTACATGCCAGCGGAATTGAAATCGTCGCTCCGATCATCGCTGATGCCAAGTTGGATAAAGCGCTGGCCGATTCCAAGATGGTCGTCAAACAGAATGAAGTTGCGCCATCGGACAATGCGGATAACGAAGGCTCGCAAGCTGCGTTTGTTTTCGTGCAAGCCAACTTGGAAGGCCTGGACAAGGCTATTATGGCCATGTTCGATGACATGGCGAGCTTCCCGGAAGTATCGCTTAATATCGCCATGGAGTCGAACGATCAGAATTTGCTTGAGCAGCTTGAGAGCCACTCAAGCAATGTCAAAGCGAATCGAGCTCAAGCGATCGCCATGAAAGCGGAAGATCGAGACCTCGAATCGATTGCCTTACCTGGTTTCGATGTCGGACCACGTCGCGGGCAGATCCTGGTCGGGTCTCTTCGCAAGAAGCCGATCATAGCTGTGGCGAATCCGGGTAATGTTCGTTCACCGGTACTCTTCGTGTTGCGCGAAACGCCGTAGCGGAATGCCTTCATCGAAGGCTCAATCGCAGCGCCGGTTTACTTCTCCTGCGATCGCTCACCGAGCCACTTTTCTAGCTCCGCTGCGAATTTCAGGTCAGCCAGTGTCGAGATATGGCCGCTGCCTGGATCGATACGACGTTCCAATCCGGTCTCGCGGAATGGAGAGGTTGTACATAAAGTCGATTGACGATGTCTTGTGATCCGACGATGACTTGCGTCGGCACCGTGATGGATTTCAATTCTGCTTCTGTCAAAGCCCAATCCGAAATGCCGCGCATGAAAGCCTCGGGCGTGCGGCCGCCGTCGCGATCACCAGCTCGCTCGAAGAAAGTCTGGAGTCGGCTTCCTTCTTTCAGCCAGCCCATACCGCAGACTGTCAGCGACTTCACTCGCTTCGGATGTTCCGCGGTGAACTTCATAGCGGCCAAGCTGCCGATCGAATAGCCGACCAAATGTACGTTGTCGATTCGCTCGTGATCGAGAAGGGCTTCAATGTCTGCCACGACAGCGCTTCCATATGCGGCTTCGTCCTCCGGCTTGTCACTGCGACCGTGTCCAGGTAGGTCCAGCGCCAGGACACGATGGGTTTTGCATAACTGGGAATAGATCCCATTGAGCTCCCAATTCATTTTCGCGCTGCTGTGCAGGCCATGAACTAACAAAATCGGTTCGCCGCCGCCTCCTTTGAGATAGTGCAACTTCACTCCGTGCACATTCAGCTCTTCGCACTTCGCTGCGCCTGAAAGGAAACAAACCAATATGCCGAAGCTGACCAGCCAAGAAACTAACCCTGGATTGCGTCGCTTCGAGTTGTTGTGTGCAGGCGAGTTAAGGGCGGGGCTGCCGGTCATCGATTGTCTCCACTTACCTGACTAGACGACATAATTGTTAGTCGAGCGATGCTCGGGCGCTGCGAAACTCGGCACTCACAAGCTAAACCCGGCTGTTTTCAGCTACCATACGATACCTGCGATCCACAGAAGTCCGGCAGTGGAAAGATCGATCACTTCAAACCGAAAGTGTTGTGTCGAGTTTCGCAGCCGGGGTGTCCATGCGTGCCGCGTTCGTGGCAATGGCAGCGGATGAAACGTCATCCAAGGTTTGTAACGGTTATAGCGAAAAGTCAGGCGAAATATGGAAGTCGTGGTCACCGCCGTCGGTCCTGACAACGTTGGACTGGCTGATCCCATCATTCACGAAGTCACTGGGCAGGGAGCCAACATCGCGGAAATACAGATGTATGACCACGATGAAGCAGCTGTCTTTGCCATGATGTGCCGGATCGAAATCAACGGAGAACGATTCGAATCCATTCGTCAAAAGATGGCCGACATCGGATCGCAGAAAAAGCTTTCCATTCGTGTTTGGACGCCGACTCCGCCGGGCCGACGTCCGCGATTGGCCATCTGCACCACATTTCAAGAGAGCACCCCGCGCGCAGTTCTTTCCGCTATTGCGGCAGGAGAAATCGGCGCTGATGCCACAGTGATGATCGGTAATCGCGGCAAGTGCGAAAAACTGGCGAGCGAGTTCAACGTACCGTGGCACAACATAGGCAAGCCCGATGGATCCGCCGACGAAGATGCGATGGTAGAATTGCTCGATCGCTACGAAGTCGACTACATCATCTTGGCTCGATACATGCGAGTCCTACCGCCGGATACATGCTGGAAGTACGCAGGCGGCCGCATTATCAATCTGCATCACGGCTTGCTGCCGAGCTTCCCCGGTCTGCGTCCCTATCACGATGCGTATCAATCGCGCATGCTGACCTTCGGAGCAACCTGCCACTTCATCGTTCCCGAACTGGATGCGGGCAATCAAATCATCTACCAATCCACCTTCACCGTTCCGCCGGGAACTCGCGTCGACGACGTCGTGAAACAAGGTCAGGAAGAGAACGAACCGAGATGCCTAGTCGAAGGCGTTCGTCGAGTCGTCAATCGCGAAGTCAAACTGCACTTCCATCGAGTCATCGCCACCGGCCGAGCTCAAAGAACCGAACGCAGCGGTTGAGGAAAAAGGAAAGTAGTCAGCAGATGTAGATCAATTTTCCAAATTGATCCTAACACCGCGAGAAGCGCCAACACCTATCGCGGTATCAACCAATGCAGCGCAAATCTCACCGATCTTCGAACTGGTGAAGAGGCTCCCGCCTCGTCACCCACTGCCGGCGAGGCTCCAGCCTCGCGCCATCGCTGCGTTCTTTCGCGCGTCGTCGGTTATCACCGTCGAAGGTATTGGTGGTGTGAATTTGGTTCGGGTCAATTGAGGACAATTGACCTAGTGCTTTTGACCTACGGCTTGATTGACCTACAGCGCTACGCGGGTCTGACGTTGTTGGACCAATGACCGGCAGGGTCTGAGCCGCGTACGAATACACCTTTGGAACTCCAGCCGAGAGCGGCTCGGACGTCGGCACTGCAATAGCGAATGGTCAGACCGCAGCGTCGACGCGCGGAGTTATTCGGTTCTGATCCATGCAAGAGCAGATCGCTATGGATCGAAACTTGGCCGGCCTTCAAATCGTCGACGACGACTTCGCCGTACTGTTCAGCGTTGTCAATCGTTTGATTCAATACATTGTGTTCATGCGAATCGCTGGGTCGATAAGTCATATGCCCGAAGTGATGCGAACCGGCGATGAACTTCATACATCCGTTTTCGAGGTCAGCATCATCGATCGCCAACCACACGGTCACGGCTTTCGACGGCGACAGCGGCCAGTAACTGGCATCCTGATGCCAAGCCACCGCCTTGCCGTCGCCGGGCATCTTGCAAAAGAAGTGCGATCCCCAACCGATTACGTTTTCTCCAAGCAAATCCGAGACACAGTCGACGATGCGCGGTTCGGTGAGGATGTCGTATACCGGACCGTACTTCAGATGAGCCGACGAGATCGAGTAGCTGTTCCCGCCTGCTGCAATCACTTGCTGCAGCAAGTCGTCGAAGTAACTGCGGATCGCCGTGATCTCTGCCGTCGTGTAGATGGAGATCGGTGCGACGTAACCTGACTTGTTAAAGCCTTCGATCTGGTCGTTGGTCAGTGTTCTCGGGTGCGCGTTCGAGACCGGATAGAAGTGGAGGTCGCGACCTAAACTGTTGAGCTCTTCTTCGTTCGGTACGGCGGTGAATTGTTGAGCCATCGAGGTCGCTCTCCGAGTCCTACTAAACGGATGAATGGTTGCAGACCGATCCGAATCTTCGGAACGGCCGAGTCTCCGAATTGTAGACATTCGCTGCCGCGAACGCTATGTTGGCTCGACTTCGTCGCGGGCCGTTCACGGCTGCACAATCTCCCTAAGGTTGTTCTTAAGGGGGGCGATCTTTACGGCGGCGAAGCTCAGTTCCACCCTGGAAAGCCGTGTCAAGATGCATTGGACGAAGGCCGTAGTCGAACGCAAAGTCATTTGGGCTCCGGGGTTATTCACGATCAGCATCCGCGCACCCGAAGTCGCGCCGTTCGAACCGGGACAGTTTCTTCAACTCGGTTTGGCGCTCGATGAAAAGCATGTGCATCGTCCATACAGCGTCGCTTCGCCGCACGGTCATGTGCTCGACTTCTTCATCGTTAAAGTCGATGGAGGGCAACTTACGCCGACACTCTCCGAACTCGCTGCCGGAGATGAAATCGACGTCTCCGAGAAAGCAACCGGCAGTTTCACTCTCTCGCATGCTCCGGACGGCGATGTGCTGTGGTTGCTTGCCACCGGTACCGGCATCGCGCCGTACATCGCGATGCTACGTACGGAGACGCCTTGGTCTCGGTACCGCAAGATCGTTTTCGTGCATGGTGTTCGTCAAGCGAATGATCTGGCGTATCAACCGGAACTCGAGCAACACCGTGTTCAATATGGCGACCGGTTCCGCTACGTTCCGGTTGTGTCGCGTGAAGACGCGCCGGGAACACTGAGAGGTCGGATCACCACTTGTATCGCCGACGGATCGTTAGAAGAGCGCGGCGAAGATCGTATCACCATCGATTCGTGCGTGATGATGTGCGGCAACCCCGATATGCTCGACGAGACCGAGTCACTGCTGACCGCTCGCGGACTCAAACGCAATCGATCTAAGTCGCCGGGGCAGATCGTCGTCGAACGATATTGGTAGTCAAACCTGTCCGGCCGTGAAGAGCTTTTTTGACTTAGTGAAACCGGACGGCTCGCGCCGTTCCGCTTGAATCAGATCAGCCGGCTTTCTTCGCGGGCGTCGGCATTTTGAGTTGGAAGAGGCCGAATATCTCTTGCTGGCTGAGGCCGACAGTTCGCGGTGTTCCCGCCTCGGCAAACAACTGATTGAACAGTTCGCGTTTCTCTTCCAAGACATCATGGATGCGTTGTTCAATCGTGCCCGCTGCCATCATCCGCGTCACGGTCACCGGTGCGGTAACACCGATGCGGTGCGCGCGGTTAACGGCTTGGTCCTCAACGGCCGGGTTCCACCAGCGATCGAACAAGAACACATAGTGGCAGAACTGAAGATTCAGACCGACCGAGCCTGCACCGTAGCTCATCAAGATGACGTGCTTCGACTTATCTTCTTTGAACTGAGCGATCACTCCGTCGCGTTTGTGGCTTGGAATGCGACCGTGATAGGCCAACGGTCCGAAGCGATCGAGCGAAACGGCAAGCTTATCTAATGTCTCGACCCACTGGCTGAATACGATCGCCTTCTGGCCGCTGGCTGCGATCTCTTCCAAGTCCGCTTCCAAGCGTTCGAGCTTGCAACTGGAACCTGTGGCCGGATCGAAGTTGCAGATCTGTTTCAATCGCAGGACTAACTCGAATACATGTTGGATCGTCAGCGTATCGCCCATGTCGGTCAAGCGCACTACGCCCGAGTCCTCAGCCTCGCGATAGCTGTCGAGCTGAGCCGGTGTGAGATCGAGCTCTTCATCGCGGAACATCTTCGGCGGCATCTCCGTCAACACTTTGTCTTTGGTGCGGCGAAGAATATAGTCGCGAGTGGCTTGGCTGATGCTCTTCAGATGCATGTCCGATCGCAAGTAACCCGGCGACAGGAACTCGAAGATGTTGACTAAGTCTTCGACCGAGTTTTCAATCGGAGTACCGGTTAGTGCCCAAGAGCGAGTTCGAGGCAGCGCACGAACGATTTCAGCGGTGGTGCTGTTGCGATTCTTGATGCGCTGTGCCTCGTCGATGATGACGAGATCGAAGTGTTGGTCCGGATCTTCGAGGATAGATCGATCGCGCATCAACAGTTCATAGTTTGCGATACGAACCGGCGCGTTGTTCTGCCAAATGTATTGCCGTTTCGCTTGATCTCCTTCCACCACCAGCAGCGGAATCTCGGGTGCCCACAAACGGAACTCACGGACCCAGTTGGTGACCAGCGGCTTGGGACAGATCAACAAGACGTTGCGAACTTGGCCGGCCAGGAGGAGCATGCGCACCGATGTGATCGCCTGCATGGTTTTGCCGAGCCCCATCTCATCGGCAAGAATCGCTGTTTCGCGTGGAAACAAAAATGCGATTCCTTCGAGCTGATAAGGAAACGGCTGAAACGGGAAGCTGAGTTGCGCAGAGGCCGCCATGGTTTCGAGCGGCGGTTGCAGCACGAAGTACAGACGGTCCTCGAGCTTGACCAAGTCGCGCGGCGGAGCGATGCGAGTGTGCTTGTTCGGATTGAGTCGAATGCGTCCCGGCGAATCCGGCGCGTCGACATCTGTGTCTTCCTCACCGGACTTCGATGCATCGGACGAGGGCGAATCGGAGTCAGGCTTCTTCGGCGCTTCGGGCTGAGGCGGCTGATTGAAGTTCGGAGACTCGGGGAATGTAAAGCCGATGACCTTCGGCTGAACGCTATTCAGCTTGATCGCATGCACCTGCACATCGAGAGCTGCTGGGCTCTGCGAAGTGACTTCCGGCATTACACTGCGACTAAGCATCCCTTGCCAACCGGTTGCGAAGTGCAAGACGTCGAGTCGGCCGAGAGGAACGTCGGCGAAGTCACCCGATTCGAGAATCAAGTCCATGGACTAAGCCGCCTTCATGACCGGATGAGCTTCCATCAACGCCTCGGCGATCCGTTCAAACGGTTCCGTCAAGTCGATGTTCACATCCAATTCCTGCCACACCGAGCGCAGTTCTTGCTCTCGATGATTTTGCGAATCATGCAGTCCAAGGACTTGATTGCCCAGCGGCACATCCATCAATCGAGTTCCGGATTGACGCGGAATCATCGACACCGACTCGGAATGTTCTTCCGTGCGGATCCATGCGACCAGTTGATCGCTGACATGGTTCATCGCCAAGACCGGTGTGCAATCGGTCAGCACAAGCGGCGGGACGATCTTGGCTTTCGTGATCAGTGCCTTGGCGATCTGTTCACCGCAAACAAAGTCGGGAAGCGTGTGCCCGTAGAGAATCGACTGGGCGCGGCTCGGTTTAACCGGCAGCGTGCAGTGGAACTCGAGCGGTCGAGCATGTGCGTTGACGATTAAGTAGCCGCCGAAGAATCCGTGTTCGGCGTGGAATCGAACGGTGCAGAAGCCGATGCTCCGCGAAACGGGCTGCGTTGAACTTGCCATGCTGCCTGTGGGGCTAGAGGGATCAACTGCGGGCGAAACCATGCGAACCAGTAAGCGGGTTCGCTCGTCCATTCTCGGAATTCCGGCAATGACGACTTCAACAGTCATGACGGTGCCACCAGTTTTGACGCCATCGGACAATTTTCTCCAGCTTGCCGAGTGTCGATTGCTCGACTCCCTCTCGCGAGCCTGGATATAATGAGAACTCACGGTTGCCGTTTGGACACCGCGATCAATCACATGCAGGCATTTATCGCAGGCAAAGAACACAGGGGAGTGCTTTTCCGTGGCTCAGGATCCATCTCACTTCGCGCCGGTGTTTCGCATAGACGTTTCTGCTGAACCGACAGCACCGAACCAGCAAGCCGCGGCATCAGATGCAGGCGTTGCTTCGGTAGCATTGTTACGTCAGTTGGTTTCGATGCAGGAAAAGCAGAATCAGTTGCTTGAACAATTGGTTCAATCCACTGTTAACGTACAGAAGCAGCGCGCAACGGAACTCCAGCAATGGAAAGACGCCAACCCGCGTTTATCCAAGGCCTGTCGCAAAGCTGCCGAATCGCTATCACGCGTTCAGGCACAGTTTCTTGAGAGTTTGACCGATGAAATCGCTGACGGCGAAGAGAATTTGCTGGAAGGGGACTTCATGCTCGGCGAATTCGTCGATCGCTTCGGACCTCGCTTAGCTCATCTGAACGGCGTTTTGCAGGTTCTCGCCCAATTGGGTAGCGGCGTACCGGCTCAAGGTTGATCGAACTGCGTCGATTCGCGTTGTGAGGATGTTCATAGCATATAAACGGCCGAGCGATTTCGCTCGGCTGTTTTCGTAGGCGGATCAAACCTTGAATCGGGCCGATTTCTTTTCTTCCGCTAGCTTGCATTCCGTGTATTTCTCAATTCCCGCTCACAACTTCTTCTATCGCCGAGACGCCTGAATTCCGGTTGTACCGGTTGGGACAAGTGCACTGCCTGTTGAAGCACCGATGATTGCGCTTGTCGGTCCATCCAATCGGCAGAGTCACAGGCATTTTACGTAGGCGTTACAGGCGGCAATTTTCGGAAAGCTATTTCGGGGAATCTTTGGGATATGGTTAAAGTGTCGGTCGGGAACGATCAGTGAATGCGATCGACGCCGGTGCCGGTTCGAGAGCTCGATGACAATTGCCCGAAGTCGAGCTCAATAACTCACCGCAACATGCTTGACATCTTGCTTGATACACATCTTGATTAGCCTCTGTGGAGAATTTCCATGCGATCCCTGTTGATCTTGGGTCTGGTGATAGCGTGCGCCCATACCGCATCGGCCGAGACCTACACTTCGACTCCGACTGTGCTGCGATCGAAAACGATCTATGCTCGAGCCGAAGGAAAGGTCACGAATCTGAACTTTGCACCCGGCCAGGTTTTTCTTTGGGATGAGTTCGCCGCCGGAGTAGCTCCGTCGAAGTCCCCGCGCCCCGAGTTCGGTCGGGCCTATGCCGAATTCGCCGGCGCGGTATCCAAAGTCTTGGTGGAAGAAGGCCAGTACGTCAACGAAGGAGACCCTCTCTATGAATGCAAGTTCTTAGAGCGTGTCTACACGACTTGTATTGTGCCGACAGACAGCATCGACAAAGATGCCGTCACCAAGCAATCCATCAAAGCCAAATGGCGCGGCGAGACGTTCGACGCCAAGGTCTTGGACACGGCTGATGATCGCGGCACAACGGTGTTGTACATCGTCATCTACAACACTCACGAGCATCGTTACTGGCATCTCACGCATGGACAGACGGTGGAAATCGAACTGTAGGGCGGTTTGAATCCGAGCGCCTCTGTCCCTGTTACAATGGGTGTCCCGGGCTCCGATACCCATTCGGCGACCGTCGACGATCTTTCGTCGACGGTCGCTGCGTTTAATGCTACAGCACTCAACCCACCCCCTACGACCTCATCGGCTGTAAAGTCGATCGAGGTTGTCGTCAGTTGATGAGGACTTGCTATGAAGATCGCCGCTGCTCTGGCCGGACTATGCGCCTTTTGGTTCAGTTCCCTATCGATCGCTGCTGACAAGCAACCGAACATCCTCTTCATCTTTTCGGATGATCACGCGCAAGCTGCGATTTCCGCGTATGGATCGAAAGTCAATGAAACACCGCATCTCGATCGACTTGCGCGCGAAGGTGCTCGTTTCACCAATTCGTTCGTGACCAATTCGATCTGCACGCCGAGTCGCGCCACACTACTGACCGGCCAATACTCTCACCTCAACGGCGTACCGGTGTTTAACCGCTTCGACGGGTCGCGAGATAACGTCGCCAAACGCTTGCAGGCAGGCGGCTACTTCACCGGTATGATCGGCAAGTGGCATCTGGGGAGTGATCCGACCGGTTTCGATCGTTGGATCGTTCTTCCCGGTCAAGGCGTGTATCACAATCCGGTCTTCCTCGTCCCCGGCCATCGCTTGAACATTCAAGGTCACTGCACTGACATTACCGGTGACTTGGGTGTGGAGTTCCTCGAGACGCGACCGAAGGACAAACCGTTCTTCCTGATGCTTCATCAAAAAGCACCGCACCGTGCGTGGGAGCCTGACGCGCGTAACGCCGCGAAGTTCAAGGACAAAGTCTTTCCCGAACCGTCGACGTTGTTCGATGACTATGCGACTCGACCTGCCGCTCTTCCCGAAAACGAACAAACCGTCGCCAAGGATTTGACTCGTCGCGATCTGAAGCTTGAGCCGCCCGCCGATCTGAAAGGACCGGCTCTAAATCAATGGCTGAATGAAAAGCCGATGGAAGTCGAAGTGGGCGGCCGTAAACTAACCGGCAAGGAACTTGTGCAGTGGAAGTACAACCGCTACATGCAAGACTACTTGGCCTGTGTGCAAGGAGTCGACGACAACGTCGGCAAAGTGCTCGACTACCTCGATAAGACAGGCTTAGCGGAAAACACGATTGTCTTCTACACCGCCGATAACGGTTGGTACATGGGTGAACTCGGCTTGTACGATAAGCGGTTTATGTACGAACCCGGATTGCGAACGCCGCTCATCGTTCGAGGTCCCGGCATTAAGAAGGGAACCACACCTGATCAGTTCACTGCGAACATCGACTTGGCACCGACCTTCTTGGATCTGGCCGGGCTTACCATTCCTGATTCGATGCAAGGTCGCAGCTTAGCACCTGTACTAAGAGGCGAATCGCCCAGCGATTGGCGCAACAGCGTTTACTATCGCTACTACCACGATCCCGGCCACCATAACACACGAGCTCATTACGGCGTCCGCACGGCGACTCATAAGCTGATCTACTACTGGAAGAAAGATGCTTACGAGATGTTCGACTTGAAAGCAGATCCCAACGAGCAGCACAACTTGCTCTTCTCCGAAACAGAAGCCAAGCAACCCGCCGTCGCGGCGAAATTCGCGGAGCTGAAAACGGAACTCGCTCGATTGCAGAGGCAGTATGGCGACGACGGTCGGTATGCCGATCCGGAGACTTGGCCGAAGGGGAGTGCCGATGGTCCTTTCGATGACAAAAAGCCTTTAGGGTCCAAGAGTGTCAAAGACGCGATGTCTTTGTCCGCCGCTGTCGCGCAGTGACAAGAGTTTGTCATCCGTGATCACGTGGAGCTCCGTTTCCACGATTGTCACAGGATGCTACAAACTAGCAGTTAGTTGAAAAAGCAAAAGCGGAACGGCGCAAGCCGTCCGGTGTCTCGCGTTTTCGCCGTCGGGACGGGGCAGCTTGCGCCGCTCCGCTAGAAGCGGTTCCTCGTTTCTCAATGTGCTGTCGACAATCCCAACACGTCTCGACCTCGGAGTTTCACGAAGTATGGCCGAATCTAAAGGCGGTGAACAACGCTCGATGCGCTTCGATTCACCGGCACAAGAGCTGTACTTGAATCTCTGGCGCACGTACGACAAGCTGCGGAAGATCGAAGAAGATCTGTTTGAACGCTTCGAATTGACATGTCAGCAGTACAACGTTTTGAGGTTGCTGAAGTCCTCGCATCCCGAGCCGCTGCCGACACTGACGATCGCCGAACGATTGGTCTCGAGAGCGCCCGACATCACGCGCATGATCGATCGTTTAGAGAGCATGGGACTGACCGAGCGGCGAAGACCGGAATCGGATCGGCGACAAGTTTTGATCGCCATCACCGACGCCGGCCTGAAGCTCGTGCAATCGATCGCCGAGCCGCTCAGTGAATGCCATCAGAAGCAACTGGGTCACATGAGCGATCGGGATATCAAGCAACTCTGCTCGTTACTCAAGGCCGCGCGCAAACCGCATGAGGAACAGGGGAGTTCCTGGAGCTGATCACTTCGTCACGCCAGTCCATGATGAACTTCTTGATTTGATGCAAGCGGAGTTGCGTCTGACGCTGATACCGTCTGCTACTTCATCTTGATGGGATTGATTTTGCGTACGTTGCGAATGAGCTCGACGCAAGGCATCACTGTCTGTTCGAAAACGGGATAGCGTTTAGCGAAGTCGCTCTTATTCGGAACGTCGTCACCGTATGTGATGAGCTCTTGAAATGCCTCGACGCTCTCGCCATCCGGAACCATGCGAACGATTCCGTCGCCGCAGATAAAGAGCAAGTATTTAGGATTGCCGAGTTTGGCAGGGCCGTCGGTTTCCTCGAAGAAGATGTTGTCGGGTCTCGTCCATTCTTCAGCGGTAGCGGCTTCGCCGACGATGAAAATGGGTGTGCAGTAGAATTCTTCGTCGTCGCGTTTGCTCTTGAAAGGGTTGCTTGAATAGCGTGACGATCCGGCTGATTGGACTAAGTGAATTGTCGTCTTTCCCAGCCGACGAAGGCCGGGCGTCTCAAATACTCGCGGCATCTTCGCCAGGAGCTCTTCGTTGTGCTCTTTGTTCCACGGTTCATCGTGGTGAAATTCGTTGTACAGTTTTTTCTCACCGAGGTACGGCAGCATGGCGACTCGCCAACCTAGCTTACTTTGGCCTTCCTCAATGTCGTTGGGCAGTTTGCGATTATTGCCCTCCATGTAATGAGCGAAAGCAGTTTGCAGTTTTTGCAGTTGTTCGCACAGCTCAAATTGTTCATCGAGATTGTCTTGGTCATACTGCCGGACTTTATTGAATACCGATTGGTTACCGAACAGATTGCGTTCGACTTCCTTGATTTCCATCCAAGTGTCATTGGTTTGGTTGCCGGCGAATCGTAGATTGCGGCGCCATTCGACCATGAACCGTTGCGCTTGGTACTCGACGTCGGCGGCAGAGATGTTTTTCTTATCTATGTCGACGATTTCATGACAGATTTCTCGTAGTGCCTTAACGATTGCATCTCGCTTGGTGACGCTGTCACGGAGTGCGTCGGTTTCGTTTAACCTCTCTTCGCCCACTGGGGAACCAGCAAGAACTCAGGTACAGTTCCTCAGTTCTTTGACTTTGAGAGCCACCGCTTTTCTTTATCGTCGGAGTTCCGGCCGGAGATCTCCTGTTCGACGAGGGCCATCAGTACTTTGCTCTCGACAAGCTCTTGGCGGCATTAATGTCCGTCCGCTGCTCATCGCCAGATAGGTTTCCGGGTCCACCGACGAACACCGGAAGAACAATACGGCCGCGCTCAACATGACCCAAGGCACATACTTGGCGGAATCCAATGGCTTGTCGCGATCGGGCGACTGCCTTGCGGTGCTTGCTTGGCGGTTCGAGCCGCAGTGGACTTCGTGCTCGATTCGATCGGGCCGGACTGCGTTCACGGCGGCGTCGAAGGTCGGCGATGTGAATGGGTTCGCCCCTGGCGGCGCTTCCTGCCCCGGAGGAAAAGACGCTAAGCCAGATGGATCGTGATCAGCCGCGGCGGGCGATGCAGCGAATGGGTCGATCGTCCCGATTCGAATGGATCATCGGCCTTAGGTTGTTCAGTTCGATAGGCCGTGCAGCGACGATTTCGACTTCAGTCGGCGGTGCTTCTACGGCTTGGAAAGCGACGCTTGCATTTGGGACATCAGATCGTGCGACCAATGTGCACTTCATCGACTTTCAATCTGTGACTGTTCGGGCAGACGACGCTAAGCGGCATGGGATACCTGTTATAGCGGGGATATGTGGTTGATCCTGAAGGCGATCAGGGTAGCAGTCTTTTGACTACCGTGCCATCCTGGCGGAGGAGGGGAGCAATTTGTGTCCGGAAACCCGTAAAGCACGACAAGCCGGACCGTTTCTATTTATTGTTTGGGAGGTTAGGATAGCAAGTCGGCAGACCGCTTCGGCGCAGGCCATGCGCGGCATATCGAGTTATGGTTGATCAGAATGGTCGATCCTGCAGAGTTCAAATCGTTGTTGAGTCAAAAATTGGCGAGCCTTGTAGATCGACATTCACGGAAGCAGATGATTTCCATTCTCCATTCGCGCCGTAGTTGGTTCGAAACTATTTCATTGATGGCGTCCGCAGTTATGTGTACGGTTGTTTCGGCCGCGGCGGCTGAGCCCGTAACGGACGGGGACCGCCGCGCGGCAGAGATCATTCGTCAGTCTTGCGTCGAATGCCACGGCAACAGAGAGCCGGAGGGCGGCCTCGACTTGTCTGAATTTCAAGGCGCCGCCTCGCTGCTCAAGAATCGACATGCATGGGACAAGATTCGGCAGCGAGTTCATCAAGGGGATATGCCTCCCAAGGATAGTCAGCCATTGTCGATCGATGATCGCCAGTGGATGCCGAAGTGGATCGCGGAGACCTATCGCAGCCAAGCGTGCGGCGGTCCGCCGAATCCCGGACCCGCGCCGCTTCGTCGACTCAATCGCAATCAGTACAGCAACACGATACGGGACTTGCTTGGTGTGCATTTCGATGCGGGCCATGAGTTGCCGACGGATGGAGCGGGAGGTGAAGGATTCGATAACGCTGCTGAGACGCTCTTTCTTTCGCCGGTACACGGCGAGAAGTATCTGTCTGCAGCCAAACAGGCGCTCGAATACGCAGTCCGTGATAAAGAAGCCCGCGAGCGTTTGTTCTCGCTTCGTAACAAGCCGGATACCGGTGAGTCCGATGCAGCTCGTGAAATCTTAAAGCGATTCCTCTCCCGAGCGTTTCGTCGTCCCGCAGAAGACTCGGAAGTCGATCGATACCTCGCTCTCTACGAATCGGCTCGCAAAGACAGCCTGACATTCGAAGACTCTCTGGTGGTCTCTTTGCAAGGTGTTCTTATTTCTCCGAGATTCTTGTTCTTGGTTGAACCTCGCAATGAGTCGTCGGAGGCCAAGCCGATAGATGAACACTCGCTGGCTTCGCGACTCTCCTATTTCCTATGGGACACGATGCCTGACAGAGAGCTGCGTCAAGTTGCCGACGATGGGCGTTTGCTAGACGACGTCGAACTTGAAAAGCAAGTTCATCGCATGCTGAAACAAGAACGCTTGCACGAAATGGTCGACGGCTTTGTCGGTCAATGGCTGGGCACTCGAGAACTCGGTAAGCGTGTTAAGCCGGATCCTCAGTTGTTCCGTAACATGAGCGACGATAAGCTGGCTGCTTATCGCGAGGAGCCGGTGAAATTGTTCTCGCATGTGCTTCGCGAGAATCGTAGCCTGCTTGAGCTGATCGATTGCAATTACACATTCATGAACGATGAATTGATCGGACTGTATCGCGTTGATCGCAAGGATCTGAAGGGTGACATCAATCAGAATTTGAACCGCTATGACTTGCCGGATACTAGTCCGCGAGGAGGTTTGGTCACGATGGCCGGAGTCTTAACGGTCAGTTCGTATCCGAATCGCACCAGTCCGGTACTTCGAGGCAAATGGCTGTTGGAAACACTGCTCGGCGATCCGCCTCCGGCTCCTCCGCCCGGTGTCCCACCGCTGAGCGACAAGGATCAGGACAAGCAGGGCAAGACGCTTCGGCAGCGACTGGAGATTCACCGCGAGAACCCTGCCTGCGCTGCTTGCCACGAGCGACTTGACCCGCTCGGCTTTGCCTTAGAAAACTACGATGCCATCGGACGATTTCGCAAGGAAGAGAACGGAAGCCCGATCGATGCCGAGGGGAGTTTGCCCAGCGGTCAGAAGATAGCCGGATCAGACGGAGTGAAGCAGTTATTGATGGAACGAAAAGAACAATTTGTCCGGCATTTGGTGACAAAGATGTTGGGATATGCGCTGGGACGAGGGCTGGTCGACAGCGATTATTGCGTCGTCGATACAATATGTGATGACCTTGAGCAGAATGGTTACCAAGCTCAACGGCTCGTGATGGGTATCGTTCGCAGCGTGCCGTTTCGATATCGGTTGGACCGAGCCGCAGAGGCTCCGTGAGGCGGCTCGAGTAGGTAGCGAATCACGTCGCTTGTCGACACAAAGGAACTCTCAATGACGTTGAATTCAAGTGCTCCACTCTCGCGCCGCACTGTATTGCGAGGCTTCGGCGTCGCCGTCGCTCTGCCGTGGCTCGAATGCATGACCCGTTCGCGACTGATCGGTGCATCTCCTACTGAACCTGCTCCGGCACGGTTCGCTGTGTTGTTCATGCCCAACGGTGTCAAACAAGATTGCTGGACTCCGACCGGTACGGGGAAAGATTTTACTTTTTCACAAACTCTGGCACCGCTTGAGAAGTTCAGAGACGATCTGCTGGTGCTCACGAATCTGTGGAATCGCAACAGCGATCATGGCGATGGTCATTACGTGAAGACAGCCGGTCTGCTCACCAGCACGACGATCAATAAGACGGTCGGCGTCGATTTGAATTGCAATGGAGTTTCTGTCGATCAAGTGATTGCTCAACATCACGGTCGACAAACGCCGCTGCCGTCCCTGGAGCTCGGTATCGAGCCGGTGGCAGTCGGTGTCGACGGTAACGTAGGATACACGCGAGTCTGCAGAGCCCACGCGTGGAGAGGACCGTGATCCGCTCGCGAAAGAGATTCATCCCCGATTGGTTTATCAGCGGCTGATGCGAGCCACCGATCGCAATACAGCTTCGGCGACTAACGATCGACGATTGTTGGACTTGGTCATCGAAGATGCATCGCGACTGAGATCGTCATTGGGGGCGGCTGACCGGCGGCGCATAGATGAGTATCTCGAATCGATTCACAGCGTCGAACAGCGGCTGGATAACTTAGAACGCACGGATCGCGGCCGCTGGGAACCTCGTAGCTCTCTCGACGCGACGGCCATGCCCGGCGAGAGCATTCCCGAGAAGCACGCAGAACATTGCAAGCTGATGCTCGATATGATCGTCCTCGCATTCCAGACAGACATCACCCGAGTGGCGACATTCATGTTCGGCAATTCAGTCAGCAATATCAACTTTTCATTCTTGCCCGGCGTGAGTGAGGCTCATCACTCGTTGTCTCATCATCAGAACGAAGAGGACAAGCTGCGGCAGTACGAGTTGATTGCTCGCTGGCACGTCGAGCAGTACGGTTATCTGCTCGAACGTTTGAAGAGTATTCAAGAAGGTGAGTCGAACTTGCTGGACAATTCCATGATTCTGTTCGGATCTGACTTGCGAGACGGCAATAGCCACAGTCCGCATAACTTACCGATCACTGTGGCAGGTAAAGCGGGCGGACGTTTGCAGACCGGTCGCCATGAAGAGTACGCCAAAGATACACCGCTGGCCAATCTTTATCTGGCACTACTGAAAGCTTTAGATGTACCTGCCGATCGTTTTGCAGACAGTACGCAAGTCCTTCCGAACGTACTTGTCTGATTGGCCGTCCAACAACATGGCCGAGACTCTGCGATACGCGAAATGCCTTCGCCTACCATAACCATCTTTCATTTGAAGTTCAGGGCCGCGGGCGGATCTCCGAGCGGTTACGATTCAATCCAGTGGTGCCTGAAGTCAGTAGAATATCTACGCGAATGGCAACCGTGCGAGCTGGTTGAGTAACCGTTGGTGCCGAAGTCGATAGGAGAATCCCATGCTCAGACTTGCAATCTTCATCTGTACGTTTGTGTGTGTGATGAGTGAAGCCTCGCTTGCCGTCGCTCAATTGCCGACGGCGAGACCGACTTCGATTTGGTACGGCGAAATGGATGCAGGACCACGAGTGTTTCGCTTTGTGGTTTTTGCGGTGCCAAGTCCGTCCGGAGAATGGAATGCGGAGCTCGTCAGTTTGGACGAGGGAGAATCCAAGTTCCATCTTTCCAAGTTCACGATTGACGAAAGGGCGATGCATTTTGAACTAATGCAAACGAAAGCGACGTATTCAGGAATCGCAGACAGTGTTGATGAACCATCCCGTTCGGATCATGCACAGACTTTGATCAAGGGTAAGTGGAACCAAAACGGAGCTTCGATCGATTTAGATTTCAAGCAAGTCGATATGCCGCCTCAAGATAAACCCAACGAGGTGTGGGTAGGTGATTTGAAGGCCGGTTTCCAGACACTCAAGCTGCAGTTTCGAGTCTATGACGACAACGGAACGGATCGAGTGCTGATGGATAGTCTGACCCAGAAGACCGGCGGTTTTAAAGCGTCCCGCAAAGTCGATGGAGATACGGTGGAATTCCACGTGGCAGCCTTGCGCGGACAATTCAAAGGGAAAAAGGTGAGAGATCAGACCCTTGAGGGAACATGGACACAAGGTATCGCATTTGGCTTGAAATTAGATCGAATAGCTGCACCGCAAAGACCTACAACCGTCGAAACGAAACGTCCGCAAACTCCGAAGCCACCGTTCCCATATGAGAGTGAGGAAGTCCAATTCGAAAATGGGGAGGCAGGCATACGCTTGGCGGGAACCTTGACGATTCCGAAGTCGCAGGAAGAAGCTAAGCGGTTCGCCGCTGCAATTCTGGTCACCGGCTCCGGTCCGCAGGATCGAGATGAAACTCTGCTTGGACATAAGCCTTTCTTCGTCCTCGCGGATTATCTCACTCGGCGCGGCATCGCTGTGTTGAGATACGACGATCGTGGCGTCGGCGGTTCAACCGGCGACTTTGCAAAGGCAACTACTGCCGACTTTGCCGCCGACGCTGCCGCGGCCGTAGAATTTCTGCGTCGACATGCGCGTATCGATCCATCGCAGGTCGGAATAATCGGCCATAGCGAAGGAGGAATCGTGGCTCCGATGGTTGCAGTTGCCAAGCCTGAAATCGCCTGGATTGTGCTTATGGCGGGAACAGGAGTAAACGGCGAACAAATCATCTATTCCCAAGGGAAGCTGATTGCAAAAACGGAGGGAGCCGATGAAGACGCCCTAGTTCGTCAAAGACTACTGCAAGAGACTATTTTTGAAGCAGTAAAAAATTCTCAATCCCTTACAGGTGTCGAGAGCTTGGTGGAACCTACCACGGCAAGGTTCTTGGAGCGGCTCAAGGAAGTCGACCAAGTATCCGGCAAATCAAAGAGCGTGGAAGATGAAGCTACATTTAAGGGGTTAGTTTCCATGCAAGTGAAAGCGAATTTGATCGCTATGAACTCCCCTTGGTTTCGTTACTTTGCAGAACACGAACCGCAGCCCGTTCTCGAAAAGGTTCATTGCCCGGTCTTGGCACTCAACGGCTCGAAAGACGTGCAAGTCGATCCGAAGTTGAATCTGGTAAAGATTGAGGCGGCGTTGAAGAGCGGTGGGAACAAAGACTTCAAGATCACCGAGCTCCCTGGGCTCAACCATCTCTTTCAGACCAGTGCGACCGGAGCTGTTTCACAGTACGAATCGATTGAGGAAACGATTTCCGACGTAGCGCTGCAAACGATGGGCGATTGGATCATGGTTCACATACACTAGGACCGTGTGATCGCGCAATCGACCAGCAATTCATCCGATTCGTCCAAACGAGAAAATGACTGCCCGTTTCTCATCGCCGGATCGATCACGCGCCGGTCGCCAGGCTCTGTCTCAAAACATATGGTTGAGTCTCTCCGAGACGCAGAATCATCAGCGATTCGGAGAATCGCTGCTACTTGGATTCATCTTTTGAGACAACGCCTAAGGTAACCGCGAGCTTGGGCTTGTCGGCTGATCGATGTATCTGGTCGTCTAGTTCGCCAGGTCCTTTTCGGGGACCAGCTCAATCTTTACATCTTTGTCTTTGAGGAACTTTTCAAAAAATGTAGCCATGAGAATGATGGCGGCCGGCTTGCCGAACGCTCCTCCTCCATGGCCTGCGCCGGGGAATTTTTGCAACCAGACCGGGGCTCCATTTTTCTTCATGGCAGCTTCGAACTCTTCGCTTTGAGCAAACGGGACGAGCGTATCATGCGTGCCGTGAAGGATGAGTGTCGGAGGTGAGTTCTTGTCAACGTAAGTGATCGGGCTGACTGCGGCTGTCTTTTCCTTGTCGTCGAGACGAGCTCCGATCAACTCCGAGTATGGGTCGCTGGGAGTGTTGAACTTGAAGATGTTCTTGACGTTCTTGTCCGATTCTGCTTGCTCGATCACGGACGCAAAATTCTTCGGTCCGAAGATATCGCAGACGCACTGAACGGCGTCCGACATATCCTCGTTTCCGCCGATGGCCGGGAATACTTTTTTGTCTCCCGTCACACCGACAAGCGCCGAGAGATGTCCGCCTGCTGATCCACCGATAACACCGACTTTCTGAGGGTTGATATGGTAACGTTCTGCATTCGCTCGCAGCCACCGAATGGCCGCTTGGCAATCTTGGATCTGAGCCGGGAACTTCGCCTTTTGGCTGAACCGGTACTCGACACTGGCTACGACGTAACCTTGGGCCGCCATCTTGCGAACATCGCATGGATACTTGCTCCCGCCCATCCATCCGCCGCCGTGGATGTGAACGATGAGCGGCAGTGGCTGCGGGGGCGCTTGTTCCGGGTAGTAGATGTCGAGCCTCTGGGCTTTGTCCCCGTCGGAAATGTAAGGTAAATCAAAGTCCCAAGTGACTCCCCGAGGAAGATCGGCCTTCGGCTTCGATGTGCTAACAGACTTGTCCTGAGCTTGAATGCAACCGATCGAGCCGAGACAGCCTGCGATGGATAGTAACAGACCAAACGCACTAGCGACGTGACGGATTCTATGGAAAAGCATAAAGCGGATGCCTTGCAAGGACGGTTGAGCGAGGAGGGGGAGCGGGAGGGCAGAGGAAGTATGTCTGGCTGTGGTTGGTCCGTCAACTAAATGCGTCTACCTCATTCGCCGTCGAGAATCGGAAACAACTTTTGACGGAGAAATGCCGACTCCTTTGCGCGGATTTTACAGGTGTTTGACAACTGAATCGGCGAGCATCGTTAACTTTGTGAAGACGAGCCGCAGATCGAGACGTGCGCAAAACATCTTGGGGTTTCGCAGAATTGACGAATTGACGAATTGACGAATTGCGAGAGGAGATTGTCATGAAGATGAGATTCCTATTCACTGTCGGCTTGCTGTTGAGCATGGCCGCGACTCACGTTGCAGCACAGAACGCAACGCCTTCCGTTAACGTTGAGGCGGATCGAGCGGGAGATGATGCGGGTGTGAAGGAAGTGGTGCATGCGAATGCGGAGAAGTCGGTCTCCCCGAAGATCGATGTCGTCTTTGTGCTCGATACAACAGGCAGCATGTCGGGTTTGATTCATGCGGCCCAAGAGAAGATCTGGGCGATTGCCAACACGATTTCCAAAGCAGAGGGAAAACCGTCGATTCGCATGGGATTAGTCGGCTACCGCGATCTAGGCGATGAATATGTGACGGTCCACACCGGCCTATCGGAGGACATCGATGCGATGTACCGCGACCTCATGGGATACAAAGCCGACGGCGGAGGCGATTTGCCGGAGAGCGTGAATCAGGCATTGAATGAAGCCGTCGGCAAGATGTCGTGGCGAGAGGGTGCCGACGTGTACCGCGTCATCTTCTTGGTCGGCGATGCGCCGCCGCACATGTATTACCAAGATGATGTGAAGTACGCACAGTCCTGTGAGTCAGCAAAAGCCAGAGGAATTTTTATCAATTCGATTCAGTGTGGACGTCTGCAAGAAACCAAGCTCGTCTGGAACGAGATAGCCGAGTTGGCCGCAGGAACGTACGCAGCGATACCACAATCCGGCGGCGCGGTTCTTCCACCAACTCCCTTTGATAAAGGAATCGCAGAGTTGAGCGTCGAGCTTGATGCTACTCGGCTGTACTACGGCTCCGCTCTGGAAAAGAAGGAGCAACTGGACCGAAGTGAAGTCGGCAAGAACATCGCGGAACGGTCAAGCGTCCAAGCCGTGGCTCAGCGAGCGGCCTTCAATGCGTGCGCAGCCGGTAATGGGAACTTTTGCGGCAATCAAGAACTGGTGAACGATGTAGAGGAAGGCAAAGTCAAGCTCGATGAGTTGAAGAAGGAGCAACTGCCAGACGGACTTCAGGATCTGTCACTAGAGAAACTCAAGGATGCGGTATCTTCCAAATCCGCGGAGCGGAAGAAATTACAAAGCGAGATCGGTGCACTGACCGCCAAGCGCCAGGACTGGCTAAAGACTCAATTAGCGGAGTCCGGAAAGGAGCAACCGGAACTCGATCGGATCATCTTCTCCGCCATCAAAGAACAAGCTGCCAAAGCCGGTATTTCGTTCGGAGAAGGCACACCGTCCTTATAGTTATGCGTCGTCCATGTTTAAAACTCGATCCTGTTGCAACTCCCTCTGCAGAATAAAACACCGAGGGCCCGAAGACATGGAGAACAAAAACTGTTGACGCGTTTTGCATCTTCCGCGACGCTTAGAGAACATCGATTCGAGCGGCTGAAGGTATAGTTCTTCAATGTCGGCGATCGTTTTGATCGGGCTTCATTGCTAGAGGCCCAATAAAGAGAACGATCGCTGTGATCGTACCGAGGACGATTCCGCCGCCCCATCCCACCAGTTCTGCGTTTTGCATGTAATAGCCTTGCAAGTCGTGAGTTCCGGCTAAGTACATGCCAGTTCCGAATCCGATCATGCCGCAGGACCAGAAACGGAAAACAAGTGGGCGCTTCCACACGAAGAGAAACGTGAGCGACAGGGCGATGAACCCCGGCAGTGCGGTGCGAAACATAGGAGCCCCGGCGAAGGCTGCTCCTACGGCTGTTGCTACGAAGAAGTCAGATAGACGGATACTGTCGGTGCTGTGATCCGACTTGTCTTGTTCGGTGGTGTGCATGAGCCCGTCCTGATAACGTTCGTTTTTCCGCGACAACGGCGTATTCTGTACCAATAGACTCGCCGCTCCATCGTCTGCCTTATCGACTCGTTTCGGCGGCGGACTTCTTTTCCGTATGACGAGCGAAGTTGTCGAGTATGGCCTGCCATCCGGCTCTCTGCTGATCGAGCGAGTGAGTCTCCTCGGGGTCGAAGGAGACTCGTATACGGGTGCCCGCATCGGTCGGCTGGAACTCAACAGTCGCTGAACGTTCGCCGAAACGATATGTGATCCGCTCGTGTTCGACGATCTCGGTATAAGTCCCTGCGAAATCGAATCCAAAGCTGCCGTCTTTGGCCTCCATCCGAGAGGAAAACGCACCTCCGACACGGAGGTCGACCGTTGCGGCAGTCGTGTGCCAATCGTCCGAAGCCGCATTCCACTGCTTGATGTCATCCGGGTTGGTGTAGGAATTCCAGACAATCGAGGTCGGCGCGGCGACAGTGGTTTCGACTGTGATTTGCATGACGTAACCTGCTAGCCTTGTGATAAGTGTGATCGGCAACTTGCCGGTAAGCCTTTTTAGTCGATGCCGCGAGGTTCGTTCGACATCAGCGCGAAGAAATTTTGGATTCGCGCCAAGGAATCTGATCGACCGGCGTCTAAATCACGTGTTCAGCAACTTTGCGTTACAGCCTTGGGTAGCGATTTTGGACTTGTCCGACGAGGAATTGATCGAGCGTTTTCGTGAGCAGGGCAATCACTCCAGCCTCGATGCGCTGGTCCGTCGCCATTTGCCTCGTGTTCGAGCCTTGATCTACCCCTTGGTTGGACGTTCGCAAACGGTCGACGACCTGACACAAGAAACGTTCTTGCGCGCGATTCGATCCCTAGACTCCTTTAAGGGTTCGTCGAGGTTCGGAACTTGGCTGGCGCGGATCGCGATCAACGTGGTGCGCGATCACCACCGCTCGGCACGTCGCCGCGTTCAGATTAACACAACACCTGAAATCGAGGTTGTTGCCGAGTGTCCTGCTCCTGAGGATCGAGTACGCGACGAAGAACGAGATTCAAAGATTCACTCGGCGATTTTGGAGTTGCCGGAGGCTATGCGAGAAGCCGTCAGTTTGGTTTGTATTCAAGGCTATTCGCCGAGCGATGCGGCTGAGATCACGGCATCCAATTTGGCGACTGTGTACTGGAGAATTCACCAGTCTCGTAAGCGACTGAAGGAAAAACTAGCGGACTACTTATGACTGCCGATAGATCAAATCCATCAGAGCATCCGATCGATGCTTTACTTAAAGAATGGGCCGATTCGCAACAGCCCGAGGCACGTGTCTTCGATGCGTTGGCGGGACGCATCGGAGCCGCTGCCTCGAAGCCTGCCGATGTCAGTGCTGAGCAGGCAGGCGGCGCCGCCAAGGTCGAAGTTGCGAGGCGATTCGGACGCCGCGCGCTTGGAACCGCGGCAACAATTCTGGCGCTCGCTGCCTCGATTCTAATCGGAATTGTCTTACGCCATGACGGGGCAACCAATTCCCAGGGAACCAGCCTGAGTGAATCGGGCAAGGGAGCTCACGTATCGACTGAGCCCCGATTCGAATGGCCGCAGCAGATCGTGCGAGCTGACTTCAACCGTCAACGGCAGCTTATCGAAAAGTTGACTTCGATCTCGAAACAACCGTTGGCTTGGTTAGCTGAGACGGACGAAGAGCTGCAAGTGGAATTCGAAGAGGTTGATGAGGATTCCAAGTTGAGCACACGTCAACCATGGCTGCTCGTTCGTCTTGCAGTAGAAAGACGTCCAATCGAAAGAAGTGACGTAGACGGCGCGATGACGATCGCAGATCCCTCACCATTCTGGCAAGTTGATCTGGCGGTTCACAGCGAAGAACGAGTTACCGTGGCTGGTAAGAACGGTACTAGTTCGACTGTCGTCTTGTGGACATGCATGACCGAAGACGGTCTCGTAATGGTGGACACGCAGTACCGTCTCGATGGTCATCCGTCGGCAACGGACAACCAAACGCACTTGATGCGTCCCGGAACTCGTACACGGTTGGCTCAGCTTGATGAACAGTATGAGTTATGGCAATACATCGATGTCATGCGCGATGCAGATCGATCCGCTTCCTAGTTGCCTGTTGAGTTTCTGAGGCAGGGCGATGTCAGGGCGTATCACAAACCGATGCGAAAGGGATTGTTGATTTACTCGAGTATCGTAGCCGTGATTGGAAATAGGCTGCATATTCAAGCGGAACGGCGCAAGCCGTCCGGTTCTTCACGATCGATAGTGCGCGACCGGACGGCTCGCGCCGTAACGCCCTGAAAAAAGCAACAAGCCCTAAGTCGTCGGATAAAAGACTGTCAAATTGAAAGAACCGGACGGCTTGCGCCGTTCCGCTTGAATCAAAGCAGCAAGTCCGTAAACGAGGGCCTGGCTTGCTCTCTTACGCTTCGGGTTTTGAATGGTTCAATCGCTAAGCGGCCGAGAATTGCTTTTAAATATCTTGAGAGTGACGGAAGTACGGAAGGCATAAAAGGGTTAGTGAGATGACGCTCGAGCGATGGGCTCAACAAATTGGCAGACGCTTCACTCGATGGACAATGTGTCGGCGAGTTTGCTCGTTACTACTGTGCATCTCTTGGGTGTTGCAATCGCAGTCAAACTGTAACGCGGACGGCCATGTCGGCCAGGACGATCCGCCGTATCGGCTCTCGGTCGAAGATTTGCCTATGAACTGTTTCGCCAAGTCACTGGTTTCAAAGAGCGTTCGACTGACCGGGCCCGAACGAACCGGCCTGCGGCTTGACTGGGAATTAACGGTCCAGCAGCGAGTCGTTCAAAGAGGAAGTTCGCGAGTGAACCTTACCGGCGGTAACCCGGAGTCCATCAAGGTTGAGTTCGACTCCCGACGTCGCGGGGTAATCGTTGAGTCGATCTTGGAATTGAGAATCCTGGATGATGCGGGTTCGATCCGAGAGCATCGACGAGTTCCATCAACATATTCCACATTCCGAATCCGTTTGAGATTGAATACGCAAGAATTAAAGAGTTGAATCTCGATTTCGTCGATCCTGAGAAGAGTTCTGCCTCTCATCGGAGATCTGGGGCTGTACGATTACCGCGAAGACTGTTAATGAAACGATGCGTGCCGACGTTTACGACGATCGCTCCCGTCGTTTAGCCTGGAACCGTTGTGCGTCAGATAGAGAGCAGGCTGAAAACCGGGGGAAATGTCTTGTGTCTTGGTACTGAGTCGGCACGTCTCAGTCTGGAAGACGATCCATCGAACCTGAATGGATTATTCACTGCGAAAGGCGATTTCGGTGTGCGATTCGACCGCAGGTTGAGCGTCTCAGGACTGCAACCGGTCGGTACATGCCAGACACAATTGAATCGTCTGGGTGGTATCGACGTAGCTATCCAGAGAGAAAAGCATGGATGGACCTATCTTGAATGCTGTTTTTCTATGCAAGAGCGCATGTCGGCATAGATAGCCGTTACGTCATGCTGATCAAGACACCTTGCGTCCGGATGCATCTACTGTGCGGCGCAGACCTAGTTGATGTGTGGCATAATCGCCTTCGCCTCGCTACTTACTCGCCATGATGCTTGACCGACTATGCCCTCGCATCGACGTTTCTTCACTAGAGTAGCCTGCCGCGGATGACCAAACCAATAAATAAGACCAACAGGGAGTTAAGGTATGTTTTCTCGAATCGTTCTTTGTCTTGTCCGTAATATCTTTCGGAATGAGCCCCGCATATTCACCAGACCGCAGAGAAGCCTGATCCACAACCGGTATCGGTTGCGATCCGACAACCTGTTTCTGTCGCGATTCTCGATGTCTATGAAAAGGGCCGAGAGGTTGCCGATTTGGGGCCGAAGATTGAGGCAGCACTCTACTGGCCGAATTGTTACTAGTCCCGATCTCATGTTGGTAGAACGGAAAGAGTTGGAGAAAGTTCTCAGTGAAACGGAACTGAATCTGTCCGGAATTGTCGACCCAAAGACCGCGGCGCGGAAATCGGAAATATGACCGGGGCCAAGGTTTTTAGTAAACGGCAGCACCTTTTCAGGTTGACAATATGTTTTACATCGTCGCCAAAGTCATCGGCGTCGAGACGACTCGTGTTGTCGGCGTTTCAGTCAAGAGCGACAAGGATAACGAGCTTGCGAAACTTGTAACGAAGTTGGCCGTGATATCGAGGACACGATCAAGCGTAAGACTGACCTGCTGACGCAGGCGAAGAAGAAGAAGACCGGATCGCGAGTATCAAATCAAAGATCGGAGAGGCCGAACTACCCGTGCTCGCCATTGAGATTAGTGAGACGCATCTGGGACGCGGCATGTTAGTTTCCTCTGCTCACACTGAATTGGTTCGTGTCTGCAAGGCCATCAGTTTACGTAGTAGATGCCAAAAAGCCCTACTCGAAGCAGCCTGATTTGATCATAACCGGAAACGCGTTGAGCGAGTTCGCGGTTCAACGACAGAATCTAGTCGGAGTGCGAGGTCGAGTTGCCTAAACGCGAAGAAACGGGACGGGACATTGATCGTTGCAGACACCCAAACGGTATCGAAAGTGGATCTGACAGAGCAGATCGCAGGTAAGGTGGCTGTTGAAGAAGCGGCTCTTTCATTGGCTGAAGAGCCGCATACTTCCTACGATCGTTCAAGAATGGAATCGTAAATGATGTCGAGATCCGTCGCAAAGGTCCAAGTCGTTGTTTTCTGGTACTGCTCCTCGGAATCGTTGCTGGCAAGACCAAATGTCACGAGATTGGTTTCTGGACGTCTCTGCCGTCTCGACGCTGCCCAAATCGGGTACTCCTATGCTCAATCAAGCTGTGGCGCGCTGGCAGTATGGTATCCGAGCTTACATCAACGGAAGAGGAAACCTCGCTGAAGACTTGGGCTGTGTTGACCGACATCGAAGGGAGCAAGCTGGGAATCTCCGACGCGGTGATTGCAGAGTTATCTGCGCGGAATATCGATCTCGTCGAGCGTGAAGAAGTAGATCGAGCCGGTCGCGAACTTTTGCTCAAGAATCGTTCGGTAACGCGATCAAGGAAAGCCGCCGGTTAGGATCACTCTTACAGGCTGACGGGCTAGTGTTGATCTCGGGCGACAAGTCCGAACTGCGAGTGGTCCTTTGTGAGTGTCACCGAGGGTTGCGTATCGGTGATCTGCGCATACGAGGTCTTGATTTCGAGCGTCATCTGAAACTGATCGCCGACTGGATTCAGAGCCGTCATGAGGTGTTTCGAAACGGCCCTGAGCGCTCGTGATCCGGACTTTGCACCTGTTGCTTGCCGAAATATCGAGCATGATTTCGATCATTTGCAGCAACGGTTTCACGATATGCTGACCGGAAGGTTGCTCGCGCGCCCGGCTTGGCGCGATCGAGATCGAAGAAGCGCGAGAATCTCTCGCGAATTCGGTGCGGGTGATGCTGCGGCGAATCGATGGCTACCACTGATGATCGAAGTCGGTTATCGGTACGCCGAAAGAATCCATCATTGCGTGTTCAAATGGATTTGCGACTAACGCCCTGGTACCGAAAGCGAGATAATACAGTCGCCAGATCTGTTGTTGGATGAAGCAGGTCCGTGGCTGGTCAACAAAGTATCGGACAAGCTCACTGATGCGGGCAACCGGCCGACTCTCGGACTGGCTGCGCAGCAAAAGCAGTTCTCAGACAGAGCTGCGTTTCTGCTCTCCTTGGGTGACTTGCACGCGGCGATTCAGTGCCGCGAGGCATTTCTTGTAGCTGAGCCGAATAACGTGACTCAGCGTATCGCAGTCATCGAAGACTTGATTAACGGAACCAAAGTGCAACATGATGTCCCGTTTGAATTTCAGATCGGTCTTCGAGAACGCGTCACGGACCTGACCGTGGCGCTGGACCATCTAAGCTACCTACTGCAAAATCGGCTCGCCGATCGCGCTGCTTCTGCAGATCTGATGTATAAGCTGCAATTGAATATGCGAGACTATCTTAAGCCGCTAGCTGCGTCGCTCAAGTTGTCGGCGGATGAGCCGACTTCGGCGGCGATCGATACTTGGTTGAGTTCTAATCGAAGGTTCTTGGAGACAACTGCTCATGCGTTTTTGGAGCAGAACGGAAAGGGATTTGTACCTTCGAAGTTGTCGGAAGAGGAATGGCGTCAGATTTACATTCAGCAAGAGTATCGATGCTGCCTCATTGCGTGCGACGTTTACCTTAATTCCGGTTCGATCGATCGCTTTGAAGAGCTCGAAAGACTCGTCTCGCGAGTCTTCCCGGAGTCGTTTCCGACATCACACATCCTGCTGAAGTGCATCAATGATTTTCAAAATCGAGTGATCGTCTTTTTCCCGGATGTAAGACAACCCGACACGCCATTTCCCAATAAGCGTATTCCCGACAAACGAGGCCCCGAGTCGCGACTTCCGACGGCTGGAGATCCTTCAAAAATGGGACGTAGTAGTAGGCGCGTCGAACTTGGGCCGGCGCGAGAGGATATGCTCCGCTGGCTAAATCATCTACTCGCTTCGCAGCATGCGCATCTTCGGTGGTATGGACAAGCCGTCGCCATCGCCCAGAACCGTTCGAGTGGTCCCGATAGTGCCGCGACTCCATCGCTCGATGATCTCGATCGGCTTTCCAAAGAACTGGAGTCGCGACCTTGTGCGAATGTAAGGATGATTAATAGTCTGCTCATCGACGGAGTGCTTGATTACGTACAGCATGAACGATCGCGTAGGATGCAAGCCGCAAAGCTCGAGCTTGCGGTAGGCAAGAATGCTTCGACGCCGAACAGAATAGATTCGGATTCTCCCCCGAAACCGTCGAATGTAATGGCATCGCAGGCCAAATCGGCTGGACGCGTAGTCGCGACGAAGCTTGATATTGATATTCCTCAAGAGACTGATGTGCTGCATGTGATCAGTAAGCCGGCAGATGGGGACATTGTTGTCTGTCGCAAGCGAGTGAGCTTGTTAACCAAAGCGGATGGATTACGGACGGTCGACGCGAGCGCAAGTTTTTCACCGTCAGTTGTCTGGGACGGGGTTCACATCTGGGTGGCCAATTATGAGCAAGGAATTTCGCTGTTTACGTCCAGTGGAATGCCGGTCCGCAAGATAACTGCTAAGGATGGACTACCGCCTCAGATGGAGAGTTGATGCTTGTGCAGCTCGATAAAGGGCGTAGTTGTGTTCGGCGCTATGTACAAGAGCAACCGATGCTGGTTGGCAACAATCCGCGTGGATGGTGATGCGACAGAAGTGAAGGTGCTGCACGAGGGAAGAAAACCGTATCGAAAACTGCCGAATCCCAAAGACCCATCGATCGGACTTCCCGATTCGGATACAGCCAGCTTCTACAGTCCGTTTTGGATCGCTGCGTTTCCATCGCAGAAAAGTCGAACGCTGTTTGTAGGACGAAATGTCGGACCTATGGCTGTCGACCTTTCAACGGGCCAGGCAAATGCTCTAACTTTCGAGCCCGGAGCTGCGCAGTCTGTCGGTAAGATGTTGGTGAGTGGAAATCGGATCTTTAAGTCGTACGGAACTGGGGTCGTTGAACTGAAGTTTTCAGAGGCGAACCGAGATTTGGTCCTTGAGAAGCAGATCATCAATAGTATCCCCCGCGGTACGGTTCCTGACTGGGTCGATGAAGCTCCCAACTTGGCGGAGTACAACGGTTGGATCTACAAACCCGGGGTAGTTTGGTATCGATTCCGACCCGATGGAACAAATGTCCAGCGCTTGACAGGCGCCGAGGGACTCCAGCCCCATGAATACGACCAAGTCGGCGTATCCAGTGAGTTCGGATTAGTCGCATGGTCCAGACATAGCTATGCGGCGCTGTACAAGGTAAGCGTTGAAGAGTGAGATCGTCCTCAGAATCCTGACAGGTCGTTCAGCAATAATCGAGCGTTATCTCTATTCTCGCTTAGACAGTTACCATGCAGGTCGTTCTCTCACCCGAGAATTCCGTGCGGCGTACACGCAACTTTGCTGATGACGAGCCGAGAACAGTGAACATGTCATCGGTAACGCATGGGAACAGGATTCAGGAACATGATCACAACAAGCCAACTCGACTCGTGGCTGGGGAAGAGCATCACTGATATCTGCTTGAACGGCTATGCGTCTGCAAGCGCGAATCACTGTGCTCACTTTGTCGGCCACGCTCTGGCACTCAGCGGCGGCTATACCTGTCGGAATGCGACGGGAAAGCACAACCTTGGAGCGAGCTTGCGGGTCCATGAAGTGTTCGACCGTTGCACAGGTCATTTTGAAGTCAATCAATGCAACAGTAGCTATAACGGGCTTGTATTTGTCAGCGCACGGAACAACTTCCACAACCATGCAGGACATGTGACGTTGGAGAATGTTCCTCGCAAGCATGTGGGAATAATCCTAGGCGGCCACGTGTGGCACTATTCCAATACTCGGCGCATGGTAGTCGTTCAACCGATGTCGCAGTTTCTCTTCCACTACGCCGGCCAGGAGAATGCTCTGTGGTGCGCCAAGCCGCCCGCAGGCTATCGAGCGCTGACTTTCGGACAGTGTTGAGCGCCGGTGTGTCACACGAAGCTCAGTTTGAGCAAGATGCGTAGCTTGATGGATATCTCGGTCGATCAAATCTCTATGCGAAAAACATATGCCGGATGATGAGGCCGTCCGATAGGATCTGGGCCTAACATTGGATTTCGTATAGAAGGCTGATTTGCCCAAAGATTCGATTGAAGTTTCGACCCTGCTCTCGCCACATCGAACAATCGATGTCGAGCTACGTTAGCGTCGCCGTCAGTCGAGGATGTATCTCTGCGACCACCGTCGGTATGCTATGCGTCTCAGTCCAGCACAGGAGTTCCAGAGAGTTGCGCCCATCGAGATCCAAAAATGCCTTGTCGTCGGCTCGCACGCTATGCTTGTGTACGTCCGGATCAGCCGACAACTTCTTCGCCGTTACGGACAGAGTGGGAAAGTCCAATGCAACAGCGCTGAGGGAAAGGGCGAAGCCCTTCGGCTAGATGTCCACTGCCAATTCGCTTAGCACGCACCAATCGTCGGTTTGCAAAGATCCGGATTTCGCCCGCGACGATCTATCTGTTCTCGCACAGATCGGTTAGCTGCCCGGGCCGTACGGCTTTGCCGATATGCTCAGTGAGGTGGAGCCGTAGATCAGGAGGTTACGCGTTGCAGCGCGCGGGCTCGGACCTTGGCTTTTTCACGTGCGGCGTGTTGCTCGGGAGATCCCGTAGGCATCTCGATAGCGGCTCGCATGGCATCGTCTGCGGCCGTCTTAGTAACCGATTCTTTAGTCACGACTTTGTCGGTCAACACCGAGACGACGTTGTTGACGACTTGGACGAAGCCACCTTCGATGAAGTAGCTCTTCGTCGCTCCGTCTGTCGTGTTGACACGCAGCACTCCGTAACCCAGTCGACCGACCAGCGGACTGTGATTCTTCAAGATCCCCAGCTCGCCGTCAAACAACGGCACGGTGACCGAAGTCGCTTTCAAATCGACTTCGGTTCGTTCAGGTGTTACGACTACGCACTGCAAATCGCTCATGGTCACTCTATCCGACGGATGCGGTCAGGGGCTGGCGTGTTGACGAAATCGGACTACTTCGAAGCCATCTTCTTAGCCTTCGCTTCCGCCTGGTCGATGGAACCGACGTACATGAAGGCAGCTTCCGGCAAATGGTCCCACTTGCCGTCGCAGATTTCTTCAAAGCTGCGGATCGTGTCGGCCAGCGGGGTGATTTCACCCGGGATACCCAAGAACACTTCGGCAACCAAGAACGGCTGCGACAGGAAGCGTTCGATACGTCGAGCGCGATGCACTACCAACTTGTCTTCTTCGCTCAATTCATCGACGCCGAGAATCGCGATGATGTCTTGCAATTCACGGTATCGCTGAAGAATGGTTTGAACGCGACGAGCAATGGCGTAGTGTCGAGCACCGACGTATTGCGGGTCGAGAATACGGCTGTTTGACGCCAGCGGATCGATCGCAGGATAGATACCCTTTTCCGAAATCGATCGCTCGAGGTAGATGAACGCGTCGAGCTGACCGAACGCGGTGGCAGGAGCAGGGTCAGTCGGGTCGTCAGCGGGCACGTACACGGCTTGTACCGACGTAATAGCACCGCTCTTGGTGGACGTAATACGCTCTTGTAGAGCACCCATCTCCGTGGCCAACGTCGGCTGGTAACCCACCGCGGAAGGCATACGACCGAGCAGTGCAGACACTTCCGAACCGGCTTGCGAGAAACGGAAAATGTTATCGACGAACAGCAGCGTGTCCTTACCGGTGGTATCGCGGAAGTATTCGGCCATGGTCAGAGCAGCCAAAGCAACGCGGAGACGCGACCCTGGCGGTTCGTTCATTTGTCCGAACACCATCGTCGTTTGCTCGATAACCTTGCGGCCCGTTTGACCGATTTCGGTTTCCTGCATTTCGAGCCACAAGTCGGTTCCTTCACGAGTTCGTTCGCCCACGCCTGCGAACACGGAGAAACCACCGTGCGTGCTGGCCACGCGAGCGATCAACTCTTGTAGAATAACGGTCTTACCGAGACCGGCACCGCCGAACAGACCCGCTTTACCACCGCGGACGAACGGGGTCAGCAAGTCGACGACTTTGATCCCTGTTTCGAACACTTCTGTGTTCGTGGAAAGTTGATCCACCGACGGAGCGTGACGGTGAATGGGCCAGTAAGCTTCTCCCGTTACAGGACCGCCGCTTATCAACCGGTTCGCCTAGCACGTTGAACACGCGTCCGAGGGTACCGGGACCGACAGGAACCGAAACCGGTTTGCCTGTGTCGACGCAATCGAGTCCACGTTGCAGACCTTCAGTGCTGCCCAGAGCCACGCAGCGAACGCGACCGCCGCCGAGGTGCTGTTGGATTTCACCGGTCAGGTCGATCGTGACTCCCTTGGCAGTCGATTGAATGCGGACTGCGTTGTAAATCGGCGGAAGTTGATCGGGAGCGAATTCGGCGTCGAAGGTCAAACCGATGACCTGCGTAATGCGACCGACATTTTGAGCGGTGGTTGACATAGGCTCTGAAGTCCTGTGGAGGGCTCTTGAGAATTGACTTGTTTGGTATCAGTAGCTGAATATCGGTCATGCGGATCGGCATCGAATCAGCACGACTGTCAGGCGGATAGAAACGCTCGGAGCTTTACGCTTCCAAGGCTTCCACACCGCCGATGATTTCCATGATTTCTTGTGTAATGCGCGACTGGCGAGCGCGGTTGTAGGTACGTGACAGTTGCTTGATGATGTCGCCCGCGTTTTCCGTAGCACTCTTCATCGCGACCATTCGTGCGATCTGTTCGCTGACAGCCGCATCGAGGAAGCACTTGAAGAGTCGAACTCGGAAGCTGGCGGGTACGACTTCTTCCAGGATCGATTCAGCCGACGGTAGGAATTCGTAGTCGGTGTTCTTGCCGGTCGGTTCGGACGAGGTGGTTTCAGCCGCCGGTTGAGTGAACGGCAGGAGTTGTTCAGCAACGGCGACTTGCTTCGAGATGTTGACGAATTTTGTGTAGACAACATCCAAGCGATCGATCTTACCGCTGGTGAACTCTTCCATCAGGCGGTCAGCAATCACCGCTACGTCTTCGAACGCAGGGCTGTCTTCGAACTTGGTATAAGTCTGGTTGACGGCGATTTGACGGAACTTCATCGCCGAGATACCGCGCTTACCGCTGATCTCCAGCGACAGGTTCGATTCCTTTGCCACGATTTCAGAACGTCGTGTCATGGCGGCTCGAATAACTGAACCGTTGTAACCGCCGCACAAGCCGCGATTACTGGTCAGCAGAAGCATCGTCGTCGACTTAGTCTCGGGACGTGCAGCCAACAACGGGTGAGAGACTTCCAATCCGGCACCGGCCAAGTCGCGAACGATTTGGGTGATGCGGGTGGTGTAGTCTTGCGCTGCGGCCGCGCGATCCATGGCTTTCTTGAAACGCGCGGTGGCAATCAATTCCATCGTCCGCGTGATTTTGCGGATGTTGCGAATCGACTTGCGTCGTTTATCAAGTGCACGAGCATTAGCCATGAATCATCGATCCTGTGTCGTTTTCAAGTCTTCGTCGTTCTGACGTCTTCAGCGGTTTCGAGGTCGCGCTCAGTCGCGATCCGGCAGTGACTAAGCGGGACGATAGCCCTTCTTGAACTCGTCGATCGCAGCGCGAATGGCCGCTTCGACATCGGAGGTCACATCGCCCGCCGTTTCGAGCCGCCTTGTACACTTCAGGCTTGCGATCGTGGATGAACTGCAGGAAGTCAGCTTCCCACTGACGGACTTTCGGAACCGCAACATCGTCGATGTATCCGCGAGTCGCAGCGAACAAGCTGAGCACTTGATCGAACACGCTCATCGGCTTGTATTGAGCCTGCTTGAGCAATTCGACCATGCGGTATCCGCGATCGAGTTTGGATTGCGTGACCGGATCGAGCTCGGTACCGAGCTGAGCGAATGCTTCCAGTTCGCGGAAGGCCGCCAAGTCGAGACGCAGACCGCCGGCGACTTTCTTCATCGCCTTCGTCTGGGCGTTACCACCCACGCGAGACACCGAAATACCGGCGTTCATCGCAGGACGAACACCCGAGAAGAACAAGTCAGGTTGCAGATAGATCTGACCGTCGGTAATCGAAATCACGTTCGTCGGAATGTAAGCCGAAACTTCACCTTCCAGCGTTTCGATGATCGGAAGACTGGTGAGCGAGCCTCCGCCCATTTCGTCCGACAGTTTGGCCGAACGCTCGAGCAGACGGCTGTGGCAGTAGAACACGTCACCAGGATAGGCTTCGCGTCCAGGCGGACGTCGCATCAGCAGCGAGAGCTGGCGGTAAGCGGTAGCTTGCTTGCTCAAGTCGTCATAGACGATCAAAGCATGTTCGCCGTTGAACATGAAATATTCGGCCATGGCAGTTCCGGAGTACGGGGCCATGTATTGCAGCGGAGCGGGAGTCGATGCGCCGGCGACGATGACCGTCGTGTAGTCCATCGCCCCGTACTTGCGGAGAGCTTCGACTACGAGAGCGACCGACGAGTCCTTCTGACCGATCGCGACGTAGAAGCACTTAACGCCTGTGCCCTTTTGATTGATGATCGCGTCGATAGCGACGGCAGTCTTGCCCGTCTTGCGGTCACCGATGATCAGTTCGCGTTGACCGCGACCGACAGGCGTCATAGCGTCAATCGCCTTGATACCGGTTTGCAGAGGCTGCTTCACCGGTTGACGTTCAGCCACGCCGGTGGCGATCACTTCCACGGGACGTTGCAGATTGGTTTCCACAGGGCCGCGACCGTCGAGCGGATTGCCGAGCGGATCGAGTACACGACCGATCACACCTTCACCGACCGGAACGGAGAGAAGGCGTCCTAGCGCCTTGACTTCGTCTCCTTCGTTGATCGTGAGGTAGTCGCCGAGAATAATCACGCCGACACTGTTCTCTTCCAGGTTGAACGCCAGTCCGATGGCACCGGATGGGAACTGCACCATCTCGCCGGCCATCACGCCGGACAGTCCGTAAACGCGAGCGATACCGTCACCGACTTCCAGCACCGTGCCGACTTCGCGCACGTCAATCTGGCTCTCGAACGTCTCGATTTCTTTTTGGATAACCGAGGCGATTTCGTCCGAGTTGAACTTCATGGCCTACCTCGAAAACAAATATGTGATTCGAATGAATGTGATCTGGGAATCAAAACTGGGTTGGAGTCACTGCTAGGTCGGAACGACCAACGAATCGAACTTATTTCGGATCGCTCGTTGAACACCGGCCTTTACCGAATGCGACATCGACTGCAATTTGCCCGAAACGCTGCCGTCGTACACTGCATCGCCGATGCGAAGCACGACACCGCCGATGAGGCTCGGGTCGACTTTCTCCACCAGCACAGCTTCTTTGCCGAACGAGCTCTTCAGCTTGTCGGCGATCTGGGTTTTCTGAGCCGCAGTCAGAGCTTGAGCCGACGCGACTTGAACTCGCATACGTCCGAGTTGCTCGTCACGCATTTCAGTTGCCGTGACTTGGATTGCCCGCAGCGCGCTAATGCGACCTCGACGGCAAAGCACCTTCAATGTGTTCAGCAACGTCTTACTGACTTTGCCGGAGAAAATGCGATCTAGCATCGCTTCTTTGCTCTCTTGCGAGATACTCGGAGACGCGAGTGCTATTTCCAATTGCGGAAAGCGGTCCAAGCATTCCTTGACCAGCGCCTGCAGCTCATCGACGATTTGATCGACGTTCGAGCCGGCGGCACCGAGCAAAGCTTTGGCGTACAGCGTTGCGAGCTGCTGTACGTCGCTGTCCATCACAGTTTCGTGTTGAGGAGTCTCTGACATGGCACCCTAAGCTCAGTTCTTGCTGGGCAATTTGGCCAACATATCTTGGATGAAGCCCTGGTGATCTTCGGCGCGAACTTCGCGACCGACGATGCGTTGAGCCAACGTCATGGCGACTTCAGTCGAACGTTCCGCGAGTTCGCCGAGAGCGACGCGCTTGGCCGCTTCGATCTCGTCGAGAGCCCGAGCTCGTTGACGCGAGGCCTCTTCTTGAGCTTCGTTGATCAGTCGTTGACCGGCCGCTTCGGCATCGCGCCGAGCTTCGGCCACGATTTGAGTGGCTTCTTGAGCAGCAGCCGCCAACTTGGCTTCGTATTGAGCCAACTTGTCAGACGCTTCTTTGGAAGCTTTCTCAGCCGCAGCAATGTTGCCTGCGATCGACTTTTCACGCTTCTCAAGACCTTCGGAAATCGGCTTCCAAGCTGCACCGTACAAACCGGCCAGCAACAGCAAGAAGACGATGAACGTGGCAATCGCCTTTTCCGTTCGCCATTCTGAAGGATCTTCGCCGACGTCGGACATGTTCGCACCGGTAGGATGCGCGCCGTGTCCATGTGAATCCGAGTGGTCAGCAGCTTTCTCAGCCGCAACCTCGGTCACTTCGGCTTTGGTTTCCTTGACGGCATCTTGGGCGATCGACGGGGATGCGACGATGCACAAAAGTCCGAGCACGAAGGCGAAAACCTGCGATGCTTTGATGAGCGACATGCGCTTGCTCCGGAGCACCTGGAGGATAGTGGGTCGAATGAAATCGATTAGGCAAAGGGGTTCTGGGTGTAGCAGACGTACACAGCGAAGAACGCCAGGCCTTCGATAAGAGCAGCAGCAATAATCATGTTGGTCTGGATCGTGCCGGCAGCTTCCGGTTGACGACCGATCGATTCCACTGCACCCTTGGCCAGCAGACCAATGCCGAGACCGGCACCGATCACGGCCAGACCGGCACCGACAGCACCGGGAACGCCGCCCGCACCTTCAGCGGCCGAAGCACTGCCGACCATCAAACCTGCAACCGCCAAAGCACGAAGAGCAGTCTTTACGGAATTGAACACGAACAATTCTCCTTCAAGGGTGAACAAAAATCTTCAGTTGTAAAGTTGGAACGTATCACCGCTGTTAGTGGTGGTGTATTGCATTACCGATGAACATCGCCGCCAAGAACGTAAAGATGTACGCTTGCAGAAATGCTACGAACAGTTCAAGGAAGCTGAGCAGTGTCGAGGCGACGATCGAGATCACGGCCGCGAAGCTCCACATGCCGGTACTCATCGTCAACGCATGCAGACCGAAGGCGATACCCATAAAGCCCAACAGCACCAAGTGACCGGCCACCATGTTCGCCAGAAGACGAACGGCCAACACACCGTGCTTGATGAACAAAGACAAGGCTTCGATCGCCCACACCAATGGTACGACGAAAATGGCTAAGTAGATCGGTAGGCCGAGCCCGGGCCGAGGTTCTTGGTGTAGCCGAGCAACCGAATCATTTTGATACCGGCAAACATACCGATGACGAGGACCATCAATGCGAGTGTACCGGTTGTGGCAAGGACACTGGTCGAGTGCCCACCCATGGAATCATCCCGGCTAGATTGCAGCCGAGTATGAACATGAAAAGAGTCCAGAGAAACGGCAGGAACCGGTCGGCGTCATGATCACCCATGGCGGGGACGACAATGTTATTGCGAATGAAGACGACAAAACTCTCGGCTAGTTCCAAGTCTTGGCCGCGGCGGCTTGCCGCTCGAAATCAATCCGGCTAGCCAACGGAAGGCGAGGAGCAGCACCAATGCCACTGCAATCTCGACCACCATATAACGGGAGATTCCGAATCCGGATTGCACTTCGTAGGCGTTCCGCAGTTCGCCGAGCGGCTGCGGAATGAAGACTTTGCCCGACAGGTCTTTGTTGTATTCTTTGACTTTCTCAGCCGACCAATTGGCTTTCGGTGTGGCGAGATATTCGTCTAGAGTCGAACGTGAATCGTAGGTGCGACGCAGTTCCGTCCAAGCCAACTTCTTATTCGCGTCGGTCTTGAGACGATACATCCATGCAAGCTGGGCATCGGGCTGATAGGCCAGATACGCTTGCAGCGTGTCACTGGTACCAGCCGGTACGTTTTTCACGGCCCATGCATCGGCCTTGGCTTTAGCTTCAGCCAGGCGATCGTCGACATATTGGTCGAATGGGCGACCCGCACGCGCATGAGAAGCATGCCGCCACCGTTTCCATGCGGACTTTGCATCGGCCAGTGCACTTTCATCACCCACGATCTCTTTCAAGCGAGTGATAATTCGGATCCGCTTCCCAGTCTTGATAGTCGTCATCGTTGCGAACGACCCAACCACCGACTTGGTCTGCGAATTCCTTTGCAGAGCCGCGATTGCTCTTCCACAATTTCTGCGCGGCACCTCAAAGTAGTAACTGTCCTTGATGTGCAGAATATCTGAAGCCATGGCGGTCCAAAGCTTAGGTGCAGGGGGGTGGATTGCGAGCAGGATGAGTCAGCTAGGACGACTGCGTTGAGCGTCCCTGACAAGGAGCCATGATTCTAATGGCAGCGTTAGGAAATAACAGCCATCAATGTAGTCATGAACGAATTTCTTGACGCACCCGTTTGAGCCATTCCCCAGGCCATCGCCGGCAAGAGCGCGAGTAGCCGCCAAGTGATGACCGCGAGCTGGTACGTACCACCGTTGCGCAGCAAGGGTTTGAACCAAATCGGAATCACGCATGCACCGAGGCACCAGGCGCACGCGAAGGCGATTGATAGTCCGTCGAACCGGTCGGCGTGACGAAATGTCGCAATGGCTACAACTGCTCCGCAACCGACGATGACCCCAGCCAATACCGCGCTGTTCCGGACCGCCGAGGCGATCCGAAAATCCGGTTTGGGAAGCTTCTTCCACTTCGGCGATTCTTGAGTGTCGTGGCTTTCTCCGGCCAAAGCCGAATCAGCGGACTCACGTATAGGTGGCGAATCAAAGTCGCTCTGTTTCTCGTTCGGCTGCTTTGAATCGTCTGCCATGAAGTGTAGGGGTCCTCTATAGTGCGGCCCTAGGCGCTTAATCGCTTCGGCAGGTCGCGTGATCAACAGACTGCCAAGTGGTTCCAAGACTGTCGTGCGATCCCGGAAACGACGAAGCATGAAACTTGGAATCGTCGTGCTCGGCTATTCGGCCGGTTCGTCATCGCGCTTCGAAGTCACATTCGGATTCGGGCTTTGAATGCGACGAAGAGTATAAATCAAACCGGTCATCCCAAAGAGGATTCCAAGCAGGAAGCCGATCGGCATGAAGATCCCGAACTTCAGTTTGTCGTCGAGCCACGCACCCGCAGCTCCTGGCAGAACCATCATCACCACAGTTGCGAGAACGCGGGAAAGGATATCTGAGCTGCGTTCCCACGGAGTGTTTCGAGGCGGTTCGTCGCTTTCCATAATTCCTACTCCGTAAGTCGAGCCGGCTCGTCGGCAACGCATAAACGAAAACAGCTCGCATGGTGACAAGCATCACGCGAGCCGTTGTTCAATTGGAATCTTGCAATGATCGACCGCCTTGAAGCGAGCGGTCAAACTGATCGGAAACTACTTAGCGGAAACGGGCAGTGGGTTTTGGCTGCTCGATTCGCCGGACGCATCGGACTTGGAGGCACCCGATGTTGTTTGAGCTTGATCGACTTCGATCGAAGTAACCAATTGCATGGCTGCTTCCAGTTCCACAGGTTGGAACCAAGAAATCGTTCCGGTGTACTTCGACTCAACGCGGTTCTTGTGAGCGAGTTGTTCGAAAGTCAAGCCGTCCGTGAAGTGCCATGCGACGGCTTGAGCCGTGTTTTGTTGAACTTTGCCGTAGCCTAGCATCTTGCAGACGGAAGCTACGCGCGGATCGCTGTTGAGATTGTCCAGCGGAATAACTGTGTACTTCATACGAGAGTTGGGTTCCATCTTGCCGTGTTCCAGGCAAACGCAGGGAACGACGAGCTTGCCGGGCTTGTCGGGTGCAACGCGGAACATACCGCCGCCGCCCATCATGCCGCCGCCCATGCCGCCCATTCCACCGCCACCCATACCGCCCATTCCTCCGCCGCCCATGCCTCCCATGCCTCCCATTCCGCCGCCACCCATGCCTCCCATGCCGCCGCCCATCCCTTGGCCGCCGCCCATGCCACCCATGCCACCGCCCATGCCTCCCATGCCTCCCATGCCACCCATACCACCGCCCATGCCTCCCATGCCGCCGCCCATACCACCCATGCCGCCACCCATTCCCATGCCGCCGAATTGGCGCATGACGGGAACACCGGCGAAGGTGTCAGGAAGCTTGATATTGAGCGGCTTGTCGCTCTTGTTATTGATGACGACGGTCGCGACTGAGGAATCGCGCGGGATCAACTGGACGTCGATCTTGCCTTCTTTGATGCCCTGGAACATCTCAACCGTTTCCAGGTTTTCATTTGCCGCGGCCTTGCGCTTGCTTGGCTCGGCGGAAAATAGCGGAGCAGCGATGAAAAATGCTGCGGCGCATGACGCCATTAGGGAAGAAAAACGAATACGCATTACAAGAGTCCCTTAGAAAAGTATGCCTAAACCCCTCCGTTCCGAATCATTTCTTGATGAGCCAACAACCCTTCGGGCGCCTCACTTCCCGAAGTTTCTCCTGCCGATTGATGCTCTTAAAAGCTCAATGGGCGCGCAGATTGGGCCGCTCGTCATCCAAGAAACTGGATTCAGCATACACAAATGTGTCGGCGGTTCCAAGCTTTTTCGAGCAAAACGACTGTTAGATGTCGCTCGGATTTCCCCTCTTTACCCGTCGCGGGTGTTCTATTCCGCCTTTTCACTTTAGCTGAACCCTACAATCGCTCGGGGCAGGGGAGCCGCGTGTGGTCGATTGTACCGGTGGCGACCTCCGCGGCTTGCAATTGCGCGACGCTTTGTTACCCTCTTCGCTGCGATGAAGATTCCGCACTTTTTTCACTCCTCTGAAGGAACCCCCACATGTCGATGTTTGTCGGTGAAGGTTTGGCTGGTGAAGGTAACGAAATTGCTCACATCGACTTGCTGATCGGCGACAAGTCGGGTCCTGTCGGCGTGGCTTTCGCCAATGCGCTCGCCAGTCAGAACGCAGGTCACACCAACCTGTTGGCTGTGCTCGCTCCGAACGTTGCTGTCAAGCCGGCGACGGTCATGATCACCAAGGTCACGATCAAGGGCATGAAGCAAGCAGTCCAGATGTTCGGCCCGGCTCAGTTCGCCGTCGCCAAGGCAGTGGCTGATTCGGTTGCAGCCGGCGTGATTCCTGCTGATCAAGCTGAAAACCTGGTCATCGTCTGCGGCGTGTTCATTCACCCGGCCGCTGAAGACAATGCCAAGATCTACAACTACAACTACGAAGCCACCAAGCTCGCCATCCACAACGCGATGAAGGGTCTGCCGACCGCTGCCGAAATGGTCGCACAGAAGGACTCGGTAGAGCACCCGTTCAAGGGCTTCTAATTCCAGCTTAGTCTTAGCCGCCGGTTCATCGGCGGCGAAATCAAAATGCAACAGGCGTGTCATTCGGCACGCCTTGTTTGCTTTCTGGATTTGACAATCGGAAAAGTTCCATTGAATTACACCGATCCTCTCGCTCTGTGAACATCTTCAAGCGTCGGTCCGTGTGATTTCGATTAACCGTTCATTGATCGTGGAGTCGTTATGTCTGAATTGCAGCGCATCTTGGTTCAGCTCGATACCGATTCTCAATCGAGCGTATTTGATGCGGTAGTCGCGATCGATGCGGGCGTTGATAAGTTGTTGCAGTATGCCAACGTAGAGGTGACGAACGCGAGAAGCTTGGTCCATGGCGCAATGTTCACTCGCGGTCCGAAGGATCTGAAAAGTACTGCGCTGTTTGTAGGCGGTTCCAACGTCGCGCTGGGAGAGGCTGTGGCGGCGGAGATCCGTCAGACTTTTTTCGGCCCGATTCGTTGCTCCGTCATGCTCGACTGCAACGGTTCCAACACAACGGCCGCCGCTGCGGTGTTGTGTGCGGCTAAGCACGTTTCCTTAAACGGTGCAGAATGTTTGGTCCTCGGCGGAACGGGTCCGGTCGGTCTGAGAGTCGCCCGTCTTTTGCTGGGGCAAAATGCTTCCGTAACCGTTGCGTCTCGCGATGCAAGTCGCGCCGCCGATGCCGCTACGCAAATCGCTTCGCATGCCGCTGTTGCAGGGAGAGGCAAACTCCAGTCCCTCGGGCTCTCGAACTCCGAAGCTACAGCGGCTGCGCTGCGCAACGTCGAAGTATTAATTAGTTGCGGTGCGGCAGGAGTTCAGTTGCTGGATGCGGACGCACTGGCCGGCGCGGCAAAGCTCCGGACTGCGATTGATCTCAATGCAGTTCCGCCCGCCGGGATCGCCGGGATCGAAGTAATGGACAAGGCGGTCACTCGCGGTAGTCGAACGGATTACGGAGCAATCGGCGTCGGCGGTTTGAAGATGAAGATTCATCGCGAAGCCGTTAAGACTCTATTCACTCGCAATGATCTCTATTTGGATGCCGAAGAGATCTTTGAAATCGGTCGCACGTTGGTCTGACGATGAACGCTCGCTCGCCCGAAAAGTTCAGCGGTTGTCCTGTGATCAAGATTGTCTCCGGTGGGCAGACCGGAGTGGATCGAGCGGCGCTGGACGCCGCTATTCAGCTCGATATTGCTCACGGAGGTTGGTGTCCCAAAGGACTTCTGGCGGAAGATGGCCCGATTCCGGCGATGTATGGGATGAGCGAATCGGATTCGCCGGACTATGCGGCTCGAACGGAACGCAATGTCATGGATTCCGACGGCACGCTGATCGTATATCGAGATCGACTGCAGTCGGGGACGTTGCTTACGAATCGCTTGGCAAAGCATCACGGTAAACCGTTGATGCGAGTGCGGCTCGATCAAGATGCAGACGTGGGCGAGATTCGTCGCTGGCTGATCGACTCACAAATTCGCGTGTTGAACGTTGCCGGGCCGCGAGCCAGTTCGCAGCCGACGATTTATGACGAAAGTCTGTGTCTATTGGTCGACCTTTTCACGGCCAAGCTGAGCCGCGACTTACTTTCCGGATGCAGAAGCGTCCGAAGATCTCACCTAAGATGTCATCGCTGTGGACTTCTCCGATGATCGAAGAGAGTTCATCAAGGACGATGCGCAGTTCGCCTGCGATAAGCTCTTCGCCGCCACCGAGTTGATTGAGCTCAAGAGATCGTTCGATTCCTTCCAAAGCTCGCGACACGGCTGATCTGCATCGAACGGCTGTATGTCTCACTAAGGTCGGTTTATCTGACTTGGCCTCGATCAAGTTTGCGACGCACTGCGTCCAGACATCGAGTCCATCGCGAGTAATAGAACTCGTTAAGATCACCCTCGGCACGTCGTTGCACTGCAGTCTGCGGCTTAGTAATTCGCAGTAGTCGGGTAAGAGCCGATGCAGCTCCGCAGATGCCGCGGCGTCCAGCAGATCCGCTTTCGTTATCGCCACTAAGATCGCAGAGTCTGAAAAGGGAAGGTCGGCAAAGGACTCACTGGGCGGGCGTCCGTCGAGCACCGCTTGAGCTTCAATACACAGACTGCACACTGCGGCTGTGGCAATGCAGCGCTCAAGCTGATGCTGAGCCAAACCGCGGGGCGTATTCTCATGGATACTCTCTGCACCGGCGGTATCGATCAGTTCCACGGAACGCCCGTCGATAAAGACTCTTGCACTGAGAAAGTCTCTGGTGGTGCCGGCCTCATCCGAAACGATGGCTGCATCGCAACCGGCGATCGCGTTCATCAGCGAACTCTTGCCCGCGTTCGGTTCACCGACGAGAACAATGCTCGGCAAGGTGAGTGATTCGGATCTCAAGTTGAGGCGGTGCTCGAATGCTTGAAGGTCCAGTTGAAGTCGGCTGAGTTGCTGATCGATCTCTCCGGCACTGATGAACTCGATGTCCTCTTCAACGAAGTCCAGCCCGGCTTCTAGGTGAGCGAGCAGGTCGACGAGCGCATCGCGCAGCGGCCGAACTTGCGGGGCTAAATTACCGCCGAGCTGCTTCAGTGCGACTTGCAATTCGTCCGCGGAATCCGCTTCGATGACTCCCAGTACACCTTCTGCCTGTGCCAGGTCGAGCTTGCCGGCGAGAAACGCACGTAAAGTGAACTCGCCTCGCGCCGCCGGCTCGGCACCCTGCTCGGCCAGCCGTTGGATGAGCTGTTCGGCCAACGGCAAACAGCCGCTCATGTGGATTTCCGCAGAAGGTTGGCCTGTGTAACTGCGTGAATCAGGCCAATAGAGAATGCTGACCTGAAGGGGAGGGAGATCGGAGTCGATGGAAACAAAACTACGGAAAGTGGTCGGACGTTTCGCGCTCAATGCATCCGGAGTATGCAAAACGCGGCTCAGAATCGCACGGACGTTCGGGCCGCTGAGGCGCACGACCGCTCGTCGAGCCGGTTGCGGTGCGCTGCCGAGCGCTACAATCGTCCTTTCGATATCTGGAATCATCTTTCCTCAAAACGCTTTCGAAGATACCGTCGTTTCCGGAACCCGAGAGTGGTTTAGCTTGTCCATTGAAATCAGAACGGGGCAAAGGCGAACTGTCTAGTCCGAACCGTAGACCGGTCAGAGCGGGCTTTGACACTTTGCTGCTTGAGTTGACAATACTTTTTACTTTGAATCGGTGCATTGCCGATGGTCGTCGGGCGATTGGGGCATAAGGGAACGCAACTTGGATGTAGTGGAAATAAGCGCGCGAGCTGTGGCAGTGGACTCGGTCAGCTTCCGATCCACGCCGATCGCCGCCGTCATGCGCGAGCGGATGGAGTCGATCGGTTTCGAAGTGGAACAATTGGAGATGATCGACCCGCTCGGAGAGAAGAAAGTGTCGCTCGTCGGGCGGCGCGGACCGGGGCGCGGAGGCATTGCCTACTTTTGTCATAACGATGTCGTACCCGTGGACGGTTGGAACGCAGCAGCGGGCGGTCCATTTGATGCGGTTGTGTCCGACGGCAAGCTGTGGGGGCGCGGCGCCTGTGACATGAAAGGATCGGCAGCCGCAGCGCTGGCAGCCCTTTCTCAGATTCCGGTCGAAAACCAAACCGCACCCATCACGTTTGTCGTCACCAGCGACGAAGAACACGGCATGCACGGTGCTCGCTTGGTAGCAGAGAAGTCCAAGCTGTATCGCCGCTTAGTCGAAGAGAACGGGGTCGGCATCATCGGCGAACCGACGGAACTAAGCATAGTTCATGCACATAAAGGTGGTTGGTACTTGCACGTCACCGCTCGAGGTCGAGCAGCTCATAGCAGTACCGCGGAAGGCATCAACGCGAACTGGCATTTGATTCCGTTTCTCAGCTTCCTGCACGAAGTGAAAACGCGAACGGAATCCGATCCTGCGATGATGAATTCTGACTTCGATCCCCCGACGATGTCGATGAATATGGTCATTAAAAATCAACCGACAGCGGCGAACATCACCGTCGAGAACGCGACGTGCACGATCTTTCTGCGACTCATGCCGAACACTCCTTGGCAATCGCTGGCAGACGAGATCTGTCGTCGAGCAAGCGAAATGGGTTTGGAGATCCGATCCCCCTCGACGCTATCCCCAGTCTGTACGCCGCAGGGCAGCCGCTTTGTGCATGAAGCGATCGAACTGGCAGCCAGCGAATCGGGGATGAGCGGGCGAGCGAAAACGGTCAGTTATGCAACCGATGGATGTTGGTTCACCGAAGTCCGCAATCTAATCGTGCTCGGCCCCGGCAGCATCCAACAAGCTCACCGGCCGGACGAATTCGTAACGCTTGAACAATTGTCCGCCGGAACCGAGCTATACCGAAGATTCTTCGAACGATACGCTTGTTAGTCTGAGTCGCCGAACGTGGGACTCTCTTTTTATCATCGAGGTGCAGTGAATTGTCAGAACCGTCCTTGTCGTCCGACCCGCACAGCCACATTCCGCCCGCTACGTGCCGCTTTCGTCGGGGTACGGTAGACGACGTCGACGCCGTGAACGGACTGTTGCGTCCATGGGTTCAGCAGAAGAAGTTGCTGAATCGCACGCGAGCCGAAATGGAAGCACTTGTCCCCAGCGGCTTTTTGGCGGAGATGGATGGAAAACTGATCGGATTCGCCGCCGTCGAGATTTACTCCCGCAAGCTGGCGGAGATTCAATGTTTGGCGGTTGCAGACGGATATCAAGGGCACGGCATCGGCAGCAGTTTGGTCCGTCACTGCGTTGAACTTGCACGCGAGCGAGGAGTCATGGAAGTCATGGCGATCAGTTCGTCGGAAAGCTTTATGAAGAACCTCGGCTTTGATTACTCGTTGCCTGATCAGAAGCGGGCCTTGTTCTATCAGCTTAGGAGCCGAGACGAAATGTATCCGTCGGAGGAAGAGGCTAGAGGCTAGAGGCTAGAGGCTAGAGGCTAGAGGCTAGGAGGCTAGAGGCTAGAGGCTAGAGGCTAGAGGCTAGTGGCTAGTGGCTAGTGGCTAGTGGCTAGTGGCTAGTGGGAGATTTGAAATGTTAAATCTTAAATATTAGATTTGAGATTTAAGATCTGAGATTTGAGATAGAGGGGGATAACGCTAAGTCCAATTTGCGAATTGTGAATTTGTGACTTCCTCGTCGTGCTCGTATTCAAAGATCAAAGATCACAGATCACAGATCACAGATCACAGATCACAGATCACAAAACGCGAAACGCGAAACAAACTCGCAATGATGGTGTTTTATTAGGGCGATCAGGGTATGGAAACCCAGCTTCATTATCAACTTAAACAGGCTTACGCATCGACGGCGGATCAGACGGAGGTCACGGTCGGATCGTATCGGATCGATGCAGTGGCGAAGAACGGCGAGCTGATCGAGATCCAGCATGCTTCGCTGGGGGCGCTACGCGATAAGACTCGCAAACTGCTGGCGTCCGAAGAGCAGTACCGGCTACGTATTGTCAAGCCGATTATTGCTCGTAAGTGGATCGTGACTTTGGATGCGGACACGATGCTGCCACTGCGTCGGAGGATGAGCCCGAAGCGAGGGGAGGTGATGGATGTATTCATGGACCTCGTACACTTCGCCAAGCTCTTTCCGCATCCACGCTTGGCGCTGGATGTCGTCTTAGTTGACGCCGAGGAGATCCGAACTCCGAAGCTCAAGCATCGATTTCGCCGCAAGAATTACATTATCGAAGAACAGCGTCTCCTGGACATCATCGAAACGGTGTCGTTGAAGCGATCGACGGACCTGTATCGTTTGATGCCGAAGCTGAAATTGCCGAAGCAGTTCGACAGCGGTATGTTGGCGGAACAAATCGGCAGGCCTCGCTGGTTCGCGCAAAAGGTGGCCTATTGCTTGATGCACTGCGGGGTTGTGGACGAAGCCGGCAAGTCGGGCAACAGCCGACTCTATCGCCGCACATCCGCTCGACGCGCCGCGTAAACAGCCGTCGACTTAAGCGTGGAGCGTCGCAGAGGATTTCAGTCGCGTTTCTTCGAGATCGATCTCGTGCCTTAGCTTGGCATGCACTTCATCATCGATCAGTTCTGCATGTTCCAATTCTTTCAGCCGAGAGCGTTGAGCCGACAACGTGCGCAGGTAAAGGCTCTGGCATTTCGGGGAATGCGAGCGGACTTCGCTCTCGAAGTCGATATCCTCGAGTTGCAACTCCAGTCGCTCGACGATTCGAGCCGCTTGTGTTTCAAAGTGGGCTCGTAGGTACTGCAGGTCGCGACGGCCGACTTCGCTGCCGTTTCCATGGCTGTCGAGATACATGTTTGCCGCGGCTAGGATTGCGAGTCGCGCGTCTATCTCTTGTTCCACTCGCGATCGACCATCGCGTCCGACGCCCATGCGACGAATCATCCAAGGCAGAGACAGACTTTGCAGGACGAGGGTTCCCAGGATAACGATGAAAACTACGAACAGAATCAAACTGCGATAGGGAAAGTCGAGCGGTAGGGCAAGTGCTGCGGCGAGTGAAACGACGCCTCGCATTCCTGTCCAACTGATCAGCCATATATGTTGCCAAGGCGGAACATTGCGCGAGTTGGCGGCTGCACGGATAAGGCGCCGCGGCATGTAGGCGGCCGGAAAAACCCACGCGATCCTGACTCCGATGACGGTTAACAATACCGCGACACCGACGCCGAGATTCCACCAGATCGGATCTTCCTTCAGATCATGCATGACCTCGCGCAGTCCGAGTCCGATGAAGATAAACGTTAGGCCGTTGAGTACAAACAACACGCTGCCCCATACTGCGCCGGCATGCAGTCGTGTTGCCGAAGAGAACAACCAGTCCGAACGCTGACTGACATAAAGACCGCAAGCGACTACGGCCAATACACCGGACACGTGAATGGCTTCGCACGGTAAATGATCGGCATAAGGTGTCAGTAACGTGAGCGTCGTTTCGCTGAGCGGGTCGTCGAGATGACGATGGAGACGCACAGCCAGCCAACCGCCGATCAGTCCGATCACCAATCCACCGATCGAAGCCACGACAAAAACGAACATGGATTCAGAGAGCGAGAAAGCACCGGTTGTTACGGCTGCGACCGCCATGCGATAAGCCACTAACCCCGTTGCGTCGTTCAATAAGCTTTCCCCTTCCAGAATGACTACGATCCTTCTGGGTATGGGCATGGAGCGAGTAAGCGACGTGGCAGCCACAGCATCAGGCGGTGACACGATCGCGCCCAGTGCAAAGGCGGCTGCCCACGGAATGTCCGGTACGATCCATTTTGTGACCAGACCTACCATTACGGTGGTGATCAATACCAGGCCGAAAGCCAGAAACGAGATAGGGCGGATGTTCTCGACGAAACTACGCCAGGGCGTGTTCCAGGCTGCCCCGTAAAGCAGCGGCGGAAGAAAGGTGAGAAAGACCACTTCCGGCGTTAATTGCACGGCCGGTAAACCGGGAGTCAATGCGATTCCCAAGCCCGTCAAAACCATGATCGTGGGGTACGGAATCGTCCATCGCCGCGTCGCAATCGATAGGATTGTGACAAGGTAAAGAAGAACGAGAACTATGGATACGTCGAGCATTGGGAAGGAGTAAGCGGTAAGGTGTAAGGAGTGCCGTATGCGGAATCTTAAATATTAAATTGCAAATGAGCGGTTTGAGAATTTGAGATTGAAAATTTAAGATTTAAGATATGTGCATGATTAAATTGTGGGTTGTATTTGCACTCGTAATCAAATCCGAATCCAAATCCGAATCCAAATCCAAATCCAAATCCAAATACGAGTACGAGTACGAGTACGACTTCAGGACTGTTATTCAATCTGGATCGTCTCTTGGCTTCGATTATTCAAGGTTCCATTCCCAAGCGGTTCCGTAACTTTGCATCTGCTCGAAGTATTCGAGCAACTCAAGAAAGAATTTGTTCCCTCCAAGAGTGGCGCTGTCGCCGATCACGATCAATTTTCTTTTGGCGCGAGTGAGCGCGACATTCATGCGTCTGGCATCGGCTAAGAAGCCGATCTCGCCGGTGGTATTGGATCGCACGAGCGAAATGATCACCGCTTCCTTTTCACGACCTTGAAATCCGTCGACCGTGTCGATCTCTAAGCCCGCGAATGTTGATCGTTCGCGAATGAGCCGGACTTGCGCGGCGTAAGGAGCAATGACGGCGATGTCGAGCGGATGAAGTCCTGCGGCGACCAACTGTTCGATCAAATGCAACACCAATTTGCATTCGCCGGGATTTCGGCGGCTCTCTCCATCAGGTTCGAGTTCCTCTTCCCAACCGATGCCGGCAGTATCGATGAATCGGATCGGTCTTTCTGTGATC
>JAXMBQ010000039.1:0-65311 GCA_046349815.1 Pirellulales bacterium | reverse complement strand
AGGGACGCTTACTGATCCGAATCCTCTCGGGTGATAAATCGCATAGCGATCCGCAGTTGCCTGGTAAAGGTGCACCGATTCAGTATGTTCCGGCGAAAGACGACATCGTACAGTTGATCGCCGCCTCGGATTTGACCGGTATCAGGTTACTGAAGTACGACGATCCGCCGTGCTTCGTCTACGACGGAATCAAAATGCGAGAGACGCACATCGAGGCCTTCACCAAGGCATAATTCAAACCCTTCGGTTTTAAGAAACGTCGCCTGTCTCGTAATGTCGCCTTTCGCTCCCGCGAAAGGGCGCCTTTTGATACTCCAACACCAACTCCTTCAAAGCACGAATCCAAGTTCATCGAAGTCATGATGCCGGTACTGACTCGATTTATATGCTGAATCTCTCGCACGCCCTTTTGCCGGAGCAAAAGGCGACTTTTTGCAAAGACGCCTGTTAGCTCAATGTCGCCTTTCGCTCTCGCGAAAGGGCGTCTTTAGTATCCGACACCAACCCCTTTCCAGGGCTTATTCCAGTTCATCGATGTCATGATTCTGATACAAAATCATTTTTTATGTTGAAGCTCTCACTCGCCCTTTTGCTGGAGCAAGAGGCGACTTTGATGCAGATGTCGACCTTTAATCACGACCTGTTGTAAATCGATAGCCGATGCCCGGTTCCGTGAGAATAAACTTCGGCCGCGCCGGTTCACTTTCAAGCTTGCGACGCAGAGCCGCGACATAGACACGCACGTAATGCGATTCAGCCGCATCGCTCGGTCCCCATACTTCGCGAAGCAAGAAGCGGTGGGTCAACACTTTATCGGGATGGCGAATGAGAACTGTCAGCAGTTTGTACTCAAGCGGCGTTAAGTGCACTATGACGCCGAGTCTTTCAACCGTTCGATTTCCCAAATGAACTCGCACCTCTCCGAACTCGACTTCCATATCGGCTGTTTCCGATTCGATACAGCGGCGGAGCAACGTGCGAATGCGAGCCGTGAGTTCGCCGGTCCCGAACGGTTTGGTGACATAGTCATCGGCACCGCTGTCGAGTGCTGCTATTTTTTCATGCTCTTGATCACGAGCTGAAAGAATCAAAATCGGTGCACGATACCACTCTCGCAGCTCGCGCAAAAATGTCTTACCGTCCGTATCGGGAAGTCCGAGATCGAGAATCACCAAATCGGGCACTTGCTCGCAAGCCACACGCCGTCCCTCGGCCCCCGATGCCGCTTCATTGACTCGATAGCCGTTATCGGTCAGCGCAGCGTTCAAGAATCTGCGGATCGGAGCTTCGTCCTCGATAATCAGAACCAAAGGTCCTTGGTCGCCACTCATGCTATAGAGCGATTCACGTTGATTTACGAACTCCTATCGGCGTGCATCTCAAATCGTCCATGCACACGATAATTCATTCAAATGGCATGCGGTACGAACGGGGCAGGATTCGTGATCGGAATCGTCAATATGAACTCCGCGCCTCCGGCCGGACAGCGGACGACGCTCAGTCTACCATCATGGCTCTGTGCAACCGCTTTGCAAATCGCCAATCCGAGTCCACTGCCTCGAACACTGTCGGGGACGGCGACGGCTCGAAAGAATTTTTCGAAGACCTTGGACTCTAATCTTTCGGGAATACCGGGACCGTTGTCGGAGACATGCAACTGCCAATACTGCGGCGAGGCAACGGCCGAAATCGTCACTTGCGTACCTGCTGGTGTATGCACGGCCGCGTTCTCAAGCAGATTCACAATCAGTTGTTCTATAAGTAACCCGTCGACAAACAGGAGCGGAAAATCGCTCGGTAAGTCCACGCTTACTTGATGGTCTTTGAGCAGCGACTGAGTCTGCTTGAGCGCCACGCCGACCAGTTCGTCGATGACATGCCACTGTTTATTCAGTGAGGGCCGTCCGGCATCCAGTTTGGTCATCTGCAGAAGGTTTTCCAAGAGCCGATTCAAGCGAGCGGTTTCGTGCGCGATACCTTCCAGCAATTCGCGGCGAGTTTCGGAAGAAAGCGTCTGAGCATCGAGCAGACTGCTTGCAGCACCGGCGATGGCAGAGAGCGGCGTCCGCAGATCATGCGACACACTGCTCAACAGAGAACTCCGCATGTGCTCAGCCTCCGCTTCGATCCGCGCCTCGGAGGCCTCGATCACGAGTTGATCGCGCTCCAGTGCCAATGCGAGTTGTCCGCAGCAAGCCTCTAACAGATGGCGCTGATCAGGTGCGCCGAGCGATGCATTGGCATCCGACATTTGGACGGCAACGGCTCCGAGCTGCGTCTGAGAACCGGAGAGCGGCAGAAACAGTGCAGGTGCGGACGGTAGGGTATCGGTTCCGCTGCCTGCCGCTTGTCCGTGCTCCGCCACCCACTGTGCCGTACCGCGACTGAGCGGATGGTTGATGAGAGCCGGATTGCCGTCCGTCGCCGGCTTCGCTTGTCCATTTTCATCCAGCAGATAGACGATCACATCGGTTCCGGTTATCTCGGCCATCTTCGCCGCAGCCGCATTGCACAAGAAGACTCGACCGTACAGCGAGCTCAATTGTTTGCTGAGCGCATGCAGTGCCGCCGTCCGCTGCTCGCGCTGCTGCGTCGTCTGGATCTGACTGCGCAATCGTGACGTCAAAGAACTGATACCGACTCCGATGATGAGCATGACGAAAAAGGTTACGAGATACTGTGCGTCGGACACCGCGAATGTGAAATAGGGCGGTACGAAGAAGAAGTCGAAGGTCAATACCGCAGCGACGCAGGCCAGAACTGCAGTCATGCGACCGAAGTGATAAGCGACAACGGCTGTGCCCGCCAAGAAGATCATCGCCGTATTGGCTTCCGCATCAGCCACTTTCAAGCCGCGAAGAGCTGCGGCAACCGATGCGCAGACGGCTATGATCAAACTCACCGCCGTGAAGGCTCGAACATCGAAGCGCAGCTCTGCCTGCGGACGGTCCGCAACCCCTGTCGGTTCCGCAGCGCCTTGGATAACAAACACATCCACATCGCCGCTGAGTTTCAACAATCGATCGACCAGACCACAACGAAAGATTCGACTGATGTGTGACTCCGCCGTTTTGCCGATGATCAGACGCGTGACATTGCGTTCCTCGGCGAACCGGACAAGTTCCGCCGCTACATCTTCTCCGTAGAGCGTGATCGTTTCCGCCCCCAATCGCTCGGCGATGCGAAAGTGATCGAGCACCGCTTTCACCGCTGCGGCACTTGTCGAACTGCGAGTGGTTTCCACGGAGACCGCCAGCCACGGAGCATCGAGCGCATCGGCCATCCGCTTCGCGGCTCGAATGACTCGCGCCGTCGTCGGGCTGGGACCGACACAGACCATCAACCTTTCACCAGTACTCCAAGGCTCGGAGACACGACGGCGACGACGCGAATCTTCGACATCAGTGTGGATTCGACGAGCCGCCTCTCGCAGCGACAATTCTCGCAGCGCATGCAGATTCGATCGTTGAAAGAATCCGTCCAGCGCGCGGAGCGCCTGATCGCTGGCGTAGATCTTTCCTTGTTGCAGGCGCACGATCAGTTCTTCGGGAGCAATGTCAACCAGTTCGATCTCATCGGCTTGCTCGAACACCGAATCCGGAATTGTCTCGCGCACGGTGACACCCGTCACTTGCGATACGACATCGTTCAAGCTCTCGATATGCTGCACATTCAACGTCGTCCAGACGTCTGTGCCGGTCGTTAGTATGTCGTCGATATCCTGCCAACGCTTGGCATGCCGACATCCTGCGGCATTCGAATGTGCCAGTTCATCCACTAACAGAAGTTCCGCGTGTCGAGCAGCAGCGGCATCGACATCGAATTCGCGTACCTTTGTTCCCCGATGTTCGGGTGTTCCGCGATGCACGAGCTCGATGGGAGCAATGGATTCAAACCCGCGAGTGAGTTCGGCCGTTTCGGGTCGCGCGTGCGGTTCGATGTATCCCAATACTACGTCGCGCCCGACAGACTTCATGCGCCGGGCCGCCTCTAACATGGCATACGTTTTGCCGACGCCGGCCGCATAGCCCAAGAAGATCTTCAGTCGTCCACGACGGCCGGCCTCTTCCGACCGCTTCACTTCGGCCAAGAGTTGCTCTGGGTCAGGGCGATCTTCGTTCATTGCAAGAAACGCATTTCGAGAACTCTCCATTGATGCGACTAAAGAATGGATGACTACTTCGACGACTCCGTTACTGAAGCGGCGGCATCCAGTGCCAGATTAAGCTTGAGCACATTCACGCGGGGCTCACCCAATACTCCGAACTGTCTTCCTTCAGTATGCGCAGCGACCAGCCGCCGAACTTCATCTTCGCTGATGCCCCGCCTGCTCGCTACACGCGACACTTGAACTTCCGCCGCCTCAGGCGAAATGTGCGGATCGAGCCCGCTGGCGGATGCAGTCACGAGATCGACCGGAATTCGTTCCACCGATGTGCCCGCCGCTTCCAATTCGTTCAATCGCTGACGCACATGCACGACCAACAGCGGATTGCTCGGCCCGAGATTCGAACCACCCGAAGCCGCTGCGTTGTAAGGAAAAGGTGCCGTCGCAGATGGCCTCCCCCAGAAATACTCCGGCCGGCGAAACGATTGCCCGATCAACGCGGATCCGATGACTTGGCCGTCGCGTACGATCAGACTCCCTTGGGCTTGATCAGGAAAAAAAGATCGAGCCGCCAGAGTAACGGCCAATGGATAGATCACACCGGTCAGTAACGTCGCAGCAAAGAGTACCACGATGGATCGGCCAGTGGAATGCACGAGATGTGTTGCGGGAGAGCTCATGGGAGTTCAAATACAATTGTGAGAGGAAGAACAAACTGACTAGCATCGCGTAGCGACATCAGCACGTAGCCATGGGCGCGAGCCCATGGCTCGCATAAATCGGACCTCACCACAGAGCCGCGTAGCGGCGTCAGCAACCTTCTGTCGGCGCGATCCATTGCTACCGCCGCTTCGCGGCTTTTCGAAATTAGATTCATGCAAACTGCGGGCTCACGCCCGCAGCTAAGAGCTGACGACGTTTCACGGCTGTTCACTTTGGAAAAAAGCGAATGACTCATCCAGGTAAATGCCTTCAGTTTTGCAACAAGACTATGGGAATGGTGCTTGGGAGTACGAGGACGCAAACAGCAATAGTTAAGTTGTTGTTTCGAGAAGTTGCAGGAAGATGTCGATCAGTTTGATTCCAATGAAGGGGACGATCAGGCCGCCTAGACCGTAGATGAGCAAGTTGCGGCGCAGCAGTTGAGCCGCTCCGATCGGCCGGTATGTGACTCCGCGCAGCGCGAGCGGAACCAGCGCGATGATGATCAGCGCATTAAAGATCACGGCAGAGAGAATGGCGCCGGACGGAGAATGCAATCGCATGAGGTCGAGGCACCTGAGCTCCGGATAGGTCGATGCGAAGGCCGCGGGAAGGATCGCGAAGTACTTAGCCACGTCATTGGCAATACTGAATGTCGTAAGTGCACCGCGAGTCATCAGGAGCTGCTTGCCGATATTGACGATCTCGATCAGCTTGGTCGGATTGGAGTCCAAATCGACCATGTTGCCGGCCTCTTTCGCGGCTTGCGTTCCCGTGTTCATCGCCACCGCCACGTCGGCTTGAGCGAGTGCGGGAGCATCGTTGGTGCCGTCGCCGGTCATGGCCACCAGCCTTCCCCCTTCTTGATATTGTCGAATCAGAGCCAGCTTGGCCTCCGGCGTGGCCTCGGCCAGAAAGTCATCGACACCCGCTTCAGCGGCGATGGCCGCTGCAGTGATCGGATTGTCACCGGTGATCATGACGGTCTTGATCCCCATCCTGCGCAGTTCGGCAAAGCGTTCCTTGATTCCACCTTTCACTATGTCTTTGAGCTCTATCGCGCCCATTACTTTGCGCATCGCGGCATACGACGAGCGGTGTGCCGCCCGACTTCGCAATCGTTTCGACCGCCGTCTTGATTTCGATCGGGAAGACGCGACCTCGCGCGACGACCAGCTTCTCAACTGTGTCGGCGGCCCCTTTACGGATCTCATGTCCGCCGATGTTGACGCCGCTCATGCGAGTCCTCGCTGAAAACGGAACGAACTCTGCGTCTTCACCGTTCAACTCGATTCCGCGGAGACCGAAACGATGCTTGGCAAGCACGGCAATGCTGCGCCCCTCCGCCGTCTCGTCCGCGAGGGATGCCAAGTGAGCGGCTTCTGCGAGCTCTTGCTCTGAGCGACCGGGCGCGGGCACGAACTTGGCTGCCTGTCGATTCCCCAGCGTGATTGTTCCCGTTTTATCCAACAGCAAAACATCGACATCGCCTGCCGCTTCGACGGCTCGGCCTGACATGGCAACCACATTCGATCGACTGAGACGATTGATGCCCGCGATGCCGACAGCCGAGAGCAATGCACCGATCGTCGTCGGCGCGAGACAAACGAAGAGGGCGATGAGGACGGTAAGCGAGATGGCTGATCCGCGACCGCTGATCTCCGCGCCGTACGATGAATAGGGAAGCAGCACTGCAGTGACCAACAGAAAGATCAGAGTCAGTGCAGCCAGGAGAATGGCCAGCGCCAATTCGTTCGGAGTCTTCTGACGCCGCGCTCCTTCCACCATAGAGATCATGCGATCAAGAAAGCTCTGACCGGGCAGTGCCGTGACTCGAATGATCAGCCAGTCGGAAAGAACTCGAGTCCCTCCCGTAACCGCGTTGCGATCCCCACCGCTTTCACGTACCACAGGCGCGCTTTCGCCCGTGACGGCACTCTCGTCGACTGTCGCCACACCGACGATGACTTCACCATCGGTCGGAATAAATTGTCCCGCTTGGACAAGCAACAGATCATTCAGAGCCAAATGCGAGGCCGCGGTTTCTGTCGTCTTCAACTCGCGAACGATCGCCGTTCGACTTGCGCCGTCCGCATCTTGGCTTGCACCTTGTGCTGTCAAGGAATCGGGGATCACGTCCAGCCTGAATGCGGAAACTGTCGTGCGAGATCGTCGTAGCGAATCGGCTTGCGCTTTGCCTTGCCCCTCGGCGATTGCCTCTGCAAAATTGGCGAACAGAACGGTGAACCATAACCAGATAGTGATGCCGCAGACAAACGAAGTGGGTTCTGCAGTGCACCCGAACAAACACTGTAAAGCGATGATCGCCGTCATCATGCTGCCGACGTAAACGCAGAACATGACGGGATTGCGAAGTTGAACGCGAGGGTCGAGTTTGAGCAGCGATGCGGCGAGTGCTTCACGGATGATGGAAGACCAAGGAGCCGTATGAATCTTGTTCATGATCTCTTGACGATTGGCTTGATTGTTTAGCGGAAGACGAGCGACAGATGCTCGACGATCGGTCCCAAAGCAAGGGCCGGAAAGAAGCTGAGCGCTCCCACAAGCAAAATGGTCGCCGGCAGCATGACAGCAAACAAAGGTGTATGCGTCGGTAACGTTCCGGAACTCGGCGGTACAATCTTTTTGGAGGCGAGTGATCCGGCCATAGCGAGGACCGGAAAGATGACGCCGAAGCGTCCGATCAACATGGCGATCGACAACGACCAGTTGTAAAACGGCGTATTCGCCGAAAGCCCTGCGAACGCGCTGCCGTTGTTGTTGCTCGCTGATGAAAAAGCGTACAAAATCTCACTGAAACCATGCGGGCCCGGGTTTAAGACTCCTACTCGACCGGCAGAAGTACTGACTGCAATCGCTGTCCCGATCAGAACGCATGCGCTCGGCAACAAGACGACCAGCGCTGCCATCTTCATTTCGAAAGCTTCGATCTTCTTACACCACAACTCCGGTGTACGTCCGACCATCAGGCCCGCGATGAACACGGCGATAACTGCAAAGGAGATCATGCCGTACAGACCCGACCCGACTCCGCCGAAGATGACTTCTCCGAGTTGCATCAGCCACATGAGAATCATGCCGCCCAGCGGGGTATAGGAGTCATGCATCGAATTTACAGAACCATTCGATGCCGCGGTGGTCGCCACGGCCCATATGGCGGAGTTCACGACGCCGAAGCGACTTCCTTCCCCTCCATATTTGAGACCGCAGTTCTATTCTCCGGCGCGACGTCGGATCCGGCATCCGAGAGTAGCGAAGTCGGTTTCGATTCAGCTTGATACGCGAGTAGCAATAGTGGCAAGAAAATCATCATCATCACCGACAGCAGCATCCAGCCTTGCCTGCGGTCACCGATCATGTCCCCGAACGTGAAGCACAATGCCGCGGGCAACAGTAGGATGGCCAGCGCCTGAAGCAGGTTGCTGAGCGGTGTCGGATTCTCAAATGGATGAGCAGAATTGGCATTGAAGAATCCACCCCCGTTTGTACCGAGTTGCTTGATCGCAACTTGCGATGCCACGGGACCTACCGCAATGCGCTCTGGCGATGCCTGTGTCTGATTTGTTTCACTGCGAACTTCGTCCAAGCCGCTCCGCGACTCGACCGAATGAACTACCGGATATTCCGCAAAGGTCTGCACGACGCCTTGAGAAACCAAGGCCAGCGCCAAAACGAAACTCATCGGTAAAAGAACAAAGAGCAGCCCCCGATTGAGATCAACCCAAAAGTTCCCGATCCCTCGACTCTGTTTGCGAGTGACCCCGCGTATCAGTGCGATAAGAACAGCCATCCCGACCGCAGCCGACAGAAAGTTCTGTACGGTCAGGACCGACATCTGAGTCAGGTAGCTCATCGTCGATTCGCCCGCGTACCCTTGCCAGTTCGTGTTGGTCGCAAAGCTCACTGCCGTATTGAATGCCGAGTCGGCGGAAACTGAAGTGAAGGACTGCGGGTTCAACATCAGTAGATGCTGGAGTCGCTGGGCGGCATAAACAAATACGATCGATACGACGCTGAACGACGCAACAGCTACGGAGTATTCTTGCCAACTCATGTCACGATCGGGATCGATGCCGACGCGCCGATAAGCAGCGAACTCGATAGGCTCAAGGTGAGTCGCACCGATCTTCAAGCGGCCCGAGTAAACCAGTGACATGTATCGCCCCAAAGGCGTCACACATGCGACAAGCAACAGAACAAACAGCGTTATTTGAAAAAAATCGAAGCTCATAGAAACAGCTCCGGACGAATCAGGGCGATCGTCAAGTAGATCGTCAGACCGACGACAACGACGGCTGCGAACAGCAGCATGATGACCTCACGCATAGGTAGAGCGGAATGCAGGTCGCCGATGACGGTGAGCCGTCCTGCGCAATCAGGCATAGCTCACGGCGAACCTCAATTGACTTCGACTTATTAGAAAGATGAGCGAGTCAAGATGCCGTCAAAAGATGTGGCCGCCGTATCAAGAAGTTGTAAAGACGATTCGGTCTTTACTCGGCTTTCGCAGGCAAGCGGAAGTGACGCCACAACTGAATAACGAATCCGGCAATGAACAGCAGATAGACGGCTAATGTCGCGCCGAACCAAACCGACCCGAGTCGGCCGTCCGTCATGTTGGCGCGATACACCAAATGATTGATCAGCAACATAAAGATCGATGCGGAAACGGCAATCCATCCGACACATTGGCGGACATAAGCCAGTGAGACGGCACGGCGATCCGGATGCAACCAATATTCTCGGTGAGGGATGTTGATTACCGAAGCCGGCAAGAACTGCGTCGCCCACGCGATTCCGACCAAGAACAATGGCAACCCGATTTGAATGCCGAGCATGAAGGCGGTAGCCTGGCCTTTGGTCATCCACCCGTCTGCATCCCCATTTAGATCGAAATGCGTTGCTGTGCGATCAGGCAGGTGTCTGTAGTAGAACCCGTTTTGTGCGACGGCCAACAGCAACAAGACCGCCAATATCCATCGCGCAAACGACTCTTGCGACATGATGCGCGCGGGTTCCGATATGGCAGCTTGCATCGTACAACTCCTTTCTGAAGCGAGGACTGTGCAGTTCTGCACCGGCAGAGGGTACCTAGATAAAACCTCTAAATGAACATCGGCATCCCTCTTTTTCAAAAAATCTCATCCGAGTGCAACTTTTGTCGCAGCGGCGTCTTTCACGACAATGAGATCACACCAATATCACGCATGAAGAAAGAGCAACAATCTGAAATCCCCAACAAAAATGACGGATCATTCAGGAACTGACACCCCACACGACGCTCGCACAAAGGCAACGCAACTGCCACTAAAAGCATACATGCGTGGCGATCCTATCCGCTAACGAACAAGCAAGCACTTGCAAGGTCATCATACGGTTCTGTAATTTTGGGTGAAGGTCTTCTTATCTCTTCGTCTTTTTTCAGGACCAGAGTCATGTCTCGCATTTCTTTCTCTTACAGGCGAGCCTTTACGCTCGTCGAATTGTTGGTCGTCATTGCGATCATCGGGATCCTTGTCGGCCTCTTGTTACCAGCAGTCCAGCAGGCACGAGAAGCAGCCCGTCGGATGAGTTGCAGCAACAACCTCAAGAACTTGGGGCTGGGTGTGCTCAACTACGAGTCGTCGTTCAAAAAGCTTCCGTCTATGCAGTGCGGGACAGGGCATATCAATGCGACGTATCAACGCAACGCGATGAGCGGTTGGTATGCGATCCTACCTTACATCGAGCAAACCGCTGTTTACAACTCGATCAATTCTTTGAACGGCAATTTCGGAGTGGAGCCTTGGAACGGTAACGCGATCTACGGCACGACGATCCCGATTCTCGAATGCCCGAGCGATGTCGGACCGCAGGATCCCGTCGATGCAAACCGTACTCGCGGACGTACAAGCTATGGCTTCTGCGTAGGTGATGATTACGCCGCATCTCAAACGTACACAAGCGGTGAAGAGCGCAACAACGCCGCCGAGTCGCTCAAGAAAGTTCCGATTCGTCATCGCGGTATCTTCGGTCGTTCCAATTACGAAAGCCTGGCTGCGATCACCGACGGTACCAGCAACACGATTATGTTGGCCGAACGTTCGCGCGCAGATCAGATCAACACTAAAGGTGCCGTGTTGATGATCGCAGGTGACCCTGCTACATATGTACCGCTCTCTTGCAAAGCTCAATTCAATGGACGTCAATATGCGAACCCGTCTTTGATCTTCACCGGCGATACATTTGCCGGCTATCGACTCTACGCCGGCAATTGTTTCTTTGCTGCCGTCTCCACCATCTTGCCGCCCAACTCGGCGGTTTGCGGCATCGCCAACGGTTCAGCCTCTCCGCACTGGTTCCCCGGTATCTGGACATCGACCAGCGAACATACCGGCGGCATTCAAGCTTGCATGGCCGACGGCAGCGTGCGGTTCATCTCCGACAGCATCGACTCAGGTAATCTGTCGGCCGTTGCACCGGCAGCAACCAGCGGTGTGAACAGTCCCTATGGCGTGTGGGGCGCGCTCGGAACCAAAGCCGCCGGCGAACCGAACGGTTTGCAAGACTAAGTCATCGTCATGGAGCACTTAAGAACGGGACGGAGTGTCCAACCATCCGTCCCGTTCTTCATTTTGCAAGTTCGTATTTTCTCCAACACTGCCATCCTGGATCGGAAATCGTATAAATGAAATCACTTCTGCAATATGTCAGTATCGCCGCCCTCGTTGTCGGCACTGCCGGTTGCGGCCCAAGTACCAGTCATCTTCCCAAGACCGTGAATGCGTCCGGTATCGTGACGCTTGACGGCTCTCCGGTCGACAAGGCGGCCGTCGTCTTTATCGCGGAACAGGGCAATTACAATGCGACCGCGATGACCGATGCATCGGGTAAGTTTTCTTTAAACGCTTTCATCGAGAAGACCGGGGCTGTTCCAGGTGCCTATAAAATCGAAATCAACAAAACGTTGATGGAGGCTGGAACCGACAAGAAAGGGAACACCGAAGGGATCGTCAATGTGAGCTTCGGTCTCCCCCGCAAATATGCGAGCTTCACGACTTCGGAACTGAAATTCACCATTCCCGAGTCCGGAACCGAAGATATCAAGCTGGAGCTGAAGTCCAAGTAGTCAGCACCGAGTCTGTTCTTCGACTCGAAAGTGACACCGTTTTGCCGCCGACAATTCACAGCCGCCGCTTTTCCGCGAGCGGCTGTTTTCGTTTCCGGACGGCACGATTAGGCTTCATGAACGAACAAGTCGTATCGATTACAACGCGCAGTGCTCCTTAGCGCATGAGGTTCCTCCCTCATTTCATTTACGTATCGTTTCATACGTAGTAGAGTTGGCCTGAACCTCTGTACGACAATTCTGACTCGCGAAATCACTCATGAACCGACTTTGTTGCTGTTGTTGTCGCCGCGCCCGGTAGACACCTCGTTTATTCAGCACAGAGGGTCAGCGTCTGCGAGATCTCTTCATGTCGTTCACATCAATCATCGATCGCTTTCTCCCGGTCCTGATCGGATATTCGAATCGGGAAGTGGTTCGTATTCCTAGCCTCGCGGCCATCGTTTTCGTTCTCTTCTGCTCCACACTCGCGAACGCCGAAACACCGCTCACCTCCGTATCATCGGAACGCAGCAAGCGCGCGGCGATCAAGCCGCTGCACAGCCTCGCTCTTCATTCGCACGTTTACCCGAGCTCACCTGAATCGGTCGATGCGTTCGCGCAAGCTGCCTACGTGTGGGCATGGCCCATGGTCTACATTCACAACTGCCGCGAGTCTTTGTTGCCAATTCGGATGCAGACCGCGCAACGGTGGCCGAAGCCGTCAGCGGTCTCAATGTTTATCCCCTCAGCAAATACACCGGCCAGACGAAACGTCGCGATTGGTCGCGAACGAAATGGTATCCACGAGTCGGATCGAACACGCGCGAGCAAAGCCGTTGGGTGAACCCGGAGACGTTCTTCAAATCGCTGCGAGCCGTTCTCGATGAAGTTCCGCCGCAGCCTCACGAAGAAGACTTCGTCATGGCGCTCCGACAATTGCTCGATGCCGCCATGCAAGACTCAGACCTGAGCGATCAATTTGTCGCCGCAGCACGCGCCGCAGAACAAGAAATCGTCCGACCGATGTTCAATTTCAGTCAAGTCGGTGAATCACTGCCGCATCATTGGCATACAGTCACCAACGGCGCCGACTTCGGCGAAGACTATCTGACGCGTACCGCTGTGGCTCGATCGAACATCTTCGTCAATCGCAATCATGAGTCCCAGTACTTCTACCTGGACAATGATGCACCCGGTCGACACCTAAACGGTAGTCGCTCCTATCGACTCACGTTCAAGGCCGATGAATTGCCTGATGTGAAGGGGTTCTGGTCGCTGACACTGTACGATTCGGATCACAAACTTGCCGCCAACGACGAAGAGTTCTATTCCGTCGGTTCGCGGTCTCGCGATTTGCAATTCAATCCGGACGGCTCGTTGACGATCATCGTCAGCAACGTACGACCGGACGATGTTGAGTACACAAACTGGTTGCCCGCGCCGAGTGGAGAGTTCTCGCTCTACATTCGAGCATACTGGCCTGGCGAGTCCATGGTCTCCGGACAATGGACTCCACCGGCCGTTCGCTCTCAGTCGCAGGTTATCTTAATAGCTCGCTGAAGTTGCGTACGATGCGGGTCGAGACGCTCTGCAAAGCGATTCAAGCTAAACGATTTTCTACCGCTTCAACGGCTCAATAGCCGGCGAACTTGCGAGTACCGGTGATACGATTGCCGGGATAGCGCTGCATCGCAGTCTGTTCGGCAACTTGGCTATTGCGAGCCGGGACGACAACCGTGAAGGGATAGCCATAGCGAGCCGCAGGGGTCAGTTCGACTTCCCATAGCTCGGTCGCGCCGGAAGTGACGGCCAGCAGTTCCAATTGCATAACTTGAGCACGCGTTTGAATGGCTTGGTTCTGCTGATAGGCACGAGCGGACGCCTGCATCATCATCTTCTCTTGACGCTCCAGCTCTTCCTTTTTCACTTGTTCCAGTTTTTCATTTTGAATGGCTCGCCAGCGCTCGAGACCCGGCATCAAGAACTCACGTTCCTGCGGCCCGAACAAGAAGATCGGAACATTCAATTCGATTCCGCTGTCCAGTAGAAGTCGCACGCCGTCCACATGATACTTGTGCTGCGTCTTCCCTTGCTTGGTCAACCACTTGTTGAGCGATACGGAATCGGTGATGCCCGCATGTTCAAAGTTTTCGACGATAGCCGGGATCACTTTGACCAACAGCTCAGGCAATTCCGTTTCTTTTTTGCCGTTCACGACCAGCCGTGATTGAGCTCGTTCAATCACAAAGTCCTGTTCGTAGTAGCCCTGCATACGGCCGATCAGTTTCAGTTCTTTTTGCTGCAGTTGCCAAACGTGATTCTTGTCCGGATCAGCCAAACGATCCGCGGAGGCTTCGGCGGTACTGAGAAACTTTTGATCGTCCGGGCTCAGTTGCTTCACATCCAACGAGAGCAACTTGTTCTTCGTCGTGCGCAGCACCACGCGTTCGGGACTCAAGGCGATCAAATCGGCCTCGACTTTAAAGCTGCCGGATGCGTCGGTCCATGTGCGAGCCCACGCTGCCGAGCAGGCAGTACAGAGCTGAACCACCAATAACGTTTTCATCAGCCCGCGAATCATCGAAGCGCCTCAATCTTCTGGTGTATGCAAACATTTTCGTAAGACCACTGATCTTCGTGTAAGCTCGGCGGGATTTCAAGTCTCGCCGTCAACCTCAGGGCTGCGACACCGCACAGCCTCGGCGAGAATTCCGCGACCATCTGACCGGCGCGATGCGCATGTGCAGCTCTCTGCCGTACAGAGCAATCCCTACCTATGGCCGGCTTTCCGAGTGCTATAATCACGACGATCGCCGTTCGACGGCCTTTCGATTTCAGGCGACAAACCGAACACCGGCGACGAATGCTCTAGACCGCTAGTTCGATATCGCCCGATTTCCCTTGCCCGATTCTTCCTAATTGAGCTCTTTTCATGACCCGTGAAAACCGTTCCGAGGCGTCTTCGTTCTCGCCTCAGTTCGACCGTAAGAGCGAATCACAACCCGGCGCCGAGCCCGCTCCGTATGGAAGAGCGGTCGCTTATGTACTGATAACGATCACCGCCGGCTTCATCTTTCTCATCGGAACCGCTGCCGAAATCGCGTTCGGCATCTCCGTTGTGAACAAGAAGCAGGCGTTGCACGACCGCATCAGCAAAATGGAAGTCGTGGCCCGCGAGAAAGAAGATCTCGATGCACATGAACGACAATCACGACTGCGTGAAGCGAAAGCGGCTACCGAAGAAGCTCGCAGACAACTGGCAAATGCCGGCCGGGTCATCGCTGAACTCGGAGCCGGATCTCGACTGGATCCCACCTTATCCAGCTAGGCACAACTGACCCCGTCTGGAGAATCACCCAGCGAAGACGAAAAGTATTCGGAAGCATGCGCATCATGGCTGATGCAAGGGCCTCGTCGAACCGACTAGCCAAGCCAAATCAAAGAAGGCGGATGACTTTTTATTACCGCCTGCCGACCGAGGGCCAGGATTGTCATGGCGAGTTCATTGGTTGCCGGCGTGGAGCCTGCAAAAACTCTACGCCAAGTTCCATATGGATGAACCGTGGAACAGTCCGCACAACAAAGCTCTACTGGCGGAGATACCTCGATTCCTTCAGCATCCTTCCGACCCGGTTGGCCATACGCGCGTGCGCACTGCGTTACGATCTTTACTTAGAACGGCCGTGAAAAGATTGATCTCGAACAAGCGTTGAACGAGCCGGTCCAAGCCACAACTACATCGAGCGCAACGGAAACAAAATAATTCGGGATGCCGAAACATTCCCATGACCGCGGGTTTTGAACGAGAAGCCGGCAACAACCAATACCAGTTCTCGATAGACCCCGCATCGTTGGAATAAGGAGGCTTTTCCATGGCTCTTCGCAGGTCACTCGTATCGCTTGCTCTCGCCGGCATCTTCACGATCTCGGCTGCTTCATCCGTAACCGCACAACCGCCTGGACCACGAGGACCGCGCGGCGATCACTCATCCGATCGATCGGATCGAGGACCTAGACCGGAAGCAAAGGAAGAGTCGCCGGCGGATCCGGCGCGTGAGCGATCTCCGGAAACGCATGGAGAACGCGGCACACATGAATCGCCGAACGTGGAGCATCGCTCCAGTCGCAGTCGACGTCCCGACGCAGTTCGACATGAATCGGCCGGTCGTCGTCAACCGCCCGCCCCACCCAAGTCCTTCAATGGCCCGCGCGGCAACCGTCCCGGTTCCGATCATGCCTCGGTGCACTCGCGCTCGTTCGATCGACACGCGTTCGCTCAGCACTTTTCGCCCCGAGGTCCGGCCGTCCACGGCGCACACAGTGAACACGCTCGTCCAGGAAATCGTCCGTCGTTCGGCGCTCATCGCAGCCATAACTTTCCGGGCCAACACAGCGCTCATCACGGGATGCATGGCGGACACGGACAACATGCAGGTCCCGGTTTGCATTCCGATCATTCGCGACACATGGCGCATTCCGGTCACGAGTCTCGATCCTCGCATCATGGGCATGCAGCGTCTATGGGACAGCATCGCCATGGCAACGGACCGGAACACGCACGAAGACACGACAGCGAACAACGATCGGAACGCGATCAAGGCCGTCGCCACGGCGGACCACACCGCGCTTAGCGCCCATTGAATATGAAAGCGGTGCAGCGAGAGCCGTCCGGTGAATCACAATCGATCGTGAAAAACCGGACGGCAATGTTGCGAGTTGATTTTATAAAAGCGGTACGGCGCGAACCGTCCCGCAACGCGCGATCAATGATGATGCTGATGATCACCGTATAGTGCATGCTTGCTGTTGCCGCCCGCAGCCACATAGACCAGCAGGTCGAGCACTTCTTCTTTGGTCAGGCGATCTAGCAAGCCTTGCGGCATGATCGACACCTTCGACACGGTCCGCTGTTCAATCTCATCTTTCGGGATCGACAGCGGTTCACCCTTCGCAGTCGGATCAGCCAGCAACTTGACCACAGCATCGTTCTCTTCAACCACCATGCCGGTGATGACCTTGCCTGAATCGAGTAGGATCTGAACTGACTGATACTTCTCGTGGATGTCCCGTGAAGGCTCGAGCATCGATCGCAACAAGTAATCGGACTTACGCTTATCCGCATCGAGCTTCGCAAGATCGGGGCCGAACTCACGTCCATCCCCGTTGAGCTTGTGACAGCCGACGCAATTGGCTGACTTGAACAGGCTCTTACCGACTTCGAATGAACGACCTGCAGGAAGCTGTTTTACTTCGGCGGCAAAGTCCTCGAATTTCCACTGAGTATTCCGACCGATCGTTTTCAACAGTTCGTCTCGGATCGGCAGCGGGTGAGCCTGAACATACTGTTCGGGTGACGCCTGATATTCGTCAAGGTTCTCGACCACGATCAGTGCACCGAACATGCGCCGCCAATGCCCCGGGTAAGTACACACATACGGGTAGTAACCGGGAGCAGCGGGAACATCGAATACGATCGATTGCGATTCGCCCGGCGCGATGAGGCGACTGGCGAGTAACACCTTGTCGCTCTTCGGCACGTAATGACGGTCCTTGGCATCAGCATCTCGTGCCGTAGCTTCCGCCGCGAGGCCGACTTCTTCCAGTGATCCCGGTTTCACGAATGCCAAGTTGTGAGGCATGTTATCGGTGTTAGCAAATCGAAACTCGACCGATTTACCCGCCTGCACCACGATCGTTTCTTTGTCGTAGATCATGCGTTCGACAACGGTACCGATGGCGATCACACGCACATCAAGATTGTCGAGTCGCTTGGATGCTTCCGCTGCTTTATCGGCAGACAGTTTCGCAGCCAACGCCTTGGCGAATCGGATTGTTCCTTGCGATGATTCCGATGTTCGCAATACCACCGGCAAATTGCTCAAGTAGCCGATCGTGTTGTCGATCAGTCCCGGAACCTCTTTGGTATTCCAAGCAGACTCGGGCAACTGTGCGAGAGCATCGAGAGCCGTCTTCACTTGTCGATCGGCCCGCACTAAGCCTGCCCAATCAGAGAATTTTTCCGCCTCATGACCCGGCAAGGAGGCAACGGTACGAATCGCTACGTCATAAATCGATTCATCTCCGCTGCTGACCGAAAGGCGTTCCGTTGCAATCGGTTGCTTAGCGAATCCGGGTCCGGACCAATGGACTTGCAATCCGTCTCCGCCGCCGTTGTCGAAGTAAGTAACGACGAGAGCGTGCGGGCCTGGGGCCAAGTCAACGCTTGCCCCCTTTTCGACCATGCCGTGTAAACCGTCGTTATCGACAAACAGCTTACCATCCAAGTAAATGCGTGATCCGTCATCCGATGCGATGAAGAACGTATGCGTTCCGGCCGTGGCAACATGCACGCTGCCGGTGAAGCGCAGAGCGAATGCGTCGGCTTCCTTACGCTGCGGTACTTCCATAATGATCCGCGGTACGACACCGGTCGCCTGCGGCCTCAACTTGTCCAACGTTTCGATCGCAACATTGCTCGGGCTCGGATGATAGTACTCGACTTGAATGCCGGACTTCTGCAAAGCGGCAGAGCGTTCCTGAGCGGGCAAGCCGGGCGGAAGTTCGAACATCAAACTTCTCGCCACGGGGTACATCTTGCCGCGCAGCGTGCCATCGCGCAGCGATGTTACGGCGGCCAGCAGATCGCGCAGTCCGACGAGGCTCTTGGAAGCCGTCAACATGGCGCTGTCTGATGATTGCTCGGCAGTGATCCACGCCGCATAGGCGGTACGACGCGCAATCGAGGTCTTGCCTGCGGCGGAGAGTTTTTCAATCCGGGGTAGAACCTTCTTCAGATCAGCAGCCGGCATCTCAAGTGTTAACTGAGCCAGTGCGGAGAGCGCCGACGATTGATCGGCTGCATCGCGAGCCTCGATCAGATCCATCAATGTCGGCAGCGGGCTCGACTTCTGCAACTGTGCCAAGCCTTGCAATGCAGTACGCAGATCCTCAAGCGACGCATCGGTGCGTTTGAGAATAGCCGAGTACAGTTCGGCGGTTCGAGGAAGCTTCAGCAGATCGGCAGGAGTCGCATATTGATACGCATATTGCAGCGCTGCGGGTGATAGGCTCGCTCCGCTTCGCAACGCTTGTTGCAAAGTCGCATCCGGTTGAATGCGACTCTTGGCATAGTTGAGCACGATCTGCAATTCGGCATCGAGCGGACGAGCTGCGGCTTCGAAGAAGACTACGGCCGTTGCGGGTCCGGTGAATTCGACAGCCGACTTCACAGCTTCCGCGCGGACCAACGCCGATTCATCGCGAGCTGCGGCGATTAGCAGCGGCTCCCAACCCGGCACCTTCTCACCCCAATGTCCAAGCGTTCGGATCGCAGCCGCGCGCACACGAGGCTCCGATGCGTGAAAAGCTTTGACGAGCAAAGCTTCGTTGGGAATACGATGCTCTTCGAAGACCCACAAGCATTCGAGAGCGGCTTGTGCATCAGCGGCCACTGCGGGATTGAGCTTTGCGGCCCAAGCACCTACGTCTTTTGCAACCTGCTTTGAATCGCGACCGCTCAGTTCAAGTCGAGCGCGATAACGAGCGCTGTTCTCTCCGGCATAAAACGCGCTGCAAACTTCTTCAATCGGTTTGCCTTTCAGCCGCAGCGGTTTGACGAGCGGTCGGCCTTCTGCGGTTACGCGATAGATGCGTCCGTGTTCATGGTCGCGGTTCGGATCACGCATGTTGTGCTGCATGTGCCCGATGATCGCATTGCTCCAGTCTGAAACATAGAGCGCACCGTCGCCGCCGACTTCGACATCAGAAGGGCGAAAGTTCGGATCGCTCGAAACCAAGATCGGCTCGATCTCTTCCGCAGTGACCTCGGCTCCGTTGTACTTGACCTCGTGCTGCAGCACACCGAGGAAACCGATGCAATTGCAGATCAAGAAATTGCCTTGGTTCTTCTCCGGGAAGTGGCTGCTCGACAGAATGCCGGTGGCCGCAACCGGTCGCACGCGCATCTTGAACCACGGACGATTTCCGATCCCTTTGCCGATGTTCACATACGATCCGCTTCCGCCGGTTCCGTCGTTAGCGAATTGGTAACCCCATTGATCGAACACGTCACCGTGCGGATTGGGGCCGATCGGGAAATGAAACTCCATCTCAAACGTGCGCGGGTTAAAACGATGTACGCCGCTTTCACCGGAGCGAACCGTCTTCGTCGGAGTCTCCATCGTGGCCACGTTGAAGATACCGCGCGACCAGTAGAGCCAACCGTCCGGCCCGATGAGCATGGCATTGGCCGAGTGGTGCGAGTCGGCGCTGCAGACACCTTGCAACATGCGAATCTTGACGTCGGCTTTGTAGTCGCCGTCGGTGTCCTTCAAGAACCAAATCTCCGGAAGTGCGGCCACCAACATGCCTCCTCCCCAGAACTCGAATCCGGTTACGCTGTTCAGTTCATCGGCGAAAGTGATGCAACGGTCGGCGACACCGTCACCGTTGTCGTCGGGGAGGCAAAGGATGCGGTCGCGACGGGGCTCAACCGGGTTCCAGTGAGGATAAGAGGGCCAAACGGACACGAATAGCTTGCCGTCGGTATCGACTGCCATTTGCACCGGATTGACCAGTTCGGGGAACATCTCTTCTGAAGCGAACAGATTGACATTCATCCCTTGAGCGATCTTCATCTTGTCGATCGCTTCTTTGCCGCCGAGGTACTGATGCTTAGTATCCGGCAGCGGGCCGGGAATGTTCGTCTTGACCTTCAGCTCTTCCGGAAGATTACTGTCGGACACGGCCAAGTCGCCGCCGCGAGCAACTGCCCAGACGCGTTGATCGCGATTGGCAGTCTTCACATCGAAGATCTCCATCTCGCGCATCATCACATCCGCGTTGGACTGGCCGAACCAAGAGAGCTTCGAACGACCGCCGAAGACGTTGTAACCGTCGACGACGCGATAGCGGCTGAACCAGTGATAGTTCTTATCAAGGATTGTTTGGCGTAGACGTTCGAGTTCAGCCTCCGACGACTTGGACTTCAGGCCGCCGAACAGATCGTTCATGATCACGCGCGCGACCGCTTGATCGCCGTTATCGAGCAAGTGGATGCCGTTCATCGTCAGCGGCTGACGGGCGGCGGCATAGAGTTCGCGAGTCGGATGAAACAGATCGACGAATCGCACGTGCTTGGCTTCACACACTTCGCGCATGGCTTGGGTGTAAGCTTCTAGTTTGACATTGTTCGACCTACCGTCCGGCAAATTCGGACTCTTCAAGTCTTCGTGTGCGATGGGTGAGAAGAAGACCACTCGCGGCGCAGTGCGACCGTTGTATTTCTGGGCCGACATGCCGTCGATGACGTCAGCCAAGTCTTTGCGGAAGGCGGGAAGAGCGTCGAGCCCTTTGAGTGCTTCGTTGTAGCCGAAGAAACAGAAAACGACGTCAGCCTCGACTTTGGAGAGCCACTCATCGGGTGAACCGAAGTTCTCTTCGCGCTGCCGAACCTTCAGCTCATCGCCCGAGTAACCGAGATTGCGGAATACGAGATCGTGCTCGGGAAACTGCGCTGCGATGTACGTCTCAAGCCAAGCGGCATGCTGCATGCGGTCAGCCAGCGTATTGCCGATAACTGCTATGTGATCTTTCTTGTTCAGTTCCAACGGAGGCTCGGCGGCTCGTGCACCGATTGTCGCAGATCCGATCAGCAGCAAAGCGGCGAACACTCTGATAGGAATGTGAGTAAGGCACATGACAAGGTCTCCGAGAATGGTCCTGTTGCGTCGGGTGATCGCCGACCGGAGGACGGAGGCTGAGGTTGTAGGAGGAAGGGAGGAGCGGGGCAGGGAAAGGCTCGATCTCGAAGCGGCGGGCCCGATCCGAATCGATAACCGAAAATTCATGCGCACGAAAAGCAACGCTTTTACTGCCATCGTCGCATGCTGCGGCGATTCTAACTGCCGCCGACCGTTATCACAACGAAACCAAGCCTCTCGGGTCGGGTTTAAGGTCGAGCGTGCAGAAAAGAACGACGTCGACGAGAAAAAGAGAATGCACTGAGTGACATGCGACGTCCGAATCGTTCCCTATTGAATACCGTTGCCCAATTCTTTGTCGCCGACAATTAAGCAAGAAGACGATCGAGGGGCGCAGACGATTCGGCTGCGGAACGAGGCTCGATCACACTCACAATTTGATGCCTCTTTGGGATGTAAAGGTGAAGATCATGAGAAAGTCCGCCCTGCTGTGTTTGATCTGCTTCGCGCTGATGTCACCGATGTCCGTTTGGGGGCAAGGACGAGGCGGAGGGCAGGGAGGCGGTCCCGGCGGCGGTCATGGACCGATGGGCCGAGGAGGCGGGATGATGGACCCGGCTCAGCAGAATGGAAACCTCCCCGGCAATCTGCCCGACAACATGGCCGGAAATGCAGGCCAGGGAAATCCCCTCAATAACCAGATGGCCAACCAGATGAACAATCAAATGGCCAACCCAATGGGAAATCAAAACGGCAACAACCAGAACGGCAATCAGAATAACAACGCCGCTGCGACCGATGAGATCGCAAGACTGATGCTGGGTGCTTACGATTCGGACGGTGACGGCAAGCTGAACTTAGCGGAATTACGCAAAGCGCTGGCAGGCCTCAACAATATGATGAACCAGAATCAGAACCAACAGAATCGCGGCCGCCAGAATCAACAGAACCAACAGAATCAAAACCAGATTGCAAACCAGCAGAACCCAGCCGGAAACCCCGTCATGAACATGCATGGCAATCGACACGGCGGAGCCAACGGAGCAGGGAATGCTGCCGGGGCGGATGCAGGAGGAGCAGCAGCCGGTCGAGGCGGACGGCGCTGAGCACCAATCGGCGAGATCGAGCGACTCGTCAACAACAAGCCATCTCCAGCGAAGAGACCGTCGGCAGCGATGCCGACTGTCTCTTTTTTTTATTAAGCGCCGTTTCGCTTCAAGCTCTTTTGGACGGACCGGCGATGAGTTCGATCAGTTCACGAATCGTACGATGAGCTTCGATCGGATGCCGCAGCGGACGGTCAGGCAGCGTTCTATAAACATTGCTGCGTCCGACTTTCTCGCGCTCAATAACGCCGCCTTGCTCCAAGTCGGCGATGATGCGCTGGACGGCTCGCTCTGTGATCCCGACGCGCGCGGCCACTTCCCTGAGCACTAAGTTCGGTTCTTGATGAAGCACGATCAATACGTGCGAATGGTTTGTCAGAAACGTCCAGCGAGCGTCAGCGACTTCCGGTGTATCGACAGTTCCGCGAGCATTGCGACTGCCGTCGGCGGGAACAGCCTTGTCGGGTTTGCGCCGCACAGAAGGTCGCGACTTGCCGGCGGTCGATTCCGTGCGTCCGGTTGAAGTTTTTACCATCGCCTAAACCAACGCAAATTCCGCCGAAGGGATTTCCCCTGCGTTGTCAGGCCCAAGTTGCCATGACAGAGCAGCTTTCACGGGAAAACACCCAATCTATAGAGAAAACCACGCTTTCGCAATCACGAATTCCATATTGCGAATTTTTCTTCGTATTTCGCCGCTTTTTCCCGAATGAGCGGTCAAAAACAGACGAAACACAATTGACGACTTTTTTGTCGCGTATTACAAATCGTGCAATGAAAGTCGTCACTTACCGGAGCCCTTCGCTATGATCCTTCCGTCCGCAGCCGCCGTCGTCCCCGGTCTGCTGCTTGCCTTCGGACTCATTCCTGCTCGCACCGCGGATAGTACTTCCCACGGAATGCGACATGCCGTTACGACAACCGCCTTACTCGCCTTGATTGTGGCGATCGCGTGTGCGATTGCCGTCTTGCCGAACGGAGCAGCGGGGACGATTGATTGGGTCGCATTCCGTATCGGCGGCGAGCACGGACCGGCGTTCGGCGTTTTGATTGACGGCTTGTCCTCGCTGCTCTTTCTGACGGTCAGCTTCATCGGCTGGATCATCGCCCGCTTCTCCATTCGATACCTCGACGGCGACCCCAAGCAAGGCCGCTTCATGCGCAACCTGGCGTTGACGCTGGGAGCCGTCATGCTGCTGGTTCTGTCCCGCAACATGCTGATGTTCACTGCAGCGTGGATTCTGAGCAGCACCGGACTCCATCTGCTGCTTACCCACACGTCGCGACATCGCGCAGTAGCCGCCGCTCGCAAGAAGTTCGTCATCAGTCGCTTCGGCGATCTGCTGCTGATTGCGGCTATGATCCTGACTGTAACCCACTACGGATCGTTTGAGTTCGCTGAGATCCTCAGCGCTGCGAAGTCAACGCCGGATTCCATCCCGAACGACCCGCTCATCGCCGTCATCAGTTGCCTGCTGGTGACGGGCGCGATGACGAAGTCGGCACAGTTCCCCTTCCATAGTTGGTTGCCTGAGACGCTCGAGATCCCTACTCCGGTTTCCGCGCTCATGCACGCCGGCCTGATTAACGCCGGGGGTATCTTGGTGATTCGTATGAGCCCCTTGATTGTGCAGTCGCACTTGGCACTCGATTGCCTGACGGTCATCGGAACCGCGACGGCTCTCATCGGATCGGTCGCCATGATGACGCAGCCCACAGTGAAGAAAGCCCTCGCTTATTCGACCGTCGCTCAGATGGGATTCATGATGCTGCAATGCGGACTCGGTGCATTCTCCGCCGCCTTGCTGCACATACTCGGTCACTCACTGTACAAGGCACATGCCTTCCTGAGTTCCGGCAGTGCAATAGAGAGTGCAGCGAGCATGCGGACCGTCGAACGCCCCGCGATGACTCCCTCCGCACAGTCCGCTCTGCTGCTCGCAGCCGTCGCTTACTCGGCTTCGATCGGCTTGACGATTGCTTCCTTGTTTCACGTTAATCTGGCTGTGGAATCGGGAGCCGTTGTGCTGACCGCCGTTCTAACCATGGCTGTCGCACAGCTCAACTGGAAAGCCATGCTCTCGCGCGAACTTCGAGTCATCGTAACTGCGGCCGCAGTATCACCGGTCGTGTATTCGCTTCACTTTCTCTCCTTTCGGATCATCGAATCGGCCGTGTCCGATGCAGTCGCACACGGTGTGAATCGCCCTTACGCGGTCGAGCAAGGCCTGATCGGCGTCGTGATGCTGGGGTTCCTCAGCTTGCTGTTTCTGCAACTGATGATCTCCACAGGACGTGACTCGCGACTACTTCGAGCTCTCTATGTCCACGCTTCCCACGGTTTTTACTTCGACATCTTCGCTCATCGCATCACGGCCGGTATCAGTCGGCGCATCTTCGGCGATCGAACGCCGGATCGAACTCATGTGCGGCCGCTCGAAAGCGGAGCGACGAACACGGCCGGATTTTAGGACATTGTTTCTCGTTCGCTCAACCACTTGTATCAACGGTTCTCGTTCTGTCAGGGCTGAGTTTTTCCACTCACAACAAAGGCTGAGTCATGTCACTTGCTCAACTTCCCGTTCACAGCCGCAAATCGAACCGCGGGCCGGCACCTTCAGTCCGCACCACGCGCAAGGACACCACGCTGCGTCGCATTCTGTCCGACATGGAAAACTCCATCGCGCCGGTCTGGCCTCTGCAGGATTACGTAGCCGTCAATCCGTTCACCGGGATGTCGCATAAATCGTTTCTGCAAGTGAGACATGATCTGCAAGCGATTCGCCATTGCGAAATGCTGATGCCGATGGACTTTTATCGCGATCAATACATTGCCGGTCGGTTTACAAACGAGGATGTCGCGAGCGCACTCGATGTGTGTCGCGCAGAATATCCCGAGCTGTACGGCGACATCGAAACATCCGTCATCCTCGACTCGTTGCGAACGACAGCGGGCTGCAGTGAAGGGGGCGACTCCAACTCATCTTCGCAGGCCGAGCGATCTTATCTGACCGCTGCCCAGTGGATCGATCGCAAGACCGGATCGAATTGGAATGCAGCCATCGTCGACGAAGTTTCTCGGCATCTTTCCGCTTACTACGATCAAGGGCAAGCGGTATGGATCAACCCTTGGAAAACGGAACGCTTGTTCACGGCATGGCTGGAAACGGTGCGCATCGAACACCGCATGCGACTGCTTGGTGTAAAGTGTTTCGCAAAGCTCGTCGCCTCGCTGCCGAACGATCCGTTCGATGCTATTCGCGAACTGCTCTCGAAAGTGGAAGTTCCGGAAGAGCACATCGAGCGCTGGCTGACAGCCGAGCTGCATACGGTTACCGGCTGGGCAGCTTGGATCAAGCAACGCATCGGTCAATTGGATCGATCAGCTCAAACAAACAAACGAGTTACTGTGAATGGGGCCACGCCGGACGACTTTGTTGCGTTGCTCGCAATCCGTTTAGCCTACGACGTCGCGTTGCTCGAACAGTTCCCGGACCTAAACTGCTCGGAACTGATGCCCGAACAAACTCCGATCAGTTTTGCAGCCGCAGCAGCACGCGGGGCTATCGATGCACAGACTGTCGTCCGTTATACATTGCAGTCGGCGATCGAAGCGGCCTACCGACGAAACTTGGCAAGGCAACTTGTCGCCCGAGCGACCGCTGACAGCTCGAACGATTTGAAGAAGGATCGACTTGCCGCTCAAATCGTGATGTGCATTGATGTGCGATCAGAGATGATGCGACGCCACTTGGAATCGGCATCGAATCGCATCGAAACATTAGGCTTCGCAGGTTTCTTCGGGCTGGCATTCGAACTCCATTCGCTGGGCGAACCCGACGGAAGAAACCAATGTCCCGTGCTTATCCAACCCTCGATCCAACTGGAAGAACGACTCGTAACACATGACGTGACGAGCGAAGGAACGGCAGTCAAAGAGCGTCGAGCCGTGCGGCTGTATCGACGCGCATGGAAGAGCTTTCAAAGCTCGGCAGCTTCGACATTCTCGTTCGTCGAGACGCTCGGATTGTGGTTCGCACCCAAACTGCTCACCAACTCGTTGGCTCTCACGCGACCGACACCGGCGCATCAACATGACGGCATTCTGGCAAGTGATCGTGAGCATCTAACACCATCGATAGAAGCCTGTTCATGCCACGGCATGTCACATCCGCAACAGATTCAAAGTGCAGAAGCGATTCTCCGGAATCTCGGTCTGACACAAAACTTCGCAACGTTCGTCGTATTGTGCGGGCACGAGTGCAATACGGTTAACAATCCGTATCAAGCTGCACTGAACTGCGGCGCATGCGGCGGCCATTCCGGAGCAGCCAACGCTCTGGCGGCGGCTTCGCTATTCAATAGTCCTCATGTGCGCAGCGGCTTGACTGCGCGTGGAATTCATATCCCCGATGACTGTGTCTTTGTGGCAGCAGTGCACGACACGACCGTCGATACGATCACCATTCTGAACGAGTCCTCAATTCCGCCTAGCCACTCGACCAACTTGTCCGAGCTCAAGACTTCGATCATCGCAGCTCAAACGAACTGCCGCAGCGAGCGAGAAGGAAGCTACGTCTCCGGTCACAACCGAAGCGCCGATCGAATTTCGTCCGTGCGCCGCAGTTGCGACTGGTCGGAAGTGCGACCCGAGTGGGGCCTAGCCGGCAACGCTGCGTTTATTGCGGCGCCGCGTAGTCGAACGGCCGGGCTAGATTTGGGAGGTCGAGCCTTCCTACACAACTATGACTATCGGACCGACGACGAGAGCAAAGTCCTGGAGTTGATCATGACGGCACCGATGGTCGTGGCGAACTGGATCAACCTGCAGTACTTCGCCTCAACCGTCGACAATAAAGCCTTCGGCAGCGGCAACAAAGCGATTCACAACGTAGTCGGTCAGTTTGGAATCCTGCAAGGAAACGGCGGTGACCTGATGACCGGCCTGCCTTGGCAATCGGTTCATGACGGAAAGAGTTACCGTCACGAACCGCTGAGACTGTGGGTCGTGATCGAGGCTCCGCCTGCGAAGATTCAAAGTGTGATCAATTCACATCCGCAAGTCAGACAACTGATCGACAACGGCTGGTTGTCACTGGCTGCGCTGCATGACAAGCAGATCATCGAGTATCGCTGCGGCGAGTTTGCAGCCTCATACGAGGATACCCCGACTTGAGCGACCTCGACTCGGACCGCTATCTGATGATGCCTCCTCTGCATGCTGTTCATCGCCTTCCACGGAACCGTTGTCTTCAAGTAGGGATGGTTACGAGCATCGGGCATCGCAGCTACAGTAGGCTTGCTGATCCTCCTGGTCGCTAAACGATTCTGCAAACAGGAATCGGGGATCGACTCCAATTGCAGCCCGTCTACGTCACTGGAATGATTGCGATCGGAACAACAAGCCGAATCGCAATCGGGAAAGTATTTCGAAAGCGAGTTCTACACTTCGGCTTGAGCCGCATTCATGCCGGTACGATCAGCGTCGGACGAGACGCGAGCCGTGTTGCGGCGTGAGTGTCGAGCAATGGCCGCTTCGACAAAGCCGGAGAATAGCGGGTGAGCCTGAGTCGGCTTCGACTTGAATTCGGGGTGGAACTGTACAGCCACGAACCAGGGATGATTCGGCAGTTCGACGATCTCGACCAAGCCGCCGTCAGGGCTCGTGCCGGCGAAAGTCATGCCGTGCGCTTCGAACTGTTGGCGGTACGTATTGTTGAACTCGTAACGATGGCGATGTCGTTCGTTGATCTGCTTGGTACCGTAGCACTGCAATGACTTCGTTCCGTCTTTTAACACAGCCGGCTGAGTCCCCAAGCGCATGGTGCCGCCCATGCGAGTCACTTCGCGCTGTTCATCGAGCAGACAGATGACAGGATGCGGCGTCTCGCGATCGAACTCGCTGGAGTGAGCCCCTTGCAGTCCGATCACATTGCGACCGTATTCGATCACGGCGCACTGCATGCCCAAACAGATGCCGAAGAAGGGGAGCCCCTTTTCGCGAGCGAATCGAATCGCCTGCAGTTTGCCGTCGATACCGCGCTCGCCGAATCCGCCGGGCACGAGGATCGCATCGTAACCGCTCAGCACGCGCTCAGGCCCTTCGCGTTCGATCTCCGTGCTTTGGATGCGACCGAGTCGAATGGAGGCTTGATGTCGAATGCCGGCGTGATCGAGCGATTCGTAAATCGACTTATAAGCATCCTTGTGCTCGGCATACTTTCCGACCACCGCTATGCTGATCTCATGTTTCGGTTCGCGCTGACGACGGAGAATATCGTGCAGCGGACGAAGATCAGCCGGATGCGAAGGCAAGCCGAGTCGCTTGACGATCAATTCATCGAGGCCGTTGTTGACAAGGCTGAGTGGCACTTCGTAGATCGAAAAGTCTTTGTCTTTTTCTTCGATGACAGCCTGCACCGGCACATTGCAGAACAGAGCGATCTTCTCGCGCTCTTCGCGCGAGATCGATTGTTCGCAGCGGCAGATGAGGACATCGGGCTGGATACCGATCTGACGAAGTTGACCGACCGAGTGTTGAGTCGGTTTGGTCTTCAGTTCAGCCGCCGCTTTCAAATACGGCACGAGCGTCAAGTGAATGAACAGACAGTTCCCTTCACCTGCATCTCGCGGGAATTGACGGATGGCTTCTAGGAACGGAAGACTCTCGATGTCGCCGACCGTGCCGCCGATTTCCGTGATCACCACGTCGACGCCCGATTCACCGATCTTGCGAATGACACTCTTGATCTCGTCGGTGATGTGCGGAATGACCTGAACCGTTTTACCCAGGAACTCACCGCGACGTTCTTTTTCGATGACCGACAAGTAGATCTGACCGGTCGTGTAATTGGAATCGCGAGTCAGCGGGCCATTGGTGAAACGTTCGTAGTGACCAAGGTCGAGGTCGGTCTCGCTGCCGTCGTCGAGCACGTAAACTTCGCCGTGCTGATAGGGACTCATCGTACCCGGGTCGACGTTGATGTACGGATCGAGCTTCTGCATGCGAACGCGGAGGCCGCGAGCCTCCAGGAGCATGCCGATCGAAGCGCTGGTGAGTCCCTTACCGATCGAACTCACCACCCCCCCGGTAACGAATATATGTTTGGTCATCCGCGTGGCTTCCTGAACGGCTGTCGCTGAAACAACCGATCTTAGCAGCCGCACCGTCGTCTGACAAAGGCCCGATAGTCATTCCAAGTATCGATGCCCTGCGTCGGAGCGGGTACCAAACCCACCACGATTTCGCAGCCGGCTTGCAAGAATCGAAGCTGCTCGAGCTTCTCGAGCTGTTCGAGCGGACTGGGCGGAAGATCAGCCAGTTTCAGCAGAAAATCGCGGCGATAACCGTAGATTCCCATGTGCTGTAGAAAGGCCGGGGGATCGCAACTAAGCAGCTTATCTTCCCAGGATCGAGCATGCGGAATTGTCGATCGGCTGAAGTACATGGCTCGGCCTCGATGATCGCAAACCACTTTGACGCAGCTCGGGTCTTCCAGCCGTTCGCGATTGCGAATCGGTGCAGCCAGAGTAGCCACGTCGGCTTGAGGATTTTCCTCGAGGAGTTGAGCCACGAGATCGATTGCAGCGCCGTCAATTTCGGGTTCATCACCTTGCACGTTGATGAATACATCTGTGTCCGTCATTTGTCGCGCAACGACGGCCACACGATCGGTGCCGCTTGGCAATTCAGGATCGGTAAGAAAAGCTTCTCCGCCGAAGTCGGTGACTTCGTCAGCCAACCTGCGACTGTCGACGGCCACGATAATGCCTTGAGGCAACGAAGCCCGCTGCGCCGCTTCGTACGTATGCTGAAGAACGGTCTTGCCGGTCTCGCGCAGCAACAGTTTTTCTGGCAATCGGGTGGACGCGAGTCGAGCCGGAATGACGACGCGACTGACGGTGACGCGATCGGCACTCGGCAATTGGGCAAGCCGCGGGAAAGAACTGAGGCCTGCATCGCCGGCCGCGCTGTCGGCCGTATGAATCGGTGTGTTGGTCGACATAACTGGAAATCCGTTTCCGCCTGATTCAATCAGCCGAAGAGAGCTTGCACTGTTTTTGGAAAGGCACGCGGACCAATCCTCGGACGCGTACTTTTTGAGTGGACGCCTAGACTACCAAAGTCGTCGGGCGGGATAAAGAGAAATCGGCAGAGCGACTGAATACTCTCTACCTCTTTTGATCTACGGTTGAGATCTCGCTGTGTTACTTGGGGACTCGTTTGGGTTTGGCGGTGTGACGCACGTGGCGAGGAGGAATGACGTCCCAGGCCAATCCGAGCTTCTCGAGCAACTTGATCTCGTAGTAGCTGATGTCGATTTCCCACCACCGATGCTGAACACTGGCGGCCGAGGGATCTTCGTGATGATTGTTATGCCAGCCTTCACCGACACTCAAGATGGCCACGAACCAATTGTTCTTGCTGAGCTCGCCAGTTTCGTAATTCTGATAACCGAACATGTGGCTGAGCGAATTCACCGACCATGTGATGTGCCACACGGCAACGGTCCGCACGAGAACGCCCCACACGATTAGGCTCAACCCCAACTGCACGCCTGCGTTGATTCCTTCCGTGCTCCATCCATAGAGGAAGCCGGGTAGAAAGTAGATAGGCAATTGCAGCGCCGGGTACACCAATTGATAAAACGGTCGACGTTCGAGATAGAGATAGAACGGATCGCGAAGCAGATCTTTCGCAAACTTATCGCTGGCTGCCAAAGAGTGTGTGGCTGAGTTCTGAACCATCAACCAGCCCATGTGCGACCAGAGAAAGTTTACGATCGGCGAATGGGGATCGGGAATCTCATCGGAATGCACATGGTGAACGCGGTGCGTGGTGACCCAACGCACTGGAGTATCTTCCATGCAGCACATGCCGAGAATCGCAAAACATCGCTCCACCCACTTCGGCGTCTTAAAGCTGCGGTGCGTGAGCAACCGGTGATAGCCGATGGTGATTCCCTGTCCGAATACGTGGATGCCGACCAGCATCACGATCAGTCCGGTCCAAGAAAAGAAATAGGGAACGACGGCCAAGAGGGCAGCGACGTGAATCGCCGCGATGGTTCCCGCATAAACCCAGTTAATACGAACCGGGTGAATGGTGGTAGGTCGCTTGTCCAATACCGGAGCTGCAGCTTCCGGTTCGTTGGGAATTTCCGGAGCTTCCGTAGTCGCCAAAGGGGTCATCCTTCGTGTGGGCGGTTGAATGGGGAACGTCGGTCCTAATTTTCCGCATTCGATCTGATTCGACTAGGCCCGCATTTTCGATTCGCTTCAGTTTTCCCCTGACAGCCGGCAAAAGAATGCGATCGGGCAAGTATTTCACTGTGCGGTATTGCCCCTGGCAGAGGCCTTACGCAGTCGGAACCGGAGCGCCGCACTTTCGCTTGGCGCGCCCGATGATGCCGAATCCGATCAGAGGAAAACCGGGAACTCTCTCCGCGTACTCGCGATAGGCCGGACCGATAAAGTGCTGCAATCTTCGGTCTTTCAGCCAGCTACCGACATAGATGTAAACCGTCCAAACGGCTGTCAGAATGACATGATCCCATGTCATCGTCGGCGTGAACCAGATCAATCCCAGAAAGCTGAGATAAACAGGATGACGCATGATACGATAAGCCCCGCGTGTGACGAATTCGCGTCTCGGCGGCTTTTTGTCACGCAGCCAATAAAACCACTGTGTCAGCCCCGTTTGATAGCCCAGCCCGGTCAGCCACAGGCTGTAAAGCAGTGCGACCCAAGACGCATAGAACCCGAGCGACATGAACCAAGCGGCTGTACCGCTGAATTGCCACAGCGCCGTTGAACTGGTCGACCAGCACTGGAACAAAATCAGCAAGCTGATGCATGTCACTGTGCAATGAATGCATCCGAGAAAAGCAGGATGAATCCGTCGCTTGATCAGCTTTTGCATCGGCGGAAAGAGGAGCAGACTATGCGGCCATGCGAAGAACAAAGCTAACAGCGCATCGCGCCACGGATGATACTCAGCCGAAGGTGCCGCCGGTCCGCGCAGGAACAGAAACAGTTGAGCTGCAGTAGCCAGAAACAACAACTGCGTCCCGGCTCCGAATGCGAGCCCCAGCAGTCGAGTCGCGTACGCATAGGGTCGAACTACCGCTTCAACTGACTGTGTGCTTTCGGCGTCCTTACCGATTCGTACTGCGACTGCATCCATGAACAAGGTCCGGGAGAAAAAGGCTAGTGGCTAGTGGCTAGTGGCTAGTGGCTAGTGGCTAGTGGCTAGTGGCTTGTGGCTTGTGGCTTGTGGCTTGTGGCTAGTGGCTAGTGGCTAGTGGGTTGTGGGTTGTGGGTTGTGGGTTGTGGTTGTTTACTGGTGACGAGGCTCAGGCCTCGTCACCCGCTGCTCGGCAGGCTCCAGCCTGCCTGCACTGCTCCCAGCCGCCTGGGCACTCAGTGGTCCGCGAGGCTGGAGCCTCGCGGGCAGTGCGTGACGAGGCTGGAGCCTCGTCACGAGGAAATGCCTCGTCACTAGGTAATGCCTCGTCACTAGGATGTGCCTTGTCACGACGATAAATCATCGTAATCACTGGATTTGATTCGCTACAAGTTCACTCGTGGCGATCGTAATGTTGCGATTCTCCGCTTGCACACAGCGAGGCGGCTTGCAGGCATTGCGATCAGGCAGGCTTTTCAGCAATGAAACAACCGTATTCCATGGCGTGAGTCTTATACGCTTCGAGGATTGCATCGAAGCGATCGATGAAGATGAGATGGTCCTGGCCGAGCATGCGGGCTAAATGCCGCACGCCCGTTTTCCGTACTCGATCGCGACAGATCTCCCACGTCTTCCACACTTGGTCGGTCCAGATGTGCGTCCCCACCATCTTCAAACCAGCGTCGGTGAACCAACCTTCGTAATCTTTCTGAGTACCCAACGAAGGACAATAAAAACCTTCACAAACCTCATAAACCAACCGTTTGGTTTCGGCATCTTCTTCATTGTGACCGGATAGCCAGGCGCAAACGGCCAGCTTGCCGCCTGGCTTCAACCACTGAGCCGCTTTGCTGAAGAACTTCGGCTTGTCGAACAAGTGCTCCGTGCACTCAATACTCCACAACACGTCGAATGACTGTGGATCGAATTCGACTTGCTCCGCATCGGTACGAATAAACTTGGTTCGCTTGCCGACTCCGGCCAGCGCTGCAGACGTCGCAGCCCATCGCCGTTGCACTCCGGAAATGGTTACTCCCGTGACTCGACACTCCAGCTCCTTCGATAGCCAGATGCTCGAGCCGCCCATTCCGCAGCCGATATCGATGACGGCGTCTCCTGTGCGAATGCCGGCCAGTCGAGCCATCTCTTTCGTAAGCTGCAACTGAGCGGTTTGAGGCGATTCGTCTGCGTGCCACAAACCATGATGCACATGGGGTCCCCACAAGATTCGATAGAACAGAGTTCCCAAGTCGTAATGCGAGCGAATGATCCGCTTTTCAACAGTCGGACATGAAATCATGCAGTTTGCCTTCGGACAAGGTGATCCATCGAAGATGGGAGGTTCATGAGATGATGTGGTATTCTAGCAATCTCTGAAAAAAACGGATCGACAGGTTCCTTCTTTCATACTCGTTGGCTTCTTTCTATTCGTACTCGTACTCCTGCTCGTACTCACTCGTACTCGTACTCGAAAAGAAACGAATCGAACGCGGCGAGAATCGAGTACGAGTACGAGAAACCACTGCGGCGCTGAGTACGAGTACGGGAGATAGGGCGAGAGAGATTGAGACAGTGAGATCGATGCTTTGATATGTAAGGGGGGAGAAATGTCGGCGGATCGTACGACCGAAACATCACCTGCGACCAAACAGTCGCGCGGCGAACGATTGCTGTCGATCGATGCACTGCGCGGCTTTGACATGTTCTGGATTACCGGCGGAGATGCGCTCGCATTGGCCGTACTGGGACTGTTCAGCGGAGCGTGGGCGGAGAGCTTGAAACAGCAACTCGAACATGTCGAGTGGCAGGGCTTTCGTTTCTACGATTTAATCTTTCCGCTGTTCCTCTTTCTCGTCGGCTGCGTTCTTCCTTTTTCGCTTGCTAAGTACCGCGATCGACCAGCAGACGTTTATGTACGTATTGCTCGCCGCACAGCGGCGTTGATCTTGCTCGGACTGATCGGCAACGGCCTGCTCAAGTTGAACTTCGCTGAATTGCGTTATGCGGGTGTGCTGCAACGAATCGGAATCTGCTACGGCGCGGCGGCACTTGTATTTCTGCACCTACGATTGCGAGGACAGATCGCTCTCTGGCTGAGCATCCTGATCGGTTATTGGTTGATACTGCGATTTGTTCCTGTGCCGGACGGAACTGCCGGAGACATGACTGCCGAGGGGAATCTTGCAGGATACATCGATCGCCATTTCCTGCCGGGGAAGATCATGAAACCGTATTACGGCTTCGGGGATAACGAAGGCATTCTGTCGACGATTCCGGCAGTGGCCACCGCTATGCTCGGTGCCTTCGCCGGACAATGGTTGAAGTCGCAGAACTCGCAATCCATCAAAGCCATTGGACTGGCCGGAGCCGGCGTGACACTCATCGGTATAGGACTCCTGTGGAGTGTTCCTTTCCCGATCATCAAGAACCTGTGGACCAGTTCCTTTGTTCTTGTCGCGGGCGGTTGCAGCCTCTTGCTGCTGGCTCTCTTTTACACAGTGATCGACGTGATCGGCTTCAAGGCCTGGTCGTTTTTCTTCGTCGTGATCGGGATGAACGCGATCACGATCTACGTGGGCGACAACTTCATCGACTTTCCAAAGATGTCGCAGTACTTCTTCGGCGGTGTCATGCGGCTTTTGAAAGAAGGCGGGTACGAACAAGCGGCCCAAGTCGTCTTCCGAGCCGGCATCGTATTCATCGAATGGCTCGTCCTATGGTTTCTCTACAGCAAACGAGTCTTTCTGCGCGTTTGATCAAATCCCAAACCGATCACGACTTACGGCGCTACGTACAGATCACCATAGATGTCGAGCTTATCGGTCACGCCGACGGCTCCGAAGAGTTTGCTGTACGGCTTCATACCGAACTGCGTTTGCAGGATGCCGAAAGCGCCGCGAACTCGATACCAACCTTGCACTTCTTCAACGTCGATCGTGAACTTGATCGGCCGAGTTACTCCGTGCAACGTGAATTGCCCTTCGACATCGTATTGAGGCAGATTGCGAGGGCTCGGCTTATCGAGCTTCGAAATCTTCGTGGCGTTGAACTCAGCAGTCGGATAATGACGGACGTCGAGCACATCCTTGCCCAACATGTTGTCATTCACTTGCTTGCGAGTCGATGCGTCGGTGGAACCGGCCAAGCCGATGTATTGCCGAGCCGCGTCGGAATCGGCATCGAAGGTCGTCATGTCGAAGACGAGCTTGCCTTGCGATTCACCTGCAGCTTGCGGTGACAGCTTCAACCAACTCTGTTTGAGATTTCCCACCACTGCATGTTCGTGTCCGGCACCAGTCTTGCCTACGCGGATATAAACGCGGCTGCTTCCCAGTTCAACGTCGCCGGGCTTAACCGGCGGCGCAGCCACTGTTTGGGCACTCTGCCCTCCAGGTTGCTGAGCAACCCCTAGGGACGGAAAAGTTACGTAACTGAGAGCGACGATGATCGTCGCCATGCTTCCGATGCGAGACAGACTCATGCTGCATCCTTTCGTAATGTTCGATGTCGCTGCTAGATCAGCGACTGCCTTAACTTTCAACTAGTTGTATAATGCGAGGGTCGGTTTTGTAAACGAACAGTCACGAAACGCTTGGTGAAATTAATCTGATGGATCTTTCGGTGCGGGTCTTGGAAGGCGAGTTGATGGACGCGCCCGATCTCGCAGACAAACCTCACCGACAAGCTCTCCAAGGTCTCCGGCGAGTGAACATGTGGAGCGGAACGGCGAGCATTCTGGCTCGCGGTATTGCGAGCCATATTCGACAAGCCCGCGTAGATGCGCAGCCGCTTAAGATTCTCGATTTAGCATGCGGCGGCGGCGATGTAACGCTCGGTCTGACACAACGCTTGACGGCCGCCGGCTTGTCAGTCGAAACCCACGGCTGGGATCGCAGCCCAACAGCCGTGGATGTAGCTTGTGAAGAAGCCTCCCGTCGAGGTCTGGACCGCCAAGTCCAATTCGCGGTCCGTGATGCAATTTCATTAAGCCCCGCGGACGGCTTTGATGTGATTACATGCACGCTCTTTCTTCACCACTTGTCTAATGAAGAAACGAAGAGCCTTTTGGCAATGATGTTCGCTGCGGCTCACAAGCTGGTCATCGTGGACGACCTCCGGCGAACACGCTTCGGCTATCGACTGGCCCAACTGGGTTGCACTGTTTTGTCGCGGTCTCCCATCGTGCATGTGGACGGTCCGCTGAGCGTAAGAGCGGCTTATCGCGAAGAGGAGTTGCTCGCGATCGCTACGGAGCTGGGCGTCCGAAACGGAGAGTACCGCAGGCATTGGCCACAGCGTTTCTTGATGTGGTGGCCGCGATCGTGATGAATGACGATCATCAACCATTCGTTGAACTAGCCGATCGCATTTGGGATGTGATCGTTATCGGCGCAGGACCCGCCGGCGGCATGTCGGCACTCCGCGCTGCGCGAGCAGGGCATTCCGTCTTGTTGGTCGAAGCCAAACGCTTTCCTCGCGACAAAGTATGCGGCGGTTGTTTGAATGCACGAGCCTGGCAAGTGCTCGAACAACACCGCTTGAGCGACACGTTGCTCAGCGCCGGAGCTGTTACGCTTGATCGCCTTCGGTTGAGCTGCGGTGCGAGGGCGGCTCACTGGCGGATGCCGAGCATGTTCGCCGTATCGCGCAGCTTGCTCGATCAAACGATACTCGATGCAGCCGTTGCAGCCGGCGCCGTGTTCTCGGGATCGACTCAAGCCAAAGTCATCGCCGTCGATAACGAACAAGCGCAAGTTCAACTACGCTCAAAATCGCATGGTGAAGCTGCCGTCCGCGCGCGTATCATCGTCGCAGCCGACGGCCTCAATCACTCGTCACTATCGGAACTCGACTGGCCGGCCGGTCGCATCGATCCTGATTCTCGCATCGGCATCGGCGCATCGCTCGTCGCTGATGCGACCTCCTATCCGGCCGGTGAATTAACGATGGCGGTCGGCAGGGGCGGGTACGTCGGTATCACGCGCGTCGAAGAAAACCTGTTGCGCATCGCGGCCGCAGTCTCCCCTAAACTGATTCGCAGTTGCGGTTCGCCCGCAGCCACCGTCAAACATTTGCTTGAGTTCAATCGCCTACCTGTTCCTGCTGCATTGATGTCCGGTGACTTTCATGGAACGCTGCCGATGACGCGCACCAATCCGCAACTGGCCGGAACGCGATTGTTTCTACTCGGTGACGCCACGGGCTACGTCGAACCGTTCACAGGGGAGGGAATGAGTTGGGCGCTTGCAGGTGCAGTCGAACTCTCTCCGATTCTTTCGACTGCCGTCCACGAATGGCACACCGAACTGATCGACCAGTGGCAACAGATTTGGACACGACGCGTACGAGGTCATAGGCGAACTTGCGGATCGCTCGCCTGGCTGCTGCGTCGACCGCGATTAGCTGCTGCGGCCTTAGTGGGCACTGGCGCACCGTGGGCGGTGCGGAAATTGATGACCGACATCAGCGGTCAATCCGCTCCCGCTCTTTCACTTGAAAGTTGAGCATGGATATCGTCATATCTGGCATCGGCCTGACAGCACTTCCCGAGGGCTGGCTTAATCAAACGCAAGCTGCCGATGCCGCGGATCGTCTGCGCGCCTTTGAAGATGTTGAGTCCCCGGCCAAGCGACTTCAGTTGCTGACGATCCTGTATCGCAGATCCGGTGTGGACAAGCGACATAGCGTGCTGCTGCGGCCTGGCGATGAACATCCGGTCGAGCGTCAGACATTCTACGAAGCGACACTTGAGCGCTCCGACAAAGGTCCGTCGACCAAGGCTCGTATGCGGCGTTATGAAACGGAAGCACCGATCCTCGCAGCGGCTGCCTGTCGCGCCGCGTTGAGCGAATCAGGCTGCACAGCCGGCGATGTACGTCACTTGGTAACGGTGTCGTGCAGCGGCTTTAATGCGCCGGGATTCGATCTGCAACTCTATCCACTTCTCGGCTTGTCGGAAAACTGTTCACGTACCCATGTCGGGTTCATGGGCTGTCACGGTGCGCTCAACGGATTACGAGTGGCAACGGCGCTGGCTCGCAGCCATCCAGGGGAACGTGTTTTGATGTGTGCGGTTGAGCTCTGCACGCTGCATCACCAATACACCGACGACCCGCAGGAGATCGTCGCTAACTCGCTGTTCGCCGACGGTGCCGCCGCGGCAATCATCACGTCGAAGGACAGCAGCGACGAAGTGCCAGTCGACAAAGTGCCAGTCGACGAAGTGCCTGTCGACGGACTATGGCAAGTCGATGGTCAGACATCGATCCTGCTGCCGGAGTCAAGCGAGATGATGAGTTGGCGAATCGGGGACAATGGTTTTCAAATGACTCTGTCAGCGCAAGTCCCCGATTTCATTCGTCGTGAGTTACCTGCTCGGATCGACGGCTGGCTGGCTAAACATGGTCTGCAGAGAGCGGACATCGGGTCGTGGGCCGTACATCCGGGCGGGCCGCGGATCTTGAGCGCGGCAGCCGAAGCACTGCAACTGTCGGCCGATGCGCTGCGAGTATCGACCGGAGTGCTCAAAGAATGCGGGAATATGTCATCGCCGACGATTCTCTTCATCCTCAAGCGACTGGCCGCCGAAGTAAAAACAGGCGCGGCTCAATCACCGACGGTAGCACTCGCGTTCGGACCAGGTCTGGTCGTGGAGGCCGCTTTATTGAGGTGACACGCGAGTCCGCTACGAACCCCAATGCGTATCGACGAGCGGAGATGAAACGATGAGGCGATTGGTATCGATGGTAGCGATCGTCCTATGCGCGACGATGATCGGCGGTTGCGATGACGAGCCCAAACTCCCGCCGTCTAAGAGCGGGCTGAAGAAACTGGCCGTGCGCATGCTGGAGGCATCTCGCAAAGGGAACATGACCACCGTGGTCGATATGACTTATCCGACAGTTATCGACGGCCTGGGAGGTCGATCCAAGGCGATCAAGACTTTCACAGAATCGTATAAGCGCCTGAAGGAGGATCATATGAAGATCCTTCTATGCGAAGTCGAATCAGTCGGGAACTTTTACACCGAGCGTCGCTGGACGTTTTCTTTAATCCGAACTCGCACTGAGATCGAAGTGCCTGACGGCACGATGGTCGAGCGCAAACACATGCTCGCGATCTCGGAAGACGAAGGGAAGACTTGGAAGTTTCTGGAGACAGCCGGCCTTGAAGATGAGACCGCGCGCATCTTTGCCATTCCCAAGCTCCCTGAAGGGCTCAAACTGCCTGACGAGATTCCGGTCGAGTTCATTCCGAATGAAGACAAGGATGCGAGCGGGCAAGAAAACGCCGACGAAAACAAGAGCGACAGAACTTAAACTCGGCTAATCGACTCGACCGTCAAAGACCCAGTTTCGATCGAGCTTAACGAATCGTAGCGGCACGTATTCGCGGCTCTGATCGGCTTTGCCGCGCGCTTCCGCCGAAGTACGCTCGTCGTTGAATTCGACTTGATCCACGAACGACAAAGCCGGGCTGACGACGACGGCTCGTGAAAGAGTGTCAAGAAACTCAAAGCGTCGCTCGCCGAGTTGCTGCAGCAATTGCGATACGACGGAAGTAATTCGAACACGGCGATCCGAGGCATTTTCACGGCTGAAGAAAGATCGCTTCTTGGCAGGTAATTCGCCGATGAGATGGGGGGCAGCGTGAAACTGCATGACAAAATCGCGCGCCGCATCAGGGTCGGCCATCAGCAGTTCACCGATCGATTCGACTTGAGCTCGCGCTGTTCCGAACTGATGTTTACGATTCCAAGGTGCCTTGCGGTATCGGGCAAAGCACTCCCCGATGAGCAACTGTTCGTCTTCGGGGAGAACTTCGGCAGCTTCCGCCAGAGCCTGATTCATCGAGGCAGCGGCAGAGAATAGCAGAGCGGTCTTCCTAACCATCTGTCATTCCGAATGTGAAGCGTTGCGAAGTGAAATGAAGTGCGTGGACGGGCGTAGTGTTGGGGTGACGTAAGTTCAACAGCACTGACCTTTCCTGCTCTGAGCGTAACGGCGAAGCCGTACGGCCAGGGCCGCGCGCCGACTCGACCGAATAACATGCTTCGGCAAGAAATCAGACGCGGGACTGAGGTCGTTCGGCATCGCGGCGCATTGCCGGAGGGGACTTGCGTGCCGCTCAGGGTTAGGGGCAGTGTAAGTGCAATCTAGCGAAAAGTTACCGTAATTGAACTATACGGAAGGCGATCGATTCGATGACGAATCGCTTGAATGCAGGAACAGCCGTGAGATGTTCCCCCACCGACAGGATGCGCGTACAACTCAGCTCGGGGGCGATTCGACAAATGTGCAATTCACGTAGCAAATAGCTATCGCCCTGGCAGGTCTCGGAATGCGGCCGCCTGATCCCTTGGCACCAGAACCTTTTCCGCCGAGCCGCGACGCTTCTCGACCGCGGCTGTCAGTAACTCTCGATATCGCTTCAGCCACCTTTTCGCCCGACTGATCGCGGAGTTGCATCAACTTGTCTCGCAGACTCGCCGCTCTTTCAGGCTCGAGATCCTCTGCGGCCTGCGGCATCTCTTGCTCCAGCAAGCCGAGATACTCTTCGGTTACTACCTGTCCGCTCGCTTCACCGCACGGCGTTACGTGCCTTCTTGTGCGCGCGCAGGCCGCCTGGCTTCGATACCGGCTTTAATGTTGCGTTTTACCGTCATCGGCGTAATGCCGTGTCGCTGGTTATTACTCTTCTTGCAAGCGACGACGCGGCGCATCATCTCGTCGATGGCAGCTCGCCCCGTCGATGCTGTGATCGAAGAGGTCGGCGTAGAGTATCACTTTTGAGTTCACGTTACGAGCCGCGCGACCGTGGTTTTAGTCAGGCGATGTTTCGCGCGCGGGAATCCTTCTTTATCGGCATCCAAGATCGCTACGAGCGATACCGGGCAAGTCAGGCCTTCGCGCAGCAGGTTCACGCCGACGAGCGTAATGACCTGCGGAGATCATGCAACGAGTTCCACACGCTCGAACGCGTCGAGTTCGCAATGCAGCAACAGCGGACATCTGTTCGGTTAAGTAAGCGGCCAAGTCCTCCGCCAGCCGTTTGGTCAACGCCGTGACCAGCGTCCGCTCACCGGCGGCAGTGCGCGCCTGAATCTCTTCAGCAAGTGATTGACTTTTGCCGCGCTGTGGAACGACTTCTCGACGACCGGGTCGAGCAATCCGATCCGGACGAATGATCTGTTCGACCACTTCGCCGCCGGTCTTCTGCAGTTCATAGTCGTTCGGTGTGGCGCTGACGAAGATTGCCGATTGGTCTTCTCTTCCCTCTTCGAGCAGGCAGTCGATTGTCCGAGCGCGGCTGCAGAGGCAAAGGCGTGTTCGACGAGTGTCGTCTTGCGACTGCGATCGCACGCATACATGGCTCGCACCTGCGGGTACAGTGACGCCGACTCGTCTGACCATCAACGAAAAATCCTTCGGAAGAAGTCGTGGCGTATCCGGCGTGGCACCCGGCGGTTTTCCCGAGAGAGGTCGCGAATAGTTCTCAACGCCGGGGCGGTGACCGACTTCCTGCATCATTTCCAGATCGAAACGTGTACGAGCACGTTCAACCGCTTCGAGCCTCCAGACGCTTGCCTTGTTCCTGGAATTTCTCAAGTTGCTGTCGTAGTTCTTCGCGAATCACCGAGATGGCTCGTTCGATGCGATCCTCCGTGACGAAGTGCTTGGCCGGATAAATGAGGCACATCGGCTTCTGCAACGTCTACCGGTAAGCGGATTGATGATGGAGATTTGTTCGATCTCATCACCCCAGAGTTCGATGCGATACGCGAACTCTTCATACGACGGCGGCCAAGCTCCATGCAATCGCCGCCGCTGCGCAGAAACTTCGATCGTTCGAATGCAATATCCGTGCGTTCGTGAATGTCCACCAAGCGCAGCAGGACATCGTACTGATTGACCGTCTCACCGACTTTCAACGGCACCACCATGTTGCGATAGTCTTCAGGCGAACCAAGCCGTAGATGCTCGACACGCTGGCCACGATGCCACATCGCGTCGACTGACCAAGGCGGCACGGATTTGCGGTAATCGCAAGCGATCGATCTCTTGATTGATCGAAGCATCTTTTTCAATGTAGACGTCGCAGCACGGGATATATGCTTCCCGGTTGATAGTAGTCGTAATAACTGACGAAATAGTGATTTCTTACGTTGTGAGGAAAGAAATCGCGGAACTCGGAATAGAGTTGTGCGGCCGAAGTCTTGTTGTGACTGAGCACCGAGTGGGAGGCTACCTTGTCGATGACGTTGGCCATCGTGAACGTCTTACGGAACCGGTGACCCCCATCAACACTTGATGCTTGGTTCCCTGCTTGAGTCCGCGAACGAGTGCCTCGATGGCTCGCGGCTGGTCGCCTGCCGGTGCGAACTTGCTGATCAAATGAAACGATTCGTCGGACCCGCCGAAGTGGCTCATGGCAGTTCTGTTTCTTCTCGGTTCAAAAAGGGCAGGGATGATTCAAGCAACTTCGAGTTGTCTTCCGACGGCTCATCATGAGTATTATCGTCGAAAGCGTTACTCGCAGGTCGATCATCCACGAAGATCATCCGCTGTTCAGGCGGCTGAGGCCAAGCGATCAAACGCGACAACTCTGCGGCTCGTTTCGGACCAGTCCCGAGATGGCTTTAACTGACTCGGGTCCCGATCTTCGAGCCAGCCACTGCGAAAGCAGGTGATCGACTGAGCCAAACTCTTTCCGACACCCGGGAAGTGTACTGAGCTCCGCTTCATCGGCCGTGTTGATGTCGATGTCGATAGTTGTGAAACTGATTCTCGGAAATGCGAAGGCGACCGAAATCGCCGATTGTCACGCCGCTCAGCATCAAGAGAGGACAGTGCCGTCGGCGCTGATGATCCATCCAGGAAGAAAATCGCCTGACGTCCGACTGAGCATGATCTAGAACAGGTCCTGGAGCGGACGTTTCACCAGAATTCACTGCACATCGTTGGCCACGGCTTGCGAGAGTTGAGGGATCGACCTCGGGCGACGGCGGAATGTCGTTGCTCTTCGAAGTCGACGCTGATGGCATGTCACTTCCGTTCCTTCGGAGCGGCGAGGCGAAGTGGAGGCATTCGGGCTGAAGGCCATCGGGCTGACACGACCTGCTCACGGGCTGCTTGGCAATCTTGGAGTATCGAGTAGGTTGGACGTCTGTCAGTCGGCAGATCGCAAGTCGAAGGAGCATGCAGCAAAGAATTCGTAGCGATCTGATGCAATCATCACGGGCCACTCAGCGAGAACCTTTGGCGAAGCCATGAGATTTTCAGCAGCAGACGCGGGACGCCCGTAGCTGCATGACGCATTAGAACAGCTAGTACGGCTGGCAATTCGCGAGGACCTGCGACGGCGTTACGACATCACCACGGCAGCCATCGTGCCGCTGGCTCCCGCGCGCGCTGGACATTATCGCTCGGCTATTACCGGCACAGCGCGGGCGGTGATCTGGATGCCTTGGATGATCGATTGCCTCAAGCCGACATCCAGTTCGAATTGCATGTCGCCGACGGCAAGCGATTCGATGCAAGGCAAAGTCTCGTGACGCACCGGATCAGCTCGCGACGTTTTCAACGTGCGAGCGGAGCGATCTGAACTTCTTGGGACGACTCTGCGGCATCGCGGCGGACCGCGCAGCATGTGGCCTTGATCGCCGATCTACCGGCTCGACTCTATGACACGCGAAAGACCACGCCCGGCTGGCGGCGCGGGAGAAGTACGCCGCAGTACGGCCGGAGCGATGAAGATCATCGAGCGGCCTACCGCAATGCTATTCTGATCAAGGACAACCATTTGGCATGTTGCTTCGCAGCCGGCGGCAAACGCCAGTCGGGCGGCCGTGCGGATGGCTCCTTCTTGGCACCAACGGCCGGACGCGCGCAGCAATGATCGAGGTCGAAGTCGATTCGCTGGAGCAATTGGCTGACGCCCTCCCGGCTCAACCGGACATCGTGCTGCTGGACAACATGGGGCCCGACCGATTGAGAACGGCTGTAGAAATGCGAAACTCGGTCGCACCGACTGTTCAACTCCAGCAGCCTCCGGCGGGTGCGACTCGATACACTGCGATCGATCGCCGAAGACGGGTGTCGAGCAGATGATGTATCGGCGCTCTCATTTCCTCCGCGATCAACGGATCTGGAGTCTGGAATTCGGCCGGTCGGCTGAACGACTAGGTAGTGCGAGAGTAAGTAGTGCGGGAACTGCTGGTGACGAGGCTCCAGCCCTCTTTCCCTACAAACTCATTCGTTAAAGGTGTGAGGCCGCACGTGCGGTATGCTTCCATTTTTTGAAGGCCGCGCTGGAGGTTCGAACGCAGGGGATCGACACGCGGGCGGTGGGAGTATCCACCGGCTTGCGCGACCATAAGAATGAACTCATGCATCGTCGGCGAAACGCCCGGCTTTAACTGCGTCTTTTTCTGACCATGTATAGGGCTTTCCATTCAGCCGCCGGGGCGTATTCCTGCAGGAGCCCGGCGCGCCTCTGTGCCCATTTTCGAGCTCTTCGACTCGGAACGCGCGATGTACATCGCCTGCAATTGTTTTGTAATGCGGATAGCGATTCGTATTTCAGCTTTTCGATCCGCATACCTGACTTGAGCGTTTTGAACAGCACCTCAACTTGCCATCGCTTCTTATAAAGCTCAATGATGCGTCGAATCTCGTGGAACTCATTGATCGGCAGTGAAGTGATCGACACCCAGCAGATCGCCTCTTCGTCTTCCGGCGGCGAGTTCTACCGCTTCTACAACATTGAGCTCCTACATCAGGAAGGCGTTCGCCGGGACGTCACGCGAACTGGCGATCAATGTCTGCCCGTGGACGCCACAACGTATCGTGCAGGCCGTGCCTGTGACGGCCTCGTCTCGCCGCTGATCAATGCCTCTCGATCGCCGACATCCACAACTTCTTCATACAGGACCGACAGCGGACAGTAAGGTGCTGAGCTTTTGAGTTCATCCGATTCATCTGAAACAACCTCTCGATCGCTCGCTCTACTCGGATGATGAAGTGATGGTTCAGCAGCGGAAATATATGCAAGTAGATCTCGTGGATGTCGCATTCGCTATCCACATTGAACGAGCACCGTATTCGGATGGAGCATGGCCAGCATCGCCAGCGACATCCAGCCGGCGGGAACTCAACAGCGAAGTCGGTGACTCATATCCTTAGCTCGTTGCTTTTGGTTTGTTCTTCTCGATTTTTCGCGAATCACTGGACTTGATCAACAATCCCCAGCGGAATCCGGTTTTCTCGCACGGCATACAGCGGATGCCAGAAGTATCCGCCAGCTGGAATTGGTTTCCAATACACCTTGCACCGCTGACTTGTAGTGTAGGCTTCGTGAGAACAATGACCGTTTTGTGTCCTGAATGGTGGCAACGGTATCTCCGTATCTGAATTCGCCGCAGCGTTATCACGATGAGCACTCATGATTACTTCCAGCCGCAGTATGCTCGGAATTGGCGAACCGATAGGTCGCTTCCAAAGCCATTATCTGCAAATGCCTGCGGAGTAGAATCTGGGCATTTCACCAAGTGCTTCGAGAAATGTATATCGCTCGATCATTCCTCAACATACGCCCGAAATCAAATGGCGAGTTCGTTCCGTTCCAACTCAGCTATCAATCCGTTCCCGGCCCATCCCGTGAAGCTCACTTTGCCGAGCAATTAATACGCTTCACGTTTTGTAGAAAAGAAGACCAGCCTCGTCACCCACTGCTCGCGAGGCCAGCTATGTCGTCTCCTCACCCGCCATCGACCGTTACGCCTCGAATTGATTTGATCTTCTAACTTGGTTAGGATCAATTTAGGAAAATTGATCTACGGCCTAGTGACGGGGCGCCCGCCGCCGCCGTCGCCCCCAACTACTCACCGCGAGCCTACAGCCTCGCAGTCTCCCCGCCATCGACGTTACCGCCTCAGGTGTTGATGATTCCGACTTGGTTAGGATTCAATTTGGAAGATTGATCTACAACGGAAGATTGATCTACCTAGGAGGAACAATTCGGGAATCACGTTCTACGACAGCGGGGCGTTTTGCGGGAGCAAAGGCGGTATAATCCGCCGGACTTCGGTCGCCCGAAGCCTCGATTTCAGGCAGCCGCTCTCTTCGCCCGCTCGAAAAATCACCACGACGCCGCTTCACCGGTCGGACGAGCTCGCTACCCCGCACGTGCTCAAGCCGACCAGATTCGGTCTTAAGCCGTCAATTCCTTGGCAAGGTTGACATAGCATCGCTGATCAATGTCGGTCTGCAGTGTATTGCAGCCATTCTCGAGAGGGGGCCGAGGCACGCGACTCTCCCCGTTGACGAGAAGTTCGAGGCCAAGCCTGCGGTGCCGCTGGCGGCCGAGCTGGTTGATCCGACGCCGGGTACGAGCCATCAGCCCGTAACATCAACCGCATCTTCGTCCTGACGCAGTTCCTCTCCCGTTTCGCTCCACCGGCATATTCGTCAGACTTATCGCTTTGACAATTTCAGCGGCGGCTTTGTCGACCTGGCAATAACCAGCAGACGATGGAAGGAGGCACCGACTGGTATCAAGGAACCGCGGATTACGTCCACCCAAGTCTACCATCTCGATCATGAACCCTCGAATCCCCATGCCAAGTCCTGTCCGGCGACCAACTGTATCGCATGGACTACATGGCAATGATGCGAACACACATCGAAAGCAAGCCGATGTGACGATCGCCGCGATTCCGGTCGAGCATGGCTGGCCCCGAGCCTTGGAGTCGATGCGCTGCGATGACTCCGGTCGCGTACTATGAGCTTTTGGAAAAGCCGCAGACGGAACGGGAAGGTCGTCTGTTCCGCCGATCCGGCCTGGATCGATTCACACGGCGTCGAATCACGCGGGCGTGATTGCTTAGCCCGGCATGGGCCTCTACATCTTCAATCGCGAACTATTGTTCGTCTCCTCAACAATACTTTGAAGACTTCGGCAAGAAGTCTTGCTTCCACGATTCGGTCGTCGTGCAGGTGCATGTTCGAAGACGGTGTGGAGGACATCCGGAACCAGTTGCGCGCTACTGCCGAAGCCGATCTCAACGGCGGCCCACGATCGCCAGGTTAGATGCCAAGATCTTGTCCTTCAGCACCCCGTGTACTCGCGAGCTCGGTTTCCGCCGCGCCGTCCTGGTTGAAGGGGCGACCGTACGCAATAGTTTGATCGCTGACGGTTGCCGTATCGGCAAGGGATCGATCATCGGGGCTGGTCTTGGCGATCGGCCTGCGTTGCGGCATCATCGGCGAAGGTGTAACGATCGGGAACAGCATCCTGATGGGTGCCGACTTCTATGAAACTCCCGGTCTCACCGGCCCAAATCAAAAGCTGAAACATGCCCTCCTATCGGAATCGCCCCGGTTAGTCGGTGACCGATTCCATCCTCGACAAAGACGTACGCGTGGTGCGGGCGTAACGATTGCTAACGTGAGCAGTCGAAGAGTCGGATGAATTCGATCGTTCGATTCGCGACGGCATTCCGATCGTTTATGCGCGATGCGCCTGCCTGACGGCTGGAAAAGTAATCTTCGAAAGTAATGCGAATGCAGGGGTTCAAAGTGGCAATGGTCAGCCCCTGGTTCAGGGCCGAGTTTATTCCGATCCTATCAGCGTCATCCGAATGCGGAAGTGCATGCCATCTGCCGCCGCAATGTGGGGAAATGAATGTCGTGGAGACCCGCTTCGGAATCGCCAATCCTTCACGAGCTTTGAGCAAGTCCTGTCCGATCCGTCGGTCGATTTCGTGCACATCAACAACCGATTCGTCAGCTGGATCGTGATCCAGCCTTGAAGGCCGGCAAGCACGTCATGTGCACCGTCCCCATCGTCAGGCTTCAATCGCCGAATGCGAAAGTCTGCCGCCTCGTCAAAGCCGACACGGTGCAGCAATTGGCTGAAAACGGTTTGGCAATACAGCCGACGATTCACCATTCCTGAAGCAGATGTACCAAGCCGGCGAGCTCGGCAAGATCCAGTACACATGGCCACATCGCACCCGCAGGACATGGACGGCTGGCGGAAGTATTGGGGCATGATCCCGATACGCTTAAACGCGTCGTAAGCCCGGTACTGGGACCGGTCAATATTACGCTGATACGTGAGGCTGCTTCATTCAGGAACGATTCATGAAGGCCGTAAAGTCGGTGACAAATGCGCAGTCGAGTCATGCCACATCAAGATCAAAGACTCCGTTATCCGTACCGCATCAACGTTTCTCTTCAATTACAGCTCGTCAATATCGAGAGAGCTTCGATGTGTACAGCACGAAGAAGAGCTTTGAATGGTCGCTGGTGGACGGCTCCGCATGTGATCCACACGGCGAAGAAGCCTGAACACGAGATCGCATCAAAGATCGAGATCCCGGACTTTGCGCATCTGCTACCGAAGGAGATTCAGCAGTTCACGCAGTCGATTCAGGACGCTGATCACCTCTCCTTTATTCAAGGGGCAGTCACGGCGGTTCCCATCCGCACTTGGTCCGGCGAGTTCGTATCGGCGCTCGTCAAGACCGCCCGTGGCCCAATGCCACCACGTCCGCCAACTGGACCTGCGTCGGCATCTGTGCTCACCAGTCGACAGAGCGGGGGGCAAGATCGTCCAACTGCTCAGTTCACTTTGGGGCGGTCAGGTAGAGCCGGATCGATACCGGCTCCCGGCAATCGCACGCCTTTCAGACGGCAGATTACTCAGTGAACCGGATCGTTACGGCATCCGGGTTCGCTGAGCGGCACGGACGATCGGCGTCTCTATCCCTAAAGAGGTCTGCCTTCTTTTTCTGCGCATCATATCGTCCATCTCCTTTCGCTCGATATCTTTTGCAGTTCACCAATAATCCGCAGGTGAACACGTGAGCATGTCGACATCTGCGCGGTAATGCCGGTTCCAGTGACACGGTAAAGCCATAGTTACAGCAAAGTACATTGCAGGAGCCCTCGAATCGTTCGCTTCGGTCGCCGACCGAAACTGGCCGAATCGCGTTCGTCGAGCCGTTGTCCTCCGCCCGGCGGATGTCCTACCCGTCACACCCGCACCCCAATTGATTGATCCACTGCATGACATGATTGCAGATGGGATTGCGATCGATTGCTTGTCGATAGGCCTGATTTTCGAACAGGAAACCTGCTGCCAGTGGTGCCAAGAACGAATTTGCCTGATGCTGAATCGCCACGTGACCGACAAAACGGTGGCCCCGAGTCTCCTGATCGCCGCACCGCGGCTCGAGGCGATTGCGGTGTCGATGCTCTGCGCAAACACATTTCGTCGGGCCGTGAGCATCGGATCGCCCATGCTGCTCGCAGGCGCGGCTGAAGAACCGTATGCCAAGTTTCTGGAAAAAGCTGCGAGACGAAACTCTATGATCTCGCCTTGGAATACATCGCCACGCTCGAATCATCCAAAGAACTCCGATGCTGCGTTCACGGCTTCCATTCCGCTGGAGATGCCTCCTGTTGCAGCAGGCAGCCATTCAACTCCCGAATCGATCGCAACGCGCCCAACTCGACCAAGCCGAAGCCGAGTTCAACAAGTTCTTGAAGAACAAAAGGTCCACCCGCGACGATCAAACTCGACTAGGACTCGACGACGCCGCTGCTCGCTCGGGCCGAAGGGGTCAAGGCGCTCGGCCAACCCGATCAAGAAAATGCGGAAGCGGTCAAGTTCTTCTCGCAAGCCAAAGTGCTCTTCGACGATACGACCAAGGAACTCCGTTGACCTGACGCAGATGAAGGGGCCAAGAACCGATTCAACCGATTCAGCCAAGTCGAATTGCGAGATCGCTACCGTAATGAATACCGGCGAGCTCAACTGCTCGCTAGCATCAACGAAGAACAAGAGGCCGCTCATCGGCGTGATGCCATGGAAGACCAAGCTGGAAAAGCGGTCGTTGTGCCGGCTATTTTGCCAAGACCGACCGAACGGGGCTCCGGCCATCAACAACATCACTGCGGCGACGTCATCGCGACCTCGGCAAAGTCGATGGCCGGCGATCGACGGTTACACTCGCATCGCGGGCGTCGAAGAAGAACCGATCCTCCGTCCGTTGCGGGGTTCAAGCGCTGACGGAACTCATCAAACTGCTTGCGGCCGGAGCAAACCCAGGACCCTGATCGCGGTTGAAGAGGGGACAAGTGAACCCGGCGATTCCGTTGATGAACGCCATCGCAAGAAGTGATCGATCTCAAGGTCGAACTGGCCGCGGCAAAAGCGACTTGGGCGAACGTGATTGAAGAGGATGCCAACGATCAATCCGGGTCAAACTGGCCGTGGCCATGAGCTCGTGGTGGTCACCGCAACAAGATGGCCCGTCAACGGGACGCATCAGGATGCAGCTCGCGGCCATCTGGCTGCGATGGAATCGAGAAGGTCGAAGAGAAGGCCAAGACCGAACTTCGTCAAGAACTTTTAAGGAAGCTATGGAAGCGGCTCAGGATCGCATCGAACAACTCCGAACCGAGTCGCTGGCGATCGAAGTCAAGAAGGGTGAGATCGCCACGTTGCCTGCCGATCAACATGCGGCCAAGCAAGCGGAGATCGACGAGATCAACAAAGGCATGGTCGACATCGAAACCAAGCGCTCCGCTGGCACGGTTCGAAGCTCTGCGCATCATCGATCCCTCCGACGGCAAGAGAAGCTGCTCGACGCACGTGCAGCTTGGCATCGTTGCACTTGCAAGCCGATCATCCGTGGGAAGCCATCGCCATCGGTGTTCTTCGCTCAGGCCATGCCGACGAAGTCAGTTGGGTCTGCAATGCGCTTACCGTGGCGCGCATGGCTGCGGCAAGATGATCGGAACTGCGGAATGGCCGAGCAAGGTGCGATCCGCCGGCAACTGACCTCGCGCTGGTCGCGGTTGCCCTTGGCTGACGCGCCCGATACCTGAACGCGGCCGGTCGCGCGGTGCAACTGGCACTGGTTGCCGGTAGTGCCGCTCGGGCTCGGCGGTATCGGCGCCGAAGTGCCTGCTCAATCCGATGCAGGCGGCGCCGCCTTGCGGCGAATCGGATTGCAACTGGCTGCTAAGTTCATGAAGAAGGCGCAGTTCCCGACGGTGGCTACTTCGGCGTTGACCAAATTGCGTGACTAATCCGATCACGATCCTCAGCGAAGGACTCGAACCGATCAAAACCAAGACCGGAATCGGTGGTTGCTGCAGAAGCCAGCAGCTTGCTGTTGCGTCATGCCGCTTCAGCAGGCGAGTGGCGAAGCGAACCGAGTGGGTTTCGCGACCCGATGTTTCGCTGCTGGCCGCGGCGGCGCTCGCTCGGACATCACGGACAACAGACAAGTCAAGCTCGCCACATTCATCGCAGCAGCGCGAGCCGACGCGGCCAAGCCTGGGCGAAGAGGATTCCACCGCCGCGGTGCTCAAAGAACATCCGCGAACTGATCGCTGAGATGCGCGCTTACCTTGACACGAGGGATGAAGAGGAAAGAAACTACTGGCCGATCTCTACGTTTCTGGCGTGTTGATCTTCAAGAGACCGTCAAGGAAACGCAAGCACCGGCGAAAAGCCTTAAAATCGCCGAAGGTCTGGCTGTCGTCACATGAAATTCGACACTTTCGTGAAGACTTCATTACCGGTATAGACGTTTTCAGACGCTGTCAGGCATGGCGGAGATCTTTGAACCCGGCAACGCTATGTGCAGCCGATGTTGAAGGATGCGACGGAGATTTGCTCGATGCGATCCTTGAAAAAGAACAGAAATTTAGGTTTTCATCAGCCTGCGAACAATAAAGTTCTCGTCTGCAAAGAACTCGCATTGTCACATCGCATCACGCGTGAATACTCACAACGATTGAAAAGTTCCTGGGGTCCTGAGAACAAATCAAGCATGGTCGACCTGCAGCAGATGCAGCTCGTACTTGCCTGAATGTAGACCGAGTCGGGACCGACGGAAAAATTACGACAGCCATTCGCGGCGAATTCCCCGACCGAAAGCTCGCGGCAATGTGATTTGGGGTTTGGGGAAGCTGTATCTCAATTCAGCGGGCAAAACGCAATTCGAAAAGCAATTCTTTGAAGCTCGTTTCCGAGCTCGGCAACTGCCTGTACAAACAAGGCCTGAAACAGAGCGACGCGGAAAGAAGAAACGCATCTGCTCGCCCAAAGCGAAAAGGAACTTAAGAGCACGCATTTAATATCCATCGCTGGGAGGCGAAGCGTCATTCGCTCGCTATGGCTATTCTGGCAAATCCAGAAAGAGCTTGGTACTGAAGTGCTCGGCTTCGCTGCACCGGCCGCGGCTGCCGGATCAAACGGCAAAACCAACTAGATTGCGGCCTGCCTAGATTGAATCCTATTCACAACGCAAACAACTTCTCATAACGACGGTAATAAACATGACAACTCGCCTGCAGAATCACGTCGCTCGATCGCTCATGATCGCCCTGGTCGCGGCATTCGCGTTTGCTTCCGGCTCGCTACATGCGCAGGACAAAGTTTATCCGCTGCAAGGTGCGACAGCCTCGGGCAAACTGGTCGAGATCAACAAGGATCAGATTACGATCGAAGTCCGCGGCAAGAACCAGGTTTATAAAGTCAACGAAGTGAAGAAGGTCTCGCTGGGTGAAGATCCGCCGGGTATGGATCGCGCTCGCGACTTCACCTTTGACAAGAATTACAACCAAGCTCTGGATGAATTGAAGAAGATCGATCCGGCATCGATCAAGGACCCGATTGTTCTGCAAGACTACCAATTCTATCGCGGTTTCGTCGAAGGGAATTTGGCTCTGGCCGGCAGCGGCGCCGCCAAGACTTCGGCCGCCACACTGTTGATGACGGTGAAACGAGCCAATGCCAATTCACACCACACCTATCGATTGAACGAGATGTTAGGCCAATTGGCAGTCGCAGTCGGCAAGCCGGACTCGGCGACTCCGTTCTATCGCGAAATGGCTTCCGCACCGTATCCGGAAATCAAAGCCCTCGCCTTCTATCGCCAAGGTGAAGTAGAGCTCGCGCTGAACAAGTTGCCTGAAGCTCGCAAGTTGTTCGAACAGTTGATTGCATCGGAAGCGAACGACACCGAAATGATTCGGTTGAAGAACCTGGCCGAAGTCGGATTGGCATTGTGTTCCGCTCGCGAAGGCAAGTCGGAAGAAGCTCTGGCGAAGCTCCAGGAGTTGGTCCAAAAGCATGACTCTAGCGATCAAGCACTCTTTGCATCGATCTACAATGCACAGGGTTTGTGCTTGGAGAACATGGGAAAAACGAACCAAGCTATCTTGGCGTACCTGCACACCGACTTGCTCTTTTTCACTTCAACAGAAGCCCATGCCGAGGCGCTCTATCACCTGAGCAAACTCTTTCCGAAAGCTAACCTTCAACAGCGAGGCATCGAAGCGCGAGAGCGACTCACCTCTCAGTATCCCTCCAGCACCTGGACCGCCAAGCAGTAGCTCAGGTTATTAGTGTAAGTCAATTGTCCTCAGTTGACCCCAACACCGCCCGAACCACCAACACCTCAAACTGTCCTAACCTATTTCTCTCACGGCTGAATTCAGAGTCGGCAAGGCTGGAGCCTTGCCGGCAGTGCGTGACGAGGCAAGAGCCCTCGTCACGAGGTTAGAGTGTTAGCCTGCGTTGCGTCGAGCTTCCAACGGTCGGCCGCTGCCGGCCGGTGAGTGCAGAGCCGGTTCGTCGCGACCGTCGCCGTCGAAGTCGCCGACGATAACGGTGCCGTTGGTATCGTCCAGCAAAAAGACTTGGTCGGTCGCATCAATGCGCCCGTTATCGTTCGAGTCAACGATGATCTGATTGCCGCGCACGATGGCGAGTTCGTCGATACCGTCACCGTCGAAGTCGCCGACCAAAGGTTGGTCACCGGTTTCTCCGAAGTGCACTTCCTTGTCGCGACCTTCCACCAGCAGACCGTCACCGTCGACGTCGAGTATCCATTTGCCTTCGCGATAGATACCGATCGAACTGATGCCGTCACCGTTGAAGTCACCGCTCACGGCGCGGTCTTTGAGCGAACCGAATCGGAAGACGTGGTCGATCAAGTCGGCGCGACCCGTGCGCTGCCGACTGTTCATCATCAAGCGTTGACGCTCGGGAGCTTCGTCAGGTCGCGGCGGCAGGTTCTTCGGTTTGATGCGTCGAATATTTTCCGGATCGGGCAAACCGGATTCTGCGGACAGTGCGCGTTCGTCACCGACCCATTGCCGCCCGAAGATACCGACGTCGTCTTTGCCGTCACCGTCCCAGTCGCCGAGCACAGGTTGATCTTCGTGCGTACCAAGTTTCAACCAGATGTCCTCTGCATCCCAACGCCCGTTGCTGTTGAGATCGACCAGCCATTCTCCGTTGACATACAGTGCCAATTCATCGACCCCGTCACCGTTGAAGTCACCTGCGAGCGGAATCGCGCCGGGCACATCGAAGACCATGCGGCTGATCTTCTCACCTTTCGTCGAAGGCCGAGTGCTGACAATTCGTCCGGTCGCTTGATTCATACCGCGGACTTGCCAAGCTTGGATGTCCAGGATGCGAGTCTGTTCGGCCAACTCCAACTCGTCCACTGCTTGTCCGTCATTGCGACCACGCGGATAACCCGCATTGATCACACTTAAGTGCCAAGTGATTGCATCGAGATGTCCCGCGCCGAGTAACAAGGGCAACGGTTCCCAAACAGGAGCGGACCACGGCAAGGGATTGTAGCGAGGGAATGTCTCAGGACCGACGACGACGCGCGGATTGTTTGCTCTCTGCGACTCGATCGGCGGTGCTACGATTCCGGATCGTACTTCGCTGAAGTTGTTTTCTTCTGATGAATCCCCCGGGTTCAATGTAACGAACAGGATGCCGTCGAAACCGGGATCGGTACCCGATTGAGCTCGCAGTCGATCGAGTTCCGACAAGAAGGCCGGATCGTTATTCAAGCCGCGATGATTGACACTGTATCCGCCGAGCGAACCTGGCGTATCAATGCCGTCGATGAAGTCGACCGGTTGCGATTGATAGAGGCTATATGTCCCCGCGCGCAAGCCGCGGAAGATGAAAAAGCCCCTGGCGTCCGTGACGACTTCGATGTTCTCCGTACCGTAAATGCCGGCCAGCGCAGTCGATGATTTGACGTTGATGCCGTCGATGTCGCGAAGGCTCACGCGCACGCCCGGTATCGGCATGTCGCTCGCATCCCGTACACCGTCGCGATAATCGGCGACGTTATCCGGATTACAGGCACCGACGTGATGATGACTTCACCGTCTTGGAAGACATATCCCGAGATAATGACCGGCGGCACTTCGCGAAGTCGGCATCGCGGATCTGATCCCCGACAGAATCAATTCGCTGATCTGATCTTGGATCGACGCATTGCCGCCCGTGGCCGGTGCCACGGTCCCCCCTTGGAAATACCCGTCGGGCTGCATTTCGCGTACGGTGTATTCACCCGGCACCAAGTCGTTGAAGCTGTAATGACCGGAAGCATCGGTCTTGGTCGTGCGCAAGATCGCGCCGTTCTTATCCAACAGCAGAACTTCAACGCCTTCCAGCGGCTGCTCATTCGCGTCTTGAATGCAGTCGAAGTTCAAATCGACAAACACTTTGCCTTGGATCGAACCTGGCAGTTTCTCGCAGAAGTTGTAGTCGACGAGCGATTGACCGGCTCCGATATCGATCGCCGAAATCACATCGGGGACCGAAGCATCTCCGTTGCCGCTACCGACCATCTGGCCGCCTTGCAGATAGCCGGCCGGTTGTTCTTCACGAACCGTGTAACGACCCGGCTTCAAATTATTGAAGACATACTTGCCGGTCGCATCGGTGAATGCAGTGCCGATGAGCGCTCCGGAATCGTCATAGAGTGTCACACGCGTACCGACGATCGGCTGTTCATTCGAGTCGAACATGCAGTCGTCGTTGCGGTCCACGAAGACGTATCCGGAGAGATCAGCCGGAGGAATCTCGCAGAACAAGTATTCGATGAGTGCATCACCCGAATGAACTGGGATCGCGCGGATCACATCCTCCGCCGAGTCATCACCGCCGCCGCTGCCGGAATGCTGTCCGGCTTGGAAATATCCGGCCGGCTGCGTCTCGCGAACTTGATATTCATTCGGTGCCAGGTTGAGGAACTGATACTCGCCGTTCGAATCAGTGAACGTTGTTTGCAATACTTGACCATTGTGGTCCAGCAGTTCAATCTTCACTCCGGCAAGCGGTTGCTCACCGACGGCATCAATAATGCAATTGCCGTTCGTATCGACGATGACTCGACCTGCGATCGAACCGGGGAGCAATTCACCGAAGTCATATTCGACGCCGGAAAGTCCACTGCGGAGCTCGATTTCTCGAATGACATTGCCGGTCGGATCCGTCTTGCCGACCTGGATTCCGTTGATCGTGCCTGCAGTGGCTTTGCCCGGCAAGTAACCGGCCGGTTGCTCTTCGGTAATTCGATAGTGACCCGGCGGAATATTATCGAAGTGGTAGTATCCACGCGAGTCAGTACGAGTCTCAGCCACTTGCTGACCGGCTTCATCCCACAGGATTACCTTCACGTCACCGATCGGTCGCTCGCCGTTATCTCTTACGCCGTCGTCATCGTTGTCGACATACACGTAGCCGCTAAGGTTGCTCGGAACGACTTCGCAGAAGTCATAGTTGACCCCATCGTTTCCGCCTAAGACCGAAATCTGAGTGATGCGACTGCCGTCGGCGGCAATACCGACGGTGGTGGTGTTAATGGTGCCCACGTGAGCATCACCTTCCAGCAATCCTGCGGGCGTGATCTCCGTGATCGTAAAGGTATCAACCTTCAAGTTGGTGAAACTATATCGCCCGTCGGAGTCGGTGACTGTCGTTCTGAAGAAGTCACCGGCTGCGTTGCGAATCTCAACGGTCACACCGGCGATCGGTTCTTCGATCGCAGTGGGATCATCACAACTGAATGCGTTGCGAACCAGCACGACTCGTCCTGCCAGGGTCGCGGGCTGCGCTTCGGCGAAGTTGAGCTGCGTCGCATGCTCATCACCCAGCGGGATTTGGATGTCAGTCAACATGTCGGGATTATCAGCCACGGTCTTGCCGACGAGCGTTCCGTCTTCAAGCAGGCCGATAGTCGCACCGACACTGTAATAGCCATCGGGTTGCTTTTCACGCACTTGATAAGTGCCGGGTTGCAGACTGCCGTCCGCACCGAACTTGTATGCACCTTGACTATTGGTGGTTGTTTTCAGGCCGGTCGAGACATAACTGCCGTTCTCAAGTCGGAAAAGTTCCAACTCGACGTTCGGTAACAGTGTCTCGCCATTGTCGATTTTCAAGTTGGTATTGTTGTCGACATAGACGATACCGGCCAGCGTGATCGGCTTGGGAACCTGCTGTACCGTTAATGCCGTACCGGCTGATCGGTCTCGCTTGCCGTCGGCATTATCAGCAGGCAACGAAAGATCGGTGCCGACCAACATCGGGTCGTAAAAATTCTTGAACTTGTTCTGCCCGGTGATGTCTTCGTAATGCGGTGCCTTGAACTCGGCTTTGAAGTTCGAATCCTGGAACTCCACGCCTGATGCAATCGGGTCGATCCCCGAGTTGATCGCGTCGAGGTCGGTCTCGTTCGGATCGAACTGTTGAACTTCATCCACATCGATGGAGAAGACCAACGTGTCGCCCGCGTGGAAATTGGTGAAGTCCAACACAAGACGTGAAGAACCGTCTTGAACTGAAGCGGTCACTGTTGCAGTCGGATCGGCCGTGATCAACTTGGTGACTTGGAATGCGAAGGCGTGGTCGGCGCCTAGTCCGCCGTCGAGCGTATCGAAGATCATGTCGCCGAAACCGAAACCCGGCGCGTTATGGTCTCCGTCGATCGTCAGGCGAGTCAGTTCGGTGCCTGCGGCTCCGCCTTTGAAGGTGACGTAGAACGAGTCCCCGTGCGTATCGGCGCCCCCGTCTTCTTCGACATACACGCCGCCGACCCAAATCGGATCGGCCGTCATGAGCAGCCGTGACTCCATGCGTTCGAGCTGAATCGATCGGGAGCGCACGCGCGCCCCGCGACTGCGACGCGAGACCGCGACGGCAGGCGCAGCAGGTTCCGAGACCGTTGCTGAGCAAGACGCCGTCGAAGCAGCTTGCGTATCGGCGATGTCGCTACGCAACCAACGCGCAAAGCGGCTGAGCTGTTTGCTGAAGACCACTACCACCTCCATGCGTCCACATTGCGAAATGCCTTCGCCGTCCTGCGAAGACCGGGCTCTCAATGTTCAGCGAATTTCCATATTCGGATCAGCGTCGAGCGGAGCCAGTCCGACGGGCTTGGCGAACCCGGGCTCCGCGCTGACGGCCGATTCAATTTTCCAAAGACGAACTGTCGTATCGAACGAGCCGGAGATCAGGAAGCCGGCTGCACTGCACATCACTGCTACCGAACCGGTATGCCCGTTGAGCACTCCCAGTTCGGAATCTGCCAACACATCAAACACATGAATCTTGTTTCCCGCGCCGGCCGCTGCAATAAGGTTGTCGTTGATCAAGTTCATCGAACGCAGCTTGGCACCCTTCAAGTCGCGATCCAGAATGACCTGCTCTGTCGTAAGGTCATAGCGCACCAAACGTCGATCATCGCCGACACTTGTGATCACTTTGCCGTCGGCAGAGAACATGGCGGTTTGGACACGGTCGCGATGAGCCCGCAACACATTCTTCTCGGCTGCGGTTTCCGTATCCCATACATGAATCGCTCCGTCACGTCCGCCGCTGAGCAATAATGTTCCGTCGGGACTGAAACGCACGCATCGTTGATCGTTGCAGGAACAAGCGAGATGAGCTTTCCAGTCACCCGTTTTCAAGTCCCACAGTCCGACTTGATCGCTGAAACCGCCGATGGCTAAGAGTTGTCGCTGAGTCGATAACGAGAGCGAATGGACGGCGTATGGCAACTGAGTAATTTCTGTCGGCTTGCTGTTCGCGCCGTATTCCCATCTCAAGACTCGTCCATCATTGCCGCTCGAGTAGAGCTGCTTCGAGTCGCTGGAGAAGACGAGCGTCTGAATCCAATCGGAGTGCCCTTCCAAGTTAGCGACTAAGGTCAAACCGCGCACTTTGGTTGTGATGAGCTTGTCACTGGGCGACGGTTCATGCTCGGATCGATTCGGAAAAGCTTGTTCGGCATCGAAGCGATACAGCCGTATTACATGATCGTCGCCAGCGACGGCTAGGAATCGTCCGTCGCGAGCTGCGGCCAGTGCAGTGACTACGGGTCGAGCAATGTGCGGCGGAACCGGCTGCAATTCAATCTCAATCGACCCCTCGTTGGGCGCAGCATCTTGGGCCGCCGCCGAACGAAGCTGGTGCGAAATCGGCAACAACAAGACGAAGAGAGCTATGAGTTTTGCATGCATATGTAGAGCGCCGAATCGCGTCGAGGATGCGGAAAGCGACCGTCCCACGCTCGTTATCGACAGCATCGCGGCTGAAGTTGCAAAAAGTTCGGCGAACTTTGCGGGTTAGGAAGAATAGAGTTCAACGAACAGCTTGATATCGCCGCATAGTTAAACTGTAGTGATCAATGCTTGCATCAATGACTGTCCGTGGGACCTGATTGGCCGGCGGATCGTAATGCTTGCTTAGGAATGTGATTGAGCATCGATTCGAGAGCGGCGGGGTCTACGGGTTTGATAAGATGGGCGTCGAAGCCTGCCTCGCGCGAACGTCGGCGATCTTCTTCTTGGCCCCAGCCGGTGAGCGCGATCAAGAAACAGCTTCGCCCCCATTCGGTCTCTCTCATTCGCCGCGCCGTGTCATAGCCGTTCAACCGCGGCATACCGATATCGAGCAGCACCACGTCGGGCCGGAATTCGGCGGCTTGGTCCAGCGCTTCTAGTCCGTCATGTGCTGTGCGAGTTTCATGGCCGAGCATGCGCATCATGAGTGCCAGGCTGACAGCTGCATCGCGATTATCATCCACGACCAGAATTTGTTTCGCCGTTCCGTTTCGCGGTCGTACGGTGCCCGTCGTTCGAACAGGTTCGACGTTGTGAATACGCGGGAGTCGAACGGTAAACTCGCTCCCTTGCCCATGACCGGGACTCGCAGCATAGACTTGGCCGCCGTGCAATTCGACCAGCCCCTTCACGATCGAAAGGCCGACTCCCAGACCGCCTTGAGAATTTTCGAGCGAACGATCGACTTGCGTGAACATCTCGAAAACGCGCGGCAGCATCGACTGCGGAATGCCGACCCCATTATCGCGCACAGTGATCACGACTTGCTGTTCATCCTCTTCGACAATCAAATCGATGCGACCGCCGTCAGGCGTATACTTGGCCGCATTGTTAAGTAGGTTGGCAAAGACTTGAGCGAGCCGCGTGAGATCAGCGTAGACGAACAATGGTTGAGGTGCCCACGTCATATTCAGTTGATGGCCGGCAGCGGCGATCATCGGTCTACTGGTCTCAACGGCTTGGCATAAAGCAGAGTCGATGGAGATCGGTTTGCAGCGCCGGTTCGACTTTACCACGATCAATCCGGCTCAAGTCCATCAGGTCATCGATCAGACGAACCATGTGAGACAATTGGCAACACATCATGCCGCGTGCTTCACCGGCATCGCGAGGATCGGGATTCTCCACGCTGAGCAGTTCCAGACCGCTGACGAGCGGAGCCAGCGGATTGCGCAGTTCGTGAGCCAGAGTAGCCAGGAATTCATTCTTGCGCCGATCCGCTTCGCGGAGCGCCAATTCGGCTTTCATCTGCTGCGATACATCCAAAGACACGCCGTCGAAGCGAATCGCTCGGCCGCTTTCGTCGTATGCCGCGCCACCCATGGCTCGGATACTTCACTTCATCGGCTTCACCGCTGATCGTACGCATGATCACGTCGTACGGCTTGCAATTATCGATGGACTCGTTGATTGCGGCGGCGACTACGTCTCGATCTTCAGGATGGATGTGTGAGTAGAAATCGTCTAGCGTCGGATCGCTCCTCTTCAGCAACAAACCCAGAAATGCGTTTGACCTGCCGATCCATTGCAGACGATCAAACGGCAGATCGCAGTACCAGAAAACCGATACCCGACAAACGTACGGCGTAGTCGAGTCGGCGACTTTCTTCAAGCCTTTCTCAGCAGCGAGCACCGTTGCGTACAGAGTCTCCCAACTGCGCATCGACGCAGCCGTGATCAGATCGATCTCTTCCGGTTTCCATGAAGTCGGTTCGCGTCGATGAACCGAGATGGCACCTTGGAGCACTCCGTTCTTGCGGAGCGGTACGCAAACGAGAGATCAGTGCCATGATGATTGCGATACTCACGCAGCCCATCATATACACGCGAGTCCAGTTCGACGTCGTTTATCACGATGGCGGTTTCGACATCGGACGGATGAACTGTCGGCATCAACAAGGAACCTGACGGCCGACGACTGACCACTTTAGGAGGAACCGCGGACACTGGTCACCCGCGTGCGACCACTGCGTACCGGATGCGATTTCAGCGAAGCAGCATCGATCGACATCGAGGAACACGCGACAGTGCGGCGCATTCCGACATGACCAGTCGGATCGCTCGCCCGGTCCGCTGCTTCCGACAGTTGATTGAGTAGGCGATGTCTCTGTTCGCTGGCCGCAGCAGCGCCTCCAGCGGCTTTGCGGCGCGAGTAATGTCCCGAGCTACTTTGGCTGCACCGATGATCTTGCCCGAAGCATCGTAGAGCGGCGAGACAGTCAGTGAGATATCGAGTCGGCGACCTTGCTTGGTGACTCGAATCGTCTCGTAGTTTTCGATCCGTTCGCCGCGCAGTAAGCGGCCGAGAATGATCTGTTCCTCATGATGTCGTTCCAGAGGAATGATCAAAGTGATGGAACGTCCGACTGCTTCTTCGGCAGAGTAACCAGACAGCCTTTCCGCTCCTGCGTTCAGTACGAATAATGCCCTCAGTAGATTTACTGACGATCGCATCATTGATGCAATTGAGGGCTACACCCAGCCAATTGAGATCTTCTGCGCCCGATGGTCGGGACGGTGGAGACCCGACCTTCCGGCATCGCAGGCTTTTCCGTTCAAACTAACTCAAGTCCTCGGTTCGGGGCGGAGGCCGTCTGCGGAGCAGACTCTCACAGCCGATCGACATGCACGGTCGACCGCCGTAGAGCCTCCTGCTCTCAGTCGTAACGCGGTCGAGCAACACGCAGGAGTCTCCTTTAGACATCCCGGCGACGTGCTCTTCGCGGCGCTGACACGTTCACCATAACCATCGAGACTTCACTCTCAATACTCGACTTTAGTAAAAATCGAAGAAGCCGCGAAATGCCCCTGTCCCCTCTCGTCAGAGATGTAACAACCCACACGCCTTATCAGGCAAAGGGACTGCAGGAGAAGCCGCGCTCGAGGGTCAAAAAGACAGACCCCAGGAAAGCCGATGCGGCGTCTGAACGCTGCGAGGTGCGAAGAACGGGCGTGGCAATCTGCAATCTGCAATCTGCAATCTGCAATCTGCAATCTGAGATTTGAGATTTGAGATTTGAGATTGTCGTACTCGACGTCTTTCGTACTCGTACTCAGCGTTAGCGGTACTCGTACTCAGCGTTAGCGGTACTCGTACTCGATCATCTCGATTGACGAAGTGAATCAAGCGACATTGACATACGCTTGTCCACGACAAACAACCATTTCGCCGTCTATGCGGCGGAATTTCGAGTACGAGTACGAGTACGAGTACGAGTACGAGTACGAGTACGAGTACGAGAAGGAACCCTCACTAGCCACTAGCCACTAGTCACTAGTCACTAGCTTCTAGCTTCTCCTCTCCCCTATTTCATCAACTCGCCCAACTTGGGACTGATCGCATCAGCCCAAATCTTGTAGCCTGCTGCTGACAAGTGAAGGAAATCGGGCATGATGTCTTTCGAGATCGTTCCGCCTTCACCTAAAAACTTGTCGCCGATATCGAGATAGAAAACGTGTTTGCCGTCATCCAATTTTTGGATGGTTGCATTGACCTTCTTCAGTTTTTCGCGAGCCGCATTCTCCGCGGCCTTTTCGCCTCGGGGAAAGACAGCGAGCAACAGGATTTTGGCTTGCGGTTGTTTCTCTCGCACCGTCTCGACGATCTTGGTGATGCCGGCTGCGATGCCTTCGGGCGTATCGCCGCCGACATTATTCGTACCGATCATGATCACGACCGCTTTGGGTTTGATCGTATCCAGTTCACCATTGGTGATCCGCCACAGCACGTGCTGAGTTCGATCGCCGCCGATACCAAAGTTCGCGGGCTTGTACTTACCGAACGCTTCTTCCCAAATCGCTTTTTGTCCATTCCAACCGGCAGTGATGGAATCACCCAAGAAGACGAGTTCCGCAGTACCTTCCTGAGCCGTTTTCACGAATCGTTCATGCGACTTCGCAAAACCTTCATTTACTTTTCCGTCGGGGCCGAATTTCTGAGCCGCAACATCCGGAGCCTGCGGCGCGGGCTTGGTCGCCTGCGTTTGTCCGACCGCAGCGCAATAACCATTCATAAGCAAGGCAATAGCCAATAACACGCGTTTCATTCTTCAGACTCCGAGTTGCATTGAGAAAGGGGTGAGGTGAAAAAGTGTTTGAGGTGGGAAATTCGTGAAGTGAAATTCGTTGCAGCTTCGCTCATACTCCCTGGAGAACGCAAAGTGCGAGGGACAAGTATAAATGAAAAAACTGCATTCTTTTTGCCGCACAATTCCGGGGCTGAAAACTTCGCTAGAATGCGTGGGGTTTTCTTCCACCAGGCTGCAGCAAACCGGGATGCCGGACCCGGAAACAAGAATGCCGCAAACAGGAATAACGGTTCATGTCAATTTTTCATGATGTCGGAAAAGAACTGCACCGAGTTCTCGGTTCCGCCATCGGTGAATCCTTCATGAAGCATCAAGCCATTCTTGCGGCGGTGGCTCAAGGCGTTCCTCTCGAACTGGTTCTGGAACGGATTCTGGCAGCCATCGAAGACGAATCTCCAGAGATCATCGGTTCGGTACTATTGCTCGATCGAGATCATCAATCGATGCGATGTGCTGCTTCACGCGGGCTGCCCGAGGTCTATTGCAACGCAATCAACGGTCTAAAGATCGGACCTCAGGCCGGTTCTTGCGGTACTGCGATCTATTTCGGCAAGCCGGTCATGGTTTCGGATATCAGTACCGATCCGCTCTGGGCCGGATACCGAGAACTTGCCTTGAAATATGGGCTGCGAGCCTGTTGGTCCTATCCGCTGATGTGCGGCGGGGATAAAGAACATCGCGCGATGGGGGCGTTCGCGGTTTATTCTCGCGAGCCGGGCATGCCGGACGAGCGAGTCACGGAGCTGATGCGCCGCTACCAACACATCGCTTGCATCGCCATCGAGAGTTCGCTCAATCTGACCGAGCTCGAGGAGAGTCGACTCCGGCTGGCAGAAGCA
>JAXMBQ010000038.1:0-66846 GCA_046349815.1 Pirellulales bacterium | reverse complement strand
GCGCTGGGGGGCAGCTTCTTGCGAGCCTTTGCATTCCCCGGCGGACTGTACATCAACACTCCCTCTTCGCGTCCGGCGTCGACGATCGCGCATGAATCCGGTCACATGTTCTGGACGTTTGACGAGTATGCAGGGGGCGACCTATACACAGCCCGTCGTGGATACTATCTGACACAGAACACCAATGCCGCGGGCAATCGCACACCGGGCTTTGTTCAAGAGCCGAGCATCATGGCATCGGGAGACTTGATGCAGCAGTCCTGGGATCAGAAGACATTACCAGCTTCGACCAAAGCGTTAATCGGCTGGAAGGACTCGGACGGCGACGGGATCTTTGACGTACTGGATGTTCCACTGGAATTGGATGGCACCGGGGCCTATGAAACTGCGACAGGGAACTATCGATTCCGCGGTTCGGCACGGCCTGGAACTCTACCCAACAAGAACAACGAGGGAATGGGTAACGATATCTCGCTGAATAAAATCAGCCGTATCGAGGCTCGGTTCGACGGTGGGAATTGGTTCACCGTCGCTTCGCCCGACTCCTACACACCCGACCTGGATTTAAATATCCCACTGACGTCCGGAGCACTCGAGATCGAGATCCGAGCCGTCAGCCTCCCGACCGGCGTTACGAGCAACGTTTTCAAGGGTCGAATCGCTCGCGCGGACGCGGTCACGACACCGGGAATCAATGGATTTGTTTGGCTGGATAACAACAAGAACGGCTTGCAGGATGTCGGGGAATACGGCGAAGCCGGCTGGAAAATCGAGGTCTTATCAAGCACCGGCCAGACGCTGAATCTACATCGTGTCGTCGAACCGGACACGTTTACCGACGGTCCGTTGGCATCGACTGCCGTGCCCGGTATCAGCATTCGCTCGGTGGGGACGGATGCGGACGGACGAGTGGGTGTTTTCGGCGACTCGATCGCCAGCACAGGGACTAAAACCTTCCGCGGATATTCGCGCCAAGCATCCAGTTGGATGAGCACTTGGTCGGATTCCGCGCGGCGCATGCAAGTGGATTTCGGTACACCGACCAGTATCGTCCAAATCGATGTGTTGGGTGTCGGAGCGGATGCCTACGGCAAGATGGAAGCGTTCGATTCCGACGGGAATCTTATCGATCGGACAATCACTTCGCTGATTCCGAACAACGGCATCACGACGATGCAAGTCGTGTCGCCGACCGCCAAGATCGCTTATGTGCAAATCGGATCACAAGGCTACGGCAACGTCCGTTTGGATAACTTGCGATACGGCCCTGAGACAACAACGCTCACGCAGGCATATGGCAAATACACAGTCCCGTATTTGCCGAGCGGCAACTACATTGTTCGTGCTACGTCACCGAATTCGGGTGCCATTCCGCTGACCTCGGGAGCCGATTCGCGGACCGCGACAGCAACACTCGGGCAAGTCACGAATGATGTAGACTTCGCATTCAAAGCAGCCGTCAGTGATTGGCAAAACCCTCGAAATCGATTTGATGTAAGCAACGATGGGTTCGTCACTCCGATGGACGCGCTCATTTTGATTAATGAGTTGAATCAACGAGGTCCGCACAGCCTTCTCCCGAGCGATGTTCCGCCGCCTTACTTCGATGTCAGCGGAGACGGATACATTTCGCCACTCGACGCGTTGCTGGTGATTAACTACCTCAACAATTCCGTCGGAGGATCAGGCGAAGGAGAAAGCCTGCAGCCTGACGCGAGGCCCCAAGCGACTGAACCCGACGGCCTCGTCGTCCAGTCGGAAACTTCGACCCCAGTCGTCACCGCCGGGACACCATCGCTCCCGGCGTCTTTGGCCTGCGATCCGTGGTCGGCCGGGTCGCCCCATTCGGATTCGGAAGGCGAGCAGTCTGCCGCCGCTACGGACGCCGTTTTTGCGGACGACTGGCTGCTTACTTGGCTAGGCCCGAGCCCGATGAAGAGCCGCCGCGGTCGAAGCTAGCGGAGCGACGGCTCCCAATCGAGAGCTGGATTTGAGCGATTCAGCCTATATCTGAAATCCCAGAATCATTCTCCGCAGGGTTGTTTTGGGTTTCGTTTTGAAGCCCCAGCCTGTAGCCAGTGCATTCCCACCTTTAGCGATTCTTCCGAAATGTCGGAACTTTCCGTCAACGACCAGCCTCTAACGGCAAGTCGCGAGATGGGGCGCGACGGAAATATCGAATGGGCAGGCTTTGAGGTTGGTTTTCAGACCGAATCGCAAGATTGCCCAGACTGCCTCGATTGAAAACTTTGCTCATTCCAACTAGTCTGATCGACTGAGGTTCGGGGCTGTGAGCCGGCAATGATGCGGCCCCATTACCTTTGAAGAGCAGGCTAATGGCTTGCTGCATTCGGCAGAGCGTTGGGAACGTTTGCTTCTTTTCGGAAATCCTCGTCAGTAGGCAAAGCGATGAAGAATCGGTCTAGTCGATTTGGGCGGAAGTGGAGTGGATTTTTCAGCAAGCGGACAGAGCGCCCACGGCTCGACCGCAAGCTGTTCGCCGAGGCACTTCAAGCCCGCGAAATGATGGCGGCGGATATCGTGGATCCGAATCCGGCCCACAACTGGCTGATCGATGCGGACGTCAACTACGACTACGCAGTCACGCCTCTGGATGCTCTGCTGCTGATCAACGGTTTGAACTCGGGACAAGCCGGTCCGATCGGTGATCGCTCCGGGACATGGGCAGACGGATTGAAGATCGATACGTCGAACGACGGCGTTTTCAGCCCACTGGATGCCCTGACCGTCATTAACGGTTTGAATCGTGGTGCGCAAGGTGCTGCGACTCCGCTGGTCGGATTCACCTATCAGGTCGCGGATCAAAACGGCACGCCGATATCGAACAACCAAGTCGCCGTCGGCCAGCTCTTCCAAGTCCGCATCTTCGTGCAAGACCTCCGCGGCTTCGGAGCTCAAGGGGTATACGCAGCATACTTGGACATGGACTACTCCGATGCGAGCAAGTTCTCGGTCCAAGTCGGCGAGACGCAGTCGTTCAGTTATTTCTACAACAACATCCGCACCGACGACACGACCAGTGCGTTCTCCTTCAATGTGGGAAGCGACAAGACTGCGGCCGTCAGCTTGTTCAACGCGGACGGTACGCCTCGATCGGCTGACCAATACGCTGCAGCGATGCAATCCGCACTCGAAGCTCTGCCGAGCGTCGGATCAGGCAACGTGACCGTGAAGATTGATGCGGCGGCTAACGGCGAAGATCAACAGAACAACGTTCAGTTCCGCAACAACTTCGAGATTCGCTTCATTAACGGCAAGGCGAATCAAGACATTCCACAAGTGACGCCCGATGCTTCGGCTGTAAAAACAACCAGCGGCGCGGCATTTACTCAGTTCACATTCGGTACAAAGACGATTGCCGATCCGAACAATCCGGATTCCTTCAAGACGGCCTTCACTTTCAGCGACCTCTTCCCGTTTGCTCGAACAGCCTCAAACAGCACGAACAAGTTCGATGAAATCGGTGCCATCGGCGGTACATCCGCTCCTTCGGCCCCTGCTGCTGCCAAACTGTTCGGTTATGTAACGCTCAAGGCCACGCAATCGGGTTCGGTGACCTTTACACCGAATCAAGCGGGTGACCAGACCGAAGGCGATAGCACCTACATCCCGTTGCACGACGTCTTGGTATTCCCCAAGGACACCGTGACTCGCGACTTGGTCAGCTACGGCAATCCGTTCACCGTGACCATCGTCGACAACATCGTCGCGAACCCGGACTCTGTCGCTGTTGAAGAAGATAGTGGAACCACGCAGCTCAACGTTTTGTCGAACGACCAATTGATCAACGGTAGCGCACTGACGATCAGCGCCGTAGGCACACCGTCCAACGGCGGCACCGCGACGATTGTCTCGACTGCCGGCGGACAACGCATCAACTACACTCCTGCCTCCAATTTCTTCGGCACAGAGACCTTCACTTACACGATCACCAACAGCCTCGGGTCGGCCACCACGACCGTGACGGCCACGGTTACTCCGATCAACGATCCGATCAGTGTGACCAACAAGTCGGCCAGCACGAATCTCGGAACACCGGTTTCGTTGAGCACGGCTCAGCTCACGGCAGGCGGCAGCGTCGGTACGGGTGAGAGCGGCATTCAATCGTTGTCGATCGCTTCGGCTGCATCGACCAGTGCCAACGGCGGCACGGTGACACTCAACAGTGGAACGGTCACCTACACTCCGACGTCCTCGTTCTCCGGAACGGATACGTTCACGGTGGTAGTCACCGACAGCGGTTCGTCGACTCATGTCGTCGGCGGCGTGGTTCAAAATCCAGTCTCCGATCCGAAGACGCAGACCATAACGGTAACGGTCACTGTCACCAACCATGCACCTGACGCAGTTGATGATCTGATCCAAGACGTCGATGAAGATTCCACCGACAATGTGCTCAACGTTCTCGGTAACGACAGCGCCGGTGCAGGCGACACGGATCAACTGACCATCACCGCAGTGAGTGCTGCCAGCCAAGGGGGCTCTGTCACCATTGCTCCAAACGGGCAAAGCTTGATCTACACGCCGATCCTGGGCACGATCGGTACTGAAACTTTCACTTACACAGTTCGCGACCGTGGCGGCTTGACCGACACCGCGACGGTAACATTGGAGTTGCAACCGACTATTCTGCCGCGAGCCCGAACAGACCGAGCAACAGTTGCCGAAGATACCGCAGCCGGTGTTCTGATCAACGTGCTTGCCAATGACCGACCGAATACCGGATCGAATGCGATTCTTGTTTCTGTAGGCACCGCATCCAACGGTACAGTGACGATCGATACAAACTCGACCGCCGACCAATCGGATGACAAAGTCAAGTACGTACCGAATGCGAACTTCTTCGGTACCGACACCTTCACCTATGTGATGGACGATACGTCGAGCGTTCCAGGCAAGGTAACTTCGACTGGAACAGTGACGGTTACCGTAACGCCGGTCAACGACGCACCGGTTCCGGTCAACGATACGGCAAGTGCCACTGAAGACACTGTGGCGACCATTGCCGTTTCGACTTTGCTGTCCAATGATTCCCCCGGTGCGGGCGAAGCAGCCGTTCAAGATTTGACGATCACTTCGGTCCAGGCCGTCTCCGGTTCCGGCGGAACGGTAGCTCTGGTCGGTTCCAACGTCATCTATACCCCGTCTGCCGATTTCAACGGCACCTACATCTTCTCGTACACGGTCACCGACAAGAACAAAGACGGGTCGACACTGTCCGATGCACTCACGGCTACAGCACTTGTCACCATCAGCGTGGCAGCAGTGAATGATGCACCGATCGTTGTCAACGACACGAGCACTGTGGCTGAAGACGGATCGGTAACGATTCAAGCGACGACTCTGCTGAGTAACGACACTGTCGGTCCGGCAACGGCAACCGATGAAAGCGGTCAATCGTTGACGATCACCGGCGTAAGTGCCGCGAGCGCCAATGGCGGCACGGTGACATTGGCGTCGGGCGGTGGTTCGGTTACATACACTCCGACAGCTGACTTCTTCGGCACCGACACCTTTACCTACACCGTAACCGACAGTGGTTCGCCGGCTCAGTCGAAGACCGGCACCGTTACCGTTACGGTCACGCCTGTGAATGACGCTCCGATCGCTACGGCTGATACGGCTGTCGCTTTCAAAGGCATCCCGCTGACGATCAACGGTTCGAGTCTGACTGCGAATGATCGCCCGGGACCTGCCAACGAGTCGAACCAACGTCTAACGATTACTTCCGTTACACCGAATGCCAATACGAACGGTACGGTGGTTTTGAACTCAGACGGCACGATTGTTTACACTCCGACCGCCGGCTACACTGGTCCGGCTTCATTCAGCTATACCGTTCAAGACAATGGCGTGACGGGGTCGTCCGATGACTTCAAGTCGGCTACGGCAACTGTTTCGATCGATGTGAAGGAGTTTGTCCCGAGCTCGATTGCCGGTACCGTCTATGTCGATGAAACTCTGGACGGTGTTTACAACAAGACTAGCGGAGAGCGAGCACTTGGCGGAGTTGTAGTCACTCTTGCCGGGACGGCTTTCGGTCAACCGGTTCTTCTGACACAAACCACCTTGGCCGACGGCTCATACAGCTTTGATCTGCTGGCACCGGGCAACTACACCGTCAGCTTCGTCAACCCGTCCACGCTGAAGGACGGTCACGATACAGCCGGCTCGGTTGGTGATGCAGACGGCATCGTCGACAACAATGCATTTGGTATCAATATCGTGGCACCGGGCGGCGTAAACGCAACCGGATACAACTTTGCCGTGAACGGTACTGTTGACGGTTACGGTACGGTCCTCGATCGTTTGGCATCGAGTTACTACGCGTCGAACCCGTCCCTAGCTTACAACGGTATGTACTTCCAGATCCACCGCGATAACTCGGCGGTCTGGTTCAGCAAGATGGATGGCTTCGCTAACATCGCCTACGCTGAAGCAGTCATCGGTACTTCGGGTTCCAGCCTGTTCTTGACTGTGGTCGATCAAAACCACGATGTCTGGACGGCACAGCTCGGTAAGGGCAAGTTCCTCACGACGACTGACAGCGCAGGCAACGTGTTGGTCCGCGTCTTAGGCGGCTACTCTTCCTTCAACTTCACCAAGGTCACTTTAGCTGCTCCGCCGATCGTAGCCGCTTCGCGATACTTGGATTCCGTGGACGAGATCTTCGGACAAGAAGGCTGGTAATCGGACTCAAGTCCTACAGATGAAAAAACTCAACGAGCCGGTGAAGAGTCATTCTTCGCCGGCTCGCTTCGTTATGATACGGCTCAGTTTTCTAATGAAGGATCGACCTTGTCCGAACGAGTCATCGCGATAACGAAGCTGACCGAGACTTTACAGATTCTCGATAGCGATAGCGATGTACAAAGAGCGCACATGCCTGCGTTCTTTATCGGGCACGGAAGTCCTATGAACGCGATCGAAGACAACATCGTCCACAACTTGCGTCTCATCGACTTTCGTCGTCCGGAAGGAGGTTTCGACTGGGCCATCGAAGCCGACCGGATCGTCACCGACAAGATACGCAACGGTGACCACGCGGGACTGTGTGACTATCGCGGGCTCGGTCGAGCGGTAGACATGGCCATCCCGACTCCCGACCATTACCTACCGCTGCTCTATGTGCTCGGCATGCAAGATCCAAGAGACGAACTTACTCTCTTCAACAGCGAACCGGCATATGGATCGCTCACAATGACTTCGCTTCGATTGGACACCGAGGCAAATTAGTGCGAGATGCGTTAAGCGTTGATAGCTGCACGGAGTGAGGTCAAGACTTTGACGACTTCGTTTCGGGGTCGTAGTCTTTTCTACCCATTGCCAAGGTTTCAATCGGCACAAAGCCGCGATCTCATGCTCGACGCAAAACTCGCAGACATCGAACAGATCCATCCCTTTGGAACTGTCGACCGCGCGAGCGTTCAGTCGCTCAAGAAACGAATAGGCGTTCAGCCCAGGGACAATGCGACCGGCAGCTTCCGTTGCCATCATGCTGCGAGCCTGAACAGCAACCATCAGCGAAGCACTTACCGCTAATCCGGATTGCAACCATGTACGTCGAGGAATCAACTCTTGTTGAATCAATCGCCTGTTCATCGAATCGTTCCACATTCACTTCGTCATCGCCCGTCCGACTCTTAATGTCAACGACGTTGAATAATATACTTCACTCGGACCGCTTGGATCATCGTTCGGCCCTACGTGCCGGGCAGTGATCAGGAATAGGCCGGGATGACGAGCTTTGAAATCTGCAATTCCATCTGAATCCGTAATGCGATCGTATTGTTTGGGATCTTCGGACTTCCAATCGCGAGCGTTCGGCAAAAAACTCACAGGTGTGTTCGGCAACGGTTTATCATGAAGGAGGAGTTGGACGCGAATCGGCTCAGCTTGTTCTGCACTTGGAACAGCGGAACTTTGAAGGATCAACTCCAAGGGGAGTCCCATCTTCTTGAGGGAGGGAGGTCGCCCCGATGCATTGCCGTCCTCTCTAACCCAAACGAATGCCTTAGCCGAAACCACTCCGCGCATGTCCGTTCCGCCATGTCGGACGGTTTGATCCAATGTATGGCAAAACCACGTCACTCCGGGTTGCGAGAGCTCTCGCTCCATGTGCCAGAAGCCGCCGCCGACGTCGCTCGATGGCACCAATTGCTTCGAGATCAAGATGCGTCTACCATCCGGTTGCATTTCAAATGCCGTTACGCCGTCACGATCGATTAAGTCTGCCGTCCGAAAGGTTTGTTTGCCGTGCTCGCAATTTCCCAATTTGAAAGCCACTTGAACACAATCTCGCGGAAGCAACGTTGCAACGTTGGTTTCAATCCAAAGATCGTGGCCGAACACGGTGGGTGCCGTCCAAGCGCATAAAATCAGTCCAATCCAACCTCTCAAAAATGATTCAACGAGCGGACTCATCGTCTCCTCCGATCCAACCGAGGAGAACACTCCCTATCAGCGAAGGGTTTCGTCGTTGAGACAAGCTCGACCGAATAACTTCGCAAATAGAAGCAGATCTCTTCGGCCGTGCGGGCACCGCATCCACGGATTTCCATAAGCTGCTGCACGGTGACTTCCGAAGCATGACGCACCTGAAACAGCGAAACATATTTTTCCAAGATCCGTCGAGCCTTGGAACTAAGGCATTGGCTGTCGACCTCTGCAGATTTTTCTTCAACGACGGGTCCCATCCGGCCGACTCCTTGAACATTTGAGAACAACAGACAGGCATGTAACTGGGGAAGTGCTTCCACCTCGGGACGGTGGTGCGAATACAGAGTAATGATCGAGGGTTCGATCCGCCGATCAGTGTTCGAATCTAGATCTTCGGACTCAGCTTGATCACACCTACATCTGTTATTGCGGCTCTTTCGACAGAAATCATTGAGCCGTTTTTGCCGGCTCGTCCGCCTGCAAAGCCGGCGGATTCGTGCCAAACCACGAGACGACATTTGCCCGAGGGTGCGAGTTTGATTTCAAAATTTCCAATCTCATCAGTTACTGCGAAATAGGGATGATCAAACACTCTTAACCACATACGCTCCCACGGATGAGGCGGACAATTGATTTGAATCGGTGTCGATTCAGGTTTGAGATTTTCAACGGCGATCTCACTTCCCGGCGGCATCGCCTTGTTGAACGGTTCATTCTTGAAACCGGTGAGGTTGAAAACGTGGGCCACTGAGCCCTTGTTTCGCATGAGCAAACCCTGTCCGGACCGGATTCCCACAGAGTGCGGAACGTACCCCACAGGTTCTTGATCCACAATGACAAGCCTCTTCTCTTTGGGAAGCTCCAGAAGCGATGGATGTGACTGAATCGACCCCTTCGGGTCTTCCGGTAGCAACCAGACATACACCCACTGAATGCCTTTCGTCTTGGGATCGACAACCCAATCTTCGTTGAGGATCGGGCCCATGGACTTGAACCACTTCAAATCGGAAGCCGAAAGGTTTGCTTTTTCAAGTTCCGCTTCCTTTCGGGCCGGCACACTTCCATCAAGGACAAGTCTCCCTCTAACGGTACCCCATGCTTTGTCGTTATTCTTTTCATCCCCGACGACAGCTGGTTCACCTTCGCGCGCAAGAGCAGCGCCGGTTAGAAACACCCAACCAGTTGCCGCACAAACATCGCGGATCATTAGGCGTCGCGATATCTCATTCCGCTCGACCACTACTGGATCTAACTCAACTTGTCTATTGCCGTTCATTTTCTGTTCTATTTCTTTCTCGATGTGAACAAAAGCCATCGAAATCACATTCCAGTGTTTATGTTCAAGCAGTTTCAGAAACCCGGCATGGTATCGCTGAGTATGTCGACCATGGCCCTGCGGTCTACCGTGTTCAGATGTTCATAACCAGTCGGGACCACATCAGACGTCAGGATTTCGCGAAGACGCCGAAGCACCCAACTTTTCATCGGTGGCGGCAATGCATGGAATGCGTCCGAATAGATCAAATAGCTGCACGGATACTTGAAGAGACGCCCATGGAGTTGAAGAGTGCGCAGCGACCGTCCTGCCTTGTCCGCCGGGCCCCGGTTTGAGAACTCCGCGGCAAACCCGGACACACTTTCGATTGCTTCCGGGATCTCGGCCTCGCCGCAGAATAAGAAATACTTGACCAGCGACTCCCCGGCCTTCGCAATCCGCGCATCAAGTTCTTTCTGCAAGGTTACTCGATCGGCTCCGTCAACGGCAACCTGCTGTTCAAAGCGATATAAAGCAAGTCGCGTCTCGAAGTTCGCAGTCGTGATACTGTTTATTCCGTCTGCCTGGTGTTCGAGGACCATCAATGCGGCGATATCGCTGTGCGGCGACAGGTATTTTCCGGTATCAAAAAATGGATCGAGTGAAGAGACATTCAATCCCTTCGAGTTAACAATTGTCTTTGGTTTCTTTTGATCAGGGAGCGTCAGATTGCCGAGGTGAGAGGTGTTTCCGTGGCGACCTGAGACATACCATCCGCCCCATCGTTTCTCAATCGGGCTCGAGTGGTCCGTGCGAAAACTTCCTGCGGCAAGGACAGGTTCTCCGTGGATATCGGGAATAACAGATCGAACATGCAGGCCGGGAACATTTTTTGTTTTCGCAGTCCCGTGGCATGTCAAGCACGAGATCGAGTCGTTCCGAAATTGGGGCTTGTCTACCGGGCTTTGCTCCAACGTATAAAAGACCATACCTAGTGCTGGATCCGTAACCGCGATCTCGATTAACCCGTCACGTACATAGCCGACATGAATGTCATCGTTGAAGTAGATAGCTCGAGGTGTATGCGGCGAAATCTTGGGATTCTGTCGACTCAGTTTCCCGAATGGCATAACCTGGGAAGAGATGGGCACATCAAGTTTTTCCAGTAGCGCACGTAAGTAGCCTTGATCACCTTCGAACTGCAATTGAACGGCACCATCATCAATGGCTTGTTGTAATTTCGATACTGCATTAGACGGAGCAGTTGATCGATAGTTGATGGGGGCCTCTTCATAATTCACCCCTGCAACAAGCGAAAAACCGAGTCCCAGTACGATCGAGGACATGACTGAAAATCGAAGAAAAAGAACGCTGACCATGCGTCTCATGAGAGGCTCACTTTAAGCATTTCGGAATTCGTTTGTAAATACAGATAAACACGTGTAACAGGTGAGATACGATCGGTCGGCGCCGGTCAAAGGTTTGCAGCGTTCCTCTGACTCGGCGCCGTTCGACGTCATCCAGCAACCGGCGGACTATTCCGGTCTTCGAATGCAGTAGACTCGGTCTCCGGTTCGAATCACCAGGTTTCCATTAACAATCGCGACACCATACTGAACGGGATCCGCAAATCGGATTGCTTCCTGCTGTTCGCTTTCTGTCAATTGCGCAGTCGGTCCGCGACGATCAGCGGAAGAAGGCCGTTGCGAAGCACGCTTGTTATCCTGACCTGCTTGATCGACGGATTGGTCCAGACTGGATTGGCTGCGGCCGGAGGAAGGAGCAGCATCAGGCGAGTTCTCGTTGAGCGGGCCCGCGTTCGGTGTCGCAGATGTTGCACCGTCGCTCTTCGAGTCAGATCCGTGTTCACCATGGTTACCCATGTTCATGCCGCGCGAAGCTCTTGCGTCGCGTCCCGCCACGGCAGGATCCCAGAGCTGGTTTTCGCAGACAACCTTGTACTCAGGTCCCGTTGCGATAACCGTTGTCAATCCATCTTTGCCGAACAAATAGACACGATCTCCGATCCCGACTGGAGTAGTCCAGCAAACACCGCCGGAGCGTTTCGTATAGACGTTTTCACCGGTCTGTGCGTTGAAACAGTAGACGACTCCGGATTTGTTAATCCAATATCCGTAACCACGATAGATAAGCGGTGAGTTGTAGGCCGACATGGCATCTTTCGCATACCACAACACGCGCGGTGTGTAGACGCCGTTTTCAAAATCGACTTTCATCAAGAAGTTCGTCGACTTAGCCTGTTCCTCTCGCTCATTGTGCATTCCAGGGGATGCAGCGACGGCAAATACGCCATCCGCGACGGCCACCGGAGCTCCGGTTCGATTCCCTCCCACATTCTCTTCGTACGTCCAGAGTTGCTCGCCGGTGGACGGACTGTAACCATCCACACTGCCGGATGAGCTGCAGACGATCTGAGGTTTTCCGGCAACGGGGACGATAGCCGGTGAAGCGTAGCTGGAACGGCTGGTCCGATCTGTTTTCCAACATGTTTCGCCGGTCTCGCAGTTCAAGGCCAACAGATAGGAAGGACCTTCATGGTCAATCAAGAGGATCAGTTTGTTATCCACCAGTATCGGAGACGAGGCCAACCCGATGGTTGATTCGAATTCACCGTATTCCTCGGGTAATGCTCGCTTCCACTCGAGTTTGCCGGAGTGTGAATACGCGGCAACAGCTCCGGTTTCAAAGAACACATAAACTCGTTCGGAATCGACTGTCGGAGTCGGCGCAGAGCGGCTTTGGGTATACGTACTTCGAACCGGTGTGACGGAATCCAGAGAAGTACGCCACAGTTCGCGTCCGTCCGTTAAAGACAAGGCCACGATGTGACATGTCTCTTTCATAGTTCCTTCGATAGAAGTCACAAAGACGTGATCACCCCAAATCACCGGACTCGATTGTCCTTTACCGGGTAAAGAAGCCTGCCAAGCGATGTTCTCGGTCGGCCCCCAATGATCCGGAATCGATGCGGGATCAATGGTAGAGGCGCCTTGTCCCAGAAAGGCAGGCCATGCATTGGGGGGAATAGCCATCGCCACAAATAAAATAATATTCTGAATCATATTCTTGCAATCTTTGTTTGTGCCTGAGTTTTCGGATGAATCAGTAGTCTGCGATTACTTCCGCGCCGGCTCGCGTGGACAAGCCTTGCCATGTGACATGATCAATGCTGTCGGGTACAAATCGGACTGATCCGTCGCAAAATGCGGTCTGCACTCCGCCCGGATGAAAACTGGATGCTTTAAAAAAGCCCATGCCGTTAACCGAACAGTCGAACACCACTTGATTCGGTTGATAGTGCGTATTGAAAACGGCGTTCATTCCGTTGCCCCAAATCCATGCCCCCCCCGATTGCCCGCGAATGAGGTCTTAGAAGCGCAAAACGCGTCGGTCAGTGCGGGTTGAACACCACCGAGAGAAATCATCATCCGCTTTCGCTCATTCCCAGTCGGTGCCACAGTTGCAGATTGATTGTTACCGCGGATATCCTCGGCAAGCAGCAGTGTGTTGCTTGTTCCATCGATGATGTCGGCCATGCGAGGTGACTGGGCATACCAAAACAAACCATCGTTCGAGTTGGCCAAGTTGTATTGTTGGACACCGGCGGCGGTAACTTCACCGGTACCCGCGTTCACCATGTAATTCGTGGGAGCAAAAGTTCCGCCGTTCTGAAACTGGGTCAACCCGCTATCGGACGGACAAAGAAAAAACGGTACGACCGTTGCGGCGGCCTGAGCTTGAGGAGGATTGAGCGTCTGACCTCCGCCGCTTCCCAAGGTCAACGGAATGCTGTAGTTCACCAAAGACTGAAGATTCCCTTGCTCGACGAAGGGAAGAATTTTACTGAGAACCGAAAAACTGGTTTGGGTTGAGTTACCGGTCACGCCAGGTAGACGCTTATATGCACTTTCGTAATTGTGAGACGCTAGGGCAATTTGCTTCAGATTGTTACTGCAGGACATTCGGCGAGCTGCTTCGCGTGCCATCTGAACGGCAGGCAGGAGTAGTGCAACCAGAATTCCGATAATGGCGATGACGACCAACAATTCCACCAAGGTGAAACCATGATTTCTATGACGGAGAATTCGACTCATAATCGAGCCTTTCATTTGAAGATTCAGAAAAACAAATGCGCAGCGATTCCCACGGGTCCAAGACGGTACGTTTCGTGCCGACGGAAGACCTGCGTGTGGAGAGCGAGCTCACGCCTGCAGAAACGCACCGTCTCGGACCGCGAGATCTGAATCGTGAGAACTGCCGGCAGCGCAGGGATACTTCACTTTCGTTACGATAGGAAACGAAGATCGAACAGCAACCTCACCGTGTTAACGGTCTGATAGCCTGCTGATGAAGCAACACAAGAAAGTCGCCGGTCATCGGTCGCTGATGATCTGATGCGTTACACTGGCAAGGCAATGAGAAAAGCGAGGAGGGCGTATCCGGAGGATACGAGATCTCCCGATACGCGAACTTCGATCGACACACGCGGTTCGATAATCGAATGCGTTCGCCAAACGAGATACATCGGTCGAACTAAAATAGTCAAGGCAAAAGAAGTGTAGTCGGGCTTCGTTATTTCAACGCAGCCATACCCAATATCCGCTGCGTGCGTTTGCCTGAGCTCAGCTTCACCGACTTCTCTACCGCAGGTTGCGGGGAGTCGATGATTCGCGGCTGACTTGCCCGTACTGTGATCATTAGGAAGCACAACGCCCAGATTTTCAGCCCGCTGCCGTTGACTAATTTCACGTCGTGGCCGGCACCGTTGACGAGGTGATTATCACCTCCGTTTCGCATTCAGAATAGCATGCGAAGGAGGTGTTACACCTTCTGCGCTCCGCCCATGCTTTTGTCATCGGCGAAAAAAACAACAGCACGAAGTCCAACACTGATAAGCCGTTTTGCAGCGCATCCGCACTTTTCGCAGGAAACCGTTCCGTGGGTGGTAAGCTCAACAGTTGCGACGGAATCGGGGAGAGACGCGGCCAAAATACAGAACGGCACAGAAAAGCCAGAGCTTTTCGCGTAGTCACCGCGTCGAGGTGATGCAGAATAGACTGCACTTCGATTGTCGCTTCGTGCGAAACCGAACCTGAATCGGAATCGAGCCCGCTCCCACGCCCTGACTATACCAGTGTTCAATATCCTGCAACGCGGTATCCAAGTACTGCGACACTCTGTCTTCACTGTCCCACGCGTCAGTTACGCTCCGACAGCGTGACCTTGAATCCGTCGCGATCAATTGATCAGCACATACTGGAAGCACCAAGTCATTAAAGCGATCGACCGATTCGTTTGCTGACCAAGCCAATCCTCTGAGCAGGATGATACGAAAGATCGGGTCATCAAAGGACCATGAGTAGTGGCCGGGGATCGAAACAAAGACGCGTCCCCTCCCCTGCTCTCTCACCCAGATCAAGGGTTGCAGCACATTGTCTTCGCGGCCCGCCGCGAGGAGATTCAGATTCTGCGGATCGCCTCGCAACTTCCAATAGCTCTCATCATGCAGTTCCACACGATTCAAATTACGAGCGATGGGATGCTGCGAATCAAACACCAGTTGCAGATCGCCGTGACGAAAGGCACTCGCCCCACCTTGCCAAGCGAGTCCGATGCGTTTGGCGAAGTCTTCTGCCTGCGTGCCGCCATCGACTGCGAAATGAATGTAGGAAACGCCTCCGCCGCGAGCTAAGAAAGCATCGATGTCTCGAGCTCGCTGCTCGTTCCATGTTCCTTGCTGATAGAAGACCATCGCATCGGCAGTTTGAAAGAGCTCGGGTTCGGGCCAATCCTTCACACGTGTGACTTTGACTGAGGGTGCGGCTTCCAGCAGATCGCCCCACGTGCGGCTCCATGCAGGATAATCGTGTTCACCGGGACCATGATCTTTGGGGCCGGAGACAAGGACGACATGCAACGGTTTTAGTGGTTGAGTTGCAGGCGTCGCGCCGATCAAAACGCGTTCGATCTCGACGAGCGAACGAGGTTCGGGTCGGCCTGGTATGTCTCTCGGCATCGATGGCGGAGGTGTCAGTAAGTAGGTGAGCAAATGACGCATTGCCTCTTCACCTAACTGCTCGTGCAATCCCGTCGGCATGATGGACAATCGCGATGGATTCAGTTCATCAACGTCATCTCGATCAATAGTTGTTTCTTTGCCGGTTGCATCGCCGAAGATCAACTGCGAATCCCGATGACGTACGGCTCCGGTCACCGTTCTGCCGTCGGAGGTGATCGCGGTAAAGGTCAAGTGATCGGGATTGATCGCGTAGTTGGGCTCGCGGATATCGCGCAGTACTGAGGCGTAATCGCGATGGATCAAGTTCGATAGATCCGGCCCGATCTGCCCTCCAACACCATGCATCTTGTGGCATCGACTGCACTGAGCTTTGTCGCTGAAGAAGACCTGTCGGCCGATCCCCCAACTGCCCCCTTCAAGTTCTTTGGGTTTTACAGCAAGTAACTCGGAAGCATCATTCGCGGCGCCTGGAGCTTCCGTCCACGGTACATAGAAGCGGCGCAGCGGGATCGGACGCATTGTCCAGTCCTCGGCCGTGTTCCATGCGACATCAAGCTGTACCGGTTGATTGCCTGATAGGGAATCGAAACGCAGGGTCAGAGAATGGAATCGATCGGCTGCAGCTTCGATGGTTACTTGAGCCGTATATTCGTCGGTACCTTGTTTGCGAACAGAAGAAACGATCTGTTCATCGAGCGCAGCGTCGAAGGCTCGGTTCGACATCAGGTGCAGCGACACAGTCTCTCGCGACGGCGCATAGTCTAATTTGGAACCAGGCTGCACGACGGGATGAAGCATATTGCGAAGGTCGACCTGCGTGCTGATCTCCAAGCTTTGTATGCCGCGTGGCTGTGCACTGATCGTTGGCGACGCGAGGAGGTCGAGCAAAGCAGTTTGCGAAGCACTGCCGACCGAGAACACGCGAGAGACGGCAGGATCGAGATGCGGCAACACACTCCCCACCATCTCGCGACTCTTGTCGTCCAGCAACTTAAACTGCACACCGTTCAGCGTGGTATGCAGATCGAGATCCGCGTGCTGCTCAATCGATCCCTCAACATGCGACTTACGAGCCGGCCACGGAATCGTAAGGCTGATATGCTGAGGCGACACAATCGGATCGGTGTTGAGAATGATGGTGCGGCCATCTTGCATGACTTGAGCTGAATGGACTTTCACATCGCGGCGCGGTTCGACGCTTTGCATCTGCACGACCGCATAACCGGGCCTCACTGTTTCAAAGCGATCACCGGCTTCTGCGCTGTCCGATTCCTGGACTGATTCCATACGACCCAGTTCCGCGGTCTCTTCGGCTCGCAACGGGCGATCAAACGCGATTTGAATCTCACGAGGTCCTGTAACCGATATGCTCACCGGCTGAGCCGCATCGGGATCACGATAGGAGATTTTGTAAAGCGTTCCTTCTCCGTTCGGACCCGATCCCCAGTCCGGACCTCCGCCGTGTGTCGCCACCAGCAAGTCTCCTCGTGGACTCACGCAGCAATCGACGGTCAGCTTTGTGAGACAAGCCCAGAGCGTGTTCTTTGCAATGTAGCCGTGCGGTGTGTTTACCAGTTGCGTGCGATAGAGCTTGCCGCGCGAGTAACCCGCGGAGAGTGCGTCACCTTGCCAGTTCGCAGGCCCGAAGGTGGGGCCGCCATGAACCGGCAAGTTGAAATTCAGACCGCAGAGTGATTGGTGTTGCGGTTGAAAATCGTAGGTGCTCGGTTCATCAATGACATTCGGTAAATGTTTAGGATGGCGTGGAGGAAAACCGTAGTGATGTCCCTTTTGAATGTGGAGCAATTCATCAAACGGATTACCGTTCGGAAGCCAGGTGGCACCTTCTTGATCGGTACAGAACAAGTCGCCCGCTTTATTGAACCTTAGCGCAACTGGAAAGCGAATTCCCGTGGCGATGACTTCGCGAGTCTTGAGGTCGGGGCTGATGCGCAGCAGTGTGCCTCGCTCGCTCTTCAGATCGAACGTCGACTTCCCATCGTCTCCGATTTCATAAGCGTTGACGAAGTTGCGCACGCCGATCCCGAAAACGATGCTGTGATCTTTGGGATCGAAAGCGGCGCCCAGTGCATCGACGCCGTGCGGAATCGGAGCCCAACCATCGGCGACGATTTTTTCTTGATCGAGAACATCATCACCGTCCGTATCGAGCAGCAAACTGCATTTGCCTTTACTGGTGACGAGTAGACCTTTGCCGTGTGCGTAACCGAGCGGAGTGAGATCCATGCCGATCGGAGCCTGAATGCGTCCGCGATTGTCCCAAATGCGTTGCGATGACTCTTCGAGTCCATCACCGTCGCTATCGCTGAGCAACCAGACGTCACCGTTGTAAGCCAGCGCGACAAGTCGGCCGTCGGGACGATAGAGGAGATTATTGATGTTCGGTAGCTGCACAGGGAGTTCACGCACGTCGAAGCCCGGCAACAGAACTTGAACAGCGGGCGGGTTCTCTATCGTTTTCAGCGGCTGATGCTTTTCAGCGTCCATGGGAAAGGCTTCGCCGAGACGCTTTTGCTTTTCAGCGAAAAACTTGCGCACACGCAAGGCTTCGGCTTCGGACAGGATGCGATCAAACAAAATCACATCCGCGATCTTGGCATGAGCAAAGCCTTGAACGAAAGGTGGTCGCGGTTCGTTGGAAAAGACTCTGGCCCCGATCGTCAACAGATCCCACGATAAGACCTGTGCCTGACGAATGCGTTTGCCGACGTCGGGCCGACCATCCACGGTGACCGAGACTTGGTTTTCCGCAGCTATGATCTCCAGCGTATGGAAAGAGTTGAAAGCGAATTCCGACGCCATGAGATCCAGCGCGCCACCGAATCCAGCTCCTTCCACGTTGAAGATGCTGAAGCGAGGACTGCCGAAGAATGATTGGTCGACGTTAAAGCCGCTGACATAATCGTTACGTCCGAGTTCTGCGGCTCCCCACAACGCGCGATAGCCGCCTGCATTAGATTGAGGAGCAGCACAGATAAAGAGCGTGAACGATTCGATTCTTCTTCCGATTTCGACGGACTGTAGAAAATCGTCGAGGCCGTCGAACTCGATCGCTGCGCTCTCGCCGCTCTGACGAAACAACGGTTGAGAGTCGCTCTGGAGTTGAACAGCGTGGCGCCCCAGTCCGCTCGAATCAAACACGACTTCCAGTTTACGACCGTCGACGAGCGGCGCACGGCCACTCATGTGCTCTCGCCACGCCGCAGGTTGATCGTCTGCATTCAACCGAAAGACGATCCCCGGTAACTCTGCAAGACCATCGGCGTGTGAGTTGTCTTGTCCAAGAGCGCGAGCGGCAGTGAGCACGAGCAGCGCTATGCTCAGTCGAGCCGTGAGGTGCAAGCTGATTAACTGCATCGATAAGTTCCGCGAAGTTTTCAAACGATTATGACGACGTACTCTTCGGCGATCTCGGATCGGTTTTCATTATGAACCGGGCATGAAGTGCGACACTGCGTCATGCCTGCGCGGGGGTGGAAAAATTAGAGGAATGTTTTCTGCATGATCACCCGTGGGCTAAAATAGTTGCTTCCCGCCTTCCCTCCTCCCACCGTTAATGACCGCCGATGCACCATACCAATCTTGCTTCCGTGTTTCGCTGGTTGACCGTCCTATCGGTCCTCGTTTTGTTTCGACCTCAACTACTCGCGCAGAACTCGACGGTTGATTATCAGCGCGACATCCAGCCGATATTCGCTGAGCATTGCCTGCACTGTCACGGCGCGGATGCGAGTTCTCGAAAAGGAGAACTGCGGTTGGATGATCGCGATGCAACGACGAAAGGGGGCGAATCGGGCAAGGCGGCGATCGTCTCAGGCAAGCCGAGCGAGAGCCTGCTGATCGAGCGCATTTTGACTGCGGACGCAGACGAAGTGATGCCGCCCCCTTCTGAGAAGAAGCCACTATCGGATCGACAAAAAGAATTGCTGGGGCGATGGATCGAAGAAGGCGCCAACTTCTCGGCTCATTGGGCATTCTCGCCGATCACGGCTGAAAATCTTCCGAACAACGGACCGTCACATCCGATCGATCAGTTCGTTAAACGCGAACTCGATCGTCGCGGATTGCAGGCTTCGCCGCACGCAACGTCAGCCGAACTTTGCCGTCGCATCTATCTCGACATCCTCGGTCTGCCTCCATCGCCGGAAGACTTCGAACGATTTGAGAAAGAGGGGTTGGAAGCGACAGTCGATCGCTTGCTGAAGAGCGATCGATACGGCGAAAAATGGGCGCGGCATTGGCTCGATACGGCTCGATACTCGGACACCAACGGTTATGAAAAGGATTTGCGGCGCGATCAATGGGCATGGCGAGATTGGGTGATCACTGCCCTCAATCAAGACATGCCGTACGATCAATTCCTTATCGAGCAACTAGCGGGCGACTTAATCCCCGATGCGAAGCAATCGCAGAAGATCGCAACCGGATTCTTGCGTAATAGCATGCTGAACGAAGAGGGCGCGATCGTTCCTGAGCAGTTTCGCATGTTCGAAATGTTCGATCGAATGGACTGCATCGGCAAGTCGATACTCGGCATCACAACGCAATGTGCGCAGTGCCATAATCATAAATTCGATCCGCTGACGATGGACGAATACTACGGCATGATGTCGTATCTGAATAATTCGTACGAAGCTCAGTCGTGGGTCTATACCGACGAACAAATAGCCAAGCGTGCGCAAGTGCAGGCCAAGGTCAAGGAGATCTACGATGCGGTTCGCGCAAAGATTCCCGATTGGCAGGCGAAACTTAACACTTGGTCAACGGAAGTTGTTTCCAAACAAGCCGCGTGGACTTCGGTCGCGATGCACCAACTGGAGAGCGTAAGCGGTCTGAACCATCCGGTACAACTTGCCGATCAGTCGATTCTGATGCTCGGTCATTCGAGCGGCGATGTGTTCTATGTCGGCACACCCGCTATGCAGAACATCACCGGTTTGCGGTTGGAGATCCTCAACCATGGTGACTTGCCCTTCACCGGTCCGGGACGCAGCAGCATTGGAACATGGGATATTTCAGAGATCGAAGTCTTCGTGCAAGCCGCAGGGAAGACGGAATGGGAGAAGCAAAAGCTGGTCAACGCATCGGCGGATTATTCCAATCCCGATAAGAAGCTGGATGGTAAGAAATCGACCGGTCCGGTGACCTACTTGATCGACGGAACCGACGAAACGACATGGGAAGCTGATCGGGGAACAGGTCTGCGTAATCAACCCTCGGCGGCTGTTGTGCAATTTGAAAAGGCTCTCGAATACCCAGAGGGAAGCAAATTCAAGTTCGTCATGCGCATGGGAAAGATGGTCGGCTGCTGTCGTGTCAGCCTGACGCGCGATGCGACTCCGACTGCGCTGCCGATTGATTACGCCGCCATTCAGGCTTTGGCTCGACCCACTGAGCAGCGCACGGCTCTCGACAGCGATGCCATCTTTGCAGCTTGGACAGCTTCACTGGAAACAGAAACACAGACGAAAGAAGACCTGAAGAAGGCGTGGAGCGAATATCCCGGAGCGCTGACTTCCGTGATGCACATGGCGGAGCGAGAATCGAGTTTCGAGCGACCGACGCATCTACTCAATCGAGGCGAATGGGATCAACCTCGCACACCGGCGACTCGCCATACGCCGGCTTTCTTGCACAAGCCGCAGCAAGAAGTGCGTACCAGACTCGACTTTGCGCGCTGGATCGCATCGAAAGATTCACCCCTCACGGCGCGCGTCGCAGTGAACCGAGTATGGCAAGCCATGTTCGGCGAAGGCTTAGTCGAAACCGCCGAGGACTTCGGAACTCGAACAGCGGTTCCCGAACATCTATCCGTTCTCAATTGGCTATCGGCCGAGTTTATGAGACAGGGTTGGTCGCAGAAGCAGTTGATCAAGACGATCATCATGAGCGACACGTATCGTCAGACTTCTCATGTGACAGCCGATCGACTGGAGAAAGATCCTCGCAACCGCTTGCTCTCGCGAGGTCCGCGTTTCCGCTGCGAGGCCGAAGTCATGCGCGACATCGCGCTGGCTGTCTCCGGCCTACTCACCGACAAGTTCGGCGGTCCCAGCGTTATTCCTCCGGTGCCGCAGAACGTGCTCGACTACAACTATGTCTACCCGAGCTATTGGACTCCGGCGCAAGGCGCTGAGCGCTATCGACGAGCAGTCTATATGTTCCGCAAGCGCTCGATGCCCGACCCGGTAATGTCCAACTTAGATGCTCCGAACGGCGATCTGGCGTGCGCGCGACGAGTGCGATCGAATACGCCGCTCGCCGCGCTCACCGGACTCAATGAAACGATCTTTGTGGAAGCGGCTCAGGCCCTTTCACTGCGAATCTTGAAGGAAGCAGGCAAGTCGGATGCCGAGCGAATCGAGCGCGGTTACCGCTTGTGCACCGGACGACTGCCGACTCAGGCGGAGAGAGATGCACTGTTGAGCTATCTGGATAAGACACGTAAGCGGATTGCAGACGGATGGCTGAATGCACGCGAGATATCGACCGGCGAAGCAGGCAGGTTGCCTGCTCTTCCCGAAGGGGTCACACCCCAAGATGCCGCAGCTTGGACGCTGACGGCTCGCGTGCTGCTGAACCTCGACGAAACCATTTCCAAGAATTGAACAGATCATGCAAGAACAAATTCGCCGAGCCATCGAACTGGTTCAAACGCGTCGTTGGTTCTTAGGCCAATGCGGTGTGGGATTGGCAGGCATGGCAGCCGCATCGCAATTGGGGACGGAACTGCGCGCGGCCGATGCCCCGAGCTCGACGACGCCTAATCCACTGGCTCCTCGCGCTGCTCATCACGCACCCAAAGCCAAGCGTGTGATCTATATGTTCCACGCAGGCGCGCCGAGCCACTTGGAACTCTATGACAACAAACCTGAGTTGACCAAACGCAATGGGCAGTTGCCCCCGGCGGAGTTGCTGCAGGGGTATCGCGCGGCTTTCATCAATCCGAACTCAGCACTGCTCGGCCCGAAATATAAGTTCGCTCCGCAAGGCAAGTGCGGAATGGAACTGAGCGAACTGCTTCCGCATATCGGCAGCGTCGCCGATGACATCTGCTTGATCCGGTCCATGCAAACGGATGCAGTGAACCATGCGCCCGGTCAAATCCTGGCGAACACAGGATCGCAGCAGTTCGGTCGCCCGAGCTTCGGAGCTTGGACGCTGTACGGTTTGGGTAGTGAATCGTCGGACCTGCCGGGCTTCGTCGTGCTGACGAGTGCGAAAGGAACCAGCGGCGGGGCGAGCAACTACGGCTGTGGATTCCTGCCGACGATGTACGGCGGTATCCCGTTCCGCAGCAAAGGAGATCCGGTCTTATATCTATCGAATCCCGCTGGGGTAGACCGCGAAAGCCAACGCGACTCGCTCGATGTGCTTGGCAAATTGAATCAGCTCGGATTCGAATCGATCGGAGATCCGGAGATTGCAGCTCGGATTCAGAGCTACGAGATGGCATATCGATTGCAGACCAGCGCGCCCGAATTGATGGATCTGGGAAGCGAACCGCGTGAGGTGCTCGACATGTACGGCATCAAGGATCCGAAAGAACCAAGCTATGCTCGTAACTGCTTGCTCGCGCGCCGCTTGGCTGAGCGAGGTGTGCGCTTCGTGCAGTTGTTCCATGAAGCATGGGACCAGCATGGTAACTTGGCCGCCGACATCAAGAAGAACGCCGGTGACACCGACCAAGCCAGTGCGGCTCTCGTCAAAGACCTGAAGCAGCGAGGACTATTGCAGGACACGCTGGTCGTTTGGGGCGGCGAGTTCGGCCGCACACCGATGGTGCAAGGCGGCAACGACGGGCGCGATCATCACAACCGATGCTACAGCGTATGGCTGGCCGGCGGCGGAGTGAAAGCCGGCCATGTGCATGGCGAAACGGATGACTTCGGATTCGGCGTCGTGAAGGATGCTGTGCATGTCCACGATTTGAATGCCACGCTCTTGCACTTGCTGGGATTCGATCACTTGCGACTGACATTCCGTTATCAAGGACGCGATTATCGACTGACCGATATCCACGGAAACCTGGTGCCGGGCATCATGGCGTAGAAGAGGTGTCGTGCTGTTGATCTACAGTGTTGCTTGTAAAACTACTCGGGCGGTGGTTCTTCGCCTTCGCCTAGGTTTTCCAGATCGTAGTCTTTCAGTTTTTTGTGCAGCGTATTGCGGTTGATACCTAGTCGCACGGCGGCTTTCGTTTGGACGAAGTTGCAGCCTTTGAGAACCTGTGCAATCAACTCTTTCTCAACTCGATCGACAACGAGTTTATGCAACTCTGTCTGATTGTCGCCGGCTGCGCCGATCCCTTGCTCGACAACGATTCGAGTCAGCGCATCGAGATCGAGTTCACCGACTTGAACCGGCTTGGACTTCGGACCGGAACCGGTGACTGCAGCGGGAAGGAGTTCCAGCGACAGTTCGTCCCCTTCGGCCATCACTACGGCTCTTTCGACGTAGTTCTGCAGTTCGCGCACATTGCCCGGCCACGAATAGTCCTGCAAGGCTTCGAGTGCCTCTTTCTGAATGTGGACAACGTAGCGATCATTGGCTTCGCTGTAGTGATTCAGAAAGAAAGCGACGAGCTCGGGGATATCTTCGCGACGTTTGCGCAGCGGCGGGATCTGGATGGGTACGACATTCAAGCGCCAGTATAAGTCTTCGCGAAATCGTTCGGCTGCGACTTCGTCGGCCAGGTCTCGGTTACTGGCTGCGATCACGCGTGTATCGACTGTGATTGTTGCCGTATCACCGACACGTTCGAATTCTCGCTCCTGCAATACTCGCAGCAATTTGACTTGCAAGATCAGCGAGGTGCTGTTGATTTCGTCCAGGAAGATTGTGCCGCTGTGGGCCGCTTCGAAACGACCGGCGCGATTGGCCACGGCTCCGGTGTATGCGCCGCGTACATGGCCGAACAGTTCACTCTCGAGCAGGCTTTCGCTGAGCGCACCGCAATTGACTTTGACGAACGGACCGTTCGATCGCAGGCTCAGGCGGTGAATCGCGTTGGCGATCAGTTCTTTACCGGTGCCCGTTTCGCCGAGAAGCAGGACGGAGGCTTTGGTGCGAGCCACACGACGCGTGATGCGATAGACCTCTTCCATGGCCGCACTGGATCCGATGATGCCGGCGATCGGCGGGCCGGAATCGGGAAGCGGTGCTTGGAATCCATACCGTGACATGCGTCAGTTAGTCCATACGATCATGTGCGGTGTCCCAAGTGACCTCGGCGCGTCGTGCGCGAGTGGTACGGAATGACGGCTATTTTCCGGTAACGGCCTCGATGGCGTCCAGAACCTTGCCCAACGCTTTCACGGCGACGGGATCCTTCGGCCCGAGATCGTTGTACAAATCATAGGCTCTCAGGGTATCGGTCCGGGAGAGGCGATTGCCGAATCGCTGCACAGATTGTTCAAATGCAGCAGCCGCAGCGCCGCGTCGAGTTTCATCGAGCGCTGTGTCGGCAGCAGCCAACATCAATTGTGTTTGACTGGTCGAAGTTCCCATTCCCGCCAACGCGGCCAATCTAGCGGAAGTCGTGATGCCGCTGCGTTCCACCAGCAGTTCCGTTTCCCAGCGCTGCAATGGATAGAACACGAACTTCTTGCGATCCGCACTGATGGTCTCTATCAAGCGACTGCCGACTTCTGAAAAGTAAACTCGCTCAGCGGACGACAGCGGTCGAGTATCGAGCATGCGTTCCATCTCGGCAACCACTCGAGCCAAGTCGGCGGCATCAGCAGTCAGCACGGATTGCACCACGGCGTTCTTGCGATTCAGTTCTGCGACTTCAACCGGAGTCAGTTCATCAGTCAATACGGCGATCGGCAAAGAAGAACCGCGTCGCGAATTGCGAAGACGTCCGACCAGCGTCGATACGCTGTTACTCAGAACACGATCGACGACAAGAATGTGTTCAATCGGCAAGGGACGATCCAGCAGCTTCAGAGCCTCGGCTGTCGAGTTCGCAGAGATCGCCTGTCCGCCGAGCGACCCGACCTGCTGCTCGGCGGCTTGACGCAATTCAGCCGTCAGACCGACCACCAAGAACATCGGCCCTTGTCCCAAGCGGCTCATCTCGACAGCATTTTCCAATGCGGTCGCCGCTCCGTTGAATTCAAATTCGATCCCGGCATCCGCCACGGATGCTGTAGCCGTGTAACGCAACGCGGGCCGTTCGTCGCGCAGCAACTTGGCGTTGAAATCAAAGACGGGTGAAGCGGGTTTGGCGCCGGGCAATGAGCGACCGAGTGCTGCAGCGGCGCACAACGATGCGCCGTGCATCTGCCAATCGCTGCTCTGCTGCGAGATTTGCGACCAGAGTTCATCGTGAATCGTATCGGCGGGCAACAGACCGCTCAGCATCTTGGCTGGATCGGTCAGAGCTTCGGCGGTTCCGATCTGATAATGATGCTGCAACAGTACCGTGGCGCTTTGAACCAGATCGAGTTGTTCCGAACGACTGAGTTGCGCGCGAGCTTGAGCCAACTGCGAGAGACGCTCGAGCTCACGATCCGCAGCCTTCACTTCCACTTTGACCACGGAACGTCCATCAGGTGTCAAACGCCAAACCGAAGCTGGTGCTCGTGCGTGAAGCTGTCGAGCCAATTGGTAAGCGTCGAGTTGCTGCTTGAATCGATCTACGATGTAAGTGTGAACTGCTTCCGGTTGAGGCAACGTGCTGTGACGTGCAAGCAGGAGTTTACGCACGAGGTCGCGAGCTTCTTGCGACAAGGTGACGCTTTCAGCGGCGGACGACAATTCGACACTAAACTCAGGGGACGGTGTCGACGAGATCGCAGCCATTACGTTCACGGCAGCATTAGGTACGGTGCTGGTGCATGCGGTGCGTAAAGCTTCGATACCGTCGACGTCGAAATGGACGATGGCCTCTGCGATGCGATTCGGAGGAATCGATTGATCTCCGGCAAGCAGACGCGTTACCAGCTTCACAATCGCTGCGCTGCCTGCTTGATGAAGATGCGATTCCGCATCATGTCGCTCGACAATGGACGGTGAAGCCAGTTTGGCGATCCACCCTTCGATCCACTGAGGATCGCGAGCCACCTTCGAAGGCAATGCGGCCGCATCGCGCAGGAATTTCTTCTGCGCATCGTTCAGGCCGTTTTCGGTATTACTGCTGAGCCGATACCACAAGGCATCACCGCCGGTTCGCGCGAACTCGAGCAGTTGTGTTTGATTCCAACCGGAGCGTTGAGCTGAGTCGATCAATCGTCCGACTTCGTCGAAGCGAGAGACTCGAGACATCCATTCGATCGCTTCAGCAATATCATGCGGAGTCTTCGGCGGGTTGGCTCGCAGTAATCGAACCATCGGATCAGGATCGTCAGCCAATACAGTCGGAGCTGCGCCGGCTGCGACTGGAGCTGCAGCAGGAGTTGCACCGAAGGCATCGGCAGATCCTTGTCCTGCGGGAGCAGCCGGCGGCGCGCCGAACGGATCAGCTGCAAACGGATCTTGTGCGCAGACTGAACCACCGAGTACGCAGCACAGTGCGGCACCGAGGTAAGCAGCGTTACGATTCTTCCGTAGATTCCTTCGTTTTTCAGCGGCCGTCCGTGGGCGAGCAGAGATAAGATGCGTTTGCTCATCAGCCGCAATGGTCATGAGTGGCTCGCTGGGTTTTCGGCAATGGTGTTCAGCAATGGAAAAGGGGGCGTGCGGAGTCCTCCGTCAACCCGATTATTGTAATCGGGAGCTCCAATCGCGTATCTGTCTTTGAACTTGTTCCGGATTACTCGACCCGTAGGACTGGTAAGCCTTTACCGCTTGTGCCGTTCCTAGCACGCGTTTCAGCTCGGCATCCAACTCCGGATGGATCGCTTGCAGGGTTTCCAAAGGTAGTTCAGCCAGTGTGCGGCCACTTTGGTTCGCCTCAGCCACCACTTTACCTACTAGGTGGTGAGCCGTTCGCTGCGGCATGCCGCGCTTGATGAGGGCCTCCATCAGCGTGGTCGCGTCGAGGTGCCCTTTTTCCAGCCGAGCCGCGATCGAATCCCGTATCAGCTGCGCTCCTTCGACGATCGGAATCGCCAGTTCGAGCACGGCTTGAACCGTATCGAACGCATCAAATAGGGGCGGTTTGTCCTCTTGAAGGTCACGGTTGTAGGCGAGCGGAAGACCCTTTATCAAAACGAAAAGGGTTTGCAGATCGCCGATGACCCGAGCCGCTTTGCCGCGCGTGAGCTCGAGTGTGTCGGGATTGATCTTCTGCGGCATGATCGACGAACCGGTGCAGAACTGCTGCGGCAGCCGAATGAACGAGAACTCAACGGTCGACCAGAGAATCCATTCTTCAGCCCAGCCGCTCAAGTGCGTGGCGATCACGGACAGCACAAAGGCAGATTCGAGGGCAAAGTCGCGATCGCTGCTGACATCGATGCTGTTGGCTGCCACTCCTTCAAAGTCGAGCTTCTCGGCGGTCCAGTGTCGATCGATCGGCAAGCTGGTTCCCGCGCAAGCAGCCGCCCCCAAGCCGCAGACGTTTACTCGCTTGCGACAGTCGACCACGCGCTCGCGATCGCGCTGGAATTTTTCGACATAAGCCAACCACGTATGCGGCGCGAGAACCGGCTGAGCTCTCTGAAGATGCGTGTAGGCCGGTAGAACCACATCGAAATCGCGTTCGCATCGACTGAGAAATGCTCGCTGCAGTTCTTTCAGCAGATCGTCGATGCGGTCGAGGGCATCACGAGTCCACAGCCGCAAGTCGGTAGAGACCTGATCGTTGCGACTGCGAGCCGTATGCAGTTTGCGGCCGACGTCGCCCAAGCGATCGATGAGCGCTTGTTCGATGTGCATGTGGATATCTTCGAGCTCCGCCTTGAACGGGAGCTTGCCTGCATCGAGCAAGCCTTCAATCTCCGACAGACCATCGCGAATCTGCGTCCACTCCTCGCGGGTGATCAGCCCTTGTCGGCAGAGCATTTCGGCATGTGCCTGAGAGCCGCGAATGTCCTGTTTGTACAAGCGATGATCGAAGCTGATGCTCTCGCTGAAAGCCACCAGACGGCGGTCGGTGGCCGTTTGAAAAACGCCGCTGCGCGAGGGAGACTCCGCCAAGTTAGACTCCGATTCGATCGAACAAAGTGCCAATAACCCCAGGAAAAACCATTGTTTGTCGGGCTGATCGTAAACCGCCGCCGGCGGACCGTCAATTCGCTATGCTGGAGCCTGGTCGCGAAAGCGATTCCCGGCAATGAGAAGAATCCTGTAACGAGAAGAATCCTGGTAACGAGGCTCCAGCCTCGTTACTCACTGCTCCCGAGGCTCCGGCCTCGCGGGACTGAGCAGTGCGTGACATGGCATTAGAGGAGCGGCGAGGCTGGAGCCTCGCAGCAGTGCGTGACGAGGCTGGAGCCTCGTCACGAGGACGATCAATCACAGAGAATTGATCTAGGACTTGGGATAGACTTACATCCTTTCATTCACTTGTTTGATAGAGGGGTCACCGCGCGATGGGTTGGTCCATGCGATTTCGATTGAGTGCTGCGGCGGCTGCTGCGGCTTGGTTGGCTTTAGGAGCATTGACGATGAACGTCGGCTTGGGGCAGACCGACGATAAAGGAACTACGAAGGTGGCAGAAACGAACAGCGAAGATCCGCATCAATGGCTGGAAGATGTCACCGGCGGCGAAGCGGCTCGACTGGGTCAGAAATCGCAATCAGAAGTCGCAAGCCAAGCTCGAAGCCGACCCGCAATTCGAAAAGCTGCGCGGCGATCTACTGGCGATCCTCGACTCCGACGCACGCATTCCGGCGGTCAGCAAGCGTGGCGAGTTCTACTACAACTTCTGGCGCGACAAGAAGAACGAGCGAGGCTTGTGGCGACGCACGACACTGGAAGAGTATCGCAAGCCCAATCCGAACTGGGATGTGATCCTGGATCTCGATGCGCTCGGCGCTGAAGAGAAAGAGAACTGGGTTTGGAAAGGTGCTGAGTTACTGAGACCAGATTACACCCGCGCGCTGATCACTCTTTCGCGCGGCGGTGCCGATGCCGACGTGACTCGCGAGTTCGATCTGAAGGAGCGCAAGTTCGTCAAAGGAGGCTTTGAACGGCCCGAGGCCAAAGGGGGCATCAGTTGGATCGATCTCGACACAGTGTTTGTCGAGACCGACTTCGGTGACGGATCGATGACCAGCTCGGGCTATCCGCGCATCGTCAAGATATGGAAACGGGGCACTTCGATGGAAGAGGCCAAGACCGTTTACGAAGGGACGATGGAAGACATGGCGATCGGAGCCGGTCACGATGACTCTCCCGGCTTTGAACGCAGCTTCGTCACTCGGGCCATCGCGTTCTACAACAACGAACTCTACGAATTGCTCAAGGACGGCAAACTCGTGAAAGTCGACGCGCCGAACTCAGCCAACAAGTCGGTGTTCCACGAACACCTGGCACTCGAACTGCGAGAACCGATGCAATTTGGGACTCGAGAGTTCAAAGCGGGCACCTTATTGATCGCCAATTATGCCGACTACCAAGCCGGCAAGCGAGAGTTCGCGGTGGCCTTTGAACCGACCGACAACTCCGCGCTGGACAGCTTTGTGTTTACCAAGGACTACTTGATCCTCAATGTGTTGGAAGACGTGAAGAACCGTATCTACGTTCTTTCGAAACAGGGTATGTCTTGGCAGAAAGAAAAACTCGTCGGTGCACCCGACTTCGGAACGATTTCGATCAGCGCTGTCGATCCCGATGAGTCGAACGCTTACTTCATGACATCGGCCGATTACCTGACACCGACAACATTGTGGTACGGCGAGATCGGACAGAAACCGGAAAAGCTGAAGAGCCTACCGTCGTTCTACGATGCGAGCGGATTGGAGATCAGCCAGCACTTCGCAACCAGCGCCGACGGGACCAAAGTGCCGTACTTCATGGTGGCCAAGAAGGACATTCAGCTCGACGGCAGCAATCCGACTCTGCTTTACGGTTACGGAGGATTCGAGATTTCATTGCAACCGAGCTACAACGCGTCGGTCGGTCGAGCTTGGACGAGCCAAGGTGGTGTGTATGTCGTCGCCAACATTCGCGGCGGCGGTGAATACGGTCCGCGCTGGCATCAATCGGCTCTCAAAGCCAATCGACTGCGAGCCTACGAAGACTTTGCAGCAGTAGCTAAAGACTTGGTGGCTCGCAAAGTGACTTCTAAGGAACACCTCGGCATCCAAGGCGGCTCCAACGGCGGATTGCTGGTAGGTAACATGGTCACGCTCTATCCCGACCTTTTCGAAGCGGCTGTGTGCCAAGTCCCGCTGCTGGATATGAAACGCTACAACAAACTGCTCGCGGGCGCCTCGTGGATGGCTGAGTACGGTAACCCCGACAAGCCGGAGGAATGGAGTTTTATTCAGCGATTCTCTCCGTATCAAAACGTGAAGAAGGATCAGAAGTATCCGGCTGTGCTGTTCACCACATCAACGCGCGACGACCGAGTCCATCCGGGCCACGCGCGGAAGATGATGGCTCGCATGGAAGAGTTCGGGCACGACGTGCTGTACTACGAGAACATCGAAGGTGGTCACGGCGGCGCGGCGAATAATAAGCAAGCGGCTTACATGCAGTCACTGGCTTACACGTTCCTCAAGCAGCGACTCTTCCCGACAAGCAAGTAGGAAGTTGGGGCAGCGTCGTACTCATACTCGTTCTCGAATGATGTTCGAATCGAGTACGAGTACCGCTGCGCTGAGTACGATTTTGTTGTAGACCAGTTTTGTTGTAGATCAGTTTTCCCAAATTGATCCCAACACCGTTCGAAGCACCAATACCTACGGCGGTATGTCCGCTTCATACGCCGGAGGCGTTTCATACCAGTAGCCGGGGGTTCGCGCGCAGCTCGTACCCCCGGTCACGATTTGCAACCATTCCGCGGCGAGCGGTAGAGCTCTTGTGCGCCGTTCATTTGACCGAGCCGCAATCTTTGGTTCGCTGTAATTGAAGTCAACCGCTTTGCGGCTCGAACAACCGTTCCGGTTTCACGAAATCAAACGCTCGCCGCACGTCATTCGTCGGCCTGAATCCGTGGGTACGGGAGTACATCCCCTTCGGGGAAGAATGTGGAGAGAGGTAAGTCAATTGCGGGTTCGGTGCCGACGCTTGCAGCGGAGTCTTGCGGGATCGATTTGGAAAATCGATCTACAAAGAAATTGCTCTATGATGTCGGATCGGCTGGAAAACAGGACGGGTGCGGTCGGAGCCTTGTCATGGGTTGTTTTTTCTCGACAATTCGGGTGGTTTTGAATTGTTTCCTCGTTCTGTGAATTTGCTCTGACATGGTTCTGCTGGCTGCCGAAGGGATTTCGAAAACCTTTGGGGATCGAACAATTCTCGACGGCGTGTCGCTGGAACTGCGGCGCGGCGATCATGTCGCGCTGGTCGGGCCGAACGGAGCGGGAAAGACAACGCTGCTTAAAATCCTGACCGGCGAACAGGATGCTGACGCGGGAACGATTTCCAGCAGCACGACAGGCACGATCGGATATCTGAAACAGCATCCGACATTTCGTCCCGAAGAAACGGTCTGGAGCGTCGCGGCGGAAGCGGTCGGCGATATCGTGGCTCTGGCCGCGGATGCTGAACAGGTCGCGCACGACTTGGCAGCTTGCACGGATGATAAACAGCACGAACGATTGCTGGAGCGGCTCGACTATCTGCAGGCGAGATTGCAACACAGCGACGCGTATCAGTGGGAGAATCGAGTCGAACGCACGCTGCAGGGACTTGGATTCACCGAGTCGTGGTTCGAGCGGCCTGCGAATGCTCTGTCGGGCGGTCAACAGAACCGACTGATGCTCGCGCATCTGCTGCTGCAGGAGCCCGAGCTGATGATCCTTGACGAACCGAATAACCACCTCGACATCGAATCGACGGAATGGCTCGAGTCCACGCTCGCAACGTGGCCCGGTGCATTCTTGCTGGTCAGCCACGATCGATTCTTTCTCGATCAAGTTACCAGTGAAGTTCTCGAACTGGTCGACGGCAAGCTCGATCGATTTCGTGGTAACTATTCGGCATACGTCCGCCAAAAAGCGGAACGGCTGGAAGTGCAACGTCGCACCTTCGAGAAGCAGAAGGAAGAGATCGAGAAGCTGGAAGACTTCATACGCAAACATCATGCGGGGCAGAAGAGCACGCAGGCCGAAGACCGTCGCAAGAAGCTGGAGCGCATCGAGCTGGTCGAACAACCGCGCGAAATCGTGACACCCAAGTTTCGCTTTCCGGAAGCGACACGCTGCGGTGACATCGTGTTGCGCTGCGAGAATCTGAAGAAAGGTTACGACCGCACCCTGTTTGAAAAGTTGAACGTGCAGATCGAGCGCGGCGAGCGTTTCGCGATTCTCGGTTCCAACGGTTCGGGAAAGACGACGTTGCTGAAGTGCCTGCTCGGTCAAGTCGAACCGGACACCGGCACCGTTCAACTCGGAACCGGCGTGCGCATCGGATATTTCGATCAGTTGCTCAAGCAGCTCGACCTCGATCTCGATCCGCTCGAATCGGTTCGAGTTCCAAATCGCGAGTTGGTAGATAAGCAACGACGCGACATCTTGGCAGCCTTCGGGCTGGCCGGCGAAATTGTGACCAAGCCGCTGAAGATGCTCAGCGGCGGTGAACGCAATCGAGTAATGCTGGCGAGACTGTGTGCGCTCGAAGCCAATTTCCTCATCCTTGACGAACCGACGAACCACCTCGACCTGTGGTCACGTCAAGCGCTTGAACAAGCCATTCGCGCTTTCGATGGAACCGTACTATTGGTCACGCATGATCGCTATTTGGTGAACGCTGTGGCGGGTCATGTGCTGGTCATTCGTGACGGCAAGGCCAGCCAAATCGTCGGCAACTACGACGACTATCGGCATTGGTCGAAGCAAGGCATGGCGGTTGCTGATCGAGGCAATGTGGCTGTCAAAACGACCGGCGGAAGCAAACCGGCCGGCGGATCTGCGGCTGAATCGACGTCACCGAAATCGGAAGCAAAGCCGAAACGCAAACGGAAGTTTCCGTATCGCAAAGTTCCGGACTTGGAAGCGGACATTGCTAAGACGGAAGCCGAAATCGAACAAGTGCAGCAACGGATGCTTGATCCTCAAGTATTGCGAGACGGACGGCTGGTGAAAGAGGTCCAACAGCAAAGTGCGGAGCTGAATGCACGGCTCGAAATGTTGTACGAACATTATGAAGAAGCCTGCGAACTGAACTAATCCTCGCTTTGTATTGAAAGCGAACTTAACCCACGGCGGATCGAGTTATGGTGTTCTGGAAATCGAAAAAGACATCGGACGCAAGCGACGGCGCATCCTCTCCAAACAGCGATGCCGCCGCGAGCAAAGACGATTCGAAGAAGTCCGGAGGATGGTGGGCCGGGCTGCGCAAGACTGCTCAGTTTCTGAACACCGACATTCGCGACTTGTGGAAGAGCGAAGGGGAACTGGTCGACGATGAGTTCCTGCAAAAGCTCTTCGCGGTGCTGGTGAAGAGCGACATGGGAGGCGAGATGGCTCGCACCATTCGTGATCGCATCGGACGCGACTATCGAGCTCGCAAGGTGCGCTTCGAAGAGATGTTGGCCGTTATCTCCGAAGAGATTCGTAACTCACTGCAGCAAACCGGAACCGCAGTGAATATGGCAGCGAGCGGGCCGACTGTGATCCTGGTCGTCGGGGTCAACGGTTCAGGTAAGACTACATCGATCGCCAAGCTGGCCAATCGATTTACCAAGCAAGGCAAGAGAGTTCTGCTCGGAGCCGGCGATACGTTCCGCGCTGCGGCTGTCGAGCAACTGCGCATCTGGTCGGAGCGCATCGGCTGCGACATCGTGACGGCTGCGTCCGGAGCAGATCCTGCGACCGTAGCATTCCAAACAACGCAGCGCGCGGTGGCTGAAAACTACGATGTGTGCATTCTCGATACAGCCGGTCGGTTGCAGACGCAAAGCCACCTGATGCAACAGCTCGACAAGATACGCCGAGTTATCGCCAAACATGTCGCTGACGGACCGCATGAAGTTCTGCTGGTACTGGATGCCACAGCCGGCCAGAACGCGATCAGCCAAGCCAAAGGGTTTTCAGAGACGGCCGGTTGCACGGGCATTGTTTTGGCAAAGCTCGACGGTTCCGCAAAAGGAGGCGTCGTGATTCCGATTCGTCAACAGTTCAACTTGCCGGTTAAACTCGTCGGCCTCGGCGAACAGCTCGACGATATGGCTGAGTTCGATCCCGATCAATTCACGAAAGCATTGTTCACTGACGGCAAATAACGACCGCGTGAATCGCGACGCATCCAATGCGCCGCATCGATAGGAAATCGAGGCTGTTTAGAACAGCAGATCGGACACAGGCATGCCGTGTCGGAGCAACCACTGGCGATCCTTGGCGACGATGTCCGGTTGATGGAGCGCTTCTGCAATTCTCAGACGATGAAAGTGAAGGACACCGAGCGACCACGTTTCGGCTCCGATCTGACTCCTCAATTGACGCAAGGAGATCGCTTCGAGTCCCGATGTCGCTTGAGAATCACTCGATGACGAGTGGTGCTCTTGATCATCACTCGGTGCGCTCGAACTCTTTGATGAGCTCTTGTCTGCATTCGCTTTTTCCGGTTTATCCGGTTCGAGAGCCTTGATCGCGATGTTGGCGTAACCGAGTGCTTCGAGGTCGCGCCCCATTTGATGCAATACCCAAGCGTGCGTGTCTTCGAGTGCCGGTTCGCCTGGGTAGAGTTTTTTTGCTTTCTCGATATCGCGCAATGCCGATTCCAAGTCTCTGCCGGCCAATGCGAAAAAGTAGGCTCGCTGATTGAGCAGCGACGGGTCTGCCAGTTCTTTGCTCGGCAACCCCAATTTGACACATGCTTGTGCTAGTTCAAATTCGCCTTGCCACGCAAATTCATCGCCGAAAAAGAGAGCCGGTCCGGAATTGTCTGAATATTGATTCAGCAGATCGCGGATGAATCGAAACCGCTCTTGAGGATTGAGCCCTTTCCGTTGCAACTGGGCCCAATAGTAGTCTTTGGACGTATACGAATCAGGATCCCATGCGGCTGCCTTTTGAAACAGCCGCCGCGCCGATTCCTCATCGCCGGCTTGGAGTGATCGGGCTCCGGCCGCGATGTACCAACGAGCAGCTTCGCCGGGCAGAAATACGGGAACGACGACCAGGGCGACGCACGCCAGGACGACGATCCAAACTGCCGCTGGTTTGTTACGGACCATGAAACTCGCTTGGTTAAGGAATAACGTATACGTCGCTCGACGACGATCTCGTAGGGTGCTCCGGTGGAGGCGTATTGTATCTTAGGCGATAATGCCCTCAACTGTTACTCAGTTCTTCTACGATCATGTACTCCTCTAACCAGCGAGTCCCGATGATGAAAGCTCGTTACCTCAGCCTGACTCTGAGCGGTCTGGTCTTGGCATTCGGTATCGGTTGCCTCCCTCCGATTGAAGAGAAGCCGGCCGAACCGCCGACGCCCAAGCTGGAAGAACCCAAAGTGGCAGAGGCCGGGGTCGGCAAGCAGGGACAATCATTGCAAAACGAGTCCGGTGTCGGGCGCATGATCGCTCAACCTGCCATTACGCTGTTCGCCGTAAAGCAACGCGTGGTATTCGAAATTCAAATTCCTCAGGCTGTGAATCTGTACCAAGCATCGGAAGGCAAGTTTCCGGCTACGCACGATGAGTTCATGACGAAGATCATCAAAGCCAATCAGATCAACCTCCCGGAACTACCCGCAGGCCAAGAATACAAATACCATCCCGAAGACCATCAGCTCTGGGTCCATCCCATCGGTCAGTAGCAGCACAGGTCTGAAGGTAATGCGGCTGTAGATCGATTTTCCAAATCGATCTCGCAAGACGTTGCTGCAAACTTCCGCGTCTAATTTCCAGTCGACCGACCTTTCATCGAGCTCTTCCCCGAAAGGGGATGCACTTCCAGTAGCCGTGGGTTCGAGCGCAGCTCGTACCCACGGATTCAGGCCGACAAGCTGGCGCGCGGCGAGCGGTTGACTTGATGAGGCCGGAACGGTTGGTCGAGCCGCACCTCGGTTGACTTCGATTGCGATGAACGAGGATTGCGGCTCGATCACGTGATGCGTGCTCAAGAGATCTACCGCTCGCCGCCGAATTGTCGCCCAATCATGACCGTGGGTACGAGCTGCGCTCGAACCCCCGGCTACTTGGGTGAAACGCTTTCAGCGTGTGAAGCGGAATACCACTGTAGGTGTCGGTACTTCCGACTGTGTTAGGATCAATTTAGGAAAATTGATCTACAACGAAATTGATCTACGACGAAATCGATCTGCAAAAAACGATCTTGCGTCAGGCGGCTTAAACTGCGACGGTACGGTCGGAAGACTATCGGCAGGATGAGCAGGGATGCGGGATGAGTTACACGGTCGACATGGACATCTATAGCGGGCCGCTTGAGTTGCTGTTGCACCTCGTGCGCCGTGAAGAACTGCCGCTGGCCGAACTATCGCTATCTCGTTTAACAGACCAGTACCTGGCTTATCTCGAAGTGCTCGTCGAACTCGACCTCGACGATGTGGCTGAGTTCCTTGAGATCGCCAGCCAGCTCATCGAGATGAAAGCGAAACAAGCGCTGCCGTCGACGGAAGTTGCCGAAGACGAAGAGCAAGCGATCGAAGACCCGAGCGATCAACTCGTCCAGCGGCTGGTCGACTACAAGCGCATTCGCGATGCGGCCAGCATCCTCGATGAAAACTCGCGGCGCTGGCAACTGCGATACAAGCGGATGTCGGACGACTTGCCGGCTCGACGCATCGATCCGGGCAATCAGCCGATTCAAGAGCTCGAGGTCTGGGACTTGGTCAGCGCCTTCGGTCGCATCCTGCGCGAGCGAGAAGCGCCGCCGACTTCAAACGTGATCTACGACGACACGCCGATCCACGTCTACATGCAACGCATTCATCATGTGGTTTTGGAACGGGGTCGAGTCGAATTGGGGAGCTTGTTCCAGCCTGGAATGCATCGCAGTTCGCTGGTCGCCATGTTCTTAGCGACACTGGAATTAGCGCGACATTACGGTTTGACCACCGAACAAGCTGACCCCGGCAAGCCTCTCTATCTGCTGGCCGGACCGGATTTCAAACGGGAGCTCGACGTACACAAGATCGAAAATCTGTCGTTCGAAAAAGTCAGCCGCTCGAACATGCCGATCATGCCGCGCTGATCGGCTCGATTCTCCCGGAGCTCCATACGTCCTGCAAAATAACGGGGCGATGGCGGGAAACCAGAGCCGCTTGGCCGAACCGTACATCATGCCGTCTTTTGTCACGAGCCGGATTGTGAATAATCTGGCTCGGACCCGATCCCCCGGCTTGGCAATAACTCGACGTTCGATCCATTCGTTTCCCGGACTGCCTGCGTAACTATGCTCGACAACGCGCCGTTTCTGTCTCACCGCCATGGCGCCTTCACGATCGAAGGCTATTCGAGGGCGGCTGTCCAGAGTTACTGGCGAGTCCCGGAGCTGCGCATCTGCTTCGATATCGGTGCTCATCCGTGGGACTTTATGGGCATCCCGACTTTGGCCATCAGTCACGTGCACCTCGATCACGTGGCAGCCATCGCCGTGTATGTGGCGCGCCGCCGCATGATGAAGATGGACCCGCCGACGATCTATGTGCCCGAGGAAGCGATCAAAGCGATCGAACACTTGCTGAAAATCTTCGGCCACCTGGATCGCGGTCGACTCCCCTGCACTCTCATCGGAGTCAAGCCGGGCGACGAGATTGAATTGTCTCGCGAACTGGTCATGACCGTCCACAAGACGGTGCATACCATCCCGAGCGTGGCCTACATGATTTGGGAACGACGCAAGAAGTTGAAAGCCGAGTATCTGTCGCTCAGCGGCGAACAGATCCGCGATTTGAAGCAGAGCGGTGTCGAGATCACGACCGAGATGCGATTGCCCATCGTCGCTTACACGGGTGACACTTCGCCCGGCGGTTTGGAGAACAACCCCGATCTCTTCAAGGCTCAGATACTCATCACCGAGATGACTTTCGTGGCGCCGGGGCATCGCAAAGAAAAGATCCACAAGCATGGTCACATGCACCTCGATGATTTCATTGCTCGCGCCGATATGTTTCAAAACGAACTTGTCATCGCGGGGCACTTCAGTGTTCGCTACAACGCCAAGCAGATCGAGCGCTGGGTGAAGAAACGCATGCCCGATATGCTGGGCGGTAAACTGAAACTATGGATCTGAAGCCGTCGCCGCGCAGCGCGTACATCCATGTGCCGTTCTGCGCGCGACGCTGCGGCTACTGCAATTTCACCTTGATCGCTGACCGAGCCGACTTGGTCGACCGCTATCTCGATGCTCTGGAACTTGAGTTCCGTAGTCTGCCCGAACCGCAGACGATGGACACGATCTTTTGGGGCGGCGGTACACCGACCTATCTCTCGTCAGCGCAACTCGATCGACTACTCGAGCTCACGCATCGCTACTTGCCGCCTGCTTCTGATTGCGAATGGTCATGTGAAGCTAATCCGCTCGACTGCAGCGCCGACAAACTGAAACAGCTTCGCGGCGGAGGAGTCAATCGGCTCAGCCTCGGAGGTCAATCATTCGACGATGCCAAACTGAAAATGCTCGAGCGCGATCATACGAGCAGCGATCTGGCTGCGGCCCTCGAGCGAGCTCGATACTGCTTCGACAATATCGCCGTCGACCTCATCTTTGCATCACCGAATGAGACAATCGATGTGTGGCTGCGAGACATCGAGCAGACGCTGAAACATGCGCCGCAGCACATATCGACCTACGGTTTGACGATCGAGCAAGGTGCAGCCTTCTTCGGTCGCATGCTGCGCGGTGCCGTGCAACCGGTGGAAGAATCGATCGAGTTGCAAATGTATCTCGAAGCGATCGATCGCTTGACCTCAGCCGGCTACGAACATTACGAAGTCTCGAACTTTGCGTTGCCCGGACGGCAATGCCGGCACAACGAAGCGTACTGGCTGGGGCGACCGTGGCTGGCGTTCGGGCCTGGTGCCGCCGGTTTCGACGGTCGTGTGCGAACCGTCAACCATCGCAGTACGACCACTTACATCAAGAAAATCATGATCGGCGAGTCGCCGGTTTTCGAACGTGAAGAGCTCGACAAAGAACAACAGTTTCGCGAGCGTTTTGTTTTCGGGCTGCGCCGATTAGAAGGAGTGGATCTCGCCGATTTAGAGGCGGGTTTTGAGATCCGGGCCGAAGCGTTGTTGGAACCCGCTTTGTCGCGAGCCGTAGCCGGGGGTTGGTTGCAGCGAGACGGGACTTGGGTACGCTTGTCGCGATCCGGACTGGTTGTCAGTGACGCACTCTGGCCGGACTTCTTATCATAGAGTCAGGTTGGAATTCACCACTGAAGAGGAACAGACGTTGCGCATCGTTTATCTCACCGCAGGAGCCGCAGGCATGTACTGCGGTAGTTGCCTGCACGATAACGCCGTCGCGAAGGCGATGATCAAGCAGGGTCACGATGCAATTCTCGTTCCTACGTATACGCCCATACTCACCGATGAAGCCGGCGTGAGTATCGATCGCTTATTCTTCGGCGGCCTGAATGTTTATTTGCAGCAGATCTTTCCGCCGGCTCGATGGCTGCCGAACTGGCTCGATCGGTTCTTAAGTTCCCCGCGCTTGGTGCGCTGGATCGCAGAACGATCGATGGGTACTACGGCTGATAAGCTCGGTCCTCTGACGGTGTCCATGTTGCAAGGTCGCGATGGACATCAACGTAAAGAGGTACAGCGACTGGCGGCTTGGTTGGAGAAAGAGATACGACCGGAAGCAATCATCTTTTCCAATCTTCTGATCGGCGGCGCCATTCCGGAAATTCGTCAACGACTACGCTGCCCGATCATCGTGATGCTGCAAGGAGACGATGCGTTCTTTGATCAGCTCACTGAACCTCATCGCTCGCGCTCGATGGACCTGCTGCGCAAGCTGGCTCGCGATGTCGATATGTTCGTCGTACATTCGCGAGCCTACGGACTGCGCATGGGTGAACGACTCGATATCCCCGAATCGAAATGGACCGTATCTCCACTAGCACTTGACGGCAGCGACATACAACTGGCAATCAATACTGCAGATCCACCACCTGCCGATCGTCCCGCGGCGATAGGTTATCTGGCTAGGCTCGCACCGGAGAAAGGTCTGCATGTCTTAGTCGAGGCCTTCATTCAGTTAGCCGGTCGAAGGGGCCAAGAGCAAACAACATTGCAGATCGCCGGTTGGCTCGGCAAGCAGAACGAAGCATATTGGGAAGTGTGTCGAACGAAGTTGCAAGAAGCGGGGCTCAGCGATCGCTTTCGTTATTGGGGAAGTGTCGATCGACAAGGGAAGCTCGACTTCCTGCATGCAATCGATGTGCTCAGCGTGCCGGCAGTGCACTTCGAACCGAAGGGGCTTTTCGTACTCGAATCGCTGGCAGCGGGTGTGCCGGTCGTGCAACCTGCCCATGGTGCTTTTCCTGAGATGCTCGAACGGCTCGGCGGCGGCATGCTGTTCCCTCCGGAGGATTCCGCAGCGCTAGCCGACCGACTGCAACAGATGCTCAGCGATCTTCCGTCGACTCGTGCATTGGGTGCTGCAGGGCGAGATCGAGTTCGCAGCGACGCGACAACAGACGGCGCCGCGAAACGCATCGTCGAACTGCTTGAAAGCTTGCAGCCCGCACCCGAAAGCGTGTCATCGTGAGCGATCTTGTCCATTCATCCAGCGTTACATGGGTCGTGTTCGATCGCGATCGGACGATCTCGGCCGGGTTCGCTCGTATGCTGCGAGCAGCGTGGCAAGACGAACGGATTCGCTTGGAGACCGTTCTTGTCGGACAACTGGAGGATGCGACCCGAGCGGTGGAACAATCGCGAGCGGGATTGTTGTGGTTAGTGATTCAAGAGGATGATGCCGCAGCAGCTTGTCGCGTCTTGTTGAAAGTCCGTAGTCGCTGGGCCGATTGTTTGCGGCTGGTTTATCTACCGCAGGAAGCAAGTCACTTGCATCCGCTGCTCGCAGAGGCGGGTGCCCAGATGCTGGTCAGCGGGATACCATGTTGTCAGCGGCTGATTCCGAGCCTTGTCGGTAAAATCCCGAAGAAAACGGGAGGATATCACCCGCTGACGACAGGCCTCGTGGATCGGCTGGCGTGGGGCGATCGCTTTTCCAAGTAATGAACTTGAGGCGATCGGCTCTTTCAGTCTGCACTCGGCTGAAACAGTGTGAATTCAGAAAGTAACCATACCAATGTCCAATACTGATCAACTTATTACCTCGATTCGTGAAGCCGTCGGACGGATGCGAGATCCGGAAACCGGCCGCTCGCTGTCCAAGACTCAACAAGTCGGTGACATACGCGTCGATAATAATGCCGTACGCTGCGAGGTCAAACTCAGCAGCCACAGTTCACCGGTGAAAGATGAATACGCCGAAAGCGTGCGAGAAACAATTCGCGCAGCAGCGCCGGATGCAACAGAAGTAACCGTTGATATTCAGCCGCTGGATCGTCCGCCTGCAACCATCGGACAGATCGGCCTGAACGTGAAGAGTGTCATCGCCGTCGGTTCAGGTAAAGGGGGCGTCGGTAAGAGCACCTTGGCCGCATCGATCGCGCTGACGCTTGAAAAGTCCGGCGCCTCTGTAGGCCTAATGGATGCGGACGTTTACGGACCGAGCATCCCGCATGTGCTCGGACTCTCCGGTCGGCCGGAAATCCACAACGGCAAGATTCGCCCGATCTTCGCCGGTCGCATGCCGGTCATGTCGATGGGCTTCCTCGTCAACCCGAACGATGCAGTCGTATGGCGAGGACCGATGCTGCACGGCGCGATCACGCAGTTCTTGCGCGACACCTACTGGGGACCGCTCGATTATCTGATTATTGATATGCCTCCGGGAACCGGCGACATTGCGCTGACGCTGTCGCAGATGCTGCCGCTGAGCGGGGCTGTCGTCGTGTGTACACCGCAAGAAGTCGCACTGCTGGATGCGGTGAAAGCGATTGCCATGTTCAATAAGACCAAGATTCCGATTCTCGGCATGGTTGAAAACATGAGCGGCTTTATCTGTCCCGATTGCGGCAAGCGCTACGACATCTTCGGTCGCGGCGGAGCACGCGCCAAAGCAGAAGAACTCAACGTACCGTTCCTGGGTGAAGTGCCGCTGAACATGTCATTGCGACAACACTCCGATGAAGGCGGCTTGGCTGTCGCGTTGGAAGATGCGACTTGCGGATCAGCGATGGACAAGATCGTTCGCGCCATGGTTCGTCAGTTGGCTCGTCAAGCTGCACAGACACCGATGACGGTACCGCTGCCGGTCCTCTCATGACCGAAAAGCGATCTCTGCAAGCGACGCGACTGGCTGAAAAGCGAACGTGGCGAGGAGTGGCGCTCTATGTCGTGGCAGCAATGCTGGCTGCTTGGCAATACACAGGACCGGCGGCGAATGAAAAGCCGCCGGAAGAACCATCAGGTCGGAGAGCCGTTTCAAATCTTGGGTTGTTGCTCGGCGAGGGAGAACCGTCGCATCCGGCCGGATCGATCGAGAACGAGAACTTTCGCACTCGACTGCTCGATCAACTCAATGAGCTCGCGTTAGAAGCGAAAGTTATTCCGCTGAGCGAACAGTTCGGCGGCAAGACTCAGATGGCGAACATTCTCATTCGTTCGCCGGGCAAGAAAGCGGCGCGCCCGATCGTGCTCGCCACACATTACGATTCGTGCCTCTGGGGACCGGGAGCCGGCGACGCAGGTCAGTGCGTGGCTGCCGTCATGGAAACATTGCAATCGCTGTCACACGCTCCGCTGGAACACGAGTTTTGGGTCTTGCTGACCGATCACGAAGAACGCGGTCCGAACGAAGGTGGACTGCAAGGTGCGGCCGACTTCCTCAAACGGCGAGACTTTCCTTGGGGAGATACCGTTCCGCTGATCATCAATTTCGATGCTCGCGGCAATCGCGGCGCAGCGCTGTTGTATGAGACGCATCGCAACAACTACGGAGCGATGCGAGTTGCCGCAGCGAATATCGCGAGCCCACGTGTGACGACCAGCCTAATGGTCAACGTCTACGATCACTTGCCGAACAAAACCGATTTCACTCTCTTTCGCGAGGCCGGTTGGTGCGGTTGGAACTTTGCCGTGATCGGCGGCACCGAGCACTATCACCAGCCGAGCGATTCGCTGATCAATCTCAGCCCGCGCAGCGTGGAGCATTTTTCGATGCATGCCGAGCGCATGCTTCGCGCTTTGAACAAGATGGAGGATGCGTCGCTGCAGCAGATCGACGCATCGCAGCCGGCAGTGTTCTTCGACTTGATCGGCACCTTCGTGATCATCTATCCGGCATGGGGAAATTGGTTACAAGCCGGTGTCGTGTTGTTCCTACTCATCGCGGCCTGCATGCGATCAAGGGCATCTCCTCTGCGAGCAAGAATGATCGTTTGTACCATTGGGATGATCGTCCTATGCGTGATCACTTCGGCAGCTTGTGGTTGGTTGATCAGCACGATCTTCGCTCGTACTGGATGGGTGCCGAGAAGATTCGTGCGCGGAGGCGATATGATCTGCTTGATCTATCCGGCGATTGCCATGGTACTGAACATGGAGCTCGGCAGACGACTACCGCGACAGATTACACGCAAAGAAACGACGATCGCACTCGCCTTTACGGCCCTGGCCGCAGGTGCAGCAACAGCGTGGGCACTACCCGGCGGTGCTTATTTGTTTCTGTGGCCTGCGACCTTCTTGGCTCTATGGTCCAACTATGAAATCGCCGTAATCAACAACAGTCGATCGCGCTTTGTAGTCCTCAACGCAGCCGTGTGGAATGCGGTCGTTCCAGCGGTGCTTTGCGCTCCGACGTATGTCTTGCTGGCTCAAGCGCTCGGGCCCCTGTCGGGCTTGGTACTTGCAGGAGTTGTATCGGCCATGCTGTTGCCGACCCTCCTGGCTTGGCCTGAAGTGGATGTTGCCCCCATGAACGTTCCCGTACAGATGACAACGGCAAGCCAAGGAGGATGAGCGGAGCAGGATGGACGGAGTGAGTGACAGGTCACAAGCCGGAACAACTAACGCGATTGAGCCGCTTGAGTTGGAGACAAAGCCGTGGGCGCCGCTGGTCATTCCGCTCTATCGCAGTTTTTGGATAGCAGGTCTCTTCTCCAATCTCGGCACGTGGATGCATGAGACCGGTTCGCAGTGGTTGATGACGGAACTGCATGGGACACCGAGCATGGTTTCCGCAGTGCGGACGGCGATGACATTGCCGATCTTCTTGCTGGCTCTGCCGGCCGGCGTTTGGGCGGATCAATTTGATTTGCGTCGGTGGTTGTTGATGACGCAATCGTTGCTGGTCTTCTTTGCGGGAACGATGGCAATACTCGACATGGGAGGTTGGATGACTCCCACGATCTTGCTCGTGCTAACCGCATGTCTGGGCATGGCATCGATCTTGAACCAACCTGCCTGGCAGTCGCTCACACCGGAGCTCGTTCCGCAGTCGATGGTTCCGGCGGCCGTGGCTGTCGGGAGCATATCATTCAATTTAGCTCGATCGCTGGGCCCTGCCCTGGCCGGACTGCTGATCGCTTTTGCCGGCACCTGGACGACATTCCTCTTCAACGCATTTTCGTTCTTGGGAGTGATCGGGATGTTGCTAATGTGGAAACCGTCGATGAAGCATCCGGAGGAGAAGTCGACGAAGCGATTTCGCGATGAGTTGGTAGGCGGACTAAGCTGGGTCATGCAGTCGAACATGATGCGCAGTGTCTTGATCCGAGTCTTTTGTTTTGCGCTGCCGGCCAGTTGTTTGTGGAGTCTCTTGTCGCTGATTGCATCGGATAAGTTGCAGCTCGGTGCGCAAGGTTTCGGATTGTTGCTCGGTGCGATCGGCGGCGGAGCCGTGATCGGAGCCGCCATACTGCCGCCGCTCAGGCGACGATTTCCGAACACGATCACCGTGCTTGCCGCCGAGTTCGTATTCATCGTCGGCTGCGTTCTGCTGGCTTATATTCACACAGCCTGGGGAGCATTCATCGATTTGCTCGCCGTCGGCGGAGCGTGGATGGCTGTCATGACGACGCTCAACGCCACGGCTCAAGTCCATCTGCCGCGCCGCGTGCGAGCGCGAGGCATGGCATCTTATCTGATGGCGTTTTCATGCGGCATGGCGGTCGGTTCGGCGCTATGGGGACGCTTGGCCGAGTTCGTCGGTATCGATCGAACGTTTGAGATCGCCGCCGTAACGATGCTCTGTACTTCGCTGGCCGTACATCGCTTGCCGTTAGCTGAGTTTCATCCAAGCTTGAGTGCGAAAGGCTGATCTCCCTCCCTGAGCGTAATGGCGCAGCCATACGGCCCGAGCAGCGTCACTACTCTCCCGAAGCGCTCGATACCGCAGGTTAACTCGCCTGCCGATGGGCCTTCTGCCCGCGTTGGTTAGGACCGTTTCGGTTGATCTTACTGCGAGCTCGACTTGGAACGTCGAGCTACATCGAATGGCTCGCTACATCATTCATCCGTGGAGCAAGGCGACGGCGTAGCCCAAGAGATCGTCGCGATCTTTGCAAATGTTGCGCATGGCTTCATAGCTGCCGATGCGGTGGCTGAGGTCGAGCATCGTCGGAGCGATCCCCATGAGGCGTGCATCGATCGGCAGTCGACGGGCATATTCCTGCAGAGCTTGCTCGTGGCGCCCGACGCGTGACAAGAGATCGATCAACACTTCGATGGCGACGTTACCGTACTGATCACGGTCGACGACGTCTGCTTTTTGTGTGAAGTAGCGAATACCCGCATCGACTTGCTCACCCAGCAGAGCTCGGAAGAACGCTGCTGAGGAAGGATAGAGGTCGAGGAATGGTTCTTCGCCCGGATATTGAAACTGCGGATGCAGATGACGACCGTATGAGGTGAGGTCGAGAGCCAGCTTTAACTGCTCCTTATCATCCAGAACGCGTGCGAAACGTACGGTAGAGGCCAAGTGAGTCGTATCGAGATGATACGAACCGTCTCGAAGGAGCGTCGGGCGTGATGCCAACAGTTCTGCGGCGGTCTGCTCTGTGGGTTCCTTCGATTCACGGCGTGCTATGTCGTGACGTAGATTGCGGATCAATTCACCGTGAACATGTTCGACGAGCAGTCCGGCGGCGACTTGTTGGTCTTTCCGAGGTCGGCCCGCGATGGCGGTTTCGAACAACGTGATGCTGTTGCAGGTCCCCATGCGAGAGAGTGCCAATGCGTAGCCGGCGCCGACATCGACTCCTTCGTGTACAAAAACTTCCAGCAGCGCATCGACGTTTTCATCGTCGGGCTGAATCTTGCGCAGGGCCGCGGCGGCTGCTTCGCGATCACCGACGGGGCGCATGTACATCCAGCCTTCGCGAACCTTACCTTGGCTGAGCAAGCCTTCTCCGACACGTTTGCAGGCATCGATCAAGCCGCGTTCCAGTTTCAGCTCCGTGTCCGCGTCGAGGCGTTCGTCGCGATCGGTTTGAGCCGCGCTGAGCCCGAGGTCGAGCCGCACTCGCATTTTGAGCGCTTCGAAGAGCTCGTGATATCGATGTTCTTTTTCCAGATGAGCGATCAACCAATCGACCAGTGCGGTACGGCCGGACGATGCATTGATCTCAGACAGGGCAGCAAAAACTTCCGGCGATTCGCTCATTGAACAAAGTTCATTTACAGTAGGAATTCGGTCCCCAGACCCCTGGCACGACCGGATTGAAAAGGGGAAAACTGGACGCAGGACCCGCAGTATAACCCACGACCTAACGAAAGACGACTCGACCGCCATGACGGATGCCCCTTCCACTTTAGCCGGACTACGTGTGGCTGCGCTCGAAAGTCGGCGTCGTGATGACATGGCGCGCATGATTGAACGCTTCGGCGGTCAGGCTTTCGTGAGTCCTTCGATGCGCGAGGTCCCGATCGATGAGAACCGCGCTGCGATCGATTTTGCATATCGGGTCATGACGGGTGAAATCAACGTCGTCATCTTTCTGACCGGCGTGGGACTGAAGCATCTCATCGCCGCGATTGAAAAACACGTGGATGTGCAGCGTTTTCTGAATGCACTTTCGGACATCACGACCATCGTGCGCGGTCCCAAACCGGCTGTTGTGATGCGCGAGCTGGGTTTGACGCCGACGATCAAAGTCCCGGAACCGAATACCTGGCGAGAACTCCTGCGGACCCTTGATGAACAAGTGGTCGTGACGAATCAAAAAGTCGGATTGCAAGAGTACGGCAAACCCAACCCGAGCCTTGTCGCGGGCTTGGAAGCGCGCGGTGCCGAAGTGATTACCGTTCGCGTCTACCACTGGGATCTGCCGGAAGACACCGCACCGCTGGAAGCGAATATCCGCGCGATTGCGGCAGGCGAGCGGGATGTGCTCATGCTGACCAGCGCGCACCAAGTAGCCAACCTTCTGCGATTGAGCGGCGATCTCGGCTTGGAAGAAGCCGTGCGAAAAGCACTGGGGAACATGATCGTTGCGTCGATCGGTCCGACGACGAGTGAGATGTTGCGACAGAACGAGTTGCCGGTCGACTTAGAACCGACGCATCCGAAAATGGGACACCTCGTGCAAGAAACGGCCGAGCGAGCTCATAGCCTTTTGGCCGGACGCGCCGCAGAACATGTAGCAGTCAGGACCACCGGTCGCGTTCCGATCGATAAGGCCGCGCCTTGGTACGACGGACCGTTCATGCGAGCCTGTCGCCGTGAAGCGGCTCCGGTCACTCCAGTGTGGTTGATGCGACAAGCCGGACGGTATATGTCTGAGTATCGAGAAGTGCGAGCGAAAGTCGGGTTCCTCGAACTTTGCAAGAATCCGGCGCTATGCGCAGAAGTGATGGTGACTGCCGTCAACAAGTTGAAGGTCGATGCGGCCATCATCTTCTCGGATTTGTTGCCGATCCTCGAACCGATGGGCATGCAGCTCGAGTTCGCCAAGGGTGACGGTCCTGTGATTCACAACCCGCTCCGCGAAGCTCACGATGTGGAGCGAGTGATCGAACTCGAACAGATGGAGTCGCTCGACTTCGTGATGGAAACGGTGCGCATGACGCGAGCGGCGATGGCACCGGAGATTCCGATCATCGGCTTTGCAGGTTCACCCTTCACGTTGGCCAGTTACATGATCGAAGGGGGATCGAGCCGGAATAAACATCGCACCAAGTAACTCATGTATCGCGAACCGACGGCATGGAAAGAGTTGATGCGAAAACTCTCGCGCACCGTAGCTCGCTATCTCAACGCTCAGATAGCAGCCGGAGCCCAATGCGTGCAGCTCTTCGATTCCTGGGCCGGCTGTCTGTCGGTGGCGGATTATCGCAAATACGTGATGCCGCACATGCAGTTGATCATCGACAGCATCATCCCCGAAGTGCCGGTGATCAACTTTGCAACAGGCAATCCGGCGTTACTGCCTCTACTGCGAGGCGATGCGAGAACCGTTGTCGGAGTCGACTGGCGCATTCCGCTGGACGATGCTTGGAAGACGATCGGCTATGATCGAGCCGTGCAAGGGAACCTGGAACCGATCGCGTTGCTGGCCGAACAGGAGACGCTGCGCGAAATGGCTTCGGAAGTTTTGCAAGCCGCCGGAAATCGAGCCGGACACATTTTCAACTTGGGCCACGGCATTCTGCCGGAGACGCCGGTCGAGAATGCCATCGCGCTCGTCGACATGGTGCACGAAATGAGCTGTAGATGAGCTGGATTAGGTAGCGGCAGCTTGCGGTGCAGGTGCGGTTACTTGATCGTGCGTGAACAGCATCGGTCGCAGCTTGATGAGTGCCGCCTTCTGCTTTTCCGACAGCCCTTCGCTCTCTTTATCGTCGATCACACTCCAAGCCCGAGCATCCAGAAACAGGATAGCCGGATGCACGACTTTGGATGCAGCCGCGAGCTTCTCCAACAGCCCGCGCTGTGAACCGTTGAGTTGATGGATACGACACAGTTGTCGAAACAGTCCGCGCGGAGAATGGGCAAAGTGCTTCGGACGATAGACCAAGAAGTAGTACGACAATGCAGCGGTAACAACCATCGAGCCGGCCGCGGCCAAAGCAATGATCGTGCGCAAGCCGGTGCCGTGCAAATTGGCGGCAGCAATTGGAAGTTGTAGGGTATCCATAGATTTCATTCCCGCATTGAGGGATCACGTCGTTAGAACGATGACTCCGGTCCGCGCTTACAGGTTGCGTTTGTTAAAACTCACCGACGGCGTGAGCAACGTCCGCGACACCGGCACCTGAATTGAAGCCGGTGAATACGGACGGCAGCGGTGCCGAAATACCAAGCTCTTGAAAATGCTCGAGAGCTCGAGCGGCGGCATCTTGAATATCCGTCGTCGGCTCTTCAAGCAGTTTCGGTATGAAGCGGAACAAGACTCGCGAATTGAGTCGCATCAACAGATCGATCACGGACAACCGGACCGGAAGCTGCGGATCGTAGATCAGGTTGACCAGTTCTTTTTCGATTTGCGGCAGCTCTTCGAACAAGTGGAGGGCTTCGATCGCAGCAGCACGCCTGCGCGGAGCAGGACTGCCGAGTTCCTTCACCAGTTCGTCGAGTACTTCCGGATGAACTCGATAGAGAATGTGTGCGAAGCCCTCAGCGATCGCATGCGGTTGATTGCGCATGAAGTCCAGAAGGTTGCGCAAATTGTATTCATCGAAAAACTCTCGCGATGCTTCTTTCAAAAGACTTGAAGGACTATTGATCCACTTCAAAATCCTGTGCAACGCGTGGCCGAGCAGATCGTCTGCGTCCGGATTGCCGTGTACCAGCAGCCAATGCTCGACTTGCTTGACCATCGATGGTTTGCGGCAATTCTTCAGGAGATCTGCGGCACCGCGACGTCCTTCAAAACTGGCTGATTCCGCAAACTTGACTGCGGCAGAGAGGACTAGCCCTGCATCCTCCGTGTTTGCCGCGATCATCGTCCATATTTCAATCTGGCCGGGATCTTTGGCCACCGGCGGACTGTTGCGAAAACTTTCAAAGCACTCCAGCGGCGGCTGCTCTTGCAGGCGAGCCAGGATGGAGGCGGATGCCTGAGGAGTGAAAGTGTGAGAAAGCTCGATAGCGAATTCTCGCTCGGGTCTCTCGGCAATCACGCTTAGTACCGATCGTGGCGTGCTGCTACGTCGCAGATAGCCGGCCAACAACTGCATGACCGCCGGATGACTCGACTTGCCCATGCGGTCCAGCATCGGCCGGAACGCATTGTGTAGCGGATCGTTCATCAACGAACGTTGCTGCTTGTCCTCCCAGGTGACGAGCATCAACCACGCATCGAGAATGTCATGATTGCCGTGATGCAGAATCTCTTCAACCGCGCGGAACCTGCAGTCGATCATCGGCAGGCGAACACTCGGTGTATCCTGATCGTTTCGAGCTCGTTGGCCCCACAGGTTGCACAGCTCCGTCAGCACGACTGTGGCATCCGGTTTGAGCGGGGTGGGTTTGCCTACGATATGTCGCAGCAATTCTTGTGTCAGCCCGGCCAATTCGAGCTCGCGGATGACAACCAAGATGTTGCGCTGCTCGTCCAAATCGCTCCCGAGCAATGCCTGACGGCAAGCATCGATCATCGTGAGGCGGTGTGACTTGAGCAGGTCACGTTCGGCTTGCGACAACTGATTCCAGTGACGCAAGATCCGCGCGCAGCGGCTCGTTCCCCTCACGCTTGAGCAGCAAGGCGATCGATGTCGCAAGTCCAAATCCTGGAATCCCAAAACCGTGCGCGAGCACGTCCAATACGGACAGGTTCGGGGTACGCGAGATCACGTCCCAGGTTTGTTCTCGGGGATAATGAGGGGCAGCGTGCATGTGGGAATTCGGCCTTCGTCGGGCAAATGTAGCTCGCCGTCCGCTGCAACTTGGGAAATCTCCTGAATGGTGAGAGGATATTTCCCCGAGCTCCGAAACGAAAAAGCCGACATAATCCGCACAGTCCGCCCGCACTCGATGATGACATCGCCGACCTGATCGGAACGCCTCGTCGCAAGTAGAATAGTCGTTATCTTTAGAACGTCTCCGGCGACGCGGCCGTGCCTCCCGAGCCGACGCCCGTTTTTCCCCCCTGCACTGCACGAGATCTCAAATGTCATTGAATGCCGAACAAGTCTTGCAGAGCGAGTATCTGCAGGCCCGCGCGAAGATCTTGGAGTTGGCTGCGATCCTGGATCGCATCGATCGAGCCGAGGGAGCTGTCGACGCACAGCCGCAAATGCAACTGCTTCGAAAAGGGATCGATGTTCTGAACGGCACCGAGCCCGACAAAGCGGCTCGAGTTCAACTACTGTTCAGCCGCGGTTACGACCCCGATTGGCGAAAGACCATGAGCGTCTGATTCGTTCGGCATCACTTCGGCAACCTAGCACACCATTTTCAGGTTAACCAGATGGACTTCGTCGATCCGCATATTCATATGGTCTCCCGTACGACGGATGATTACGAGACTTTGGCCAAGATGGGCTGCGTTGCTCTCAGCGAACCGGCATTTTGGGCCGGCTTTGATCGCGGCAGCGTCGAGAGCTTTCGTGATTATTTCCGGCAACTGACCGAGTACGAACCGCGCCGAGCCGCGCAGTACGGCATTCAGCATTTCACTTGGCTGTGCATCAACGCCAAGGAAGCGGAAAACGTTTCGCTGTCGCGCGAAGTCATCGCGATGATTCCGGAATTCCTCGACAAGCCGAACGTGCTCGGCATCGGCGAGATCGGGCTCAATAAGAACACACGCAATGAAGCGACCATCTTTCTCGAGCATGTTGACTTGGCGGTGCGGCACGGACAACAGATCCTCATTCACACGCCACACCTTGAAGACAAATACCAAGGGACGCGGATGATTCTCGATATGTTGCTCGGCGACTCGCGCGTTGATCCGAATCGAGTGCTGGTCGATCACGTTGAAGAACACACCATCGGCCTGGTGCTCGAGAAAGGTTTCTGGGCCGGCATGACGCTGTACCCTGTTACCAAGTGCACCCCGCAGCGGGCGGCGGACATGATCGAGAAGTACGGTTCAGAGCGATTGATGCACAACTGGCCGGCGATTAGACCGAGCAAGCCGACCGGGCCGTGCCGGACTTGATTCTTGAACTGCAAGCGAGGCCACTCGGAAGCGGCGATTCGGGAAAGTCGTCTACGAAAACCCGATTCGATTCTTTTTCGCAGAGTAAAAAATTCAACTACAAGCCACGGGCCTAAAGATCGAATCTGAAGGCGAATCGGCGGGTGGCTCAGTTCGTTGGTGAGCCGCGGCACTCCCCGGATGTCCCGCATCGTTGATGAGGAGTGTTACAGCTTCACATCGATCCGGTTCTGATCGAGCTGAGACGCGATGTCGGCCGCTGTTTGGATGAGTTCAACAGCAGCTTCGCCCTGTTGCTTTTCGACCTTTGCGACTTTCGAAGCTACGGCCCAACCGATGGCGTTTTCGGTGACGAGCTTGTCAATTCAGGTCGGTTTGTGATGCTGCGGAAATTTGCATAGTCGTTACGGAATCGACAGTACGATTGCTGTCGCATGAAGGGATTCAGGAACGTAACGGTTGGGGCGCTCACGTAAGAGATGCGTCGATCGCAAGTCAATGAGATGATTATTGTCGAACTTTTTCTGAAAGTAGAAAATGTCGAGTTGAGCGAAGTCGATAACGCCGGAGCTGAACACTCGTCGGGAGGCATATTGTCTTTCGTCAGTGATCTTTGTTGCATGAGTCGTCGCGAGCGAGAACTGCTCGTTCGAACATCGGCGGCTCTGCGGCAAGCGATTGTGGATGACTTCACATGAAGGTGAAGCGTCCGGGATGAACTCGCTCGACCGCATTCTCGCATGGACGTGGCACGCGGCTGAAATTCGGCAAGACAATGCCGACTGAAAGTGCCATGATGAACTCCCGTTTGAACCCACGCACGTGGGCCTTCGTCGTTGTCACAGGCGGCGCCGTATGTGCGTTGCCGTTTTTTCAAGGCAAGAAGTCGCCGCCTGCGGCTCCTCAAAAGTCGGACACCGAACTTCTGCTGGACAGCATCGCGGCGGCGGCTTCACCTATCGATAAAGTGGAAGTGAACCACTCCGCTGTTCCAGGCTTGAATGAACCCGCATGGTCCATGGTGCCGGCACCGCCTGTGTCACAAGTTCCGCAGTGGATCGCAGAAACTCGCTCGCCGTTCGACGAGATGCTGGCAGGCAAAACACCATTGCCCCTTCCCGAGTCGCCGATGATTGAGACGCCGAACCTCTCACCGCAACAACCGTGGATCATCACGGACAAGGTTCAAACCGGATCATCGAACAGAATGAACGGAAGCCAAACCCCAGAACTCGTTCGATCGGTAGCCGGAAATGGACAACCAGGAAGGAAAGCGGAACCTTCACCTTGGGACGATGCGCCAACAGAGCAGCAGCGAGCCGGATCGGGCTCGAGCGCGTCACCACCCGTGAGCAGTTTGGCATCAAGCGGTCGGATTCAGTGGCCGGATGTGACGCAGCGCGATGGCTTACAACCTGAGGCAAAGCTGCCGAACCATAGTTCGAGCAACTCGGCTCTCGCATCGTCGAAAGACTCAGCGCCGCGAATGGTTCCGCTCACGTCCGGAAGCCCGAACGTCACTTCAGGAAGTAGTGCACAACCTGCTGCGCTGCCCGCCGCAGCGCATCTAAGATCGCTCGTTCCGGAACCGACTCCGTTGGGATCGCCAATCGGAAGTCAGGCCAGTTCGACCACAATCATGCAACCGCATCCTGCTTCGCCTGCATTCGGCGGATCACAGCCGGCGAAGCCGCCCGGAGCGACATTGCGTAAGCACGTCATCACGCAGCCGGGCTTCACGTCGCAGTAGGGTTTTGAATTCGAGATTGAATGCCGACACCATAGATTGAAGTGCGGGTCAAACGGAATCCCAAGACACCACTTCCGCTGCACCGACCGCGTGAGTTTGCAACTGATCGCGAAGAAGGAGTCGGCCGTGCAGGTCGATTCCTTCGCAGCGCCCCACGAGCATCTCGCCGGTCGGCAACCGCAACTGAACGATCTTGTCTGACAACAAACTGCGTTCGTTCCAAAGATGAAGCCAGTCCCACGAACCTGATCGCCAGCCCTCCAGTTCAGATCGCAGCGATTCGATCAGCTCAACCAAGGCAGACTCGACATTAATGGCCCTACCGCTAGCGAGGCTAAGGCATATCCCTTTAGTCGCCACATCAGGCGGCGCCTCATGCCAGGGAACTTCCACATTCAGTCCGATACCAATGATCCAAACGGGTCCGACTGGCGAGAGCTGGTCCGATATGGTTTCGATGAGTATGCCGGCCCCTTTTTTCCCCGAGATGTAAAGGTCGTTAGGCCATTTCAGCTCGAGACTCGCAAGTCCGGTCAGTCGTTCTGCTGCGCGTAGAAGGGCTACACCGACGACTAGTGATAGCAACGGGCGAGTGGATATATCGCCGGGCAGATCGTCTTCGCCGATAGCCAATGAGAGCATCAAACAACCCGGCGGGGACCACCAAACATTACGAGTCCGCCCGCGTCCAGCCGTCTGCCGATCCGCCACCCACAGCCCCGGCACCCGACAGGTGCCACCCACCTCCTGACCTCCGGCAATGACAGCATCCCCCCTTGGCGCGCGGGGCCACCCCCGTGTTTTGAAGGGGGGGGGGCACCTGGCGACTGGGTTAGGGCGCGACGAGCTTCGGAATTGGTGGAGTCGACCTCGGAAAGCCAAACGAAATTGCGGATCCAGCCACCTGCTGCGATGTGATCTGCGGCCGCTTCTCGCGGTTCAAAACTGGCCATTCGATTTCCTTCCCTGGCAGAGGCCGAGTCGGCTCAAGACGTTCAATTTCGGAAAACTAATGCTAGCCGTTCGTCTTCGCGCCGGGAATCGTCGAAATAGTATGGTCTGGATTCGTATCGTTTGCTGTGCTCCGGAACAGAGCATTGGCACAGTGGTATATCGCTCAGTGGATGAGCCTGAGGCACGGAATCCGGCCATCGCGAGCAGTGAAATTGGTACTGCCGCAGGATTGGCTGAATCGATATACTCGCTGTAGATTCACATTTGCCGAGCCGATTGGCTCGGAATTCCCCGTGTTTCGGGTGGCCTAACACCATAGCTGGATATGCAATGAGCGCGGCTGCGTCGAGTTTTTTCGGTAGGAATGAGTTTCTTATCCGACGTCTTCACTCCCTGAGCGGACTGATTCCTGTCGGGGCCTACATGACGGTTCACTTGCTGGTCAATTCCAGCATTCTGAATGGACCGGGTGCCTTTCAAGCCAAAGTCAATCAAATTCACGACTTGGGTGCGGTTCTGCCGGTCGTAGAATGGGCATTCATCTTCTTGCCGCTGCTGTTCCACATGATCGTCGGCATCTGGATTATCCGAACCGGCAAATCAAATACGGAACAGTACCGCTTCGTCAACAACTGGCGATATAAGCTCCAGCGCTGGTCAGGCGTCTTTGCTACAGTTTTTATTCTCACGCACGTCTTTCATCTCCACGGATGGTTTCACTTCAACTGGTGGCTGAAGGAAGTGGCGCAACCCTTGGGGATGGCGAAGTTCCGCCCTTACAACGCGGCGAGTACGCTTGCGATCGCACTCGGCGGTTACGCGTGGCCGGTCTTCTACGTTCTCGGCGTAGTTGCCTGTGTGTTCCACTTGGCCAACGGCATTTGGACGATGGGCATCACGTGGGGCGTGTGGTTGACCCCGAAGGCTCAAGAGCGAGCCAACTGGGTGTGCGGCGCATTCGGCGTATTTTTGACATTGGTCGGTCTCAGCGCGATCGTCGGTGTCAAACGAGTCGATGTCGAGCAAGCCAAGGCGAGTGAAGACGCGATGTACGAGCAGCGAGTACATACGGGTGAGCTCACGCCCGATCCGCATAAGCGATCCGCCCCTCACTTGCCGCCGGGAGTGGCTTCTTCTGAAACGGAAACGAAGTGACGGACGACGGTATGTCGCGGTTGATTCTTAGTCCGAGCCTGCGAGTCGCACACATGTTGCTGACTGCGTCGCGGCGATTCGAGATAGTTGATTAACGAAGGCATTTGTTCCATGGCTCCAAAACGCGTGGTTGTCGTCGGTGGCGGGTTGGCCGGTTTGGCCGCTACCATGAAACTTGCGGAACTCGGTGTGAAAGTCGACCTGATCAGTCTGACCCCGGTAAAACGCTCGCACAGCGTTTGTGCTCAAGGGGGCATCAACAGTTGCAACGATCAGACTCGACAACTCGGCGACTCCGAGTGGAAGCACCTCGACGATACCGTTTACGGCGGTGATTTTCTGCAGCATCAACCTCCGGTCAAAGAGATGACCGTCTGGGGTCCGAAGATCATCGACCTCATGGACCGCCTTGGCGTCCCCTTCAACCGAACCACTGAAGGTTTCCTCGATCGACGCCGCTTCGGCGGAACGTTGTACAAACGTACGGCGTTCTCCGGCGCGACCACTGGTCAACAGCTTCTGTATGCCCTCGACGAACAAGTACGTCGCTGGGAATCAGAAGGTATGGTCAAGAAGTACGAGTTCTGGGACTTCCTCGGCCCGATCCTCGACGATGCCGGACGATGCGTCGGCGTCACAGCTCAAGACATGGTCTCGATGCAGATCCGAGCCTTCCCGGCCGACGCAGCGCTCGTCGCTTCCGGCGGCTGCGGATTGATCTACGGTCAGTCGACCATGTCAGTCTTCTGCAACGGCGGCGCAGCCAGCCGCTGCTTCCAAGCCGGTGTGAAGTACGCCAATGGCGAGTTTATCCAAGTTCACCCGACGGCCATCCCGGGTGCTGACAAGCTGCGGCTGATGAGCGAATCGGCTCGCGGTGAAGGTGGACGCGTGTGGGTTCCGCGCAAGCCGCAGGATACTCGTCGACCGAAGGAAATTCCCGAAGGCGAACGCTACTACTTCCTCGAAGAACGCTATCCCAAGTACGGCAACCTCGTTCCTCGAGACATCGCAACGCGAGAGATCTTCGATATCTGCGTCAATGAAGGACTCAGCGTCGAAGCCAACCGCATGTGCGTGTACCTCGACCTGACCCATATTTCGCGAGCCGAACTGGATCGCAAACTGGGCGGCATCCTTGAGATCTATGAAAAGTTCCAAGGCGTCGATCCTCGCTCCACGCCGATGAAGATTTTCCCAGCCGTCCACTACTCGATGGGCGGCCTGTGGGTCGGGTACGAAAAGAGCGCCGACGGAGGACTCAAAGCCGGCTCGCCGCTCAATCAGATGACGAATATTCCCGGTCTCTATTCGCTCGGCGAAAGCGACTATCAATATCACGGTGCCAACCGACTGGGTGCGAACTCGCTGCTCAGCTGCATCTTCTCCGGTTTGATCACCGGCCCCGGCGTGCAGAACTACATCAACAGCTCGAAGGGAGCTGCCGCTGACTTGCCGAGCAGTCTATTCGAGCGGGCTGTCGCGAAAGAAGAACTGCGACATCAGAACTTGCTCAACAGCTCGGGCGGTGAAAATCCTTATCTCATCCACCAAGAACTCGGCCAATGGATGACACGCGCCGCAACAGTCGTTCGTCACAATCCGCAGCTCGATGAAGCCTATGCCAAGGTTTCCGAACTCCACGAACGAGCCATGCGCTGCTCGCTCAGCGACCTCGGCAACTGGACCAACCAGAACGTAATCTTCACCAAAGCCTTGCAGGACATGTTCCCGCTCGCCAAGTGCATTCTCAAGGGAGCTCGACTGCGCGACGAATGCCGCGGTGCTCACTACAAACCTGAGTTTGAGCCGAAGAGCATCGTTGCCACCGATCCGGCACAGAAACGACTCGAAGCCGAACAGTGGTGCGATCGCTTTGAAGAAAACAATCGTCGGTTCTTGAAGTCCTCGATCGCAACTTGGCAAGGACAACATCCCGATATTACGTACGAAGACGTCGACACATCGCTCGTTCCGCCTCGTCCGCGACTGTACGGATTAGTCGGCGCGGAAATGATTGAAGAAGTCTGGAACGAACGCGTCGAAAAGAAAAAGAACGCAGCTAAATCGCAAAGTGCTCCTGTTGAGGTGACCGCATGATTGCCCCGAACCATGATGCTGAAAAGAAGCCTGTTCGCCGCGAAAAGGTGAATGTCCGCATTCTCCGGCAAGACGGTCCCGGCCAGCCTTCCTACTGGGAACATCATCAGGTTCCCTACGAAGAGAACATGAACGTCATCAGCGTGCTGCAGCGCATCGCCGCTCAAGCAAAAACAGTAGACGGCAAGCATGTCGCGCCGGTCGCCTGGGATTGCGGTTGCTTGGAAGAAGTCTGCGGATCCTGCACGATGGTCATCAACGGCCGCGTTCGCCAAAGCTGCTCGGCTCTGGTTGATCGCCTGCTGGAAGATCATCCGAACGAAATCGAATTGCGTCCGATGACTAAGTTTCCGGTCGTGCGCGACCTCCTGGTTGATCGCTCACGCATGTTCAATGCACTTCAGCGAGTGAAGGCTTGGGTTCCCGTCGACGGATACTTCGACATGGGAGCCGGCCCGAAACAGGCTCGTAGCGAACAAGAACAAGCCTATCCGCTGAGCGAATGCATGAGCTGCGGTTGCTGCTTGGATGCATGTCCGCAATATCTGAAGATCGAACTCAGCCGCCAACCGGGCGAGAGCGACGATGACTACGATGCCCGAAAGAAAGAAGCCTACAGCCACGGCTTCCTCGGTGCAGCCGCCATTAACCAAGCCGTTCTGTTCAATGCCAATCCGACCGGCAAGAACATCAAGAACGAACGGATGGAAGCGCTCACCGACGAAGGTGGTGTTCATGCGTGCGGCAACGCACAGAACTGTGTCGCAGTATGCCCGAAGCGCATTCCGCTCACCACTTCCATCGCCCGAGCCGGCCGCGATGCGACGATCTTCGCACTGAAGCAGATCTTCGATCGCTAAGAGGTCTCAAGTCAATCGTTGTAGGTCAATATTCCAAGTTGACCCTAACGCGGATAAACCTACCAACACCTTCACCGCTCATAACAACTTCCGCGCTATCGTCAGGTAGCACCTTGCGGTGTTGGTGCTCCGTGCGGTGTTTGGATCAATTTAGGAAAATTGATCTACATAGGACCGCATTTTAAAAGCGGTCATTTGTCCAGCTGTTTGCGAAGCTCTTGAAGGACTAACCTCAACTGCGAATCACCGGAGCATTCGGGCTGTGGCGGTTGGTCGCCGAAGAGTCGTCGCGGGTCACCCTTTTGCTGCCAGCGACGAAACAGATAGACCTGTTCGACTTCGGTCATTTTGAGTGCATATCCCGGATCGGGCGATACGCCCCATTCGTCATCAGCCGACATCTCTGGACTGCGATGAATGTTCTTCCCGTTGGGGCGCAGGTAACGCGCGATGGTGATCTTGATCGCCGTTCGATCGTTTTGCAATTCAAAGACTTGCTGCACGGTTCCCTTGCCGAAGCTGCGCTCGCCGGCCACATAGGCTCGTTTCCGATCTTGCAGGCATGCCGCCATGATCTCAGCCGCGCTGGCCGATTGATCGTTCGTCATCACGACGATCGGTATGTCTGTAGACAGCTCCGTGCGAGAGTCGGCATCGACTTCACTATCGAAAGCCGATCTGCGTCCTTTCGTCGACACGATTCGACCTTCTTCGAGCAACATGTCGCACATCGCTACGGCGGCATTCATGAGCCCGCCGGGATTGAATCGCAAGTCGATCACTAGGGCGCGCGCATCAGGCCGAATCTTCCGCAGCGCCGCGCGAAACTCCTCCGTCGTGCGTTCCCCGAACAGCGAAACTCGTACATAAGCCACTCGCGGTTCTTCTGCCAAAAAGAAGTTCCAGCTCGAATCCCGATTCAAATGATCGCCGACTACGGAATCCACTTGTATGTCGGCGCGAACGATTTTCATGTCGATCGGTTCCAGCCCGCCGATGCGCTCGATCGTCAACTCAACAGGAGTCCCGACGGCACCGCGCATGTGCTCTCTCGCCTGCTCCGAAGTAAAACTCGCCGTCGGCTTTCCGTTGATATGCGTTATCACATCACCCGGTTGAATGCCGGCTTCATACGCAGGCGTTTTCGGCAACGGTGTGACGACAGTCAGCTTCTTCGTATTGGGAGGACCTTCGATCAAAATCCCCAATCCGCCGAACTGCTGATCGAGAGCTGCTTGAAATTCGACATACTCGGGCGGCGGAATGAATTCGGAATAGGGATCGAGCTCAAGCATCCCCTTCATGGCTGACTCGTAAAGCTGCTCACCCGTAACGGGCTTGACGTAATTGCGCTCGATAGTCTCGATCGCCGAACTGATGCGAGCCGCATACTTATACCGTTTCGCCTGCAGGTAGCAGCCGATGCAGATAAAGGCGGCCACCATCAGGATCTGAATGTTTCTTGCGGGCAAGATATCGTCCGATACTTCAAGAACAGGTGCTGCAGTCGTCCGACGAACAGTCCGATGAAACGCTCGATTCGACTACGCTCACTTCTCCCGCCGCGATCGAATCGCGCGGGAAGTAGTTTTCTACCACACGATAAAAGTCGGCGGGTGATTCGACCGTCATGATCTGAGTGCGAAAGATGCGAGCCCCATATTTGGCTTGAGCATAACAGGCGGCAAACTTGCGCATCAGCATCGTCCCCTTCTGCTCGCCGAATCGCTCGACAACCAAACGATAATGACGGAGCAGGCATTCACGTTGTTGGTCCAGAGTCGGATCGGGCGGGATCGGTTCGCCGCGCAGCGCCGCGGCCGCTTGAGCAAACAGCCACGGCCGGCCGAGTGCGGCGCGCGCGATCATCACTCCGTCGACGGCATACTTCTCGTACGCGAAGACAACTTTCTCCGCCGAGTCCAGATCGCCGTTGCCGATGAGCGGAATCTTCTTCAGGTGCTGCTTGATCTCGGAGATCTGCGCCCAGTCAGCTTGCCCCTTGAAAAAGTCTTCCGCCACGCGGCCGTGAACCGTAAGTGCCGCGGCGCCGGCTTCTTCGACCACCCGCGCTATCAAACACGCGTTCTTGGTTTCGTGCGTGCAACCAAGTCGGATCTTGGCGGTCACGGGAGTCGGCGAGCACACCTCGACCAACTTGGAAATAATGGCCGACATGCGCTGCGGGTGATCGAGCAAGTACGATCCGCTATGCGCCTTTTCCGTAACTTGCTTTACCGGGCAACCGAAGTTGATATCGACGACGCTCACGCCGTAGTCGTGAACCAAGCGGCGGCCGACTTTGGCCATCGTCTCCGGGTCGTTGTCCCAAATCTGCACAGCGAGAGGTCGAGTCTCCTCCCGCACACCCCACAGTCTCTCGGGATGAATCGCTTCGTTTTCATCGAGCCAAACAAAGCCGCTCGCGTTGACCATCTCTGTGGCCTGCAAGCCGACTCCGCCGTAATCGCGAACGATCTGACGAAAAGCGTAGTTCGTGTAGCCCGCCATGGGAGCCTGCAGAATCGGCGGGTCAATCACGAGCGGCCCGATATGCAGCGGCTTCACTGCTCGGGTTCTGGCAATCGGCTCGGGCGGAAGTTCAGTCTTGGGAAGAGGGGTGATCATGCTTATTTCGTTATTCCAAAGCTCGGCCGGAAGGTCGCTCAGGCGATTTCGAGCAGTTTTCCAAGGTAAATGTGAGCCCTAGGCCGATCAGCGCACTTCCGGATTTGGCGATTGTATTGTTTGACGGGAAAGTAGGGGCTAAATAAACTCTGTAAATCTGGGTGGTTTGGGCAATTCGCCCGGCCGGGAATTTACATCTCGTCATTCAACAGAGAGCCCGTATGCGTTTTCAATTCAGTATGTTGGCTTTGGCTGCCCTAATCGGCATGCCCGCCATGGCCTCCGCGGGCCACCATTGTCGTCTGCAGCGAGGCGGTTGCAGCGACCCTTGCGCGGTGGCCGCATATGCCGGTCCCATTTCGCAATGCGGACCGACCGCTGTTCAGCCTGCTCCGCAGGTTTCGTACGGAGTTCAATGCACCGGACCGATGGTCAGTCCTATTGCAGCTCCGACAGCCGGATGCGGCGTAGCCGGCTTGGCACCTGCCGCTCACAGTGAGCTCGTCGATGCCGGACCGATCACATTGTACAAGGTGGTCCTCGAGCCTCAAACGGCTACGGAAACCCGTGTTGTTCCGACCACCGAATACCGCGATGAAGTTCGCTATCGCACCAAGACGGTTCAGCGCACTGTGCCGGTTCAAGTCCAAGAGTATCGATCCAAGACCGTCCTGGTTCCGAAGACAGAAACGAAGACGATCGAGTACTCGGTACTGGTTCCCCACACCGGTGAGAAGAAGGTCGATCTCGTAGAGACCGTCCCGGTGTGGAATGAAGTGACGGAAAACTACACCGTCAAAGTTCCCAAGCTGAACGACGTTCAGAAGAATACGAGAATGATCAAGTTGCCGACTGCAGGACGAACAGTTCTCGGCTTTACCGTTTACGTCCCTCAAGCCCAGAAGCAAACTCGCACACAAACCGTTACCAACGCGGTTCCGGTCACCAAGACTCGCACGATTCAAGTTGCTCTGCCGGTCAATCGCACACGCACCGTCACCAAGGACTATGGTCATTGGGAAGTGGTTGTCGAAGAAGTCGCTGTCAGCAGCGCACCGATCAGCGCTGTAATCAACAGCGGCTGTGCAACCGCTCCTGCGCTGCAGGTCGGCGGATGCGCACCTGCGGCCTCGAGCTGCGGTGTGTCACTTGGCGGATGCAGCACTTCGATCCTGCGTGGTCGCGTTGCTCATAAGCATTGCAGCCGCGGATGTAACAGTTGTGCTCGCGGCACGTGTGCCGGCGGATGCGGCGGAAGCTGTGCATCGGCAGGCTGTGCATCGAGCGCCGTCTCCGGCTCTGCATGCGCGCCGGCTGCCGCCGGTTCAGCATCGGCATGCGCTCCCGCAACTGGTGTCAATGCTTGTGCATCCGCACCTGCAGTGCAAACTGTGACGCGTCGTGTCTGGGTTCCGAACGTAGTGACCGAAGAAGTTCCGTACGTCGAGAACGTCACTCAGACTCAAGAAGTCGCTTACACAGTTTACGAACAACACAGCGAACAGATCCCCTACGAGACCACCGTCGTCAGCTATGTACCGGAAGCTCGCACGGGAACTCGCCAAGTGGTGACCTATGTCCCTGAGAAGCGTACTCGCACTCGCAAAGTCGTCAGCTATGTCGATGAGACTCGCACGCGGACTCGCAAAGAAGTTCGCTACGAACAAAAAACTCGTACCGAAACCATTCCGACGGTGAGCTACACGACCGAAGCCAAGACCAAGGAAGTCAGCTTCACGGTTCAAGTTCCGGAAACACAAGTCGAGCCGTATACTGCGACACGATTTGAAACGATCAGCGAAGATGTGACCGAAGAGTACACCGAGCGTGTACCGTTCGCGAGCGCTAAGGAAGTCCAAGTTCAGGTGACTCGATTGGTACCCAAGCTGGTTCCGTACCAAGTCTATCCGACTACTCCTGCTGCATCGTCCGCACCGGCCGGCTGTGTAACGCCGTTCGGATACGGCAGTTCAGTCGGTTGCGGCAACGCTGTAGCCCCGAGCTGTGGTTGTGCAGTACCGGCACCGCTGCCGAACCGCTGCCCGACTCCTTGCCGCTAGTCGGTTGAACGACAGCTTAACTCGAGTTTGAAAGAGTGGAACGTTCCCGAGGATTCTTCCTCGGGAACGTTTTTTTATTGGCTAATCACGTTCTCACTCCAGGTATCCACTGCGGTCTCGGCATAATCGATACAACCGACATCAGTTTTCCATTGAATCAGCCACGAGTACGCTTCTCGCATCTCATCGCCTGATTAGTCTGCATGAGTACGACTTGCTGCAATGAGCCTTCATTCGTTCAGCAATCACTCAACGGACCATTTGATTCTCGGAGCACCACTGCAATGCAGCGCTTGGTAAAGTTCGTCTTCGGCGGTTTGATGGCTTGCAGTCTTTCATCAATGTTGAGCGATTCGGCTCGTGCGCAAGCCGACAATGAACCCATTGCGGCCGCGGAACCGGTGGCGGTGGCTGCGGACAAAGCGCCGGTCGCCGCAGCAAGCAGTGTTGCCGCTGAAAAATCGAACAACGAAAAGAATGTTCGACCGCTGACGGTCAGCGTCCTGCTGTTGCGTGACACGGTCATCACCGGCGTCCTCACCGATTCGACTCAACTGATGCTCAAGACTGCGTTCGGTGAAGCAAGCATTCCGTTGACAGAAGTCGCCGGCGTGCGATTTCCTTCCGCTCAAGACACCAGCACCACAGTGGTCATGCTCAACGGTGACTCGATCACCGGCGCGAGCGACGTGAAGGCGGTGACGGTCGAGACGGAGTGGGGCACCGCTAAGATCAACGGACAAAACATCGCTTCGATGCAGTTCGTTCCGGGACTCGAATGGCAGAATGTAAACGGCTTGAACGGCCAGCGATGGACATTGGTCGAACCGAAGCTGAAGCCCGCAGGATAAGGCGTTCAACCGGCCGGGCTCAACAGCAACCCGGTAACTTCGGTCAGCCAGTTCGAATGTCGTTCCCGCCGGCGGTACCATCCGACCGAACATTCCCGGCGTTCGCTAGTTGCGACACAGACCAGCCTCGCGAGGCTCGTCGACTGCATCACTCAAGCTATCCGATCTCAATCGCAACCCGAAGCGTAAGCGAGGACCCCAATCCCTCGTCTACAGAGCCTGCTCAATCAAAGCGGAACGGCGACGTCGGTAATACACGATCGATCGTGAAGAACCGGACGGCCCGCGCCGTTCCGCTTGCATTTTATCAACGAGCCATTACGCATTGGGTTTCGATCATCCGCGGCCGTCGCGTGATCGTCTTGATATCCCGCGTTCTTTTGTGCCGCATTCTGTTGCGGGCGAATCCTATTTGCGGGCTGCCCTGTTCTTGCGACAATGGAGGTTCGTCGGCGCGGAATGCGACTGTAAGTTTCGCACCGGCAGGCGGTGCCGAGTCCAACTGAGGAATATGAAGTCTCTCATCGCAGAGTACAGGACTTTCCGAAATGATCACGATACGACAATCTGTGGTAGCTCTCATCGTTGCAGGATCGCTGTATCTCGTCGGAACCAACGTTCGTTTCAGCCTAAACGGGACCACGGCCGGCAACCCGCTTTATGCGCAGGCTCCGGACGCGACATCGGCCGAAGAACAAGAGTTGATCGAAGGAGCGGAAAAGCTTTCCAAAGCCTTTCGAGTTGCAGCCGGTAAAGTTCGCCCTGCAGTCGTAAGAATCAACTCCCTGGTCCGTCAGAACAGTCGACGCAGGTCAGCCGAAGAGATCCCGGGGATCCCGGAAGAGTTCCGCGGCTTCTTCGGTGAAGATCTGTTCCGCGAGTTCGAGAATCGCAATCAACGTCGCGGTCAAAACACACCGCGCAGCGATGAGGAACAAGGTGAGCTTCAAACCGCCGGCGTCGGCTCCGGTGTGATTGTCTCGACCGATGGATACATATTGACCAATAACCATGTGGTCGACGGAGCCGAACAATTAGAGGTCGAACTGAGTGACGGTCGTACGCTCAGCGGCAAAGTGATCGGTACGGATGATAAGAGCGACGTCGCTGTCATCAAGATCGATGCTTCGGGCCTGATCGCAGCTCGACTGGGAGACTCCAATCAAATGGATGTCGGCGACTGGGTGATCGCTGTCGGTAGTCCCTTTGAGCTCGACCAAACAGTGACCGCGGGCATCATCAGCGCGACCAACCGTAGCGTTGAGATACTCGACTACGAAGACTTCTTGCAAACGGATGCAGCCATCAATCCGGGCAACAGCGGCGGACCTCTGGTGAATCTGCGCGGCGAAGTGATCGGCATCAACACAGCCATCAACTCGCGGTCGGGGAGTAACGCAGGAGTCGGATTTGCGATTCCGAGCAGCATGGCCAGACTGATCATGGATAACTTGATCGAAAACGGTCGTGTCGTCCGAGGCTTTATCGGTGCAACGTTAGAAACGGTTAGTCCGGAGATTGTCAAAGAGTACAAGTTGGGTGAGCCGAGTCTGCGC
>JAXMBQ010000037.1:0-66958 GCA_046349815.1 Pirellulales bacterium | reverse complement strand
CACCCTTTGGTCCGGCATGATCCTGCCGTACGTAGAACAGAACGCACTTTATAACCAGCTCTCGTTCATCGAATCGGTGAACTGGGATGCCGCCAACAAGAATCGTGATGCATGCGAAGTCGTTTTGTCGGTCTATCGCTGCCCAAGCATGCCCCTGCCGGAACACATGGACTACAACGGTATCACCAAACGCGTACCTGCCAGTTATCGAGTCGTCGGCGGTTCCGACATCAGCTCAGACGACAATAGTACCGTCGTCGGTTACGGCACGATCCCGGCTGCATCCACCAAGTCGTTTGAAATGACCAATCTCAACGGTGCGTTCTATGTTTGCAGCGCGACTCGATTCGGCGATGTCATCGACGGTCTTTCGAACACAGCCTTTGCGGGCGAATCGCACACCGATCCCGACTTCACGAAAGACGGTCAAGGGATGGATTTCTGGACCATCGGATCGCCGCAGGTCGATCCCTGTACATGCTCAGGCGGCACCGGCGGGACCGAAGCTTCCGAAGCGGCGGGCAGCATGTTAGTTCGACTCAACGGTCAAATCAAAGAGCCGGCGATCGACGGCAAGCTGATGGAAGTCGCATTCGGCAGCTACCACACCGGCGGCGCTTTCTTCCAGATGGGCGACGGCTCCGTGAACTTTCTCTCCGACAGCGTTGATCTGCTCGTCTATCGCGCCATCGCGACTCGCAACGGCGGTGAAATCAATCAGATCAACAACTAACGGAGCCTTGCGAATATGAATTCAGCTTCCTATCAACACATGTCCAAACAGGCCGCCCTCTTATGTGCTGCATTGCTTGCCGCAAAGTTGTGCGGTTGCAACACGGTTCCTCAACCGGAATACGAAAAGCTCGGTCTGGTTGAAATCAGCGGCACGGTAACATTCGACGGTGCTCCGCTGGCTGATGCATCGATCAAGTTCGAATCACCGGACAAGACTTACTGTACGGGCATCACCGACAGCTCCGGGCACTATCGCATGATGCTCGACTCTCGCAAGTCAGGGGTTATCCCCGGCCAAAAGATCGTTCGCATCAGCAGCCGTAAACCGGCGGGTGAAGGAGGCGGCGCAGTCGAAGAAGATCCCGATGCCAAGCCGAAGGCGAACGATGAAAAAGTGCCGGAGTGCTACAACAAGAAGTCGCAATTGAAGATCGAAGTCAAATCCGCCGACTCCGGTATGGACTTCAATCTCAAGAGCGATTGCTCCACCAAGAGCTTCGAGTAGTCAGGTGTAGATCAAAATTTGTAGATCAATTTTCCAAATTGATCCTATCCAAGTTCACTCTACCAACACCTCAAACGGTAACCGTCGATACCGATCAGCAGGCTGCGTTGGGCTGGTACCGATTTAAGTGTTGGTGAGTCGGAAGGTGTTGGTGTCAATTGAGGATAATTGACCTACTGCTGCGAGGCTGACGTCTCTTTACGAATCGCTTTTCGCGATACCGTTTGCTTTGTCGATGTGCGGCAGTATGACTTTCTCGAGCTGCATCCGTACGTGCTCCATCGACTCATTGACGTTCAGCGTCCCTTTGACGATCTGGGCGGATGTCACCACATAGACACCTGGAATCGAAGTAATCGTTTCGGGCAAGTGCTGAGAATAATCCAGCGTCGGGATCGCCATCACTTGTTTAGTGCGAGCAGTCCGCATCGCGGAGACTTGTTCGCGCTTGAAATGAGGATACATGCTTTCGAGCATCTTCATACAGCGTTCGTGAATCGCCTCGTCGGTAAGTTCCCAGTCGGGATCGCCGGCAAGCACATAGCGCGGCAAGTAGACGAGATAGCGGCCATTCAATTGCTCGGGTGGAACGAGCGAACCCATTTCGATGATGCCGGTAACCGGATAGCCCGCATCGGTGATGTTCGTGACGTAGTAACCGCCGAGCGGTTGATCGAGCAGTACCGATGTACAGATCACTCCCAAGTATTCGATATCGGTCAATCGTTTCTGTTCGCCGTCGGTCAAATCAGGACAGATGCGAGCCGTAGTGTGAGTCGGTGTCGTGACTAACACGTGATCGAACTCAGTTGGTTCCTTACGACCATCCTGGTCCATGGTCACACGCACGCGACCCGACGCCGCATCGCGTTCAACGCGTTCCACTCGTGTACTTGTTCGAATCTGCACGCCCTGCCGGGTGAGGTAGCCGCTTAGATCTTTCAGAATGCGACAGTAGCCGCCTGGTACATAGCCGAACATCTCCCGCTTCATGCCGCTGCGTCGAGCCTTGTACATGCGATCTATGTAGGCCCAGATGAACGCGGCTGAGGTGCGGCGATAGGCATCGCCTAGTTTGGCTTTCAACAGCGGTAGCCAGATTTTTTCAAAGACTCGCCGGCCGCTCAACTTTCGCAGCCATGTCTCGACGGGTATCGATTCCAATCGTCGCCAATCTCGCAGCTTGGAAGCATAGAAAATGGTACCGCCGAGCCGAAACTTGCTGATCAACGACAAAGGCGGAAAGCGGAGGAAGTCGAGCGAACTGCTGAGCGAATGAAGCCGACCGTCGGTGAAGAATCCGGTCCGTGTTTGGACCCACTGGATTTCTCGCTCCAGGCCGATCCGGTCCAGCAATTCACGCAGGCTTGAGTCGGACAGCAAAGTCACGTGGTAATAACGATCCCAAGTGACGTCTCCGACTTGCCACGCAGAGGCCAAGCCGCCGACTTCCGTCGCGGATTCCAGCAACGTCACTTGCGCGCCGCGATCTTTGAGATAACTTGCGGCTGCCAGACCGAGCATGCCGCCGCCGACGATACACCAGTTTTGATTCATGGGGCCATCCACCTGATAGTAGGGTGGTCGGCAATTCGTTTTATTCAAGCCCGCGGCGGGTGCCATCCCATAGCCGCTTGCGTAAAATCAATCAAAACTTTACCGATTTTTCCGGATTTAACTTCCGAATCGCCCTGTTCTGCCTATTTTCAGAAGTTGAAAGCTTGGCGAAGATCGGAAAGTTTTCCGGGTCGTGAGGTTGCGGCTTTTTCCGGTCGTAGACTTCAGCAAGCGACCCAGTAGGTGTAGGCGGAGCCCATAGCCCAAATTCTCTCCATTCCTAAATTCGAGGAACTATACGTATGCGGCAGTCTTTTAGTGTGACGCGCTGGCTGGCGGCCGGTCTGATGAGCCTCCTGTGCTATCAGTCGACGCAAGCTCAGCAACCCGACTATCCGCCGTTCGACCGCGTCGTCGAAGGCTATACCAAACTGGAACCGCCACGCGACGAACCTCGTTCCATGTATGAGGTCTACGTACGCCCGAAGGACAGCCAACTGCTGTTCGAACTCCCGAAGAACTACATGGAGAAGAAGTACTTCATCGGTTTGACGGTGGCCAGCGGTCAAGTGTTCGCCGGTCTGCAGGCCGGTGACTTCTACGTTCAATGGCGCCAGTACAACAATCGCCTCGCCTTGATCGCTCCGAACACGTCCATTCGTTCAGGCGGTGATCGCGAATCGAAAGACTCCGTAGATCGATTGTTCACCGGCAGCGTGCTGCTCGATCTACCGATCCTCACCATGTCGCCGCGCGGCGGACCGGTCATCGACGGCGATGCTCTGCTCGTCGGTAACGCATCGGTGTTCTTCGGAGCATCGGGTCGCTCAACGAATCCGGGCTTGGCTAAGATCGTCAAGTCAAAGGTGTTCCCGCAGAACATCGAGCTGGCGTTCGAAATGCCGAACACTCGCGGACAACTGCAGACGCTGTATTACTCGATCAGCGAGATTCCTCAGAACACCGGTTACACTCCCCGCGTCGCGGATCAGCGCATCGGTTACTTCACCACCTCGTACTCCGATTACGGCAAGTACAAGGACGATGACGTCGAAATCAACTTCGTCAATCGTTGGCACTTGCAGAAGCGAGATCCGTCGCTGAAGATCAGCCCGCCTGTCGAGCCGATCAAGTTCTACATCGAACACACAACTCCGGTACGCTATCGACGTTGGGTCAAGCACGGTATCGAGTTCTGGAACGAAGCGTTTGAAAAGATCGGTATCTCCGATGCGATTCAAGTGGAGTACCAAGACAAGACCACCGGCGAACACATGGACAAAGATCCGGAAGACGTTCGCTACAACTTCATTCGTTGGCTCAACAACAACCAAGGTACCGCGATCGGCCCGAGCCGCGTGCATCCTGAGACCGGACAGATCTTGGATGCCGACATCGTTCTGACCGACGGTTGGATTCGTCACTTCGACAAGCAGTTCGGCGATTTCATGCCGCTGTTGGCGATGGACGGAATGGGTGCTGAAACGCTGGCATGGTTGGCTTCCCATCCGAATTGGGATCCGCGCGTTCGCTTTGCTGATCCGAGTCAACGCAATTTTATTTCTTCGCAGATTCGCAGTCGCATGAATCATCCGCATGCCGGAGCGCTCGAGTCGCAATGGAGCACTCCGCTGCTGGGCGACGATCCGCTCGACGGTCTCGTCGGACGAACCAGTCAAGTCAACGGCTTATGCATGGCTGCTACCGGACGTCAGTTCGATATGGCCACCATGCGTCTCTACATGGCTCTCGCACCCGAAGCATTAGCTGAAGAGCAAGACGGCCAAAAGCCCGAAGAACCTAAGAAGGACGAGCCGAAGAAGGAAGAGTCCAAGAAGGACGAAGCGAAGAAAGACGAGCCCAAGGCTGAAGAGCCGAAGAAAGAAGAGCCGAAGAAGGAAGAACCGGCTAAGAAGCCTGAGCCGAAGAAGCCGGAAGAGTCTCTGCTGGACGGCATGCCCGAAACGTTCGTCGGACCGTTGCTGGCTGACCTCGTGGCTCACGAAGTCGGTCACACCCTCGGCCTGCGCCACAACTTCAAAGCTAGTAGCATCTACTCGCTGAAGGAAATCAACAGCGATGCCGTGAAGGGCAAAAAGCCGTTCGCAGGCTCGGTGATGGACTACTTGCCGATCAACTTGAAACTCGCTCAAGGCGATGTGCAAGGCGATTACGGCATGCTCAAGCTCGGCCCGTATGACTTCTGGGCGATTGAGTACGGTTACACCTTCGATAAGGATCTGAAGTCCATTTTGGCTCGCGTAGCCGAACCGGAACTGCAGTTCGCCACCGACGAAGACACCACCGGTCCCGATCCGCTGGCTCGTCGCTATGACTTCGCCAAGGATCCGCTCGACTTCGCCAAGGAGCAAATGGAGCTGATCAAGCGATTCCGCAAGCGACTGCTGGCCGACTACGTCAAAGATGGCGACGCTTGGAAGAAGGCTCGTCAAGGCTATGAACTGACCCTCGGCCTGCAATCGCGAGCCGTCGGCATGATGTCCAACTGGGTCGGCGGTGCTCACATCAACCGCGACAAGAAGGGTGACCCGAACGCACGTGTGCCGATCGATGTCGTTCCGGCCGATACGCAACGAGCCGCTCTGCACTTCGTGCTCGAATCGTCGTTCCGCGATGATTCCTATGCACTGAGCTCAGATTTGATCACGCGACTGACTCGCGACTTCATGGGCGGCGGTTTCGGCGGTGATCCGTCGTGGCCGGTCCATGATCGTATCTTGTCGACTCAGTCGGCCACGCTGACTCAGCTCATGAACGCGACAACGCTGCGCCGCGTGTATGACAATGAGTTCCGTGTACCTGCCGACAAAGATGCGTTCACTCTCCCCGAATTGTTGACCACCGTCACCAAGGAAATTTGGAGCGATCTGGACAACATCAAGGAGCAGGAATACACGGCTCGCAAGCCGCTGATCAGCTCGCTGCGCCGCAACCTGCAGCGCGAACACCTCGAGCGTTTGATCGACTTGTCGCTTCCGACCGGCGGTTCGTCAGCCGCTTACAAAGTGATTCCGAACTTGGCAGTGAAAGAACTGCGCAAGATCAAGGAAAGGATCGACGAAGCTGTGAAGAAGAGCGGTAAGTCGCTCGATCCCTATTCGGAAGCTCACTTGTCCGAATCGTCCAACCAGATCACTCGTGCTCTGGATGCGATCTATGTTTACAACCAATCGAGCGGCGGCGGAGCCATTGATCTGTCGGCTTTGTTCGGTGAAACCGTCGGCGGCAACAGCGAAGGCCAGGCCGATCGACCTCTCACCGCGACTCAGCAACTGAAGGAAATGGTCGAGCGCTCGCAGGTTGAGCAAGCTGCACAGCGTGAAGCCATCGAGGCTCTGCGTGCTCAATTGAGCAACGCGCTGGAAACTGATAAGGCTACCAAGCCGGCGGATTCGTCGCAGAAGTAAACCTGCGTCGTAATACGTTAGAACGATAGACCCGAAGCGAGCTCGAGAGGCCAGTCCTTTCGAGCTCGCTTTTTTTCATTACGAGCTACGAGACGCTCGATCTCTTCATGTTCCGTTCAGTTGCCGCAGTTACATTGCTGTAGATCGAAGTTGTAGTCCTACTCCTACTCCTACTCGTACTCGAACTCTTTTCCATTCGAGTACGAGAACGAGTACGAAGTTCGATACGAATATGAATGCGAATCGTAGGGATCTTTTGTCTTGCTTAATTGGAGAGCCGACGCGATGGCGTTGAGAACGATTGTTGCTTTGAGCCTGGTCTGCGCTATCGCCCCCTTTGGAATGACCCGGCGTTCACAAGCCGCGGATCCGCCGGCCGGATGCAAAGCGATCGGCGGTCATTGGTATGTCGACGATTCGAAACCGGCCAAGTACTTCTATGAGGACGCCGGCAAGTTCGTTGATTTGTTCTCGTATCACATGCAGGACTCGAACGACGACGGCATTCCGAACTTGCAGTTGTCACACGACGCGGATTGCTTGATTGTTCGCAGTCAGGGGTATCCGAATCACCCGACAGCTATATTCCCGAACAGTGACAATCCGAACACGATCACAGTGCAGGACTTTACATTTCGTTTGCCCCTAAAGCCGCGGCTCGCCGAACAGATCACTCGTGTTCCGATGGGACCGATCGCCATGGCGGTCAACGGTGTCGTGTTCTTCAACCCCTTCGAGATGGGCGGGATGAACGCGGTCGCGGGCTATTCGGAAGTGTGGCTCGATTCCTGTTGCGGTCATCCGCAACAAACCGGAGTGTATCACTATCACAAATATCCGACCTGCGTGAAGTCTCCGTTCTCAGACAACGGCAAGCAGCATTCGCCGATCATCGGTTTTGCGTTCGACGGATTTCCGATCTATGGTCCCTACGAATCCGAAGGGGTCATGGCAAAAAGCCTCGAAGGCGAACAGGCACTCGATGTCTGCAACGGCCACAAAGATGCCGAGCGCGGCTACCACTATCACGTGACACCGGGTCGCTTTCCCTACATTCTCGGCGGCTATGCGGGAGTGCCTGAAAAGTCGAACAGTCGCGGACTGCGCCGCGCCGAAATCGGCGCGATCGTCGACAACGCGAGTGGTGAGAGCAAGCTGTCTCCGGTCGTCGTATCTGTGCAGCCCGGCACGGCGGCGCGCGGTTCCAAGCACAAGATTCGTATCGAACTCGATCCGTCAAACAGTCGCCGCCCTTTGCCTCAAGGCAAACCTGATTGGGTCCAGATCGGTCCGTTCGAAGCTCGATCGATCGAGCGCGAAGGGAATGTCGTGACCGTTGAGATCGAAATCGATAAAGACGCAAGCGTCGGTGTCATGCTCGACGCCCATCTCGAGTTCTCGGTGCCCGGTCGACGCGTCGTCTACAAGAAAAACGACGCGTTTCGAGTTGTCGAGTGAATGAGCCGAACCCGCACAGGGAGGACTTGTTGTTTGAATCGAGACTCGTAGCCGTATTTAGAAAAAAACAACAAATGCAAACGGAACGGCGCAAGCCGTCCGGTTCTTCACGTTCGATAGTGCTCTACCGGGCGGCTTGAGCGTACCGCTTTGAATAAATCATCGACGCTTTCCGCGACGGGTTAAGATAGCGGGCACTTGATCAGTGCTATTGAGTCGCAACGACAGTGTCTTCGTTTGTCGACAGTAGATTGTCTTCGCCCGGCTTAAGTCGTCGGATGTTAAGTTGTCGAGCTCGTTTGGTGCGATCCGAGACTAAGTCGCGCATGGCTTCGAGCTTGCCGAAGCAGAGCAATCGATCGCCGGCTTCCAGGACGCGAGCCGGACGCGGGTTCGGGATGACTGTTGTATCGCGATGCAGTGTAAGAATGTTGACGTCGCGCTCGCGCAGTTCGGATTCCTGAATCGTCTTACCGACATAATCGGAGCCTTCCGGAATCGACAGCTCAGCCACTCCGTATCCGCGACTTACTGTCAGCCGCTGCCGAATATCGAGCTCGGGGAAGTTGACTTGAGCGGCTAAGAAATCGATCACTGCGCCGGCGACGTCCAGTCCTGTGGCTCGCTCGATGCCCTCGAGTCCCGGTGAGCTGTTAACCTCCATTACCTTTGGACCTTCATGCGATTCGAGCATGTCGACGCCGGCGATCCGCAAGCCCATGATCTGCGCGGCGCGCACGGCGGTCTCGCGATACAGATCGTCCAACCACACCGTCTCTGTCGTTCCGCCGCGATGTACGTTGCTGCGGAACTCTTGACCCTGAGCCGTGCGGCGCATGGCTGCGACCACTTGATCACCCACCACGAACGCGCGGATATCTCGTCCGCGGCTCTCGGCCACGAACTTCTGCACGAGCACGTTCTGTCGCGTGCTCTGCAACGTCTCGATGATCGCTTCCGCCACCTTCAGCGTTTCCGCCAGAATGACACCGACACCTTGAGTTCCCTCGAGCAGCTTGATCACCACCGGTGCGCCGCCGACGCGCTCGATTGCCGGTACGACATCGGAGCGATCGCGAACGAAGGTGGTGGCCGGGATGCCGATCTGATGTCGGCTGAGTATCTGCATCGATCGCAGCTTGTCGCGCGAGTTGGTGATCGCGTTCGAAGAGTTACCGCAGAAGACGTCCAGCTGCTCGAACTGGCGAACAACGGCCGTTCCGAAGTATGTGATCGACGCACCGATGCGCGGCAGAACCGCGTCGTATCGGCTGAGCGATTTATTGCGGTAGTAAAGAGCCGGACTCCCCGCGTTCAAGTCTATGGCGAACTTGAGCGTGTTGAGGACACGAACATGATGCCCGCGCTCGGCGGCGGCTTCCTTGAGTCGCCGAGTGCTGTAGCACTGGGGACTGCACGACAAGATTCCAAGTTTCATGGCTGTTCCTGACTCAGACCGCCCGCTTCCATTCTTGATCAGGCTCTTTGGGTGTCGGGATTCTAGCGGCGAGCAAGAGAAAGGAAACGGGGTGCTCAATGGAGAATCACCTTCCGACATCGCATCAGCAGAAGACTGCGAGGTCTGACGAGACTTTAACATAGGCCGGCATTGGTCGCCTTGCTATAATCTTAGCGGTCTTTTCAAATCAGCTTTTGGTATCAAGTTGATTGTTCGCCGCACATGCCGGTCCAGACTGGACATGCATCAGTGCACTTTCGAGACCGGTCGGCAGGCTATGATCGAAGAGCCTTCCAACTTCATTCCCACCACTGAAAACTATCCCACCTAGCACACAGGGAGCGACCATGATGAACCGAGTGTTTCGCCGCGGTAATGCTATCAGCAGTCTAATGGCATTGTTTCTAGTCGGGGTCTCGTCGATGGCCTATGCTCAATCAGACAAGACGAAAACGGACAAGGAGAAGACTGTGAGTGGAACAGCGGATAGCGGACTGAAGACAGCGACCTTCGGCGGCGGTTGTTTCTGGTGTGTCGAAGCAGTCTTCGAAGGGATGAAAGGAGTCAAGGACGTCGTCTCCGGTTACGCCGGCGGCACCGTTCCGAATCCGACGTACGAACAAGTTTGCACGAAGGAAACCGGCCACGCCGAGGTCTGTCAGATCACCTACGATCCGAACGAAGTCAGCTACGTCGAACTGCTCGAAGTCTTCTTCAAGACGCATGACCCGACGAGCTTGAATCGTCAAGGCAACGACTACGGCCCGCAGTATCGATCGGTGATCTTTTATCACGACGCTGAACAGAAAGAGCTGGCAGCCAAGTACAAGTTGAAGCTGAACGAAGAGAAGGCTTATTCGAAACCGATCGTAACCGAGATCAGCCCGCTGCCGACGTTTTATCTGGCAGAGGCTTACCACCAAGACTACTATCGCAACAACCCGAATCAAGGCTATTGCGCTGCGGTAGTGCGAGCCAAAGTGCAAAAGGCCAAGAAGGTCTTTAAGGAAATGGAAAAGGAAGCCAAGAAAGCTGAGAAGAAGGAAGAGAAATAACCCCGTTCTAAGCAGCCGAATGCAGTCCTTCCAGTTCTTCGCATCATAGTTCGATGATCGAATGCAAGCGGAACGGCGCGGGCCCTCCGGTTGTTCAAGATCGATTGTGCTGCACCGGACGGCTCGCGCCGTTCCGCTTTAAGAGATGAAACGGACCGTGTCGGTGCAAGAGTTTTCAATTTCTTACGTCCGATGCGAGTAGTTCGCGTCGGAGTCTTGAGGTGGCAAAGTCGCTGAGATCAACTTGGAACGTTGATCCACGTCAGCACTTCGTGCACGTCATCGGATTACAATGTCGGGGCGCTCGCCGTCCTGCCCCTGCCCTACCCCGACTCACCGATGAGGTCTCTGATGAAGCGCCCCCTGCTGCTTCGTGTGTTTGCTACTCGCAGCATACTCTGGTCGATTCTTTGGATCGGCCTGCTCACGATGCCGATCTCGGCTCAAGACAAGAGCTCACCAAACAACAATGCACGCCGGCCTAACTTTGTTGTTCTGTTTGCCGATGACCTCGGCTATGCGGATCTGCACTGCTTCGGCGGTGAGACGATGGTGACGCCGAATCTGGACACGATGGCGCGCGACGGCCGGCGCATGACCAGCTTTTATGTCTCACAAGGGGTCTGCAGCGCGTCGCGCTGTTCGTTGCTGACCGGTTGCTACAACGTGCGGTTGAGCATTTTGGGTGCGCTCGGGCCGGGAGCTAAGGTGTGCCTCAATCCGCAAGAGCAAACCATCGCTGAGGTACTCAAGCCGCGCGGTTACAAGACAGCCATTTACGGCAAGTGGCACTTGGGGGATCGCGGTCAGGGATTGCCGATTCATCATGGCTTCGACGAGTACTTCGGCTTGCCGTATTCGAACGATATGTGGCCGTTCCATCCGACGACCAAAACGTTTCCCGACCTGCCGCTAATTGAAAACGATCGCATCGTGAATGCGAAGGTCAGCGATCAAGAGCAACCGAACTTAACAAAATGGTACACCGAGCACGCAGTCGACTTCATCCGGCGGAACAGCCAGTCACCGTTCTTTCTCTATGTGCCCTACAGCATGCCGCATGTTCCGATCTATGCCTCGGAAAAGTTTAAAGGCTCGACCGGCAAAGGGCTTTATCACGATGTAATCGCGGAGATCGATTGGAGCGTCGGAGAGATTCGCAAGACGCTCCGTGATCTGAAGCTCGATGACAACACGTTGGTGATCTTCACCTCAGACAACGGACCATGGTTGTCTTACGGCAATCATGCCGGCTCTGCCGGTCCACTGCGCGAAGGCAAAGGCACGGCATGGGACGGCGGAGTGCGCGAGCCGACGATTGCATGTTGGCCCGGCAAGATTCCTGCCGGGTCGGAGAGCAATCAATTCGCTGCGACGATCGATGTACTGCCGACATTGGCTCATCTGGCCGGAGCCGAGTTACCCAAGCAGCCGATCGACGGCAAGAACATTTGGCCGCTGCTGGCCGGCGAACCCGGAGCGCAGACGCCGCACGAGTCGTACAACTTTTATTGGGGGAATGAACTGCATGCGATCCGCTCCGGCGACTGGAAGTTGCATTTTCCGCATGACTATCGATCGCTCGAAAACGGCGGCGGCCGCGATGGTACACCGGCTGCGTACAAGACGCTGAAGTGCGGACTGGAGCTCTACAATCTGGCTGACGACATCGGCGAGAAGAAGAACCTCATCGCCGAACATCCTGACGTAGTGAAGCGACTGGAAACGCTGGCCGAGAAGGCTCGCGCAGAACTAGGTGACGGCTTGCAAAAGCGTCAAGGCTCAGCAGTACGACCCGCGGGCAAACTGGATTAACGAAAGAGCAAATCATGCATCGAACCCTCATTCATCGCTGTTTGCAAATCGCGTATTGCATCGTTACTCTCGCGCTCTGCGTGTCGACATCCAAAGCGGCAGATGAACTGCGTGTCGGATTCGGTAAGGTGGATGTGACGCCGACCGAATCAGTACGGCTCAGCGGCTATGCGACGCGCGACAAAGGACACACAGATGTCGCCGATCGTTTGTTCGCTCGCGCATGTGTGCTCACCAAAGGACATGACGACGCTTCGACGATGGTGCTCGTCTCCATCGATTCGATCGCTGTCACCGGCGAAATGACGAAGCATGTCGGCGAAGTGTTGATGAGCCGTTGGCAGTTGCCTCGTAGTCAGATCGTCATCTGCTCCACGCACTCGCACGCCGCACCGCACACAGCCGGCGGATTGACCAATCTCTACAAGACGCCGCTGAGCGCTGAAGAGTCGGCTGCGCTCGAACGCAACAACAAACACATGGAACAAGGGATCGTGGCCGCGGTCGAGTCGGCGATGCAAGCGCGTCAAGCGGCGACGCTGCACATCGGAGAATCTTCAGCCGGTTTCGCTGTGAATCGTCGCGTGCTTCAGAACGGGCTCTGGAAAGGCTTCGGCATACAAGCGGATGGAGTTGTAGATCGTCGGGTCCGTGTGCTCAAAGCGATCGGAGTCGACGGCAAACTGCTCGGAGCGGCCTATCTCTATGCTTGTCATTGCACGACGCTCGGTCCCGACTTCAATCAAGTCAGCGGCGATTGGGCGGGGCTTTCTGCAACGACGCTGGAGACATCGAATCCGGGGGCGATCTTTCTGCCGGTGATCGGCTGCGGTGCCGATGCGAACCCGGAACCGCGACGCAACTATGAGGATGCGAAGAACCATGCGGCTGAAATGGTCCAATCCGTTTCGGAAGCTTTAATCGGCGCGCAGACTGCCGTCACCGACTATCCGGTCGGGCACTTCGGCTATGCAGGCTTGGCTCCCGAGCATCCGACGCGCGCCGATTTGCAGGCTCAAACACAAGACAAAGACGTAACACGCCGCCGTTGGGCCGAGCAGATGCTGGCCACATGGGACAAGATGGGCCGCTTGCCCGAAACCTATCCCGCGCCGCTGCATACATGGCAGTTCGGCAATGTGTTGACGTGGGTCTTCATGGGAGGTGAAGTGGTTGTTGATTATCAACGACGACTGGAACGTGAAATCGATTCGAAACAGGTTTGGGTAGCCGCTTATACCGACGATGTGTTTGCTTATGTGGCGAGCGAACGGATGCGCGCTGAAGGTGGATACGAAGTCGATTTCTCGATGCTGTACTACAACCAGCCTGGTCGTTGGCAATCGGGAACCGAGGATCTTATCTCCAAGCGTGTCGCCGAGATCCTGAAGGAGAAAGCGGCCGAGGACAAACCGAAGGATGCGCTCGGCGCTCTCAAGTCCATTCGCTTGCCCGACGGTTTCAGCGTCGATCTCATGGCCGCTGAACCTGCGGTGGCCGATCCGGTCAACATCGCATTCGGTCATGACGGTCGAGTGTGGGTCGTAGAGATGACCGACTATCCGCTGGGGAGTGAACACGGCGGCGATGTGAAGTGGCTGCGCGATGCCGACGGCGACGGACGCTATGAAGAGTCGCATGTCTTTGTAGATGAGCTCGCTTATCCGACCAGTGTGCTTCCTTGGCGGAGCGGCGTCATCATTGTCGCAGCTCCGGAGATTTTCTATGCGGAGGACACTGACGGCGACGGCAAAGCGGATAAGCGTGAGACGTTACTCACTGGAATCGGCGAAGCGAATCCACAGCATCGCGCAGGCGGATTTGAAATCGGGCTCGACGGCCTCGTGCACTTCACCTCCGGCGATGGGACGCGCGAACTGAAGAGCACTCGCAACGGACAAGTGCTGAACGTCGCGGGTCGCGATGTGGCTTGGAATCCGGATACCGGCGAGCTCTTTACGACCAGCGGTCATACGCAGTTCGTGCGAGCGCGCGATGAGTTCGGGAACTGGTTCGGCAATGTGAACAACCAGCCGATGTTTCACTATGTCATCGAAGATCGTTATCGAGGGCGAGGCACGGCATCCGGTCCCGCGTTGCAGCACTTGCTGACACCCGGAGAAGCTCCGCCTGTTTATCCGGCCAGTCGCACGCTGGATCGCTTCAATGATCTCTTTACGCTCAATCGATTCACCAGCGCTTGCAGCAGCATTATCGTGCGCGTTCCTGGACTGGGCGAACGCATGCGCGGCGCGGCTTTGGTTTGCGAGCCGGTGCATAACTTGGTGGCTCGTTTCCAAGTGGAACGGCTGGGATCGACATTTCGCGGCGAGCGTTTTGCAGAAGACTCTCAGGTCGATTGGTTTGCGTCGGCGGATACGTGGAGTCGTCCGGTTCGCGTGGTGAACGCTCCTGACGGAACGATTTGGATTGCCGACATGGTCCGTCAGGTTATCGAGCATCCGGAGTGGATTCCGATCGCCTGGCAAGAAAGACTCAACGTGCGAGCCGGTGCCGGATTGGGTCGCATCTACCGTGTTCGATCTTCTGAATACAAACCGAGCTCGCTTCCTAATGCAGCGACCGCAACCGATGATGAATTGTTGAAGTGGATCACGAGCGATAACGGTGCCCTGCGCGATATGGCTGCGATGCAGCTTATCTGGCGCTCGACTGGATCGAACGCCAAAGTGGATCACGCGGTAGGGAAGGCTCTGCGCGAGGCCATGCACCAGCACGCCGACGCAGCCGTTCGCGTTCAATGTCTCGGATGTTTAGTGGGAATGAACCAAGCCGACGAAAGTGATTACATCCGCGCGCTCAATGACTTAGATGCTCGTGTTCGTCGTTGGGCCATGTCGGCGGCCGAACCGAAGCTGGCGACCAGCTCCGCTTTGATGGCGGCTGTGATCGACGCCGTTCAGGAAGAAAACGATGCCGGCGCGCGAGTGCAGGACATCCTATCGCTCGGCGGAGTCGAAAATGACCGGGCCGGTTCCGCATTGCGTCATCTGGCTGTTCAAGCCGCCGGCGATCGCTGGGCCGCGCGAGCTCTCTCGCTGGTGATCAATCGTCACGTCGCAGATTGCTTGAACGGACTGGTTGACTCATTCGATCACGATCAAGTGCAAGTCGATCAAGCGGCATTGCCGGAGATCGAAGCGTCCTTCAGCAAGCTTTGGCAGCGAGCCGGTGCGCAAGACAAAGTAGAATTGATTCGCACTCTCTTCACATCCAAGAACAACAAGAAGTCGGCGGAACTGGATTCCGGAAGACTGATGGTACTATCGGCCATCGGCGGTGATGCTGAACTGTTGAAGCTGACGGCAAGCGATGAAACGCTCAAGTCTCATGTCGCAGGCATCGGAGCGACGGCTCAGCAGATCGTGATGGATGAATCGCAGCCCATGGATAAACGAGTGGAATGGATGCCGCTGCTTCGATTGAACGCGGATGCGAAAGAGCCACTGCTGTCGAACATGAAGAAGTTGCTCGAGCCGAACCAACCTCCGGCCGTGCAATTCGCAGTAGTATCGCTGATCCGTCGCTTGAACATGCCTGAGTCGGCTGATGTGTTGATCACTGCATGGCCTCATCTTGCTCCGGAATTGCGAACGGCAGTGACTTCATTGTTGCTCGATAAACGCAATTGGAGCGGCAAGCTGTTGGCAGCGATCGAGAGCGGTGCGATCAAGCCGAGCGATCTCGACGCAGCGGCGATTCAGCGCATGCGCAGCTACGGTGATCGCACGTTTATGTCGCGCATCGAAACAGTGCTCGGCAAGCCTTCGAATTCGGACCGTGCCAAGTTGGTCGAGAGCACGTTGGCCAAGCTGACCAAATCGGGCGATCACGAGCGTGGAGCCGCACTATTCAAACAACACTGCGCCGTCTGTCATCGCTCGCAGGACAAGCGACCGCTGGTGGGACCGCCGCTGGAAAACCTCAAGTCATGGAATGATTTGCAGTGGGTGACGGCTGTCCTTGACCCCAATAAAGCGATCGAGCCGAAGTATCATCAATACGCTGTGCAAACGACTGCGGGTCAAACTTTGGCGGGTTTGATCGAAGATCGCAGCGCAAGTAGTCTCACGTTAGTAGGAGTCGACGGTGTGCGGCATGAACTGCTGCTCAGCGACATCGAAACACTGAAAGACCTCGGCATCTCGGTGATGCCCGAGGGATTGGAAACGAAGATCAACCAAGAAGGCTTGGCGGACTTGTTGGCATATCTCAAGACACTGCCTCCGTCGGGGCAGTGAACCATAGATCTCGATGGAAAGAGTAATGAGGGCCTATGTCCGTCAGCAAGATTGGTAAGTGCCTGAGCGTTCTGCTCGTCTCCGGTTCATTCTGTCTTTCGGGGACTTCTTTCCAAGTAGCGGAGGCTCAGGAACCGACTCGCACTCCGAACAGCAGCGAGCTTCTTCCGGCTAAAGCGGAAGGGACTCTGCGATTGGCGACCTTCAATGTTTCGCTGCATCGAAAGCGCGGCGGCGAGTTGCATGAGACCTTGGTTGCCGGTGACGAACAAGCGGTGAAGCTGGCTGCCGTCATTCGCGCAGTTAAGCCCGACGTCATTCTGCTGAACGAAGTGGACTACGATCGCGCGGCGGACAACGCGGCACTATTTGCCGACAAGTATTTGGCTGAACCGTCGAAGGACATGTTCGGCAATGCAGCTTGGCCGATGCCCTATCGCTATTCAGGCCCGGTCAACACGGGTGTGCCGAGCGGAATGGACCTCAATCGCAACGGCAAGTCCGCGGATGCGGAGGACGCATGGGGGGTTCGGTCAGTACCCGGGACAATACGGAATGGCAGTGCTCAGCCGTTATCCGATCGAAGCTTCTCAAGTCCGATCGTTTCAAAATCTGAAATGGTCCGAGATGCCCGGCGCACTGGTACCGCAAGATCCAAAGAGCAGCGAACATTATTATCCGGCTGATGTCTGGTCGAAACTCCGTTTGTCATCGAAGAGTTTCTGGGACGTTCCGATCAAGACACCCCAAGGAATGTTGAGCGTTCTGGCTTCGCACCCGACACCGCCTGCCTTCGACGGCGACGAGGATCGCAACGGTTGTCGTAATCACGATGAGATTCGCTTGCTGCATGATTACATCGAACGGAGCGGCAAGGATTACTTAGTCGATGATCAAGGGAAGCACGGAGGACTGGCAGCCGATCGTGACTTTGTGATCGTCGGCGACTTGAACTCCGATCCGGTGGATGGAGGGAGTCGGCAAGAAGCGATCGTCCAATTGCTCAGCAGCACAGAAGTTGCAAGGGGACGCGTACCGCGCAGCGCGGGAGCAGAAGCTGCAGCCGAGCGACAAGGTAAAGCGAATAAGACACATCGCGGTGATCCTGCCGAAGATACCGCCGATTTTTCCGATAATGCAGTCGGCAACTTACGAGCCGACTATGTCTTACCCGGCAAACGCTTTCAGATCGCGCAAAGCGGTGTATTCTGGCCGCGCTTGGAAGATGTGTCACCGCAGCTTCGTGAATCGATGAAGCAATGTCTGGAGGCGTCCGATCATCATCTTGTGTGGGTCGATGTTCGTTGACGGCTTCGACCTGACGATCTTTTACATGATAAAAAAATCAGGACGGCTGACTTGCGTCGGCCGTCCTGATTCTCGGAGAGAGAGATTTCGGAGTCGCTTGTTCGCTGCTCGTCTGTAGTGGCGTCTACATCGGAGCAAAGTGACTGAAATCGGATGCTGATCGGATCAGATGCTCGAATCAGTAACTCAGAACTGCAGCAAGACTATTCGTCGTTGCCGCCGTTCAGGTCCATCAGTTGCTTTTGATATTCATCGCGTTCGCGGCGAGTGGCTTCGAGATCGAACACAAGATACTTCATGTCCAGTCGAAGTTGGCCGAGTGCTTCTTGAACCAAGGTCAAGATGCGACGACGACGAACGCTGCTGTCGGTGACGCGACGCAAGGACGGAAGCAAGCGTACACGATGCTCGAGCGGGAGCGACTCAATGGCTTGAGTCAATTCCAACAGGTCGGCCGGGATTTCTTCGTTGCGGGTATCGGCCGATGTGGATGTAACAGAGCTCATGGCAGACTTCCTTTTTAAGGGACTTGGCGTCGCGGGAATGAGTGTGCAGTAATGCAGCGACGGTGCCAATTCAAAGTACGGAGATGATGATACGGCGTAAGTGGCCGATTTGCAAGGACTTAGGAAAATCGGCACTTTCCGCAAAGATTCTCCATGTTGACGGAAATCGACATGAATTGAGCTGGCGTCTTTCCGTAAGTCCTGATATTCAAGGCAGTTAGGTCACTCGCAACGCTCGGCGGCCGGACGTTGCTTTTCGGCATCATCGGAACAGATTCGCATCAAACCGCTTCGGCTCATGGACGAGACCCGTACGACTCTTCGATATTGGGCATCTGCCGCAATCACGATGTTGGCGGCTTGCCTCCTCGCGCCTATTCCGAGCGCTCAAGCTCAAATGAACGATTCATTTGAAGGAGGACCGGTACGTTGGCGACTGGTTGAGAGCGATTGCAGAGCCGAGCTGGGTGTGCAGGAGCTGAGCACGATACGACCGCATAACGGGAATGCTTCCGAGCGTATCGAGCTCAAGTGCAATAACGGCTCACTTGCTTACTTGGCATACCCGATTGAACCGACTGCAGTGATCGATGAGTTCATCCCCAGCGCATGGACGATCTGCAGCAGCGGGCGTATCACCCTCGGTGTGAATGTCATCTTTCCCTTCGCACAGCATCCCGTCACCGGCGGACGCTTGCATGTGATTCTTTGGGGCTCGACCTACAACGATACGGGCCAGTGGCAACGCTTGGAGGTGACTCAGATCGCCAAGCGACTGGACCAAGAGATCATCGCTATTCGTAATCGCTTCGGTGCCGTCAACTTGAACCTCGAAGGGGCCTACATCGATGCGCTTGTGATCAACGCATATACGGGGCCCGGCAGGTATCACTTGCAACTGGATGACTTGAATCTCTCAGGCATGATTCCCATCGCCGATCTCGGACAGGCTGTGCCGATCGATTAGCGCGCGTCAGGCGGAAGGTATGTCGAACGACGAGGCGCTGGGGCGGAGCTCGCATGGGACATGCCGGTCTATTTCCAATACCAAGGCGAATCGCTTCCGTGGATACAGTCGTTCGGTTTTCAAGGTCTGCTGCTCAATCGCTTGCCCGATGAAACGTTGCTCACGGAAGCCCATGCAGCGAAGCTCGATGTCTTTTGTCCTCCTCCGGCTCAGCCGCTGGCGATGGAGAATCGCAGTTGGGAATCGGTGAAGGGATGGCTGGTCGGATCCGGAGTGGATGCGCGCAGCCTCGAACAACTGCGCAGTGAAACGGCGCGACTTGCTCAGTTTCCTGAACCGATGCAGCGCCCGATATTGGTCGAAGCCATGGAGCAATACTGGAGCTTCGGACGTGTAGCCGATGAGTTGATCGTTCCGATTCAATCGAATGTCTCGGCCGGTTCGGTGCGAGAGAAACACGAATGGTTGACTGCGGCAGTTGCTGAGTCGAAGAAGCGCGGTGCAGGTTGGGTCTCGATCGCAACCGATCCCTTGCCGAGTTGGAATGAGCAATTGATTCAGGCGCAGCGCATCGTCGAACCTGCTGCACCTCCGCCTGATGCCGTGGATCCGTGGCAACTGCGTTTGCAAGCGATTCGCGCTGCAGCAGCCGGTGCTCGCGGTCTGATCCTGCGATCCTCGGTTCCGCTTGAGGCAAACAATCCTGAGCATCGCCCTCGACTGGCTGCGCTGCGCACAATCAATCGCGACATGGCAGTGATGGGACCGTGGTTGGTCGGGGGCAGCCCTTCGGCTCCGCCGGTTATCGACCGCGACGATTACTTCTCAGCCGCATGGACTGCATCGAAGAGTCACTTGGTCCTCTTCCATACGTCGAGCGAATCATCGCAATTTGTACTCCCTGCCACTCAAGGTCGGCCTTTGAAAGCCACGATGCCCTTGCCGACCGGCATACATGATGTGATACGTTTGACCTCGGGTCGTATGGAACGCATGCGATTGACGCCCAGTGTGGAAGGTATGACCTGGACTATCGAGCAACCGCAGCCGGTTGAGATCTGTGTGTTGACCGACAATCCGCTTGTGCTTCGGCACTTGGATCGGACTGCTTCGCAGCAGATCGCCATGGAAGCGGCAGAAGATCATCTCGACGTGGCAGCTCATCAACTGGGGCTCGCAACGCGCGTGATTGCGGCCCGTTGGCCTGATGCGGTGGATCCCTTGGCTCGGCAAAACTTGGCGACCGCCGATGCGGCTCAAATGGTGCTCGATCAAGGCTACAACTACTTGCGTGCCAATAACGCACCGCGCGCCGTCGAGGCGGCGGCTCAGTGTTACGAAGCGGCCGAGATCATCTTGAACGACGCCTATCAAACGGCGGTGCGCAATCTGGCTGCGCCTGAGACGAGTCCTTTCGTGCTGACTCCTTCGACTCTGTCTTACCACTGGTTGATGGCTCGGTCATGCGAACGGAGCGTGTGGCGACCTGTCCCCTTGGCCGGGAGCGAGCTGTTGGACACGCAAGCGATGGAGTCGGCCGGTTGGAGTCAGCAGCGCCGGCTGGAAGACAAAGCCGAAACGTTGGTCGAATTGATTCCGCCGGGAGCTGATCAGCGAAACACTCCCGGTTTGCGTTTGGCGGCGGCCGGCAAGCCGAAGCAGCGTTTGGTCGGCGGATACGAAGGAGCCGCCATTCGCGTTCGCAGTGCTCCGGCAGAGATCAACAAAGGAGACTTGGTGCGAGTATCGGCCAAAGCTTTCGTGCGTCGCGCATCGAATGAGCCCGGTTCGGGTTTATTGGTCTACGATAATCAAGCCGGACCGGCGCTCGGGCAGCTCGTGCGCGGCAAGCCCGGCGAGCTGGTTGAAATCGAGCTTTATCGATTCGTCGTCAACGACGAACCATTTCGTGTGTTGGCTGAAATGCGCGGCGCCTGTGACATCGTCATCGAGTCGATCACGCTGAGTGCGATTGAGCCTGCCGTAAACCGCAGCAGTTACATCACGACCCCACGCTGATCCGAACGTCAGTATTTGCATGCTGCTTGTCCGATACCGGAGCTGTCTTTCTGAGCGTAACGACGAAGTCGTACGGCCGTGCTGCCTAAAGACAATGCGTAACCGCCGGACGTTCCTGATCGACGTCGGTGGGTGAGGTGATGTTTGGAGGCGGCGGAAGATCTAGCCGAGGGTTTCGCCCTGCCGCTCAGGTTCGGATGACGAGCAGTCGTGGTTCGGTCAGATGTTCGATGGCCGATCGAATCCCTTCGCGACCTAGTCCGCTCTCTTTGATACCGCCGTACGGCATGTTATCGACTCGCCACGACGGCACATCGCCGACGATCACTCCGCCGACTTCTAACTTGTCCCACGCCTTCATCGCATGAGCCAAGTTGTTCGTAAAGATGCCGGCTTGCAAGCCATAGCGACTGCGATTGATCTGCTCGAGCGCGTCATCGAACTTATCAAAGGCCGATAACACAGCGACCGGTCCGAAGACTTCGCGGCACACGACCGATTCTTGCTCCGGTACATTCTCAAGCAATGTCGGTGAGTAGTAGGCACCGTCGCGCTTACCGCCGCAAAGTAGTTTGGCTCCGGACGCGACGGCATGATCAACCCATTCTTCGACGCGAACGGCTTCGCTCTCCGTGATCAGCGGCCCGATGAATGTCGCTTCGTCGCGCGGGTCACCGATTCGAAGTGCTTCAGCTCGAGCAATCAGCTCTTTCCGCAGTGAATCGATAATCGAGCGATGGACGAGGATGCGTTGAACGCTGATGCAGCTTTGCCCCGACTGATAGAAGGCACCGATGGTGAGTCTCGCTGCTGTGTCGGCGATGTTCGCATCTTCATCTACGATGCAGCCGGCGTTGCCGCCGAGTTCGAGGATGACTTGCTTCTTGCCCGCTTGGGCTTTGAGTGCCCAACCGACTTCGGGTGAACCGGTGAAAGAGAGAAGTGCGATACGTTCGTCTGATGTTAATCGTCCTGCTGCAGAACGCTCAGTCGGAAGAATCGAAAATGCACCGGCAGGTAGATCCGTTTCGGCCAGGACTTCGCCGATCAGCAGCGCGCCGAGCGGCGTCAGCGATGCAGGCTTTAAAACAAACGGGCAGCCCGCAGCGATGGCAGGCGCGATCTTATGTGCAGCCAGATTCAGCGGAAAATTGAACGGGGAGATGAAACTGCAGACACCGATCGGAACGCGTTTGACAAAGCCGCGATAGCCGGCGGCTCGCGGTGAGATCTCCAAGTTCAAAACATCGCCGTCGATGCGGACCGACTCTTCGGCTGCAACACGAAAGGTATCGATGAGTCGTGTGACTTCGCCGCGACTGAACTGCATCGGCTTACCGGCTTCGCGACAGAGATACTCAGCCAATTCGGCCGATCGCTCTTCAAAACGTCGCACGCAATGCATTAACACCGCTTGCCGTTCGAAGGGTTTCATAGACTGCATGGCCGATCGAGCATCGACGGCAGCGGCGATGGCTTTGTCGATCAGCGCGTCGTCGGCCAGCGGGACTTGAGCGATTGTCTCGCCGGTGGCTTTGCAAGTGACTGCAAGCTTTGCATTGGGAGTCAGCGGTCGATTGGCGAGATAGAGCGGGTATTTGGGAATCATCTTCACTTCATTCGGCATGCGGCTGAGCTTTGACGGCGACGAGCACTTCGCGCTTGCCGCCGACGGGACCCGGGACGCGGTGAACTTGAAAGCCTGCTTCGCTGAGCGAACGACGTACCGCGCCGTTCACGCAGTAGCTGACGAGCTTTGCGTCGAAGCGCATAACACTGTGCATGCGTCGGAATACATCAGCGGTCCAGAGCTGCGGATTGGTTGATGGCGAGAACGCATCGAAGTAGACGGCGTCGAAAGGTTCGACTGGCGCAGACGGATAAGCGGCTGCGTCGCCGAGTACGATTTCGAGAGTCGTGTAACTTCCGATCTTCATCGATAGCGTCGCATGCGGCGATGGGGCCACGTACGAAGCTCGCGCTGCGAGCCACGTTTCGCTCAGCGATTCGACGTGATCGAGTTGCGAGTCGATGAGGCCTCGAGCTTGTGCCGCTCGGATGGTCTCCGGCAGTTGCAAAGAGCCAAGTATCTCCGCCGGCAGCAATCGGTTTTCGAGAGCCGTGTAGTGAAGCGGTACACGGCAAGTCTCGGCCCATGCCGCAGTGAGCAGCCAAGCCATACCGGTGCCGAAACCGACTTCGAGAACTCGCAGCGGCGAGGCGTCACCGTTTTCGCTTCGCGTCCGAATGCGTTCGACCATGCCGCTGTTAACAGCGTAGACAAACCAGCTCTCCGCCAACGCACCGCATCCGCTGTGATAGGTTTCGCCGAGTTTTATATCAGAGAGAGTACGACTTCCGTCATCGGTCAGCAGTATCTGCAGATCGTCGAGCGACGTCGGTTCAGTAGGACGAATCGGTGGCAACGCCGAGCAACTCCGGTGGATTTAAATCAGGACGAGTAATGAAGACTAATGTCCATCGATACCGACCGGAATGCAATGTCCCTCACCTTCATTGTTCGCGCATGACACCCCTCGCGTCTTAGTTTGAGAAAACTCGACGACCTCACGCAAAGACGCCAAGACGCAAAGGTGGGTTCCACAGTAAGCGAACGGCAGCCGACAGAGAGACCAATTCGGTCTTTGCAAATTGGGATTGTGATCGAACGGCAATAATTCAGGTCGTTGAATCGATTCGAGTTTGGAATTGGCAAGCGCGACGGCGTTTGATGTTCTAGTTGCGTATCGACGGAAATGAGCTGAGAATTACAACGCCTGTGTACGGAATGACCTGCGTATCGATCCCCGACATGAATTCGATATAGTGATGCTGGAGCTCTGTCGACACGGCGGTCTGTTCGGTAATGACGCTTGTTAGGATACTCGTTATGGCAAAGATGCTGGCTATTCTGTTCGGTACGCTTCTTGCGACGGTTTCAGTGTCATGGGCGAACGATGGGCAGCAACTGGCACTGGATTCGATGGTGAAATCGAATCTCTGGTTAGACACGATAAAGAGCTACGATGTCGAGTACAGGACAAAAATGCATGTCGGGAAGTCTGAAAACGGTGTCGATCAAGACGAAGCGATTATCTGCCGAGAAATGAAGCGGGGCGAACGTGGCGAGTTCAAGATCGCGGTCGCAGTGGGGTTTTCCTCTCTCAATAGAAACGACGGATCTGTAACAGACAATACTACTACCTCAATCGTGAGCGGTAACGAGGAGGCAGCACAAGCTGTTTTCACGCGACCCACACCCTGCACAGCAAACTATGTCTTTGAATCAGGGACACCTCCATGTATTTCGATGGCGAGAACTGTCAAGCTCGAAATGTTGCCGGTGATGTTTTACATGCCAACACAGCAAGGTCCTGAAGTTGAGCTGAAACACTTCCTTGAGTTCATTGTCATCAATTCCAATCAGAAGGTTGCGAATGAACAAGTCAAGCTTTGGGGAAAGTTGAGGGATGTGGTCGCTATTCGCATTACCGTCCCTTCGGCCAACGGTAGTAAGCTATTTGGCTACGAGATCTTGATCGCTGACGGCAAGGATGACTTTGACAAGGGAATGGTGTTGGGAATTCGTTTGGTTGCATTGGCCGACGGAGTGAAGTTATTCAAGGACGCATCTGACGCAAAAGATGTGCTTCGGAGTGTTTCAACACGTTGGGAAAAAGAACATGTCAGAGATGGTTCGAGCGTAATCTATCCAGCGGAAGTGAAACAGATATGTTACGTGCAGAATGCAGAATGGAGCAGAACCACAACCGTCAAGTTCAACTCTGTGGCGAGTATAGATGAATCGAAATTCACTGACGAATGGTTTCGCGCAGAGTCCGAGAAGCTAGAGAATCGGGTAAAGGAATTGCTGGTTCGATAGGCCGCGAAGCCGCTCATTCCAAAAAGTTGAGGACTGCCTCAGGGTGTTGGTATCAAAGCGGACGACAATCTCCTCGCACTCCCCCTTTGCGTCTTGGCGTCTTTGCGTGAGACAGATTCGACGGGCCTCACGCGAAGACGCAAAGGTGTGTTTCACACTCGACGGGATACACGAGTGTTTTCGTTGATTCACAGATGCAGGAGAAATGTCCGCAGATGACGCAGATGTTCGCAGATTTAAGAAGAGATACGTGTCCCTCTGTATACGGTGACTCTGCCATGATTTGAGATGAACAACCTAGCGCGACCAAGGTTGGCCGCAGCGATCGTTTTGTCGTGGGACGACTCGCGTACTACATTGCCGTCGCAAGCGAATGGCTCTAACGATTGACTAGTCTGGCCCAAGGGGCTGGGTGCCCTCTCGTCGGATGAAGGGCCGTCTCAGGCATCGCAGAATTTGATAATGTCATCGACAGCGATCTTGAATGCTGGAATGAGCACGCCGGTAGCAATCTGCCCCGAGGTGAATTCACCGTGGATGCGGCATCGGCAAAACCTCCAGCGCTCAGTTCACCAGTTCAATCATTCGGTTGGAGTGAATCGCAAAAAAATCGCTCTCGGTCCATTCGCCTTGAGCGGGAAACAAATGTGCTACAGCCCAAGTCGGTTCGCTGTTTGTCTTGTCAGCCTGAGTCGTAGAGGCCCTTCGACGGAGCTTTCCCGAAAATGCAACGAAAGGTGAACGTGCACTCTATTCGAGCTGACCTCCGCGACTCTGCATCTCTGCGCGCGATGAAACCCCTGTCTGCATGTCCAGACGCAAAGCCTGAGCGCTCCATGCTCATGCTGAAGTTTGCTGCTCCGGCGGCGAACAGATAGAATCGAGCTTAGAAGTAGACCGCTTAGATACGTGGAGTTTCGGATGGAGTTTAGGATGTCGCTCATCGACAAAAAGCAAAAAACGAAATGGGACTACGCTGCGTATGCGGCTATTCCCTGGGACGGTAAGCGGCACGAGATACTAGATGGAGACCATTTCGTGAATCCTGCGCCCAACCTCTATCACCAGGAAGTTTCACGCCATATCCAGTTTCAGCTCTACACGCAGATCGAACTCACGGGGCTTGGCAAAGTGATTGACGCACCGGTAGATCTGCAGTTGTCCGACCACGACATCGTTCAACCGGACTTGGTTATCGTCACGACAGATCGCAAGCACATCTTGACGCCGACCAAGATCAAGGGCATTCCGAATCTTGTTGTCGAGATCGTCTCGCCATCGAATCCGGATCACGACCTCAAGACGAAGCGCAAGCGTTATGAAGCGGCAGGGATCGAAGAATACTGGATCGTACTGCCCGAGGAACATCAGATATTGCAGCTGATCCTCGAATCCGGAAGCTACTCAGAATCCATCGAAACGAAGTCGATCACCATGAAAGTCGCTCCGCATAAAACTGTGGACTTGACGCGAGTCTGGTAGGTCCGCCTGTAGCCCGCTGATGCGTCGAGCCAATAAGTAGTCGCCTACCTCCGGAAGGCGACATCGTACGTTGATTCACGGATAGAAGAGTTGTAACCGCAGATGAACGCAGATTCTCGCAGATGAATCTGTATCGGCTTTTGCATCTGCGAAGATCGGCGTTCATCTGCGGTTAACCTTCTTCTTGTACGTCGGTGGATTCTGCACCTACCGAGCAGCTTTCGATAAACGCTGCACGCGACAGTTCCGCACGATGGGATCGTGCCGGTTTGCAGTGCATGACGGCGAGAGATTAGACTGACTTCCCTTAAACACCGTTTTTGATTTGTTTCGGATTGGCAGATCGGATCATGATGCGACTTCACTTTCTCACGCTTTCCATAATCCTCTCCTCTACGCTCATCGCTGTTCCAACCCGAGCTCAGGAAAAGCCGGCGGCGGATGTGACGGCTAAGTATCGCGAGGCGGCGATTGAGAAGTGGGAAGCGGAGATCAAGAAGATCGAAGAGCGGGATAAGACGGAGACCGATCCGGAGCATGCGATTCTCTTTATCGGTAGTTCGAGCATTCGGCTGTGGGGTAAGGACATCGCTGCCGATTTGAAGCCGTGGCCGGTCATCGAACGCGGATACGGTGGGGCTAAGTTCTCGGACTTGGCCGTCTATGCAGACCGTCTTATTCGTCCCCACAAGTTCGATGCGCTGGTGATCTTTGTGGGCAATGATGTGACCGGGGGCAAAGACGATAAGACGCCTGAAGAGGTAACCGCTCTGTTTAAACATGTCGTTCAGACGGCTCGTACAACTCATCCGGACCAACCGATCTTTTTGATCGAAATCACGCCGACCCCCAGTCGCTGGAAGGCTTGGCCGCAGATCAAGGAGGTTAACGCGGCGCTGAAGCAAGCATGTGAACAAGGAAAGAACATGCACTTCATCAGTACGGCGGATCAATACTTGAATGCCGATGGCGGTCCGATGCCGGAGCTGTTCAAAGAAGACAAACTGCATCAGAACCGCGACGGTTACGCTCGCTGGTCCAAGATCATCAAGGAAGCGTTGGCCAAAGTGCTGAAGTAGAACGTTGTTGAGTCGGAGCCTCAGGGGCTTTCACAACCCGACGCGTAAGTTTTGAAGTTGCGCTCTTGGACGTATTCTCGTACTCGTACTCAATGAAATGGTACTCGTACTCGATGCGTCATGATCGAGTACGATTACGAGTACCGCCTGCGGCTGAGTACGAGGTTTCAGGAATTGTGAAAGCGTTGGTTCCGGAATTCTCGAAAAGCGCAACTTCAAAACGCGTAAGCAAGGGATGCAGGTCCCTCGCTTAAGGGCTTCTTGATTTCATCAAAGCGGTACGGCGCGAGCCGTCTGGTAGTGCACTATCGATCGTGAAGAACCGGACGGCTCGCGCCGTTCCGCTTCAATAGGCTGCTCGATAGGGAATCGAAAGTTCGATTCTCTCTTATTGAAAGATGGAGCTATTTGTCGGCTTCGAGCTTGCGCCAGCCCCAGGCGTATAGATTGCGAGAGTCCATATAACGTAGGGGCGATGTCGTTGATCCTAGGACGACGACGATCAGTTCTCGGTCGCCTCGGCTGCCGACCGACACGAGGCAAGCTCCGGCAGCGTCTGTCGTACCGGTCTTCATGCCGCTGTAGCCGGCGATCGGAAGCAACTGGTTCGTATTCTCCCATTTGACGTTGCGCGAGTAACCGTCGGTCGATGTTACTTTGCATCCGTGCTGACGCGTGGCGGTGACTTCACGGAACAGAGGCAGACGGCGCGCGGCAATCGCAAGCTTCACGAGATCCTGAGCCGTGGATCGATGTCCTTCGGCTGTCAGTCCATGCGGGTTAATGAAGCGACTGTCGCTCATGGCCAGTTCGGTCGCTTTGCGATTCATCGCCGCGATGAACCTATCGTAGGGCGCGGTGTCGGCTGAGTCTGACGGATGGCCGAGTCTCGATCCGAAGTGTTCTGCAAATGCTACCGACGCATCATTGCCGGATGGGAGCATCAAGCCATAGAGCAGCTCGCGCACGCTCACTTGTTCGCCGGTCCTAAGTCCTGACGTCGAGCCCGGTGTCTTGTCGGCTCGTTCCGAGAAGGTCACGATCTCGTCGAGAGCGGACGGATGATCGCGGCAGAATTCCATCACCAGCAGTGCGGTCATGATCTTGGTCGTGCTGGCGATGTCGAGCGGCTTGGCGGCATCGTGTTGACCGATGGTCTTACCGCTCGCAGCATCCGCGACGATCCACGCTTTGCATGTGACTTGCGGCGGCGCGAACGGATCATCGGGCGGATCGAGCTTCAGGGACTCGTTGTTCACAAGCTCGGGATCGGGCACCGGGGCGGCTTCCATAAGGAGCGGTCCGAGAGCATCCCACGTGGCTCGATCAACGATACCGGTGACCGGTAGTTCTTTGGCCTTCTGAAACTCGCGAACCGCTTTCTCCGTTCCAGAACCGAAGTCGCCGTCGACGCTGAGATTCGGTTTGGCAGGAGACCGTGCGTTGAGCGTGCGCTGTAGAGCTTCGACCAAGTCACCGGTCGATCCATTGGCGAGCGTATTCGTCTTCGGCCCCTCAACCGTTCCAGCATCCTTCGAAGGGGCTGTCGAATTGAAGTGATCGACCACTGCCTTGGCAATTTCTGCGCACAGTCGGTCTCCATCGTTATCAGCGCTCCAGCGCATGTCTTTGTTGTTCTCTGTCAGCACGCACAGTGCCACCGGACCACTTTTGGTTTCGATGATGCCGGCATCGGTGCGAATCTTGCCGACCGAACCGGTCTTGTGAAAGATCTTGGTTCCGGGCAAGAGAGCAGGGAACTTCCATTTGTCATCGCATGCTGCCAAGTGCCCGAGCATCGCACGGCTCGCCTCGGCACTCACCGACTTCTCAGCATAAATATCCGCCAGAAGCTCGATCATGTCATGTGCTGTAGTACTACCGAGCCCGAAGCGTTCGCTGCGCTGGGGAGCGACAGAGGTCTCGCGTTTGTAAACCTTCGAATGAATCTGCGTTTCAGGATGGCCCCATGACTTCATCGTCTCGTTCACGGCGGGCATCGAGACTTTATCGAGGACCAGGTTGGTAGCCGTGTTGTCGGAGAAAGCGATCATCAGATGGATCGCGTCCCGCAGCGATAGTTTGGTTCCGGGCGAAAAGTGAGTCGTCAGAATACCCGAACCCGGGACCATATCTTCTTTGGTCACTTCGATCGATTGAGCCAAATCAACTTTTTGTTCCGATGCTTGTCGATAGGCTTCGACCATGATCGGCAGCTTGATCAGACTGGCGGTCGACATCGGTTCGTGTTCGCGAACTTCAAAATGCGCGCCGCTTTTGAGATGACGAACCCCAACAGCCACATCGCCTGCGTGCGCTTTAATCAGCGGTTCGATGGCAGCGGCCAGCTTGGCATCGAAAGGCGGAGCCACAGCGGGCGCGGGTTTGTCTTGAGCGACTGCTGAATAGGTTGCGAAGTGAAAAAGCGAAAGAGCAAGCGAGAGCGCGCAGGCACGAACGACCGACACGATGACCTCGTCACGTGAGAGGGATGGAAAGTGCTGGATCGGGCGCAGAGATTATTGGACTTGCTGCACCGGCTTGCTGCCGCCGGAGCCTGCATCGGCGATGCTCTTGCGCATCTGAGTGTCCGCTTCGACGTTCTTCAGCCGGTAGTAATCCATGACGTTCAGTTTGCCGCTGCCGAAGGCTTCTGCCATGGCTTTCGGAACTTCAGCTTCGGCTTCGACCAGCTTCGCGCGGCTCTCTTCGATCTTTGCGGAATATCCTGTTCGGCAGCCACGGCGGCGGCACGACGACTTTCCGCGCGAGCACGAAGCCACGCGTCGGCTTCGGCGCGGTCGGTTTGCAAGCGAGCTCCGATGTTTTCACCGACGTCGATGTCGGCGATATCGATCGACACAATTTCGAATGCCGTTTGAGCATCGAGACGCTTGGCGAGCACCGCTTTCGAAATCACGTCAGGGTTTTCCAGAACCTTTTGGTGATCGAGTGCGGAACCGATGGCGCGACGATACCTTCACCGACACGAGCCACGATCGTTTCTTCACCGGCACCACCGATAAGCTGATGCAAGTTGGCTCGCACTGTCACGCGGGCTTTGACCTTCAGCTGAATACCGTCTTTAGCGACGGCATCGAGCGATTGACGAGCTGAGTTGCGCGGCGGGCAGTCGATCACTTTCGGATAGACGCTCGTCTTTACGGCTTCGAGCACATCGCGGCCGGCCAAGTCGATGGCTGTGGCTTCGCGAAATGCCAAGGTGATCATCTTGGACTTGCGAGCCGCGATCAGCGCGCGAATGACTTGCGGTACGTTGCCGCCGGCCAAGTAGTGAGCTTCCAGTGCCTTACTAGAGACTTCTTGATCGCCGAGACCGGCTTGCACAGCCATGATCTTGCTGCGCACGATCGTGCGTGCATCGACACGTCGAAACCACATACCGATGAGGTCCATCAAACCGATGCGAGCACCGGTCGTGACGGCTTGTATCCACAACCAGAAGAACTTGGCGAGCATGGCGAAGGCAGTGATCATCAACAATAGAATGACCAGTGCCACCACAATCATGATGACAGCTTGCGCGTCACCGTCGGCTCCCAGGATCAGGATATTCATGGTTCTCGCTCACGTTGCAGAAGTTGCGGCGTATCGCCGAAGTTGTTGTTCTCGATGATGTCATCACGCAGGGCGATACCTGCCGCCGTGCATAACACGGATGAACTGGTATCGATCGATTGCCGCAGTGGGGTGTTTCCCGGGCGCGTCAACAGACTCAGAGTTTAATAGACGGCGCGGGCACATGGTAGCCGGCCGTTGGGGTGGGAATCCTTTCCGGCTGAAAAACAGTCCGCACGGCAGGATTCTCAGTGATTTTGGAATCGAAGCCGATCACAGCGGTCGATCGTCCCGTAGGAGCTTTCCGAGTGGCGGCTCGTTCGCCCTTTCAGTTATCATGCATCGGAGAGTCCGGTATCGGCCGGCGACGCGTTTTATCGATCGGTGAGGCGGATGCTGAATTCTCGACCCTCAACAAGTCGACGTTTGTTTCTGCAGTCGCTCGGCGGCGGCTTCGGCAGCCTCGCATTCTCCGCGTTGGCTGCCGACAAGACAGCGCGGCACATCGATCCGCTTAACCCCTATGCTCCGCGACCGACCGATCTGCCTGCGCGAGCCAAATCGGTCATCTTCTTGTTTATGGTGGGTGGTCCTTCGCAGGTCGATTCGTTCGATTACAAACCGGAACTGCAACGGCTGGACGGCGAGAAGGTACCGCAGTCGTTTCGCGACGCGCTCTCGACAACTCGGCATGCTAACGTTTTTCACGGATGCAAAGACACGTTGCTGGGAAGTCCGTATCGCTTTCGACAATACGGCGAGTCGGGGATGTGGATCAGCGAGCTGTTCCCGTATACGGCTCAGCACGTCGACGACTTGTGCTTTCTGCATTCGATGCAAGCCGATTCGAACAATCATGCACCCGCCAGTTATCAACTGCACACCGGCGACATTCGCAGCGGCAAAGCGAGCCTCGGTTCGTGGTTGACTTACGGTCTCGGTTCCGAGAACGCAGACTTGCCCGGCTATGTCGTTTTGTTTGATGCCGGACCGCTCGGAGGATCGGCTAACTATACGAACGGGTTCTTGCCCCCTGCGTTTCAGCCGACGCGTTTGCGCGATCGAGGGACTCCGGTATTGGATCTCGTGCCGCCGGATGAGTTCGCGGGCGGGCAGCGCGATTCGATCGACTTCATTCAGCAGCTCAACCGTATGCATCGTGAAGAGCAACCGGGCTTCCTCGAACTCGACGCGCGCATCGCCAGCTACGAACTGGCTTATCGCATGCAGGCCGCGGCGCTCGAAGTCGGTTCGATCGACGCCGAGCCCGAATACGTTCATCAAGAGTATGGACTCGATCACTCCGATAAGAGGACGCAGAGTTTTGCGCGGAAGTGTCTGCTGGCGCGGCGGCTTGTCGAGCGCGGCGTGCGGTTTGTGCAGCTCTACGATATGCCTGACAAAGATGGTTGGGACGCGCATGATCGGCTGGAAAAGAATCACACGCCGCGTGCTCGCTGGACCGATCAACCGGTGGCTGCGCTGCTGGCTGATTTGAAACGTCGCGGCTTGCTTGATTCGACCTTAGTGATCTGGGCCAGCGAGTTCGGTCGTACTCCGATGATGCAAGGCGAGAAGGGTCGACAGCACAACGCGGCGGGCTTTACGATCTGGATGGCAGGAGGCGGTGTGCGACCGGGCCTGCGCATCGGAGCGACGGATGAGCTCGGGTTGTCGGCCGTCGAGCGCCCGATCGCTTTCAAGGATCTGCACGCCACGATTCTGACCGCGATGGGAATCGAATTCGAGAATCTCTTCTTCGATGTCAACGGTCGGCAAGAGCGGATCACGGGCATCGCCGGCGGTGCTCGGCCGCTCGGAGACATCCTTCTATGACGGTCAGTCTTCGAACAACAGGTCGAATGTTCGCCGCTCGTCGCATCATCGCTTTTGTTTGCGCGGCGCTGTGGATCTTGGTTCTACCGGCCGGTGCTCAAGAGCAGTCTGCCGATCGCGCTGCTGCCCTCGCGCGACGTGCCGTGCAGTTACTGAAAACCAAGTGCGGTAACTGTCACGGCAGTGAAAAAGTGGAAGGCGAACTGCGGCTCGACTCACGGGCTGCGGTCTTGGCGGGCGGAGCAAGTGGTCAAGCGATCGACCTCGAGCACGTTGAGGACTCGCTCTTCATGCGCAGCATTACCGGAGTCGATGACGAGCTGCAGATGCCTCCGAAGAATCCATTGGCTCGCGATGAAGTTCAACTGCTGCGAGAGTGGTTGACGGCGGGTGCGCTTTGGAGCGACGAGAACACATTGAGTTCGATGAATGCGGCATCGGGGAATGTTTGGAATGATCCGGACAATCCGATTCGCAAGAAGTTCGGCGGCGAACGGCTTGATCTTTGGTCGCTGAAGAGGCCCGAGCGCCCGGCTGTTCCGCAATCGAAGAGTGAGAACAACGCGGCCTGGGTACGCAATCCGATCGATGCCTTCGTCGTTTCAGCGTGGGAAGCCGACGGATTGCAACCGGCCCGCGAGGCGCCGCGTCGCGACCTACTGCGTCGCGCTTGGATGGACTTAACCGGTTTGCCTCCGACGTTTGAAGAGCTCGAGCGATTCGCAAGCGATGCAGCGCCCGATAGGTACGAACGAGTCATCGATCGCGCGCTCTCTTCGCCTGAATATGGAATCCACTTCGCACGACTGTGGCTGGACGTCGTGCGATACAGCGACAGTAACGGGTTTGACTGGGATGAGTTCCGGCCTCAGGCTTGGCGTTATCGCGATTATGTCATCCGCTCGTGGAACAGCGATAAACCATTCGATGTGTTCATCGCAGAGCAGTTGGCCGGTGACCTGCTGCAGCCCGATCCTCCGCGCGATGCGTCGGAACAAGATCGACTGATCGCAACAGGCTACTTGCGACTTGGACCACACGACAACGCAGCGCCGCTGTTCAACGAACAGGATCGGAGTCGCGCCGAGTTGATGGCTGACTTGACTGAAACTACCGCTGCCGCATTCTTGGGACAAACGTACAGTTGTTGTCGATGCCATGATCACAAGACCGATCCGTTCAGCCAGCAGGATCATTATCGACTACGTGCCTTCTTTGCAGGTGTCGAGTTCGCCGATGATCAGCCGATCGATTTAGCAGAAGATCAGGACGCGATCCGCAAAGTACGATCGGAGATTGATGAGCGAATTGCAGCAGTCGACGAAGAATTGAAAAGTCGAGGCGTCGCTACGGACAAAGAGGACAAGAAGTCCAAAAAAGAAAAGAAGGAAGACGAAGCTACCAAGCAGCTCAAGAGTAAGAAGCAGGAGTTGGAGAACAGCAAGCCGCCCTTCACGACCGGACTGTTGATGCGAGAAAAGGAGAAGGAGCGTCCGCAGATATTCGTCTTCTATCAAGGGGATCATCGATCACCACGTGAAGCTGTTCCCGCCGGCCTGCCGTCGTTGCTCGATCCTCGACCCCTCTTGCCCGACGATGCTTCACCTTCAGAACAGCAGCGATTGCGATTGAAGTTGGCCGAGTGGATTGGTTCGCGAGACAATCCATGGACGGCGCGAGTAATCATCAATCGATTGTGGCAAGCTCATTTCGGCGAGGGCTTGGTGGCGACATCGAATGACTTCGGTATCACCGGTCGAGCTCCGTCGAATCAACCGCTGCTCGATTGGTTGGCTGTGGAGTTGAGCGAATCGGGTTGGTCGCTTAAGCATATTCAACGACTGATCGTCACCAGTAGTACCTACCGGCAACGCACGATCGCGGGCGGTGTGGAGTGCGATGCAAACGGAGTTCGTGTTGCATCGATGCGCCGGCAGCTCAGACGATTAACGGCTGAGCAGACTCGCGATTCGGTGTTGGCTTGCAGCGATATGTTGCAGATGCGAAGCGGAGGTAAACCGGTGTGGCCCGAATTGCCCGCGGATGTCTTGCAAGCCAATCCTGCGTTTCTTGATGACAACGCGACCAAGACGAAGGGCTGGTACCCGTCGCCGCCGGACGAGCACAGCGTGCGTTCGTTGTTCTTGATACAGAAGCGAACGGTTCGCGTGCCGTGGATGGAAACGTTTGATCTGCCCGAAAACTCCGTGTCGTGTGCTCGGCGCGAATGCTCGATCGTGGCCCCGCAAGCCTTGGCCTTGCTGAACAACGATTTGATGACGGCAGCGAGTAAGCAACTGGCTGCTCGCGTGCGGAATCAATCACCCGAGCAATCCGTCCAGTCGCTCTTTCGATTTGTTCTGTTACGAAATCCGAGCGCCGAAGAAGATACGCTCTCCGTAAAGTTTCTTCAGCGGCATAGCCGCGAAGAACTGGCTCGTGCTCTGCTGAATACGAACGAGTTCGCGTTTGTGAGGTAGCGTGGGTGTAGCTCAAAAAGTTGTAGCTCAACTTTCCAAGTTGAGCCCGCGGGCGTAAGTACTACAGAAGACAACTGCGAAACTGGCAGATACAGCAGACGCTCTGCGGGTTCTGAAATGAGAGAAGAATGTGCGTTGGGAAACGATTCGGCAACGAAGAGATCGATGGCTTCGATCGAGTCTTGGGGCCCAATTTGGGAAAATTGAGCTACAGCGTTAGTGACTCGTAGGCTGAGGCGATCAGTCGGCAGGCTTGATCGACATCGTCTTCGGATGTATTCCAACCGAAGCTGATCAGCAGCGTCCGAGCTGCTTGATCGTTTGTGAGGCCGATCGATGCATAAGTCGGACAGGCTTTGCCTCGGCCGCTGCGAGCTGAACCGGCGGGAGCCGGCATCAGGCAGATCTCAGGAACACGTTGCTGCAGCGCTGCGGCATCGACTGCGGGAAGTTCGAGACTGAGCGAGTTCGAGAGTCGCTGAGCACGCGAACCGTGAACTCGAATCGGTGATCCGATGAACTGTTCCAATTGCGAATGAAACCGATCGCGTAGTTCGCTCAAGCGGTCCGCGGCCAGTTCCATCCCTTGACCGGCCAGTTTAGCCGCTTGGCCGAGCGCGACGATATGCGTGATGTTCTCCGTACCGGGACGCAAGCCTCCTTCGCTGCCGTCGCCCATGAGGATCGGTTCAATGGTGACACCGAGTTTGACGTACAGCGCGCCGACTCCTTTCGGTAGCATAGAACTTATGACCGCTTAGACTGAGCAAATCGATTCCTAGTTCATCGACGTTCACCGGAATCTTGCCGACTGTCTGAGCAGCATCACAGTGGAGCAGCCGCATGATGATCGTGGCATAGTTCCGCGATCTCGGTGATCGGTTGAATCGTGCCGATCAGATGGCTGGCATGGGTGATGCTGACCAAGCGCGTGTTGTCGCGCAGCGCTGCTTCGATCTCGCTGAGGTGAATTGTTCCTTGGCTGTCGGACCCCACGAACGTGACTTGCCATCCGCGGGCTTCTAACTCTTCAGCACAGCGCAGCACGCAACCATGTTCCAGGTTGGAGGTGATCAAGTGCGGACGCAATTCGGGTTCTTGTCGAGCGATGGCTTTGGCTGCACCGAGCAATGCGAGATTGACGCTCTCCGTGCCGCCGGAGGTGAAGACGATTTCCGCCGGATGACAACCGAGCAGGCCGGACAGGTTCGAGCGAGCGTCTTCGATGGCTTCTTGCGAAGCGCGACCGGACCAATGCGGGTTCGATGGGTGAGTAAAGAATTCACCCATGAAAGGCAACATGGCGTCGCGCACGCTGCCTGCGATGGGTGTGCTCGTGTTGTAGTCGAGGTAGATGGTCCGCATGCCGATCCGCTTCGAGAAGTGTTTGTGTGCACCTCTATCTAAATTGGATGTGAGGCAGTTTGCCCAGTCGGCATGGCCCGGACACAGCAGGAATCCGCGGCGGAAAGCTAAGCTGTAGGGGTCGTGACGGTTGTGACGCAGCGTGGGTCAGGTTCGTTTGGCCTGGCCCAATCGAGATCGCAGTGCTTCGGCCGCGGCCGAATGGAATCGATGCGTCGGAAACAATTGGTATTGATAAGGCCCGCGATAGGCGAGCAGCAAACCGTTCGATTCACACCAACCGACGTAGCCTTCCCAACGAATCTTCCCTTGCTGCATCGGTGTGATCATCTCCAGTTCCTCTTCACCGATTCGGCATTCCACGGTCTGGGTGAGCAGGCCCGACGTGTTCAGCGATTTGCGCAGCCGCAGCTCAGCCGAGATCAGGCGAATGACGAACGTCGCGCCCCAAACCACCGCTCCGAAGATTGCGAAGTAAACAATCTTCAGCGGATGGTCCTCCGGTTTCTGCAGCAACCAAACGCATAGCGTGCAGAGGGCGATGGTCAGCGGAAGGAAGAATCGAATCCAGCGTCGACGACGATCGATGGCGGCCGCTTTGCGAAAGTCATCGAGCGTGTACTGGATGCGCTCGACAAACAAAGCCGAGTCGACCGCTTGCGGCGGTTCGATATCGGCCGATCGTTCGTCAGCCGGGCTCGCTTCCGACATAGTTCAGCTCACACCCGCAGGATTAAAGTACTCGGGCTCGTTACCCGGTTTCCACTTGATGTTACATCCGATGCTCGGACGTTGCGGTTGAGGAATCGCAGACCCGGACAGCAGCGCATCGAGTGCGGCGCGTAGGTCTTTGCCTGTGGCGGTGGAGCCTTGCTTGGGCCGAGTCTCATCCATCTGACCGCGATAGATGAGCTTGAAATCGCCGTCGAACAAGAAGAAGTCCGGAGTACAGGCCGCGCGATAGGCTTGGGCAGTTCCTTGGCTCTCGTCGAACAAGTATGGAAAGCGATAGCCCTGCGCGGCGGCTTCTTCCTTCATCTTCGCCGGAGCATCATCCGGATGTGAAGCGATATCGTTACTGCTGATGCCGACTACGGCGATACCCTTGCCTTGGTACTCATCAGCGATCCTGGCGAGTTCCGGAGCCACGTGCTTTACATACGGGCAATGATTGCACATGAAGATCACAAGCAAACCCTTGCGCCCGCGAAAGTCATCGCGAGAGACGAGCTTGCCGTCGTAATCGGGAAGAGAAAAATCAGGGGCCGTCGTACCGAGCGGCAGCATGACACTAGCGGTGCGTACCATTATGCGTTTCATCCTTTGCGGAAGTTTTGGAGGATCGATCGCGCATCCGAGTTTCGGGAATGTGCTTTCTCAAAAGTTGAAGCTCGAATCCCAGATCACGAATCTCGTATTTAAGATTTCAAAACTTCAAATCTAAGATCCGGAATTTCAAGATCGGAGATTTCAATTCTGAAATTTCAAATCAGATATTTGAGCTGGGGAGTTCAAGGCTCTAGGCTCGGTCTGCTGATGTGACTGCTCCGAGTTTACCAAGTCTGTACATTTCGTGACGAGGCTCCAGCGTGGTCACGATATGTAGATCCATTTTTCAAATGGATCCTAACCAAGTTCGGAGTACCAGCACCAAAGGCGGTAATGTTCGAATACGCTTTCATCCATTGCATCTTTATCATCCCTGGAAGGGATGCACCCCCGGCTACTTGGGTGAAACACCTTCGGTGTTTAAGTTCTAATCCGACCGAGTTTCGTATCCATCCCAGTTCCAGTATCGGCTAATCGCATAGTTTCGATTTTTTATAGGCAGGAGCCGACGCGATGCCTGGCGTCTTCTGCTCTGTTGCGGTTATTACCGTTTGACGTGTGGGTACTGCTGACCGGGTTGGGGTCAATTGAGGACAATTGACCTACGCTGTTGACCTACACTATTTACCTACGCTGTTACCACGGTCCGAATAGGGATTGGGCGTTGCTTGTGGTCTGAGCGGCGGCTTGATGGATGGTTTGTCCTCGGACTTCAGCTAACACGGCCAGTGTGTGCACGACCATGCTCGGCTTATTCGGACGTTTGCCTCGATGAGGATGCGGTGTGAGATACGGGCAATCCGTTTCGACCAATACGCGGTCAGCGGGAATCACCGCTGCGATACGGCGGATGTCGTCAGCGTTCTTATAAGTCAGCATACCTGCGAAGCTGATGAATAGTCCCAGCTCCAAGCATCCTTCGGCGACTTCGAGCGGTCCGGTGAAAGAATGCATCACTGCGCGGAATGGATTATGGCGATAGGCATCGCGAAGTATCTGCAATGTTTCTTCGGCGCAATCGCGAGTGTGAATCACCAGTGGCTTGTCGAATCGTCGTGACAGTTCGATGTGCGCATGCAGGAATTCAACTTGCGTCTCCCACGGCGCGTCGTCCCAATAACGATCCAGGCCTGTTTCTCCGATCGCGGCGACGCGTGGATGAGCGGTCAGTGCAGCGATGCGCTCCATGTCACCGGGAGCTGCTTGTGCAGAATAGTTCGGGTGCACACCCACCGCAGCGCGGATCGCGTGGTGGCGTTCAGCCAACTCGACGGCTCGGGTCGAAGAGTCTACGGTGGTACCGACACATAGTATGGCCGTCACATCTGCGGCGCTTGCTTCCGCTAAGACCTGATCGAGGTCCGCCGACAGGGATTCATCCGTCAAATGGGCATGCGTATCGATAATCAACGGAAACGATCCTTGCGGGCTCGCGGCTGTGGGGTTTTCAATCAGACGGAGAAGAAGAATCGGGTCAAGTGATAGAACACCGGAGCTGCGAAGCAGAGCGTATCGATGCGGTCGAGCACGCCGGCGTGACCCAGCACCAATGAACCATAGTCGGCGACTCCGCGATCGCGTTTGATGGCACTCATCGTCATCCCGCCGAACATGCTCATCGTCGAAATCACGATCGACATGCAGGCTGCTTCCCAAATCTCAAACGGCGTCACCCAAAAGAGCAGGGAGCCGACGATGCCGGTGAACAGCGTACCGCCCCAAAAGCCTTCCCAAGTACGACTGCTGCTGATGTCCTTGGCAATCAGATGCTTGCCGGCCAGGTGTCCCCACGTCCACTGAAAGACTTCGGAGAGCTGTGACACGAGCACGAAGAAAAACAGCAGTCCCCCTGCACTTCCGTTCCAAGCGGTTCCGTCGCTCTTGGCGAGATTGAGGAACATCAGCGCGGGAGCGTAGCTGAGCGAGTAAACGCAAATGAGGAGACCGGATTGAATTTGCGCGGATCGCTCCAGGAATCGCTTGTGATCACCGGCGATGGCGATACGAGCTGGGAGGTACAGCGATGCATAAACGGGGATCATGATGCTGTAGATGCCGTACAAGTCGAAGGCTTGATCTGACTTCCAAGGCAACGTGATTTGACCGAGACCGATCAGCAGATATTGAAACGGCGTGAAGATGAGGAGCGCCCAGAACAAAGCGCGGTGGTCGCCGCGCCGCGTCGGGGTCATCGTAATGAACTCGCGCAGCGCCCAGAACGAGACGATGCCGAAGAGGATAACGGTTCCGGTGCGATGCAGCAGCAGACCGAACACCAGCACGGCGCACATCAACCACCAAGCTTGCACGCGCTGACGGAAGCGACGAACGAGCGCCGGGTTCACAGCATCTCTCGGTTGGCGACCTAGATACTGAGCGACGATTGCGGCGATGCCGAGAACGACCAGCACTGTACCGAGCAGGATATTGGTCTGCCGGTTCAGAATATTGACGGCGATCAGCAGCGGATCCATGTTCGGTTCAATGGTCCTTCAATGCGCGGACGGCCTCGCGAGCGCGATTCAGAAAGTCGTTCTTCTGCTCGCCGGCTTCCAGCCAGATCGGAGCTCCGATCGTGATGCTGCTGAGCAGCGGCACGGGGAGGAATTCCCCGCGCGGCAGGATGCGATTGAGGTTATCCATGTAGACAGGAACCAGTTCAATGTCCGGTCGCTTCTTCGCCATGTAATAGAGGCCGCTCTTGAACTGGCCCATCTCACCGTCTTCAGCCCGACTTCCTTCCGGAAACACGATCAACGAATAGACGCTGCCGATGGCTCGCAGCATCGAATCTACCGGGCTCTGGTGAACCTTGATCTCTTTGCGGTCGATCAACAATGCATTGAAGGATGCGGCCAAAAAACGTCGCCACTTTGTCTTGGCCCAGTAATCCTGTGCGGCGACGGGGCGCGTCAGTTTACGGATCTCGCGCGGCAATGCCGACCAGAGTACGACCGCATCCAGGTGGCTGGTGTGATTGGCAAAGTAGATACGTTGGCAGACATCGGGCTGGCAATCGATCCAACGGACCGTGAAGCCGCTGAAGAAACGAGCCAGCAGCGTAATGGTCTGGCCCGTCAGGCGCTGCAACCCCGACAGCTCGAGCCGGTCCAGCTCGTCGTTGAAAAGGGGTCGATCTGAATGTTGGTGTAAAGCAGCCGCCACAATCTGCACGCGTCGTCCGGGTAAGAATGGAACCGAGGCAAGGCATCGAACATGCCTCGGACCTCAGCGTGCGATTATCGTATTCGAGCGGTCACGTCTCGCCAACGGTCGATGTGTCCAGAATCCCTGCGAAGGGATGCGAAGCTACGGTTTATCGGCCGGCGGCTTGGTTTCTTGAGCGTCGGACGCCGGTTTCGGTGCCGTTTTGGGGGGCGAAGAGCCGCCGGAGTTTTCGCTGCTTTCCAGCAGCTTCGGATCAAACGGGTGCTTCTGTCGATAGTTCTCGAGAATCTTTTCTGCGAAGCTCTTCTCTCCATCAGGCATCAGGTCTACGACTTTTTCCTGCCACCCGATGGCTTTGTCAAACTGTCCATCGGCCGCCAGCGCAGCGGCTAAAGCCAAGAGATCGTTGACATTGCCGTAAGCGCTCAAGTCGCAAGCCGATGTGGCTGCTTCCACTGCTTTGCGTGCATTGCGCAGCTTTTCATCGGTGCTCAATAGATGCAGCCAAGCTTTGTTCTGAAAAGCGAGCGCATACTTCGGGGCAAGTTCAACGGCGCGGTCGTAGTCGGCCAGCGCTTCGCGGAACTTACCGAGCTGTTGAAAGTTGTAGCCGCGGTTGTTGTAGGCCACAGCGGTCAACGGTGCGAGGTCGATGACTTTGGTGAAGTTCTCGATGGCCGCTTGATGATCACCCATCTGAAAGTAAACAAAGCCGCGTCCCATCCAAGCCGAGATGTCTTTCTCATCCAGCTCCGTGGCACGCGTGTAGTCGGACAGCGCTTCTTTCAGCTTACCGGCTGCTTTGTAAGCGATGCCTCGCTGCTGCAACAGGACTCCGTTCTTTTCATCGAGTGCGAGTGCCGCGGAGTAATCGGCAACGGCCGAATCGGGTTTTTCCGTCGCTAAGTACACAGCCGCACGATTGATCAGTGAAGCGGAGTCTTTAGGGTTGAGTTTGATGGCTTCCGAGTAATCCGCCAGCGCCGCATCGTTATTGCCCAGCGCCGCGTGGAATAGACCGCGACTGGCGAACGCATGGGCTTCGCGGTAACCGAGGTCGATGGCTTTGTTGAAATCTTCCAGCGCTTTGTCTGTTTCGCCGAGCGCCCACCACGCTCCGGCTCGCAGCGTATACAGTCGACCTTCCTTTTCGCGTTCCTTGAGCAAGTCGTTGTAGATCTCGATCGACTCAGCCAATCGCACTGCATTGTTTTTGGTGACCGCCCCTTTCTGTCCGCTGAAGGTGCGGATCACATAGGAATCGGCTCGCTCGGATAGAACTGTCAGCAAGTCTCCTTTCTCGATGACGTCGATGACTTTGTCACCGAGCGTCAAACGCATTTCGACGCGCGCCACCAGCGGCTCGTGCATCGATACGGGAGGTGCATCGCCTTCGACGGCGGGCGGGTCATGAGCGGTCGGCGATTCGGCCGCGGGTGTTTCACCCTCTTTTTCAGCAGGCGGTTCCTGCGCGAATAGTGCACTGCTGTGCAGTGACACGATGCAGCCGGCATGCAATGCAGCGCCGAGTATCAATCCGTGAAGAGCTTTTTTCATGGGGATTCATTTCCCGAGTTGGTACTGATTCCGGTTCTGTAATCGATCAAGCCGGTGATGCGGCAGCCGAGCGACGTTTGATCAGTTCGTCGAGCTCCGTTTGCAGCTTGGCAAGTATCTCGTCATAGGTGAATGCCCCGAGAGGCTCGCCGCCGCGCTTGAGATTGACGCGCGTCGGTCCGCACCACAATCCTAAATCGGCATCATCTGTTTCGCCGGGGCCGTTCACGCGGCATCCCATGACGGCAATGGTGATGGCGTAGTCCTTGGCATATTGGGTCATTTCTTTGACCTTTTGAGCCAGCGTCACGAACTCTTCGTTCTCGACTCGTGAACAGCTCGGGCAGGAGATGATGTTGAGCGCATTCGGGTTGATCGCGACGACGCTGCGCAAGCGACCGGAGAGAATGTCATCGATGATCTGGCGACCTGCGACGATCTCTTGGCTTTTCCGCGCATTCGGAACGGTTAATGAAACGCGGATCGTGTCGCCGATGCCGCGACCGATCAGTTGCTCAAAGGCCACTCGCGTTTTGATGATTCCGTCCGGAGGTAGACCCGCTTCGGTCACACCGAGATGCAACGGTACGTCTGGCCGCTTTTCGGAGAATAGCTTGTTGAGCTCAACGACTTTCGACGGATCGCTGTCTTTAAGCGATACGACATAGCGATCAAAGCCGAGGTCGTCGAGAACTTGGCAATGTTCCGCTGCGCTTTCGATCATAGGTGTGATCGAATCGTGCGGATCGTACTTGTTCTTCTTGTCGGGATCGAGGCTGCCGCAATTGACCCCGACGCGCACGGCACAATCATTATCGCGAGCCACCTCGGCGATGAATCGGACCTTGTCCTGCCATGGCCGAGTTCGCTCGTGATGATAGAGATGGCCTGGGTTGTATCGAATCTTGTTGACGTGCGGCGCAACCTTTTCAGCCAGTCGATAGTTCTCTTGGAGATCGACGGAGAGGTTGGCTGTGGTCTGCTTGCGGATCTCAGCGAGTGCGGCAGCATCGCGATCGCTGTCGACAGCGATACGGATCACATCGGCTCCGGCGGCGACGAGTGCGTTGACTTGTGCCACCGTGGCATCGATGTCCGTGGTGTGCGTAGCCGTCATGCTCTGGACTGCGATCGGATGAGCTGCTCCGACGGAGATCGAGCCGATGCGGACACTGCGTGTGGGATTGCGAGTGATCGTCATAGATATACTGAAAACCGGATTGCCCGTGAGTCGTTAACCGTGAGTGTCCTGGTGACAAGTATCCTGGTGACACGTTTCCTCGTGACACAAGCCCTCGTGACACAAGCCCTCGTGACAAGGCTCCGGCCTTGTCACGCACTGGTGCGAGGCTCCAGCCTCGCGTGGCCGTCACTCGGCAGGCCGGAGCCTGCCGGGCAGTGGGTGACGAGGCTGGAGCCTCGTCACCAGGATCACGTCAGATTATAGCCGGATAGGCAATTTTGGTGGGCGGGCTGGTCAGCCGGTCGGGAACTGCCTGCAGTATTCATACAAAGCCATCGTCGTTGCGGTCACGACGTTGTGGCTGGCCGGCTTTCCATACACGGGGATTTCCACCACGGCATCGAGCTTGGATAGGGCCTCGTCCGACAGCCCTTCTCGCTCAGCACCGATGATGAGTGCCGTCTTCTGAGTAAAGCGATATTCGTACAAGCACTGTGAGTTGGTCGTCTGCTCGAGGCCGACCAAATGAAAGCCTTCGCCTCGTAAGCGATCGAGGACCGGCGGAAGGCTGCTGCGCGTTTCGACAGTGACATAGTCGGCGGCGTCGCGAGCGATTTCGCGATCGACTTTCCCCGGTCCGCAGTGGATTAGCCTTGTCACGCCGCAGCCGCCTGCCAGGCGGACCATGCGACTGAGGTTCACGCTGCTCCGGAGCGGCGCGGATACCAGCACGATCGGACGGGGCTCGGTCAGCTCCGATGGAGGCTTGTGTCGAATATGTTCAAACTTCGGCATGCTTCGGCAGCGGCAATATGAGGTTCATCAGTTGTTCCGGCTTGACGACTCCGAGTTCGACGAAGCGGCGGCGCGCGGCTTCGACTTCATCCTGATCAGCCGAGTGTTGCAGAGCATAATGCCATTGCAGCGCCATTTTCAGCAAGCCCATGTGACGATGCTCGGCTTCCGTAATCAGTTCTTCCCACTGCGCGGCTCGAGCCCGTTTGCCTTCCAGCGCATCGAGCAGTAGCGGATAGACCGAGCCGTAGACGGTGAACGGCGGTTCTTCCATGTGACGAAGTCGGCGGACCGCTGTGCGGGCTTCGTCGAGATAGCGACCGCGACCTTCGATATCGGTCTGAGCTGCACCGATGCAGCAGTTGATGCGCAGGCAATCGATGACCCAAGCATAGTAGCTGATGCGGGCCATGTTCTTGGCTTCCACCTTCGGCAGCTCAGATCGGAAGAGCTTGAGCGCCTCCTGAGCACGACCTTCGTATAAGAGATGCCGTAATCGTGAAACCCAAAGAATGAATTGCGGTGTTCCGAAGCGACCGTCGCCGACGATCTCGCTTGCCTTCTCCAGAGCGCGACGACCTCCTTCGACATCGTCTCGCACTAGATCCGCCAGATGGGCTCCGTTGCAATGCATCCAGTAGATCCACATCGTGTCGGATCGTCGAATGGCATCTTCGCGATAAAGGGCAGTCTTCTCTGTCAGTTCGCGCAGTTCTCCGAAGTTCCACATGTGTGCGAGACTGATCCAGCAGACGAACCCGGTCTCCCACGTATCCGATGCATGTTGCGTTTGATAGAGCCGTTCAGCGCGGCGACCATAGCGCAGTGAGTCTCGCCAGCGGCCTTGCAAAGTCAGCCAGATGAACATCGTCACGTGCGCCATGGCTCGGATGTTCGCACTCGGCGTATTGCGAGTCAGCCTCTTGGCAGCTCGCATCCAGTGAAGTGCATTCTGGCGCTCGCGACGCTTTGAATACGACAGAATGATCGCCCAGCGCATCATGGCCATGGCTCGATCTTGCGATGAGCCGCGGCGACGCGCGTTCTTCATGGTGAAAAGTATCAATCGCAAACCGAGCGGTGTGTCGAGGAAACCCATCGGCCCGCACAGGCGATTCAGCGTCTGTTCGATCGGACTGAACGGTTTAGCATCGTCTGTCGGAAGACTCTTCGGAGGCGCTTTCCAGGCTTGCCAAGCGACTTGCAGCTTCAGCAGCACCTGATCGAAGCCGACCGGCGTGTCGGGACTGATCTGCAATCGTTCTAGAGGAACTCGCAGGCACTCGATCCCTTGTTGCAGCCGGCCGGCGCGAATCCATTGTTCGCCGGCTAAGCACTGTAGCGTCAATGATTCTTCAGGGCAGTTCGCCGACAGGGCGAGCGCCTGATATTTGAACGCCGCCGATTCAGAACTTCCATTGCCCGCCAAGCAATCGGCTTCTAATCGTCTCGCATCGCGCATCTCTTGCGGCGTGCGTTGTGCCTGAGGATGAAAGGCCAAGTTCAGCAGCCACAGAGCTTCCGGGAACGAGAGGTGTTTGGCTGCGACTCGGGCGCCTTCCAAATAACAGGCGGCCGCTTCTCGCAGATGTTTGGCTTCGGAGTAGTGGTGCGCGATTCTAGGCCACGGCGGCGGGACTTCAGCCAACAACATGCGAGCCAGTCGCTTATGACGTCGCTGTCGCCGGTCATCCATCATCGATTGGAGCACGATGTCGCGGAATCGTTCGTGCGATATCTCCACTTCCGAATCGAGTGTACGGCCGTTCCAGCGAATCCAACCTTGGCCGCTGAGCAAATTCAATTCGGCGAGAAGCTGAGCCGGCATGACGCGCGTCACTGTTTGCAGTTGATGAATGCCGAGCGCTTCATCCGACAGAGCCAGAAACTGCAGGATCATTTCCGCTTCTGCGGGAATCATCGAGAATCGTCGGTGCAGCAATCCCTCACGCCCGTCGCTGTCCGTGAACCATTCTTGGTCGGACAGTTTGTGACGGACGACATAATTCGTGTACGCGCGGAAGAGTTCCTGCAACAAGAAAGGACTACCCGCAGATCGCTTGACGAAATCATGTACTGCCGTTTCGCTGATCGTCAGGCGCAGACGCTGCGTCCAGCGTTCAATCAATGTCAGGCAGTCTTCCCTCTTCAGCGGTTTTAGTTCGTAGCTGCTGAGATGTTCAGCCAGGGTCGGTTGCGATTCGAGCATCGCATTGAGGAATTGCGATTCGACCTGTCGCCCTTGATCGAGCAGCAGCAACAGTCCGCGGAAATCGTTTTCTTCTCGCACTAAGTGAGCGAGCACTCGACCGCTTTCCGCGTCGGCCCACTGTGCATCATCGATGGCGATGACCAACCGACGACGATGACTGAGTCCCTTGAGCCATCCGAGCAGAGCATGCAAGCCGACGGCTCGACGCGCACTGGCTTCCACCGGATCGCTCGGCGCAGCCAAGATCGGCCACTCTGCCTCTCGGAGTCGTTCCATTTGCGGAAACGTATGGACGACTTCTTCTCCGCCGCCGCGAGCCAGGTCGATCCAGACCTCGGTCGGTTGCATGGAGAGCTCCGTCACCATCTCCTGCACCAGCAAGTTCAGTGCGCGCAGCGGCGTATGGTCCTGGTTACGACAGCGAATGGTCAACCACAGAACTTCGCCGTCGCGGCAGTGCATCTTGCGCCAGTGTTGCAGCAAGGTTGTTTTGCCGATCCCTGATTCGCCTCGCACCAGCGAGATCGCTCCGCGATGCGCCACAGCCGATTCCAGTTGTTCACCGAGATAATGCAAGGCTTCGCTGCGGCCGATGAAGTCGGAGTCTTCGACTCGAAAAGCGATCGGTTGTCCGAGATCGTATCCGAGTTGCAAAAGGATGGACGATGCAAATGGACGTGAATCTGGTTCAAATCTCAACAGCGCAACGCAGAGTTCTCGCAGGCCTTCCGGGCAGTCGGCAAGTTTCGACCGGACCCTGGCTTCGAAATCGCTTTCCGAATGGTCACGGAGCTGGAGAGTTTTCGGATCGATGTGCGACGGCGGAAAATCGTCGGTCATGACTTCAAAGATCATGACTCCGAAGCTGTACCAGTCGGATGAGAACGAAGGGGGGCCGCCTCGCAGCGCTTCAGGCGATAGGTACGGTAACGTTCCGATCAGATGTTCGCCGTCGATCCGGCGAGCCGTGTTTACGTCTTGGCCCGCACGGCTGGCCAGACCCAAATCGAGGATGACCGCTTTGTCGCGGGCTGTGACCATCAAGTTCGATGACTTGACATCGCGATGCACCACACCGCGTTCGTGCAGAAAGGAGATGGCGATTGCGGCTTGACTGAGTGTGCCGCGCAGTCGTTGCCAAGCATCGGGCTTGGATCGAATCGACCCGAACCAATCGCGGATGTTCTGACCTTCGACCAGTTCCATTGAGAAGTAGCGTAGGTCCCCTTCGCTGAACGTGTCGTAGAGTTTGACGACGTTTGGATGGTTCAGATTGGCCAGCCAGGTGAACTCTTCAATGAATCGATAGACGCTCCAAGAATCGAAGCGGCGGACGATCTTTACCGCGACGTGAGCAGCGCTTCGCAAATCGATCGCGGAGTAAACTGTTCCCATACCCCCTTGGCCGATGACGTCGATCAGCAGGAAGTAGCCGAGGCTGCAGGGCAATTGCGAAAGAGTGAGCGGTCGTTCGCCACGGCCTTCCGTTACTGTCGTATCGTTGCGGCTGATGACCTGAGAGGACGAGTGACCGGCTGCCTGTTTCCCCAGCTTCGACTCCATGACTTGCAGCATGTCGCTGAGCCGTTCTCGATCGTTCGGACACATATCCAAATAGGAATCGAGGCTCGGTGATTCCGGATCGAAGCGCAGCCGGAGGGCGAATTCGAGGATTGCAAGCTGGACGATTAGGTCGCGGTGCTTGGACAGCTCGGGAAATCGCAACAACAGCAATTGCAGTCGAGGTCGAGTCCGCTCGTCATTCTCATCCGTTTCGAAATCGTTCGTCTCCTCTTCTTCACCGAGAAGCTGAGGCGGCTGGTATGCATATTCCAAGTCGACCGAGATGAGACGCGCCAGCAAAGCCGGCCGTTCGTCGTCGTCGACTTGCTCCAGGTAGGCTTCGTAAGACTGCGGCGCAAATCGTTTCCAAGTTCGGCGAAAACTCTGCTCCAACTCAGCCAGTTGAGCATTAAGCATAGGGTGACGCAGTCTTGTAGAACGAAAGCTTGACGAGCAGGGTCATGAGGGGCGAAGGCATGGGTTGCTCTGAACTGCCGAAGTCGGGACTCGGGAAGAGATTCTTCGTCGGAATGGGAAAAGGTAACAAAATAATAAACGACGGGGAAATGATCTGGCAACGCTATGGCAGTTTCTCTAGGATTCGCGCGAAGCCGACCAAGGTTTGTCGGTCGCCGGCAATTGAGCCGAGCAAGGATGTTCGCCGAAGTGATTTCGCTCAACCATTCCAGGATTTTCCCGGGTGGTGAGTAGGCGGCGAGTTTGGTTAAGGAGGATGGTTGTGCAGACGATCAAGACTGCGGTTGTCGTCGTACTTTTGTTGGGTGTGTGCTATGGAGCCTATGTGGCACTGAACGCACCGGAACCTGTACTGCCGCCTGAATATGGCTTGGAAGACTGGAAAGACGAAGCACCGGAAGTGAGCTTTGACAGCTCCGGCTCCGTGGCGGTCGACATTCCTCAACTGCCCGGCAATGCCGGTGGTACTTCGGCTCCGCCGGCACCCAGTCTTCCGACTCTGTCGCTGCCCGGCGCGAATAGTGCCAAGCCGAAGGACAAGTTGAACGCTCCGGCGATGGCTGAGCTGCCGAAATCGGATTTTCCTCAGCCTGAACTTCCGAAATTGGATTTGCCGCCGACGGCCGGACCGTCGGTCGCCGCTGACGGCAGCGAAGGGCCATCGGTTCCATTGCCGAACGCTGCTGAAGGACCGAAGGTCGATCTTCCCAAGCTGGATTTTCCGACTGCATCGGGTCTCGCCGGCAACACGTCTCTCCCTGCCGGCCTTGCTCTTCCAGGCGGACCGAACACAACCGAACTCGAGAACAAAGGTCATCAGCCGGGCGATCTGACGTCGATTCCCGGAACATTGATCTCGGCACCAGCCGGACTGGACGGATCGGCGCAGGATAAGTCGAATGCTCTGCCGACGGGTTTCCCTGAGCCGAGTCCGCCGGCCGTTCCGAAGGAACCTCAAGGGGTTGCCGCGAGCACTCCAATCGCATCGGCAGGAGCCGCCATGGCGCAGCCGAAGCAAACGTTCGAATCGGCTCGTAAATCCGCCTTGAAGTCGGCTGCGGACGGCAAGCTGCGCGAAGCGCTGGTCGAGATGAGCCTCTTCTACAACAACCCCGAAGTCACTCACGAACAGCATCTCGACTTGGTCGACATACTCGACGCTCTGGCTGCAGAAGTCATCTACTCGAAGCGTCACTTGCTCGAGCCGATGACAATCGTATCGCCCGGTGAGACATTGGAGTCCATCGCCGCCAAGCACAAGGTGGCTCCCGAACTGTTGACTCGTATCAATAGTCTCGGAGACACGCGTGTGGTGCTGACCGGTACTCAGCTCAAGACCGTGACCGGCCCGTTCCGCGCTGAAGTGAATCTCAATCGTGGTGAACTGACTCTGTTCTTGAATGACATGTATGCCGGTCGCTTCCCGATTTCGGTCGGAACCGATCCGGCTCCGCGTTCCGGTACATTCGAAGTGATCGAGAAACGTCGCGATCGCACCTATTACGGTGCAGGTGGAAACATTTTCAAAGGCGATGATCCTCGCAATCCGTACGGCGGTGTGTGGATCGATCTCGGCCAGGACTTATGCATTCACGGAACGCCGGAAATGGCAGTAGGTGATACGAGCAAGTCGGGCTGTGTCAGCTTAGCGCCGATCGATGCCAAAGATGTCTACATGATCCTCGGCCTCGGAAGCAAAGTCTCGATCCGCTGATCAACAGTGTAGATCAATTGTCCTCAATTGATCCCAACACCGAGTGAAGCACCAACACCTGAGACGGTACTAACACGGACTCATCTCGACTTTCTTCGTCGATAGCCTTGCGATTTTTTGATCTACGTCGGTTGTTACCGTTTGCTGTGTTGGTGGTTCGAACAGTAGTGGGGTCAATTGAGGACAATTGACCTACCTTTGTAGATCAATTTTCCAAATTGATCGGAACACCGCGCGAAGCACCAACACCTATGACGGTACTAACGCGGCCTCATCTCGACGTTCTTCGTCGATGGCCTTGCGTTTTTTTGATCTACGTCGGTTGTTACCGTTTGCGGTGTTTGTGGTTCGAACTGTAGTGGGGTCAATTGAGGACAATTGACCTACAGTTGTAGATCAATTTTCCAAATTGATCGGAACACCGTGCGAAGTACCAACACCTGAGGCGGTGCCAACCGACGCAGCCTCTCCTCAACCTTCATCGCCGATAGTCTTGCGATTTTTTGGATCTGTCTCGGTTATTACCGTTTGCGGTGTTTGTGGTTCGAACTGTAGTGGGGTCAATTGAGGACAATTGACCTACAGTTGTAGATCAATTTTCCAAATTGATCGGAACACCGTGCGAAGTACCAACACCTGAGGCGGTGCCAACCGACGCAGCCTCTCCTCAACCTTCATCGCCGATAGTCTTGCGATTTTTGGATCTGTCTCGGTTATTACCGTTTGCGGTGTTTGTGGTTCGAACGGTAGTGGGGTCAATTGAGGATAATTGACCTACATTGGTCAGCGCTGCTTCAAGCGGACGCCTAGGCCGGGGGCTTCGGGGAGCATGCAGCGGCCGCCTTGCCAGTGGATGCCTGCGGCGATGTCTTCAGCGAGCAACAGAGCGCCGTCCAGATCTGCCCAGTCCAATAGCGGCAGCAAGTGAACGCCGGCGGCGATCCCGATGCTTGACTCAGTCATGCAACCGACCATGACTTTGAGTCCATTCTGCTTGGCGCGAGCAATCATCCGTCGGGCCGGAGTCAGGCCGCCGCATTTGACAAGCTTCACATTGATTGCATCAAAGCAATCGATGCAGCGATTCACATCCGCCTCGACTTGGCAGCTTTCATCAGCCATCAACGGCAGCGGGCTGCGTCCTTTGAACGGTCGCATGTCGTCGTAGCGATCTGCGGGTAGAGGCTGTTCAATCAATTCGACATTGAGTCCGGCGAGCGCTTCGGCTTGATCGAGAATCTGATCCGGTTGCCACGAGCAGTTGGCGTCGACGCGAAAGATCGATTCCGTGTGAGCTCGCAGATAACGCACGATATCGATACCGCCGCGTTCATCGAGCTTGACCTTATAGACGGGCCAGTCGGGCATCGCCTGCATCTTGCGGAGCATGACTTCCGGTTTGTCGATGCCGAGAGTGTAACAAGTCGGAGGACACGGGCTGTCGGTTTCAAAGCCCCAAAGCTTGTAGAGCGGCACGCCGAGTTGCTGCGCGCACAAGTCCCATACTGCACAGTCGAGCGCGCACTGCGCAAAGCGATTGGCTTGCAGCACCGGATCGAGTTCTTGCCAGATCTCTGCCGGATTGTCGAGCGACATGCCGGCCAGCCGCGGCGCGACTTCGCGCAGCAGTCGGCTCATGTTCTCCAGCGTCGCGCCGTAGTAATCATTCGTCGTCGCTTCCCCGTAGCCTCGCAAGCCTTGGTACTCGAGCTCGACGATCAGCGTCGGCTGAACGGTGGTCGTGCTGCGAGCGATGGTGAAAGGGTCTCGCAGTTTCAAGTCGAACGCATGCAGATTCAGTTGGATCACGGACGAATCTCGCTGAAGAACGGTTGAGACCAAAGAAACGAATAACCTTACATGCCGTACTGTCGCCACTCGCCGGCACGAATGAATGCTTCGGCCGCATCGACCAAGCGATCGGGACCTTGCTTGAGCACATCGACGACCGGCAACTGCAGCTCGTCTTCGACTCGCTTAGCATGTTCTGCCGCCAAGGCCGGTTCGACGCGACGTGCATTCATGGCGATGCCGATCGTCTTACAGGGTTGATGCACACTGGCCATTGTTTCAAACAACTCGATCATGCGTCCGAGGCTCGGGATCGGTACATGTTCGATACCTCCGACAGCATCGCGGCCCGCTTCAAAGACCATCACCAGTGCATGCGGTAGACACCCGTGCAGCAAGCTGAGCGTTACACCGGAATAAGACGGATGGACGAGGCTCCCCTGCCCTTCGATGAGTAGCACTTCATGGTGCTGGTTTTCGAGCACCAATTGTTCCGCCGCGCCGGCGACGAAGTCGGCGACGATGCAATCGAGAGGCAAACCGCCGCCCGATACCATAATGCCTGTCTGACCTGTAGCGACGAAGTGAGCATCCGTACCTCGCTTCTTCAGTCCGTTGGTGAGTTCCAGACTGACCACCATCTTGCCGACGCTGCAGTCGTGACCGACAGTGTGAATACGGCAGCAGTTCGGATTTAGTCCATTGCGACGCGCAATCTGACGGAAGTTGTTCTTTCGAACGTCGGTGATCTGTGTTCCTTTGGCTTGGGCCGCTGCGACCAATTGCGGATCGTCGGAAAGAAAGTCATGCAAGCCGCTGAGCAAGTTCATGCCGCGATCGATCGCCTCCAGCAGTACGGCTCGCCAGGCATCGGGAATGCGTCCGCCGGGAGGGGCGATGCCCATGACGAGCGTATCGGCGCCGGGGGCGTCGGCAAGCGAACCGATGATAGGCGTGTTTCCTCCAGTATCGAGAAATTCGCGTGCAAGGCGACCCGCGTTGTCGGGATCGTAAACCGCCACACACTCATCCGGACAATATCGCAATAACCCGGCGGCCGTCTTGGCCGTGCGCGGATTCGAATATCCCCAAGTGAGCAGCACCATCTTACGAGCCATAGCCGTTCGCCTACCTGAAATAAGTTGCGTTGTGTTCTAGTGAGTTGGTTACTTCAATTACGCATGATCCGAGGGCAGTCCGAAGATGGCCGTGGCATACGCGATCGCATAGTTGCGACAATGCGAAATACTGATCATGACTTCCGCGATCGAACGCTGACGGCAGATCTCGAGCGCTTTTCCGGCGAGCACGATACGAGGTTTACCGCCGACCGCGTTCACGACTTCGACATCGGTCCACTGGATGCCGCGCGACCAACCGGTACCGATCGCCTTCAGCACTGCTTCTTTGGCAGCCCAGCGTCCGGCGTAATGTTGATTGGCCGCTTTGCGTACCGAGCAGTAGGCGATTTCGTCGCTGGTATAAACGCGATTCAGAAACACTTCGCCGTGCTTCTCGATCATCTGTGCGATGCGCACGCACTCGATGATGTCGGTTCCGATTCCATAGATCGTACCCGGCGGACCGCCGGCGTTTTCGCTCATGTCGTGTACTCAGAGTTGAATCGCACGTAATCGATCGTCAGATCGCTCGTCCAGTGACGGCATGTTCCCGGTCCGTTGCCGACGATCAGCAGGATATGGGTCAAGTGATTGTCCTTGATCAGCTTGCTGGCTGCTTTGGCTTCGAACGCTACCGGTTCACCGCACTGGAAGAGCAGCAAGCCGTTCAGTTGCAATTCGAGCCGGCTGACATCGATCGGCACACCGCTGTATCCGGTTGCTGAAACGATGCGACCCCAGTTCGGGTCGCTGCCGAAGACGGCGGACTTCACCAGGTTGCTGCTTGCTACAGTGTGGGCGATTTTGCGCGCGTCGGCATCCGACTGAGCGCCGCGCACATCAACTTCGATCAAGTGCGTCGCTCCTTCTCCGTCAGCCGGAATCTGCTTCGCCAGTTCGATGCACATTGCATCCAGATGCTCGGCAAACTCGGCTTCTTGCAAATCGCTCAGCGGCTCACCGCCGGCGGCCCCGTTTGCCAGCAGCAGCATCGTGTCGTTGGTGCTGGTATGACCTTCGACGCTGATGTTATTGAACGAGCGATCAGCGCAGTACTTCAGCAAGCGATGCGCTTGTTCGCTGTCGATCGGTGCGTCGGTGACGACACAGCAGAGCATCGTGGCCATATTCGGTCCGATCATGCCCGCGCCTTTGGCCATACCGGCGATACGAATCGAACGACCGGCTGTCTGCATGCTGCGGCTGGTGACCTTGCGACCATTGTCGGTGGTGAGAATGCCGTCCGCAGCATCGAAGAAGGCTTGTTCCCCTTCAGCCAGTTTGCCGGCGGCTGCGGTGATGCCTTGTTCGATCTTCTCCATCGGTAGGAAGCGACCGATCACTCCGGTGCTCATCACCAGCACTTGATCGGGACGAACCGAAGAGGCCGAGGGCAATCGTTCGGCGACGAGTTCACACATGCGCTGCGAGTCTTGCATGCCGCGCACGCCGGTGCAAGCATTGGCATTGCCGCTGTTGACGACGACTGCGCGGGCATCTCGCATCGGAGTGCGACCGCGGCAGAGAACAACCGGCGCGGCGACGACTTGGTTCTGTGTGTAAACGCCTGCGGCAGCGGCGGGACGATCGGAGACGATGAGCGTCACGTCGCGCGCTCCGGCTCGGGACTTGATGCCTGCTGCGGCGGAAGCGTATTGAAAGCCGAGGGGTAAACTGTGGGTCACGGTAGCTGGGGACTCCGGTTCAAGCTGTTAAGTGCATCCTGCTGCGCAGCGGCGCGAGTGATCCGCCTGCAGCCTCGCAAGCAAGAGTTGCGGTGAGGCCGCGAAGTTGGCAGCGCGACGTTAAAAAACATAGCGGCCCGCGCGGTTTACGAACACGGGGCGAAACGGCAAAAACGAACGACGTGCGGCGAATCGCCTGTTCGAGCAGAATCTCTGAAACCGCGCGGAACTCCATGTCGAAGGCCGGGTTTGTCAGAGAGTCCGGGGATGAAATGGTCGATGGGCAGGAATCCCCAGGAAGAGTTGGTTTCGGTGCGGTTATTTGTGCGCAGTTTGAAGAATCGTTGAATTCGACTTGAAATCACGGTTGGAATTTCCGACAACAACTGTATCGGAACGGTGTGGTGAGCACCGTTTGCTTACCGTCACCACGGAAGACGCTCCTCCCTCCTACCTTTTGCTCGATCGCTATCGAGTCGGGAGAAATGCTATGTCAGCCGACTGGTATTACATGAAGACAGGCTTCTTCGGAAGCCACAAGGCCGTCGGGCCTATTTGTGAAACAGAGATGTTGGATCGTATCGGCAAGGGAGAAGTCGCTCCGGCCACAATGATATCCAGCACGTCGAAGACGCACGGCCATTGGCTTGCTATGCGCGAGATTCGCCCTGCCTACAAACATTGGCAGAAGACGCATCCGAACGCAGCGGAGCCTTCGAAGAACTAGATGTCTCTCGATGCATGGATCGTGCGCTTCAGCGGTGTGCTGTTGCAGCACGTCTCATCGGCGAGCGATACGTTCAAGCGATATGCACATAGGCGGTGTGCCGCTTTTTCGTCGACTTGATCCGACTGCTTTGGATAGACATGGAGCTGGTCGGTTCAAGTCGCACAGCGGCACATTGCTTTGAGTTGCTGTTTCCGCAACGTCGCCTTTCGCTCTGCGAAAGGACGCCGAAGGTGCGGCGGGGGCGAACCGACGGATTCAGCCGCGCGATGTGTGCGATCTTTTGTGGAGCAAAAGTCGACTTTGGACAAAAGTCGATTTACTTCACGGTGATCTCTTCCAAGGGTCGCAGGCGTTTGGCGGTTTGTTGTTGGAACTGCTTGGCGATCGCGCCGGCTAGGAACTCCGTTACTCCGCCGCTGTTGAAACTATTCCAGCTCGACCACGAGTTGCCGCCTGAACCCGACTCGGAATAGCTCACATACAAATACTCGGCAGCTCTTGTCAGCGCGACATAGAGCAACCGTCGTTCTTCTTCATAGCCTGCGGTGGTTCCTGATGCTTTGCCCATCGGCATCTTGCCCGCGGTTGCCCCCATCACGTAGACCGCTTTCCACTCGAGTCCCTTCGCCGAGTGTATCGTGCTTAAAACCAGCGGCGGTTCTTTCTGTTTGGCTCGACGCTCGTCGGGAAGGTCGGCTGTGCTCGACGGTGGATCGATGGCTAAGTCGATGAGCATCTGTTGTCGCGATTCAAAACGATCGGCCATCTCGACCAGTTGATCGAGATCGCGTTGTCGAAGCTGTGCATTGTCATAGCGATCCTGCATCAGCGGCACGTAATGATCCATCACGGCGACCAGTTGCTCGCGCAACTGCTTCGGTTTGTCCGCTGCGAGATTGCACAGCAGCTCGACCAGCGACTTCCAAGTCGCAGCGCCCGCTGTCGGCGGTCTGACTTGTCGCCATACATCCATGCCGGTGGTCGATACCGATAGAAGGTCGGCGCATTGCCCGGCTTTCTTCGGACCGATGCCGGGAACGAGCATCAGGATACGCAGTGCGGAGACTGTGTCTCGCATGTTCTCTGCTAGCCGCAAGTAAGCCAACAAGTCCTTGACGTGAGCCGCTTCTGCGAACTTCAATCCGCCGTACTTTACGAACGGGATCTTGTTGCGAGCCAGCTCGGTTTCGAGAGCCAGCGATTGATAAGCCGCGCGGAACAACACGGCTTGATCATGCCAGGGTGTCCCTTCTTCGCGATGATGCTGGATACGCTTGACGATCATCTCCGCTTCTTCGTAGTCGTTGTAGCAACTGACCAGTTGCGGACGTGGACCGCGGCGTTTTTCACTCCACAGCTTTTTCGGGAAGAGCATCTTCGACATGGCAATGAGCGCATTCGATGCATCGAGCAGCGGCTGAGTACTGCGATAGTTGCGTTCGAGCTTGATTGTCGTCGTGCCGGGGAACTGATCGGGAAAGCTCAAGATGTTTTCGATCGTCGCCGCGCGGAACGAATAGATCGACTGCGCGTCGTCACCGACTACGGTCAAACCGCGACCGCCGGGACATAGAGCCGTGAGAATCTCCGATTGCAACACGTTGGTGTCTTGGTACTCATCAACCAACACAGATTGAAAGCGTTCTGCGATCCTCGGGCCGGCTTCCGGATGTTGCAAAAGATCGCGCATGTAGAGAAGCAAGTCGTCATAGTCGACGACTCCTAAGTGCTTCTTCGCAGCTTGATACTCTTTGAACAGTTTGCTGAGAGCCGCAGAGTGATGAGAGTATTCGGGATACTGCTCTTCGAGCACGCGTTTAATCGGCCATTGGCTGTTCACCTGATAGCTGTGCATGCTCAGGGCGGTTCCCTTCTTCGGGAAGGATTTGTCGCCGGCTTTATCTTTCAGTTTCTTCAGCAGTGTATCGAGCAGGTCTTCGGCATCGGATCGATCATGGATCGTGAAGCGAGCAGGCAGACCGATCGTTTCGGCAAATGTATGCAGCAGCCTGACGCTGGTGGCATGAAACGTACCGGACCAGAGTCCGTTGAGCTCACCGGGCTCGTCGACCAACTTGCGCAAGCGTTCCAGCATCTGCACTGCGGCTCGACGTGTGTAGGTCAGCAGCATGATGCGATTGGGAGGCAATCCCTGGGAGATTTGATAAGCCACGCGATGGACGAGCGTGTTTGTTTTGCCTGAACCGGCCCCTGCAATGATCAGTAGCGGACCGTTACCGTGTTTGGCGGCTGTACGCTGTTCAGGGTTCAGTTTTGCGGTGAGTTCGCAAACGTCGGGCGGGGGTTGAGTTGCATGTTTCATCGCCTCAATTTAACGGACTCAGCGGAGCGTGTCAGTTGATCCATCCGCATTCCGATCTCAAACCCGTTCGCTCAAGCCAGATGCAAGCAGCCTGCAAAAAGTGCGGCAGGCGGCATACAATGGCGGCGTTTTATAACACTCATTTTGAATTCACTCGGGAGCGATACGAACAATGAAGCGTTCGATCAAGACGTTGCTGGCCGCTGCTCTTTGCGGTCTTTCGCTGGTTTCTTCCGGCATGGCTGCAGACAAGGACAATTGGGCTCAGTGGGGCGGACCGAACCGCGATCACAAGAGCCCAGCCACCGGCTTGAAGCAAAGCTGGCCGGACGGCGGACCGAAAGTCGTGTGGACTTTCAAAGAGGCAGGCTTCGGCTTTTCGTCTCCCGCCGTCGTCGATGGCAAGCTCTATACGTTGGGCATGCAAGACGGCAAGAACTATGCGATCGCTCTCGATAGCAAGACAGGTAAAGAACTGTGGCGACAAGTCACCGGCGACGAAGTGAAAGACGATGCTTATGCGCACGGTTGGGGCGGCGGTCCTCGCAGTACACCGACCGTCGTCGGTAATCGAGTCATTGTTCTTGACGATGGCGGTAATCTGCTATCCCTCGCAGCAGCCACCGGTAAAGTCGAATGGAAGCGTAACTTGCTGAATGACTTCGGCGGTACGATGCCTAAGTGGGGATACAGCGAATCACCTCTTGTGGACGGTGACCGTGTTATCGTTTGCCCCGGCGGCAAGGAATATCTCGTCGGACTGAATATCACCAGCGGTGAAAAGATCTTCGGCAGCACTGATTATGAAGAAGGCGCCCACTATGTCTCCGTGATCAAGCACACAGTCGAAGGTGTGCCGATGTACATCACAGCCAATTCCAAAGGTGTCGTTGCGTTCTCCGCTACCGACGGCAAGGTGCTGTGGAAAGCCGACGGCAGCGGTAACAATACGGCCACGATTCCGACTCCAATTGTCACGGGCAACTTGGTCTACCACACTTCGAACTACAACACGGGAAGCATTCTCGTAAAGCTCTCGAAGGAAGGCTCCGGAATCAAAGCGGAGAAGCTGTACTTCAGCAACGATATGCAAAATCACCACGGCGGCGTGGTCCTCGTTGATGATCACATTTTCGGTGTGAAGAAAGGTGCCGGTTTTCTATGCCAAAATCTCAAGGATGGGAAAATGGTTTGGAACCAACGCTTGGGTGATGACGGCAGCGCATCGGTCGCCTTTGCCGATGGGCGCATCTATGTGTACGGAGATACCTCAGGCAAGTGCTTCTTGGTCGAGCCCTCGACATCGGCGTGGAAAACCGTCGGCGAATTGTCTCTGCCGGAGCAGACCAAGTTGCCTCGCAAACAGGGCAAGATCTGGGCTCACCCGGTCATCGCCGAAGGTAAACTCTTCCTGCGCGATCACGACTTGCTCTACGCATTCGATATTGCCGAATAGCTCGGGCGACAAACTTGATAGTTCGGCTGACAAGGAAGGTAACGTGAATTGATTGCCGTAACGAACTTCCGCAAAGAGTATCCTCTGGTAACGGCGGCTGATGACATCTGTTTTCAGCTGCCGAGCGGAACGGTCGGGGCCTTGATCGGTCCCAACGGAGCCGGCAAGACGACCACGATGCGAACTTTGTCAGGCATCATTCGGCCGACATCCGGCGAACTCATCGTCGCCGGATTTGATGTGGTCAAATCGCCGATCGAAGTCAAAAAGCGGATCGCTTATGTTCCCGACGATCCGCCGCTGTTCGAGTCGTTGACGGTCTGGGAGCATCTGCAGTTCATCGCTTCGGCCTACTCGGTTCCTCAGTTCGAATCGAGCGCTGAACAGCTCTTGGAACAGTTCGAGCTCACCGGCAAGCGGACCTCGCCCGCCGGTGAACTCTCTCGCGGCATGCGACAGAAAGTGGCGATCGCCTGCGCTTATCTTCGCAACCCGCAAGTGATCTTGCTCGACGAACCCCTTACCGGTCTCGACCCCGCCGCAATTCGCCTGCTGAAGCAATCGGTGAAAGAACGCGCCGCAGCCGGCGCGACGGTACTGGTTAGTAGTCACTTGCTGGCACTGGTCGAAGACATCACGCAGCATCTGGTCATCATGCGCAGCGGTCGCTGTCTCTTCTCGGGAACATTAGCCGAAGCACAACAGACATACGGCGTTTCCGGGTCGCTCGAAGATGTGTTCTTTCGCGCGGTTCAGCCCGCTGAGCTTGCGAGCGGTGAACGCGGATGATGCATCCGGCTTTGTGGTTTTTGTTGCGCCTGGATGCTCGCAGCGGTCTACGCAATCTCGTGCGCGGCAAGAGCACTTGGCGTCGCATCGTGCTCGCCCTGTTTGTCTTGATCTTCATCGGCATGATTATCGGCGGACAAGCCATCAGCCTCAGTGCGGCGCGAGCCGGCGGTCAAGAACTGCAGAGCGTTCGCTTCGGTTCAGCCATGCCCTTTTGGGCGCTGCTCTATCTATTGGTGACGTGGCTCACCGCTGCCGCCGATCGAGGCCTGGTCATGCGACCCGCCGAGGTTCATTTCCTCATCGGCGGCCCTTTCACGGCTCGCGACATCATTACGCTCAACTTGATTCGCTTGGCTTATCGCGCGCTGATCAGTTCGATCGTGCTCGCCGGTGTCGGCTGGGCCTACATGCCGAACCTGCCTGCCGGTATCACCGGTATCTGGATGTTGCTTAGCTTTTCATTGCTAGTCGGTATATTTGCGTCGCTGAGCGCTCGCCAAGCGCTGCCGCGCATCGTGAAGTTCATGCGTCGAGCCTTTTCGGTTCTCGCGCTGGCGGCGCTGTTTGCTATGGTCGGGCAAGCACTTCGCGATGTCGGTGCAGGAAGCGAGCCGATCACGTTTTCGAAAGTCGCAGCCGCAGCGTCCGAAACTTCAGTCGGTGAAATTGTCTTACCTCCCGTGCGCTGGTTGTTTGCTCCGCTGCAAGAGCGCACGTTCTGGCCGGTCGTACCGCTGGAAGTATTGATGCGAGCTCCGATCTATTTGTTGCTGATACTCGCCATCTACTTTGTCGGCGGTGCCTTCGGAGAAGCAGCGGTCGAGCGCACGGATCAAGCTGTCGCGCGGCGGCAGGCGAACTTGCGCAGCGGTGCAGGTGGAAGCAGTCGTTTGCTTCGACGTTTTACTCTTCCCGAGTTCGGTCGCTGGGGCGGCATCGGATCCGTGGCTTGGCTCGAAATGCTGCAGTCGTTCCGCATGTTGCCGCGATTCATGCTTTACACATCAGCCATCGTCGGCGTGGTGCTCGTGGCGCCGATGGCCGTCAATCGCGAACGAATCAGCGGCATGGCGGGGCTCGGTTGGATGGCGGGGCTCGTCAGCTATGCAGATTTCCTGCTGCTATTGCAACTACCGGTGGCGTTCCTCGGGCCTCCCGCGCATCGCGAAACGTTCAAACAATTGCCATTGCCGAGTTGGCGAATTGTGGTGGGACTCTCGGCCGGTCCGATGTTGCCGCTGATGGTGAACCATCTCGCGGTGACGGCGATGTTCCTCTTATTGTTGAAAGATCAAACCACGGATGTGTTGCTGACTGCCGCTGCGCTGTTGCCGGTCGGCTATATCCTTGCTCTGACGATCAATTTGCTGGGGTTGTGGAACATCATCAAGCCGCGAGCTTTACAACAACGCGACGCGCTGGCTGCAGGCCGAGCCATGTTGAGCGTGTGGTTGTTCAGTGTGATGCTCGTGCCGACATTGATCTTGGGAGGATTGGGTGCGTTGCTGGCGAGGCTCTGTTTCGGCAGCACTTATCGCATTTGGCTCGTCGGAGGTTCAGTCGGAGTGATTGTCTCCTGTATGATCTTCATCTTCTTGCTGGCCCGCGGCTTTGATCGTTGGCAACCTCAGGCAGGTCAAGTCGGGGATGAAGAGCAGGAGTACGATCGATAGCAGATGGGAACAGTCGTCGATGTGCGGTTGGTCCCCGCTGCTTTAATTCCCGGTTACACGTGAGTGATCAGCTCGAAAAATCGTCGGAGAACGGAAAGTGATATTGGTGACGGGAGCGACGGGGCTGCTCGGCAATTGCTGCGTACGAGAATTGGTCGCGCGCGGCGAACAGGTGCGGGTGCTGGTCCGAGCCGGCAAGAAACGGCGCGAGCTGGACGGCTTGAACATCGAGATCATCGAAGGAGAGCTCGATGACGAAGCGGCCATCGATCGCGCGGTTGCGGGAACGCGAGCCGTCATTCATAGCGCGGCTTTGATCCATATCGGCTGGACGCGACTGGAGGAAGCGCGGCGCGTCAACGTCGAAGGAACGCGTAAGATCGTGGAGGCCTGCCGCCGCCACGGCAGCCGATTAATTCATGTATCTACCGTCGACACGTTGCCTGCAGCAATCGACTGTTCACTCCCTATTGATGAAACTGCGAGCGGCTTGCCCAAGGTTGAGTGCACTTATGTCATCAGCAAGCGAGAATCGGAACAAGTCGTTTCGGATGCCGTGCAATCGGGACTGGACGCAGTGATTATTCATCCTGGATTCATGCTCGCTCCGTACGATTGGAAGCCTTCGAGCGGTCAGATGTTTCTGGGGCTCGCACGCATGCCTGCCGCTGTTGCGCCGAGCGGTTCAGCCAGTGTGTGTGATGCGCGCGATGCTGCAAAGGCCATCGCGAATTCGATCGCTCATGGGCGACGAGGCGAGCATTACATTCTCGGTGGGGAGAATATCCGCCACGGAGTTATGGACTCGAATGTTGAATGCGATGGGTTTGAAGACAGAGAGTCTATCGCATGCGCACGAGTGTGATTCCGTTTTTTGTGGGTGTCATGGATCGCGTTCGCCGTGTCACAGGTCGGCCGGAAGGTACTGTCAACGGCGGTCATCGCGATGGGAGGCTGCATCATGCCTACGATTCAGGGAAGGCCGTTCGCGAGCTGGGGTATGATCGTCGGCCACTCGATGACACGCTGCGAGAGCAGGAGTGGATCGAGCGCGTGCATGTGAAGAAGGTTGTCGGGTAGGGTTGGGGTTTGGCGCTGGAGATGGTGGTTAGGGAAAGGTGGTTGGCAGGGCGCGTCCTTTCGCGGGAGCGAGCGACTTTGGGCAAAAGACGACTTGGGGTTTGTATTTCTTGAGCGTAACGGCGAAGCCGTACGGCCGGGCCGTTGACTCAATTGAAGTGCAAGTCATTAAAACTGCAGATCGACAAACAAGGGGCGATGGTCGGATCCGCTGGTGATCGGCTGATCGACGATATGTAACAACTCGCCTCGCGTCGGCATGATCGATGGGGATGCCGAACATTCCGAGCTGAGCCGGCCAACTGGCGCAGTTGCGGCTCCGATGCGTCATGAATCAAAGAAGCCCGCCGCTTCGAGCTCCTTATAACCTTGAGTCCACGGCGTCGTATTGAGATCGCCGATGAGACACACGGGACAGTCTTGCTCTTGAGCCCATTGGCGGAACGCGGCCAGTTGCAGGTCGCGCGGTATGGCTCGGCTGGGAGGCATCGGCGATGCTGTGTGCATGGCGACCAGCTTCATATGCCGCGACCCGTCACTTGCCGGTATATCGATCACGATCGAAGGCAAGTTCTCGTCGTAGAAGAACTTTGTCTCGAGCGTTATGTCCTCGCGACGCGTGAAGACCGCGATACCCGCACCTCTCCACGCCGGCTTTTCGGTACCGAACGGCTTGTCGGTGCGCAGCCACTGGCGGCCTTCGAGCAATGAGGGCGAGACTTCGATCAAGATGAGAATGTCGGTCTCACGCGACTCGACAACTGATCGCATCTCATCGTCGTTTCGATTGGTGTACAGAATGTTCCACGACAGCACTCGCACAGTCTCCGATCGATCGGCCGACAACTTGGGTTGCAGCGGAATGGGTAACCACACGGCCCACGGTTCGGTAAGAAACAGCAGATAGAGCAGCGGGATAGCGCAAGCGATCTTTTCTTTTGTGCTTCCGATTCGGAGCAGCAGCAGAAAGAGAATGCTTGTTCCCACGAGCGCATGGACGACAAAGTGGGCGAGTAGTTCGATGCTGACATTCAGCCTCGAAACGAGGACGGCTGTTACGTAGGCGTATATGGCTGCGATAGCGGCGCGAGAAAACCACAGGCGAAGTCGCGAGCGGCGGGGAACGGCTGAAACGGAATTCGGTCGGTCTTCGTCGGTCACGTGGGTTCGGTTATTGGTCTGAAGTTTAGGATCTACGCGGCGATCGTCGCGGCAATTCACTCTATTGTAGCTCTAGTTTCGTGCGTGTTCGGCATTGTCTTTTCGCCGGGACTCCCGGCGCGTGGCGGCGGCAAGTAAGATGGCGGGGTCTTTGCTTGTTTGCATCCCACCTCAAGGAATCCCCAACTATGCTTCGTCGATTCATGTTGACTCTGGTTGCCGCGCTTACTCTCTCCGCTGCGGCCAACGCTCAGGAAGGTTTCAAAGATATTTTCAACGGCAAGGATTTGACCGGTTGGAAAGGCGACGCGCATCGTTGGTCCGTCAAAGACGGTGCCATCACCGGTACGACCACCAATGAAAACAAACTGACCTATAACACGTTTCTCGTTTGGGAAGGTGAAGTCGCCGATTTCGAACTCGAATGCGATTACAAGATCACCGGCGGCAACTCCGGCATTCAGTATCGCAGCAAGCTGTTCGATGCTGATAAGTTCATCGTCGGCGGATATCAAGCCGACCTCGATTTCAGCTTGCAGTACGCCGGCATTAACTACGAAGAACGGGGCAAGCGCGGCATCATGGCTCAGCGCGGGACTCGTACGTCCTACAGCGAATCGGGCGAAAAGAAAGAAGAGCGTTTCGCCGAAGACGCCGACTTGAAGAAACTCTTCAAGAACGGTGATTGGAATCATTACCGAGTTGTTGCCAAAGGGCATACGCTCAGCCACTACATCAACGGTACTCTGATGTCGGAAACGATCGACAACGACAAGGAGCAGTTCAAGGCGAAAGGTATCCTCGCTCTGCAAATCCACGTCGGCCCGCCGATGGTTGTTCAGTTCAAGAACATCAAGCTGAAGCAGTAAACCAATGTCGCCTTTGGCTCCGCCAAAGGACGCCGAGAAAAAGCTCGCTGCATCGGATAGTTAAACGCGACGTGAGATAGTGATGCGAGCGAGCTTTCGACGGAGCGAAAGTCGACTTTGAAACAATGTCGCCTTTGGCTCCGCCAAAGGACGCGCGGACGTGTAAGGAGTATCGAAAGGTAAACGTGAGGCGGGATAGTGATGCGAGCGAACTTTCGCCGGAGCGAAAGTCGACATTACGAAAGTCGACTTTAGCTCGCCTCAAAGTTTCTTAGCTTCTCAAGCACCGCGTCGACTTTCAGTACTGTCTTATAGCGGACGAGCTTTTCCGAGTGACCTTCGAACATCTCGGAAGACGATTCTTGTACAGCCAACAGCAAGCGATGCTCGCGAAATGTCTCGAGCGTCGCAAGCTTTTGCTGCAGGTACTCGGGTGTCCAAAAGCCGACGATCTCGAGGCAGACTCGACGACCGTCGGTGTGTTGGAAAGTGAAGTCGGGGATGAAGACTTTTTGACCTGCGTGAAGGATCTCGCTTTCGCGCTCGAGCGACCAACCTTCGCGCGGTTCGGTTCCCCACTTCTCAGCGAATTTCTGTTCCACCGAGCTGTCGAAGTCCTGAACTACCGCAGTTCGGCTCGATAAACCGCAATCGGAATCGAGCTCCATAACCGCGTGGCGATTCCACCGTGCGATCTTCAGCAGCGCTTTCATTCGCCAGCGGCGGCAGGCGAGCAGTCCGGGCAGAAACTTCGCCATGGCAGTACCGTAGCGATGCGTCGACTGCAGCAACGATGCCGGACCATCGAACTCAAGTACATATCCTTCACCCGAACGTTCGATGCGATGCATGAGGCCGGCGAGCTTGGCATATCGCAGTACTTCTTTGAAATCGGTCTGCACCTGCACTTTCATTTTTACGGCATCGAACAAGCAGACTTGCACCTGCGCGACGTTATAACGAGCCAACAGATCCCGCGGTGTGAAGTCGTCATGGAACGATTTCAAGCGATGAAACTGCAACAGGTCGCAGAAGAGTTTGGAAGAGAGCTCCGGCCAGGTCGTATTGAGCTCGGCCGCGATTTGTTCTTTGGCGGTCGACTCCTCATGCTCGAACCACGGGTCGGCTTCGACGACCAGAGGATGAAGGCGAGCTGCAGCTCGGAACACTTTGATGCGCAGTTCGGCGGCTCGCGTTCCCGATTCATGTTCGTACTCCGACTCTTCATCGAGTAGCTTGCAGAAAGCTTCGATGCGACGCACGGGGCAATCGACTTCGTCGCTGAAGACGGCTCGTAGATCGCGATGCAGTTCTTCTCGTGTGCAGCCGATTCCGTTGCGGTAGACATCCAGCATCCGCGCCGCCAAATCGGGATAGTGCGCATGTCGAGCTCGAGTCAATCGATCGGGGACGATGCGATTGTTCTGAAAGGTCGAAATGGCCATCTCGCGAGTCAACATCGTGAATTAAATCTTCTTGCGCTTCGTATTGGAAAATGCAT